>JAHIVH010000064.1 GCA_018816735.1 Pseudomonadota bacterium | reverse complement strand
TGGCAGGCGGTCTTGAACTGGCGCTTGCTTGCGACCTTCTGTATGCCAAGGAATCTGCCAAAATCGGTACCACGGAGATCAATATGGGTATACTCCCCGGATGGGGGGGGACCGCCCGAATCGTGAGAAGCATGCCGGTCTTCAGGGCAAGGGAAATCATATACAGCGGCCGGAAAGATTATACGGCCCGCCAGATGTATGACATGGGTTTGCTGACGAACGTGTTCCCGGATGATGAATTTGAGGAGAAGTTTCAGGCGGTCGTGTCCAACATCAGCACGAAGAAACCGATTGCCCTTCGCATGGCCAAAGAAGTCATGGCCAAATCAGAAGAGTGCGGAAGCTTGGAGACAGCGCTGGCTATGGAGCGTAACGCCATCCAGTGGCTGATCTATTCACCGGATATCCAGGCAATCATGGATGAATTCCGAAAAGACCCGGATCAGTTGACAAGCATTCAGAAAGAAATGAACAAGGCATCAGATGCCAAATAAGGAGTGATTTATATGGATTTTGGATTTTCAAAAGAACAAAAGATGATTCGCAAGGAAGCCATCAACTTTTGTAAAAAAGAGCTGAACAAGGATTATGTGCGGTGGATGGACGAAAATGTCGATTTCCCGCCGGATGAGCTTTGGCAAAAATTCGTTGATATCGGCGCTTTTCGCGCCAATCTGCCGGAAGAGTATGGTGGAGACGATATTAGCGTCCTTGACGGTATGATCTTATTTGAACAAATATGTAAAGCCTCTATGTCGGTGGCCCTTGCAGTGGGAGCGACCATCGGATTTGGCACCCGGTTTATATCCGAGCTCGGAACCAAAAAACAGAAGGAAGAATTGCTTCCATTAATCGGTGACGGCAAACTGAAGACATGTATGGCATTTACCGAGCCAGCCGGCGGAACAGACATCTTAGGCGCCATTTCCACGTTTGCCGAAGAAAAGGAAGACCGCTGGGTCATTAACGGTGAAAAAGTGTTTATCACCGGTGCCCATGTATCGGATTACATGATTGCCATATGCAAAACAGACAAAGACGCCAAACCCAGTCAGTCGCTGACCATTTTTCTGATACCGTCCAATGCAAAAGGCATCTCCATTACCCGGATTCCCAAAATCAGCTGCCACCATTGTGATTCAGTGGGAATTACTTTCAACAATGTGGAGATTCCCCACGAGAATATTCTGGGAACAAAAGGAAACGGCTGGTATGAAATGCTGACCGTGATCAACCCGGAACGAATCGGGTGCGCCATGATGGGGGTTGGCCTTATTGCTGCCGCCTATGAAGATGCCATGGATTATGTGAAAAAGCGGCATGCATTCGGCGGGCCCATCAGCCGGTTTCAGATTCTTCAGCATTATCTCGCGGACATGTACATCAATCTGGAAAATTCCAGAAATCTGACATACAAGGCTGCCTGGCTCTGCGACAACGGCAAGGACTACCATCTGGAGGCGACCATGGCCAAACTCGTTGCCGCCGAAGGGGCGCTTCATGCAGGTCGATACGGTGCTGAGATTTTAGGCGGTTACGGCATCTGCAGTGAATACCCCATGCAGCGTTACCTGAGAGACGCGTATCAACTTCAGTTTTCTCCCATATCAAACGAAATGAGCAGGAATATGCTGATGCAGTTTCAGGGGTTGCCCAAATCATGGTCCGGTAGTGAGGCCATTTAAAAGAGCGTCAACATTATGTATACACTAGGAGACATACCTTATTACGGGTCCATTCATTTTGCAGAAAGGACCGCTATTGTCTTTGAAGAGAAAAGACTCACCTACCGGGAATTAAATAAGCGGGTCAATCGACTTGCCCATGCGCTTTTGGACATGGGATGCAAAAAGGGCGATCACCTGGCGGTTCTTGCAGATAACTGCAGCAAGTATATGGAAGTATACTTTGCAGCAGCCAAAATCGGTGTTCGAGTGTGTCCGCAAAACTACAGGCTGTCCGACCAGGAGCTTGTCTATATCATCAATCATGGGGAATCGACCACATTGATGGTAGGCGACGGGTTTGAAGTCAAAATTCTTGAACTGAAACCCCAGCTAAAAGGCATCACCCGATGGATATCGATGGACAATGAACTCGATGGGTTTCATGACTACGAAAACATCTTGAAAAATTCATCGGATGCTGAACCGGATGCTGAAAAATTTAATATACAAGAAGATGACCTTGCCATTCTGATGTATACCGGGGGAACCACCGGACTTCCTAAAGGCGTGATGCTGTCCCACAGAAACCTGATGACAGCCGCGTTGACCAATGCCATGATCGTGGCAACCGAATTTCCTTCACTTGAAAAGGATACACCTTTTTCTACCTGTTATGTACTGCCTGTTTTTCATGTGTCGCTGTGGCCGATTACAGCAACGATGATTATGGGTGGGAAGGTGGTGATCAACCGGAAAATGGATCTGGGAGAAATCTTAAGACTTGTTCAGGATGAGAAGTGCGCCCACATGAACCTGGTGCCTATCATATATGGCTGGTTAGTCGATTTGGGGGATACGTCCAAATACGATTTGTCGAGCCTTATCTCCCTCTCCTATGCAGGCAGTCCGTTCCCCCCGGAAGTTTTGAAACGGTGCATTCAAAAATTCGGCAATTTCTTTTCACAAGGTTACGGCGCAACAGAAACTGCAGGTGGGCCCATCACCATCTTTGATTACCGGGATCATGTGATCGAAGGGCCGCTATCTTATAGGCTGTCAAGCGCCGGAAAGGTTGCCCCCTGTTCCCGAATAAAAATCGTCGATGAAGATGACCGTGTGCTTCCGGTAGGTAAATGGGGAGAAATCTGTGTCAAAGGCAAACACATCATGATGGGATACTGGAAGAATGAAGAAGCAACCCAAAAAGCACTGAAAGGCGGATGGTATCATACCGGAGATATCGGGTATCTGGATGAAGACGGCTATCTCTTTTTAACGGACAGACAGACGGATATGATCATATCAGGTGGAGAAAATGTATACCCCAAGGAAACCGAAGATGTGCTTTACCAACACCCGGCTGTAAAAGAATGTGCTGTGGTATCTGCGCCTGATGCGAAATGGGGGGAAATCGTTAAGGCGGTCATCGTGCTGAAAACGGATCAGACAGCCACCACTGAAGAGATTATTGCTTTTTGTAAAATGAGGCTTGCCGGTTACAAATGTCCGAAATCCGTGGAATTCTGGGATGACATCCCGAAATCGATTATCGGTAAAATTTTAAAAAAGGATATCAAGGCAAAATTCTGGGCAGGCCACGACAGAATTATCGGATAAAAATAACGCCGACATGGCGTGAAAAAGGGGAATCTTTAAATGGAAAATACATTCAAACAAGACAGTTTTTTTAAAATAGATCCCGAGCCCCATCTGATCGGAAATATGGATGAAATCAATCATTTCCCAGGCGTTCAGATGTGGTGGAAGGCGATCGACAGTATCAGCAGGCCGCTTTTTACAGGATGCCTTCCGCATATGCTGGCATCGTATCTGGAAGGCATGGAAGAGTGGGAAATCGTAAAGAGCGCTGATCCGAACAGCCTCATAAAATCTATGGATAAATACGGCGTGGATATCGCGTGCCTGTTGCCGGAGTCGATGATGGATACCACCGGCTACACAAGCAGATGGTGTTCAAACGGTGAAATGGCTAAAATCGTTGAATCGAATCCGGACCGGTTCATGTACCAGCCAAACATTTCTCCGATCAAACATAAGGGGGTCAAAAACACCATATGGGAGCTCGAATACTGGGTGAAAGAGAAGGGAGCTAAAATATTTAAATTCTATGCACCGGAAGACACCTATATCAATGATCCCGAACTCTGGCCGTTTTATAAAAAAGCGGAAGAATTGGGTATCGTTCTTGATATTCATACCGGTTTCAGCTGGGTACCGCCGGGAAAAAGCAAATATGCCCTGCCGATTCTGATCGACGATGTGGCACGCGATTTTCCGGGGCTTATCATCAATGCGTTTCATATGGGGTATCCCTATTGTGACGATTTGAACATGGTCGCCATGGGGCATCCCAATGTTTACGTATGCCTGAGCCTGCTTGTTCCCTGGGCCATAACCTCACCAAGGAAATTTGCTAAGATCCTGGGCGAAGCCATGAGATGGGTCGGCCCGGACAAAATCATATGGGGGTCTGATTATGCCGGATTCAGCATCCAGATAAAAGGGGCTGTACAGGGATTGAGGGAGTTTCAAATTCCTGAGGATATGCAGGAAGGCTACGGCTATCCACCGATCACCGATGAAGACCGCGCAAAAATATTCGGCGGCAACCTGGGAAGACTCCTGGGCATTGATACGACCAAACGAAGAATTCGTGCCTGAATGGAAACCGTCTTTTTTCCCAATTTCTGCGTCAGGCTCAAATTTCAATCCTCGAAATACTTCTATGTATTCCTGTGGTTAAAATTTTCGCCTTCCTTGAACTTGGAAAAAAATCCTGGTTTTCATCCGGGGCACGAACCAACACAACCATTTCTTACAAAAGGAGACTTCGATGAGTTACAAAGCATTATTTGAACCGATACAGATCGGTAATATTGAACTAAAAAACAGAATCGCCATGGCCCCAATGAATATGGGCTATACAGGACCGAACGGTTATCATAGCGATCAGGGCACAGCCTGGTATGCCATGCGTGCCAGAGGCGGATTCGGGCTGATTATCACTGAATGTGTGGTGATGAATCCCCATCGCTGGGGGGGGCAGGAATGCCTGAACCCAAGCCTTATGATCGATGAACGCTACTACCGGTATCACAGTGAACTGACGGAGATGATCCATCACTTTTCAGGCTGCAAAATATGCATCCAGCTCAGCCCAGGCTGGGGGAGACAGGGCCACCCTCATGCAGAATCAAGAGATTGCCCGGCAGGCGCACCTTCAGCTATTCCCATGAAAACTGACATGAGAAATTTGAACCAAGGCTGGCAAAGACAGATGAAAAGGCTTGCGCGTGAATTTGGTGGAGAAGAGGCTGAAAAACTCGTTCCCGATTTCGCCCAGGTCAGCAAGATGAATGATGCTGAATACGAAGGTTTTAGGGCATGGGCGCTTGAAACGATCGGCATTATGGCTCCTGAAATGGTTCACATCGTAGACGGAGAGACGCCACGTGAAATGACTAAGGCGGAAATCATTGACTTGGAAGATCGTTTTGCCGTTCAGGCAAACGCTTCGTACAAGCTTGGTTACGATGCTCTCGAAATTCATGCACCTCATGGATATCTATTACATCAGTTTTTGTCTCCCCGTTCCAACAAACGTCACGATGAATATGGGGGAAGTCTTGAAAACAGGGCCCGATTCCTTACGAATATCATTGTGAAAACAAGAGCCAAAATCGGACAGGATAAACCTCTGGGGGTAAGGCTTTCCGGAGATGAGCTTATGCCTGGCGGCATCACACATGAAGAGGTAAAACAAGTGGTCGCCCTGTGCAAAGATGCAGGTGTCAATTTTCTGAACGTATCCCAGGGATCATATGAAAATCCAGGTGCCGCCTTTGCCCCTGATGGAGAAAATGAATTCACGAGATGGGCGCCGGGCTTCAAAGAAGCATCTGGCGGACTTCCGGTGATCACCCCCAACTTTATCAATCCTGAAACGGCAGAAAAGGCCATTAAATCCGGCAAAACCGATATCATCTCCCTCGGTCGCCAATCAATTGCAGACCCGTTTTGGCCCGTAAAGGTGAAGGAAGGGCGTATCGATGATATTGTTAAATGTGTCAGATGCCAGCGATGTTATATGGATTTAATGACTGCCAACTGGGCCAGATGTTCCGTGAACCCGATCGTCGGCAAGGAAAAATATTATCCGGAACTGTTTCTCGATACGCCAAAGCTCGCTAAAAAGATTAATCTGTTTAAGTCAAAATTAGAAGGCCTTCCTCAGATATAATACAGAGGTTCCTTTAGACATGCAAATCCGGCTGTCGTCTAATGAAAATCTGCCGGATTCCCCTATTAACGGTCAAGCGTGTTTATCCTGAAACCGGCTCATCCAGCGGTTTCAGGATGGATATGCGGGAAGGATAAAAGCGTATGAAAAGATTACTCAATGTATTTGTCTTGGCAGTATTTAGCGTGGGTTTGACATATGGTTCTTCCGGGTTATGCGAAACAGAAGTCAAATACACCTGGAAAATAGCGACGCTGGCGCCGGATGGCGTGGGCTGGGCGGTGTATGTTAAAAAGGAACTTTTCCAGGAGCTCGCTAGACGGTCCAATGGCGACTTCCAAATAGATGTTTATTGGGGGGGGACCATGGGGGATGATGAGGACTGCATTTCAAAAATGAGAATCGGTCAGCTGGATGGTGCCGGATTATCAGGTGGCAGTGTTATGATGGTCTGCCCGGAAATGTCTGTGTTGACCCTGCCTTATCTGTTCAATGACTATGATGAAGTTGATTTCATCAGACGTAAAATGAGAGACAAGTTTTCAAAGCTCTGCGAAAAAAATGGATATAAAATGCTGATTTGGGGAGATCAGGATTTTGACCAGATGTATTCGACAAAAGTAGAAATAAGAACCGTAGAGGACTTTAAAAAATGTAAAACATTGAGCGTTGCCGGACAAATTGAGATCGCCATTTTTCAGGCCTTTGGCGCCAGCCCCATTCCAATCAGCATACCGGACATGGTTCCCAGCGTCAGATCAGATGTGGGCGATCTGGTGATCTCGCCTTCCATAATTTGGGTGGGCACCCAACTCTATACCGTCACTAAATATGTTATTCCTGCAAAAATTCGTTATATGCCTGTCCTCGTTGCCGTTAAGCTGGAATCATGGAGTCAGCTTCCTGAAAATTATAAGGTCTTGTTTGATCAGGTAATTGTAGAAGAAAAAAAGGAAGAAGAATTTAACCGGTTTGTAAGAAAGACGAATACACAGTGCTATGATGCCATGATCAAATATGGTGTAAAAGAAATCCAGTTGCCTGAGTCAGAAACTTCAAAAATGAAAGACCTGACAAGACCGATCTGGGATAAATTGGCGGGAAAAGAATTCCCCAGGGAAACCCTGGATGAAATTTTAAGTCTCTTGGCAGAATACCGGTCCTCAAAATGAAGAAACTTACAGATATTTTGGAAATGGTGGATGGCCATATCGCCAGCATGGAGAAATGGCTGATTTGTATAAGCGTGATTACCATGATCAGTATTGCATTTGGTCAGGTCGTACTTAGAAACACTTTATCCATGGGCTTTTTGTGGGTGGAACACCTGACCCGGATATTGATTCTTTGGGTCACTTTTTTGGGTGCGTCAACGGCTTCCAGAGAAAAAAGACATATCAGCATGGATCTGCTCACCCGCTACGTGAGTGAACCCAAACAAAAGGTTTTCAGCATCATTTCTTCTCTTACAGTTGGGGTATGCTGTTTTCTTCTCTTCATGACGTCAGTCTCCTATATTCATATTCAAATGGACAGCCATGTCAGCAATATCTGGCCGGGAGCGCCGGATTGGGTATTCCTTTTAGTCATACCGTATTTTTTTATGATCACGATGTTCCGTAGCCTTCTCCAGATAAAAAACGTTTATTTTAACAAGAGCTTAGTGGTTGAATGATGATTGAAGGAATGATTACGCTGGTATTTGTCTTATTGGTTTTATTTGGCGTGTCCATCGGTACACCTTTGTTTTCAATCATCGGCGGGCTTGGGCTGTATTTTTTTTCAAGTATACACACATCCACAAATGTGATCATTATCGAAATCGGAAGAGTGGCTAACCTCCCCGGCATTATCGCCATTCCGTTGTTTACGTTT
>JAHIVH010000063.1 GCA_018816735.1 Pseudomonadota bacterium | reverse complement strand
GCCACTTGCTGATTGACTTCTTTCAGCTTTGCCTGCCGGGATGAAATCCCCTGTTTAAGCAGGTATCCCTGTTTAAGGAGTTCGTGTATTTCCTGTATGGTTATTGTTTCCTTACTCATCAGATCCTCCTTTCAAACAGCCTTTTGATATTCCGCATAATCCCTTGAATTTTCCGTTCTCTTTCTTCTTCTTTTTGAAAAAGCTCGAATAATGGATCGTCTTTATCTTTCAAACGGATACTAAGTTTTGCCTTCCCGTTTCCGGGCTCGATTTCCAGAAGGATTTTTTCAACGTCTGCATTGTCAAAGTTTTTTTGTGTTAACATCAGATTGCTCCTTATTTATTTTTAGAAGGGTTGGAGGAAGGATTTATTTCCTCCCTCTAATATACTAAAAACGGAAAAAATTGATTTTTGGCTCTTTTTTCTGAAAAAATTTCAAATTAATTTTTCTTCCGAAAATACCTTTCTAATATTCTTCAGCATACTTCTTACTTTTGAGCGTTTCATTTTCAAATCCCTTGCTACGTCAGCAATTGTACCGTCTTTCAGACTGAGGCAAATTTCTACCTGCTCCGGGCTTAACTTCATCAGGATGTTTTCAATATCCATATATAGGTCGAGTTGATTCTGAGGAGAATATGCCAACCGGTTTTCGAGTTCGAAATCATTGATCAAAACAGGCGTTTCCAGATTATAATGCCTTTTCAGGGCGGCCCTTTTCTCTATGATATTCAATAATTTTAATCTGACCACGTATCTTATGAGCCCTTTAAATTCCGAACTGTTGGCAAATTCTTTCAGAAAATATTTTCTCCTTTTAAATAATTCGAACTGGAGTTCATTAATCAGATCGTCCCGGTCATTTTCGGTTAACATGGCTTTTCCAATACTTCTGTTAACCAGAGAATTTATAATCGGTTTTGCAACAACAAGAAGTTCCTCAAAGGTTGATTGGTTGTACATTTGGCTCTCCTTTTTGAGCCGAACCCGCAAACAGGAGAGCCGTAGAAAGCCGACCGAAAAGCAAAAAAAAAGCGGAAGTCGAGAATGCCATTATTGAATGATACAACTATACAATTGTTCATCTTTTTAATGGCTTTCTACGGCCTCCGCTCGTGCGGTCAGCTGTTTGAAAGTTAAATTAAATTTTTAAAAAGCAGTATATTATTTGGTATTATAATTGTTACAAAGGTTGTAAATCATACTCAATATGGACGATAGCGATTTTACCATTAGTTATCTCTATCTTCCTTATGAGCCCGCATTTTATTGACCGAAGCACAGCAAACATTTCCGGTATGCTTCCCACCTTGATTTTCTTTGTAATCCGTTTTGGCGGTGACACAATCCTGCCGTCCTTTACCTGAATTTCTTCCAGGCGGCCAAAATTCAGCGCCTCGATCAATGTTTTTAGTTCCATCATCAGTCTGTCATCGATGCCCTCGATCCCACAGCATTCAACATCCATGATCTGGCGTATATCCTTTTGTTGATGTGTTTCGATAGACTGATGCCCTATGTTTAACTGTTGAACCTTATTAAACTGATTCCCTTTATTTTTCGGCGTTTTTACGCCTCTGCCCATAGATATACCTATCCTCCTGATCCTGTTTAAGTTAATATTAGAAGTACTGCCTGAAGAACAACTGCTTACGAGGCCTCATGTTTTTACAACATGCTAAAACAACACAAAAAAAAATCCTTTGAGCTCATTCAGTGGGAAGAAATGATCTCTTATAAGTACAATAAATAATTGAGATTACATCATTATTTATTTTTTATTTTAAGTGGTTTTTTATAGGTGGGGAGCACTTTTCATGAACACCTGATGGGGTGGAATTTAAACGATCCAACTTCACCCGTCAAGCACTTTTTTCTGACGTTAACTCCACAAAAAACACTTACGTCAGAGAAGAATTTCTAAGCCGATTTTTTTACACGGAATTTTTTTAACATCCCTGTCAAAAACGTTCGAAAAATTTTTTTATTCCATATTTTTCCCATTTGTATCAGGGTAGGAGGCCTCTTTTTTAATGAAGATGTTAAGGTAACGAAATCAAACCGGATATTAGAAAACCGGCTCATTCCGACTCATTTTCCGATTTAAAATTGTCATCCTGAGAAACGATGATTTTTATCATGACATGAACTTGTCCCATATTTTTTTCTGTTCCGACCAGTCGGAACTTAATACCATTTTCCGGATCTGATGCTCCGTGATCGGGTCCGGCCCTTCATGGACTTCCGGCAAAAATAATATTTTCTCTTGGATATCCGGTGCAAGAAGAATGAGATTCATAATTTGAGTCAGCCTTGCGCGAGTCACGTAGCCAAGATCGGCAATATCGGCATAATCCCTTACTTTTTTGGTTCTGATCAGCTCATCAAAATGGATGGCCAATGCCATTAATTTTGATATACGCGGAATCCGGCCTTTTGTCGGGGGATAATTTTTATCATTGCCCGGAACTTTAAAATTGCATTCGACTGTGAAACCTGTATCCATATTGACTCCTTCTTTTGTTCTTTTGTTATGAATATTCCCTGGCAAGGCATTTAATGCCTGCAGGCCTGAAAGTAATGGCAATTTTTTTTTTTTCACCATCATACCCGATTTGTTCAATTAAAAGCCGAATGATTCTGACCTGCTCCCTGATGGAGAGTGTTTCCCAAACCGGATCAAATGATGAAAAAACATCTTTGAAATCCTTTTTGGTCAGCCTGATTTTTTTCAGGGCTTCGATTTCCTTTAATAAGGCCTCAAGCTGTTTTTCATCAGTGAGGATCAGTTCCTGAAGATCCGCCATTCGGGATTGAACCGGCAAACTTATCCCCGTATCTGATGACAGATTTTCGATGAGGCGTTTCATTTCATCAGTATGCTTTCTGAGTTTGTTTTGGTTGATTAATTTATCCTGGTCCAGGGCCTGCAGTTTATTTTCAATCTCACGGCCAGCATTCAGATAGGTCTGTTCAAAAAGCACCACGTCTTTTCCGATTTTCCGGATCTGATCAACCACGAACTTTTCAATAGTCTGTGCCG
>JAHIVH010000062.1 GCA_018816735.1 Pseudomonadota bacterium | reverse complement strand
AATGACTCCCTCTATATCGTTTTTATCCAATCCCGAATCTCTGATCGCTTCTGTACATACATCATAGAGTATGTCCCACCGGGTCCTCTCGGGCATGATTCGCGTCGGCACTTCTCCGATGCCGACGATTGCCAGTTTGCCATGACTCACGGTAACCTCCATATGTTTAGTGAACTATTTACCTGATGGTTGAATACCAGCAGGCCATGTTTACTTTATAAATAAAAATGAATTATCATTTCTGATGATTAACATCGGGTTATTAACGTGTCAATAATTTTTTTTCAAAAATATAAATGATTAGTAAATTGTATTATTCAAAATAGTTATTAGGATAACAAGAATGTACCACCATTAACAATAAAAAACGCTTGCCATCAACGACTTAATAGTTTATTTATAGTTCATCGATTAACCATAATAAAAGGCAACTTTGAAAAAAGAAAATTATCTCAAAATCAGCGAAGTTGAAAAACTTACCGGCATTCCCCGCTCAACCATCCATTTCTACCTGAGAGAAGGACTCCTGCATCCTCCCGAAAAATCCGGTAAAACCATGGCATACTACGATGAAAGCCACTTAGATCGTTTGAAGCTGATCCAGCAGTTAAAAAATGAAATGGGGTTTCCTGTAAAATTCATCAAAAAAAAAATTGCAACTCATACGCCACTGGAAAACGAACTTGAAAACATTCGTCTGAGACAGGCAGATTCAAATGAAGCCCTATTGCCACCGAAAGGTCCAAGAGATAGGCGTAAGAATGAAATCATCGAGGCATCCCTCAAAATATTTGCCGAAAAAGGCTTTTACAAAACCAAAGTCAAGGATATCACTGATGCCATGGATATGTCCACCGGAACATTTTATATCTACTTCAACAACAAAGAAGATCTGTTCCTGGAAGCGATTGACGGTGTGGTCAAAACCATGATAGGGAACGCAGCACAAGCCATGAAAAATGAGAAGGACTACCTCATGCGGCTCCTTGTAAGAGCACAGGTCTTTTTCGAGCAGTACTCCAAATACAGCGAAATTTTAAATCAACTCCGCGCCGAGATGACAAAAGACTCCACCTGGTTTCAGGAACGGGTCAAGGGCATTTATCGCGACCTGACCCAGCCCGTTATCAGAGAGTTCAACGAAGCCATGGAACAAGGCCTGATCCGGAAAATCGATCCCGATCTTCTTGCCTATGCCATGACTGGGCTGATCGAGACCATGAGCTTCCGAATGACGATTGACGATGCCTATTCTTTTGACAAGATTATAGTTTTTTTGATGGATTTGATAATGAACGGATTGCCGGTCAACATGAACCCCAGGCAGGAGAAACGAATTCAAAAATTTCTGGAAGAGGTCAGGAATAAGGCATTATGATCTAAACACACTTTACCCTACAGTTGCAAGAATAGGGTTTACACTCCCCCCAAATCACTTACAGAGTCGCCGCAAAAATGCTTTCAACAATTAACTGATTTCCGGAACAAGGCGGCGGCACAGATCAACACCTGCCACTGCATCCGAGGTGCTATAGTCGGCCCCTGTATAGCGGCGCACCTCCTCATCCACCATGCTGCCGCCAATGATGATTCGGGGTCTTGGAAATCGATCGGGACTTGCCGTCAAAATCTGTTGAACCGTCTGCCGCATAGGTTCTATGGCAGCTGTCAACAATCCGGACAATCCGATTATCTGGGGCTTGATCTTTTCCGCCTGCTCAATAAACTCCTTTGCCGGAACATCCACACCCATATCATAAACCGTAAAACCGGCACAGGAAAGCAGCATGCTCACAATGTTTTTCCCGATATCATGAATATCCCCCTGTACGGTTCCGATCAGCACAGATCCTGATACTTTATTCTCCCCCTGTTTCTTTACCTCAGGCTGAATAATCTCCGTGACTTGTCGAAAAATCTCACCGGCCATAATCAGTCCGGACAGGAAATAATCGCCTTTCTCATAAGCTTCACCAACCTGTTGCATCCCTTTTTTGCACATCCCGATAATCGTCAGGGGGTCTTCCTTTTGCAGTATCAGTTTCTTCACGAGTGCGATCGACGCTTCTTCTTCCAGATTGGCCACATGGCCGATCAATTTTTGATAAAGGGCATTTTCCATTATACAATCCCCACATCTGTTTTAAAGTTCAACCGATCCCCCGGACAAACAAAATACCCCCAGCTGATGGGTGCATCATTAAAATCATAAAAGGTATGCTCCAGGTAAAATGCCGCCATTGGTGTCTTGACCTTTAAAATAGCCGCTTCTTCATCGGTCAACAACGCCGCCTTGATGACTATCGCCCCCCGCTTAATCATATTGCTGCCGCTGCCTTCAAACAGTTCCCGCAAAGAAGTCATCTCCATCTCGGTTTCAACAGTGGGCAGTTTGGGGTCATATATTAAATATTCGCAATGGTAAAAGGCCGGTTGAAGCTCTTTTTTCAGCAGGCGACGAATATGGATGGTCTTTTCCCCTACTGTTGTATTCAGCATTGCCGCGATCTTTTCATTTGCCTTGACTATATTGACATTCAACAGCTTGATGGAGATATCCGATCCTGAAAAAAAATCCTGCAGCTCCTGCAAATGAAAGTTCGCGGCACCGATTTCCGGTTTATTGACATAGGTTCCGCTACCACGGATTGCGGTCGCCACCTGCTGATCCACCAGCATATTGATGGCTCGCCGCACGGTCATGGGGCTGACCTGATATTGCCGACACAATTCCGATTCCGCCGGAAGCTGGTCTCCCGGCCTGAAAACACCGGTTCGAATATGCTGCTTCAATATATTGGCAATCTGAGAATAGGCCGGTTCATAGGACCCTTTATCAAAGGGCGACAGAATGCTATCAGATGTTTTTTTTCTGCTCTTTGTCATATGGATTATGGATACGCGCAATTTTCCAACATGTCAAGCTTTAGCCTGTTTCTATATAGTTATATATATATCTATATAAATTTCTTGACAAGCACAATTCCCCATGCCATCGTGGCAAACATGGTATCTAATCAAAAAGGAGGAAAAAATATGAAAGAGCTTATTGACGCTATTGTGGCAATGGATGAGGAAAAAGCCATTGCCTTGACCGATCATATGATCGACGATAACATCGATCCTATGAAAATACTGGATGCATACCGGGATGCTATGGCAGAGGTAGGTAGACGGTTTGAAGAAGGAAAGTTTTTTATTCCCGAACTGATCCTGTCAGGAGAGATGCTCAACGCTGCATCTGAAAAGATAAAACCGCTGCTCACTGCCGCCAACAAAAGCAGCAAAAAAAAGGGTAAAGTAATCATCGGTACGGTTGCGGGAGATATTCATGACATCGGCAAGGATATTGTCACCCTGATGCTCGATATCAACGGATATGAGGTTTTGGACCTTGGCATCGACGTGCCGGTGGCAAAATTCGTGGAAGCAGCCAAAGATTTTAATCCGCAGGTGATCGGCATGAGTGGTTTTCTGACCATGGCCTATGACCCCATGAAAAATACGGTTGCCGCCTTGGTTGAAGCAGGCGTTCGGGAGGAGATCAAAATTATGATCGGCGGCGGACAGATGGATAACCAGATTCGTGATTATGTGGGAGCCGATGCCTTTGGGAAAGATGCTATCGAAGCGGTAAAGCTTTGCGATCAATGGATAAAATAGGAGGTAAACCGTGTCTCAATCGTCTGAAAATGAAAAATGTTTTAAAGAGCGGGAAAAACGCGTCATGGACGTGGTGGCATTAAAAAAATCGGACCGGGTCCCCCTGGCCACCATTTCAGATTTTTACTTTGCCACCTCCCAAGGCGTTAACTGCAGGGAAGCCATGTATGATTATGACAAGATGGCTGCTGCATGGAAAACGACTGCCAAAGAATTAGATCTGGATATGACCGGTCAACTGTTTTCTATTATGTCCGGCAAGGTAATGGATATCATGGGCATAAAAGGATTCAGTTGGCCGGGCGCGGCTGATCCGGCCCAACGACTTCCGGATCACCTGCAATATCAATATCATGAAAAAGATCTTATACAGGCTGATGAAATTGATGATTTTCTAAAAGACCCTTCTGATTTCACCATCCGAAAATTGATGCCGCGCATGTCTGAAACAATAGGACCATTGGCCATGGTACCCGTTGGGATCAATGCATTGAGCATTCCCTATACGATGATTATGGGGGTACCGATGATGGCAGCACTTCTGGGCGATATAGGCAGCAAGCTGAAACAGGCCGGTGAAGAACATTTAATATGGCAGGCATCTCAAGACAAACTGATCGCCGATCTGAAAGAGATGGGGTATCCGACCGTTCACAACGTAACCGGCCAGTGTGCATTTGACTGGGTGGCGGATAATTTAAGGGGCCTGAAGGGAAGCATGCTGGACATGTACCGTCAGCCGGACAAATTAATGGCACTTGTTGATTTGTTTGAACCGCAAATGGTTGAAATGACCTTAATGATGGCGGAGATGTCGGATATCAAACGGGTATTCATCCCATTACATAAAGGTGCTGGCGGTTTTATGAATGATGCACAATTCAAGAAATTCTACTGGCCGTCTTTGAAAAGATATTTTCTTGCTCTCATTGATCATGGCCTGACACCGGAGCCGTTTTACGAGGGAGACTATACCCCCCGTCTGGAGTATCTGGCCGAACTGCCGCCAGGCAAGATCATGGGGCATTATGACAAGATCGATCGAAAAAAGCACAAAGAGATCATGAGTGGCATTGCCTGTTTCTGGGGGGATGTACCCGGCAGCCTGCTGGTTTCCGGAACACCGGAAAAAGTGAAAGACTATGTGAAGGCGTTGATCGACGACTTCGCGGATGGCGGTCTGATTGTGGATGGTTCGGCCAACGGGCTTCCGTTGGAATCAAAAAAAGAAAATGTCATGGCCCTGATCGAGACGGTCCGTGAGTATGGAAAGAGTTAAAGATGATTATTATTGGAGAAAAGATAAACGGCACCCGGAAACAGGTGGCCAAAGCCATTCAAGAGAGAGATGAAACCTTTATCCGGGAACTTGCAATCAAGCAATCTGAAGCCGGTGCCCACTATCTGGATATCAACGCCGGCACGCCTCCGGACCGGGAGCCTGCCGACATGGTCTGGCTGATCCAGACCGTACACTCAGTAACCAACGTGAACCTGTGCCTGGACAGCACGAACCCTGAAGCCTTGAAAGCGGGTATTCAGCAGCTAAAAGACAAGCCCATCATGCTAAACTCTCTCAGCGGTGAAAAAAACAGGATCAACGGCGTTTTGCCCCTGGCCTGTGAACACAACACCGAGCTGATTGTACTCGCCTTGGATGACAAAGGCATACCCAATACGGGTGAAGAACGGCTGGCCATTATCCGATCCCTTGTGGAGATGACCAGAAACGGAGGCCTTCCGGACAGGAACCTGTATATCGACCCCTTAATTACAACCATCGCCACCGACACCCAAAGCGGTCCAAAAGCATTTGATACCATGCGGAAAATTAAGGATGAATTCCCGGATGTGCATCTCACCGCGGGCCTAAGCAATATATCCTTTGGCATGCCCTCAAGACCCCTTATCAACCGAGCTTTTGCAGCCCTGGCTATTGCCGCCGGCCTGGACAGCGCCATCATCAATCCAGAAGACAAGGAATTAAGAGGTATGGTGAAAGCGGTTGAAATGGTTTTGGGAATGGACAAACATTGCCTCAACTATATCCGGGCTCATCGGTCCGGCCAGATTTAGCTAAAGGGCCTGGTGATCAGTTCCACCAGGCCTCTTCCGGGAGGCTCTCTTCTCTATTGAGGAGGAACAACCGGTCGAATTAAAGCATGAAAGACGTCCATGAATAGTCATCGTACGATAGTCATTGCTTGTGCCATTGTCATTGATGAGTTGCTTCATATTCTGCCCAAGGGTATGGATTATCGCATTCTGGATGTTAAGCTTCATGTCGATACGGATAAACTGAGACAAACATTGCAGAAATCCATTGACGCCGAAGCCGGGAAATACGATTCTATCATTCTTGGGTACGGCCTATGTTCTCAGGCGATTATTGGGGTTCGAGCTTCAGGGTGCCGCCTCATCGCACCTCGCATAGACGATTGCATCAGCATGTTTATGGGTTCCCGTGCAAAATACAAGGCACAGCACCTTTCTCATCCGGGTACGTATTATCTGACCAGTGGATGGGTTAAGGAAGGAGATACCCCTTTTTCTGATTATGAATATACCGTTCAGCGATATGGAAAAAAACGCGCGGACAGAGTTATCGGCATTATGCTGGCCAATTACAAACGACTTGCATTGATTAATACCGGTCAGCATGATATCGATGAAAATCGGGTTTATGCCAAGAGTACCGCCGAACAGTTTGGCTTGATGTATGAAGAACTCAAAGGCTCAAGGCGACTATTGATGAAATTACTAAAAGGCCCGTGGGATGAAGAGTTTGTGGTTATCGAATCCGGTGATACGTTTAAATATGAACACTTCATGTAGTGGTGTCCGACCATGATAGAACTGGTAATTGAACCCCTGGGAAACCGTATCCCATGCACATACAGACAGACGATCATTGATGCTGTAAGAAGTGTCGGGATAACCATCTGCGCCACCTGCGGCGGTCAAGGCACCTGCGGCCACTGCGCAGTCATCGTGATCCATGGAGATGTTTCAACACCCCATATATCTGAAGAAAATACGCTGGGCTTGGAAAAAATCAAGTCAGGCTGGCGATTGGCATGCCAGACGACCATCCAGGGAAATGTAAAGATATACCTGCCACCGGAGTCTTTTTCAAGCGTCCATCGTCTTCAGGTAGAAACCGCCCCCTCCCCTATCGGTTACACGCCCGGCAGCGCTTTATCCCAATACGGTCAAACCCGGTTCGGTTCTTCGGCTATCGGACTTGCCGTCGATTTGGGAACGACGAAGATTGCCGCCTATCTCGTAGATATCGAATCCGGGAAAACCATAGACCAATCAGGCGTAATCAATCCCCAGATTTCCTATGGAGAAGATGTTATCGCCCGAATAAATCACACATTTAAAGAAGCGGATGGCGCGGAAAATCTCCAAAAAATAGTTGTGCAGGCATTGAATTCTTTAGCCGGAGAATTATGTGGCCGGACCGGAAAAAATATCCGGGATATTGAGGATGCCGTCATCGTCGGGAATACAGCCATGCACCATCTCCTGATCGGCCTGTCGGTTCGCAGTCTGGGGCTTTCACCCTACGTACCGACCGAAAAAAAAGCCCTGGATATTCCGGCACGTCAACTTGGGCTTGATTTTTCTCCCTATGCGAATGTTCATTTCCTCCCCAATATCGGCGGATTTGTCGGTGGAGATCATGTTGCCATGCTACTGGGATCTGGGATGCTTGAAAAAGAAGGTGTCATTCTGGGTCTTGATATCGGCACCAATACGGAGATCAGCCTGATCGTCAATGGCGCACATTTCGCTTGTTCCGCGGCCTCAGGCCCTGCGTTTGAAGGTGCGCATATCCGGTACGGCCTTAGAGCAATCTCCGGGGCTATCGAAAAAATTATCATACATAATGAGCGGGTTGAATATAAAACTATTGATAATCAACCGCCTAAAGGATTATGCGGATCAGGCATCCTTGACCTTGTCGCGCAAATGCTGCGTTCAGGAATCATTGACCGAAAAGGGTCAATGATCGATTCTTATTTTGACCGTATTCGAATGGGCAAAAATATCGAAAAGGCGTTTATCGTGGTTCCGGCAGATCAAAATAATGGATTTGAAATTACATTTTCACGAAAAGATGTGAATGAAATCCAGCTTGCAAAGGCAGCCATACGAACAGGAACATCCTTACTTCTTCGTCATGCCGAAATAAGTGAACAAGATATCACTAAAGTTGTAATTGCAGGTGCGTTTGGAACGTATTTAGATGTTCAGAGCGGCATGGATATCGGTATGTTCCCTCAAATTTCCAAGGGAAAATTCTTACAGGTGGGCAATGCTGCCGGAACAGGGGCAAAAATGGCACTTCTTTCATTGGAAAGACGAAAAAGAGCGGAAGAACTGGCTCGCCATGTAACCCACGTGGAACTAACAAAGGAAAAAAATTTTAGTTCCATGTTCGCCCGGGCATTATTGTTTGATTGACAGATTAACGCAAGCTATCCTCTAATATGGGTGCGTCAATGATAAAAAATCGTCATAACCGTAATCTTTATGATTAACAGCTACCACGGATTTGTTAAACCTTCCTCTGCTTTACTCCCAATACAGTCTATTGGCGTGTAAATACTCTCACGCCTTTTCACGTTCACTAATGCCGTAGTTCATACAAATTATCCTTTAAAAACAGTTTGATAGGTTTTCGATAATATGGTTTTGGTGTAACAAAATAGTGTGACGATTTCTTTGTATT
>JAHIVH010000061.1 GCA_018816735.1 Pseudomonadota bacterium | reverse complement strand
AGGTTATTTTTCAAATGTTCTTTATCATTTGTTTGAGTGCATTCATATCTGCGGTGTCAGGGTGGCCAACCGCTTGAGGCGCATCTTTGAGCCACGCCGGCGGCTGGGGCTTCCCTTTTGCCTTTTCCAATATTTTCGGATTGGCTTCACCCTGACAGGAAAACGTTCCGACAATTGTGGGTTCCTTTAATAGCGTTACCGCATAATCCATGGCTTGTGTCGCATGGTCTGATCCTTTTGCTGCTGCATGGGTTGCGAACAAAAATATTTTTTTCCCTTTTGGAATACGCGAAAGATAATCCATGGAAAGGGGGTCTGGTTTGCCTTGCTGCAACCAGAATCCAACAGCGATTAGGTCATAAGAATCAGGCTCAGGCGCTTCATTGACGTGGTAAATGTCCGTGTCACCGGTTAACGTGTCATGGCATACATCCGCCAGTTTTTTAGTGTTGCCGGTCTGGCTTGAATACACAATTAAAGATTTCATGTTGACCTCCTTATCGGTTAAGGAATTCAGGTGTCATCTGTTGACGATTTTTTCAAATGGCCAGCAAACAATGCCGCCATCCATGAATTTAACATTTTTATACCCTTCTCCTTCAAGAATTCTTGCAGCTTCATATCCTCTCAACGAGATTTTACAGAAAGGAATAATTTCTTTGTTTTTTGGCAGATCATTTAAAGAACGTCTCAGTTTGCCCAAAGGGATCAATTTCAGCCGGGTATCCTCAATCCGCATGTGTTCGAATTCTTCCGGAGAACGTACATCCAGGAAAATAAAATCATCGCCGTTGGTCATTTTTTCTTTAACTTCTATGGGCGTATAGGTCATGCCAAGACCGTTTAATTTATTCTCGGCAATGTTCGCGGTGGTGATGATATTGTCCATGGCTGGTGAGAAGGGCGGGGCATAGGCCAGATCATACTGGCTGATATCCGTCACCATGGCACCGGATGTGATATTCGCCACAGCCACCTCCATACGCTTGGCCACATCACCCGGACCTGTGATCTGTGCACCGAGAAGTTTTCTCGATTGTTTGTCAACCACGAATTTGATGATGATCATTTTGGCATCTGAAAGAAAATGGGCCTTGTCCGGTGCGGGATTCAAAACTGTAATATAGTCATATCCGGCATGCTTTGCCGCTGTTTCCGTTAATCCGGTTCGGGCGATATTCAGATTGAACAGTTTTACGATCGTTGTGCCGAGAACCCCTTTAAATTCGCTTTTAATACCGCAAATATTATCCGCGATGACACGGCCATGCTTGTTTGCGGTTGACCCCATTGGCGCGTAAATCGGTTTGCCGGTGACCCGATTGATATTTTCCACACAATCACCCCCTGCATATATGGATGGATCTGATGTGCACATGTGCGTATCTGTTTTGATTGCGCCGGTCTCACCGATGTCAAGTCCCATTTCCTTTGCAAGCCTGATGTTTGGTTTTACACCAACAGCAATCAGGACAATATCCGCAGCAATATCTCCCTTGGCGGTGGTGACACTTTTTACATTTCCCCTGTCATTGCCGTTTATTTTAATGACCGATTCATTTAACCGCAATGAAATGTCATTGACAGCCAGCTCGTTATGGGCATGATACGCCAACTCCGGGTCCAGCAGTTCTCCCATGACTCTATCCAGCCGCTCAATAATCGTAATGGTCATCCCCTGTTTTTTAAACGCCTCGGTAACCTCAATACCAATCAGGCCCGCCCCGATGATGACGGCCTTTTTACCTGTTAGCGGGCCGTTTTCGTTTCTGATTTTCCGGGCATCTTCCACGGTTTGAAGAAAATGCACCCCTTTCAGATCCGTTCCCTCAATGGGCGGCACCTGATATTTGCTGCCTACGGCCAACACGAGTTTGTCATAGGGTAAATCGATCGCATCTCCTGTATCCAGACAAATGGCATGAATCATTTTCTTTTCTCTGTCCACGGATTTGACAAGGGTATGGTTTTTGACGTTGATATCCTTCACCATTTTAAAAAAATGCGTATCCCGGACCACACCTGTGGGCGTGGCCATCAGTTCGTTATGGTTTTTTACCTCACCGGAGATATAAAATGGAAGGCCGCAACCGGCATAGGAAAGAAGTTCTCCTTTTTCAATAATGGTCACATCCGTTTCAGGATGCAATCGTTTAATTCTGGCAGCGGCTTTTGGACCGCATGCCACTCCACCAATGACAACTATCTTCTGCTTCTTGTTCACATCTACTCCTGCTACAGACTTTCAGAAAATATATTTTTTCGAAAGTCTATATATGAAAAAAAATTATGGCTTCAGACCTGCTGTGCACTTTTTTTGTTTCGGTAAGTCATGCTTATGACAGCAAGCGATCCTCTTTTAAACGGGTAATAATGGCGGTTGTTGATTTGCGCCTGTCCATGGTGTAGAAATGGAGTCCGGGCACACCTTCCTTTAACAGTCCCGCACATTGCTCAACGGCAAAATCAACACCTAAATTTAACACGGCGTCCTTATCTTCTGCATCCACTGCATCAAGTTTCTGCTGCAATTTATCCGTGATCTTAGCGCCACATACTTTAGAGAGCATTTGCGTCATTTTCAGTGTATAAACCGGCATAATCCCCGGTATGATTGGAACCTGAATCCCCATTTTCCTGCATTTGTCAACATAGTCGAAAAAAAAGGAATTGTCGTAAAAATATTGGGCGACAATATATTCGGCCCCGTTATCCACTTTCTTCTTTAAAAATTCGATATCCTTTTCCAGACTCTTCGCCTCAATATGTCCTTCCGGATACCCGGCACATCCTAGTGTGAAATCATACCGTTTTTTAATAAAAGCGATCATTTCCGAAGCATAGGAAAAGCTGTCCGGATGGGGTGTAAAATCATTTCCCTGGGGCCTGTCACCCCGGATGACAAAGATGGTCTGAACCCCCAGGCCTTTATATTTATCAAGAACCTCTGTAATTTCATCAGGTCCAAGCCCGTAACCGGCCATATAGGCGACCACAGGCATCTTCTTTTCCATCATGACCTGCCTCACGGTTTGATAGGAGCCCTCCCGGGTAGAGCCTCCTGCACCAAATGTAATAGACATGTAATCGGGTTTCAGTGTGGCAAGTGAATCAATCATCGGGCCGAATGTCTGGACAGCCTTTTCGTTTCGAGGGGGAAAGAACTCCATGGATATCACGTTCTTTTTTTGTTCATACAATTGGGTCACACGCATCAATACATCTCCTCTATAAATAAGAATCAATAATCGTTTTCATCTGATCAGAAATTTTTTCCGCAACAGCTGCCGGGACCGGCACAACCGGCGGCTTGGCCCGGTGCAGAACCGCAACATGCCGTATCTCCTAAACCCGGCATGCTGTTTTTAACAGGGCCTGACATTGAAGAGTGGGCAGAAATGAGTTTTTTCATTTGATGGCTGCCACACGAACGGCAGGTAGGCGTATCTTCTTGACCGAAAATAAGTATTTCACTTAACTTACCGCAGTCTTCACACTGATAATCATATAATGGCATGTGTATTTACTCCTTTTTTATGCGAATATATTATCCGGTTTATATGGATGTGTTCCTTCTATGACTTCCACCCCGGCTTTCGCCTTGATTTTATTCATAATCGTTTCCTTGTGGGGACAATGATCCACAATACAGGGGGCAATATGAACCTTGGTTATTTTTTCATCCATGGGTTTGTTCCACAAATTAACCTGGGCAAGCCGGGTCACAATCGTCGCACCAGGGCAATCCCCGCAATTCAAAAGACCTGTTATTTCCGCATCCTTGCCTTTATACCGTTCAAACATGCCTGCTTTTCTGTTAAATCCGACCAAGCATCTGGAGCAGCCGATGCAGACGTCATCCATAGCTTTTTTGCAACCAACGATTAAAATTTTTTCCATGCTGTCTCCTTTTTCAACTTAGGTGTTTATTATATTATAAATGGTTTTCCATGTCCGGGCACAATGACATTTGCATGTTCTTGAATAAAACGCATATGATCATAAATTATTTCCTGGTTCCAGGACATGCCAGGGGGCTGCCAGTTTTCGTAATATGATTTATTCAGGAATATCCCACCTACAAAGGCGAAGATCATTTTTTCTATGCAGGCGAACATCACCAGAGAGCCTTTGGTATGTCCCGGACAATGCTTTATATACAAATAGTTGCCGAGCTTTCTCAAGTCCGGCATGCCATCCATGTATTGCGGCCAGCCGTTTTCGGACAGGTCGTAGACAGCATCGCCTTCAAGTTCGAGCGTTTTATTGTGTTTAAAATGGAAGGATAACTTCTCGTCTTTATGAAAAATAAAAAGTGCGTTGGGAAAAAGATCCTTGTGCCCCATGTGATCCGGATGAAGGTGGGTAAATATCACCACGTTGATCTCTTTGGGGCTCACATTGAATGCCGCAAGCGACGTGACCAGATCCGAGCTTTTTTTGGCAGGATGATCAAGGTCGATTAACACATACCATTTATCCAGTGCATTTAACCCTTGCGATTCTATCAGGGAACATGTGGGCCGGTTATCGATGACGCCTTTTTCAGGCGTCATCACAAAGGTTCCATTTTGAACAATTTTAAGCTTCAGCACAGGTAATCCCTACCGAACGAAACAGAAATAGGCTAAGATACTTATTAATCCATAAGTTCTGACATTTTATCCGAAATTTTTTCAAACGCTTTTGTTACAGGAGAATCCGCATATGTTTCCAGAAAAGAGACACCTGCATCACTGCTTTTGACCATGTTCGGGTCAAATGGAATGCTTCCTAAAAAATATATCGAGGCGTCAGACGCGGTTCTTTCGCCGCCGCCTTTTCCAAAAATATCCAGGACATGATCACAATGCGGACAGACATAGCCGCTCATATTTTCAACGATGCCGAAGATATTCAGATTCACGGTTCTACAGAAACTGATCGACTTTCTGACATCGGCCAGAGCAACCTCCTGGGGGGTTGTCACAATGATGGCCCTTGCATTATCAATCAGCTGGGCAACTGTCAGCGGTTCATCACCCGTTCCCGGGGGCGCATCAATAATTAGAAAATCAAGCTCACCCCATGCCACATCCCCGATAAACTGACGAATCGCCGTGTGCTTGAACGGACCGCGCCATATAATCGCAGTATCTTTGTCAGGCATAAATGATTCAACAGAAACCGCGACAAGATTCTCTGAATACGCCATGGGTTTAATTTTTTGACTCTCGGTGGCGGTGAGAGGACCTTTTAAACCCAGCATCCGTGGGACATCGGGACCATGGACATCCACGTCCATCAAGCCGACCTTAAATCCTTTTTTGGCAAGAGCGAGCGCAAGATTGACGGACACGCTTGTTTTTCCTACGCCACCCTTACCACTCATGACCATAAATATATTTTTGATTTTGCGTAAAGACAGTTTGGCAAGCTCATCCGGGTCCGGTTCCGGTGGTTTGTCTGCAATATGAATTCCTTTTGGTTTGCTGCTCATTCTTACTCCCTTCAGACCCACTTAAAAAACATTCTTTTCCCCATGACACTATAGAGGGCAAAGACTACGTATTCCTATCATTCATAAAAAAATATTTCCCGTTTCAGTCCCTGGCGATGAAATACGATCACCAGGGACTGATCAGGGGGAGAATTGCACACCAAGCTGTGCAATGGCAAAAGACATTAGGGTGTTTTTTTCAGCGCAGTAATCCTTGCCTCAATGGTTTCCAGGTGTTTTTTGGCAGACTCTGCTTCAGCTTTAAGCAAACTCAGTTCGTCTGAAGGCGTGTCATAATTAAACCGTCTCTCAAAAAAACGGCCGCCCATACCACGACCTGCAGCCATTTGACCTCTTAGGCGTCTGCCAAAGCCCGCACCACGGCCGAAACCGGCACCGCGTATCAAACCGAGCGGTATATCCGGAAATGGTCTGCCATAATCCGGATCTGTATTACACAAACCTCTTCCTCTGCCTGTCATGGGGCCTGCACCTGATGGCCCTGTTCGATTATATCCTGGCATGATGATTACCTCCTTAAAAAATGATATGTATTCTACCGGTTTCCACCTTGACCCTGGCCACAGCCCTGGCCTTTTCCCTTACCCATACCTTTTCCTTGGCCCTGTGGACTACTGCCTTTTCCTTGCGGACAGCCGCCAGCACCTTTACCTGTGCCGGCTCCCTGTCCATGCGGACCTTTTCCATCTTTTTTTGGCATAATACCCACCTCTTTTTGACTGTTTTGATTCTCATGATAACGACTTCTATTCTGGCAACGTCTTTGGTTACACCCTGGCAATAAAAACTCTGGAACGATCTTCCGGTCTTTTGTATAACACTCAAGCACTTCCTCAACATTGCCGCCGATAAACGGAATCAGAGTGATCCCGCTGAATTCAATAACGTTCGAAAGGATCTTTGAAATTGCACCGCAGATCAGAATGTCTATGCCCAGGTTTTTCAGCGCTTCGGCCAGGCGGGAAGCCTTTGTCGGATTAAATGGTTCGTAGGCTCTGGCAATAACTTCTGAATTTTCTATTTCCGCTATTAGAAGGGTGCTTGCGGAATCGAAAACAGGTGAGATCCTATTTTCCCAAGCCGTAATCGCTACTTTCATGCTGCAGTTATCTCCTTTTTCTTCTATCAAGAGCAATCTCCATGCCAGATTGAAAATTGGGCGAACGGATTCTAAAATTTTATATAATTATAGATAGTTAAAAGATGTTGAAAGAAATTTGCACCAACTGATTTGGAAAAAGCAAACGCAGCATTGCGACCTTTGAAGGCGTTAGAATCGCGACTCTTTAGAGGGTGGTTGTCAATGTCGCAAACTTAACGCCCCTTTAACTTTATGGCATTTGGGCCGGGTGTGTCAGTTTTTTTTGCTGTTTTTTGGGGGTAGCGTTATGCCAAGCCGTTTTAATTTTCTGAAGAGAGTGCTTTTGTGAATGCCTAATTCTTTTGATGTTTTCAGGCGGTTGAAGTTGTTTCGCTTTAGGGCGTCATGAATGGTCTGAATTTCAATCATGCGGACAGCGGTATTGATATTTCCCTGAATCTTGCTCTGCGGTATGTGCGCAATCAGATCTTTTGGCAGGTGCTGCGGCTCGATCATTCCCTCGCTTAAAAGAACGAATGCGTGTTCTATTATATTTTCAAGTTCACGGATATTGCCCGGATAATCATGGGACATCAGGAATGATAACACTTCCGGGGAAACACTTGTAATGGATTTATTCTGAAGGTCATTGAATTTGGATATGAAGTGATCCACCAGAAGCGGAATATCTTCTCTCCGCATATGAAGGGGGGGGAGATCAATTCGCACAACATTGATCCGAAAAAACAGGTCTTGGCGAAACTTGCCCTCTTTCACAAGTTCAGCCAGATCTTTGTTGGTGGCTGCAATGACGCGGACGTTTGTTTTTAACGGTTTTGTCCCTCCAAGTGGTTCATAGGCGTTTTCCTGCAATACTCTCAACAGTCTTACCTGCATGGCCTGGCTGATTTCACCGATTTCATCCAGGAAGAGGGTGCCTTTGTCTGCAAGTTCAAACCGTCCGGGTTTATCCTGATTGGCGCCAGTGAAAGCCCCTTTCTTGTAACCGAACAATTCCGATTCAAGAAGGGTGTCTGGTAGTGCCCCGCAGTTGATGGCAATAAAGGGTTTTACGCTTCTTGTGCTCATGTTATGAATGGCCCGTGCCAGAAGCTCCTTTCCTGTGCCTGTTTCCCCTTGAATAAGTATTCTGCTGTCACTTGCGGATAATTGCGGGAGGACATCAAATATTTTTTTCATCAGGTCACTTCGGCTCACCAGGTCGCCTACCTGAAATCGTCCTTCGATTTCCTTTCGCAATTTTTCTACAAGGGTCAGGTCACGAAAACTTTCAACACCGCCGATGACATCCCCTTTTTCATCTTTGAGAAGACCGGTTGAGATGCTGATTGGAATCCGATGACCGTTGATATCAACGATAAAGGCCGCCCGGTTGATGATGGACTTGCCGGTTTCCATGGTCTTTCTCAACGCACAATTTGTTTCGCACATGTTGGCTCTGAAAACATCAAAACAAAAACGGCCGATGGCTTCCTCTCTGGGAATTTTTGTAATTTCTTCGGCAGCCCGGTTGAAGGAGGTGATACGCCATTCACTGTCTACCGTAAACACACCATCTGATATACTCTCCAGGATGATTTCCGTGTAATTGGAAGACGCTGTTTTATTCAGCACCGGCTGTTCATCTTTCGTTTTCAATTCCATTTTCCTTTTTGTCTGTATAACAACCCAATCAAATGTTTTTTTTACTGGTTTTATATTGATCATTATCTGGTGCATGTCAACATCAGGTTTGCAATCCCCATGCCCTTGTATGGAAAATGATTTAAAGCCCTATGGATGGCTGTTCGGCAGTCGTAGCCATGCAGTTATTATGGCAAAATGGTCGCACATATGCAACCTAAAACATACGACATGATAGTCTCATTTTTAAAATTGATATATAATATCAGTTTGTTATGGTTTTAATAGTATTCGGCACAACCTGTGCAACATTCAATCGTGATATATCATGGCGGTTTTTCCAAATGAATGACAAACACTGTTGATAGGATGGTAAGCATGCTCGGCGTATTGATTGTGGCTCATGAAAAGAAAATCATCGATCGGATGAGAAAAATAATGGCTGATTTGAAAGACGTAGATACAGTTTTCACTTCATCAGGAAAAGAGGCGATGAATCGTCAGAAAACAGCCCGCTTTGATCTGGTCATCGCAGATGAAGCGTTATCAGATATGACCGGAATCGAATTCCTCAAACAGCTCGTAAAGGTCAATCCCATCGTGAATACGGCACTTGTCAGTTCGTTGTCACACGACGATTTCCATGAGGCAACAGAAGGCCTGGGCGTATTGGGGCAAATTCCTGTGGAACCGGATTGGGTGCATATTGAAGAAATCTTCAATAACCTATCAAAGATCATGAATCTTTCTACTCAAAAGGTGAATCGGAAAGGTGGTGTTGAATGATAGTAAGTATTGCAAGCGGCAAAGGCGGAACCGGAAAAACGACCATCGCAACCAATCTGGCCATTTCGCTTGAGAGAGACGTTCAATTGATGGATTGTGACGTGGAAGAACCGAACGCCCATCTTTTCATTTATCCAGAGATTGAAAAGAGCTTGGCTGTTTCCGTCCTGGTGCCGAAAGTTGATTTGAAGAAATGCAACTTTTGCAAAAAATGCATGGACATCTGCCAGTTCAACGCCATTACCGTTGTAAAATCGAATGTGCTGACGTTTCCCTTACTGTGCCACAGTTGCGACGGCTGCAGGATCGTCTGCCCGGAACAGGCGATTGATATGACTGAAAGGGAAATCGGCATGATCGATATGGGGCGTAAAGACCATATGGTTTTTCTGAACGGCCGGTTGAACATTGGCGAAGCCATGGCCCCCCCATTGATTCGAAGCGTAAAAACGCATATCAGAAAGGATATGCCTGTCATCATCGATGCACCGCCAGGAACGTCCTGCCCGGTAATCGCAGCGATGAAAGATACGGATTTTGTTCTTCTGGTCACCGAACCCACACCATTTGGCCTTCATGATTTGAAACTGGCTGTGTCCGCCATAAAGATTCTGGATATTCCTTGTGGTCTTGTCATTAACCGCTCAGATATTGGGGATGACAAGGTCAGGGCGTTTGCAGACCAGGAAGGGGTACCGATTTTAATGGAAATTCCCTTTGATCGGCGGATTGCAGAATCCTATGCCATCGGCGAGCCCTTTGTCAACCGTATGCCAGAATGGAAAAGCAAATTTGTTCAACTTTACAAAGATATTGAAACAAAAGTGAATGGCCGGGAAAAAAAGGGGGCATAAGTCAGATATGGTGAAGGAACTGGTTGTTATAAGCGGCAAAGGTGGCACAGGAAAAACAACATTGATGGCGGCGTTATCCGCGCTGTCGAACGACAAGATCATGTGTGATGCGGATGTGGATGCTGCGGATCTTCATTTGATCATGAATCCTGCCATTATTTCAACCCATGATTTTCAGGGTGGGCGTATTGCCGTCAGCAAGAAGGAATTGTGTACGGAATGCGGCTATTGCAGGGAACTATGCAAATGGCATGCGATCAGAGACGATTTTACAATAGATGAAATTGCCTGTGAGGGCTGCGGGGTGTGCGCCTATCTGTGTCCGGAAAAGGCCATCGATTTCCCGTTAAAAACCTGCGGGCAATGGTTTGAATCCGATACCCGTTTTGGCCCTATGATTCATGCAAGCCTTGGCGTAGCTGAGGAAAATTCAGGCAAATTGGTCGCACAAGTCAGAAAAGAAGCCAAACGCATCGCAGAAGTCAAAGGATTTGACCTCATCATTACAGACGGGCCTCCTGGTGTGGGATGCCCGGTAATCGCTTCCATGTCCGGGGCTACCGCCATATTGATTGTTTCCGAGCCCACCGTTTCGGGAATACATGATATGGGCAGGGTGCTTGAACTCTGCAGGCATTTTCAAATCCCTGCCATGGTATGTATCAACAAGTTTGATTTGAATGAGACCATGTCTTCAAAGATCGAAGAAAAGGCGAAAGTAATGAATGCGCCGGTTGTCGGTAAAATTCCTTTTGACAGTGACTTTACAAAAGCCATGGTAAAGGGGCAGACCCTTTTTGAATATAACCAAGCGTCAAAGACATCAAGGGGGATTGAAATGCTCTGGCAGCATATCAGGGAGAGACTGGAAACCAGTCGTGGCAAGCAGAACATCATATTTAAAGAAATAATTAAATAAAGGAGGAAAAGGAAGTATGTCAGAAAAATATAGAATTGCCGTTCCATCAGTAAACGAAGGTGGTCTGGATGGTCAACGCGCCGGACATTTTGGGCATTGCGATGTGTTCACACTGATTGATGTGGAAAAAGGTGAAATCAAGAAAGTATCTATCTTGCAAAATGTAAGTCATGTCCAGGGTGGATGCATGGTCCCTGTCAATCTGCTGGCAGATAACCAGGTGAACAGGCTGATTGTGGGTGGCATTGGTATGCGGCCGTTGATGGGATTCAAAAATGTGGGCATTGATGTCTATCATGATGCTGAACGTGCAGATATCAGACCGGTTGTGGAAGACCTGATCAATGGCAGGCTTCAGATGATTTCAGATGATCAGGTTTGCGGCGGCGGAGGCGGTCACTAAATAAGAGACTTGAAACTATACCTGGATACTATAAAAAAGCATTGAAAATGCACATTTTCTTTGCAAATCAAGTTTGATACAACAGTAAAAAGTAAGCGGTGAACAGTTAGCAGTACACATATTGTGTTCAGCAATTGGGTCTATACCATATATAACCCATTCACTGTTTACTGTTCACTATTTACGAGACTATCAAGTTTCTTGTTTCCAGTTTATAGTTTCTATCAGGGAGGTTAAGTAAATGAAAATAGCGGTTACTTCTACGGGAAAAACCCTTGAATCGGAAGTCGATCCACGGTTCGGCCGGGCAGCATACATAATTGTTGTTGACTCGGAAACATTTTCATATGAAACTGTGGACAATCAGAATAACGTAAACGCGTTTAAAGGCGCCGGAATTCAGGCTGCCACCAGTATCAGTGAAAAAGATGCAGAAGTGCTGTTGACCGGTTTTTGCGGTCCCAATGCATTCAAAACACTGAACGCTGCAAACATCAAGGTTGTGAACAATGTAACCGGTTGTGTCGGAGATGCTGTCAAAGAATTTCTGAATGGCAAATATCAATTTGCCGAAGATGCAAATGTGGAGGGGCACTGGTAAAAAAAATAGGGGGCCTGATGCATTTGATCAAGACGGATTTTCAGATGAGAGAATCATCCGGTACGCCATGCTAAGAGACCTCCATGACGCTTTCCATTCTTCTTGTTGATGATGAATCAGGTATTCGAAAAGTACTGGGCATTTCCCTTGCAGACAGAGGATATGATGTCTATACAGCATCAAACGCCAAACAGGCGCTGAAAATCCATCAAGAGGTCCGGCCGGATATTGTACTATCTGATATCAAGATGCCGGGCATGTCCGGAATTGTACTGCTCCAGGCAATCAAAACGGAAAATCCGGACACGGAAGTCATCATGATCACGGGCCATGGGGATATTGATCTGGCCATCAAAAGTATTCAGTTTGAAGCCACTGACTTTATCACCAAGCCTGTGAATGATGATATTCTGGATATCGCTTTAAACCGCGCTAAAGAGAAAATCTCCCATCGAAAAAAGATTGCGGAATATACGGAGAATCTGGAGCAGCTCGTCAAAGAAAAGTCCGAGAAAATTATTGAAATGGAAAGACTCTCTGCGATCGGCCAAACCTATGAAGGGCTTGCCGTGGCCATGAAAGGCCTTTCCAATCTTCTGGACACGGGAGAGGCGGGTTATTTAAATGAACTCCCTTTTTTTGTGGCTGTTTACAATAAGAATCTTCAACTCGTTTCCGCCAATCAATTCTATCAGACATCGATCTGTGATCAGATCGGGAAATCGATCACAGAAATCAACCAGACCGCTCAAAAAAGCGGAAATTCGGCTGTCCAGGAAACGTTTCAAACCGGGATGGCACAGAAAAGTGAAGAGAAGTTTTTAGACCAAAGCGGCGAACGCCTTCCGGTTCTTGTTTACACGGCCCCCATCCGGGGAAATGACGGTGAGATTACTTATGTTCTGGAGTTGTCCGCAGACATGACAGAAGTCAAAAAGCTCAGAAAGGAACTCCAGTCTGTCAGGCAGCAGTATAAAAAATTGTTCGATAATGCGCCCTGTTATATTTCCGTTCAGGACAAAAGTTTGAAGATTGTCGAGGCCAATCAGCTGTTCAGAAATGATTTCCCCTATAACGACAATTTGTCCTGCTATCAGGCGTATAAGAAAAGAAGCGAGCCGTGCGATGACTGCCCGGTCATCAAGACCTTTTCCGACGGAAACACGCACCACCTCGAAACAACCGTAACCTCAAAAGGCGGGGATGCGTATGATGTGCTTATCCGCACAGCGCCTCTTTTTGACGATGCAGGCAATGTGGAACGGGTGATGGAAATGTCAACCAATGTCACGGAAATCAAAAAACTTCATGAACACCTTGCCTCACTGGGATTGCTTGTAGGGAGTATTTCTCACAATATGAAAGGATTGTTGACCGGCGTCGATGGCGGCATGTATCTGGCAAACCAGGGCCTTTCCGATAACAAACCGGAGCTTCTCAAAGAAGGCTGGGAGATCATCACCAGCCGGATTGAACGCATCCGGAAGATGGTTCTGGATATTCTTTATTATGCAAAAAAAAGGGAGTTGAGCCTAACATCCGTTGATCTAAAGATATTTGCCGATGACCTGTTCAAGGGCATCGAACAGAAAATGGCCCAGGATGGGATCCATATACGGAAAAATTTGAATGCGGTTGCAGGAGAATTTGAGGCGGACGTGGCGGTATTGACCGGTGCTCTGTTGAACATCCTCGAAAATGCCATCGATGCAGTTAAAGAAGATCAATCAGGGCGTGAACATGAAATCACCATTGACATAGACGGTTCAGACACGGAAGTATGTTTCAGGATCACGGACAACGGCATCGGTATGAATCCGGAAATGATGAAAAACCTTTTTACGCTGTTCTATTCGTCCAAGAAAACCAAGGGAACCGGGATCGGGCTTTTCGTGTCCGAGAAAATTATTCAGGAGCATGGCGGCAAGATCCATGTAACCTCAACCCAGGGAGAAGGGTCGACATTTACGGTGATGATTCCCCGGAAACATGCTTACTGCAAATAGGCGTAAATATAGAAATAACATAATCTCACCACCGAGAACACAGAGAGCCACAGAGGTTTATAATAACACAAATCTTTTCATTCAATTCTGAGCTTCAGGACATTCTTTGTTTTCGGAGGCAGTGATATTGCCCTCAACGCCATCACCAGCCAACACCTGGCTTATCAAATCTTCAACCAATGTATCAAACGTTCCTTATTTTTTGCCTCGTTTGGTCCAAATGGGGCCCGGTTTTCTAATATAGGGTCTGGGAGGGTCTTTTTTAAGGCTCTCCAGCACGATCGATTTTTGCTTCTCTCTGCCTGAGAAGGTTTTTTCCACAAAAAGCGGTTTGCCGGAAAAGGGATCTTTTCCCGTGTAATACATGAGTGTGGCATACGTGGAAGGTGAGGGGGTAAAGGTCTGGATTTGCCGGGGGATGATTTTTAAATGTCTTGTGGCAAAGGATTTCAGATTTGCCATATCTTTTTCCCGGCATCCCGGATAGGCGGCAATCATGTAATAGGTGAGAAATTGCTTTCTTTCCGTTTTTTTCGAAAGCCTGTCAAATACATTTTTGAATTCAATGAGCGAATCCGAAGAAGGCTTTCCCATCAGGTTTAGCACATGCTCTTCCGTATGTTCCGGTGCGATTTTCATCTGACCGGATACATGCCGGGAAAGAAGGGCTTCAAGATAGGCTGCGCCGAATTTTTTGTCGGAGAGAATCATGTCGTAGCGGATGCCTGAGGCTACGAATACGTGTTTTACACCGGGAATACGGTGAAGTTTATTCAGGAGGTCGATCTGTTTTTTGTGATTGACAGACAATGATGGGCACACATTCGGAAAAAGACATCTCTTGTCCTTGCAGCTTCCTTTTTTGGTTTTTAACGTACATTCAATGCCATACATGTTGGCGGTTGGACCGCCCGCATCCAGAATGGTTCCCTTGAATAACGGATGGCTGACCATTGCTTCAGCTTCCTTAATGATCGATTTTTCACTTCGCCACCGGACCGTTCGTCCCTGATGTGTGGAAATCGCACAGAAATTGCATTCGCCATAGCATCCTCTGTGGGTGGTGATTGAAAACCGGATGGTGTCAAGCGCGCGGACATCACCTGATCGTTTGTAATAGGGATGAAGGTCCCGCTCAAAGTCAAGGCCGTATACCTGATCGAGTTCTTCTGTCGCGAGATAACGGGCCGGCGGATTTTGAACCAGATATCTTGCGTCCTGTTGCTGGTAAAGTGTTCGGGCTGTCAGAGGATCGTTGTTCTGGTAAAACAGATGAAACATTTCCGTAAAGGCAAGTTTGTCTGCCATGACCTCATCGAAAGACGGCAGGCGGAGGGCCTCTTCCGGTTTTTCCTTATCAATATAACAAAGTCCCCGGATAGATCTGGGGTCTGTTTTTTCCTTTAATGCGGTCGCCAGTTCAAGGATCGATCGATCGGCCATCCCATAGAGAAGGTAGGTGGCTTTGGCATCAAACAGAATCGATTTGCGTATCCCATTTGACCAGAAATCATAATGGGCCACGCGTCTCAGGCAAGCTTCGATCCCACCCAAGACAACCGGTACGGTGTTTTTGAAGTATTGGCGGATGAGGTTGGTGTAAACAATAACCGCACGGTCCGGCCTGCGGGTGTTCTCTCCGCCTGGGGTATAATCGTCGGTTTTTCTTTTTTTGCCCGATGCCGTCCGGTTGGCGATCATGGAATCCACGCATCCACCCGTCACCCCCCAGAACAGTTCAGGTTCGCCAAGCCTTTTGATATCTTTTTCAGATGACAGATCAGGCTGGGCTATGATTCCCACACGAAAGCCGGCATTGAGCAGAATTTTTCCGATCATGGAAACGCCAATAAACGGAGAATCGATATAGCTGTCGCCTGTGACCAGGATGATATCAAGCGCCTGCCAGCCAAGCGTTTCAATTTCATTTCGTGTTGTGGGGATAAACATCCGTTTTTCCTTTTCGATCCTTTTTTTTATGGGTCTTATGCAAAACACGGATTTTTTGCAAACAGAATTGTTCGATAGCGCACGGTAATCTTTATGGTATTGAAAATGGTCCGATAATCCATTATATTGAAATCCATTTTCTGGTTACCGATAAAAATCCCTGTCTTTAATCAACCAGACCGGCCCATCATCCGAAAAGGAACCCAATATGGCCAGCGAAAAACAAGCGTCAAATTATCATTCCGGTATTAAATTTACCGTTATTCTATTCATTCTTATCGGGCTTTATTTGACCACCTTCGTGAATTATCTGCTTTTCCATGCTTTGGCTGAAATTTTCAGTATTGCGGTTGCCTATTGCCTTTTCATGATTTCATGGCATTCAAGAAATTACATTAAAAATCCTTATTTGCTGTTCATCGGTATTGCCTATTTTTTTATCGGGAGCATCGATCTGTTGCATACCCTTTCCTATAAAGGGATGCCTATTTTTACAGACTATGATTACTATGCCAACCAATTGTGGATAGCTGCCCGTTATATGGAAAGCCTGTCTTTGATGATTGCGTTTTTTTTTCTTTCCAAAGGCAGGATGAGTCAACCGGAAAAGGTTGTGGGGGTTTACACCATTATCACAGCCCTTTTGATTGCCAGCATCTTTTACTGGAAAGTCTTTCCGGAATGCTTTGTAGCGGGCAACGGGCTGACCCTTTTTAAAAAATACAGTGAATATGCCATTTGCCTGATACTTGTCGCGAATATGTATCTTCTTCAGATTCATAAAGATCAGTTTGAAAAGACAATCTATCGACTTATTTTATGGTCATTCGTATTTACCATTGTTTCCGAACTGGCGTTTACCGTTTATATAAGCAATTACGGGTTTTCCAATCTTGTGGGGCATTATTTCAAGATATTTTCCTTTTTTCTTGTGTATCAGGCAATCATCAAAACCGGCATTGAGCGGCCCTATGAGCTGATTTTTCGTGAACTTACCCAGACAAATGCCAAACTGAACGAGGAAATTTCCATCAGAAAAAAAATGCAGAAGGAAAGGGAAGCATTGATTGTGGATTTGAAAAGTGCTTTAACGGAAATCAAAACCCTTAAGGGCATTCTCCCGCTATGTTCTTTTTGCAAGAAAATACGAAAGGATGATGGCGAATGGGAATCGGTTGATGTTTACATCCATGAGCATTCCCAGGCAGATATCAGCCATAGTGTGTGCCCGCAATGCATGAAAATACACTATCCAGGGATGGAATAGGCCCACAATCAGTTAACGGTTTATTATCAAATGTGAGGTGATGTGATTATGTTTCGATTTATCGACAATTTCCCCTACCCGATATTGATCATTCTTGCGTTATTCATGGGCCTGGCGCCGTTTCGTCCCATGCCCCATCTGTGGGAAAAAATTCTGATGCTGAGAGACGGGAATTTGACAAAACCTTTGGATATATTCGATCTGTTTTTACATGCCACTCCCTTTGTTTTTTTGATCATCAAGGTCATAAGAGATTACATCAAATCCTGAACTTGGGAAAAATGAAATGGAAATGGGATCAACCGAATCAGCAAAGGCCTTGCTTAGAACCGTTTCATGTTTTGCTGTGATTCTGATGATGACCGGATGTGTGGGACGCATGGTTTACTATCCGGATCATGTTGAATACCAGACACCGGAAAACAACAATCTATCGTATGAGGATGTTCTTTTCAAGAGTGGCGATGGTACGGTTTTAAATGGCTGGTTTGTGCCGGCTGCGGGTCAGGCCATGGGCACGGTTATCCATTTTCACGGCAATGCCCAGAACATGTCTGCCCATTTTTCCTTTGTGGACTGGCTGCCGGAAAACGGTTACAATCTGTTTACGTTTGACTACAGGGGCTATGGCAAGTCAGACGGGCATCCCACCAGAAAAGGGGTGTATGAAGATTGCGTGGCCGCCATGAATTATATTCAAACACGAACAGACATCGATCAGACAAAACTCTTTGTTCTGGGCCAGAGCCTTGGGGCGGCAAATGCCATCAACCTGTTGGGAAAGAACCGGCTTGAAGGCGTTCAGGCGATTATCGCCGATTCGTCCTTCTTTTCCTACCGGAGTATTGTCCGGGATAAAATCAGGGAAATACCGATTATTTCTTTTTTAAACTGGCCATTGTCCTTTCTTGTGATCGGGAACAGCGAGAGTCCAGGGACGGTTGTTGATCGGATTTCTCCTGTGCCGATCGTTTTTATTCATGGCACAGCAGATGAGGTTATTCCCGTTCATCATACCAAATGGCTGTATGAAAACGCCAACCCTCCCAAATCCATATGGATCATTTCCGAAGGGCGGCATATGGATGCCCTGGGTAAGGAAAGGAATACCTATATAAAACGATTGTTGGCATTTTTCGATAACCCGGCAGGAGGCAATAATGAAAAGTAAACTCATCATTTGTATAGTTGACCACCGTATATATAAGGAGGAATCCCCATGATAAACGATACAATGGCAAGAATAGAAAACATGATTAAAAATTCTGGTCATATCACCGAAGAAAACAAGGCCATATACCTGGAGCTGCTTAAGACCCTGGGAAAAGAAATTTCCGAATTATCGAAGACTCAGGAGGAACAGGCCGTCAGTATTTCAGGATTTACCAAAGTGTCAACCCATGAGGCGATCCGGGAGGAAAAAAATTCTGAGCTGATGAATATTTCCCTAAAAGGATTACAATCATCAGTAGAAGGTTTTGAAGTTTCAAACCCCAACCTGGTCTCCATTGTCAATTCTATTTGCAGCTTTTTGTCAAACCTGGGAATCTGAGTTGCCTTGGCATTACCGGGTACGGCATTAAACGTTATCGTTAAGCCATGAAGCAATATAACCGGTAATATCCTCCCAGCCGGGCTCGGAAAGAACCCAGTGTGCGTGGTCAGAAAATTCTTTGTATGTGGAAACCGTTTTGTATCTTTTGGCCACTTTTTTAACAACGGAAACAGGTGTGATTTTATCTTTTTGGGCGCCAATAACGAGGACAGGGCAGGTTATTTTTTTCTTGTCGACTTTTGCCGCTCCTGAAAAATCAAATGTCCAGAAACCGATCTGAAATCCTGCCAGCCCGGATTCATACACAAAGGTCCGATAAATTTTTTCCTGCTCGTCCGGAGGCAGCAAATTAATGACGCCATATTTCATGGTTTTAAGGGAGAACAAAAACGGTTTTTTCCAAAATTTCCATTTGAACATAATATCGCTGAAGGTTTTAATGACCGAATATTTAAGGGCCATGATGCCGGCAGGGGATGCGGGCGTGAGAAGCACAAGTGCCTTGACAGGAATTTTTGTGGTAAGTATTTGAGCCAGGAGTCCCCCCATGGAGTGCCCCATGAGAATCGGGGTGTCATCAATCTGTTTTATTTCCTTTTCCAGATCCTCGGTATAATCGAGAAGGCCTGTGGTTCCTAAAGCCGGATCCGGTTCTGCATCCGGATGCATATCGTGAAAACGTAAAACCGGCGTCACGCAGCGATAGCCGTGATCTTCAAAAAACTGTTTGTAATTTGCCCAATGGCTGTTTGTACTGCACATGCCGTGGATCATGACAATTGTCTGTTTCATCGTATTCCTTTCCGTATCCGCCATACGGTTCATGAGAGTGATTTGCCAGGATAATCGCATCCGTATTTTTCACACAGACCTGCGCTTTTTGATTGGTGTCCAGCACGTCTGCTATATTAAGCTGGAGAATGCTAATACTTAATTGATGGGGAGCCATTCAATTTATTTAATGGCGTTATCAGATAATAAATGAAAAATCAAATAGATCGTTTCAAAATAGTGGGTATAAAATGAAAAAGGACCCTGCCGTCGGCAGAGCCCCTTTTTTCATGGCCTGGCTTAGATGAATGATTTATTATGCAACTTCTTCATATTCTGCCTCAACCACATCGTCGTCATGATGGGCGTGCCCATGATCCTGAGGCGGTTGTTCCTGCTGATGCGCTGACTGTTGAGCCATGGAAGCAGTCATTTTCTGGGAAGCCAGTCTCAGTTTTTCGGCCAGATTTTTAATCTCTGCTGTATCACTGCCTTCCATTTCTTTTTTCAGCATGGCAATCTGTTTTTGAACCTCTTCTCGGGCCGAAGCATCAACCTTGTTCCCATATTCGGTGATGGTCTTTTCGGCAGAGTAGATCAGGCTGTCTCCATGGTTCCTTGCTTCAACCAGTTCTTTTTTCTGTTTATCTTCTGCGGCATGCAGTTCTGCATCTTTTACCAGTTTGTCAATTTCATCCCTGGTAAGGCCGCTTGACGCCGTAATTTTAATAAACTGTTCCTTTCCGGAATTCATGTCTTTTGCAGATACTTTGACAATCCCATTGGCATCAATATCAAAAATGACCTGTATTTGTGGCATGCCTCTTGGTGAAGGGGCGATCCCTGTTAGTTCAAATCGGCCGAGCGTTTTATTGCCTGATGCTATTTCCCGTTCCCCCTGAAGCACATGGACCGTGACTGCGGTCTGGTTGTCTTCAGCTGTTGAGAAAGTCTGGCTGTTCTGGGCCGGGATGGTCGTATTTTTTTCGATCAGTTTGGTCATAACCCCACCCAGGGTTTCAATGCCCAGTGAGAGGGGCGTCACGTCAAGAAGAAGAACATCTTTTACATCTCCCTTTAAAACACCTCCCTGAATGGCAGCACCTACTGCAACCACTTCATCCGGATTCACACCCTTATGCGGTTCCTTACCGAATATTTTCTTTACGCGTTCCTGCACGGCCGGCATCCTTGTCATGCCGCCAACCAGAATGACTTCGTCAATATCATTTCCGGATAGACCAGCGTCTTTTAATGCCTCCCTGACCGGTTTTTCCATTCTTTCCAGAAGCTCCGCCACGATGGACTCGAGCTTGGATCGCGTCAGTTTGGTGTTCAGGTGCTTGGGGCCGCTTGCATCGGCTGTGATAAACGGCAGATTGATATCGGTCTGCAGTGAGGAAGATAATTCCATCTTCGCTTTTTCAGCAGCCTCTTTTAACCGTTGCAGGGCCATGTTGTCTTTTCGGATATCAATGCCCTGTTCTTTTCGAAATTCATCTGCCAGGTAATCGATTATCCTTAAGTCAAAATCATCCCCGCCAAGATGGGTATCGCCGTTGGTGGCCTTTACTTCAAACACGCCGTCGCCGATTTCAAGAACCGAGATATCAAATGTGCCGCCGCCCAGATCGAATACAGCGATTTTTTCCTCTTTCTTTTTTTCAAGACCATATGCGAGGGCTGCTGCTGTGGGCTCGTTAATGATGCGAAGCACATTCAGGCCCGCAATTTTTCCAGCATCTTTGGTCGCCTGGCGCTGACTGTCGTTGAAATAGGCAGGCACGGTGATGACGGCATCTGTGACTGTCTCACCCAGATAGTCTTCGGCTGTTTTTTTAATATTGGCAAGAATGAATGAGGATATCTCCGCAGGACTCAAGCTTTTGCCGTTCAATCTGATCTTCACATCGCCGTTGCCGGCCTTTTCAATCTTGTAAGGCAGAACCTTGATGTCTTTTTGAATTTCACTGGAATCATATTTTCTGCCTATCAGGCGTTTCACACCAAAGACCGTATTTTCGGGATTGGTAACAGCCTGCCGTTTTGCGATCTGGCCAACCAGTCTTTCTCCATTTTTGGTTATGGCCACCATTGAGGGTGTGGTTCTTCCGCCTTCAGCATTTGTAATCACTTTTGCTTCCCCGGCATCCATAATTGCAACACATGAATTGGTGGTGCCGAGGTCAATACCTATAATTTTACTCATATCAATCATTTCCTTATTTTATATTTTCCAGATCTTGCCAGCCTTTTTAATATGAAAGCCCGGTCTGGCAAGATCTTGTTTCACGTGTTAAACGTATTCCGGTCAGGATCATTTGACCGCGATCTGTTTGGCCTTTTTTTCTTCCGGTTTCGCGACTTCGATTTTCAACACACCATCCTGAAATTCAGCATTTATCGTTTCCGGATTCACATTTTCAGGAAGGGTAAACGAGCGTTTGAAAGTGCCGAATGCGCGTTCCTTTCTGTAAAAATTTTTTTCGTTAATTTCCTTGTCATAATTTCTCGTGGCTTTCAGGGTCAGGATGTTGCCATCCATATCCACGGAAATGTCTTCCTTTTTCACTCCCGGCAGATCGGCGTTAAAGACAATTGAATTGTCGTTGTCATAAATGTCAACAACCGGATTCCATGCCGAAAGACCAGCTTCGTCGGTTCCTTTTACGGCTGTCTCAAAAAACGGTTCGTCAAAAAACCGATTTAAAAGGCTGTTGAAGGAAGTTGCCGGTGTCCAGGGATTTAATCTTACAAGTGCCATGTTTTGCCTCCATTTATTATCTTGTTGTTTTTAGTTTCATATCATTCAAAGAATGTCTTTTTTGAAAAATAAAATAGCCATGATATGTAATGTGTCAATAAGATAATATTACTTTTTATTAAATTACTAATAAATTATTTACCAAAAAAGTAATGAGATTCGACAGGGCCAAGATTCAGGATACTGTCTGGCGGGCATTTTTATTGAAAGAGAACAGCAATTGATCATTGAAATTTTTTATCCATGCTTTATGTTTTGGAATCAACGATCTCGAACGATTAATTTCGTGGCAATTCACTTTGTTTTAACATCTTACCCTTATCAGGCAATTGGCAATGCAGACTTACAGGAACATGAATAATGGCAAACAATACTATAAGGTGCTCCAAACCGGTATATTTAATTGAAATGATACAGCGGCTTGTTTTGATCTGGCTTTTTCTGATGTTTTTTTTAAATGCCGGAAAAGGAATCTGTGATGAAACACCGAATCGCTCCCCAGACTATTTGAGTTTCAAAACCGAAGATGAAACAAACAATATTGAAATTTTCAGGAAGGCCAGCCAATCTGTGGTCTATGTCACCAATAAGGCCTACAGGCGGGATATGTTTTCATTCAACGTCTATGAAATTCCAAGTGGTTCCGGCTCCGGTTTTATCTGGGATGACAAGGGGACGATCGTCACCAATTTTCATGTGGTCCAAAATGCGGATCGGGTAACGATTACGCTTCAGGATCAAACCAGCTGGGATGCAAAAGTTGTCGGTCTTGCCCCTGAAAAAGATATTGCCGTCCTCCGGATCGAGGCGCCTGAAAATAAATTCATCCCACTGCCTTTAGGCGAATCGAGAACCCTTGAAGTTGGCCGGAAAGTACTTGCCATCGGAAATCCTTTTGGATTGGATACGACATTGACAGTCGGTGTGGTAAGTGCGCTTGGCCGTGAAATCAATTCCATGACAAACCGGGTGATTCACGATGTGATTCAGACCGATGCCGCGATCAACCCAGGCAATTCAGGCGGTCCCTTATTGAATTCACTGGGGCAGCTTATCGGTATCAACACGGCGATTTTCAGTCCCAGTGGCGCCAATGTTGGCATTGGTTTTGCCATCCCGGTGGATACGGTTAAAAAAATTGTTCCCCAGTTGATTAAATACGGGAAGTTGTTCAGACCAGTGATTGGCATTGAGATGGTGCCGGATAATTTCGCAACCCGGTATGGTATTGAAGGGGTTATCGTCTTGAGAGCGACCAGGGGGTTTCCTGCCGAGACTGCCGGATTAAAAGGAATCCAGCGAGATTTTAGAGGCAATATCGTTCTTGGGGATATTATTGTCGCCATTGATGGCAACACTGTGACCAACAGTGACAGCATGCTTACCATTCTGGAGGAATACAAACCCGGAGATACGGTAACCGTGACAACTGACCGAAAAGGCGAAAAAAGATCATTCCGGATCAAATTAAGTTCACCATAGATAGAACATAGAAACAGGAGGATAATTCCAATGAAACGTTTATTTTCATCCCAATTAACTGTCGTTATTGTTCTTTTTTCTATTTCTGTTTTGGCTGCAATTGCATTCTGCAGCCATCATGATACGACAACCACCCTGAAAGAGGCTGTTCCCGGTTCGGGAGATGCGAATGATCAGGATAATAAAAGTCCTGAAATCGATGAATTCATCAAGAAGTTTCATGAAAATTTCGAGAACAGTGACAGACTGCTAAACGACTATTTTAACGATGATTTTTTAAAAAATTTCGATGATCCTTTTAAGGAAATGGAAGACATTCGGAAGAAAATGGAGGAACGGTTCAAACAGTTCAGCATCCCCTTTGACGATCAATTCAACAACCGCTATGACAGCTGGTTTGACAAGAATTTTGACAAGGGAGCAGATGCCAAGCTTGAAACCTGGGATGATGACAACCATGTTTACTGTTCGATCGATGTCGGAGACGCCAACCCCAAAGACTTGAAAGTGGACATCAAGGATGATCAGGTAACCGTTTCCGGAAATACCATGGTCATGGAGTCGAAAGAGGAAAATGGTATGACAAACAGCAAAAAATATGTGTCAACGTTTTTTCGATCCTTTCCGGTGCCAGATGGCGTGGATGTGAACAAGGCAGATGTGCAGACAAAGGATAAAAAAATCATTATTTCATTCCCAAAAAAATAGAATTGTATTTGATTAATTTTCACGAATAATCGATTTTTACTTGAAAAAAAATCAGCTCAATGTAATAAAAATCCCGCCCAAATTAAATTTCCTTTATTCGATGATGGAAGTTTCTATTATTGTGACATTTGCAATTTATAACCGTTTAGCTTTTAAAAAAAAGCTGTTTATCTCGCCCGATAAATGGTTCAAACCGGTCAATAAACGATACACCGGTTTTGCAGAATATCTGGATCAACAGGTGTTGAACGTTATTAATAAAAGGAGAATACAATGATCCATGTGGAAAATTTAACAAAGTATTATCATGATTTTTGTGCTGTGGATCAGATCAGTCTGGATATCCGGAAAGGAGAAATCGTCGGCCTCCTCGGGCCGAATGGCGCCGGAAAAACAACAACGTTAAGAATGCTGACAGGCTATTTTTCGCCAACAGCAGGGGATATACGTGTAAAAGATCTGTCCATCAGGGAAGATACGCTTGAAATAAAGAAATTGATTGGGTATCTGCCGGAATCCGCACCTCTCTACCATAGTATGCTCGTTTATGATTATCTGGATTATGTGGCCAGTATAAGGGGGTTGGAAAAAGACAGGAAGCTTTCGAGGATCCGGGAACTGTCACGACTTTGCGGGTTGTCCGATATTATGCATCGAACCATCGGCGAACTTTCCAAAGGGTTGAAACAGAGGGTCGGCCTTGCTCATGCCCTGATGAATGACCCGGAGATCCTTATTCTTGATGAGCCCACTTCAGGTCTTGACCCCAATCAGATCGTGGAGATCAGAAAAATTATCAAGCAGATCGGAAAGGAAAAGACGATTATTCTGTCCACTCATATCTTGAGTGAAGCTGAAGCAACCTGTGACCGTATCGTGATTATTAACAAGGGAAAGATTGTTGCAGATGGCAGCACCAATACGATTAAACACTCCGCAAGTGGCGAGAATATCATCCATATTTCTCTTGTCAAAGCGGATTTCAAGGCGGTTAAAGATGCCATCCAGATGATTGACGGTATCGTGAGCATAGAAAAGGACGGTTCTGAGGAAGATGAAGCGGTAAACATCCGGGTTCGCTATGATGGAGATACTGATCTTCGAGAGCAAATTTACGAGGCTATTAAGTCAACGGACTGGGTGGTGATGGATTTTCATCAGGAAACCGTTACTCTCGAAAATATATTCAGAGAACTGACCAAGGAGAATTGATATGAAACAGGTAACGCATATATTTAAAAAAGAATTTCGGGATTATTTTGTTTCGCCCATTGCCTATATTGTGATTTCCATTTTTCTGGTTGTCACAGGCTGGTTTTTCTTTTCAACGTTTTTTCTCTATGACCAGGCCACGTTAAGGAATTTTTTAAGTCTTCTTCCGCTTACGTTTTCCTTTGTGGTGCCTGCTGTTACCATGCGGCTTTTTTCAGAAGAACTGAGCATTGGATCCTACGAGGTTCTTTTAACCATGCCGGTAACCCCTGTTGACGTAATTCTGGGTAAATTTTTTGCCAGTGTCGCGTTTATCGCAGCCATGCTTTTACCGACCCTTTGTTATCCTCTAACCATTATTTTTATCGGGCAACTCGATTGGGGACCTGTGATTGGCGGTTATATGGGAGCTGTTCTTTTAGGCGGCGCTTTTTCGGCCATCGGGATATTCTCATCGGCAATTACCAGAAACCAGATTATTGCCTTTATAATTGGCATGGCCATCTGTTTTACCATGACCCTGATTGATAAAATGCTGTTTTTCTTTCCTGCATCCATTCTGTCGGTAATCAATTATCTGGGGGCAGATTCCCATTTTAAGAATATTTCAAAAGGGATTATTGATTCCAGGGATGTCCTGTATTTTCTAAGCGTCATGTTTGTCGCATTATACGCATCCAGACTTGCCATGCAGGAAAAGAAATAAGGAGAGAAACATGGGAGAATACAAGAGTTCAGAAACATATATTAAATTTTTGATTTATTTTGTGGTGGTTGTTTTGATCAACCTTGCGGGGATCAAGCTGTTTTTCAGAATTGATCTCACGTCCAATCAGGTTTATTCATTGTCAGAAGCCAGCAGGAAAGTGGTTTCAACATTGTCCGAACCGTTAACCATCAATGTCTTTTTTACAAAAGACCTGCCTGCGCCCTATAATGGCACCGAACAGTACTTGAGGGATCTTCTTGAGGAATATGCCATTTTTGCAAACAGGAAAAATCATTTTTTCAACTATCGAATCTATGATGTCAGTCCGCAAGAAGAGGCCATGGACGACACAGCCATGGAGAATCAGAAACTGGCAAACAATTACGGCATTCATCCGGTGCAGGTCCGGCATATCGAGAAGGATGCCATCGGGTTCAAGAAAGCTTATATGGGGCTTGTGCTGATTCATGGCGATCTGATTGAAAAAATTCCAACCATCCTGTCAACAGAAGGCCTCGAATACAACCTGACCATGTCCATGCAAAAGCTGCATAACAAGGTCAGTTCTCTTGTGGGACTTGAAGATAAGGTCAAGATCAAGTTGTTTATGTCATCTTCCATCAAGGTTGTTGCACCATTTATGGGGCTTGACGAGCTTCCCAATGTGCCTAGGGAAGTGAAACGGGTTGTGGATGATTTGAATGGCAAATTGTTTAACAAGCTTTCTTATGAGTATTTTGATCCCACGATGAATCCTGCACAAATAGAAGATGCAAAGAAATACGCCCTGACCAATCTTAAATGGCCGGATTTGCAGGATGGAAAAGTCAAGGCAGGTGACGGAACCATCGGTCTTGTGCTGGAATACGGTGGTAAAAAAACGGAAGTGCAGCTTTTGAATGTTTTCAATATGCCTATTTTCGGCACGCGTTATGAGCTTGTGGATATGGAGAATCTGGGAGATATGATCAATGGCAGTATTGAATCCCTGATCGATATCAACGAGACCCTCGGCTACCTGTCCGATCATGGCACACCTCCCATGGCCGGCGGCATGCCCAGAGGTATGATGCCCCAGCAGGGAGGCGCGCTCTCCAATTTTGACGGGATAACATCAAAAAGCTACTCCATAAAGGACGTGGCACTTTCAGAAGGCAACATTCCTGATGACTTGAGCTGCCTCATTATCGCCGGGCCAAAAGAGACTTTTACGGATTATGAACTCTATCAGATCGATCAGTTTCTGATGAAAGGAAAAAGTCTTGCCCTGTTCATGGATTCATTTGAAGAAGTCTCGCCCCAGCAACAGCAATTCAGTTTTAACCAGGCGCCTGTTTTTGTGCCCCTTGATACCGGGCTTGAAAAACTTCTTGCCCATTATGGGGTAAGCATCAATAAATCCTATGTCATGGACGAAAGCTGCTTTAAGCAGCCTGCAAGAACACAGACCGGTGGTGAACAGCCCATTTATTTTGCCCCGCTTGTTAAAAATAAGTTCATCAACGATACCCTTGATTTCATGAAATCCATTAAAGGATTGGTGACCATGAAGGCCTCTCCGCTGGAATTGAATGCTGAAAGGTTGAAAGAAAATAAAATAACGGCTGATGTGCTGTTCTCGTCTTCTGAAAAGTCATGGGAAATGAGCGGTCAGATCAACCTGAATCCCATGATGATTTTTCCTCCCCAGTCTGATTCGGAAAAACACAGCATGCCGCTTGCCTGCCTGTTTGAAGGGGAATTTCCCAGTTATTTTGATGGCAAACCGATTCCTGAGAAAATCGAAAAAAAATCAGAACAGGATACCGAATCTGAAGACAAAGAAAACAGTGAAAAAGCCAATCCAAATCCGGATATGTCAAAAATAGAGGGCAAGGGCGTTTTTATTCCCAAAGGCCAACCTGGCAAAATTTTTCTCGTCGGGACATCTGATATGCTGAAAGACAGTCTCCTGGATCCCGAGGGTGTCAGCCCGAATGCCGTTTTTATCATGAATGTGATCGATCATTTGAATAACAGGGGGGACATTTCCGAGCTGAGAAGCAAAGAACAGCAATTCAATCCGCTTGAAGAAACAGATTCATCAATAAAAATGGCGATCAAGCTGTTCAACATTGGCGGGTTGCCTGTAATGGTTGCCATATTCGGCCTTTTTGTGTTTGTAATCCGAAAAGCCAGAAGAAAACGGATTCAGATGATGTTTCAATCATAATTCAGGAGGGAGTGAGCTGATGAAAATAAAAAAAGAATATATCATCCTTTTCGTGGTTATCGTTGTTCTTGCCACATACCTGACGATAGATCAGTCTGACAGGACGCATTATCAATTACCTGTGATCCCTGATATTTCACAGGCAGACGTGACAAAACTGCTCATATCAGACAACGATTATAAAATTGAACTGGTCAAAAAGGCCAATACCTGGTTGGTTCAGCCGGAGAATTATCTTGCAGACAGTTCAAAAATGAAAACCATGCTGAACGCGATTGAAAAAATCACACTGACAGCACTGGTTTCGGAGTCGGAGACCTACGAGCGATACGACCTTGGCGATGATAAGAAAATCAATGTGACTGCATGGGCAGGAGAAAGTGAAAAAAGAAAATTTGACATTGGCAAAACAGCCAGCTCAAATCAGCACACATTTATCCGCCTGGATGCAGATAACCGGATTTTTCATGCAAGGGGCAATTTGAGATCAGCATTTGATCTCACGATCGAGCAGTTAAGAGACAAATCTGTCTTAACGTTCGAAAAAGACGGTATTAAGGAAATCACTGTCTCCGAAAACGGTGAATCGATGATGCTGAGCCTAAAGGAAACAGAGGCAGCAAACGAAAAACCGGATGAGATAAAGGATAAGGAAAAAAAGGATGCTGTTTCATCGGAAAAGAAAATAGAACGGACATGGATGGATCCGGATGGAAAGCCATTGGATGAATCAAAGATTTCAGGGTTGATTTCTGTTGTTTCCAATCTGAAATGCGAATCGTATATTGACAGGAAAACCAAAGCGGATTTTAAGGATATGAAGGCCCTCTATACGGTTCAATTGGACGGAGAAAAAACGTATTCATTGACGATATTCAATAAGGAAACAGAAAGTGCCAAGAGCTATCCCGGGATTTCATCTGAAAATGATTATCCGTTTGTGCTGCCTGAATGGAAAGTCGACAGCATTAAGACCAACATTGAGGATCTGAACAAAAAGAAAAGCGATACAGACAAGTAAGCGGTTCACATATGCAACAACAAAACAGCGGGTCATCGGTTTTACGGGGCCCGCTGTTTTTTTTTAAAAAACCGGATGGGTCAATTCTTTCTGTTTTGATGACAATATTATAAATACAGGATTCGCGAATAGGTTGTTCGATACCATACAAAAACATTGGACGCTAATACAACCAATTTTTACTATGCAAAATATTGGAATCATTGTAATGTAAAATCGATTGACACCCATCTGCCGATGAAATAGAAGAAAAGGGTATATTTGAAACGTTCATAAACACAGCCATTGAAGAAACTAATAATAATTAAATACGGGGTGTTATTAAAATATGAATGCAATACAGAACCTCACGTGGAAAGCAAGCCGGATTTGTTTTTATTCAGCCGTCATTCTGATCACTTTTGTTTTTCTGGTTATCTGGTGTCAGCCATCGAGTGCCTATGAACTGCACAAAGACTATCTGATCGGGCCGGAGGATATTCTTGAAATTTCTGTCTGGAAAGACAAGGACCTGACACAAAAGGTCGGTGTCAGGCCAGATGGAAAAATATCTTTTCCGCTCATTGGTGACGTGGCAGTTGCGGGCCACACGGTTGAATGGGTAAAAGACGAGATCGCAAAAAAAGTCAGGGAATACGTGCCGGATGCGGTTGTGAGTGTCATGATGCTGCAGATAAAGGGCATGCAGATTTTTATCGTCGGCAAGGTTGAAAACCCTGGCGGCAGCAATACCATAAGGAAAATCAACGTCATGCAGGCTCTTGGCTATTCAGGAGGGCTTACAAAGTTTGCCGATGAAGATGATATTATCATATTACGAACCGTAAACGGTAAACAGATCAAGATTCCTTTTGATTACAGCGAAGTCAAGAAAGGACAGAACCTTGAGCAGAATATCTGGCTGATGGATGGGGATGTCATTGTGGTTCCCTGATTGTTGCGTTGCCGGGATCGGGCTCGTTGGTGTGTGTGGGGGATTGAATGACAGGGCAGTCACTTTTTTTTGAATGACTGAGAATGCCCACTTCTTGGAATTGTTAATCAAATATCCGGTTTGGTGTTAGACCTCTTGAAAATTACTGTTGCCATTCTTATGATTGCCTTTCTGATATGTGGTCTAAAAGGAGCAGGTCTTGCTTCAGGAGGTGAATTGGTCCTTGGTACGAAAATTGCCATCAAGGAAACGTATGATGACAATATCCATTTGACCGAAGACCATACGCTTGAAGATTTCATTACCATAATTACGCCTCAATTGAATATGTCGTTTGAAAGGGAAAAAAGCCGGCTGACGCTTGATACACATGCAGACATAAAAAAATACTTCCGTGAAGATGATCTGGATACAACGGAAAAACATTATGATCTATACTCAGGCCTGTCATTTTACAAAGAGATAGCCCCTGATGCATCCCACAGGTTTGACGTCAGCTTTGACAGGGATACATCTGTGGACAGTGAACTTGAAGCTTCAGGGCGTTTGATTAACGACAGGGATTTGCTGAAAGGGACTTACATATATAATAAATGGTTTTCTGATGTCAATCGGGCAAGGGTGACATTGAATTATCAGAAAGCCATGTATGAAGATATCGCATATATGGACTATGATGCGGCAGGAAGCTTTTTTGAGTTTGGGCATGGCTTTCAGAATGAACGGGTCATCATGTATGGCGGATTGGGATATAATTATGCCGAAGGTGAATTCGATGCATATACCCCGATAGATAATACAAGCGAAGTCAAAGGGGGAAGAATATCATATATAGGCGGAATCAGTGGATTGACGTGGAATCTGTCACCGTTATGGAATGTGGATGTGTTTGGTGGGGTGAAAAAGATAAAGATCACCTATGATCCGTCTTTGATTCTATACCTGGGTACTGATAAGGATGTCCTTGTCCGCCAGGAAGATATTGTCGCAGGTGTGGGGAATATTGCCATTCGCCGCCAGGGTGAAAAAAGTCTGTTCACCTTGAGAGGATCAAGGGACATCGTGCCTTCAGGGGAAGATATTTCAATTGATAAAATATCTTTCAATTTGAACTGGCATTATGATTTGACAGCATTTTTAAACGCTGACCTTAATACGGCATGGAGTGCCTCAACGTCCGTCAGCAATTATTTTACAGTGGATTCGGAAACCTGTTTCTTCGAAATGACATGCCATTATGAGTTAATGGAAAATTTTATTGTTTCAATGTCCTTTAAACAATCATGGTTTTTCGATCATCAAGACCGTACAGAAGCGGTCAGAAATGTTGTATTTATAAATTTGGATATGGGTTGGGATCATTACTTTTAATTCGACCATAAAGGAAAAACAAGTAAAGATGGCTCAAACAACACAACAGACAATCGATATTTTGGGATTTTTCAAAAGACGGAAATATTCAATCCTTCTTCCTTTTGTTTTAATTTTTTCCGGTGCCTGTCTGGTATCTTTTATACAGCCGGATAAGTATGTGTCCAGTTCAACCATTATGATTGAGGGAAGACATACGGGAAGTGAATATGGCATTGGAAGCCAGTCTGTTGTGGAAATTACGATTGAAAACATTACCCAGCAGATTATGAAAAGTGAAACCATCCAGAATTATATAGACCGATACAACTTGTATACCGAGCAGTTTCAGGGGTTGAGTGATGCCGATCTTCTGGAGAAAAGGAAAGATGTCATTGACATGATGAGGAATGACATAGAAATTGAACTTCTGACAACAGATGTGGTTAACCCCAGAAGTGGGCTTCCAGGTATTGCAACAGTTGGTTTCAGTATTGCGTTTAAAGGAACGAATCAGGATAAGGTATACAATGTGGCCAAGGATCTGGCCAACTTCTTTCTCGAAAAAAACGAAGTCAGAAAATCAAAAGAATATGATACAACGGCTTCGGTGATTGCAACAGAAATTGAACTTCAGAGAAAAAAAGTTGAGGATATTGAAAAGAGGCTGACTGAGTTCAAGGAACGGCACAAGGATTATCTGCCGGAAAAAAAATCGATGAACGAACAGACCGTAAGAAGCCTTGAACTTCAGATTGCTAAAACAGATGTGGATATTGACAAGAACGAACAGACATTGCTGTATGTTGAAATCAATGAAAACGATGACAGTAAAAAATTGAAATTGCTTCAAACCGAGCTTGACAAACTGCAGGCCAGCCTCTCACCAAAGCACCCGGATGTAATTAAACTGCAGACCGCTAAAAACAAGCTCGAATATGAGATCAGGGCGAGTAAAGGCAAAAAGAAAACATTTGACCCTGTTCAGCAGGCCAAGCTGGATGAATTGAATCTTAAAATCAATCAATTGAAAAAAACAAAACAGGAGCTCTCAAGGAAACGGGATGAATATGCTGAAAAAATTGAACAGTCCTCTTTGATCGAGTCCGAATATTACATTCTCTTGAAAGATTACGACAATGAAAAGAAAATTTACAACAACCTGACGGAAAGAGGTCTTGAGGCCAAAGCGCTGGTGACGGAAAATCTTGAGTCTTCGCAGCTCTTCACCCTGATTGAGCCTGCAAAGTTTCCCACGAAACCGGATAATTTCTTAAAGCTTATGATTGTTCTTATTGGTTTTGGCGTGGCCATTGGGGCGGGGTTTATTCTTGGTTTATTCAGGGAATTTTTCGATGAGACCATCTGGACGGATATTGAGCTGGCACAGTTTACCGGTAAACCGGTTCTGTCTGTTATATCCAGAATAAATGGCAAGGACAATAAAATCTCCCGGAAGGGTGGGCTGACACTTTCTTCCACTGACATTCAATACAGCCAGACCCAGGTGGTAGAAGTCAATGCCAGGACCATGAAGAAGAACAAACTTCTTTCCTATTTCTACGGAACAACCACATCGGAAGAATATAATATTTTAAAGACACGCCTTCTTGGAAAAACACGGACAAACAATCACAATACCATTCTGGTCACGAGTGCGGAGAGAGGCGAGGGCAAGAGTCTTACTGCGGCAAATCTGGCCTTGAGCCTTGCCAAGGAACTGACCAATACCGTACTTCTGGTTGATGCGGACTTGAAAGAACCCTCTATTCATAAACTTTTCAACCTGGAACCGGGAAGCGGTCTTTCAGATTATTTCCTGATGAATATTCCATTGGGCAATCTTTTCATTAATCCGGGAGTAAACAAACTGCTTCTCCTTCCCGGAAACCAGAGCATTGAAAATTCAGCAGAAGTGATCGGTGCGCCGAGAATGGAACAACTTATCAAGGAATTGAAGATCAGATATACGGATCGATATGTCATTATTGATTCATCATCTTTGAACGAGTTTGCCGATGCCATGATTCTTTCCAATTATGTAGATGGCGTGATTCTGGTTGTGGAAGCAAGAAAAACCACCAGAACTGATATCTTAAAAGCCATTAATGCTCTGGAAGATCAACACCTGATCGGTCTTGTATTAAACAAGGGATAATCAAAATTGTAGAAGGGGAGTTTTATTGGACAGGCAGGGGGACAGACCAGCATTATCTTTTTTTTCAAATGTCGTTCAGCTCATTTCAGGGAGTGTTGTGGCTCAGGGCTTGACTGTACTGACCCTTCCGATACTTTCCCGTCTTTTTGAACCGCAAGCCATAGGACTTTCTTCTCTCTTCCTTTCAATTACAAGTTTTATAGGTGTGCTGGCCTGTTTGCGATATGAGCTGGCAATCATGCTGCCTGAATCAAATGAAGATGCCGCCAATCTTTTTGGTGGATGTCTGGTCGTAACCACAGGCGTGACCGTGATAACGGCCTGCCTCATTCCATTTATCTCGGAAGGGCTTCTGAACCGGTTAAATGCAATTGAGCTCATGCCCTACCTTTATCTTATTCCTGTGGCCATAATGGTAAACGGGTTTTATCTGGCCTTGAATTACTGGAATTCCAGGACAAAGCATTTCGGGCGATTATCAATTGCCCGGGTAACCGCGTCTGTGGTTCATAACACGGTAAGGCTTGGTTCAGGATTATTGGGATATGTTAACAGCGGTGTCCTCATTATTTCTCAAATAATAGGCCAGTTTGTCACCACATCGGTTCTGGGCGGTCAAATTTTTAGAGACCACAATGCGCTTTTTAAAAAGAGCATCCGTGTCAAACCAATGATGGCCGGTTTGAAACGGCATTGGAAATTCCCGCTGATAAGTTCATGGTCAGTGGCTTTTAACACACTTTCCCTTCAGCTGCCGTCATGGCTTTTGGCATTTTATTTCAGCCCGGCGATTGTTGGATATTTTGCCCTGTGCCGGATGGTGTTAGGGATGCCCATGAACCTTATCGGCATGTCTGTTTCGCAGGTTTTTTTCCAACGCATATCTGAAGCAGCAGCAGGGTCTGAAGATCTGGGACAGGTCGTATCCGGTGTCTTCAGGAGGCTTGTTTCCTTGGGTTTATTCCCTTTTCTTTTATTGACACTTATTGGAGATGATGCATTCGTCTTCGTATTTGGGGGCAAATGGGCTGACGCCGGTTTTTTTGCACAGATTTTAAGTCTCGCCATTTTCTTCCAGTTTATCTCATCACCGTTAATTGTGATGTTTACGGTTTTGGAAAAGCAGGGGACTCATCTTTTGCTTGACATGTTTTTATTGATCTCCCGTTTTGCTGCTCTGGTCACTGGCGGGCTGAAAGGGAATGCAACACTTGCGCTTGTTCTTTATGCATGCTGTGGCATTTTATATTATTTGATTTTTCAAATATGGCTTTCCAAAACCCTTAATACGTCTTTTTCAATACTACTTAAGCCTCTGGCAAAGTTTGGCGGTTACTCAATACCGTCACTCGCTTTACCCGTTATTTTAAAATGGCAGTTTCAACTTTCTCCTTTATGGGTATTCCTTGCAGGGTGCCTGTGCGCCGTCCCCTATTATTTATTTGTTCTAAAAGAGGATGAATCGCTGCAAAAACCGGTTCTGGCAATTTTTCACAAAACCGGTCTGGATAAGTTGCATATTTTCGGATGAAGGTATTTCTATGCGTTTGACAAACAGAAGATGCTGGTTTTTTCTTGCTTGCCTGAGTGCAATTATCGTTTTGTCAGGGTGTAAAAAGCAGACATCAGAAAAGGAAATTATAAATCCTTTAACCATTGTTTCGGTGAGTCCTTCAGACGGAGAGACAGATGTCCCTGTCACCACGGACATCACAATAACCTTCAGTGAATCGGTTCTTGTCAATGGCAGGACTTCTGACCGAATTGAGTTCGGTGACAATCTGTTCGTAGATGTCACGATTTTCGGAGATACAGCCTTATGCAGGCCATCTGAAGATTTCGCATACGGCACTTCCTTTAACAGTCGTACAATGCCGGATATACAAAACTTTTTCAGATCATTCAGATCAAAAGAGCACGGCAACAGAATAAAGGAAGATTATTATTTTTCTTTCAGGACTGAAGATCCGCCACCGGGAATTATTCCTCCGGGTGAGCCACCCCGCATTATCAGCACGTCTCCCAAAAACGGTTCGAGTGATGTCCCGGTAGATACAAGCATCACCTTTCAGTTCAGCGAAGCCATTGATACGTCAGCCCTTTCGACCAACATATTTGATATGGGGAACGGCATGAAAATCAAATTGACATTTAATGTATCTGGAACGGCTGTCACCCTAACACCTGAAACCGACCTCCCTTACAATACCGCATTTTCTTTCACTCTGCCGAAGACAGTTGTCGTTTCCAGCAAGGGTGTTGAAATGGCGGATAATTACCCATATCAGTTCACGACTGAAAAAGATCCAGCAGCGTCCTCTCCGGTGATTTTATCGACCAGTCCTCCAAATGGTTCAACCGATGTTTCTGTTTCGAGCACGCTCACCCTGACCTTCAGTGAACCGATCGATACATCAGGCATTCAATCCGATACACTGGATATCGGTAATGGTATTTCACTTAAAATAGCTTTTAATGAAACAGATACGGTTGTCATGATTGTCCCTTCCGTATCTTTGCCCTTCAATACAACGATTCCCGTGACCATACCCAAAAGTATCATTGTTTCCCAAAAGGGTATGGAAATGGAAGCGGATTATTTTTTCCAGTTTACCACGGAAAAAGATCCATCAGCTGTACCACCAAAGATAATTTCAACCACCCCCTTAAATGGTGCGGAAGACGTTCCTGTTACGAGTAGCGTGACGATTACTTTCAGTGAGCCGATAGATACATCCGCTTTACAGTCCAATACCTTTGACATGGGTAATGGTGTGGTGATCGGTATTTCATTTAACGATACAGATACTGCTGTAACATTGACGCCTTCAGTTGATTTGCCGTATAAAACAACATTTTCCTTTACCATACCCCAATCCATCATTGTCTCTAAAAAAGGGATTGAAATGGCGGAAGACTATCCATTCAGTTTCAAGACCGAAGGTGATTTTTTAAACATTGAGACCACCATCGTCGATATGGTTGCCATTGATGAACCGGGCTTTATCTACAGTCTCAATCGGAACAAGTCGATTTCTCTGATCAGCACTGACACAGAAAATATTGAATTGACAACCGACTTCCCCTCCTGGTTGAAAAATACAGCAGGCGCTCCTGTGGCCATGGATGTTGATTCTTTAAAAGGGCGCATCCATATTCTGTCATTGTATTCAGGAGTCATTGCATCTTATGATACGGAAACAAATGCATTTATGCAGTCGGAGTCAATATACTATACACTTCTTGCCAATGGAATCGACATGGTTGTGAGTCCGGGTTTGAGAAGAATTTACATCCTGTATTCAATGACCGATCTTTTTCTAAAGGTCAATTACTATATCTCCGTGATTGACATGGATACAAGGGCAGTCCTCAAATACAAAAAAATCGACAATACCGTGGCCGCACTTGCTGTGGATGACGCAACTCAGCTTGTCTATGTTTTGGGTGATACGGATTCCGGCGCTTTTATCACCAAATTTTCAGTGGCCGATGACAGCTTCACTGAAATAAAGACAATTGCTCTGGCACACCGGAACGGGAATTTGGCACTTCATCCTGCTGGACTCACGATTGCCGTACCCGCAGGAAACGGGATTTCTGCTTATACTTCCGATCTGGCCCTTGATGGCGAATGGTTCCTGAATGAATATGCCTCATATGTCAGGTTCAGTCCTGACGGGAATTGGCTGTATGCCAGCACAATGGAAAACTATCTATATATTTTGAACGGTAAGGATGTTCTGGCTGAGCCTGTTTCAACCCATACGTTTCCCAATGCCGAATTTGGCGCAGTCCTGGCCCCGGAAGCCGATGGGGAAGTGGTGGCCGGATTCAGTTACAATAGTGATGATGACGATGAAAACAGACTTTATTTTTTTAGCGATTAAGAGGAGGGAGTATGGCCGAAGAATCATTGCGTATGTTTTATGAGAAGGCAAGGCATCACGGTATGGCATGGGCATTGAAACGAACCTTTTTTGTTTTGATGAGAAAAGTGTTTCGATATGATGATTCAACGCTTATTCTTTATCAGATAGATGGTCAATTGATGCCACCCATTCCGGCAAAAATCGATGGCATAACCTGTTGTTGGGTTCCTGAAAAAGACAAGGACCAGATATTGGCATTAAAAGATGCCCAGTTGAATGATGAGCTGCTTAACGATCATTTCCGTAAAAACGGCCGATGCCTCGGTGCCTATCTGGATGGCCGCCTCATCGGTTATATCTGGGTGTTCTTCCGGTTTTTTCACTTTCCTTTTTTTGACTATACCGTGCAATTAAAGAACAATGAAGTCTACTGTGGCATAAACTATGTTATCCCGGAGTATCGGGGGAACATGATTCAATCCGCATTGTTTTCCGAACTGTGTCGGTTGCTTTTAGAGGAAAATTACCGGTTTGGCTTTGGATCGGTCATTAAAGATAATCTGTCGTCCCGGAGGGGCGTCGAAAAGGCAGGGCCACAGGCCTATTATTCAATCCGGGTTAAAAAATTGTTTAACAGGATCATTTCAAAAACAGAAACAGCCATCAGCTAATTTGATCTATGGTTTCAGCTTCGTATATTATAAGTCTGGTCCTGCTTTGTGCGATTACCATTGCCAGTTCTTCCGGTGTCGCTTTGGGAGGGCTGTTGCTTGTATTTGTTCCACAGGGGTTGCGCTGGTTTGTGCTTTCCTCAATTCTCATGGTCTTTATTTTTTTTATCTATGTGTATAGTGACAGAAAACATGAAATCCGGTTTTCATTAACCAAAATCCTCATTTTATGGGTGCCGTTTATTCTGTACATCGCCATAAGAAGCGAACTCCTTCCTGTAGGACTGTGGAAGTTCGCCGGATTTATCATGAAAGTGTTTTTTCCCTGCATGGTGGTGATCATCCTTTATGTGAACGATCGGGACCGGTTTGAAAAATTTTTCATACCGGTTCTTGTGGTATTGAATGTTTTGATGGCTATTGCCGCTCCCATCCTGCCTGACGAGGAAGAAATGTTCAATCTGTCCATCTGGCTTTCCAGAGGCATTGCGGTCAGTATCTTTTTTCTTGTCACAGAATTCAGGTTCAATAGAAAACTCCTGTTCAAAATTCCATTGATCGTGTTCTTCCTGGGGATTATGGTTTTTATAGGGTCCAGAGGGCCGCTTCTGTCCCTTCTGATCACCCTTTCCCTGTATGTTTGTTTTATGTTTAAAAATAAAATGATTACCATTCCTTTGGTTGTCTACTGCATTTTTATTATCGTCGTTGCCTTTTATTATCTGGAACCGGCAAAAAAAGCGTTTACGTCCTTTCTCACCCATGGGCACAGGAACCAGATGCAGGTTGAAAATTTTGCCAATGACAGGATACGGTTGATCAAACCCACATTATTGATCGTAAAGGAAAACCCTGTATTCGGTTGTGGGTTCGGCAGCTGGGTGATCGGGTATATCCACTCGTTGATTTCAGACAAATCCTATAGTAATTTCAACTATAAGCGCAAATTCAAAAGAGACTTCTATTATTACCCGCACAATCTGATATGTGAATTGTTATGCGAGCTTGGTATCATTGGTTTTATGCTTTACATGCTTATATTTTATCCTTTTAAGCAATTTTTCAGTTTCAGAAACAGATACGTGTATCTGGTGGTGATGGCATTTTTATTTGCCATGACAACAGATGATCTTACAGGCAATCCGGGGATATATATATTTAACACGCTATTGCTGCTGACATCCGGAAGCGCAAATGGGGATTAAGGTTACCTTTGCATTGATGACTGATCTGACATTAACATCGAGTGGATAATGAAAAACGTACTGATCGTGACATATTTTTTCCCGCCGTTTCCAGCCATCGGTTCTGTGCGGCTGGGAGGGCTTGCCAAATATCTGCCTCAATATGGCTGGAAACCGATTGTCCTGACGCCAAAATTGCCCGGGAAAATTGATCCTGTCTATCATGTCGTAGAAACACCCTACGAAGACAGGATACTCCGGCTGGAAAGAAAATTGAATATTTCGACAAAACCAACTGGTAAAGGGGGGCTAAAAAGGCTGATTTTTAATCCCAAGGGTGAGCGAAGGCCCTATATCGGCAAAATGATCAATATTGCGGGAGAGGTTTTGTCTTATCCGGATGGCAAACGGTCATGGATACCTGTCGCCGTCAAAAGTGCGGGAAAACTGTTTAACACTTATCCCATCGAAGCCATGATCAGCAGCTCCAGGCCGGAATCCGTCCATCTGATTGCGAATCAGATCAAAAAAGAATATCACATTCCCTGGATCGCCGATTTCAGGGATCTCTGGTCAAATAATCCATATTATTCCTACAGTCGTATCCGAAACAGTTTTGAAAAGAAGCTTGAAAGAAAAACGCTTTCATGTGCTGATGCGTTAAGCATCACCTCCCTGCCATGGGCTGAAGATCTTGCCACAATCCATGGCAATGCCCGGGTAAATGTGATTCATAATGGCTTTGATCCTGAAAATTATCCGGATAGTCGCTTAAGCAAAAAATTTACGCTCACATATACGGGAGTACTCTATGATGGTAAAAGAGATCCGGAACTTCTTTTTATGGCTGTGAAAAATCTGATTGACGAGGGGAAAATCGTGAAAGACGATTTGGCAATACGGTTTTACGGTCCGTTGCAGGGGTGGCTTGAGGAAAAGATCGGCAAATATCATCTTCAGGACGTGGCGATTCAGTATGGCAAGGTTGCGCGGCAGGACGCCATCTCAAAACAGCTTGAATCCCAGCTGCTTCTTCTACTAAACTGGAATGACCCCAAAGAAAGGGGAACATATACAGGAAAGGTGTATGAGTATTTTGCAGCCAGACGTCCGATCCTGTCTATAGGGGCGCCCAAAGGGGTGTTGACAGACCTTCTGGATGAAACCGGTGCAGGGAAATATGCGTTTGATGGTGATGGATTGAAAAATATTGTCCTGGGCTACTATCAGGAGTTTAAGCAAAGAGGTTCCGTCCGGTACACTGGCAGGGAAGAGCGGATCGATGAATATACGCATTATAAAATGGCCGGAAAATTTGCGAAAATCCTGGATCAAATTACCTGAAACATACAAGGGCATGAGGACAACCATGACGAATACGAAAAAATCCGGTTTCAGTTCTGATGGAAAGATGCCTGTTCTTGCGAAAACAGGGCTAATCCTTTTATGGTCGTTTCTTTTATCCTCCCCCCCACTTTTTGCAGATGGTTTTTATGAAAATTTCGGGCAGGTTTTTTATGCCAGTTTTGACGACGCTTCGCTAACGGATTTCCCCAAAGATATACAGGTGGACAAAAAGGGTGGCCGGCTGATCAATGATGGCATCAAGGGTAAGGCATTTCAATTGAACGGGAATGAGTGTTTGACTTTGGATGCCCAATCCGTTTTGCCCCAATCGGAAGGCACTCTCATGATGTGGGTCAGGCCGCATTGGGGATATTACGACGCAGTGGAAGATATCATTCCGGTGTCACATACATTCATGTCTTTCAATTGGAATGACGGGGGGTATTTTGTATTCTCCGATGGATGGTGGGAAATCAAGGGAGCGCCTTATACATGGATTGTTGCGGATAACCGGATGAACCTTCACGCCCATTCAAAAATTCAGTATGAGAAGGACAAATGGATCCATCTGGCCTGTTCCTACAAGATGGGACCCGCCGGATATGTGAGACTGTTCAGGAATGCAGAAATGGTTGATGAAAAGCGGCAGTTTTTCAGCCGGACACCCCTGCCGGTGGGAAAATTTTTTGTGGGGTCAGACCAGGGAACCGACCTTGCCAAAAACCGGTGGGTGGATTCGGATATCGATGAACTCGTTATTTTTAACAAGGCGCTTGAGGCAAACGACATCCTTTCCATTTGTAAAAAACAGGTGCCCGATTGTGAGGCACGGTTCAACAACTGGACCGGAGATGTTTTAAACCAGCCCTACACGCCGCCAAGAGATCAGAATGGTGTGATAAAGGAAACCAGAGCCATATTTGATGAGGGAACAGGTTGGGTTTCCCCCTTGGGAATGCGTGAAACGTTAAATACAATTGAACAGGCAGGATTTAATGTCTATGTGCCCTGTGTCTGGCATGGCAAAGGTGTGAGATACCCGTCGGGCCTGGCCCCGTCTGAAGAGAATGTGGCACTGCCGGAAAAAGATCCCCTTGCTTTGTTGATCAAAACCGCTCATGAGAAAGGTATTCAAGTCCATCCATGGTTTTGCGTGGCCTTGCGTCAACGCCTGTTTTTTGATGATTACTATTCATTGCTCCAGACGCCTGCCAGTGCATTTGATCTTCATCGACCTGAATTCAGGAAATTTATGATTGATCTGATACTGGACGTTATTCGTCGGTATGATGTGGATGGCATTAACCTTGACTATATTCGGTCCATGGGCGTGTGTACCTGCACGTATTGCAAGAAGGCGTACAAGGACAGATTCGGTCGTGACCTCTTGGCCGATCAGGCATTTCGACCTGAAAACGGTCGAATGGCCACTCATCTCCAAAAATGGCAGGATGACGCAGTCGCTTCGATTGTAAAAGAAATATCCCAAAAAGGGAAGGCCATCAGGCCTGGGCTTGTCATCAGTGTGGATGGACACCCCAAGCCAAAAATTCTTCCGCCAAGCTGGGAGGGCAGGCGTGAAATAAAATGGGCGAAATCCGGGTGGGTGGATGTGATTTACAACATGGATTACACGGAACAGCCTGATTTCGAAAAATATGATCTGATTCTGGATGAGCTGGATGGTTCCGCCCAACTGATCATGCTCATTAGTAATTATGATATCATCTACAAACGGAACATATCGCGGAAACCTGAAGACATGAATGATCTGATCGGATATATTCAGAGAAAATATCACACAGGCGTGGGCGTTTATATTTACAGCATGATGAATACGCTTCAGGTAAAATCGTTAGGAAGCCAGTGTTTTAAGGAAAAAGCTGTTCCTTTTTCCGGAAAATAGCATGTATGGCAAAAAGCAGTACGGTTTCGCCTGGTTCGGAATAGGAAGGAATTTCAATGCGAAAAAATATTTTAAAAGGGTTATATAATTCTTCTCCTGAAAGTGTAAAAAGAGTCTATGCCTTTATCCCGTATTCTTACAGAATGGGTAGAAAATACAGGGAAATGATCAAATTTCTTGAAAAGTCTCAAACCTTCTCCAAAGAAGAGCTTGATGCCTATCAGCTTTCAAAGCTGAAACATCTTCTTTGTTATGCTGAAAAAAAGGTTCCCTATTACAAAAATTTATTTAAGTCAGTCGCTTTTGATCCAGAAAAATTCAGTTCTTTTGACCGTTTGGCAGAAGTCCCGTTGTTGTCAAAAAAAGCCGTTTTTGATTCGTATGAACAACTCAAAAGTACTGATTATACCTTTTTAAACAGTTATGAAGGACTGACAGGCGGAACCACAGGGCAGCCCCTGAAATTGCTGTTGTCTGTTGAATCGCACGCCTATGAGGAGGCTTTTTTACATACGATATGGAAGCGGGTCGGATACAAACCGTCTTTAAAAAGAGTGTCGCTCATGGGAGCGCCTTTCAGAGAAAGCCATAATGAAAAGAAAATAGTGAAATATGATTATTTTAACAATCAACTCCAGCTTTCGCCCCAGGATCTGGACGAGCATTCCGTCGAAGAGTATATTCAAAAGCTTGAGGCATTCAAGCCGCAGTTTTTTCACGGTTTCGCATCTGCGATAACTGTTCTGGCAAAACATCTGAAGGATTCCGGCAAAACAATTAACGGGATTAAAGGGACCTTATGCGGCTCTGAAAATATTTTTCCGTCCCAAAAGGTATTTCTTGAAGATTTTTTTCACGCACCTTTGCTTGCCTGGTATGGACAGACAGAAAAAGTGGTCATGGGCGGCGCATGTGAAAAAACATCAGAATATCATATGTTCAGCGAATATGGTTATCTCGAACTTGTGGATGAAAATGGAAATGTGATCAATGAGCCGGGAAAAACAGGAGAAATCGTTGGGACCGGTTTTATAAACATGGCCATGCCCTTGATACGTTACAAAACAGGGGATCTGGGCGAATATGCAGACGGGGATTGCCTTTGCGGGAGAAAGTATCCAAGAATAAGAAAAATCAAGGGCCGGAGAAACCAGGATTTTTTAATCGGTAATAAAAATGAACAGGTTCCGTTGACATCTCTGGATATGCAAGGACTCTCCTTTGAAAAGGTCTACCAGCTTCAGTTTGAGCAGAAGGAAGCCGGAAAGGTGGATTTAAATATTGTATCCGATAAATCGATCAATGACCATGATATAAAAATCATCAGGGATGAACTGGAATCTCAGGTCGGCAAAAGGATAAAATTTAGCATAGATGTTGTGGCGCATCTGAAAAAATCAGAAACAGGAAAAGTCAGGCCATGCATCCAGCATCTTGATGGATCGCCTCTTTAAACATGGAAATAGGCTGCCATTGTATTCAGAATCAATTTTTATGGTGTATCAAGTCATCAAGGGAGTTTTCATATGACCGCTCAATCCGTGATCAGTCTGGGGCGTCAAATCGTTGATTTTGCAAGAACACCTTTTTCCGGTAAAACTGAATGCCTGAAGGACAGAAAAGGCCTTCCCTCATATGATCCAGGGCCATCGCGATGTATTGATGAGGCAATCAATTGGCTGGTAAGGGCTCAGGATTATTCCAGCACCGGAGATGGCGGTGTGGCTCGTCATTACAGTTACAGAAAAGGGTGGGGGCCTTCATATCCGGAAACCACCGGGTATATTATTCCAACCATTATCAAATATGCCTCAGGCCATAAAAACGAGGACTTGATGAACCGGGCGGAACAGATGCTGGATTGGCTGGTTTCCATCCAGTTCTCCGAAGGCGGCTTCCAGGCAGGCACCATGAATGACAGACCTGCCATTCCCTGCACGTTCAACACCGGGCAGATTCTTCTGGGCCTTGCCGCAGGTGTCCGGACATTCGGCAACCGGTATAAAAAGCCCATGAATAAAGCCGCCAACTGGCTGGTGGCCACTCAGGACGAGGATGGTTGCTGGAGAAAATTTCCGACCCCGTTTGCGGCACCAGGCGATAAAACATATGAAACCCATGTGGCATGGGGCCTTTTGGAAGCCGCGGATGCGGACAGCAATGCCACTTATCTTTCGTCTGCCCTGTTAAACGTCGACTGGGCTGTTCGTCATCAGCATGACAACGGGTGGTTCGGCAAATGTTGTCTGGAACAGCCAGATAGTCCGCTCACCCATACGCTCGGATATGTATTTCGCGGGATTCTGGAAGCATACATTCGGACCCGGAAACCCGATCTGTTTCAGGTCTGCCGGAAACTTTCGGACGGGCTGCTTGTTCCCCTGGGAGAGGACGGGTTCATACCTGGCCGCTTGTCAGCCGACTGGGAAGGAACTGTTTCCTGGGCCTGTTTGACAGGCAGTGCTCAGATCGCATATTGCTGGTTTGTCATGTATCGGTTGACCGGAAACAAAACCTATGTGGATGCGGCATTATCCGTTAACCGCTACATCAGGAGAACCCAGCATACTGAAGGCCCTGATGGCACACGCGGGGGAATCAAGGGGTCCTTTCCTGTTTCCGGGGATTATGGAAAATATGAATATCTTAACTGGGCAGCCAAATTTTTCATTGACGCCAATATCATGGAACTTGAACTCAATGATGACCCATCAGCATCTCCGCCAAGGTAACCATTGTCGTTCATTGATTGGGGAAAGGGAAGCGGTTTCATATGAAGAATAAAATATATTCTTTTTTTAAAGCATACAAATCCAAAAAAAAATTAAATGCCATCCGGCAATCTGCTGAGGTTATAACCAAAGATCGAATCATCCATGATCTGATCAAAATAGGTGTCCGAAAAGGAGACCTCCTTTTTTTGCATTCTTCCCTGGCACGCATCGGATACGTGGACGGCGGAGCCGATACGGTGGCTTCAGCCATTATGGAAACCATAGGGCCTGAGGGGACATTGATCGTTCCCACATACAGCATGAAGGAATCGATGTACAAAACCTGTATGGATAATCATTTTATATTTGATGTAAGAAAAGATACCCGGGGATTGGGAGCCATTCCTGCCGCTGTGCTTAGGACTCATGACGTCCGGACCAGCATTCATCCAACCCACTGCACGTCATCCGTGGGAAAGGACGCTTTATACATCACGGAATCGCACCATATGTCTGAATCAACCTTTGGCAAGGATTCTCCCTGGGAACGCTGGCTCCGTCGAGATGGCAAACTTTTGGGACTTGGCATTTCCATGGGACCTGTCACCTTTTACCATACCCTGGAAGATCTGGCGCCGGATCAATTTCCCATTCCGGTCCGGATGAAAAACGTCTTTCCGGTCAAATGTATAAACTGGCAGGGAGACATCATCACCGTTCCCGTGAGGCCGTTGGATCCGAAATTTATGCGTTTTCGAATCGATCACAAGGAAAGAGAAGACTTGAGAACCTATTTCCGGAAAGAATTCACACAAGCAGGTATCGTGAAGCAAGGCCTGATCGGACGGGCCTCATCCTGGATTGCCCCTGCTGAAGCATTCTACCGTCACCTGAATGGCCTGATGAAAGAAGGCATTACGATTTATGCCACAGCCACGGACCTGAAAAGAAGACCGGTGGAATAAATGGTTTTCAGTTACTTTCTTGAGCCATAGTCCGGTTGTCGTCCTATCGAATTCAGTAACATAAAAAAAACAAAAACAACACTTGGCATGACCTGGAGATATAAGCGTGACAGGGATGTTTTCACGTGCCACGCCAGATCGTGAGGCGTGATGATGTAAATCATGAAATATCCGAAGAGGAGTAGAAGTATTGCAAGAGCAGATATTGTAGAGCTGACTTTAATGTTTTTATCACCCGATAATTTCAATGCAATAAGCATTAATGGAAAAGTGATAATGATTGCCAGGAATTTTTTATTTAAATAGTACAAATATGATTTGCCTACGATTAAATATCTTTCAGGGTCAAAAAGCAATTTGACCAATGACTCGGCACTTCTTTTGGACACCAGGTCATTTGATATATCCAGATTCATTTTAAAGTGAGCAATGATAAGAATTACGGGTGATAATCCTAAAAATAGAGGGCGTATTTCCTTAAAATATGAAGCCCGTCCCTGTTTGAATACAGTAACGATAAAATGGGAAAATAGAATGATGATAATGAACAGCAATCCTTCATTTTTTGTCCATGCAGACAGTCCTGCCATCATGCCTGCTAAAAAACAAAATACAGCAGATTTTTCCGGCAGCTTGTCCTTGAGAAAGAATAAAACCATTGTGGACAGTACAAAAAAGCCAAAAGGCACATCTGCGACCTGCCCCGCGCCATGGATCGTAAAAAAGGTTAAGGACAATAATATTAATCCGGTTACATATCCGTGGTTCCGGTTTTTGATAAGTATCATGGCGGATACGATTAACCCAACTGTTGAAAACGTGAACAAAAATGCCACAATCATGGGCGCATGAAGCGTATCGCTACCTATATAGCCCCAGATTCTTGAAATGGCCGCAGGTATCAATAATGGATAATCAGTATGGGTGCATCCGTGCATGCTTGAAAACGCAGTTATCCAATGCTCTTGAGATCTATATAAAAATCTAGCCCTCATGTTCCATATTGCCCAGGCATCCCATGATCCATGCGGATTGTTCAATGTTCTTGTCACAAACAACACTACCGTACATAGGATTGCGGTCCAAAACCCTATGGTTAAAAAGGGAATTTTGTGCCATGTTAGTATGTCTTGGCTTTCTTTTTCATTTTTTTGAAAAGGTTCATTTATGTTGCAGAGGGGCTTTCTTTTAAGCTGAATGACAGCGCATACCAAAATCAATACCATGAAAACGGCAGCTTCAAGTATGATGGAAAAGCTGTTAAATGATCCTGATAAATTTAAAAACACCCAATAGCTTAATGAACTGATCCCAAGACCCAGCCCAACAGAAAGAAACAGTTTGATTGCGGTTTGACTGTTTATTATTTGGGGGGAAGCCCACAGTAAATGAATGAGTAGAAAGGCGAAGGTGATGGGAAGAATCAGGGATAAAATTAACATTATTGCGTTTTCCTTGTATAAAGAGCCATTTTATCATCGATATCTTTCACAAGGCTTAGGTGATTATCTTTGATGAACTGAACCTTCTCGGCAGGGTTGGTAAAACTTGCAATAATGAAATCAGCCATTTCATTATTCATCACTTTGTGGGGAGATAATGCATATTGCGTTAAATAAAGGGATTCTGCGAATTTACCACTATCTTTGTCATCATTCGTGTAACCAATATTGACACCAGGCGGCAGTAACTTTTTTACAGGGCCAAGTTTTTCTTCATATTGAACCGCGATATCTTTCTCGTTGTGATTAAAATCCTTCCATTCTTTTTGCGCTTTTTTAATACTACCAAGTATTGTAAAAAGAATAACGATTGCGATAACAATTTTTAAAATTTGGGGTCGATTGAATGTCATTTTTCTATCTGAACAAATTATATTTGACTATGCAATAAATGGCTCTGAATCCATCTTTCCAGTTGATTTTTTTTCCTTCTTCATAGGTCCTTCCGTAATATGAGATGCCCACTTCATAAATTCTGCACCCAAGTTTGGAAATTTTTGCCGTAATTTCAGGTTCAAAACCAAATCTGTTTTCTTCAATAGGGATTGACTGAATAATTTCCCGCCTGAATAATTTATAACAGGTTTCCATGTCTGTCAGATTTAAATTCGTAAACATATTGGATAAAAAGGTCAGAAAAGCATTCCCCAGGCGATGCCAGAAAAAAAGCACCCTGTGCGGCTCCGCGCCAATGAATCTCGAGCCAAAAACGACATCGGCTTTGCCTTCCACTATCGGCAAAGCCAGCTTTTCATATTCATTGGGATCATATTCCAGATCCGCATCCTGAATAATAACCAAATCTCCGGTCGCAGCCCCGATCCCGCTTCTAAGCGCTGCGCCTTTTCCTTTGTTTTGATCATGAAATATCACTTTGTCCACTTCAGATACCAGGACATTTTTCAACAGTTCACGGGAGCCATCTGTCGAACAATCGTCAATGATGATAATTTCCTTTTCCGGGTAAGGAGACTTTTTGACCAGATCGATGATCGATTTAATTGTCTTAACTTCATTAAAGCATGGAATGATAATAGATAATTTCACTCATTGCACCTGATTTTATATTGTTTTTTATTGAACGCATCTGGTATTACATTTTTAAGATGTTGTCAAAATAATCTATTGTTCGTTTCAACCCATCTTCGATTTTAATTTTAGGTTTCCAATTGAGCTTTTCTGTTGCAAGGTCAATATCCGGCTTTCTCTGAAAAGGGTCGTCTTCGGGAAGCGGTTTGTAAATAATCTGTGATTTTGAGCCTGTCATCTCTATTATTTTTTCCGCGATCTCCCTGATCGTGAATTCTTCGGGATTACCCAGATTCACAGGGCCGGTAAACTCGTCTGGGCTTTTCATGAGGGAAACCAGACCCTCTATCAAATCCTCAACATAGCAGAAAGATCTGGTTTGTAATCCTTCACCATAAATTGTTATGTCGCAGTTCTGCAATGCCTGCACAATAAAATTGCTTATGACCCGCCCATCATTGGGGTGCATTCTAGGTCCGTATGTATTGAATATTCTGGCTACCTTGATTTTAAGTTTATGTTGGCGATGATAATCAAAAAATAAGGTCTCCGCACATCGTTTTCCCTCATCATAACACGATCGGGGACCTATGCAATTTACGTTTCCCCAGTATGATTCTGCCTGAGGATGGACCTTCGGGTCTCCATAGACTTCAGAAGTCGACGCCTGCAAAATTTTAGCCTTTAACCTTTTTGCGAGTCCAAGCATGTTTATGGCGCCATGTACAGATGTTTTCGTCGTCTGTACCGGGTCATTCTGGTAATGGACCGGCGAGGCCGGGCAAGCCAAGTTATAAATTTCATCAACCTCAACATAGAGAGGAAACGTAATATCATGCCGTATTAATTCGAAATAATCTTTATACAAAAAACCGGCAATATTTGATTTGGAACCTGTGTAAAGATTATCAACGCAAAGGACATCACAACCGTCCTTCAATAAACGTTCGCAGAGATAAGAACCAAGAAATCCGGCGCCGCCGGTGACCAGAACACGTTTTTTAATTTCCATAACAGAATAGCCTCTTTGCAATTTGATTTCATCAGAAAACATGAAACGGCTTGGCAACCGGTTTTTAAAAAAAATTGGAAACGCGCATCTTAAAAAAAACATATTCGGGCACCAACACCGCAAAAAATCAAATAGCATATGTCTTTGTTTATTACCATGCCCAAATAACTAGAGATTTGCATTCATATAAATACTTGTGCTATTGTCCGCATCATTATCAGACGGATATCGAGTTGCTGCTATATCAAACATGATGTGGCTTCACTCACCAAACAGACCGATAAACTGATTGGAAAAAGACAAGGAACCATATGCCTGACAAGCAAATTTCTGCGCTTGTTGTTGATGATGAACCTGTTGCTGTAAAATCGCTTGCCCGTATATTGGCTGGCGAGGGATATGCGGTTAAATCAACGACAAAAGGGGAAAAAGCCATTGAGATGATCAAGGCTGAAACATTCGGTATCGTATTGACGGATCTTCTGATTGATAGCGTGAGCGGGCTGGACATCCTCGCTGCTGTCAGGGAGCGGTCTCCTGAGACTGAAGTGATTATTTTGACAGGCCATGCCTCGGTTGACACAGCGATTCAGGCAACCAAACAGGGGGCTTTCCATTATCTTCAAAAACCCATCCGGCCGGATGAGGTACGAAACATTGTCAGGCGTGCTGCTGAGAAACTTCAGCTGACCGCAAGAATTCAGGAACTGGAATCCGGAAAAGAAAATGACTTTCCGTCTATTATCGGGAGCAGTGTAAAAATTGTTGAAATCAAAAAGCTGATCCGGCGGATAAAGGATTCGGATTCCAATGTGATGATTACCGGAGAATCAGGAACAGGCAAGGAGCTTGTTGCAAGAGCCATTCATGAAACGAGCCTGAGGCGGAAAGAAAAATTTATTGCGTTTAACTGTGCATCCTTTACCGATGACCTGATTGCGAATGAACTTTTTGGTCATGAAAAAGATGCATTTACCGGTGCAACCCGAAGTAAAACCGGTCTGCTTGAAACTGCTGACAAGGGAACGGTCTTCCTGGATGAAGTGGGCGATATGCCAAATGCCATGCAGGTTAAGCTTTTAAGAGTGATTCAGGAAAGAGAAGTGATGAAGGTTGGCGGCACGGAATCCATACCGGTTGATATCAGGATCGTTGCCGCAACCAACAAGGATTTAAAAAAGCTTTGTGCAAGCGGCTTTTTCCGCCAGGATTTGTTTTTTCGCCTGAACGTCATTCCCATCCATATGCCGAATCTGAGTGAACGACGGGAAGATATCCCGCTATTGGGGTCTTATTTTTTAAGGCGGTGTGCAGAAAAAGTCGGTAAGGCAATTAACGGATTTTCCGATGAAGCCATAGGGCGGTTAAGCAGTTATGGCTATCCGGGTAATATCCGCGAGCTTGAAAATATTGTTGAACATGCAGTATCAATGGCAGAAGGGAGCATGATTGACGTTGAAAATCTGCCAAAGGATATTATGGAATATGATCTTTATACATTTCATACCCAGGAAGAAAAATTGAAATCGCTTGGTGAAATGGAAAAGGAATATATCCGTTGGGTGCTTGACCAGGTAAAACATAACAAGACCGAAGCAGCTAAAATACTCAATATTGATCGTGCGTCACTCTATCGCAAACTCAAAAGGTATGCGTTTGATGATGAATAAGGTGTTGCATATTGCAATAAAATGTGTTGCAATATGCAACACATGCAAATCCCTTTTAATTCCAAACTATTCTAAATTGTTTATCCAGTATTCGTTGCATAATGCAACAAGTCAAAAAATGTCATAATTGATATAACCACCCTGATTTATACATTTTTATAATTTTCAAGATTTGGCACCTAAATTGCTCAATATCTGGTCGAACCGTGTGGCTATCATCGAACATTTACGTGAACCGGGAAATCATGACGCAACAAAAGCAGGATATTATGTCAGCACGATGGATTCTTCTTGTTTTGGAGGATGGATTATTTCCAGATGAAAGTATCTGCTATGCCATAAAATTCGCCAGACGGATGGCATGTGCCATTTCCGTTTTAATGCTTGCGGGCAACACCAGTGACGGGGATGAATATCATTCAGACATGCAAGATACGATGAAGCATACCGTCGATAATATAATTGCGGAAGGAATTCCGGCTGAGGGTAATTTCGCATATGGCGACAAAGCCTCCGCGTTTCTGAAGCATCTCGCCCTAAATCCTTCCTTGACTGCAATTGTCTGGGGGGGAAATGAGGAAATCGGAAAAGTCACCGTGAAAAAAAAAGGAGATTACTGGTTTACGAAAGTAAAATCATCCATCCAGTGCCCTGTTGTCAGACCTGAAGTAAAAGATAAGTTCAGGAAGCAAATAAAAGCCCGGTCATTTAAGGGTTAATCCATGGATATCGCATGTTAAGGGCGTTATGGCTATATTCGGAAATAAACTGAAACAGAAACATAATTATTTTAATAAAGCATCAAGGAATCTTTAGCGGAGTAAATATGGAACAATTGACGGTTGAGATGATATGGGTAATGATCATGATCGGAATTGCGATTTTTTTATTCATTGTAGAATGGGTCAGGGTGGACGTGGTCGCCATTATCATGATGGTTACACTGCCGCTGCTTCATCTGGTCTCACCCAAGGAAGCATTTGTAGGCCTGAGCAGTAATGCTGTCGTATCCATTATTGCCGTAATCATCATTGGCGCAGGCCTTGACCGGACAGGTGTCATTAACAAGCTGGTCACACCGGTGCTGCGTATTGCCGGAAACAGCCCCTCACGGATTATCATTTGCATATCCGCAACAGTGGCAACGATTTCAAGCTTTATGCAGAATATTGGTGCGGCAGCGCTTTTTTTGCCTGCGATTCAACGTATCAGTAAAAAACAAAATATTCCCCTGAGCCGTTTGCTTATGCCTGTCGGGTTCTGCGCCATATTGGGCGGTACAGTGACACTCGTCGGTTCAAGCCCTTTGATTTTGTTAAATGACCTGCTCGTGCCATTCAATCTGAAACCATTCAATCTTTTTGATGTTACGCCCATCGGGCTGGCACTGGTTGCTTCAGGCATTGCATGCTTTATCCTCCTGGGACGATTTATTCTCCCACAGGGGGATGACCATGAGGCAAAAGAAGGAAACGACACTGCCTCCGGAGAACATGCACATGGAACCGAAGAGATGGGAGATTATTATGAATTATCCACGCCGGAAGATTTTTCCCACTACAGAGATCCTTTGTATGTTGAGGATTTAAGACGCAGGTATCTGGTGAACGTGATCGCAATTACCGAACCTCCGGACTTCAAGATCATTTCTCCATCTCCGGATACGGAAGTCCGGTCCGGTATTGATATTGTTGTCTATGGACATAAAAAAGACGTGAATCGAATGGCTGAATCCGAAGGGATGGCCGTCAAGGAGGCAATTGAAAGATTTAAAAGCAATCTGGACTCCCTTAATTCAGGAACTGTTGAGGCGGTTATTGCGCCGAGGTCATGGCTTGCCGGAAAAACCCTGGCAGACATCAATTTCCAGGATCGGTATCGCATAACACCCTTGAGTATTTACCGGCAGGAAGAAACGTATCGGGTGAAACTCGATGATATCCGGTTTCAGGTTGGCGATGTGATAAGCCTTTATGGGTCGTGGAAACGGTTGAAAGAATTGCAGCAGGAAGGCGGTCTTCTTTTCAGCCTGCCATCGGATACGGATTACATGCGTCCCGGGAAAGCCGTATGGGCTGGCTTATGGCTTGTCACTGCACTGGTTATGATTATGGGGTTTAAAATTCAACTGTCCGTATCTTTAATGACCGGCGCGCTTGGAATGATTTTAACAAACGTGCTCACCATTGACGAGGCCTATCAGTCTGTTGACTGGCGAACCATTTTTTTACTGGCCGGGTTGATTCCTTTGGGTATCGCCACTGAAAAAACAGGCACTGCCGCATGGATTGCAACAACCGTTCTTGATATTATCGGGACCGTTTCTCCCATTGTGTTGCTGACCGTGATAGGTATCTTGTCCACGTTGTTCACCCTGGTCATTTCCAATGTCGGTGCTACCGTTTTACTGGTGCCTCTGGTTGTGAACATGGCAATAGCTGCGCACGCTGATCCACGAATGGCTGCACTGGTTGTCGGGTTGGCGACAAGTAATTCGTTTATACTTCCCACCCACCAGGTGAATGCTTTGTATATGGGCCCTGGCCATTACCGAACCATCGATTTCATGAAAGCCGGACTACTTGTCAGCATTGTCTTTATTGCTGTGATGATTGCAATGATTAGTTTTGTTTATGGCGTATAACACCAGAATTGAAAAGGATTTGTGAACATGGCTATTATTACGATATCTAGGGGATCTTTTTCCATGGGAAAATCGGTTGCCGAAAAAGTGGCAGAAAAGCTTAATTATGGCATTATCAGCCGTGAGGTGCTGTTGGATGCCAGCAATCATTATAATATTCCTGAAATCAAGCTGGAAAAAGCAATACATGATGCTCCGGGCATTCTGGAACGGTATAGTCATAAAAAGCAGGAATATATCTCCTATATCCGTTCTGCCTTGGTCGATAAGGTCGTGAATGACAATATTATATATCACGGTCTTGCCGGTCATTTATTGCTAAAAGGGATTTCCCATGTGCTTAAGGTGCGGATAACCGCAAACATGGAAAGCCGCATTTCGTATGTGATGAAAAGAGATGGTATTTCAGCCCATGATGCGCATGCCCTTATTCTGGAAAATGACAATCAGAGACGAAAATGGACACATAGCCTTTATGGTCAGGACCCCTGGGATAGCTCGCTTTATGATTTGACGATTCGTATTGACAAGCTTTCAATAGATGATGCCGTCAATTTTATTTGTCAGACCGCTAAAACTGACGGATTCACAACAACGGAAAAGAGCCTTCAAAAGATAAAGGATATGGCACTGGCTTGCCACGTAAAGGCAGCGCTTGTGCATGATTTTCCGGATATTGGCGTCACAAGTGAATACGGCAATGTACTGATTTATCTGAAACCCAAGGACCATGTAACAAGCAAGCTGAGCAAACGGCTGGATGAGATTCGTCATAGAAAAGGCACAATTTATAACCTGGAAGTGCATGCAGGGATACCGATTCCTGAGGATGCTGTTTAATAGGAACTTTCGTATCGTTTTTCAAATAATGTTGTGATTCGGTAATGATATAAAATAAAAGGAAATTGTTATGCCACTTATCATTCTCTCCTCAAATTCTAAAGAAGAAGAGAAGGAAATCGCAAAAAAATTGCTTCAGGTCAAAGGATATGGGGGCGTGGACCCCGGCATCCTGTCTGAGGTTGAGGCAAAATATCACATCGATACAGGCAAGTTGGCAGAAACCCTGGAACAAACGCCGTCCTTTTTTGAAAAAATGATGTCCGGAAAATGGCAATACCGGTTGGCATGTATTGAAGCAGAAGTTATAGAACGCCTGATGAAGGATAATACCGTGTGTTGGGGACTGGCTGCGCATCTTTATGTGGTGGGCATTTCCCATGCATTGAAGGTAAGAATCATTCATGCAAATCAGACACGTATTGAAAATATCGTTGAACAACAGGGCATTCCTGTTCAAAGAGCCCAAAAATGGCTGGACACGGAAAATCAGAGGCGAAAGAAGTGGTCGCTTGCTGCCTTTAATCGTGATGAAACAGATCCGTCCGAATATGATCTGGTGATCAACCTTGATCAAATCGATTTAAATGAAGCGGTGTTGACCATCAACGGCGCTGCGAGTTACCGGAAATTCCAACCGATTACCTATTCGATGAAATCCTTGTCGGATCTGGCACTTTCTGCCAAGGTGAGGACAACACTGCTCAAATCGATGCAAGATATTCGTGTGCAGACAATAGATGGTACGGTCCTCGTTTTTACCAAAGCATTCAAACAGAAGAAAATTGAAAAAATAAAGGAGATCAAGGACCTGGCAGGAAAAATAGAAGGCGTGAGAGGTGTGGAGGTCCATGTAACCAATAACCTGTTTGGCGATATTTCTGGAAATGCAAATTCTTGATATCAAAAATTGAAAAATACATACTGGCTGAAGTCGTTTGAAAAACAAGGGAGAAGAAGACAATGACCATTTTAGAAAAGCTGAACATGATTCGGCATAAGCATTCAGGAATCAGAGATTTCTGCATCCAGACAATCCGGTTTAAAAAACTTCTCGAAAACGCAAATGCCTTGCTGGATTTAATTGACGATGGCAATGAAAAAATAAGAGGTGAATACATCCTGGACAGGCACTACGTTATTTCTCTTATAGACAGAGTAGTAGAAAAACTGGGGATGATTGTCTATGACGCATGCACCCTCTCACCGGAGATGGGAGAAGACCTTTATGCACACTATGATGCAAACAAATTGAAAGCCGAAGAACTGATTGCCGGAAAGAAGCCATTTGTAAAGGCAGAAACTTTTTTGAATGGGGGCTCGGACAAAACACCCATAACAGATCCGGAATACCGGTTATTGTCAGATGTATTGTCATGGTTTAACGGAGCGACAGATATAACCGTCATTAACCTTTTGAAGAAAGCATGTGTCGATGGTATCAAGGGAATTGAGAAAATAGATGACCTGAAAAATCAAATCCTTTCCGAACAAAGCGGATTAAAAATATCCGGAAACCCTATATATGTTGTTGATTTATGGAAAGATGCTTTTGCTCCGGTTCTGAAACCCCGATCATTGTCCGACATTGAAAGTATTCCCCTGAAACTTCTTTTAATGGAAACCTTAAGTGAGTCCTCTTCTGCCAATACTAAAAATCGCATCGAAGGGGAGTGGGTTGTTTCGGCAAGTGAATATGAAGTCAGTTTGATGAACATGAATTCCGATTTCAGTTTGCGGCTCGATGCAACAGCAAGCGGTTATGAAAAATCAGATTACATTTTTGTTTTTACCGATAATCGTCTGAAACCGGAAAAGATTTTACCAAAAGGATTTCATACGGAAAAGACCGATTCTGGCTTCCTGTGCTGGAAACTCGATGTTTTTCCAGAAGCAATAGAAGACAGTCTCATTACAATTGGCCGAAACATCTTCGGATAAATGGCCGGTCAATACCCATGTTTAACCTATAGGGAGAAAATCATCCATGGAAGAGAAAAAGCTTAAGATAATGGTAATAGATGATGAAAATATTGTTGGCAAGCGTCTCAAACCCGCCCTTGAAAAAACAGGGGACATTGTTGAGACATTTGAAGATGGCGAAAAAGCGCTTGCCCGTTTCAACGAGTCGCCTTTTGATATCGTCGTTACCGACATCAGAATGGAAAAAATAGACGGAATCGAAATATTGGAACAGATTAATGCCAAGTCTCCACATACAAAAGTCATTATCATTACCGGCTATGCAACAGTTGAAGTTGCCAGGGAAGCCCTTTCGAAAGGCGCTTTTGATTTTATCGCCAAGCCGTTTAAACCGGGGGATTTAAGGGAAATTATAAAACGCGCATCAAAAGAGTTGCGAGCCTGATGACTTGAACGTTTATGTAAGGGAGGATGTAACTATGTCTATAATTGCGCAAACCAGCTTGCAGTCGAACATGGATTATCAATTCAGGTTGCGATATGAAACGCTTCGGTCATTGCTGAATAAAAATGGAAGCGCGCTTCAGATCATGAGCGACCTTGAAGCTGATTTAAATCATATCCGCCACTATGATGAAAGAATAAAACGACCAATTAGAAGACTGATAACAGAAGTTCTCCTTATGGCTCAGGAGCTTAACCTTTTAACAAAAGATCGTTACAGGGAATTATATCAAACGATTTTTCATTTAAGGAATGAGACGGATTCCTTGTTTAAAAGTCATGAGGCAAAAGGGCCAAAGCCTTTGGCGCTTATGATCGACCATGAAGAAATACCTGATGCCAAATTGGTTGGTGGAAAAGCAGCGGGTGCATGGATTCTTGGAACGTATTTCAAGGATTCGGTTCCGCCAGGATTTGTTGTCACTACGGCTGCCTATAAAAAAATTCTTGACCAGGATAATCTGCATCATCGTATTCGTCTCCTTTTGAACAATATCGATGTGACTACAGATCAGGACCAGTTCCGGTTGAGAACCCGTACGATCCGGAAATGGATCAGAGAAGCAGTTATTCCTGAAAATATTGCAGAAGAAATATATCATTTTGCAGATAGTGTTGCTGAAATTTCCAATAATACGCGTTGGGCAGTCCGGTCGTCCGCCGTATCCGAAGACAGCACGTATTCATTTGCAGGGCAATTTGATACTGAACTCCAGATTGAAACCGATCGGCTGTTGAGCGCCTATAAGGAAGTGCTTGCCAGCCGGTTTACCGATCATGCCGTAAAATACAGAATCCACACCGGATTGCGGGAAATCGACACGCCCATGGCCGTTCTCTTTATGCCGATGATTGAACCGGTTGCGGCAGGTGTTGTCTATACCGCCGATTTTGAACATCAGAATGCACAAAAAATGATCATTAATTCTGTACCGGGGCTCGCGCACGGAATGGTCAGAGGGGAAGAACGCGCAGATACTTTTATCTTTTCAAAAGGCGCATATCCGGAACTGGAAAAAATAATACCTGCCGAGGGAGATGCGGATAAAGATGCGTCCATATCCTATATTCATGCGGACAAACTGCTTGAAATTGCCGAATTGGCAATCAAGGCTGCCGTCATTTTCGGCTATGAACTGGATATGGAATGGGCGATTGATCAGAATGGAAAGGCATGGTTTCTTCAGGCGCGCCCTTTAAAAATGAAAAAGACCGGTGAAGAAACAGCTGTAAATCTGGCAAAAAGAAAAGACGAACTGCCCTTTCTCGAGGGCGGGATTACTATTTTCCCGGGCCGGGCCGAAGGGCCTTTATATTTTTTGGAAGACACGTTCAATGCATCTGAACTGCCCGAAGGCGCGATTGTCCTTGTGGAAAAACCCAAGCCGGAGCTTGCGGTCATCCTGCCTAAGATTTCAGCACTACTGGTGATGGAAGGAAATCCGGTTGGACATCTTGCCACATTGGTGAGAGAATTTTCCGTGCCATGTATTTTCAGGCTGGGTAAAAATGCAAAGATACTTTCCGGGAAAAATATATTGAGTGTCAATGCAACCAAAAGAACCATATATACGGGTGTCAGATGGCAGGATATCCGGGAGAGGGGACTTGCCAGAATTGCATCCAGGAAACAGGACAAGAAATCCGGCCCGCTTTCGGAGCTTGTTTTGAGGTTAAACCTTCTGGACCCGGACGCCCCATCATTCAAGCCCAAATCATGCCAGTCCGTCCATGATACACTGCGATTTATGCATGAGATGGCGGTTCGTTCCATGTTTGGATTTGGCGACACCCAAAAGCGTGGTTTCCTTCATAAGGGAAAAGTACTTCAGACAGATTTGCCTGTTGAGTTTTATTTGATTGATCTTGACAAATCCATTCACGGGGATATGAAAAAAGTCAGGCCTGAAGATGTGGCAAGCATACCATTTCTGGCCTTATGGCACGGGATGTCGGATAAGGAATTGGGCTGGCCGGAACGATGGGACAAGGAAATGGCAGGCATGCCGTCGGATTTCAAGGAAACAGTGCTGGGAGGGCACAGAGGGCCCAGGCGCGCTTCAGACAAGAACTACGTTATTGTCGCAAAAGATTATATGAACATCAATGCAAGATTCGCTTACCACTATGCCATGGTAGACGCCATGGTGGGGGATGGATCGGAAAACAATCATGTTCATTTCAGATTCAGAGGCGGTGGCGCGGGCGATGATAATAGAATCCGGCGTGCCCGTTTTCTGGAACAGATCCTGCGGGCATCAGGGTTTGGTGTTGAGCAGCAGGGCGATTTGGTGACCGCCTGGATGAGAAAATATTCAAGGGCAGATTCAGAAAAGGCCCTTTGGGTTCTCGGACGGTTAATGGTTTGCGCCAGGCAGCTTGATGCTGTTCTTAAACGCGATTCTGATATCACACGGTATGCCAGCTATTTCCTGGATGGAAAATACAGTATATTTTCCTGATTGTATTTATTATATAAGGGTGAATGAAAATCATAGCGTATTCTGGCATGAACCCGAAAAAAGAAAGACGGTCCATGAAACCGAATTTTTTTAACAAAGACAAAAAAACCATTAATGATCAGGAAGATCCGGATAATATTCCGTTAAGAAATCGGCCTCAAAAAAGCATTCGCGCCAAAATTACCATTTCGTTTTCGCTTTTTTTTATTTTCTGCTGTGCCATCACCAGCTGGTCGTACTGGATACTGACGCAACTTGAACATAAAATAGATTTTCTGGAAATCACAGACAATTATATGGTAGAAATTCAACAAGCCCGCCGGTTTGAAAAAAACTATCTGCTTTATAGTACGGATCTGAACGACGCATTGGAGCATATAAAAAAGGCGAATACGATTCTCAAAGAACATAATCGCACGATTGAAGCGATTCTTGGAAAAGAGCACTTTAACAAAATGATTATTTATATGGCCAAGTATCATGATCAGCTTGCACTTCTGGGTGACGTGGAGAATGACCAGGACAGAGAAAAACTCGTGCCTATGCTTCGGGAATACGGCAGCCAGATGGTCTCCTTTGCTGAGGAAATTGTAAAAAAGGAGAGAAGCAGTGTGGCGCGGATGCTGTTGCTGGCCAAGCGGGTGCCTCTCTATTTTATTTTTGTTTTACTGATTTTGGTTGTGTTTGTTGTCAACTCGCTGGTTCGCCAGGTCATTCTGACCCTTAAACGCTTTATGGATTATACGAAGCGAATCGGCGAAGGCGATTTCTCACCTATCGTTCCGGTTCGGAAATACAGGGACGAATTCACCAAACTGGCGGAAGCCTTTAACCGGATGACAAAAGAACTGAATCACCGGCATGAGATTCTTCTGGAATCCCACAAACTGAGAGCCATTGGCACGCTGGTGGCAGGCGTGGCGCACGAACTGAACAATCCTTTGAATAATACGTTGCTGACAGCCTCCATGCTAAAGGAGGATTTTAAAGAAATTTCTGAAGACGAAAAATTGGAGATGATCGATGATCTCATCAACGAAACAGAGCGGTCGCAGAGGATTGTCAAAGATCTGCTGGATTTTGCAAGAGAGAGTGAAACCCTTATCAAACCGTTAAACATTGACGAAATTGTGAACGATTCGGTTCGCCTGGTCGCCAATCAGGTCAGGCTTGCCAAAATAAAACTCGATGTCGAGTTTGAAGAAAACCTTCCCCGGATCCATGGAGATGAGCAGATGTTGAAACAGGTGTTTGTCAACCTGATTTTAAATGCCGTTGATGCGTTGAGTCCGGGTGGAAATGTCCGCATCAGCGTTCAAAGGGATAAATTGCCGGGGTATTTGCTGGTCACCGTTCAGGATGATGGCCCTGGCATTCCAGAACATATTCAGTCCCGCATTTTCGAACCGTTTTTTACCACAAAAGGGCAAGGCAAGGGCACCGGCCTGGGGCTTTCGGTCTGTCGTGGCATTATCCGGAAACTGGGCGGTTACATCCATTTAAAAGGCAGCTCTGCCGCAGGAACCACATTTACAGTATCTTTGCCGATCACTGACTCGCCTTCGGAAATGATGTCGAGATAGTTAATCGTTTTTACTTCGGATGACACGTGGCGCAACTTGTCGGCCCTGCTTTTTCGCCAGCAGCCGTTTTTTCCTTGTGGCAGTCACGGCAATGGTTCATGACCTGTTTTTTCTGAAGTTTTCCTTCTCCAATCAGCTTTTGGATGCTATTGGGCTCTTTGGGGAAAAGGCTGTGGCACGTATCGCACTCTTTTAATGTGTCCTGATGCGTTTTATGAGGGAAAGCGACCTGGCCCTTACTTTCTGCGCCAATTGAAATATCCGGGGCACCTTTGTTTTCAGAGGGACCGGCTGACACAAAAATAAATACAAGAAAAATCACAAACAACATCCATAATGACGTTTTCATATATCTGATTTCTCCTTCTGGCGTTTGATTTCTTTTTCTGTTTCTGCCATAACGATGATCGGCAGTTTAACTGTTTTATCTCCCAATACCGTATCGAGAATTTTCTGAGGCGCACTTCTGTATAGAAGCCTGGCTTTAATTTTTAAGGATTCCCAATTCTTTTGCGTGATGGCGTAAGTTTCTTTTGCCGATTGCCGGGGCGGAATTCTGTTGTCTTTTAAAATTTCCCTGGCCTTGGAAATGTTTGGAACAGGGTTACCCCTGCCATCTCCAAAGATTGTATTATAAATCAGGGTTCCGTCCTTGAGATAACCGCTTTTATCCGGTTCACCGGAAGATAGCAGTGTACTCCCTTTTTCGTCCAAAACAGTAACCTCAAGCCACATCTGCCGGACATCGGTTAATCCTGTGGGCAGTTTATGGCCGGCGCCATTGTTCAAAATGATAATGTCAAAATGGCCCTGGTGGATATCTTGAGATACTATGGAAAGCGTGGCGGCATGCTTAAGCCTTTCTTCGGCCATTTTATTTTTCTCGGCATTGCCGAATTGACCGGGTACAAACGCATTGGCGCCAACGAAATAATGGGTGAAGATATGTTCTCTTGACGGGCCGTCATCTGCGGCAGTCCCCGGATTCATCGGTCGTTTTGTGGAGCCTGTGGCCGGTATGCCGGGACGCTGATACATGTGGCAATCCTGGCAAAGAACGATTTTCCCTTCATCTTCAGAATAATAGGGGCCATTTTTCCATTCGTCATATGTGGTTTCTAGGTCTGTGTTGAACGCCACATGCTTGACATTATGACAGGTTCCGCAAATTTCCGAGCGGGTATGGAATTCTGAAAATGCCGTGTCATGAAAGCTGGATTCGGAGTTTTTAAATGGTCCGCGTTTTATCCCCGGATCATTCTCACCATTTCCAGGGCTCAAAACCAATCCATTGTTATAAGGTTTTTTGGCCCCTGTCGCAGAATGGCAGTAATCACACTGAATCCCATAGGTGGCGATTTCAGGGATCTTTTTTCTGTCATCTGATGATTTTTCGGGGTAGCCGGTAATGTTGCCGACAGGCGTATGGCATTTGACACAGGATTCTGCTTCATCAATCTCATTTTTATCCTGAAGGCCTGTTAAAATAAACGTGGACAGGCCTAAGTAAACAGGGTCATGGTGGGAAAGATTATGCATGGATTGCTTCCATTGATGATAAATATCACCATGACAGTCCCCACAGGTTTCCGGGGAGATAAACTGATCTATTTTTAAAGGATTTCCAGATACATGAGGTGTGCCTGAAACAAGAAAAAGACAAATTAATAATAAAATTCGAATACATGGGTACAGATCGGTTTTCATGTTCCACCTGATTTTTTTTAAGCATGGTTATTCAAGTCTGACAATGTTAAACCGATCTGATACCACATGATCTGAATTACCGCCAGTCAAAATACGGCAGGTTATTCCATTTTTTCAAAAAAATCTTTTTCCGCATCACACTTGGGGCAAACCCAATCATCGGGTAAATCTTCAAATGCCGTCCCTGCTGGAATATTGTTATCCGGATCTCCCACCTCCGGGTCATACACATAGCCGCATGGGCATTCATACTTATCCATTTTGTCTCCTCCTTTCTCTGATTTGTCGGTTTTTATGATCAATAGCCCACTCTGCCAGACTCACGCAACAGGAAACAATGAAATTTTGTTTTTAAGATTTCCTGTAAGCCAATGATTTACCCCAAGCTCTATCAAAATTTGTGCCAGCGTATCAATCCATTCATCACACGCCGGTGATGGCCTAAAAGCGAATAGAAGGCTGCTATCGTACTGTGTGCATGATATAAAACCATCATTTCAGAATGGAAAATCAATTCTGTACAAAAAGAAATACTTCATGTAAATACTAATACGATTATTTTTATATGGACTTGAAAAAAGCAATGCTTTTTAAATTGGCTCATTTTGCCAATTTAACTTGAGAATTATGATACAAATCTGTATCGCAAAGACGGCCAGATAGTAATCCCCATGCTCAAATGGCGTGCCTGAAGAATAAAAATACCTGCCTTTGGTCTGTGATTCCTTTCTTTCGTCTTGATGTGATTCATGAATTGTATGGCATGGATTTTGATATAAAATTTATTGAATTTTGGGTTTCACGTTTCAAATTGGTTGTTAATATTCGCTTGGGAATGGAGAAATGATTATGCCAGTTTCTGTAAAGTTATACTCGCTTAGTACCTGCAGTCATTGTAAAACAGCAAAAAAACTGTTAGAAGAGTGCGGGTGCCCGTTTGATTTTGTCGATGTGGATAGGCTTGAAAAAGAAGACCGAAAAACCGTTTTGGCTGATCTCAAAAACATTAATCCCAAGCGATCCTTTCCGACGCTTGTGATTGGTGACAAGGTCATTGTGGGGTATAGGGAAAAAGAAATTTTAGATGCGGTTGATCATCTGTCCGGATAAAAGCAACAATTGATATATCGGTCGAATCATTTATAACGTGGAGGTGAATCATGACTCAAAAAAAAATAATTAAACATGAGTGTGTCTGTCAGAACTGTGGGAATGAAGCGGAAATGGATTTTGAATGTTCAATGCCGGATGATTTTGATGATGAGGAAGCGGCTGTTGAAGGAAAAAATGAACCTGCCAGAAAAAAGATTAAGGTCAAAGGAACCGGAACATGTATCAGTTGCGGCAACGAAGCTGATATGTGGATTGATTTTGAAGTCTGATTGATATTTGCCGGGGCGCGTTCCCCGGCCTTTCCATCGTGTTTGTTTTCAATTTGTGCCTTCCGGTTAAATATATCCTGTCACGCCACTGCTTTTATCCTATGGGGATTACCCTTTGATGCAACGCGTCAAATATATTGAATCACAACGTGAAAAAATAGGGAGAATGCCTCATATATATTTTGTATGATGCTAATAAAATAGAATAAAACGATATTTAAAAATAAATGCTGCAATGCAAAAAAAATGATTGACAACCTCCCAAAAATATCTATCTTATATGTCAAGAACAACTGATGGCAAAAAACAGGAGGGATTTATGGCAATTGAATCATTTATAAAAAATTCGTTCAGAATTCAAAAGACAGTTTTCAATTCAGCATTTAACATTACCAATTTGGTTGCTGAAAGACTTGGATCAATAATAACAGTGAATGTACCATCGCAGTACAGCGATTATATTAACAAATTCAGGGTTTATGGCGACACGTTTCGGGAGAACTACAGAGAATCTGTAAATGAGGGACTTGATAAATTTGAAAGCCTTTGTTTTGAAACCGTAAAACGAACCGTACCCCAAAGTAACCGATAATAAGGAGGTTTACCATGGCACATACAAATACACATATTTTCAAACAAGCACTGGGATTTCAGAAAACGATTTTTGATAACGCATTTAACTTGCTGGTCAGATACCAGGACAACACAGAGGAACTGACCAATTCAATTCTTGACAGATATCTGAATGTTCCTGAAGAGTGGCGGCAAGAGGTTGGCAAGTGGTCAAAGAACCTTAAGGATGGCAGGGTTCAGCTGAAGAAAATCGTAGATGAAGGATTCAGCAAAGCCGGCGATATCGTCGCTCACTGATTATAGCGGTTCAGTTCAAATCTGGCAGGGTTTGACAAGCTGACTGAAAACCCGGTTTCCCCGAAAAACAAAAAGAGGGAGACCGGGTTTATTTTTGGGTAACGATTATATGAATATCGCTGTGCACTCGGCCGTTTCAGGCCGCATCAGGTGATGGGTGACATAACATCCCGGTGCCTGATCAAGAACACGCTTGATATCTATATTTCGCGCAGGAACGGATTTGCCCTTGTATTTTTTATTCCATTTGAGCCAGTCCGGCCACCAGGAACCTTCATTCCGTATTGATTTTTCAAGCCATTTTTCAGCGGTTTCAGACAGATCATTGTTTGTCATATAATAATATTTTTTGTTCGCCGGAGGATTGACGATGCCCGCGATGTGCCCGGAACCTGCAAGAACGAATCGTACATTTCCGGAAACACGTTTTGCGCCAAGATACGTCCCGTCCCACAGGGCAATATGGTCTTCATAGGTCGAGACAAAATAGGATGGCTTCTTATTTTTTGACACATCTATGGGAACGCCTTTCAGTTTCAGAGCACCTGGTGTGATGAGTTTGTTTTCAAGATACATGTTCCTCAGATAATAACTGTGCATTTTGGCAGGCATGTTTGTAGAATCCGAATTCCAGTAAAGCAGGTCAAACGGAACCGGATCTTTTCCTTTCATATAATTATTGATCACAGAAGACCAGACCAGGTCATTTGACCTCAGCATATTAAACGTGTTTGCCATGGTGCAGCCATCCAGAAAGCCCTTTTCGTTCATTTTCCGTTCAAAATCTGCAATCTGGGCTTCGTCGATGAATACACCCATGTCACCCGGTTTTGAAAAATCAATAAGAGATGCCATGTATGTGCTGCTGGCAATACGGTCTCCTTCCTTGATTTCATTCAAGTAGGAAGTGGCGCAGGCCAAAAGGGTGCCTCCCATGCAGTAACCAATCGTATTGACCTGCTTGACACCTGTAACTTCTTCAATTGTTTTGAGCGCTTCAACCGGCCCTTGAACCAGATAATCTTCAAAATCAAAACCCGCATGATTTTCGTCCGGATTGACCCATGAAATGACAAATACGGTATACCCATTATCCACGAAGTATTTGATCAGAGAATTGTCAGGTCTCAAATCCAGAATATAATATTTGTTTATCCATGGCGGTACAATGAGTATGGGTCGGTTGTGAACCTTGGGGGTAGAGGGCTCATATTGAATGAGCTGGGTCAGGTCATTCTGGGCGATGACGTATCCTGGTGTTGTCGCAATGTCTTTTCCCATTTCAAATGCTTTTGTATCGGTATTTTGCACCTGAAGCTCACAAGGGCCCCTTTCCAGATCATCAAGGAGATTCCGTAGCCCTCTCAACAGATTGTTCCCTTTACTCTCAATTGTGGCCTCAATCAGCTCCGGATTGGTGGCAAGAAAATTGCTCGGTGAAACGGCATCGACAAATTGTCGGGTAAAAAAATCCACACGCAGCTTGGTTTTCTGATCGATATCGTTCACCTTTCTGATTTCATCAATAATGGTTTTTGAATTCAGCAGATAAAGGTCTTTTAAAAATCGAAACCAGGGATTTTCTTCCCATAGCGTGTTTTTAAACCGTTTGTCGCTTTTTTTAAGCTTATCGCCATCCGATGGATCATTTTCATGGATGCCCATCATGTTTAATGTGCTGTCACGGATGAGAAACGAAAGGTTCTTTAAATATTCCAACTCGGCATTGGCCAGTCGGGATGGATTTTCAAGTATTTTCCCATAAACCTTAAAAAAATCCGAAAAAAGATTCATGGTCTGGTTTGAGTCACCTGAATCGCCTTTTGCCTGTTTGGAAAGATAATCCTGAAGTTTTTTGAGGCTGTGCTCAGAAAGCCTTGAAATAATGTCTAAAAAACCTTCTGTATCTATTTTTTCTGTTTGATGTTCCGCCTGGTCTTTCATTTTTCCCTCCTTTCCATACGATCAAGCCGCATTTTTATATTTTCGGTTGCCGTCATTCAGTGAATCAAAAATAAAGTTCAATGCCTCAATCCAGTACGGTTGAGATTTTGTTCTCATGAAAACCCCAATATGACCACTTTCCGGTATGGTTATTTTTATAATTTTTTCTTTTTCGGTTGAAATATGATCAACCATATTGAACATTTGTGGCTTCAAGGTGATATCGTCCTTTTCACCTGCGATAAGTGCCACAGGGCAATTGATTTTTTCAAGATCAATGATTTCTCCCATTACTGCAAGTTTTTTCTTGATCAGGTAATTACCTTTAAAAAGTTTCTTCACCGCCTGAATATACCATTTGCCGGATATATCCTGAGTATACTCATACCATGTCCTGAATTGTCGAGTCTTTTTGATCCTTTCATCGTCGACAATGTTGTTAAACATCGCCAAGTAATCGCCAATATACCGGTCGTAAGCATTTGTCAGTTTCCAGCCGGCAAGAAGGGTTTTCCCGGGAAGAATGCCGCCTCCCTGCAAAACAAACATTTTATACTGGGAAAGCGGAATATTCTGTACCATATCCTGAAGCTTGCCGCCACCTGCGGTAAAATCGATTGGCGCCGCCCCAAGAAGCATGGCCTTGACCTTTTCCGGATAAAGGGATGCATAAACAGCAGCCAGCCAGCCTCCCTGGCACAAACCCGTAAGAACGGCCTTGCCGCCAATTTTTTCAACACACTCATCCACATATCGGACAAGATCATCAATAGATTCATCTTTTCGGATACTGTTTTTCCATTCTATCGCATAAACAGGGCTTTTTGTGTTGTGGATACAGGTGGAAACAAGACTTTGTTCAGGTGATCCAAAATCAACAATACATGAATGATGACCTGCCTGCGGGGGCAGAATCAGTACAGGTATCTGTTTACGTTTTTCCGTGTTTGTAAAATTTAAAAGTGCGTATGCATTATTATCTGTTTCCCTTGTATTTGGTGTGATCCAATCCGGTTTTCCAGTTACAACAGCTTCAGACCATAACTTAATCATATCATTAATTATAGAACGCATAAGATACTCCTTTTCTATCAACGCTTATCAAATAAATATTCAAAATCCTTAGAAAATGATGCCCAAACTATCTTTTCATACGGATTCAACTGGCTGCGATGTTATTTGCAAATTGGATACCATGATTCGAATGAGGGGAAATGCAGGATGAAACAAAAAAGCATAAATATATATAACAGCTTGTATTTATGATATAAAATTAGATAATAGGTTTCTGGTCTGTCCTATAAACAATTGGGAAAAAACAGCATTTCTATTCAATTTGTTTTTCCGGTCATAAATGTATCAAATTGTTTTACGATACAATATAAATGACACGTTCATCACCGGGTTTGCCTTTTATATCCGTATTACCCATCCATTTGGGAAAAATATTTTGAAAATGAGTAACAACTCAGTTGCGAAAACAAAAAGACTGCTTTTTTTCGAAAACGATAAGGCAATCGCCGTTTTAACAAAAATACATTTTTATAAATGATTAATTTTATAGTAAATTTTGTATTAATGCTATAATAAAGGCATTAAAATATACTAAAATATAACTATTTTAATATTATATTTTTAATATTTATAATTTTTTAATGCAAATCAAATAATTTTCTTGACAAAGAATTATTCGATTTAATATAGACGCTAATCAACTTCGCGAAAACATTTATTGAACCGATAAAAAGTTTTTTGCCTAACGAATATGAATGGCTAATCATTTACTACAATTTAATCGTAAGTTATTATAAGTTATTTTTTTATTGACCACCTGATGGCATTTCATTATATGGGCCATGCGTTAATGAATGCAATCAGTGTTAGTAAATGAATATTCATTAATCACTAAAGTTAAAATGGTTTCATATATGGCGTCCTGTATATGAAAACTGATGAAATATATGAAACAATTGAGGAAAAGGTTATAATGACTTCAGAAATATCCGAATTGTATAAAAAGTATTGTCGCCCTGATATGGCGAAACTGCTGGAATCGATAAGGCTCGATACCGTATTTCACCGGGCCAGAGGCGATATGATGTATTACACAGACGAAAACAGGAGCGAAATTGGCGTCATCGACTTTTTAGGCGGTTTTGGCTCTTTGCTGTTTGGACATAACCACCCGGATTTGGTTAATGTCGCGATTGAAAATTTTAAAACGGAAATTCCTTTCAGTGCTCAAGGAAGCGTAAGGGCAGGTTCAGCCCGTTTGAGCCAGAAACTGAATCAATTCATGCGGAAAAGCACAGGGAAAAATTTTGTCGTAACTTTCGGAAATACTGGTACGGAGGCCGTTGAAGCAGCAATAAAACATGCCGAGCTGTCCCATGCAAAAAAAATTGAAGACATTATGTCATTCATGAAGTCGTGGGGGGTCCTTTTGAAACAGAAATACCGGGATGGTGAATTTTCTGTTCCCAAGTCTTTTACGCAGGCGGTGAATGAAAATGTTGGGACCATTCCGGTCAGCAACCTGCCGGATCTGTTATCCTGGATACAGAGTCAATGCTATCGCATGCTCAAAAAAGAGCCGGTTTTTTTGTGCCTGAACCGTTCGTTCCATGGTAAAACATCCGGTTCTTTACAGTTGACACACAATGAAACATATAGAAAACCGTTTCAGCGAATAGGTATTAAAGTCAAGTTCATTGAACCCGGAGATACCAATAGCCTTGAAAACACGGTTAGGCAAGCTGCCTTAAGCTATTTTTTCCCGGAAATTAACACAAACAATGAATTGATTCTGGTTGAAAAAAAATATGTGAATATCGGCGCCCTCTTTCTTGAACCCCTTCAAGGAGAAGGGGGGATACATCCCTTGTCCGGTGTGTTTCTGGAGAATGCAAGAAGGATTGCCTCTGAAAATGATTTTCCCCTGATCTTTGATGAGATTCAGTGTGGCATGGGACGCACCGGAACGTTTCTGTTTTCCGAGCAATCAGGCGTTGTGGCTGATTATTATCTGTTGTCAAAAAGTCTGGGAGGCGGATTGTCTAAGATTTCTGCACTTCTTGTCCGGGACGATCTTTATGAAAACGAGTTTGGCACCCTTCATACATCCACCTTTGCAGAAGACGACCACAGCTCAGCCATCGCATTGGCCGCACTAAACCTTCTTGAAGCAGATCCGTCCTTGATGGAAAATGCCAAAAAAAGAGGCGAACAGATTAAAACCGGGTTGGACCGGATCAAAAATCAATTTCCCGGTGTGATCAAGGACGTCCGGGGTGAAGGATTGATGCTTGGTATTGAATTCATGAGCCAGGAAGACTCAGGTTCAAATTTTATCCGGTCCGTTTATCTGGGAAAACGTCTTGGCCCATTAATCGCCGGATATCTGTTTCACGAACACAGAATCCGCGTAGCCCCCACACTTTCCAGCCATGTGACGATTCGTATTGAACCCTCTTTCTATATTTCTTTTGACCAGTGCGAAACGTTTTTGTATGCCGTAAGCCAACTTTGCGAGATTTTGTATAAACAGAATTTTTATGAACTCATTAAATACATTGTGGGGGAAGAACAGCCTGACAGAAAAAGTGATATCCGGGATTTCAGAAAGGAACAGAAAATTGGCAAGGCACCTGAAAATCTTCGAAAAGTGGCTTTTCTGGGCCATCTGATTGACTCGGAACATTTGAAACTGGTTGATGAAAGTCTGATGTTGTTTAACAAAGAACAGGCAGACCGGTTTGTTGAAAAAACCTACACGTGCGTACCCCCGCAGGTCTATGATCAGGTGGTTGTCAACTCCCTGACCGGTGAGAAAGTTGCTCTGAATTTTATCGGACTCCAAATAACCCCTCAAATCATTGAAAAGCATGCACGTTCCGGTGACCTCGAGCCAATTCAAAAGACGGTTAAGGAGGCAGTAAATCTCGCCATAGATCTGGGGTGTCAGGTTGCGGGGTTCGGCGGCTATACTTCCATTATCACACGTAATTGTCAAAGTGTGATCACCGATTCTATTGCTGTCACTTCAGGAAATTCTTATACCGTTGCCATGGGCGTTGAGGCGCTTTACAAGGCTTCTGAGATGATTGATATCGATCTTTCTCGTGCCTGCATGGCTGGCGTCGGTGCAACCGGAAATATCTGCAGCACTTATCTTGAAATGATGGCTGAAACGGTTCCCAAAATTATTTTAATTATCCGGAAAGGAAAAAGCCTTTCGAGAGCAAGAGATATTGCGAGCGATATTTATATCAATGCGTTTAATGATATTCGCTTGATGAAAGCAAATGGTGCTGACGAGAATTCGCTCAAGGGGGTTGCAAAAGCAATTTATGATACGGCAACCCTGAAAACAGTGCTCAGAAAATATGAAACGATTGGCAATACAGGAAACTGGCTTCTGGATGAACTGACAAAGGAAATGAAAGACAGAAGCCCTGTGCTGTTTTCAACCGAATTGTCGTATTTGAAAATGGCAGATCTCATCATCAGCGCGAGCAGTACGCCAGAACCGGTTATTTTTCCTGAACATCTTAATGACTGGCCGATCGTGATAAACGATATTGCGGTCCCTGCGGATGTGGATGAATCTGTTTCCGAACAGAAAAAAAATGTATTTCTGATCAAAGGCGGTGTGGTTAAACTGCCCTTTAATTCAGATTTTAATATTGCGGGCATTCCCCTTGAAACGGGCCATGCATTTGCCTGTATGTCAGAAACGATTCTGCTGGGCCTGACAGGCATCAAAGAGCATTACAGCTACGGGAGAATCAGCAAACTGAAAGTGAAAAAAATACTTGAAATCGCAAAGATTCATGGATTTGCGCTGGGTCAGTTCAAAACAGGCAGAAGCTATTAAAAATAATTTTTTATAAAGAGAATGAGGTCAAGGTGTTTTACCTATTTAATCAAACGACAGATGCACAAATATCATTAATTGGCAAAAAGGCGGCGTCTCTTGTTGCCATGACCGCCTGGGGGCTTCCGGTACCTGAAGGTGGTGTGGTTTCGACCGAGGGATTTGATGCGTTTATTTCATTGCATGACATGGACAAGATTGTTCAAAAGCTTCGGGAAGAGATGAGGACAAACCCGGAACGCGTTTGGGAGACAGCAGAATGTCTTCGTGAAAGGATTGCAAAAGGGGAGTTGCCTGAAAAATTAAAACAAAGCATCAAAAACCTGCTTAAGGCAAATCCGGATTTCCATTTTGCGGTTCGAAGCAGCGGGACAAAGGAGGATCTCGATAATGCCTCGTTTGCAGGCCAATACACAACCATTTTGAATGTTAAACCGGGAAAAGGTATTTATAATAGCGTAAAAGAATGCTGGGCATCTCTTTTTAATGAGCGGGTCCTGAATTATTGCATCAACCGGAATATTGATTTCAGTGATATGAAGATTGCCGTTATCATCCAGAAGATGATTCCTGCTGAAAAAAGTGGTGTTCTTTTTACGGTGGACCCTCTTAAAGGTTATGATCGGCAAATGATTATCGAAGCCTGTTTCGGCCTGGGAGAAGCCCTGGTGGGTGGTGAAGTGACACCGGATCAATATGGGTATGACTGGTATAATGGGGTGGAAAAGAAACGGGTGATCGGCGACAAAAAGATTGCTGTTCTGGCAATGGACGATCCTCCGTTTGTAAAACACATTACCCATGACGAATCAAGAAGGCATGAGACTGTATTAAGCCGTGAAGAAGTGAAACAACTTTCTGATATCGCTTTGAAAATTCAGGCTGAATACGGATTCCCCGTGGATATTGAGTGGGCCAAACACGACAATCAATTTTATATCCTGCAGAGCAGGCCCATTACAACCATCAGTTATGGTGGCATTAATAATGAATGGACGACCGCCGATTTCAGGGATGGCGGGGTTTCCTCAGGGGTATGCAGCCCCTTTATGTGGTCTTTATATGATCTTGTCTGGGAAAAGGTAATGCCTTCGTATCTGAAACAGCATTACCTGATTGAAAGTGATAAAGGGGTTATCTGGGGGGACATGTTCTACGGCCGTCCCTACTGGAATCTTTCCAGCGTTAAAGAAGGACTGAAGCGGCTGCCCGGTTTTATAGAAAAAAATTTTGACGAGTCATTGGGAATAAGAGTGGCGTATAAGGGGGAAGGTTTTACCAGCAGGACCAATGTCAAAACCTTATTAACCGGAATAAAGGTTCTCCTTGAGCTTTCCAAAAGTTTTAAAAAACTGAAAAAAGAGTGGCCGATATTCCGGGAACAGCAACATAAGAAGCTTCTTGAAATTGATCAGATCGATCCTGAAACCATGAAACAGGACGAATTTTTCAAATTCTATGAAACGTTCATTATGGAGGAGTATTACCGAAGTGAGGCCACGTATTTTAACACGATTTTTGCATCATCCAACACTGCCAGCCTGTTTAAGGAACGGCTAAAAAAAATAGAATCCCGGTTGATTTACCCCAATCTGATTTCCGGTCTGACCAATTTGTCCCATCTGATTCCCATGTACGAGCTTTGGGATCTGAGGGAAACGATAAAAATGGATGCGGCATCGGTTTCATTCTGGAAGGAAACATCTGTAGATGACCTGGTCTCATTATGGCGTTCCGGATATGAGGATCATTATATGAAAAATGTTGCTTTCTATATCGAAAAAAACAAATTTCACTCCACAAGGGAGCTTGACATTACCGTACCCAGGTATGGAGAAGATCCGAGTTTTGTAATGGAAAGTCTGAAACATAACCTCGACCTGGACGATCATTTTGAGCCCAGAGCCTTGAACAGAAAACAATTTGAAATGTTTCTTTTGGAAAAGAAAAAGCTACTTTCTCTCGTGCCTTTTTATAAACAAAAAAACATGGAACATGCGCTTCTGGATCTGAGGAAAATTCTCTGGTGGCGGGAAGAGTTGAGAGATCTGTCGACGCAGTTTTATTATTATGTCAGACGATTTACACTGTTCATGGCCAGGCATTTCAAAAATTTGTCCATTATCGATACGGAAGACGATATATTTTTCCTGCCGGTGTCTGATATTATTGCAATCAGCAAACAGAAAATTTCGGTTGAGCAGGCAAGAAAAATGATAGATTTGAATAAAGTATATTATCATTCATTCAGGAATTATAACAATCCCAATGAAATAGGCAGAAGTTATGCTAAGGTGAATGTCTCCATTGATGTGGGTAAAAAGAAATATACCGGTATCGCATGCAGTTCGGGTTTTGTTATGGGCAAAATCAAGGTGATCAGGGATATCAACGACGCATCAAGGCTTTCCAAGGGAGATATCCTGGTTACCAAATTTACTGATCCGGGGTGGACACCCAAATTCAGCCTTCTTTCAGGTGTGATAACGGAATCCGGCGGTCTTCTCTCGCATGCTGCGGTCATTTCCCGGGAGTATGGTATTCCAGCAATACTTGCGGTTGAAAATATTACAACTCTCTTAACCGATGGTCAGGAAATTTCCATAGATGGGGATAATGGCATCCTGACACTTATGGGTTGAAACACATCATGATTTTTAAGAAAAAGGAGTGAAAATGGAATGGGGTCATATGGGGAAGTTATGCTATCTTATGCTTCCCGTAATTCTCGCTGGTATTTTTAATATGGTATTTGTGAAGCTGCCTGTTCTTGACAGTTTGAAAATACCCATGGACGGGGGAAAAATTCTTTCAGATGGGAAACGGCTCTGGGGCGATCATAAAACCTGGAAGGGATTTTTCGGGATGATAGTTCTCACTGCCTTGTTCATGTTCATGTTTGATGTGTTGTATCGTCATGTTGAGTGGGCAAGGACGTTGAGTCTGATTCCTTATGGTGAATTTCCGAACCCGGTATTTTCGTTTATTTGGGGAGCCATCTGGGGATTTGGATATGTTTTTTTTGAGTTGCCGAACAGTTATATTAAAAGAAGGATTGATATCAGTCCGGGTAAACAGGGTAGTGGCATAATCGGCAAAGTATTCACAGTGATAGATCAAACAGATTCGGTTATCGGATGTGTCATTTTTATGATGGTGTTTTATGTGCCGGCATTTAAAGATGCCATCGCCATCATTATACTTGCGACCCTGTTTCACTATATTATAAATATCCTGCTTTATCTGGTAGGACTGAAAAAACAGGCAGGTTAGGGTTTGATCGAAAAAATGGATCAGAGCCAGTAAACCGTATAAAAAATGGCAAGAAGAAGAAAAACAAAATAGAAAATGCCTTTGGGTTTTGGTATTGAAATTTTAAGAACAAACAAAACAGCTACGATAAAAAACACGGATCGAACAATAAATCGATATAAATTTTCACAGGCCATGTCATGCAATATAAAAACACTGGGGAAAATGAGGGCAGAGAAGGTAACCGGAAGACCTGTATAAAAGGCTGTTCCTTTTATTTCTTTTGTCCCGTGAACATTGAAGTATGCAAGCCTCATGGCTGCAGCGCATATATAAAACAGAATCAGGAAGAGATCCGGTTTTGTGTCAAACCCTGAATGCAGGATAAGCATACAGGGCGTAATACCAAAGCTTGCCATATCGATGATAGAGTCAATTTGTACGCCAAACAGTTTTTCTTCTTCCGTACGATCGAATTTTCGGGCGATAAGACCATCAAAGAGATCGCAGATACCCGCGTAGATAAAGCAAATGACGGCATAGTTGAAGTGATTGTTAAATGAAAGATAGATGGCTGTTGAAGAAAGCATGATCCCAAGGAATGAAATGGCTGCCGGAGGATTATAGATACCCAGGAACATCTTTATTCTCCTTTCATGAGTGAGAGAATTGACGGTAGCGCATAAATATCGGCAACCACTGCCGATAATAGCGCCAGTCCGGAAAGAAGGCCTAAAAGAAAAAGAATTTCAAATGAAGATACCATTAACACCGAAAAACCGCATCCGATAATAACGGTTGTCATGACCATGGCCTTACCGGATGTTTTCAGTGTTTTTGAAATATTGACGTTGCGTGGAACACCGTCTTTCTGGTTTTGCCTGAAGATACCCAGATAGTGAATGGTATCATCTACGGCAATGCCAAAAGCAATTGAAAAAATTAAAACTGTGGAGGGCTTGATATCATAATTCATAAAAGCAACAAAACCTAACAGGAACATTAACGGTGCGATATTGATTACAAGAGCGATAAATCCGTATGTAAAAGACCTGAATAACCCTGTGATCATGAAAAAGATGATTACAATAGCAAGAATAAGGCTGGAACCAAAACCGGATATGATGTTTTCAAAAGTGGTCTGAGCCATCCGGGTTGTTCCGGTTGAGATGACCGAACCCACCGGTGGTGGAGATGCTTTGAGAAAGGCATCAATTTTTTTGATGAAGGGAACCATGTGTTTGCTGCCCGTATCTTTTACAAAAACGATGATCTGTCCGACATTTTCTTCTTCAATGTAGACGTCTTTGAAAAAGTTGGAATCAGCGATAAACAGAAAATCTGATGCTTCCTGATCTGTTGAAGGCAACTTGTCCGGGGTATCATTAATGTTTATGAATTCGTTTCGTATCTGTTTGAAAAGGTGATTCATGGAGATGATCCTTAAGACCAGAGCATCATCGTTTACAAAATTGATAAATGTCTCCTGCCATTGAAGATTGTCGATGCTGTGGAGCGGTTTGTCTGAATGGCCTTCTAAAAAAAGGTTCAGCTGAAAGATGCCGAAATTGTGGTTTTCCACCCATTTGTAGTCTTTCATCAGGGGATGGCTTTTTTTCATGTCGTCTATCATGAACGCGTTAACATCAATTCGGGTGGCATAATACAGCGAGCCCATGAGGATGATGCTTGATATAAAAAGAATCATTTTGGGTCTTAACCGGGTTTGATGATCCGCATGATTCAGAAATGAATTCATCCAGAGCGTATTTTGACCCTTATCATTGAACTGGCTTTTTTTATAATAGCTCAGGAAAATAGGCAAATAAACGATTGCAGCCACATAGGATAAAAGAACACCGGTTCCGGTAAACACCGCGAAATCAACAACAATCGATATCTTTGTGCTGATCAGGCTGAAGTATCCTACGGCCGTTGTAAGGGAGGTGAAAAAGCAGGCGGTTGAAAGTCTGGAAAAGGATTGAGCGATGGCATCATGGTTTTCAAGCCCTGTCGCACGTATTTTTCGGTAGTGAACGAGGATATGAATCGTATCGCTAATGCCTATGACGACAATGATAAGTGGCATGAAACTGGTTAATACAGATATCGGTTTATGACATATGCCCATGATGGCGATGACAATAATGTATGCCGGAAGAATTGAAAAAATACACAGGAACACCTGCAGCGCGTGACGGAAAAAATAATAGAGGATAGCAAAAATTAATATAAAGCCGATGCCAAGAAGGACAGACTGGTCAATGGCAAGGGTTTTGATGGCGCGAGCCCTGACAATGGGTATTCCGTTCAAGACGAGTTTTCGTCCGGGTTTAGAAAACGGTTCAAGAAAGTTGGTGAGCTTGCCTTCAATTTCTCTCCGGGATTCATCGGTATTCAGTTCCTGGGGGAGATAACCGTAAATGGCAAGTATGGAGAGATCACTGTTCCAGAGATACCCGGAAAGGATCGGATCATTTTTATATTTGTCTATCCTTTTTTTCAGGTAATCGTCAGACAGGGTTTCCCGATTGATCAACTGATGAATGGATAAGGCTTCTTCGCCATCAAGCATCACTGTTTCAGGGATTTCGATATCGCCGATCCAGGAGACATCTTCAAGATCAAGTTGTTCGAAGATGGCGGCCGCTTTTTCCATGTCGTGAAATGTATCGGTATTTAAAGGGTCTTTTTCTTCCCAGAAAAGGATAATACCTGTATCTTCTTTTGGGAAATATTGCTTGTAGCGCTGGTAAGTTATTTTAGCGGGATCCCAAGCCGGAAAAAATTGCTCCACACTGAAATCCGGCTTGACATCTTTTCCGAGATACAGGGCTCCTGCCAGTAGAATGGCGCTTATTGAAAGAATCAGTACCCGATATTTAATAATTGATCTGAAGAAGTATTCCGGCATATGACACCTTGTTTGCTAAAAGGTTAGAAGACGTTTTTCGATAACATTTATATTTTTAAAGATCAAACAGGTTTGAAAAAAAAGAATTGAAAAAATAAAAGTTTTACTGCTATAGAGAGCACAACATTTTTTTATAATCAAGAGAAATTGATATTTTCGACATAACAGGAGAATTAAAAATGGAAACACATATTCATCGTTTCCAGGTCGGTCAGCATTCAAAAGAACTTCTTGACCGTTTTTTATCGGTAAGGGATGCCATATACAAAGATAACTATTACTACTATGCCGAAAACGATACGCATCGTTTAATCCTGGAGTATTATGCAAAAAGGCCGGATTACACATTCGAATGCCTCCTTGCCGAAAACAAGGGAAGAGATATCGCACGAGTTCTTGTCGGCCGTTGTGACGCCTATTCATTTGGTATTTTCGGATTTTTTGAATGTGAAAATAATCCTTATGTATTTAACCAAATCATGGAAGAAGCATTTAAAGTATCCAGAGAACAGGGGAGCCGTGAAATTTTTGGGCCTATAGATCTGAATGCGTTTCATAACTGGCAGTTTTTAACCCAAAGCATCACATCTGAGCGATGGATTGGGGACCCTTATCATCAGTCCTTCTATCCCGATCTTTTTTTCAACGCAGGCTGGGGAAAAGGGGAGTCGTCATTTTCCGGTGTCATCAAACCCGATCATCATGAAACACTCATGAAAATTTACCCTGCGGTCAGAGAGGAAATCGAAAAACAGGGCATTGTAATAGTTAATTTAAACGATATTGCAATCGATGATTTTATGAAACCTGTATATAACCTGATCTGCACGAATTTTTCGGCTGAGGATCACCGCCTGGCACCGGTTGACTATGATGTCTTTGAATTCCAGACCCGAAACCTTCTTTCATATATGACCGATCCAAACTCTCTGTGGCTGTATTACAGGGATGATGAACTGGTCGGGTTTCTTTCGAACTATCACAATTTCATCGATCGGGTTTGCAACCCGGATAATCAAAAGAAAAAGCCGGAAGGGAATGAAAAGAATCAACCGGTTTTTGCGACCAAAACAGTTGCGGTTGACAGGAATTTCAGAGGAGGAGCCTTGTTCAAGGCGATTGTAATGGGTATTTCCGACTACTCCATGCGAACATATGGCCACCCTCTGGCCTGGAGACGATCCAATATAAAACATGATTATATCAGGAAACTTTCCGGCATGTCCGAAATTACCCAACGGTATATCACTTTTAAAAGACCGCTGGTTTGATGAATATTTTAAAACAACATTATAAATTTATATCACCTGGCGTGTTCAGATATCGGCGAGGTGATATTGCTGAGAGGAGATTATGAAAGAATTTTTCGGTAGAGTGCGAATTTATTTTAAGGCCATGTTTCCGCTTCATGTGAATGGTGTTGCGGCTGTTCTTTTTTTTACGAGTTTTTTTTTCATGGTTCAGGTGATAAGCCTTGGCAAAATTGAATATTTTTCAAGTGCGTGGTTTGGTTTCCTGACCTTTTTCCTGTGTATGCTGTTACCACGGTTTTTTGATGAATTAAAAGATGAGGGGGTCGATGCAGCTGTCTTCCCCAATCGGCCGCTCGTAACCGGTGCTGTTAGATATTCGGACGTTAAAATCATGGCAATCTTCGGTATGATAGCCATCCTTTTATTGAACCTTGGCAGGGGCATGGCCATCCAGGGACTTTTTATCTATTTCATCTTTCTGGTCTTATCATGGCAATGGTGGCTGTTTCCTGAAAAAGTTTCAAACACGTTGTGGCTGGTAACTGTCACCCATACGCCTCTTGTGCCGCTGCTCAATTTTTATATCTATACGGTATATCTGGAAGTATCTGGTGAACCCATGCATGTGTCTTTGGCATTACCATTATGCATGCTATACTGGGCACCTATCCTTGCATGGGAATATGGCAGGAAGATCAGGGCGCCGGAAGAAGAAACAGACTATCTGACGTATTCAAAGCGCTGGGGGGCCAAAAAGGCGGCTTTTGTGCCCTTGCTGGCCATTTTATGCTCAACCTGTTTATGGTGGATGACCTGCAATGCATACCATTTTTCAGGTGTGTTTTTATACTACAACCTTATACTGGGGGCATCGGTTTCTCTTCTTATTTTGCGATTCATTCTGAAGCCGGTTAAAGAAACCAATATCGTAAAAAAATCTGTCGAAAGCTACATCATTCTCTATCAGGCAGGTGCACTTGTTTATGCGCTTTTAAGGGGGGTCTGAATGGGTTTCATTACCGTTTTGTTTTTCATGTTGATGATTGTTGCCAATATCGTCATTTATAAAAGACATCACATTAAATTTAATGATACAGAAAACGAGAGGAAGGAGACGTATCCATTATCTTTCCCCACCCGGTTATTTGAAAAAGCGAAGTATTTTCTTTATTTGGGTGTGATGGTTCATCTTGTTTCATTTGCCTGTCAAAAGGGAGATGGCACACCTTCCATCCCGCAGTTTTTAACGGGCGCCATAATGGGGATGGCAGGCGTGTGGGTTCTTTATGCCAGTCTGAAAACCCTGGGCGTTAATTTTTCACCATGCAACAAGGGGTATTTGCCTGAGGAAAGGGTGAAAACCGGCCCCTACCGGTATATGGATCATCCGATCTATTATGCAAATATGATGCAGATGGCCGGCGTGCTTGTCGCTGTTCCAGGTATTTTGATGATGGGAATATTTTCGGTGTTCGTTATTTTTATATATTTTGCCATCAAGGATGAGGAAAACGCCTTCCGTACCTATTTTAAAGAATAATATAACACCCATAAAAAAACGAGAATGAAAAGCAGATGAATATCAGAACCATTGTTTCAGCAAAAGACGATATCTTGAGAGAGGATATCATTGGCGGAAAAGCCTATAACCTTGCAAAACTTTCAAGGAATCAGATTCCCGTACCCGAATGGTTTTGTGTAAATACATATTTTTTTAAAAAATGCCTGGAATCCAGACAGGCGATGATAGAGACCATTTTGAAGGACATAGACTATCAATCTGCGGAAAGCCTTGAAAACGCCTTTCATGACATTAAAGATATCATTCTCTCAATCGAATTTCAGGAAAAAGACCTGGCGGATTTTAATGACCGGTTCAGGGATTTGAATGCCTCCTTTTTTGCCGTAAGGTCATCAGCGGTTGGAGAAGATGCCGGTGACCACTCCTTTGCAGGAATTCTGGATACCTATCTTTATATTCCTGCAGAAGATGTGCTTGAGCATGTAAAGGCTTGCTGGGCATCTGCCTTTAATCCGCGTATTTTAACATATCTGCGTCTGAAAGAAGAAAATCCTTTGTCGACACGTGTGGCAGTGGTCGTTCAGAAGATGGTAGACAGCAGAGTCGCAGGCGTGATGTTCACGGCCAATCCCACCGGATCATTGAATGAAGCCGTGATTGTCGCAGGATATGGTCTTGGCGAAGGCATCGTTTCTGATCGTGTGGAAACCGATACCTATATTGTGAATAAAACCACAGGCAAGCAAACATCAACAATCCATCTGGAAAAAACCTGGAAGGTTGTCCGGGACACCCTATCTGATAAAGGAACGGTCAGCGTCAGGCTGGATGAGTGTGACAGATACGCGCCGGTTTTAAATTCGGATCAGGTAAAAACGCTGATCGTCATCGGTCGCGATATCGAAGCCCTTTATGATCACTATCAGGATATTGAATGGGCCATGGACGAGAGCGGTCAGTTTCATATCACCCAGACCCGGCCCATCACGACCATTCCCCAGGGGCCGTTGAGTATTTTTGATAACAGCAATATTGTTGAAAGTTATCCGGGCATCACCATGCCGCTGACGTTTTCATTTGTAAAATCCTGCTATGAAACGATCTTCAGAAATGTCGTCATTAAAATGGGCGTATCCCGTAAAAAAGTATTTGCCCATCAATCCATTTTTAAGAACATGGTCGGGTATGTGGAGGGCAGAGTCTATTACGTAATTTCAAACTGGTACCAGATTTTTTACATGCTGCCTTTTGGCAACCGGTTTGCCAGGTCCTGGGAGGAAATGGCCGGTGTATCGGAGAGAAAAAATCATCATACAGAAAAAAAGAAGATCCGTTTTCTGAAAGATATACCGTCATTCCTTAAAATTTTCGGTAAGGTTCTTTTTTATTTTCTGTCGCTCAGATGGATGATGATGGGGTTTAAAAAACGATTTAACGCCCTTTACCGGGAATTTTACAAGAAAAATCATTCGCTCCTCTCCAACCATGAGCTGGCGACCCAGCATAATAATTTTTTTTCAAAATTGATGTATGGCTGGGAAATAACCCTTTTCTTTGATTTCTATGCCGTCATCTTTGTAAGTCTTTCAAAATGGTTTCTGAAAAAATTGACATCAGAGGAACCGGATCGGCTTTTCAACGCACTTCTCTGCAGTGAAAAAGGCATGGAGAGTGTAGAACCCGTCCGATCGATCGTCAGCATGGCCGAATATTTAAGAGCACATGACGAAATATTTGATACATTAAAAACTATTTCCATAAGTACGCATGGTGAAAAAGAGCTGGCCGTTTTTCTTGCAAGTGGCGAACCCTGTCCGTTTTCAAGCCAGTTTAACCAACATATGGAAAAATATGGTGAACGCTCTCTTGAGGAGCTGAAACTTGAAACGATTGTATTCAAGGATTCACCGGTGCTGCTATTAAAAACCGTACTCTCCTATGTTCCGGCAATGATTAATGCCTCTGATATGATGAAAAAAGAAGATGAAATACGCTCGTCAGCAGAAGAAAAACTGTTAAAAGTGCTTGATCGAAAACCTGCCAGGCGAATGGTGTTTTCTTTTCTCATCAGTCAGGCAAGAATTTCTTTGAAATACAGGGAGAGTTCACGAATCGACAGGGCACGTGCCTTTGGTATTGTTAGAACCATTTTTAATCAGATTGGTGTGAATTTCAGTCATCATGATATTATAGATGATAAAAGAGATATACACTACCTGACCGTAGATGAAGTTCTATCCTTTATTTACGGAACATCCGTAAATTCATCTTTAAAATGGATTGTTGCCGAGAGAAAAAAAGCCCATGAGCGATTTCAGAAAAGGCGTCCGTTGAACCGTTTGATGTTCAAAGGTACGGTTTATGAAAACGTTATTCCCCAGGACATCAAACAGAAGATGGGAGGTGCAGATCAGCCAGGCATGATCAAGGGAACAGCTTGCAGCACAGGAACGGTCACTGCAGAAGCGGTTATTGTGAACGACCCGAAAACCGTTGAAAACATTGAAGGGAAAATCCTTGTATCGGAAATGACGGATCCGGGCTGGATTTTTCTGATGATTTCAGCAGCCGGACTTATTGTTGAAAAGGGAAGCATTCTTTCTCATACGGCAATCATTGGAAGAGAGCTTGGCATCCCAACCATCGTAGGTGTTGAAAACGCCACACAGCTTATTAAAACCGGCAGTGTCATCTGCATGGATGGCGAAACCGGGGAAGTGCGCCTCAATGGTCTGTGAATCCGCTTGAGATCAAGAATTTCCGGCAGGTGTTATTCCAAACCCTGCCGGTAAATTTTTAGATATGCCTCGATTCCGGATTGCTAAAGCGCGGTTAATTTACCGGCAAGCAGTCTGATATGGCTCATTTCTTCCTTGATGATGATATCCATTTTGCCCTGTCCCAATCGTTTGGGTACCAGTTCCTTCATGCCAAGATAGAATACAATCGAGTCCTTTTCAGCGGTAATCGCCTCTTTCAGGATTTCTTTAATTGATGTGGTATCAACGGTTTTTTCATAGAATACGCGCGTATCGGCAAGCGCTTGCAGATAGAGAGGCATTTCATCTTCAGGATCATAAACGGTGCTTTTTCTTTCATCTTCAGTCAGTTCCGCCCGGAGTGCGGCAAATGTTTTTTCATGCTGATCTTCCATTTCTGCAAGCTCAAGCAGAAGACCGTTGTGGCTTTTGTCTTTTACGTTCTTTGCGGCACCTCTGTAAAATTTTGCACCGTTTCTTTCAATCTGTTCCGCCATTTCCAAAATTTCATTGATGTTAAAATCATTTGCCATAATTACCATCCGTGTCGTTTATTATATTTGTTGTTTATTTAACCCGGCCCAATATTTTCGAGTTGAGCCATCAATTTTTAACGGTTGACCCAACTTCGCATCACAGTGAAGTCTTTTATTATTATCTGACAGTCCTGCTGTCAATTATATTATGATCCAAAGGCATATTTGGGTTGATCGGAGATATAGAATGAATTTAACCCAAATGGCCTCAAAGCAAAGATTGTCAAGGTATAATGCCCGCCCACCCTTGCCAGAAGGCCAATTGAAGGCTATCGTGAAAAAAAGGGTTTGATTATATGATCTATTTTATTTCCCGCGGACTGCAGATCTCATTTTCCGCTACAGAGACACGACCGCAATCATCGCAGAAAAATTTAAAATTAATAGCTTTCGGCTTGCATACGTGCTGTTTTTTTGTAACCTGTTGGCCGCAATGGTCACATTCATAGCCAGTCCCAACTGAAATCGGGTCACACAGATGGCCCTTTTTATCTGATATTTTGCCGCATGTATTACACTGGTAGGACGTCATGGCCTTTCCTCCTCGTATGGTTTGTTTTTGTTGGCGGTTTCAGCTTGGATACCTTAAAACCTTGTATTCATGCCCCGCATGAAATTATACTATCCAAATTTTATGCCAGTCTTTCGTTTTTTCAGTGTAGCCATGAACAGATACCGGCCATTCCGTTGAAACCTTCATACAATCTGATGACAGATGACAGATGGCCGATTGTATCAGGCGTACCGTGATACAAAAATGTCTCATGTCAAGAGGACATCAGGAGGCAGTCTTCAAGTGCCGATGACAGCTCCGGAAATTTGAACTCAAAATGATAGTCACTCAATTTTTCGGGAAGCACGCGCTGACTGCTTAAAAATGCCTTGCCAAGCTCACCCATGACCATTCGGATAATCGGCGCAGGCGCGGGCATCAGGGCGGGTTTGTTTAAAACCTTGCCCAGGGCTTTTGCAAAATCTTTTTGCCGGACAGGGGAGGGGGATACGAAATTGACCGGCCCTTTTGCCATTTGGTCATCCATTACAAGGATAACCGCACGGACAAGGTCATCCATGTGTATCCAGGGAAACCATTGAATGCCTTTTCCCAAAGGGCCTCCTAAATACAGATGATAGGGAATGACCATTTTGGAAAGCGCACCGCCGTTTTTTCCCAGAACAACACCAAACCGCATGGTGACGACCCTTGCGTTTTTTTCCTCGGCGCGGAAGGCTTCTTTTTCCCAATCCACACACACCTGGGCCAGAAAATCATTCCCGGGTGTCTCCTCTTCCGTAATGGCGTCATCTTTCCTGTCGCCATAATACCCGGCTGCAGATGCGTTTATGAGCGTCACGTTTTTCTCTTTGGATATGGCGTTCACAAGATGTCGGGTGGTCAACACCCGGCTGTCATAAATTTTCTTTTTGTTCCCAGGCGTCCAGTATCTGAAGATATTGGTTCCGGTGAGGTTGATGATGATATCCGCGGTGTTCGCTTCTTCCTGCCAGGGGCCTTCTTTGGTGGTATCTGCTGAAATGTAGCGAAAATTTTCCTTTAAAATAAAGAGATGGGAGCGGGATTGGCCGATAGCGGCAATGTCATGTCCGTTTTTCAGCAGAGATGCTGTAAGTGCCTGGCCCACAAAACCGGTACCGCCTGTTAATAGAATATTCATCGAAGCGCCTCCATCACTGTTTGGCCCGCTGTTTTTGAAATGCATGGTAGCCATTATTGAAGAACGTTTTTAGAATGGACGTCCATACAGACTGATCCGGATCAGGCCGATTCCCTCGGGACATTCTGAAAAGCTGCTGGGCGTACCAGGACACTTCAAGCATGGAAAATGTATCGATCACCTTGAAACCACTTGATAGGGGGTGGACCGGGCTTGTATAGTCTTCTCCTGCTAAAATTTTTGAAGGCAGATACGGGTCAACCGCCAGTGGGCGGGCAAGCCCTATCATATCTGTGGCACCGCTTTCCACGGCGTTGATCATGCCAGAGCCGGTTCGGAACCCGCCTGTAACCACCAAGGGCGTATTGATTTTTTGTCTGACCTTTTCGGCAAACTCAAGAAAATACGCTTCCCGTTCACGTGTACTTTCTCTGACATAAGCCCCTGTCATGGCAGGCTTTTCATAGTTTCCTCCGGATATTTCAATTAAATCCATCCCTTCTCCGGAAAGTGTTTCCATAACGTCCAGGGATTCGTCATTTGAAAAACCACCCCGCTGGAAATCGGCGGAATTGAGTTTAATGCCAACCGGGAAGTCGTTTCCCACACGCTCTCTGATGGCACGATACACTTCAACGGCAAACTTCATACGTTTTTCAGGCGTCCCTCCCCAATCGTCATTCCTTCTGTTGTGATGGGGGGACAGAAATTCACTGACCAGATATCCATGGGCGCCATGAATCTGAACACCTGTGAAGCCGGCTTTTTTAACGATTTCAGCAGACCGGGCAAATCGCAGAATAATGTCTTCGATTTCTTCCGGTAACAGTTCCCGGGGTGTGTTAAAGGCTTTTTCCAGATTGCCGCCAAGAGGCACGGCAGAGGGTGCTACCGGTTCCTTTGCCAGAAAGGAAGGAATCTGTTTTCCCGGATGATTCAACTGAACCCACAGGTGCGTATTGTTTTTTGTGCCAACGTTTGCCCATTCCTGAAGGAGCGGTAAATCCCTTTCATCTTCAACGACCACGTTTCTGGCCTCACCAAGTGCGCGTTGGTCAATCATCACATTTCCTGTGACCACAAGTCCGGTGCCTCCCTCGGCAAATGTTTCATATAGCCTGGGGATATAAGGGGTCATCCGGTTGTCAACCGTTCCCAGGTTTTCCGACATGGCTGATTTCATAAACCGGTTTTTGATGGTCTTTCCACAAGGCAACTCAAGGCTTTTTGCGAGAATTTTATAATTATATCTTGTATGTTCTGTCATATCTTTTCTCCTGCATAGAGGTTTCGTTCGTATCGCAACTGAATAAAAAAGCAAAATTCAGGCCAATACCATTGGGGGGACTTAAATTTTTCTAAAGCCATCCGCGTGACAGCGCGATCAGAACAACGTCAATTGAATCGGTTTTTTCAATGGGGGTTCCCGGTCCGGATGACTGGTTTCCTTTTTAAGCAGACCTTCTTCGATATCCTTTATAAAAGGCGAGATGTCTCTTTTGAGGGTTTTCCCAAATACGGTTCGTTTATCGGCATAAGACAACAGAAGCTGATCCCTGGCCCGCGTCAGTGCAACATAAAAGAGCCGCCTCTCTTCTGCGTCATCTGTTGTGCGCTCTCCAGGTCTTTGGTACGGTATGTTCCCGTCTTCGCATCCGGGGATGAATACAACAGGAAATTCAAGACCCTTTGCCGCATGCATGGTCATGATAGACACTTTTTCCACATGGGGCAGAACATAATCGCTGTCCTGATACATGGCAATGGTATTCAGAAATTCAAGTGCATGCTTGCCAAATGGCTCTGCCATCCGGAGGAGATGATGCAAGGCCTCTTTTCCTTTTTTTGTCCTTGAGACCGCTTTTTTTACATCTGCCATTTCTTTTGACAGGTAGAGTATCCGGTTTTTTACAGACTGGTCAAACAGATTTTTTCTGAGATAATTTAACGTCAAAATCCAGTCCTTTATCCACCGGGGTTTTGGTTTTTGGAATGAATCTTGCGAATTTTCAGATAGAAGACGATTTAAGTGATCAACAGAAAACGGATGACATACGTTTAAGAACTCCTTTGTTTTTTCTTTGTCTTCTCCAAAAACAATTTCAATGTCCGATACCATGCACTTCAGATGGATGATTCTCAGATAAGCCAATATCCGTTTGACGCCATCCTCGGAAAACGCCTGCTCTCTGCTCGCGATATGGCAGGGGATACCGCCTTTTTCAAGCATGTCACCAATGGCTTTTCCTTCTGACAGGGTTCGAACCAGTATAGCGAAATCTGAAAAGCTCAATGCATCCTTGTCTACCCGATCGTCTGTTTTTCCAAAATCTATGGAATGGAATCCGGTCCCGCCCACCATCTGTTCAATGCGTTTACCTATGGAAACCGCTTCGGAAAGGGCGGTTCGGTGCCGGGTGATATGGATGACCGGCAGGCCTTCAATGCCGGAATAGACGCGGTTCAGATCGGTTTCTTTTCTTCCGGCGGTGATCACATGGTGAGAGGCTTTTAATATGGTTTCCGTGGAGCGGTAATTCCTTTCCAGATGAATGACACGGGCCGTGGGGAAATCATCCGGAAAGGCTTCGAAATAGGTGGGGTCTGCACCGCGAAACCCGTATATGGCCTGATTCGGATCGCCAATGACGCATAACTTATTGCCTGAAGCAGAAAGGGCTTTTACAATTCTGTACTGACCATTGTTCAAATCCTGATATTCATCCACAAAAATATACCTGAACCGTTTGCATGTTTTTTCAAGGAAACCTGCATCAGTCTCAAGCATGACAACGATTTTAAGAATCAGGTCGTCATAGTCAAGCCATCCTCTGCTTTCAAGGGCATCCTGATAGGCCGCATACATTTTTTTAATGATCGTTTCATCCTGACCGTATTTTAGAGCTATATCCTTTAGATCGTCTGACGGGCCCTTGATCTGCTGTTTGGCAAGCGCGATCATTTCAGATACGACTTTGGGTTTAAATGCCGGGTTTTCACATGTCTTGACAATTTCTGCGATCAGTCTCTGTTTTTCATCATCATCAATGACCGAAAAGGTGAGGTCAAACGCGGCCATTTCATCTATTAACAGTTCGTGGCAAAGGGAATGAAACGTGGCGGTCAGTGGAATATGCTTTTTTTTCAATATGCGTTGAAGCCGCTCAGCCATTTCCCCGGCTGCTTTCCGGGTAAAGGTAATCGCAAGAATGTCGTCTTCCGGCACCCGTTGTTCCTCGATCAGCCAGGCGATTTTCCGGGTGAGAGTCAGTGTCTTTCCCGTGCCGGGCCCGGCCTTGATGAGGAGTGCATCATGATCATCACGGATGGCTTCGAGCTGCAGGCTGTTCAGTTCATGAGATTTCTCTCTCTCTTTGGGTTTCTCTGACTTTTTTGTCCTTGAATTTTTGTGAATGGTCTGCTGCTTTTCCATGCCGGCCTTGATATATCCCGTCCTGGCATCGCTTGCTGCCTTGAATGGAAACAGAAGTTTCTGGCCGGAGAGTTCCATCTTTTCCGCATCATCAAACAGCCGGATTTTCCCAAACTCACCATCATATCCGGGCATCACATGAATATCGTTTTGCCGCATTTTCTGAATGGCTTCAGGAAGAAGGGGGATACCGGTTTTTTTCAATGAGTCTATGGGGATGGTTTTTAAAATCGCAAATTCCGGGCCTGTTGTTTGGATGAGCCGATGAAGGTTTTGCCGGACCTTCATGGATTTCGGGCCCACCCCCAGAAGCTCTGCGATAATTTCCTCCAAGGGGATGATATTGACAAACGGGTGATGAATTTTGGGTTTTTCGCCATTTTGTCGATCAGCAAGTTCGTTTACCCGGTAGAGCACACCCAGGGTCATCGGTTTTCCACACTCAGGGCAGATGCCGTTCATCCTGGAGGATTGTTCCGGCAACAGAGAAATGCCACATTTTCTGTGCCCGTCCATATGGTATTTGCCTTCTTCCGGATAAAACTCGAAGGTCCCCAGGAATTTTTCCGGATTTCCGGTTTTCAGTGCGTTCCTGATACCGGAAAAGGAAAGCACCGTGTTGAAAAGATTGGCTTCCCGGCCAAGTTTTGAAGGCGAATGGGCATCGGAGTTCGATACCAGTGTGAGCCCGTCCAGGCTGGAAACCCGCCAGTTCATCGGCGGGTCAGATGACAGGCCGGTTTCCACGGCAAAAATTTCACCACTTAAATCGTCAAAGCACTCCTCAAGGGAATCAAACCCCGACTTGGACCCCAGAAGAGAAAACCACGGGGTCCAGATATGCGCCGGAATCAAAAAACCGGTTTCGTCCGTGTCAAGGAGAATTTCAAGAAGGTTTCTTGCGTCAAGGCCCAGGATGGGCCTGCCATCGGATTTGATATTGCCGATGGCATCGAGTTTCCGGTTGAACCGTTCTGCCGAATCAAAATCCGGAAAATAAACAAGATTATGGTTCTTGCGCGTTTTATCATTTTTTTTATAAATATTGCTGATTTCAGATTCCAGAATGAAACGGACAATCCCCTTGCAGGAAGCCGGAATTTCCTTGTCAAGGGTTCTCGCGATATCGTCTTTCAGCTTGAAAAGGCCATCTTCCGCAGGTTCAAGCTTTTCCTTGAGTTCGGCAAACCACCCGGGATGCGTGGAATCGCCGGTACCCAATACCTGAATGCCCTTTTTCTGGGATTCGATATAAAGATTCTCAAGATCAAGATTTTTGGCGGTTGCCCTGGAGTATTTTGAATGAATGTGCAGGTCTGCAATAAATTCCATGATGATTCCCGATGATATATTTGCCGTTTTTGATACTTTTATTATTTTTTCTAAAACCTTATTAATATGCGTTTAATCCTCAAAAGATGTCAAGACTCAAAAAGCAGGGAACGATAAAAGAATACAATAAAAATTGCAGAGAAGATAAGGGGCTGAACCTGTAGATCGGGATAGAGATGCGGCTGGTTAGAGTGAGTCAAGAGAGAACTTGATCATGTTTCACTATCTTAACTGTTGAGACTCTATTTTCAATTTCAGTTTTCAATAATTTATATGACCCGCATACTGCTTGCCGTTTTTTTTGCTGCCCGTTGCCTTGTTGGCACGCTGTGACAGCATCCGGAATGAATACACTATCGAAGGCGCATGATTACTCCAAATGGATCGCTGGTTCAGGGAGTGGAAGTCAGGTGCTTTACCGGACTTACTAACAGCTATTGGATTGGAGAAACCAATGAAGATGGCCAATACGCCTTCACCTTTGATGAATATGGCTGGTATACAGTTGAACCTCAACGTGCAAAGGAAGACGATGTCAATACCTGTGTCAGTCAAAGAGAGTTTGGCGTTTTCTCATTTCAAATTGATCCAACAGATTCCGACAGGCCTTGCTGATACGTTTATCCGGGTCTAAAGTCCCTGCGATTGCCCAAATCCTGACAGGCTCTCCTTCAAAAACAGCCATGCATTTGGCCACGTTCAGCCGGGTATCATTGCCGGTATTCTGAGAAAGACTGACTGCCAGATGGAATGCGCGGTCGGCATTCAGATGATTGCTGGAAAGCACCGTTTCAATAAAAAATGTGGGGATCGGCTCCAGTTTTTGAGAGCCTTTTTCCAACAATTCCACTAAAGCATTGATGGATGCGTTTGAATTTATGAGGGCCAGTGTTTGGGCGGTCAGCGCTGCCGCCTTGGCGTTTTCAAGCGTGTTGAGATTTTCGATGAGCGTTTCCACAGCGGGTTCGCCAATCTTTAAAAATACTGTTTTCAAGTCATTTTCAGTTGCTCTTTGCCTGTTTAAATCCAATGAAGCAAACCAATTCAGGACTGGTGTAATGACCGAAACATCCGGAAACCGAATAATGCACCCCGCAATTTCATTGAACCTGTCATGCGCGATGTCATTTAGGAGCGCTACAAAAACCTCAAGTCCGGATGCGTTACAGTCCCCATAGTAGATATCGATCTGTCCCTGGGATTCCAGCGCACGGTTAACCTGCATAAAATCACGATATGCCTGCGCCCGATTGTTACGTAACAATTCCACCTTTTTTGCTTGATATCGCACACTGCTTTTCGATGTATCGGTATAATGCCAATACACATATCCTCCCAGAATAATCATCGCTGAACATATAACCAAAAGAGGAAATCCAAGCCTTATGAAAGCTGGCTGAGTGCCTTTATCATGGGGGGCAATTCTACTTTTGGACGACGTCCCTTCCGGTATGGAATTCTTTGGTAAAGGTCTCACGTCAGCTGACTTGTATTTTGAAAAAATAATACCACATTTTAAGCATTCATCATGAGAAGGGGATTCAAAGCCGCACTTTGGGCAGGTAAACCAATCTTCTTTCATTTTCCGATATCCTATTCAGTGTCCCTGGACAAAAGGTTGCTTTGCATAAATGCTCTCGTCAGACCTCGAACAAAAACATCCTGGAATCGATTGCGTATGGCAAATGAAAGATTTCTATCAAATGAGAAGTCACATGGCAATTCTTTTTTGAATCACACATGTACTCACAAAGTTCTTGACATAAAGCCTTCAATTATAATAGGTTTGCCTGGAAAAAAACAAAACACGAAACAGCATATCAGATAATAGAAATATCAAAGTCCCGGAAGAAATTCCTGCCAAGTATCGTTGAATAGAGAAATATCTGGAATATCGCAACAAAATGGATAAATATACGATAAACAAAAGGGACGCCGAGTTTTTGAAGAAAGTCGACGCCATCAGAAATAAAAATATAAGGGTAAAGCAAAAAAAACATTTATTCCGTCTGCTGTTTTGTGTTGTCATTATATGCTGCCTGGTGCCGGTATATTTTGTATTTGATTCAGGTGATGGCAATAGAGGCGTCAATAAAAAAACTGCAGGGATCAACATGGCAATGCCTGCTCAATCGGCATCCCAAAAATCATCGGCCGTATCCTTGGATGAATTGTCAGAAAAAAACCTGTCGCAATCAGATCCTCAAATCGGCTCCATGACGATTTCGGTTCTGCATTCAAATAAAGACGGTAAGGTTGAAGATAGATATAAAAAGAATTCCCGGAAAGTATCACCATCTCTTCCTGCGCAGCCTGTAAAGAAACGGGAAAAGAATATTTATGTGGTGGAAAGTGCTGTATGCAAGAGGCTTAAAGGTCGAAATCCTGTGGGAAACCAGGATGTTTTTTACGTTGGTCAGGACAGATGTTCCATTGTCTGGACGGAAATCAGATCAAAAAAACTGCCGGCCCTGCTTAAGCATGTTTATTATCTGAATGGAGAAAAATATTGTGAGATTCCCCTTGCCATCAAGTACCCGCGCACCCGGACATGGAGTAAAATTACGCTTAAAAATGAACAGCAGGTTGGATCATGGCAGGTGGATGTGATCGAGGAAAGCGGCAGAATCTTAACGCATATGGCGTTTGACGTAAAATCGTGATTTTCTTTTTTTAAGGATAAAGTTATCGGATTTGAAGGAATGATAAAATTATTACCGATTATATGGAATAAAATGTAATTATTTGTAAGATAATAATTTCTCAGCGATTGAACGGTTAGGGATTTCATTTTTTTATAAGCTTGCTCAATCCATGATTTAAAGGTGGATTGATGTCATGGTACGGTTATTGCTATAATAGACCTGTAATTTTATGGCTTTGTCGGTTGTTTGAATGTGTAGTTATGAATTTTTTAAAAGGAGAGTTTATGAAAAAAATCGGTTTGTTATGTGCAAGTTTTTTATTGGTCATTTGGGTTGGGCTGGCAGGCGCCACCACACTTGATTTTGACGACAGCAACAACCTGGGGGTGTCATTAGGCGGCTCCATGACCTGGAATGGTCAGGGTGGCGGCCATATTTACTGTGAACAATATTATGATGATGATTCAATAATGGATCTGAACGGCGCATACGTTAATAGTTTCCAGATGAATGGCATGCCCTGGGAAAATTATGGGGGCGGGTATCTTGGACAGATAGATATTGAAGCCTTTGATATGAATAGCAACTCTGTTTGGTTTCAAACTGTTGATTTGAGCAATTATTCCTCATGGAACAATTGGTTGACAGTGAGTGTTGAGAAAAATGATATTTCAATGATAAAATTCTATTCTCCTGGTAGTTCACCCCATTATAACGGATTTTGGCCGAGTATTGATAACATGGTGATTAATGAATCATCAAGTTCTCCTGTTCCAGAACCCGCAACCATGCTCCTCTTTGGTCTTGGCATTATTGGAATCTCCGGGATAGTCAGGAAAAAGAAATAATAAGTTCATAAAAATGACATCATTAAAAGGGCAGGATCATTGATTTGGTTCTGCCCTTTTTTTAATGGTAGTTTGCTTCAATTATGCTGAATTGATAGAGGAAAAGCAACGTCTTGAGAAAGCATTGAAAGAGATAATGACCCTGAGCGGCTTAATCCCAATATGCAGCAATTGCAAAAAGATTCGGGATGATCAGGGGTATTGGCAACAGGTTGAAATTTATGTCCGGGATCATTCAGCGGCAGATTTCAGCCACGGGATCTGCCCTGAATGTTTCGTGAAGATCTATCCGGAGTTTGAAAACGAATTGGAATAATAGCGGCATCTGCAATAACAATCGCCTCTTTACCAGCCCATCTCATTGGGCTGCCACTCCTGGTATGGCAAATGGACTTTTAAATGGAGTTTTTGCATTTCTCCTGTGGATTTTAATTTTTCAATACACGCGGACAGAATGGCATCAATTTCTTTTCCTCTATCCCCCTTTGGTATAACGAATACATCATCAAACCTGTCATAGAGTTCTCTGTGAACGTTTTTCAATTTTAATTGTTTTACCGTAAAATCGCATTCTTCCTGAGCAAAAATAAATGCATCAATACGTTTGATATCCACTTTTTTCAGGCTGCTTTCGACACTGAATGATTCAGTGATCGGAAAGTCAAAATAGTCAAGAAACCCTCCCATGGATTCAATTCTCAGAGGAAAGGGTTTTTCATTTTTAGCCGATTTGATTTTATCCAGGGGTATTGGATTGTCCGTATTAGAATAAATGATAAAATAGACATCCCCCATTTTTTCTGTAGTATAGGCATATGGCAGGGATTCTACCGGCACTATTTTATTCCTGATCATGGGCAGGTGAAAATCTGCTTTTCCGGTGATGACATTATCCATTGATCTGGCAAAGGGGAAAACTTTTCTTTCGATATGGCCTTCATATACATCATCAATGGATTTTACAATATCCACAAATACGCCTTTATCGGGAGTTTCCAATATATCGGGTAAATAGGCCATGCTGACTTTCAGATCCTCCGCGCCAGTGAGGCCAAAGCCAAAAAACATGGTAAAACAAAGGACAGCCATGTAAAAAAAATGTCGATTTTTAAAATGGTTCATTTGCATTCTCCGTTTATTTTTTGTTTGATTTTAAGATATTCCGGCCACCATCATAATAATGATGGCATTTTGGGTTTTTTGCTATCCAGGCTGATAATCATCAGAATTCAAATTCAGGTTTTTTAAAGAAGGCGTTCACTCTTAAATACTGCCTCAGCAGCTTGTGCTTGATCTTGTTTACTTTCAGTGCTTTTTTAAGCTCGCTGCCTGTGAGATCGAGTTCTTTCATGAAAATGTTCATGGACGCTTCAGGCCATGATTTGAGGCATGTCTCCGCATGAAGGCGTTTTAACGCATTTTCTCTTGTGATCTCCCCCAGCCGTATGGCTGTGCTTAGTTCCTGGGCGATAAGGGGATAGCTCAGCGATTCAGAATATATATAAGCAGCAGCATCATGAATGGCACAGTCATTATGCGATAGACTTTTGTCGTTATCAGGCCTTTGCCACCCGATATTTTTTTCAAGTGTATCCTTTAGCATGTCTTCATCATAGGGATGAAACAGGAAGAAGCCTAAAAGTTCCGGCACAATTTCGGCTTTTTTGAATTCTTCCATATCCGGCAGGTAAAGTGTCATAAATTTATTATATGCATTTTCATCAAGTATTTTTTTAAGGTAGTAATCCATTTTTTCAAGAGCGGTCAGTTGGGTTTTTTTGATGTCTTCAACAGTGTAGGGCGTAAGATTGCTTTTTATCAGCGGCAGGAATGTATCTCTCGATCCTGGAAGGAGTTCTTTGAACATCTGGTGCGTTGACCTTCCATGAATGACAAGGGGAATTTTTCTGTCGTAGGCGATTTTATACATCAGGGCAAATCCCATTTGGGAACAGGCAACGCAGGGCAATCCCAATCCCATGGTCGCTTTCCGGTAAAATTCCTTTTGCAGGGGCCAGTCTATCTGATGATAAAAATGATCGACGTCAAGCTTCTTTACCAGACTGTCGATATTTCTTCTGCCATAGTCTGTCAGAAAATGATTGTCAAACGTAAATGAAAGGACATTTAAGCCATAGACTTCCTTAAGGACATATACAATATATGAACTGTCTTTGCCACCGGAGAGTCCGGCAAGTACGTCATATTCGTATTTGCCCTTTAACAGATCAATCCGTTGATTGAAGAGCTTTCCAAGTTCTTCATAGTTTGTGAGCCGGTCTTTTATTTTATCAAATGTTTCGCAATAGTTACAGCTACCATCTGCATTGAATTTTATATTTCGATATGTGGATGGAAGAATACACCGGGTACATCTTTTCATGAGTTCCTCCTGTTTGATAAAAGGATCAGATGGGATCAGATACCACAAGGAAAATTCGATTTCAATAGAAATATTAATGGGTTTGAATGTGTCAGGCTATTCAAGCCCAAAAATTCTGCTAAAGTTGATATATTTTTTTAACCCTTTATTTTCAAAGGTATTTTCAAGGCGAACCTGGGTGACCTTGATAACCGAAGGCAGAATCAAAAGTGCCCCCAGCGTTGTCGTGATCATGGTTATTGACATCAGTAACCCGAAAAGGATAAGTGGCTTGAAACTGGATGTGACAAGGACACCAAATCCTAAAATAAGCGCAAATGACGTAAATATAATGGCTTTTCCGGAAACACTCAATGTTTTTTCAATGGTCTGATTGACCGTTAATCCCTGTGACAAATAATATCTGTAGGTATTCAGAAAATGGATGGTGTCATCAACACCGATACCGATGGTTATCGCTGCGATAATGGAAGTGGTGATATCGAGATCAATCCCAAACCATCCCATGATGCCAAAACTGATGATAACGGCCGTGCTCATGGGAATGAGGGCCAATAAACCCGCATTCAGATTGTTAAAAAGAAGAAAAACGATGATGGCGATAACGCCCAATGAGGATATCAGACTTTTTATCTGCCCATCCACAATAAAATCACAGAATTTAATTATCATGATATTGTTACCGGTGATGGCATAGGTGCATTTGTCAACCGGCAGGTTGTTTATTAGATACGCCTTAATCGAGGCCACTGTTTTTTTCATCGTGTTTGTACCCATCACCTCGCCGTCTTTTTTGGAAAAACGGGCGGCAACCGAACACGCCTGAAAATTTTCGTCGATAAACGGCTCAAAATCATCTGCTCTGCCATCGTTATTGGTATCATCCCCTGAATAAAGTTCCAGGTAATCTTTGATTTCCATCCGGTCATCCGGGATTTTGTAAAATGCCTCATCATTATTATTCATAGCCTTATGCATTATTTTTAAAAAATCGCCAAATGCATCTGTACGTCCAATATGAAGATATTCATTCTCAGGTGCGGTAAGCCAACTGCGAAACGTCTCAATAAATAAAAGAAATTCCGGCTCAAGCGCACCATAGGCTTTACCAGTATCAAAGATAACATTGACACCGATTTCACCGCCGACTTTTTCGCTGATAATATTGTAGTTGATTCTAACCGGATCATTTTCCTTGAAGTTGAGTAAAAACTGGGTTTCAACATTTAATTTTAACAACCCGAAAAAGGCTATGATTACTATGATACCTGAAACAAGGATCACTTTTTTGCTATGTAATTTTGAAACGGTTGTAAATATTTGAATGAGAAGATCGGAAAATGTTTTTGACGGTTTGCCTGGCAGGCTGGATTTTAAAGACGGCTTTTTGTGGGGTAAAAGCATGAGCCCTGCAGGAATAACCGTAAGTGAGATAATCATGGCAGAAAATACGCCAAATGCTGAAAAAAAGGCCCACTCCTTGATCGCTGTCAGATTGCTTGATGTAAGGGTCATGAATGCAATGATCGTTGTGAGTCCTGCCAAAAGCACGGTTGTTGAAATATGGGTCATGGACATGTATAACCCTTCTTTTTTTTCATTTTTGGAGATTAAATCAAAATCAAAATAGTATTGATTAAGAATATGTATGGAGTATGAACTGCCGATAGCAATCATCAATGTCGGCAGAGAAACACCAACGCTTGTCATTCGGTGGCCAAGGTATCCCATTAGTCCCAGCACCCAGATGTCTGCCGCACACAGGACGAGACAAGGAATGAAAACGCCTCTCATGGATCTGAAATTGTAGAAAAAAACAGAGACAACAACAATCAGTACAATGGGCAGAAAGGTGGATAGATCTTTTCGCATGTAATCGTTATATATCATATTGACATAGGGCTGCCCAAAGGAGGCAATTTTCAGGGAATTGTATGAATTGATAATCTCGTATAATTCCCGTGTGATCGGGTCATTATCATCCTGTTCTGAAAACTTTATAAAAATTCCAAAATCTGTGATCTCGCCTGTCTTGTCATTGAGCGCATATAACCCGTCTTTAAAAGACGGATTTCTTCTCAATCTTTCCTTTATTATTTCAAAGTCTCTGTCCGTTTTGGGCAGTATTCTCGTGCCGTTCTGATTTCTATCAATGATATCAAAGGTCGCAAGTTCATTATTTTCACCGGTAATGTCGGAAATGGTAAAGAGGGAAATGATCCTGTCAATGGTTTGATTCCGCTTTAAGGTGCTGGTTTTCAGGATTTCGGAATAGAGTTTTTCAATATTTTTATTTGTGAGAATGTGATTGTTTTGATGTATTGCCCGGCATTTCCGATTGAGAAGTCTTTGAAACACAGGATCATCAGAAAATACGTTCAATATTTCATTTGATGAGACTTTTTCCTTTTTGAGCAGCGTATTTAATCGGGTCAGCCTGTGGTTCTCTTTCTCTTCATCAAATTTAATATATTCTTCAAGGTCGACGATGAAATTATTTAACAGGTCAAAAGTTTCAGATGTCCACAAATGGTCATGGGTGACTGAAAGGATATAGATCAGATCATTGTTTCCGTACATTTTTTTAACTTTATTGTAATACAGGTATTCTCTGTCCTTTTTCGGCATGAATGCATCGATGGTGTTATCAAATCTGAGATGGGGCATACCCATAAAGAAAAAAGCGGTCAGAAGAATAATCGCAAGCAAAGATGATTTTGGCCAGGTCAAAATCAGACGGATATAATGATTCATTGAATGTTCCTTGAAAAGCGGTTGATTGTTCTTGTTTTAATGATAGCTGACAGTATGTGTGGCTGAAAATAATCAGTATGTATGCATATCATCATATTATTAGTCAACACTATTTTGGTTATCGAAAAATATGACAGAAATCCATGTGAGTAAAATTTACTATAAATCCTTTACTGTAAATAAGTTATGGTATGTAATGGTCAATAAATGCACATTGGCCACTCTGATTTTTTATAATAATTATGTACATAATGTTTAAATTTTAAATATTTTATGACATTTCTATCTAACGACATCATAAATAATAAAGGCCTGGCTCTTCAGGCCACGCCTTTATTATCTTTAAAATGAGGGTGTGGGTTGTATTCAGGAACTAATAGTTGTCGATCGCCCATTCCATAAGGAATAATGACCCTGACAGGTTCTCATTGACAGTTGCCTGTATTTCTTCAGCAGGCAGCATGTATCCGGGTGGAATGGCAGTGGGGCGTAATTCTACAACAAAAGCAGGGATAGAAAATGTGTCATATATCCACTCTTTTTCGCCTCCACTCTTATACGTGTGCTTGAAATCATAATTTACGCCATTCACACCTGTAATCAGGGATGCCATATTCTCAGCCAGATAGATTGAATTCGAATCAGTACCACCGGCATACGCAATATACTGCCCGTAACAGTGATAGGAAATGGAAGCAGAAGGGGGATGGATATCAAGAAAATCTTTGACCGCCAAGGCTTCCGGTTCTGAAAACGGGAATTCTCCACAATAATAGGCCGAAGATGGTGTATGGGACGTGCCATCATCTTCATTTCCCCAGTTGCTGTCATAATTTCTGTTTAAATCCACACCGGGATTGATCTCGCTGTTATCAAGGCCATTTTTACGGCCAATTTCCTGAAGACTTGCCAATTCAGGATTGGATTGAATCTCAAGGGCGCTGTGCCCGTCGGGATTGAGCATGGGAACAATCCAGATCTCTGCGCCATTGACGATATTCCGGATCCGGTTATCGGATTCATAGTTTTCCAATAGGTGTTTGGCCGTAAACAAAGCGACTTCAACCGCAATCCATTCGTTACCGTGTATGCCACCATCAATATATACCACAGGTTCATCTTCGTCTGTTTCCACATTATCGCTTATTTTAAGGGCCCAAATGGCTCTATTTTCGTGGGTGTGGCCTATGGTGGACAGTCTGCTGACAGAGGGGAATAAATTTGCAAGGTCCGCCAGTTCGAAGCCCAACTCGTCGTAGTTGTGATATTCGGCATAATCCCCGCAACTTGAAATGATACATGCTGTCAATAAAAAATAGGGTATCAAAGATTTTGAGGCATTTTTTTTAAATGAAGCGAAAAACAGCATCATTGATTTCAGCAGGCGTCCTGTTTTCATGTATTCCTCCGCAGTTCTGTGGGTAGTCGATCCTGGCTAAACTTTAGATGACAACATTAAATAAATAAAAAATAAAAATATTAATGACTAAATTATTTGATGTATATTATTAATATTCAAAATAATCAAGATGATAATTTTAATATTTTCGAACGCGATATGGGTGCAGTGGTCGATTATTAATTACATTTTTGTAAATATTTGATACCTATACAACAAAATTGTTATATAATTTATAATTATAAAACGTTTTTACATGATTGAAATACCAGAGAATAAATTATTATTTCATATAAAATCAATATATTGCAACAACATTTTTCTATAAATTTTCTCTGTGGCATGGTGTTTGTATTATGAGGGGACAAATGGATTAATTTTTATTCTCAAAAAAAACAGGAGGGAGGAAATGGTCAAAATTGAAACAATCATCAAGCCGTTTAAACTGGATGAAGTAAAGGAAAGCCTTCAGAAAATCGGTGTGTCCGGTATGACCGTTACAGAAGTCAAGGGATTTGGCAGGCAGAAGGGCCACAAGGAAATCTATCGCGGCGCGGAATACATGGTGGATTTTGTTCCTAAAATCAAAATTGACACTGTCGTCAGTGAGGACATCGTTGAAAAGGTCATTGAAGTTATTCTTCAGGCGGCAGGCACCGGAAAAATAGGCGATGGCAAGATATTTATTCTACCAGTCACTGAGGTTGTTCGAATTCGAACCGGTGAAAGAGGAAAGGAAGCACTTTAAGTCATAGGGCGACGACAATTTTGTAACACCGGGCTTGCCGGCCTGAAAGAATAAAAGGTGTGTGATCGATGTAACTGACGAATGGAACTACCCTCTCAAGTGTTCCCATGTCAGGAAAAAGAAGTTCCATGTGATACCGGAATATAAAAAATTTCCGGAAATTTGAAAGCCGGCAGGCCCTTTAAGAAAAATGTAAAATCAAAAAAATGAAAAATAATTAAAAACAAACGGGAGGATAGAGGTGAGTAAAATGAAAAAAATAATATCTGCAATCATTTTGGGAATAATTTGGATTACATGCGCATGGGGTGCAGACGATGCACCAACAGTTCTATCTAACAAGGAAGCCATCGACCTGGTTCAGACCCATGCCAATTATATGTGGACGCTCGTTGCTGCCGCACTTGTCTTCTTCATGCAGGCCGGTTTCGCAATGGTGGAAACAGGTTTCACGCGGGCAAAGAACGCCATCAATATCATGATGAAAAACCTGATGGATTTCGCCATTGGCTCCATTGCTTTCTGGGCCATCGGATTTGGACTCATGTTTGGCATAACCTCAACAGGTTGGTTTGGGACGTCCGGTTTTTTCTTAAGTGACTTCACACCGGATGGTGATCCTTGGGTTCTGGCATTCTGGATGTTCCAGGTTGTTTTTGCAGCAACTGCTGCCACAATCGTATCCGGTGCCATGGCCGAAAGAACAAAGTTCATCGGATATATTCTCTACAGCATGGTGATCTCTGCAGTTGTGTATCCTATATTCGGCAGCTGGGCATGGGGAAGTCTTTTCCATGGCAGCGGCTGGCTCGAGGGATTCGGGTTTATCGATTTTGCCGGATCAACAGTTGTCCACTCCATAGGCGGATGGTGTGCATTGGCTGGCGCCATTGTGTTGGGACCCCGGATTGGAAAATACACAAAAGACGGAAAAGTGACACCGATTTTGGGCCATAACATCCCCCTGGCTGCTTTGGGCGTTTTTATCCTTTGGCTGGGATGGTTCGGGTTCAACCCGGGTTCAACAACAACAGCAGATAAAAGCATTGCCATGATTTTTGTCAATACCAATCTTGCAGCTGCCGCCGGATGTGTCATGGCCATGATCATTTCATGGTTGAAATTCGGTAAACCGGATGTGGGCATGAGTTTAAATGGTGCACTCGCCGGTCTGGTTGGTATCACCGCAGGTTGTGCCAATGTGTCACCTACAAGTTCAATCATTATTGGTGCAATTGCCGGTGTGATCGTTGTCTTCTCCGTTGTTTTCTTTGATGCGATCAAGATAGATGACCCGGTCGGTGCCGTATCCGTACATGGTGTCTGTGGCGCATGGGGAACACTTGCCGCAGGTATTTTCAATATGGGCGGAACATCAGTTAAAATGATCGGCGTGCAGCTTCTGGGAATCGGCACATGCTTTATATGGGCATTCGGTACAGCCTTTATTTTATTCAAGATCATCAATGCCACAATCGGATTGAGGGTTTCTGCTGAAGAAGAACTTGAAGGACTTGATTTTGTAGAACATGGCGGAACGGCATATCCTGATTTTGCGGTATCCTCCACACACAGAGGCATTGAATCAACAGGTGGAAAAGGTGGACTGGAAACAGCCGTTTCCTATAAAAAAGTCAGTAAAATGGCGGAAGCCTGAATATAGAAAAAGAGCGTTTTGGGATTCCGGGTCTTTATGAGGTAAGTTTGATACCTTATGAAGACCCATAAACCAAACCATCAACACACTTTCAAATACAACAAACGGTTAATTTGAAGCGAAAGAGGAGGTTTTTATGAGAAAGATAGCGATTTACGGAAAAGGTGGTATTGGAAAATCGACGACAACGCAGAACACGGTCGCAGGTCTTGCAGAGATGGGAAGAAAGGTGATGGTTGTCGGTTGCGATCCCAAAGCGGATTCTACACGATTGCTTTTGGGTGGCCTGTCGCAAAATACGGTTCTGGATACATTACGGGAAGAAGGGGAGGATGTCGAGCTGAGCGATATCCGGAAAGAAGGATTCAAAGGAACGGTTTGCGTGGAGTCCGGTGGCCCGGAACCCGGTGTCGGATGTGCGGGAAGAGGTATCATCACATCGATCAATATGCTGGAGCAGTTGGGGGCTTATGCCGATAGTGAAAAACTCGATTATGCGTTTTATGATGTCCTGGGTGATGTTGTCTGTGGCGGGTTTGCCATGCCCATCCGCGAAGGCAAGGCACAGGAAATCTATATTGTTGTCTCCGGTGAAATGATGGCCATGTATGCGGCCAACAATATCTGTAAAGGTATTTTGAAGTTCGCAGAATCTGGTGGGGTAAGATTAGGCGGCCTGATTTGTAACAGCAGAAACGTGGACAATGAAAGAGAAATGATTGAAGCATTGGCCGATCGTATAGGCACCCAGATGATTCACTTCGTTCCCAGGGAGAATATGGTTCAGCGTGCTGAAATCAATCGGAAAACCGTTATCGAATATGCACCGGAGCATCCACAGGCAGATGAATACAGAATGCTTGCCAGAAAAATTGAAGAAAACAAAATGCACGTCATACCCAAACCGATCGCGATAGAGGAACTGGAACAACTGCTGATCAACTATGGTATCGCAGCCTGATCCGCTTGATTCAGGTCACCTTTAAGAATCAAAATATTTAGACGAATTGAAATGTAAGAAAGGAGCAACGTCCATGATAATGATAAGATCAATCGTACGGCCCGAAAAAGTGGATAATGTACTGTCCGCACTCATGGAAGCCGGCTTTCCGGGAGTTACAAAAGTGTCGGTTGTCGGAAGAGGGAAGCAGCGAGGCATAAAAATCGGCCAGATCACCTATGACGAAATACCCAAGGAAATGCTTTTAACGGTTGTAAAGGATGAAGACAAGGATTTTGCCATCAAGACGATTTTGAAAGCAGCCAAAACCGGGATCGAAGGTGCATTTGGCGACGGCAAAATATTCACCACCATGCTTGAAGAGGTCTACACAATCAGTTCCGGAATCAAGGAAACAGCGGACAAAAAACCTGAAGAGGTGAAGGTATGAAAGAGATTATAGCCGTTCTCCGGATGAATATGATGAACAAGACAAAGCGCGCCCTATCAGATGCAGGCATCTCTTCAATGACCGCTTTGAGTGCCCTGGGAAGAGGAAAAGGCCTTGTGGATATTTCACTCCTGAAAGGTGCGGAAAAAGGGTATGAGGAAGCCGTCGTCCAGTTGGGTGAATCCCCGCGGCTCTTTCCCAAAAGAATACTGATCGTCGTGGTGCCTGACAAACTGGCGGATAAGACGATCAAAACAATCATACGAACCAATCAGACCGGCAAATCCGGGGATGGGAAAATATTTGTCACACGAATATCAAATGCCACATCGGTCAGAACCGCAGAATTTGGGGACAGTGTACTGGATGGCGCGTAATTGGTGAATAGAGATTTAACACTATATACGGAAGTAAGAGGTGAACTATGGAAACGGTCGTCGATTTGAGTACAGATACGGAAAAAGTCTCTCCGGAAACATTTAAAAAAGAGATACTGAAACAATATCCGGCTAAGGTTGCACGGAAGCGGTCTAAACAGATTATTATAAACAGTGTTGGTGAAGATAAGTGTACGCCGGAGATATTGGCAAATGTCAGGACCGTTCCAGGCATCATATCCCAAAGAGGATGCTGTTATGCCGGGTGCAAAGGGGTTGTTCTGGGGCCGACCCGGGACATCGTGAATATCACCCATGGGCCTATCGGCTGCGGATTTTACAGCTGGCTCACCAGACGAAATCAGACTGATCCGGATCAATCAAAGGATAAGCATAATTTCATGACCTACTGTTTCTCAACAGATATGCAGGAAGAAGAAATCATATTTGGCGGAGAAAAAAAACTCAGGCTGGCGATTCAGGAGGCATATGATCTTTTCAAGCCCAAAGCGATCGCCATATTCTCCACCTGCCCGGTAGGTTTGATCGGTGATGATGTGCATGCCGTGGCCCGTGAAATGAAGGAAAAACTGGGCATCAATGTTTTTGGATTCAGCTGTGAGGGCTATAAGGGGGTCAGCCAGTCCGCCGGTCATCACATCGCAAATAACGGTATCTTTACCCATGTCATTGGAAAAGACGATACCATTGGTGAAGGAGACTACAGGATCAATCTTCTGGGTGAGTATAATATCGGTGGGGATGCATTTGAAATCGAACGGATCTTTGAATTGTGCGGCATAACGCTTGTCTCAACCTTCAGCGGGAATTCATCCATCGATCAATTTGCCAATGCGCACACGGCTGACGTGAATCTGATCATGTGTCACCGGTCGATCAACTATGTGGCTGAGATGATGGAAAAGAAGTTTGGCATTCCCTGGATCAAGGTTAATTTTATCGGCGCGGAATCCACAGCCAAATCGTTGCGGAAAATCGCGCAGTATTATGGAGAAGACGCACTGATCGATCGTGTGGAAAAAGTGATCGCCGATGAACTAGGCGCTGTTGAGGCTGTTAAAAATGAGGTCTACGCCCGAACCCAGGGAAAGACCGCCATGCTCTTTGTCGGCGGCAGCAGAGCGCATCATTATCAGGACATATTCCATGAAATTGGCATGAAAACATTATCTGCCGGATATGAGTTTGGTCACCGTGATGATTATGAAGGGAGAAAAGTCCTTCCCAGCATCAAAGTCGATGCAGACAGCAGAAACATTACCGAGCTTGAAGTCGAGCAGGATGAAAAGCGGTTCCGACCGCGCAAGAGTCCGGAAGAAATGGACGCATTGACCAAAAACGGCGTGCTTTTCAGCGAGTACGAAGGCATGATGCCTGAAATGGAAAACGAAACCCTGGTTATCGATGATATCAGTCATTATGAAACAGAAAGACTTCTGGAACTGTATAAACCCGATATTTTCTGTGCCGGTATCAAGGAGAAGTACGTGGTTCAGAAATCCGGTGTCCCGTTGAAGCAGCTTCACAGCTACGATTATGGGGGGCCATACGCGGGTTTCACGGGCGCCATCAATTTCTACAAAGAAATCGACCGGATGGTCAACAGTAAAGTCTGGAGTTACATTAAGGCCCCATGGGAAAAAAATCCCGTGCTTTCAGGAGGATATGCCTGGGAATAATGAAGCAAGGCTTTAAACCGGACATCCTTTTTTTACATGTTTATGCCAGGGTCATTTAATCCTTGATCGATTAAATGGCCAGTTTCACGAATATCACTCTTTTAACGTGGAGATTTACAAATGCTGCTAAGACATACTTCAGAAGAAATCGCGACAAGAAGCGCACTTACCATTAATCCGGCCAAAACCTGTCAGCCGATCGGAGCCATGTATGCGGCATTGGGCATTCACAGTTGCCTGCCTCACAGCCACGGATCACAGGGATGCTACTCCTATCACAGAAGTACATTGACAAGGCATTACAAGGAACCTGTCATGGCTGCGACCAGTTCATTTACGGAAGGCTCTTCTGTTTTCGGGGGGCAGGCCAATCTGGTTCAGGCCATCACCAATATTTTTACCATCTATAATCCGGATGTCATCGCCGTTCACACCACCTGCCTTTCTGAAACGATCGGGGATGACATCCCGCAGATCGTATCGAAAGCCAGAGACAGCGGTGCTGTGCCGGAAGGGAAATACGTCATCCACACCAACACACCCAGTTACGTGGGATCACATGTGACCGGGTTCGCCAATATGACCAAGGCCATGGTGGATTATTTCTCCGGGAAAAATGGGAAAAAGGATAAAACAGTAAATATTATCCCCGGCTATGTGGAACCGTCGGACATGCAGGAAATCAAGCGGCTGACCTCGATGATGGGTATCAAAACCATTCTTTTTCCAGATACCTCAAATGTGTTGAATGGCCCTCAGACAGGCAGATACAAGATGTTTCCCAAAGGAGGGGTCACGGTGGACGCATTGAAAATGACCGGATCGAGCATGGGAACCATCGCCTTGGGCCTTTTGACTTCAGGGCCTGCGGCCAGAGCACTGGATTCGAAATGCAAAGTGCCCTGTGAAATACTGAACATGCCCATCGGTCTGACCGGTACCGATATCTTTATCGATACCTTGCGGCAGGTGGCAGGCGTGACCGTGCCGGACGCGATCAATGTTGAACGCGGGCAGATGATCGATATCATCACAGATATGCATCAGTACTTTTATGGCAAGAAAGTGGCGCTTGCAGGCGACCCGGATCAGCTTGTCTCTCTGGTGGAATTTCTCGTGTCTCTGGATATGCAACCTGTGCATATTGTCACCGGAACGCCGGGCAAACAATTTGAAAAGAAGATCAAAGAATTGACAGAACATCTGCCATGTAATGTCAATGTCTTTGCCGGAAGTGACATGTTCATGCTTCACCAGTTGATCAAGAATGAACCGGTCGATCTGATCATCGGAAATACCTATTGCAAGTATATTGCACGGGATGAAGATATCCCGCTGTTACGGTTCGGGTTTCCCATTCTTGACCGGGTAGGGCATTCCTATTTCCCCACAGTGGGGTATCGTGGCGGTATCAGACTTCTTGAGAAGATGCTTGACCTTTTACTGGACAGAAAAGACAGGGATTCTTCGGAAATCGAGTTTGAACTTGTCATGTGATTTTTAAATTTGACCATTGGGAGGGTTGCCATCATGACCGCCATACATATACTAAAAGATAGAGAAAATCAGATTCATGAAACAGGGAAAGCACCCTTCAACATGGCCTGCGACAAACACAGCCTCTCGGGTTCCGTAAGCCAGAGAGCCTGCGTGTTCTGCGGGTCAAGAGTGGTATTGTATCCGATTGCAGATGCGGTTCATCTGGTTCACGGGCCTATCGGATGCGCGGCCTATACCTGGGATATCAGAGGCGCGCTTTCATCGGGCCCGGAACTGCATCGCTTGAGTTTTTCAACGGATTTAAGAGAAAAGGATGTGATCTTCGGCGGCGAAGAAAAGCTTTATCGAACGCTGACAGCACTGATCGATACCTATTCTCCCAAAGCGGCATTTGTATATTCAACCTGCATTGTCGGCATTATCGGCGATGATGTGGAGGCGGTTTTGAGGCGTGTTCAAAAGGAGAAGAACATACCGGTCCTGGCCGTCCATTCCGAAGGATTTAAAGGAACCAAAAAGGACGGGTACCGTGCCGCATGCGAAGCCCTGTTCAAACTCATCGGGAAAGGTGATGCCAGCGCTGTCGGTAAATATGCCATCAATATTCTGGGTGAATTCAATATCGGTGGCGAAGCCTGGATCATCAAAAACTATTACCGGAAAATGGGCATTGATGTGGTATCGGTCATGACCGGAGACGGGCGCGTGGAAGAAGTCATGAAATCCCATGGCGCAAAACTGAATGTCGTCCAATGCTCAGGGTCCATGACCCATCTGGCGAAAATGATGGAGGAGAAATATGGTATTCCCTACATCCGGGTCTCCTATTTCGGCATTGAGGATATGTCCAAAGCGCTTTATGACGTGGCGGAATTTTTCAGTGACAATTCTCACATTCTCGAAAAAACCAAAACCATGGTCAAGGAAGAAGTCGAAGCGGTTTATCCCGAACTGTTGAGCATCCGGAAAGCACTTTCGGGCAAGAAAGGTGCGATATATGTCGGTGGGGCTTTCAAGGCGTTTTCGCTGATCAAGGCGCTGAAAATGATCGGCATGGATGTGGTCCTCGTAGGTTCCCAAACCGGATCAGAGGAAGATTACGCCATATTGAAGGATATGTGCGATGATGGCACGGTCATCGTAGACGACGCAAACCCGCTTGAACTTTCCAAGTATATTATCGAAAAAAAGGCAGACCTTTTTATCGGCGGCGTAAAGGAGCGGCCCATTGCCTACAAGATGGGAATCGGGTTTTGCGACCATAATCACGAGCGGAAAACGCCGCTTGCAGGGTACGAAGGCATGCTCAACTTTGCCCGGGAGGTCTACTACACGGTTACCAGTCCGGTGTGGCAGTTTGCACCCAGAAATGTGGTAAACTGAAGGGTTGACGGGTAACGCATGATTGTTTTTACCATGAAGTTCATGAAGCGCATGAAAAAAGGTGTCATGAGATTTTTGGCATAAGGAGCGTATGATGAAAACCAATAGCGATTCAAACGAGATCGGAATAAAGAACGCCTGCAAACTGTGCACGCCACTTGGTGCATCACTGGCATTTAAAGGCATAAAAGGGGCGATCCCTTTTCTTCACGGATCGCAGGGCTGTGCCACATATATCAGACGGTATCTGATCAGTCATTATAAGGAGCCGATGGATATAGCGTCTTCCAATTTTTCAGAAGAAACAGCCGTGTTCGGTGGCGGTGCGAACCTGAAATTAGGCCTTTCAAACATTACCAAACAATATGAACCGGTTCTCATCGGGGTTGCAACCACTTGCCTGAGTGAGACCATAGGAGATGATGTGCCCATGTTCCTTGATGAATATAAAAAGTACGATGATGGTGGTCAGAAATCACACCTGGTTCATGTGTCCACGGCCAGTTACCGGGGAACGCATCGAAACGGGTATAATGATGCCGTTAAAGCCACGGTGGCTTCTTTACTCAATAAGGTGGGGAAAACGGTAACCGATGAACGGCAGGTCAATCTTTTTCCAGGCATGGTGTCGCCAAAGGATATAAGGTATTTGAAGGAAATTCTATCTGATTTTAACCTCCGGTTTATTGTGTTGCCCGATTATTCGGAAACACTGGATGGCGGGTTGTGGTCCGAATACCAGAAAATTCCGGATGGCGGGACAGATGTCTCGGATATCCTCAAAATGGGAAATTCTTCTTTGAGTATCGAGTTCGGAAGAATTCTCGCAAATGAAGACAGTGCGGGAAAATTTCTTGAGAGTACATTCGATGTTCCCTGTAAAAGTATGGGGCTCCCTGTGGGAGTCAAGGAAACAGATATATTTTTTAAAAGCCTTGAAGGTTTGGCAGGGATGGATACACCCGAAAAATACCAGGGCGAAAGAGCGCGATTGATCGATTCCTATGTGGATGGGCATAAATATGTGGCTGGAAAAAAAGCGTTTGTCTTTGGCGATGAGGAGTTGGTGGTGGGGCTTGCTTCGTTTCTTTCGGAGATAGGCATCAAACCCGTACTCTGTGCCACCGGGGGGCAAAGTGGTCTTCTCAAGAAGAAAATCATGGAGGTGAATCCCCTGTTTTCCGAACCTGATTGTATTGTGTCTGAAGGGATCGATTTTGTGGGCATCATGGACTTTGCCAAAATGCTTAAACCCGATATACTTCTGGGGAGCAGCAAGGGATATCATATCGCACGGGAAATGGAACTTCCCCTGGTGAGAGTGGGCTTCCCGATTCATGACCGCGTGGGCGGAAGCAGGGTCTCCCATCTGGGATACAGAGGCGCGCAGGAACTTTTCGACCGGATTGCAAATGCGCTGATTGAAACAAAACAGGCGTCCTCAGACGTTGGATATTCCTACATATGACCAGAGGAGGTAGATATGGACGTGAACAATCATCCCTGTTTTAACGATAAAATAAGACAGCAGTACGCAAGAATTCATCTTCCGGTGGCCTCCAGATGCAATATCCAGTGCCGGTTCTGCAACCGTAAATTCGATTGCGTCAATGAAAGCCGGCCAGGGGTTACCAGTGCACTTTTAAGTCCGGATCAGGCGATAGGGTATTTAAAAGAGGTCGTGGCACTGAAGCCCAATATCTCTGTGGTGGGGATTGCCGGTCCGGGAGACCCGTTCGCGAACGCGGATGAAACCATGGAGACACTCTCTCTTGTACGGGAGAATTTTCCTGAGATCATGCTCTGTGTGGCTTCAAATGGCCTGAATGTGTTGCCGTATGTGGATCGGCTGAAACAGGTAAATGTCAGTCATGTGACGATCACGGTGAATGCCATTGACATTGCGGTTGCATCGCAGATTTATGCCTGGATCAGGGTGGGGAAACGGGTTGTATCCGGAGAAAATGGGGTAAAGACCCTTCTCGGTAATCAGATAGCAGCCATCAAGGCGCTGAAACAGGCGGGGGTTACCGTAAAAGTGAATTCGATCATCATTCCCGGCATAAACGATCATCATATAGAAGCGGTCGCCGAGAGAATGAAGGAACTGAAAGTGGATATCCTGAACTGCGTTGCTTATTATCCCAATGAAGGCGCGATCTTCAAAGACATAGAAGAGCCTTCACCTGAGATGATAAAGGACATCCGGAAAAAAGCAGGAAAACATATCAGGCAGATGCATCATTGCACCCGATGCCGGGCTGATGCGGTCGGCCTGTTGGGCGAAAAAACCGATGAGGCGTTGATGCAGAAGCTGATGTCGTGGAACACCACTGAAAAAAAAGGAACACCGTTGTCTATCGTTCCAAAGAAAATCGCGGTTGCAAGCATGGAAGGCATGCTGATCAATCAGCATCTTGGGGAGGCCGCTTCATTATACATCTATGGGAAGCATGGAGACAAGATTGCACTCCTTGAAACCCGAAGCACTCCTGACAGGGGGAGCGGGATCAGAAGATGGCAGAACCTGTCTGACTCTCTTAAAGATTGCGATACATTGCTGGTAAGCGGCATCGGGCAGAATCCCCTGGCTGTTCTTTCAGAAAACGGGATGCGTGTTTATGAGATGGAAGGGATGATCCATGATGCGGTAAATGCCATTTTTAACGGACAGCCAATCAACCATATGATCAAGCGCGATATGACCGCATGCGGAGCAGGGTGCCAGGGAAACGGCAATGGATGCGGTTAAAACGAATCCGTCAATGACTGGACGGGGACCTTTTTTTCCGATCCCCCTGTTTTTCCTCCCGGAGTTTGGTTTTTGGTCCCCGTCCATTTTTTTAAATTTTTTCATTTTGAAAAGGAGATTCCATTGAATAAACCCAAACATCATATTTTTGTATGCGCCAGTTTCAGAACCTCAGGTGACCCTCAGGGCGTCTGTCATAAAAAAGGCTCGACTGCATTTCTGCCCTATATCGAAAACGAAATCATCGATCGGGGGCTCACGGATGTCATCGTATCAAGCTGCGGGTGCCTCAAAGGTTGCGATGACGGCCCCGTGATGGTGATCTATCCGGATAATGTGTGGTATGGTAAAGTCGACGGGGAAGAAGCGATTGATGAAATCCTGGATGCCCTTGAAGATGATGGTGTGGCAGATAACTATAAAATTGCCTGATAGAGGATTGAATGAACGATTCCATGGCAACGGGTAATGATTCTTTGATTCTGATTAGAGATGCTGTGCCGGATGATATCAATGGTCTCGCCTCTCTGTTAAAAGACCTGTTTGCCATTGAACGGGATTTTGATTTTGATCTGGAACGACATAAAAAAGGGCTTGCCATGCTTCTTGATCGTTCTCAAGAAGCATGTGCAATTGTTGCTGAGGATATCCACACTCAAAAAATAGTGGGTATGTGTACGGCACAGCGCCTTGTTTCAACCGCAGAAGGCGGATTCGCGGCGATGGTTGAGGATGTTGTGGTACGAAAATTCTTTCGCCGACAGGGAGTCGGAAGAAGACTTCTGGATGAACTTTTAAAATGGGCTGAGACGAACCGGGTCGTGAGACTTCAACTTCTCTATGATATATCGAATACGCCTGCTCTTTCTTTTTACCAGTCCCTTGGGTGGCGGTTTACTTCTCTATCCTGTCTTCGCAGGAACTAAGTGGAGTACAGGATCTCATTTGCTGACCGTTTATCAAGGTCTGGTAATGATTTGCATCGGTTGTCGATCTCCTGAATTGTCTTTTTCTGTATGCTTTACGCTTTAATCACTATGCCATTACGGACAATTTTTATTGTTATTAATGCGTAAGTATAATAACAATGTCCGGCCAATATTTGTGGTAACCTCCCTGATGCCTGACGGGCAATTCTCTATCATTGCGGATATTACAATACAAAAACTTTTCCTATATTTTAGTCAGCCACCCCTTGCCCTGCAGGGTCACCCCCGCTTTCATGGCAGAGAGGAACGTGGAGCGGAGCGTGTCACTCATCAAGGCCTGTTTCACCGGCGCAAGCCTTAATAATCCGCCGACGATTCCTCTGAGCGCTTTGTGGGAAATGGCGTTGGGATTATCGAATATCTGGTTTTCAAGGGTTCCTTTATCAAGGGGCTGGAGGATGACTCTCTCGAATGTGGTTTCCGGATGAATGACCCGTTGTTTCCGTTTTGTGAGCTCACGCGCTTTTGTTTTGCAGGAAAGCGCGCATACGCCGCAACCCAGGCATATATCTGTTTCGATTTCCGGTTTCTTTTTCTTTTTGGGTTTGGTCGCGTCAGAGACAGGTGTCATTTTGATTGCTTCAATAGGGCAGGCTTTGGCACACTTGCCGCACCCCACACATGTTTCCTGATCGATTTCCGCAATAAAACTCGACGTGATCAGGGTGTTGGCATATCCGAATTTGCTTACGCCCTGGAGCATGGCACAGCAGCATTTGCAGCACTGGCAGATAAAACGGATGCCTCTTCGGGTGTTGTCGGAATTTAACACCAGTCCCATGTTTTTGGAGATTTCAAGGGTCTTTAACATTTCCGTCCGGCTCACTTCTTTTCCGAGATGATGCCGGATCACATAATCTGCCGCCATAACAATCCGTTTTGTCATGATTATTCTCCGATTTTTTGATATTGACAATTAATTGGCAAATGTTAATGAATACATTCAATACAATACGGGAAACCGGATTTCAAAGAGTTCCTTAAAAACTCGGATTTATTGGTACGCGGCTATCGGCTATTGGCTATCGGCTAACGGGACTTTTCCAACAGATCAAGGGAGAAACAAATGCAAAGCATAAAAGGATTCAGAGTTCACCTGCTTACGGTTATCATTGGCGTTTTATACTTTTCAATAATCGGCTTTGCCGATACCATCGGGAACCCGGCGCGAAGTCTGGAGGCCGGCAAAGTTCAGCTGGGCGTGGAAGCCGGATTGTGGGACAGGGATATGGAACTGGATGGCGTGGATGGAGACGATTCGGTTGAAGGAAAGAGAATGATGTTGCGGGCGGTCTATGGTATTACTGAAAAGGTTGATATCTATGGAAAAGTCGGTATGGCTGACAGCAAGTTTGATTTATTCGGCTATGACGTTGAAACAGATATGGATATCGCCTTTGGCGGTGGTGCACGATTGCAGTTTTACGATGAGGGACAGATAAAGGCCGGTGTTGTTGCCCAATTTCTTTCATTGACAGGCGATGCATCGGAAAATGTGGAAGGTTATGACGTAAAAGGTGAAGTTGATGCCAAGGAAATTGATGTAGCCGTTGGCGCCAGCTATGAAATAGACGATACGATAAATACATATGGCGGTATTTATTATTCGAAAATAAGTACTGACCTTAAAATAACATCACCTGTCAAGATGGATGGCAATGCTGACGAAGCCGATCCGATAGGGATCTTCATCGGTGGTGAATACCTGATCAATGAAAACATCTCCGTAGGTGCCGAAGCAAGGCTGATTGCTGAGCAGTCATTCAGTATTTCAGGAACCTTCGCTTTTTAGGATGGATTTTTTTCATCCAAACAGTTGGTTTTGATATATGTTTTGGAGAGCCAAATGAAAAAAATTATAGGATGTATAGGGCTTATTTTCTTCTTTGCGGCAAGCGGTCATCCATCTGATTCGGGAAAGTGGTGTTCAGAAGGCGAAAAGAACGGTATCAGGTTGTTTTCCCAATCTGTTAAGGGGTCGCCCTACGTAATGGTCAGGGGAGAGACGATTCTCAATGCGGATCTGACACAGATCGCCTCTGTGTTGAGAGACCTTTCCACCTTCACCACATGGATGCCGGATCTGATATCGGCGCGGCGTGTGAAAGTGATTGATCTTCAAACAGAAATCGAATACCATGTTATCGATTTTCCCTGGCCGTTTCTGGACCGGGATGTCATTTTAAAAAGTACGGGCAGTATTGATCCGGATACAGGCATCATCCGGATCGACACCATTGCGTTGAAAGAGCCGATGGTTTCTCTCGATAAAAACCTGGTTCGCATCACCGATCTTTCAAATACATTTGTCCTTGAGTATGTGGATAAAGATAAAACCCGCGTTGAATACACCCTTCATCTGGATACCCGTGGAAATCTTCCGTCGTTTGCCGTCAACATGGAAGTGGTCAAAAATCCCTATAAAGTATTGATGGGGTTGAAACGTATTCTCCAAAGTCAAAAATATAAGGGCGGGGATGTTTTTTCCGAGGAAAACATTTATTTTGCCAGGGTCATCCTGAATGCGCAATTGAGGAAATATCTCAAGGACAAAAGATTTGTCGACCGGCTCACCAATGACGATACATTCCTGTTGACGGCATATAAGGCAGGCGTTTCGGAGGAAGGGCTGAAGACGGTCATATCGGCCATATTCGCCTTTCTCACCCGGCAGCATACCCATGACCAGAGCTTGATAGACCGGATATCAACGGATAAGGAATTGATACAAAAAGCATATGACAACATCAATTCTTCCACCAATCTGGAACTTATGACAACCATATTCTTACGAAAAAATCTTTCAGAACCATCATTCCTGAACCTGTTTTTAGATGATAAAGCGCTGGTGAGCCGCGTGGTTCAGGACAGCGACCTCTTGGATATGATTTCAAAGGACAAGTCCCTTCATGAATTCGTGATTCATGATCAAGCCAATCATCTGTCAATGAAAAGCCTTCTAAAATCACTGATGAATACTTATGCCTCATAACCGTTTCCTCAATGCCCCCTTTTTAAAATCCTTGCATGAATTCTCATAGTTGGTTAGATTCGCCCGTAAGCATTGAAAAGTTTGATAATTACGAAGTGTATATCGGGAATAGTATGAAATGACGGGTATTGTAAAAAATGGTGCATACAGCGCCAGGGCAACCTATAAGGTCAGGCTTGATGGTGAAATCATGACCGTTTATTCGGTGGATGGCGATTTGCTGGAAGCGGACGCCGATGTTGAGTGTGGGCATACATGTTATGATGAAGGGGACATAGATCTTGATGTGACGCTTGTGTCCATGGAAGACGTGTGAGAATAAAACAGGAAGGAAAACATGACGAACAACCACGACAAGGTCATGACAGCCAAAGAGGCTGTCGAACAATTTGTAAATGATGGCGATCATCTGATCATCGGCAACTACACGGTCTGCACCTGCGCGGAACTGGTATTTGAAGTGATCCGGCAGCACAAGAAACATTTAACCCTTTACTCGCAATCCGGCATTTTCGATGTGGAAATCATGGTGGAGGCCGGTCTTGTGGACCGTCTGGTAACCACCTACATTCTGAGGTCCGGCGGGAAAGCAGGGGGATCGGCGGTCGAACGGGCACTTAAGGCAAAGACACTTGAACTGGAGGATTACACCAATTTCAACTACAATGCCCGGCTGGTGGCAGGCATGCACGGGTTTACCTTCATGCAGGTCCTGGAAGGGGTCATGGAAACGGACCTTTATAAAAAACGGGGATTCATGGGCGAAGACAAATACCGTACGATTGAATGCCCGTATACGGGAAAAGAGATTTTAACCGTTCCTTCGGCAAATCCCGATGTCTGCATCGTGCATGTGCAGCGTGCCGATAAATTCGGAAATGCCCAGTATTGGGGGGCCATGGGAAGTGTGGCCGCCGCCGCTCTTTCGAGCAAAAAAATCATCGTATCCTGCGAAGAGATCGTCGACCATGAAGTGATCAAATCGAGTCCCCATCATACCATTATTCCGGCGTTTCGGACCCATGCAGTCGTGGAGGCGCCATTCGGCAGCCATCCCTCAGAAGTCCTCGGGTATTATAATCTGGACAGGCTGGCATATGGCCTCTTTCAGAGCCTTGCGGCAACCGGCGATGGGCTTAAGGCATGGATGAAAGAATGGATTTACGGTGTAAAAGACCGCAAGGAATATACCAGACATTTCATTGAAACATTCGGAGAAAACCATTTCAACAAAATCAAGGCCCAACCGTACCTCTCAACACCTGCCGATTATGGAACCGCTTTTACGTCCTCCTATGATGAAAACGGCCGGGAACAGTATATGGGCATCACGGAAGACGAGGTCGAAAAAATCATAGAAGAGAGGAAATTGTACCATGGCTAAACGATATACGTTAAACGAACTGATGATTATCGTGGCGGCAAGGGAAATAAAGGATCACCAGAATGTCGTCCTGGGAGTCGGTCTGCCCACAACAGCAGGCGCTTTGGCCAAAGCCCTTCATGCCCCGCATACCAACCTGATGATGGAATCCGGTATCATAGATTTCGAGCCTCTGGTTCAGCCCAATCATATTGCCGATGCCAATTGCTGCAGGGGGTTTTCCTATGCAACGGATCTTTTTTCCACCTTTACGATGACCTATCGGGGATTCGTGGATGTCTGCTTCCTGGGTGTCGGCCAGATCGACCGATACGGCAACCTGAATACGACCGCTATAGGAGATTACCATGATCCTGAACTCAGATTGCCTGGTGCCGGTGGGGCGCCGGATTTTATTTCCTATGCGAAAAAAACGGTTCTCACCATGAGAGGTGGGGAGTTCGTAAACAAACTCGACTATTTTACATCACCCGGTTATCTGGATGGCGGCGACAGCAGGGATAAATCCGGGCGGTTTCCCAAAGGATCAGGCCCGTCCATGCTGATCTCCACAAAAGGTATTTTCAGGTTTGATAAAATCACCAGGGAGCTCTATCTGGACCAGATTTATCCGGGCGTTGATGTGGACATGGTCAAAAAAGACGTGCCCTGGGATTTAAACGTATCGGACGACCTGTCATCTGTTCCGCCTCCCACGGACAAGGAGCTTGAATTCACCCGAAGGTTCGCCCCTGCCGAAGCATTGGGTAAAAACATTGTGGCGGAATTGACACTATCTTATTTTTTATCGTCCAAAAGGTGATTGAATGACTTTCAAAACAGACAAACTGGTGGAAACCATTGCCCGGATCGCACCCAATACCTATCTTCAGGCCCTCCTGATTATCATTCTGTTTTACGGGGTAGCGAAAATTCTGGATCTTGTTGTGACCCGTTATATCAAACGGTGGATAGAAAAGACGGCATTCGCCATGGATGACAAGGTTTTTGATATTTTTCACAGACCTGTTTTCGTCAGTATCATTCTCTTTGGCCTGTCACTCGCCACAGAAAGGCTTGAGCTGACACCGACCATTCATTCTCTGACCTTGAGCGGACTTAAAACCGTGGCCATTTTCCTCTGGGCAGGTGCAGGCCTGAAATTCATGAAACTGCTTCTGGAATATTTAAGTCACGACAACAACCGGTTTAAAATGGTCCAGGACCGGACCTTGCCTCTGTTCAACAATCTCCTGATGATTCTTGTCATGGCCCTGTCCATATATTTCGTTTTTCTGGCGTGGAATATTGATGTCACCGCATGGATGGCGTCTGCAGGAATCCTCGGTCTTGCCATTTCCTTTGCCGCCAAGGATACCCTGGCAAACCTGTTCTCCGGTGTCTTTATCGTTGCGGATGCCCCGTATAAGATGGGCGACTTCATTGTCCTTGATTCGGGTGAGCGGGGAGAAGTGACCAACATCGGCATAAGAAGTACGCGCCTTTTAACACGTGACGATGTTGAAATCACGGTGCCCAATTCCATTATGGGAAATACGAAAATAACGAATGAGGCTGGCGGACCCCATGAGAAATATCGTATTCGCGTTCAGATAGGTGTGGCCTATGGTTCAGATATTGATAAGGTCCATGCGGTATTGCTGGATGTGGCAAACACCATACCGGAAGTCTGCACTATTCCCGAACCCCGGGTTCGTTTCCGGACATTCGGCAATTCAAGCCTCGATCACGAACTGTTGTGCTGGGTGGAAAAACCGGTTATGCGGGGGAGGGTGATACATATTCTTAACACTGCCATATACAAGCGTTTTATTAAAGAAGGCATTGAAATACCATTCCCCCAGCAGGATATTCATATTAAATAATTGGGAGCAGATAAATACTGGCGGAAATTCGCCGCCATTATTTTGTCAAGATGGACATCATAAAGAATCCTATGCCCCGATGGCGTTCAAGATCAGCGTCATCGGTCTTTCCTCTTCACTTTTACCGGTAAACCGGATCGGTCCGGGACTTCTGAAATCATCGTCTGAAGGAGAAGCCGCGAGCCACTTCTCTCTTAAAGCCTTTACAATCCTGAAGGCATTGGACTCCAGGTTCACCAGACTTTTTTCGATTACAAGCGTCATTTTCCCTTTTCTCTCCTCAAGGTGCATCAACGGCGCAATGGGAACGCCAATCGGCTCCCATTTTGAAAAATCCTGATCAAGATTTTTAATGGCCGCCATCTGTCCGGTTGCCCCATTTGCAACAAGGCTGAAAACCGTCAACCCAAGGTTGTATGTATAATCACAATCAAAGCGTGTCGGATCACTTCCTCTTCCGTCATAACCGAAAAAATGGGTCTGGGTTCTGAATTTGGGGACGGTTTTATCATAAATCCTGATCACCGCAGGCGGCAGTTCCTCTTCCTGTTCAAGTTTGCCGCTTTTAATGAATGTCTGGACAAGGGTTTTTTTCGATATGATATCCTGCTTGATAAGCAGAAACTCGCCATTTCCATAATTCCTGAACATCACAGGGCCATAAAAATCCGGGTCAAGGCCATCTCTTTCCAGCATGCTTTGAAAATAGTCATTTTTTATACCAATGGTATATTTTCCTTTTTCTTTTAAAATATCCAGGTAGTCCTTCACCATCGTCATAATGATCTTATCGGTTTCAACCTGTGAAAATTGAAAGTTTCCATGGCTATCCCTTTCCGTAAGAAGGCCTTGTTTGAAAAAATCAGGCATGTCATTGAACAGGTCGTCATCATGGGCATTCCAGAGACCTGCCGGCAGTTCAGGACGAACCCCTCTTACAAGCCTTCGCAAGTACTCAAGCTTATCCTCAAGCGTAGGGAACGTCGTGTGGAAATCCTTGTCATGCGTGTGGTTGTAGTCGGCAATAATCGTATTTAATTTTGTAATGATGATCTGAATTTCGTTTATATATTCCAGCACCCCTTCCGGAATGACGATAACACCGTAATTTTTACCGGCAGCCGCGCGTTTTACGATCGCATCACATATCAGACGGGACAGGTGTCTCAGGGTCATGCCATATGCCGAATAATCGACTTCCTGGGTTTCTTCTGCCTGTTTCAGTCTCTTCTCATCAATATAGTCTGCCAGGTCTTCACCGATCAGAGTCAGGTTGGCATGGGTTTGCAAGGCAACTTCAAGTGCCAGATGACTCGCGGTCCGGCCCATTACTTTGCAGATATGCCAGTATTTGACATCTGAATGGCCGTCCACACAGAGGCTGCCGATATTTCGGGCAAAGGATCGTGCTGCTGTGTGGAATCCAAAGGACATGGCGCAAAGCATCGTGCCGTTGCTGTCTTTGACCTGGATATCCCCATCGATCGTTTTGGGTACGCCGATGACCTGGATCCGGTCATCAAAAAGCTCCTGAGCCAGAAATGCCGCATTGGTATTGGAATCATCTCCGCCAACAATAATTAATGCATCAATATTCAATTTTCTGCAGGTTTCCCTTGACAACGCCAGCTTCTCTTTTGAATCAATTTTGGTTCTGCCGGTTTTGATCATTGAAAAACCGCCCTTGTTTCTGTTTGCATTGATCAGGCGCTCTGATATTTCGATGGCCTGACCTTCTATAATGCCATCCGGGCCCTGCAGAAAACCGAATATTTTGTTCCTGGGATTGGCGGCTTTTGCAGCATCAAAAAGACCTGCGATAACATTATGTCCTCCTGGAGCGGGGCCGCCTGAAAATACGATTCCTATTCTTCGCTCTTTGGTGAATGCGGTGAGATGGGGTTCATCTGTTTCGTTGTTACCGGAAATCAGCTGAACTTTGTTGCTACTGATTCTGGGGAGTTTTTTTAGCACCTCCGGGTCAAGGGAGAAGGTGTATTGATCTGTAGGTGAAAGAATCGAATATTTGTTTGCAAAGGCTTCGCATTTAGGAGGGACATATGTTATCCGTTCCGCTTCTTCAAGGCTCAGGTTATCAATTATTTTTTTTACTTCAGGATTAGAAAGAAGGGTCTCCATACCCAGTTGCTTATTACTCACAAAAAATCTCCTGTGATTTACAAAAAAATAGATTTATTTATATTTATCCATGTTGTATTTGTTCGCCAGTTTAATTCTATCTTCATCCGGAAGAGAGGTGATATACGACTTCCATCCCGGGCACCATCCTGCGTGCCATCTCCAGATACGGCCTGAAAATGATTTGGGGTTGTTGTCATATGTTGCTCTGAATTTGCATGTCTCACAATCATGGTTTGCCATTTCAGGTGCTCCTTGTTTTTTAGAGTTCGATAAATTCGATGATCCTGTCTGCTATCTCATCGGGTTTGTCTTCCTGCATAAAATGGCTGGCGCCTTTGATGCGCATTGTTTCTGCCTGGGGAAAAATACTTTCCATGGCTTTATGGGCATCAATGCCAATGCCGGTAATGGCACCTAACAAGGGATCATTTGTTCCCCATAAAAATACAGCCGGCTTGTCTGACCATTTTGCAACGGCATTTTCCTTGATTTCTTCAAATATGGCGATTTCGGTGTGCGCTTTTGAAAACAAATTAATCCCGGCACGTATTTTACATTTGCATTCATCATCTGTGCCTCTGAAGGGTTCTGCATAGGTTTCAAGAACGGCATCGGACATAACCGATGTTGAAAGAAGCTGCATGGCACCTTTTACCGCATCGGGATAAACCATTTCGATCAGCGGTCTGGGTTGTGAAAAGAAACCATTTGTAAACCCCATGATGGATTCAAGATCGAGAAAAGAGATTTCCGGGAAGGCCAGCATGGTATTCAGGATAATCAGATGGCTCATTCTGTCCGATTGTCTTAACGTGGCGGCAGCGCCGATCGGTCCGCCCCAATCGTGAATGACTGCGGCAAAATTGTCCAGATTCATCAGCTCAATGAATTCTTCCAGTCTGTCCACTTCATAAAGGGGACTGATGATTGACCCATCTCCCGGGCAGCTTGATTTGCCAAAACCAATATGGGAAATGGAGATACACCTGTAAGGAGAATTCTCATCCGGCGCAATACGGGTGATGATGTTTCTGTAAAGAAATGCAGATGTCGGATATCCGTGCACGAACAAAATGGGTTTGCCATCAGGGTTGCCGGTTTCAAGATAATGCATGACATCGCCATTTGGAAGCGTCACAAAATGATCCTGCAGGAGGGGGATTTCATCCTGACGCTCGCAGGCATACATCCATAAAGAGAGTACGAACAGGAGTGCAACCATGACGGTCTTTTGCATGATACCATGATGATTGAAAAAGGCCTTTATCGCATTCTTTTTGTTAAGGCATATCATGGATGTTTCCAATTCAAATTTGCTTTCAGTTACCATTTTATAAACTCCTCTCAATGTAATAATCTGGGTTGGATCATGTTTAAAACCATGTTGCTCAGGGCGTTTTCTTTCATGTGCTTCATGGCAAAAAATTGATTCTGTGTCTAAATGCCTTCTTCACTGGGTATGGTGTCAAACGTCGCGAGTCTGTCCTGATGACGCTCTCCCAGAAAAGGGGTTTCAAGCCAGTTTCTGACCAGTTCCATGGCAAGTGTTTCCCCGATCACACGGCCACCCAGGACAAGAATATTCGAGTCATTGTGATATCTGCTCATTTGAGCCGAAAATATATCACTGCAAAGTGCGGCACGAACATGGGGGAATCTGTTTGCCACCATGGACATGCCCAGGCCGGTCCCGCATAACAGAATGCCACGCGTGAATTCTCCCCTGGAAATTTTTGAGGCCACCTTCATGCCATATTCTGCATAATTAACCGATTGTTCACTGAATGTCCCCACATCCTTGACTTCAATAGTTGCGTCGACTAAAAACGATTTGATTTTTTCCTTGAGCGGAAATGCAGCGTGGTCGCACCCGATAATGACAGGCGCGGATTTGACATACTTCTGGTTATCCATGGTCACATCCTTTGATTCTATTGAAATTTAAAGTCAAATTTTAACTGAGCCGTCCATGCATCAGTTGGTTTATATGTATTGGTAGACTCATTGGGTCCGTAAAATATTGAAGGGTTGCCGACGAGCTGCACATTCACATTTTCATCAATTGTCGCTTTCTGGAGAAGATATTTTTTCGGTGTCAGCAAATCTTCGTAAAAGCCGCCTGTTTTGAAATAGGCGCCAATCAGTGATATCTCAAGGCCTTGTCGGGCAAACCAGGTCAGTTTTCCATTGAATTCCATACCTAAAAACGGATCTACTTTCTGGTGGTAGTCCACATTCTGCAGGGAAACCAGTGCAGGTACCAGGGTTCTTTTTGTGCCGTCCGGCGCCGAGTAGGATCTCAGGTTGAAATAGAAATATGACAGCATGAAGACATCCCAGTAGTCCTCTTCATAGTACTTGACATTGGACCGCCATGCAGCCAGCGCCTGGGTAAAAAGTTCAAAATGTTCGCTGATCCGGTATTTGGTGCCTATTTTGAAAGCGGTCATGTTTTGATAAGACATGACTTCCGTATCTCTTGGCATAACATAAGTCGCAAAATTGCTGATCAGGGGATGATATTTGTCTTCAATCTCGTTTAGGAGGTATGCTTTCATATAGGGCCTTGGGGTTCTGTTCCCTTCCGGCTCAAATGACCGGTCCATGAAATGGTTTGCCTCATACCATTTACTGCCGCCTGATGTGTATAAAAAACCGGCTTCCGGTGTATATCTGCCCATATCGTAGCTTGCCATGGCAAAAAAACTGATGCCAAATGGAATTTCGAGATCTTCCACATTAAAATTTAATGTTCGGTATTGTTCGCCGTTTGCATCAACCTGAGCAAGAACAGTGTTGAAAATATCAGGAATCTGCTTTAAAATTTTACCTTCATCATTTTTCGTAAACGGAACAATGGGGCCCTGCCGGATATCATATCTTGCATAGATTTTCAGTTTATCTTTATGGTAATCCAGTTCGCCGGACAGGCTGTTAACTCTTAAATCCTCATACGTGGGAGATCCTGAGCCGCCTCTGGCTCTTGCCAGCTGAATTTTCCCTTTGAGGGTATCCTTGTTGTCATACATTAAAAGAAATGCAAATACGGTCTGGTCATCTTTGTCCTGATAGTTATCATCATTCTGTGTATCGGTGTAATAAATCCCCTCGGGATGCTCAAATGCGTATTTGTTGTACCCCTCACTTTTTATGCCGTAGGCAAACGCAAAGGTTTGATTGGGATATTTGGGCAGGCCGATTCCATATATCAATCCGTTGAGATTGATACCGAGTATCTCATCCGGAAAAATACCTGCAGCAATAATACCGGCCGGCGTAATCATTTCAAGAAAGACGGATTCGACGATGAGTTTCTGATAATCGAGTCTCGACTGCAGAAAATCTTTGGTAGGACTCTTATTATCATACACCACATTCGGATAATCCATTTCATACATGAATCCGCCATGATACAAAGACATGTGCAAGAAGACCATGCCATCATTAAATTCAATCACAGGTTTCAGTGTAAGATCATGATACATGAAGGCTTCCACTTCATTTGTCTGGGTTCTCACGTCCAATTCCTTGACTGAATCCCATTTTTTATCGTTTCCATTATACCCGTTTACATCTCTCTCACTGTAGAAAACACTATTTATCTGAAAATCCCCCTTCAAATGAAATTTCGCATTTCTGAAGAGCGCGTAATTCCCTTCTTTGGGTGGATCCAAAACACTGCCGGAAACCTTTTCCTTGATTTGCTTGTCCGTTTTTTCAAACAGTTTTTCCAGATTGAAAGGGCTCGATTGCTCATCTTCCTCCTTGTCCATAAACAGACTGTCACAATAGGGCGTCCTGAAAAATGTTAAAATGAGAAACAGGCATAAACACAGCATCAAGATCAATTTCATCCATCACTCCTTGTTTTGCATAGAGGGCCATTTGAATTCATAATCATCTTTTTGCCTATAATGAAGAAATAAAACAAAACCGGCTTGCATCAATGCTTTCAACAGCCAGGTTCATAAAGCAATTGCCTTTGCCGTCAAAATTAATGTTGCCTGCTCCCTTGCTGAGTGAGGGCATGATTCCCAGGTCACTGAGCGATATGGATACCTTGAGCGGTTTATCTGGCTCGCAACCGGCAATTTCCTGAAAAAGTTTGGTCACCAGACTTCTGTGGTCAACGATCCCGATTCCTTTGTTATCTTTCATCAGATGGATATGACACAGATCCTCCAAAGGTTTTATTTCCAGATCCAGGTAAAGATTGCCGTCTTCGATGCTGAAAGACGAATCGACTTTTAACGTGATATCTATGGATAGCAGTGCTTTTGCAATTTCATTTTCAAGTATTTCTGCATGAATGTCATTGACGGCAATCAACGCCGTATTTGCTGAAACCAGGTCAGGCTGGGTAAAATCCACAGCAATGCCTTCCGGATTAAGGGTAAGGGCAAGCGTCATCACATCATCCGGATTCTCGGTCGCAATGTAGTCTTTTAAGGTTGCTATCCTGTCCGGACCCAAAACGATTCTGAAACTGTTCATCATGCTGCTGATCACCTGATTCAGATTGTACTGGGAAATACCAATACCCAGATCCGTCGTGCCTGTTTTTATTTTTGACATATCTATGTTTGTATCTGTATTATCCACCTGTACATCCGGCCAGACGGGTTTTTCCGTTTCAGGATCAATCGCCAGATTTTTTGTGTCTGTGGCATAAAGTCCTGCACCGACGGCTGCAAAATCAGCATCCGTATCTTCCGGTAACCCAAATATGTTTAGAAACAACTGGGAATCAAGGGTAAGATTTTCCAACAGATTCAGGAACGCATTTTCTGACGCGTCGCTTTCTGCACCTGTATCGTCGTTGTTCTTTGCAAGATCGGCAAGCATATCGGAAAGAGAAAAGGAAACCGGGCCGATGACCTGGTCTGAAAGACCGGCTGAATCGATAATGGGGTCAAGAAGATCGATGAGCCAGTTCATCATTTGAGCATATGCGGACTGATTTTGAACTCTGGAGGTCAGATCAAGTTCCATGGAAAGACCTCTTGTCTCCTCGTCATCCTTTATGTATGTGTCGTTCAGGTTGAGATTTGCACCTATCAATGACCCCAGTTCCAGATAAAATATGTACCCGTCAGATGTGGACGGTTTAAGTTTTGTCAGTTTCAGGCTTCCCGGCACCATATTCTGAAACTGTGCTTTAAGACTGTCCAGGGCATTTTGTCCCAGGGTAATGCCAAGCCCGTTCTTGACAAGTTTGTCCGAAGACGGTTTTAAGGGATTTTCCCGTGTCCGTAAAAGCAGCTTCTTTTTCGATGCCTGATTGTCCGGATAAATCACCTGAATGAGCAACGGATAGATAAGGAAACTGTCATCAAAGGTATATTCACAGGTGTAGAATCCGCTGGCTTCATCCAGAAATGCTTCCACGCTGAAATGATTCCCGCCATCGCTGATATATACCCTTTGATCCATGGGGTCTTTGCCTTTGAACCGTGTCGCTGTTTCGATATAAACAGGGATCTGGACATTGGGTTTGACATAATCGCCGTCACTCAATGGACGAATATCTGTACTCTTTGTCTGGCCTGTCAAATACACGTCAATCTGTTGCCCATCCTCATAGCCCAGGGCATTAATCGAATCGCCCGGCATGTAATGATCTGAGTCATAAAAGGGTTCATAGGCGTCCTCGCCTTCCTTTTTCAAATATCCGCAGCCAAGAGACAGATAAAGAATGATTGCTGATGATATAATTGAAACAAATTTCAGATATCTTTGCATGTTTCCTCCTCTTTATTTTTTTTAAAGAAAACGGATTTAAGTCCAAAATGTTACATTTGTTATCATCCTCCTTTTTTATTGTTTTTTTATACCCGGATTCCTGGTCTCCATACCCGTGCTGGAGAGCAGAATCACACCTCCCAGAATTCCCAGGATCGAGAAGTATTGGATCGTATTGAGCGTAATGCCGTATATCAGGTATTCCAGCAGTATGGGGGTCAAAATCGTACATGCATTTATGCAGGGCACGACAACGACCGCCCGCCCCCCTAAAAACCCAATCTGGGTAAAAACCAGCGCAGATACGGCTGCGATAAAAGCAATATACGGGTAGGGCGTATACAGTTGTCCCACAAAATCACCATTTGCTTCAACCAGGGCAATGTCCCCAAGAAAAAGACCAATGCCTATCATCACACCTGCAAGTGACCCGAAAACCATGCCGTGCAGCGTGTGGGTGATCAGGGAATAGGGGACAAGAACAATGAAAATCGAAATTATTATACCCGAATATTTGATCAGCTCATAAATCTGAAACGACTGGGGCGTCATTATTTTGCTATCATTTAATGTCAGTGAAAGGGTGCAGAGAACAATCAGGGTGCATCCGGCAATCTCTCTTGGTCCGACCTTTTCCTTCAGGACATATTTGGCAAAAACCACCAAGGCTATAAGTCCCAGTCCTGTGCAGGAAGAAACTGTGGATGGCTTGTCCGTCAGTTTCATGGCATAAGAATAAAGACCAATGCTTGACGCCGTAACGATGACACCGAAAAGCCATATCAAAAAATCGTTGCGGTTTTCTTTTGAAAACATATTAAGGCCCTGAGTCAGGACATCAACCTTCATCTTTTGAATGCCTTTTCCGACATTCAAGGCAATCGTACTTGAAGTGCTTATGGCGATACCTGTAAATATCGTTAAATCCATTTCTTCTCCTCAGGCTGTTATGCGTTTTATACCATTTTTAGTCTTTCACCCACGTTCCCCCTGATTCGATCCGTTTGCGGATGCAGTCCACAACGTCAGGAAGGTCACGTGATGTAATATACTTCTGAATAAAAGCAGGTACTTTTAATCCTGTTTCCACTTTTGTCAGCACAAAAGATACCAACGTGTTATTTTCATCAATCACATCGAATTTGAAATATCCGGCGTTGCTTTTGATATCATGGGGATAACCCGTATCCAGTTTAAAGTCTACCTGATAGATATCCTTATGAATCGTATAAAGCGTCGTGTACGCGATGGTTGTAAAATACACTTTAAACTTTTTATAAACCAGCGCATTGTTTTCCCAGGTTTTGACGACCTTGCTTTCCTTTTTTCTCGGAAAAAAGAGGTGATGTTTGTTGAAGTCGCAGAAGAGGGTAAAACACCTGTCAATGGGGGCAGCCACAATAGCTGCGGCTTCACCGTATCCATTTTCACTGCCATCTTTGCCTTTGATTTCCGTATATTTATAAACGACTTCCTTATTCATCAATTTTTGACGATTCTCATCATTAAAGCGAACCAATACTTGAGGAGTAATTGCAGATTCTTCTCCAATCGCAAGGTTTACAAAAAAAAACAGCGTTAAAAATTTGAGTATAAGAAATTTGTTTTTCATCATGTGCAACCGGAATTTTTCTTTTAAAATTTTTCAGGAAATAATTTTTTTATACTGTCTTCATTTGCCTGGCATATGCCGCGTTCCGTAATAAATCCGGTGACCAGTCTTGCAGGGGTCACGTCAAAGGCATAGTTTCCTGCAGGGCTGTCTTTCGGGGGAACGAGAACGCTTTTGATTGTTCCATTATCTTTCCCCTGGATAAACCTGATCTCATCCGGGTCCCGTTCTTCTATGGGAATTTCCGTTACACCATCCCTTACGTTCCAGTCAAACGTACTCGAAGGAAGCGCCACATAGAAAGGAACATGATTATCTTTTGCGGCAAGCGCTTTTAGATACGTGCCGATCTTGTTTGCCACATCGCCTGTATAGGTCGTTCTGTCGGTTCCAACCAGAACAAGATCGACCAGGCCATGCTGCATCAGGTGGCCACCTGCATTATCGGTGATTACCGTATGTTTGATCCCGTGTTTTCCCAATTCCCATGCGGTAAGCCGTGCTCCCTGGTTAAGGGGCCTTGTTTCATCCACCCATACATGAATATCAATGCCATTATCATAAGCCGAATACATCGGTGCGGTGGCTGTGCCATACTCAACGCATGCCAGCCATCCTGCATTGCAGTGTGTCAGTATATTTACGGTGTCGCCTTTTTTCCGCTTGCTGATCTCTTCCACAATTTTAAGGCCGTATTGACCGATTCTTTCACAGTTGTCTGCTTCAAATTCTGTGATTTCAGAAGCTTTATTCCGTGCAATCGTGACTCTTTCCGATTGTGTCAGTCCTTTTAATACCTCTTCAAGTGAATCGTCAACAGCCCAGGAAAGGTTCACTGCCGTGGGCCTCGATGATTTGAGGCGGTCACATGCTTCAATGAGCATGCTGTCATTCATGACATTGTTTTTCAGTTCCTGGGTGATGATATACACACCATAAGCACCGGTCGCCCCGATGAGCGGGGCGCCTCTTACCACCATTTCCTTGATGGCGTGTATCACGTCATCAAGGTTTTTCAGATCGATAATGACGAGTTCATGGGGAAGCATTCTCTGATCAATGACGCTTACTAGTGTTTCATCTTCCGGATTCAGCCATATCGGGCGAATATTGATACCATCTACTTTCATGTGTTACCCTTAAATTTATTTTGTTTATAGAGAATCTATCCCTGATGTTTTAATGTATTATAAAGATCAAACGCTCCCTCCGGTGTTTCATTGTCATGAACAACGGCTTTAACTGCCTGGATCATGGCAACAGGGGATTCGGCCTGAAAAATGTTCCGGCCCATATCAACGCCTGAGGCACCCTGCTGTATGGCGTTGTACGCCATTTTTAAGGCATCGAACTCCGGGATTTTTTTGCCGCCGGCCATCACAATAGGCACAGGACAGGATGCGGTTACGGTTTCAAATCCTTCTTCAATATAATAGGATTTAATGTATTGGGCGCCCAGCTCTGCGCAAATTCGGGTTGCCAGCCTGAAGTATCTCGCATCTCTTGCCATATCCTTGCCCACAGCTGTCACGGCCAATGTGGGAATACCATAACGCGTGCCGATATCCACCATTTTTGTCATATTGATGATGGACTCTTTTTCGAATTCTCCCCCGATAAACACCTGTACGGCCATGGCGCATACATTAAGGCGTATGGAATCTTCAATATCCACAGCGATGTCTTCATTGGACAGTTCTTTTAATATGCTTGTGCCACCGGAGACTCTCAATACAACTGACTGTGACAGGGATGGCGGGACAATGCTTCGCAAGATCCCCCGGGTCAGCATTAACGTGTCCGCATAGGGCACAATCGGGAGGATATTGAGATCGATTCTCTCAAGTCCTGTTGTCGGTCCCTGGAAATAGCCATGATCGATAGCAAGCATGACGGTTCGTCCGGATTTGGGATTGAAAATCCGTGATAACCTGTTCTTCATTCCCCAATCGAGCGAATTCGACCCCTTCAGGAAAAAACCGTCCGATTTCTGTGGTGTGTCCGTATAATATTTTTTCCCTTCCTTCAAATCATCCATGTCTGCCATGTTTTCCTCCTTAACCGTTCTTGTATTCAAATAAGAAAAAACTTCAAATTCAGATAAACTTAAATATGTGTTATATGGCTATTTTCAAGCCGCTATTTTTCAAGAGTTTACGTGCCTGATCTGCAATATTCTCCGCAGTAAATCCAAAATTTTTCAAATTGGTTCCGCCAGGCGCAGACGCTCCGAATCTGTTGATACCTATAATCAAACCACTGTCTCCTGTATATTTTTCCCAGCCCATGGGACTTCCTGCCTCTATTGCCATCCGGGCTTTCACATCAGGCAAAAGGATGCTTTGTTGATATTCGGAAGATGTTTTTTCAAACAATTCCCAACTGGGCATGCTGACAACGCGCACGGAGATATTCTCTTTCGAAAGGAGCGCTTTCGAAAGGACAGCAATATGAACTTCCGAGCCGGATGCAATGAGAATAAGGTCAGGCGTACCATCGGCGTCTTCCATGATATAGGCGCCTTTTCCCAACGCATTTTTTGCGCCGTGTCTTGCCAGTATCGGCAGTTTCTGACGGCTCAGGATAAGGGCTGTCGGGCCATCTTTCTTTTCTACGGCGTGTTTCCAGGCCTCAGCTGTTTCAATGGCGTCACAAGGGCGGATTACCGTTAAGCCCGGAATGCATCTCAAGGATATCAGGTGCTCAATTGGTTGATGCGTGGGGCCATCTTCACCCACAGCAATGCTGTCGTGGGTAAAAACATAGATCAACGGCAGTTTCATCAGGCTGGCCACGCGTATCGCGCCCCTCATATAATCTGCAAAAACCAGAAATGTGCCCCCATATGGCTTCAGGCCTTTATGAAGATACATACCGGTCATGATACTTCCCATGGCATGTTCACGCACACCGAATCTGATATTCCTTCCATCGTAAGAATCTTTCTGAAAATCATGGCTGAAATTCAAATAGGTTTTATTGGACGGGGCCAGATCGGCAGACCCTCCGATGAGAGACGGAAGGTTTTTGGCTATGGCGGTTAAAACCTTTCCTGAGGCGGCGCGGGTTGCGATTGGAGAATCTGCAGGGGAAAATACCGGTATGTCTTTATCCCATCCGTTCGTGAGAAGACCATTCATCTGATGGGACCATTCCATGGCCAGTTCAGGGTATTCTTTTGAAAATGAATGATAGGTTTCGCGCCATAACGATTCGTTTGCCATTCCTTTTTCAATACAGTGTCTGAAGTGTTTCAACGCATCGTCAGGCACATAAAACGATTTGTCTTCAGGCCAGCAAAGATTCCTTTTCGTCAGGCGAACTTCCTCTTCACCCAGAGGGGCGCCATGAGCGTCGCTTGATCCCTGTTTGTTGGGGCTTCCAAAAGCGATCTGGGTTTTAACCAGAATCAGTGACGGCTTGCCGGATTCTTTCTGCGCGTCCGAAAGTGCCGTTGAAATGGCGTTGATATCGTTGCCGTCTTCTACTTTGATGGTGTGCCAGTTTAATGCCTCAAAGCGTTTGGCCACATCTTCCGTAAAGGCAATATCGGTTTTTCCTTCAATGGAAATCTGATTGTCATCATAGATGCAGATCAGTTTTGAAAGCCCCAGATGGCCTGCAAGAGAAACCGCTTCATGACAAACGCCTTCCATCATGTCTCCGTCGCCGCACATGACATAGGTAAAGTGATCAACGATTTGATATCCGGGACGATTGTATTTTGATGCCAGGTGGCGTTCAGCCAATGCCATACCCACGGCATTTGCCATACCCTGGCCCAGAGGGCCGGTTGTCGTTTCGACACCGGGAGTATGGCCAAATTCCGGATGTCCGGGTGTTCTGCTTTCCCACTGGCGAAATTTTTTAATATCATCCAGGGAAAGGTCGTATCCTGTCAGGTATAGAAGACTGTAGAGCAGCATGGACGCATGGCCCCCGGAGAGAACGAATCTGTCCCGGTCATGCCAGAGCGGATTTTTTGGATTGTGCTTTAGTATCCGGGTCCACAGCGTATAAGCTGCTGCCGCAAGTCCCATGGGTGCACCTGGATGACCGGAATTCGCTTTCTCGATGGCATCGATTGAAAGTGTCCTGATGGTGTTGATACAGAGGTCGTCAATTGTGTAATGATCAAAAGCCATGTGTAATTCCTCAATTTCTGATGATATTGTCTCAAAAAATTTGCCTGATACAGTTAGACAAAAAGGGAAGAAACCGATTCACCTTTGAAACTCCTCCTCATTCCCTCACCAATGAGTGAGGCCACAGAGAGAACTTTGATTTTGTCACATTCAACTGCTTTTCCATTCAGCGGTATCGTATTGGTGACAACCAGGGTTTTTAATCTGGATTTGTTTATCCGGTTTATCGCCGGTCCTGAGAGCACCGGATGCGAACAGCAGCAATGAACTTCCATTGCACCATTATCAAGCAACGCTTCGACGCCTTCTGTCAGCGTCCCTGCCGTGTCAACCATATCGTCTATAATGATGGCTTTTTTTCCTTCTACATTTCCGATAACGGCCATTGCCTTTGCAACGTTTGGCGCATCCCTTCTTTTATCGATGATGGCAAGCCCCGCATCCAGACGTTTGGCAAACGCACGCGCTCTTTCAACACCGCCTGCATCCGGAGATACGATGACAATGTCATTATTATGATAATTTGATTTAATGAAATCAAGAATGATTGGCGCTGCATAGAGATTGTCCACAGGCACATTGAAAAAGCCCTGAATCTGGCCGGCATGCAAATCCATGGTGATGATTCTTGAAATGCCTGCTTTTTCAAGAAGATCTGCAACCAGTTTTGCACTGATGGGTACTCGGGGTATCACTTTTTTATCCTGTCTTGAATATCCGAAATAGGGGATAACAGCGGATATTTTTTTTGCAGATGACCGTTTCAGTGCGTCAGCCATCAGAAGGATTTCCATCAGGTTGTCATTAACCGGTTCACATGTTGATTGAACAATGAAGACTTCCTGGGATCGAACATTCTCTTGAATTTCAATCTGAATTTCGTCATCGGAAAATTTGTTTACTTTTGCACTTCCCAATGTCTCATTCAAATACTCACACACTTTTTTCGCAAAATCCGGATTTGAATTGCCGGTAAATATTTTAAATCCGTTCATAATGATCTCTTTTTGTCCTGTATTAATAGGTTATTCATTGGCTTTTAATTCAAGTAACCCTCTTTTTTATCAGAAACGCTTTCCAGCAAAGAAGAAAACGATTTTGAGAATGCATCAAGCCCTTGGTCCTGGAGACTTTGGAGCACTCTGTCCAGATCAATTCCAAAAAGATGTAGTTCCTGAATTCTTTGATCCGCCAGATTCAGTCCGGCTGTCAATGTTTCGCTGACCGATCCATGATCCAGAAATGCATCCACTGTATTTGGCGGCAGCGTATTGACCGTATGAGGGCCGATGAGTTCATCCACATACATGGTATCCGGAAAATCCGGATTTTTTGTGCTGGTGCTGGCCCAAAGCGGTCTTTGAACCTTGGCCCCCTTTTTTGCCAACACATTCCAGTCCGAACCTGAAAAAAGCTGCATGAATTTGGCATAAGCACTTTTTGCGACAGATATGGCCATTGTCCCAATCAGATCTGTTCGGTCGGTTTCAAGTAAAAACCGGTCAATGGCTGAATCTGTCCGACTGATAAAAACGGATGCGACAGAGGAAACCCGATCGGCAGATAATCCGCCTTTTATTGAAGGCCCCTGTTTAATAAGCTGTTTGATCCCTTTGATATAACTTTGGGCGGAAGCAACATAATGTCTGACAGAAAAAATAAGCGTGACATTTACATTTACACCGGCTGCAATAAGGCGTGTCACCGCGTCCATGCCGTTTTGCGTTGCAGGAACCTTGATCATGACGTTGGGCCGGTCAAGGGTTTGAAACAGGCGTATCCCTTCCTGATAGGTTTTAGCAGAATCATTTGCGATTTCAGGGCTGACTTCCAGGCTGACAAATCCGTCCGCCCCGTTGGTTTTTTCGTAAACAGGTTTTAAACAGTCTGCCGCCTCCCGGATATCCGAAAACGCCAGGGCTTCATAGATCGCCGGGGCAGAGTTTCCCTGTTTTGCAAGTATTGCGATATCCTCATCATAATCCGCGCTGGAAGTGATTGCCTTTTCGAATATGGAAGGATTGGATGTAACGCCGGTTATCCCTTTGTCTATAAGGGCTTTGAGGCCACCTTTCCGTAGCAGCTGCCGTTCTATATAGTCGAACCAGATACTCTGTCCGAGTTCGTTTAATTGGTGAATTTTTGTCATGGGGAAATCCCTTCAAAAAAAATTTCTAAAATGACTGACCGTGTCTAATATGGACCGCTCATTCGCCCTCAAATTCACAGAGGCAAAACACATTCTGACCGGGTATCTTTTCCCTGCCGTTTAATTCCGGAAGCTCAACCACGAAGGCGCATTCCAGTATATCCCCCCCGAGTTCCTCAACAAGTTTTACGGCTGCAGAAATGGTCCCGCCTGTTGCGATGAGATCGTCAATGATCACGACCCGGTCTCCCTTATTAATCGCATCTTCATGCATTTCCACAACATCAGTGCCGTACTCCAGGGAGTATTCAGCCTGTATGGTTTTGTAAGGCAGTTTTCCTTTTTTTCTGACCGGTATAAAACCCACGCCCAGACGGTATGCCAAAACAGCACCGAAAATGAATCCACGTGCATCTATGCCGACGATTTTATCCACATCCATTTCCTTATAGCGATCATAAAAGCGCGCCATGGTTTCCTTAAAAGCTTCCGGTTCCTGTAGAAGTGTGGTTATGTCCCGGAACATCACACCCTTTATGGGCCAATTGGGGACGGTTCTGATTTTTTCTGCAAGATTCATTTTTCCTCCTTGTCTTTGACATTCTCCTGGCAAATGACGGTTTATCGAACTTTATTGGTCATATGTATGAGGATTTTTTTCATATTTTCTGCATTCTGTTTGAAAACCGCCATGATTTCTTCCCAGCTGACCGGCTCTTCATCCGTTTTCCAGCAGTCATAATCCGTGCTCATGGCAACAGCCGCGTAAGGGATATTGCATTCATTGGCCAAAGCAGCTTCGGGTGCTATGGACATGTTGATGATGTCACCACCCAGGATGCGAAACATGTTTGATTCTGCGCGTGTGGAAAATCTGGGGCCTTCTATGGTCATGACCGTACCTTTTGGATGGTACTTGAAATCGAGTTCTTTGGCCGTTTCAATAAGCGCATTTCTTAAATCAGTGTTAAACGGATCTGCCATGGCGCAATGGCGTGCGCCATTTTTAAAGGAGTCAAAAAAGGTGTTTTTGCGGTGGCGGGTAAAATCGATAAACTGATCAGGAATGACAAAATCTCCCCGGCCAATCTCTTCCCGCAAACTGCCACATGCCGTGGTGGCAACAATATGCGTGGCGCCACTCTCGATCAGGGCATAGACATTGGCCCGATAATTGACCTCTGTCGGTGACAGGTGGTGTTTTTTCCCGTGCCTTGAAAGAATGACAACGTTCACCCCGTTTATTTTTCCGTGAATAATCTCAGATGAAGGGTCACCATAGGGGGTGTGGACATCTGAAGACTTGATGTATTGCATGAAATCGGGATTGTCCAGTCCCGAGCCTCCGATAATACCAATTTTGGTCATTGTTTCAACCTCTCTCCTGGGCAGATCGTTCTATACGACATTAAATAATCAAAAGCATCATCCATATTCATATACAGTTTGTCTTACACACCGGCTTTTTCACGTATGGCTTTGGCTTTATCTGTTTTTTCCCATGTGAACTCAGGTTCGCTTCTTCCAAAATGGCCATATGCCGCGGTTTTTTTGTAGATAGGTCTTAACAGATCAAGCTGGCTGATAATCGCCTTTGGTCTTAGATCAAATACTTCTGTCACAATTTTTTTCAATTCCGCAGTAGGAATTTTGCCTGTTCCCATTGGATCCACCATAACGGAAAGCGGGTGGGGAACACCAATGGCATAGGCTATCTGAACTTCACATTTGGCGGCAAGTCCTGATGCCACGATATTTTTGGCTATGTATCTGCCCATGTAGGAAGCACTTCTGTCCACTTTTGACGGGTCTTTTCCTGAAAAACAGCCGCCCCCATGACTGCCATGGCCGCCGTAGGTATCTACAATGATTTTTCTTCCGGTAAGGCCGCAGTCTCCCATTGGCCCGCCAACAACAAAACGGCCGGTCGGGTTCACATAAAATTTTGTATTGTGGTCGATCATTTCAGCAGGCAGTGTTTTACGAATAACCTCATCGATCACCACCTGTCGTATCTGGTCGATTGTCGCCTCCGGCCGGTGCTGCGTGGATATGACGACGGCTTCTATCCGCCTGGGTTTCCCATCCTCGTATTCGATGGTGACCTGACTTTTGCCGTCCGGCCTTAAAAAGTTGACGGTTTCGTTTTTTCGAATTTCCGCAAGTTTTTGGCAGAGTTTATGGGCAAATAGGATCGGCATGGGCATGAGCTCAGGGGTTTCGTTTGTTGCGAATCCGAACATGAGCCCCTGATCGCCGGCTCCCTGATCCATATATTCATTTGAGCTTTCATCCACTCCCAGTGCAATATCCGGTGACTGCCGATCGATACTGGTCACAATCGCACAGGTCTGCCAGTCAAATCCCATATCCGATGAATTGTATCCGATTTCCCGGATCGTGTTTCTTACGATTTCAGGCATATGAACGTAACAATCGGTCGTGATTTCACCTGCGATGACTGCAAGCCCGGTAGTTACAAGCGTTTCACAGGCGACTCGGCCTTTCTTGTCTTGTGCCAGGATTGCATCCAGAATGTTGTCAGATATGGCATCTGCTACCTTGTCCGGATGTCCTTCAGTTACGGATTCTGATGTGAAGAAAAATTTTTCGCCCATGGTAATACCCTTTCTTTACTTTTTATGTGTAAACGATTCAATGCTCTCTACAAGAACAAGTCCATTATATGATTTTCAATTATTCTCTTGATTAACCGTTTTTGCCATTTCGTCCGATCAGCCTGGGGTAATCACGCGTAAATGACATGCTGTAACAATAGTTGCAGTAAAGCCCCAATGTGGGCGGATCAACACCCATTTCGTTGAATCCCAGATCCGGGTAGACGCCATATTTCCCAAGCAATTCGTGAACGGTCTCGCCAAGTCTCAGATAGAATTCAGTCGGGGGGGGATCGTTTTCCGAAAAACCACCCACAAGAGGACTGGCCGTCCATACGGTAAACCACGGGACGATGCCTCGTTTAATCAGGAATTCAAAACCTTCGATGTAGGATTTCAACGCCTCATCCTGACTGAGGAAACCCTTGCGGGGCGCACACTCAAATCCGGCCACAAAACTCGTTCCCACGTGTCCCCGGCCAAAAACATCAACAGCGTCTTCCAGGCGCTTGATCCATTCCTTCCGGCCAATTGCTTTTGTCTTTCCGGGAAGCAGTTCAGGCCAAAGGCCCTCATTCCATACTTCCAGGTTGAACAATACGTTTTGTACACCCAGCTTTTGCAAATCCTTTTGGTCTTCTTTTTCAAAAGCCTGGGAAAATACGGTCAGTTCTTCAGGTTTATCGATACGGTTCAGGATGGCTTCGATGCATTTTTTATAGTAGCTTGCTTCCTTGCTGGTGTTATAGAGCGCGCCGCCACAGATTTTAAGATCCTTCAGGTTGATATCTTCACACGCAAGCGAGACAGCCTCTGCCAGTACGTTGTAGTCAGGAATGGCTTCGATTAATTTCTTTTCTATAGCGACTTCCATGGCTGCGGACAACAGGCAATACTTGCATGCTTCATCTTTCCTCATGTATGCGCAAAAATCAAGGGGGCTTACCAGCAAGCAAAAGGGCCCCCTTTGCATGATCATGTTGGCGACATCTTTGCCATCGGAGGTCTGTTTGTCAATATAGGACGGGCGTTTAATGAATTTCACCGCTCCCATATTCTGCCCCCCGCAGAAAAGACTGTATTTTCCCTCTCCGTCCTTATTGATTTCATAAGGACTTTTGCCATCTATCTTGATATCTACTGTTGTTTCATCGGCTTTGAAGATAAACTGGTTCGGAATGGGAATCTGTTCGAGCACGGTTTCCTGCAGCTTGTTTGTAATGCCTGTGACACAGGTGTTGGGAGCTGCATTTTTAAGATCCTCAGTTATTTTTATTCCGCGTCTGCAAACGTCAGCATGCAAGATAATATTCCGAGGTGTATCAGAAAATTGATCCATAAGTTTTTCTAGGTACTGCATCGTTTACCTCCATTTGTTTATTCATTTTGGTTCTGCATCACGACCATTGCTGAACCGTTTTCCTGCTTCCTGCTTTTATTTTATGTTTTGTCGGTATGCCTTACAGCTATTGAACTGCTCATCAGCTCGCGCATGCGTTGACGGTAATTCATGTAGCTTTCACGCAATGCATCCAACGCCTCTGTTATTTCCCCCTCTGAGCCTTTGACAACTTTTTGAAGGAAAATTCTCTGTATGGTGACAACATCATGCAATTCGGCTTTGTCCATTGAATCGAAAAGCATTTCTATAATTTTTATTCTGAATGGCCGACAGGAGTTGAACATCAGGAGCAGGATCGAATTATTAACGACTTCCGCTGTCGTGTCCTGAAGAGAGATTAACAGTTTGGCCATTTTTTTTCTGTTCATGGTGTTTATACATGCCTCCTGCTGATCAATAATCTGGACCAGCAATTTGATATCTCTGGCAGAGGCGCGTTTGGCGGCGAGCTCCAGAACCGGAGGCCAGAATAAAATCCAGAACTCCCATATTTCATCAAGGAGGTAACCGTCTATAGGCAGATTGGCACTATCTTCCTCCAGTTTCTGGAATGTGAATCCCAAAAAATCGACTCCGGCATTTTTCAGGTAGTCGTTGACATAGATCCCGTCGCCCTGGCGAATTGAAAGGACTTTCATGGATTCGAGCTGTTTTAAGCCCAATCTTACGGACGTGCAATCGACATGCATCTCTTCCGAGATATTTTTCACTGTAGGCAGTTTGGTGTCGGGTTTCAATTTGCCCAGAAAGATGTCTTTTGCCAGACTGTCTACCACTATCTCGTGTTTTTGCGCACTGTGAACCGTTGTAGCTTTTCTCATATTCTTACTCCTTTAAAATAATAAATTATAAAAAGTAATTTCCAATTCTGTGTGTTGCTGCAGGGTGAAACCCGCAGGATTTGAATACCCATCATTAAAATTGATTTTATCAATTCAGGCAGATGTTTATCCCATCATTAATTTTTTCACAGAATAGATCAATAAGAATTTAATCAATCGAGAAACAGCGATGTTAATCTAATCCATTTTCCTGCATTGCGTCGTCGTTATTGTTATCTATTTTTAAAATTAATTTAATCAATTGCGGTATGTGTTAGTAATAGTATATGTATTTGTGCAAGTCAAGAAAAATTATTCATTATAAAAACAGCTATTTAGTGTGATATGGCCATTCCAATGCCGTTTATTAATTATATTTATAGCAAAAATTAATTTAATCAATTTATGATATAAATGATATTAATTTGTCAAAACAAATGTAAATATAATTTGCAATTTTTAATTAAATCAGATGGTTATAATTGTCGGAAGGAACGCCAATCCCGTTCGGCCGTTTCAGGCAGGCGGCCTGGGGGTTGCTTGGGTTATTCGGGTTGTCCGGGTTAACCCGGTCAATCGAACCATGATGATTGCGCTTGTTTTTATGTTTTCTTTCTGGCATTATCTATGACTTGCCGGACGGTCATTGCCAGTTCATTCCGTGTAAGGGGTTTTGAGGCAAACGCACTGATACCGATTTTACGGGCTTTGCCTTTTGACATGTTTTCGCTGAAGCCGGTGCAGAGTATGATTGGCATGCCTGGCCGGATTTCAAGAATTTTCTGGGCCAGTTGTTCGCCGGTAATTTTGGGCATGGCCATGTCTGTGATTACAAGATCAAAATCATCCGGGCTTTCCTTGAATTTTTTGAGCGCCTCCATGGGGCTGGTCGTGCTTTGAACCTGATATCCCATATTTTTAAGCATGATCTTGCTGTAATTCACGATTGACGGCTCATCATCCACATAGAGAATTTTTTCCGATCCGCCTCCTGTGGCATTGTCCGGTTTTTGTTCATCCTGATTGTTGACAATGCCTTCAAAGACCGGGAATAATATCGTAAAGACCGTTCCTTTTTCAGGCTCACTTTCAACGAAAACAGCGCCATTGTGTTTTTCAACAATGCCATGAACGACGGCCAGTCCCAGTCCGGACCCTGCCCCCTGTTCATTGGTCGTGAAAAACGGCTCAAATATACGGGGTATGTTTTTTTTATCGATGCCTTTTCCTGTATCACTGATAACGAGTTTGAGGTATCTGCCGGGCGCCAGGGGATGATAGCGTCTGGCGTTCTTCCCGTTGATAATCTCGTTTGCCATGCCCACGGAAAATATGCCGCCGGTTTTTTTCATGGCCCGGGCCGCATTGCTGTAAAGGTTGATTATGACCTGATGGATTTGGGCGGCATCGGCCAAAACGGTATCCAGGTTGCCGGGGATATCCTGCCGGATATCGATATTATCCGGAATCGATGACCCGATGGATTTTAACGCTTCCGTGATGACCGGCGAAAGATTCATCGGCTTTGCCACATTATCCGGTTTGCGGCAGAAATTCAGAAGCTGCAAGGTTATATTTTTGGCGCGAAGCCCGGCCTGATGGATTTCTTTCATGTACTCCATGGCCGGATTCCAGGGTTTGATCTCATCCATGGCGAGTTCGTTGTTTCCCAGGATAATGCTCAGGATATTGTTGAATTGATGGGCAATGCCCCCTGTCAGCGTACCCATGGACTCCATTTTCTGAACATGACGCAGGCGGGATTCCATTATCTCTTGTTCGGTGATGTCCTGGGCAATGTGGACGATTTTTTTAAGCGCCCTGTTATCGTCAAATATGGGGTATGCGGCGACCCTGAAGGTTTTATTCAGCTTGCCGCTTTTAATCACATTAAAACCGGGGATGCCTTTTTGAAAGACGGTTTCAACCGGGCATCCGTCGCAGGGGGATGTCCTGTTCTCGAAGAGTTGATAGCAAAAGCTGCCGATCACCTCATTTTCAGGCTTTCCTGATATTTTCAACGCAGTCAGGTTCAATTGTGTAACCCGCATCTGGCAATCCTGAATGGTGATAACATCGTCTATGGCATCAAACGTTTTTTGCCATTCGTCCTTGCTCATGCGCAACTGCTGTTCGACGTCTTTTAGCGGGGTGATATCGGTCATGACAATCCGGATCTCCTTGATATCATTTCCCCCTTCTGGTACCGCATTCCACGCCATCTGGCTGTGCACCACTTTTCCGTCTTTTTGTTTCAGCTCAAGTTGACAGATCTGATGCGTTTTTTTATGGATCGTTTCATTTAAAGAGTGCCGGAAAACGTTTAAGTCCTGATCCGGAATGTATTGAGACAAACGGGTTTTGATCAGGAGTTGTTTTTCTGTGCCCAGCAGGGCAGCAGCCGTGAGATTGGCCTGCCGGATCGCACCGGTTTTATCGATGGTGATATATCCCACAGGTGCCAGGTCAAAGAGATCAAAGTACTGGTTGCGGGCGGTTTCCAGTTCCTGGTGGGCGTGTTTCAGTTCTTCGTTTTGCAGCTCCAGTTCGATATGATGGGTCTGAAGCTCGGTGATCAAAATTTTAAGATCGTTTGATTGCGTCGGCTTCCGGTTTTTTGGCATGTTCAGAAGAATGTGTTCGGCCTTTTGACGGAGTTCCTTAAACCGGTCTTCACTTTTCATCCGGGTCGTCATAAATCACCTCATTTTTCTTTAGAAAGCAGGCCGGTTGATCGCCTGCTATCCGTTAATTTTTGGCGTAATGTCTTCCATTGCCATCAGGATGAGATTTTCGTCCGGGTTATTGTGGATCACCTTTCGTGCATTGATCAGGAGCTTTTTGGGACCGATTCCCGGGAAATCAAGCATAACCCCGTAATCCTCAAAGGATGTGTTATGGGGGAGAATGTCTTCCAGCAGTTTTCGCAGTTCCGGTATATCCCACTGGCCGTTTCCAAGCTCATAAACATGTTTGCCAATGGTGTCATGACTGTTTGACTCAAACAGCCGGTAAAATGAACGGTTTGTCGAAAGCACCCTGAGCTGGCCGTTTAATACCAGAAGCGGTTCGCGCAGGGTTTCCACAATGCTTTCGGCAACGTTTTTCATGTCGTTTAATTTTTGTTCGCTGAGAACGATGGGCGTGACATCCAGAAAGGTGATCACCACGCCGTCAATATGGTTGGACACCGTCCGGTAGGGCCGGATACGCATGATAAACCATTTGTCATCGGTGGTTTCGATATGGACTTCCTTGTATACGAGGGTCCTCAGCACTTCCTGGGCGTCTTTGATCAGATTTCCGTATTTTATTTTTGAAACCACATGGGCCATGGGGCGGCCGATATCCGGATGAATCAGGTTGGTCACCTGGTTTGCGGATGTGGTAAACCGTTTGATGCAAAGGTCGTTGTCAAGAAAGATGGTGGGAATATCGATGCTGTCCAGGAGGTTTCGCATATCGTCGTTGGACTGGGACAGTTCGTCATTTTTGTTCTGAAGTTCCGCGTTGACAGTGGTGAGTTCTTCATTCAGCGATTGTTGTTCTTCTTTTGCCGTTTCCAGTTCTTCATTGGTGCTTTGAAGTTCTTCGTTGGTTGACTGAAGTTCTTCATTGGTCGACTTCAGCTCTTCATTGGCGGTCTGGACCTCCTCGATGGTGGCTTGAAGATGTTCTTTTGCATAGGCCAGTTCCCTTTCGAGATCCGCTATCGACTGTTCTTTGGCCGATTTCCGTTTTCTGGTTTTTGGGGCCGGTTTTACCCCTTGTGCTTCCTGAACGGTTTCAAAAACCACCATCAGAATGCTTTCGCCTGAGCCGGTTTCAGTAACAGGCCGGACCGACAGATTGATATGCGGCTCACCATCGTCATTGCTGACCTTCAAATTTTCATAACGGACTTCCGTTTTTTCAGATTCTGCTTTTCGTATGGCGGATGACAGCTCGAACGTTAAATTTTTTCTGGTCATGTTCAGAATATTAAAGGGCGGGCTGCCAGGCGCAGGCTCGAGATATTTGCCGGTTTTCCCATGAATATATAGAATAGTCCCCTGCGGATCTATAAAAACCGCAGGGGGTGAAAAAACGCTCAGGAGTACCTTCTGGGCCAGGTTTTCTATGGGAACATGAGGATTGGTCATTCCGGTCTGGCGAACAGGCATATCGGTGATGCTCGACGGAAATTCCAGATACGTGCGAACACTGGCAAATTCTTTTTTTTGGTAGATCTTCCATTTTTTGTCCACCATCGAAAACAGATCCTGAAACGAGCCGATAGACTCGGACGGCCCTAAAAAAAGAAATCCGTTGGGTTTCAGGCTGTAGTGAAAAACCGGCATCATTTTTTTTTGAAGGCTGGCATTCATGTATATCAGAAGGTTTCGACAGCAAAGGATGTCCAGTTTGGTGAACGGTGGGTCCTTGATGACGTCCTGGGGTGAAAAAATAATCATTTCCCGGATATCTTTTTTAATCCTGTACGTATTTTCCTCTTTTGTAAAAAAGCGTTCCAGGCGCTCCTTGCCCGCATCTGAAAAAACAGTTGCCGGATAAATGCCTTTGCGCGCGCGCTCAATGGCATTGTCGTCAATATCTGTGGCAAAAATCTGAATCTGGATATTTTCCTTGCAGGAATCGACGACCTCTTTTAAAAGGATGGCCAAAGAATAGGCTTCCTCTCCGGTGGCGCACCCCGGCACCCACACCCGGATGGTATCGTTGCTGAACCGGTTTTGTTCAACATAGGACAGAAACAGCTTTTTAAGCGCCATGAAGGCATCTGGATCCCTGAAGAAACTGGTCACACCGATTAAAAGCTCTTTAAACAGTTTCTGAACTTCTTCGGTGTTTTTTTGAAGGTATTTTAAATAATACGGAAGATTATCGATATTATGGATGGACATTCGTCTTTCAAGGCGGCGGAAGATCGTGGTGGGCTTATAGTTGGAAAAATCATGCCCGGTATGAGACCTGAGCAGAATAAATATCTTGTTCAGCTCATTGGTGTTTTTTGTGATCAGAAATTTTTCCCGGTTATTCGGGTGCGATACAAGGTCAATCAAATGAGACGGCATTTTTTCAGGTGGCAGAATGAGGTCCATGGGGACATTCTCGATCGCACTGGCCGGCATGCTGTCGAACTTGGCGGTTTTTGGTTCCTGGGCAACACAGAATCCGAGTTTGCTTTTTATTTCCTTTAATCCAAAGGTCCCGTCAGATCCGGTTCCGGACAAAATGATGCCGGCAGAACGATTTTCCATATCTTTTGCAAGCGATCTGAAAAAGTAATCGATCGTCATATGGGGAATATCTTTCTCCTGAGGGTCGATGATCTGAAATGTTTGGTTGATAATGTCGAGATTTTTTCCGGCAGGTGAGATATAGATCGCATCCGGCTCGATCTTCAGTCCGTCTTCGGCTGTCCTGACGGGCATCAGGGTATGTTTCTGGATTAATTCTGCCAGAAGGCTTTTTCGCTGAGCCGCCTGATGCACCACCACCACAAATGACAGGCCGCTGTGAGCCGGGCAGTTTTCAAAAAAAAGTTCCAGTGCCTCCAGACCGCCTGCCGAGGCGCCGATACCTGCAATAAAAGGCGTTTCAATCATCGGTTCAAGGCTGTTTTGGGCAGGCAGACTTTTTTTAATCAAGGTTTTTTTACCTTTGGATTTTATCTGTTCAGGCATGACAAGGGTTCCCGGAAATCATTTTTTAACAGGTCTTACACATCAAAAACAAGACCCCCCTGATTTTCTGACAGCCAATAGCTGTATCCGTTGGTTCACATAATGATCAAAAGGCAAGAGATCAGGAGACGATAATTTAAAAGATTGGCCAATGGGTTTTTATATAGATTCGAGGTGCGAAAAAATCAAGGGATATTTGGCAGGACGGCAAGGTAAACCCCCAGTTCGTTTCATTTTGGATAATGTTTTTCCATGCACTTCGGGCAGATACCATGGCTGAACCGGGCGTCGGATCGCTCGGATATGTAATGCTCCAGTGTGTTCCAGCCCCCCTGATCATCCCTGATCTCCTTGCAGTGCATGCAAATGGGAATAATGCCTTCAAGGGTTTTTATTCTTTCCTGGTAGGCGCTGATGGTTAACGTGACCAGCACCAACACAACCAGCGTAATCAATGCACATACCATTAAATTGATGAGCAGGGTTTTGAAAATTCGATTTGTTTTGCTGCCTTCGGCCTGTTCGACAATCAGGTACAGGGCAAATTCATCAATATATCGGACATTGGTATGGATTAATTCACCCTTTTTTTTGAAGCTGAAAGTGGTCTCGGCTGAAGCAAAGGCCGATTTAAGTTTATGCTCAAAATCCGGTGAATGTTCTAGTTGAAAAATATTTGTCCCTGGTTTTTGAACACTGGCGTCGGCAAGTTTAACATTACCCGCATGGTCAACAAAATATATGTTTCTGTCATATTTCTGTTGATAGGTCCGGATCAGTTTTTTCACGAATTCAATGGTTAGTCCCACACCAATGGCGCCAATGTAGTTATCGTTATAATCATTCACCCGGTAATTGATAAAAATCGTAATGGCGTTTTTGTTGGTCATGTCCGGGTCAACGTTGATTTCATAGGGTGTTTTCATTTCCCGGACCCTGAAATACCATTTGTCCCGCTCCTCATCCGGAGATATGGTTTTCAGTATGCCGTCTGCATAGTAGTATTTTTTTGTTTTTTCCGAAACAAAGAAACTGGTTATCGTGTTATATCGAGTCTTTATGTCTTTTAAGTATTTTGCGATTTCCGTTTCATTATTTTCACCCTGAAGCACCCAGTCTCTCAGAAACGTATTGGATGCCATCAGGGATGAAATAAATATCGGTCGAATGAGGTCACGCTGGATTTCGGAATAGATATTGTCACTGGTCAGTGGCAGCTCATTTAATGCGATACCTGAACGCAAAGATGCCCTGGATACAAAATAACTGGCAAGGCTTGTTATGAGAAACCCGGCTACCAGAAGAAAACTGACTGCCCTTATGAGTTGTTTCTTGTTATTTTTCATGAATGTCTCTTTTTGATCGGGTAATTGTCTGACCGTCAGATGAATTGATAATGGGTCGTTTCGACTATCGGGATAACGTTCAGGTGAAGTGCCCTCATTCGTTGATTATGTCATGATGTTTATCATGGATATCTGATCGTTAGCAAGATTATTCTCAAATCCAAACAATTTATCGGTGAAGCCGAAGGCCGGTCCTGTTTTCTTTCAGAACTTCATGCATCTGAAATTGACGGCGGAGCGTATATCGGCCTGCGTGAGCTGTTCGGTCATCCTGTCGGACGACCACTGGGCAGCAGCCGGGTATTATGCACTCCAGATAAGGGATTGGCTGGCGGATAACCAGTTTTGCGGAAGGTGCGGGCAGGGATTCAAGCAGAAGGAAGACGAACGTGCATTGATTTGCACAGGGTGCGCCCATGTCATGTATCCGAGAATCAATCCGTGCATTATCGTATCTGTCTGTAATGGAGACAGGATTCTTTTGGCCAGATCAATGCGTTTCCCGAATAAAAGACTCTATTCTGTGCTGGCCGGGTTTGTGGAGCCGGGGGAAACACTGGAAGAATGTGTCTGCCGGGAAGTGACTGAACAATTCATCTGCAGAACCGGTTTTTATAAGATTTTTCATCAATCATCCCAATTAGGACTTGCTCAATTTTTTTTACCCGTCTAAAAGAGTGCCAGCTGTAAACTATAGGCTATAAACTGGATGTTAAAAATAAAAAGGGTTTCAGGCAATGTCTGCCGGAAACCCTTGATTTGGCATGGAGCCGATGAGCGGAGTCGAACCGCTGACTTGCTGATTACGAATCAGCTACTCTACCAACTGAGTTACATCGGCAAAATGTACGGATTGAATTACAGTGAATATGAATCAAAATCAAGTTAAAAATAATATAAAATCATTGATCGGTCATCTGAACACCAGGGCATTGCATACGGTGTGTCAGGGCGTGTCCGGGTCCGAGAAAGCGTATATTGTTTCACGATTTGCAGCGGAATTGAAAACCCCGCTTTATGTGATTGTGCCATCCCGGAAAGCAGGTGAACAATTTGTCGATGATTTTTTGTTTTATTCAGGCAGGGACACTGCTTCAGTGGCGTATTTTCCGCCTTACAACATTCTGCCGTTTAAATCCCTTTCCTATCATAATGAAACCGCTTCCGCACGGATCAGTCTTCTCTACAAGATGATTGTCAATCAGGCCCCGCAGGTCATCGTCACGCCCGTGGATACCTTGTTGCAGCGCCTGATACCCCGGGATGAAATTGCCGGATATGTTGAGCTTGTGATGGAAGGCGAGGAGATAGACAGGGATGTGTTGATTTCAAAGCTCATTGCCGGGGGGTACACCCAGACATCCCTGGTTGAGGAACCCGGAGACTTTTGTGTAAGGGGGGGAATACTGGATGTGTTTTCCCCTGCGTATACCGATCCGGTGAGGATCGAGCTTTATGGTGACTTTGTAGAATCAATACGGTTTTTTTCACCACTGAATCAGCGGAAAACGGAAGCTGTCCGGGAAATCGAGATCCTTCCTGCCAGAGAAGCCATCCTTAAAAAAGAATATCTGGACGATCTTCTGTCACAGGTCAGGCTCCAGGCCTCGCATCTTGGACTCCGGGTGACAAAGGTCAGGGCCATTGTTGAACGGATTAAAAATGAAGGCATTTTTACCGGAATTGAAAGCCTGATTCCTCTCTTGTATAAGGCGTTGAGTTCGTTTTTTGATTATGCATCTCCCCAGGGGATTTTTATTCTGACGGATCCGTCTGATCTTGAACAGGCAGCAGCAGAATTTGAAGACAAGGGATATAAAAATTTCGAATCTGCAAAAGCGGATCAACGGCTTTGCGTGGAACCGGAACGTCTTTACCTGCCCTGGAAGACCATCAAGGAAAATCTGAACAGCAGAACAACACTGTCTTTTACCATACTTTCCGAAACATTTTATGATTCGTCACAGACCCATGAAAACATCCGGGATATGTCGATAGAGGATAATTCAGCATTAAGTCAGGAACTCAAACGGGAACGAACCCGGGAAAATGTTCTGATGCCCCTTGTGGCATGGATCAATGACAAGACAGCAAAAGGGTTTTCCGTTCTTCTGGTGTGCAGTACCAACTCCCAGATTGAGCGGCTTTTTTCCCTTCTTCAGCCTTACGGTATTGAACCGGTTGTCATAAACCGGTTTCAGGATTCTTATGATAAAAAAGGCCAGGTAGTCATCTGCCCCGGCCGTATATCGTCAGGGTTCGTCTGGCATGACGAGATGCTTGCCGTCATTTCGGAAGATGAAATTTTTGCCGTTAAATACCGGGTCAGAAAGACACCCGGGAAAAAGCCGGCAGAACAGTTTTTATCACTGAATGAATTGAGCGAGGGCGATATTGTTGTGCATTCTGACCACGGGCTGGGCCAGTACAAGGGACTTGTAAAACTGACCCTGTCAGGACACACAAATGACTATTTGTTAATTCTCTATAAGGATGATGATAAACTCTACCTTCCTGTGGACCGGATGAATGTGATCCAGAAATATATCGGGATGGACGGCTTTACGCCTGTGCTGGATAAAATGGGAGGCAAAACCTGGGAACGTGTCAAGGAAAAGGCAAAGAAAACCGTTGAAAAAATTGCAGGCGAACTTCTGAAACTCTATGCGGAGCGAAAAGCAAGGCTTGGCCATGCATTTGGAAAAACAGACAGCTATTTCAGGGATTTCGAAGCTGCCTTCAAATATGAGGAAACCCCGGATCAGATCAGGGCCATTGAAGACGTGTTAACTGACATGGAACACACCCTGCCAATGGACAGGCTTGTCTGTGGTGATGTGGGATATGGAAAGACAGAGGTGGCACTCAGGGCATCTTTCAAGGCAATCAATGACGGCAAGCAGGTCGCCATCCTTGTACCCACAACCGTGCTTGCCGAACAGCATTTCAGGACGTTTAAAGAGCGGTTTGATCAATACCCCATTCGCATTGAACGTCTTTCAAGATTTAAGACAGTTAAAGAACAGCGCGAAATTGTAAACACGCTTAAGGAAGGCAAGACCGATATTGTTATCGGCACCCATCGGCTGCTTCAAAAAGATGTGGCATTTAAGGATCTCGGCCTGATCGTGATTGACGAGGAACAACGATTCGGCGTGAAGCACAAGGAAAATCTTAAAAATATGCGGGCCACTGTGGATGTTCTTGCGCTCACCGCAACACCCATTCCCAGAACCTTGCATATGTCTCTTATGGGTACACGGGATATCAGTGTCATTTCAACGCCACCTGAGGAACGTCAGGCGATTATTACCTATATTTCCGAGTTCGATGACGTGGTTATCGTCGAAGCAGTCCGCAAGGAACTGGCCAGAAAGGGGCAGGTATTTTTCGTTCACAACAATATCAATACCATTTCAAATATCGAGGAGCATCTGAAAAATATCGTTCCCGAGGTCAGGACAGGCGTGGCCCACGGAAGGATGAATGAAAAAGATCTTGAAAAGGTCATGTTTCAGTTTATCAACGGGGAGATCGATATGCTGGTCTGTACCACAATCATCGAATCCGGTATTGATATTCCTTCAGCCAACACCATGTTCATCAACAGGGCGGACCGGTTCGGTCTGGCCCAGATGTATCAGTTGCGGGGACGCATCGGCAGATGCGGTGAGCAGGCATATGCCTATCTGTTTATTCCCAGCGACAGCCCCCTTGGCAAGGATGCCAAAAAACGCCTTAAAGTTCTGATGGAACATAGCGATCTGGGGTCCGGTTTTCAGATTGCCATGAGTGATCTTCAGATCAGGGGCGGCGGTACGGTTCTGGGCGCATCCCAGTCAGGCCACATTGCAGCCATTGGGTATGACATGTTTTTAAAACTCATGGAAAATGCCGTGGCCGATCTGAATGGCCAGCCGGTTGTGGAAAAGCTTGATCCTGAAATTAACGTGAGCATGTCCTGCTACATCCCGGAAAAATATGTGCCGGAAATTGATCAGCGGCTTTCGATCTACAGGCGGCTTTCACGGATGACGGAGCTTAAGGAAATTTCCGATCTTAAAGAAGAAATGATCGACAGGTATGGGAATCTGCCTGAAGAGGCAGGGAATATGTTGCTGAAAATCATGCTGAAGGCCCTGTCAATCAAGGCGGGTATTAAAAGGCTTGATGTGGGGGATGGTGTTTTAATGCTGTATTTTTCAGAGTTGCACCAGAAAAATCCGCATGGTATGGTCAAACTGATCGCGGCACATCCTCGTCAGTACCGATTTTCACCGGATCAGGTATTGACGGTTCGTCTGGCGGAAAAACATTTCAGTGCAATGCTTGCTCAAACCAAAAATATCTTGAAAGAAATTGCTCAGCATGTTAACCCCTGAAATATTTTAATATTTTTTCTGAGTTTTAAAACAATCAGGAATTCAATTTTATTTGTGAGAGTCATCAAAAGGACAAGCCTATGTGCCCCGGAAACCTTAAATGTTTTGCCCGTGGCCGGAGTTTCTGTATAATCATATTTATTTTAGTGATGATTGGTCTATCCGGCTGTTCAAATACCAAGCAGAAGGACGGAAAAGAAATTCTGATCAGTTGCGATGACAAGGTGGTAACGGTTTCAGATTTTAACAAAGCCCTTACGTTGGCCAAAACCGCCTATTCATTTGAAGTGATACAGGACAAGGATGCGTTCAAAGCAATCAAACTTCGCATTTTAAATCAGCTGATAGAGGAGATGGTTCTGATACAAATGGCAAAGGAAAAAAAAATTGTCATTACGGATGAAGAACTTAATTTTGCCATCGATTCCATCAAACAGGATTATCCTGAAGGGGAGTTTGAAAATACCCTTCTTGAAAACGTCATTTCATATGAGACCTGGGAAAAGAGGCTTAAGAAAAGGTTGTTGATGGAAAAAGTGGTGGCAGAGGTTCTTGAACCCCAGGTGACAGTATCGCCTGAGGAAATTGCGGCATATGTCAAGGCAATGGAAGGTGAAGATGGCGATTCAGGCAGTCAGGCTGACGCTGTAAGCGACCAGGAGGAAAGTGAAGGCAGCCCGGCTGATAAATCGGGAAATCCGATAGACGATGAAGAGATTATACTGGATCTGAAACGGAAGAAAATAGAGGACACCTACAAAAACTGGATCAATGAATACAAGGATAAGTACAAAATTGAAATTAGCGATGCCCAATGGTCGAAGATTATCGGTGATTAAAACACATTCAGGACGGGAAATGAAAAAAAAACAATCAGGCAAATTAAACAGATGGGGGTATTTACGGGATATCATGCCAATGGGTATCATCCTCTTTATTTTAGGGGTATCCGGGTTTATTGGCCTGGAGAACGTCAGGTGTGAAGATATTTTAGACAGAATCGTTGCCGTGGTAAATGATGATATCATTACGTTGGTTGAACTCGAAAAAGCCATTGCCCCTTACAAGGAACAAGTGCTTGCCCGGAATCTTGACGGAGAAGAGGAAGCCAAAGTCCTTTTTGATATGCGTCAGAAAATGCTGGATAAACTGATAGGAGACCACCTGACGGATCAGGAAATCGCAAGATTACAGCTTACGGTAAGTGAAAAGGAAATAGACGATGCTATTGAGCATGTAAAGAAAATCAACTATCTGACTGACGAAACATTAAGAGAAGCACTTTCAAGAGACGGACTGACCATGGCGGACTACCGGAATGAAATAAAAAATCAGATCCTGCGCCCCCGATTGATCAACTATGAGGTCAAGTCAAAGATCATTATCACCAATGAGGATATTGACGCCAATTATCATGCGCACCCTGAAAAATATGGCGAGGTCAAGAAATATCAACTTCGCACCATTATGATGCCGGTGGCCGATATGACAATAGATGAACTGAAAGTGGGTATAAAAGAAAAAATGGAAGGTATTCATAAACGATTGGTCAAGGGCGAATCATTTCTTTCCCTTGCAAATGAATTTTCAGATCCGGCCCTGTCAACGGATGGCGGTAATCTCGGTTTGTTCAAGCTTGACGACCTCTCACCGGTTTACCAGCAAGCAATCAAGGGATTATCCGGTGGACAGTTTACGGATGTTTTGGAGACACCAAACGGGTATCAAATTCTTTATGTGGAAAAAATAATGGAAGAAAAAGGGAAATCACTTGAAGACGTATCTGAAGAAATTTCCGAGAAGTTATATAATGATGTGGTGAATGAAAGATTCAATGCTTGGCTTGAGGGACTCAGAAAAAAATCTGATATCAGAATCATAAATTGATTCATGTGATTCCGTTTCAGGCTGTTACCAAACCAAATAAGAGGTTTAAGCAGTCTATGGAAAAAAAAGTTGATAAACAACTGACATTCGGCAGGCGGTTATCCACTGCACGACTTGAAAAGGGAATCGATCTTGCAGTAGTTTCAAAGCAAATCAGAGTAGGACGTGACATCCTTCAACACATTGAAAACGGGGATCATGCAAAACTTCCGGATCATGTTTTCATAAAAGGTTTTATCCGGGCGTATGCAGATGCGATCGGTGTGGACAAGCAGGAAGTCCTCCAGTTGTACCAGCAAAGCTATGATCATTACCAGGGCGCTTTAAAAGCCGAGGCAGATCTCGCTTTTTATGGCACAAAATTCTGGCGTCATCTGTTGAGTGCCCTTTTTCTGGTTGGTGTGGTTATCCTGGTTTCTTTTTTTTTGGTAACCGGCTTTGGCAAACGGATGAGTGATGATACTATTGGAAATCCGGTTGCACCATCTGTGAAAGAGGAACCGGACGCCGTTGCCAATACGGATAAAGATGAAAAGAGCACCAATGAAGACGTTGCCGGGGGTCAAAAACCACTTTCTGGACAGAATTCAGAGGAGATAACACAAGAGGCGGAGGAAAAGCTGCCTGAAAAACTCCATTTGAAAATAACGGCTGTTGAGGAAACGTGGATAAAAATCATCGTTGATGATGAAAAACCAAAGGAATTAATTTTAAAGCCCGGAGATAAAATTGAACTCAAAGCGGAGAAACATTTCAATCTCCTGATCGGCAATTCAACCGGTGTAAAAATAGACTTAAACGACAGGCCCGTTGAAATTCATGGAAAGAGCGGGCAGGTTGCCACGCTGATGCTTCCGTAAAAGGGGCACACACTGACATGTGTGACCGGATATAAAAAGGACCATGATTGATAAAAACAGCAAAATCCTTACTGAAACAATTAAAAGACTGTTACGGCGAAATGCCATCAGTCATCTTGCCAAGATTGTCAGCAAGACCCATGCCGCTGACCTGTCACAGGTCTTCAGATCCCTGTCACTAAATGATCAACAAAAGATTTTCAATCTGATCGATGACCCTGAAAAAAAGGGTATCCTTTTTTCTGAATTGGAGGAATACACCTTTCTCGATTTTATAGAAGATTTGTCTATTGATGCGATTGTCGAAGTTATCGAGTATATGCCTTCAGATGACGTTGCTGACCTGATCGGACGCCTGCCCCGCGATAAATCGAGTGCCATTCTTGAACGGATGGAGAATGAAGAATCTGAAGAAGTGACGGACCTATTATGCTACAGTGATGACACGGCTGGTGGTATCATGGTCCCCGATTTCGTGGCATTGAAAGAGAATCTTACCGCCCGGGAGGCCATTGAGTCGCTCCAGAAAGAGTATCTGGACGTTGAAATGCCGTTTTATCTTTATGTGGTTGATGACAACAAACGCCTGGTGGGTGTGATTTCGTTGCGTCAACTGGTGGTGGTGAAACCCAATACCCCTTTAAAAGACTTTATGACCACCGAGATTTTTTCTGTTCGAACCGACATCGATCAGGAAGAAGTGGCAAAAATAGTTGCCCGTTACGATATCCTTGCCGTGCCGGTTGTTGATGATCAGAATGTTCTGGTGGGCATTGTTACGGTAGATGATGTTATCGATATTTTCAGAAAAGAGGCGACCGAGGATATTTTAAAAATGGCGGGCGCAGGTGAGGAGTTTGTTGAAACCCAGTCCGTTCTCCGAAGTACCAGGATCAGGTTGCCCTGGCTGTTCGCAAGTTGCGTGGGCGGAATTCTCGCTTTTTTCATTATTGGCCGGTTTGAAACCAGTCTGGCCCGGTTTACCTACCTTGCTGCATTTATTCCTGTCATTATGGGCATGGGGGGCAACATCGGCACCCAATCCTCCACGATTGTGGTAAGAGGCCTTGCCACCGGGCGATTTAACGTCAGGGATTTATGGCCCGTGGTTTTAAAGGAACTGTCGATCGGGACGATATTGGGTATTGTTTACGGTTCTTTGATTGGCGCCGTCGCGCAGGTTCAATTCGGCGGGGCAGGGGCATCTCACTTTTTTTCGATTGCCGTCATCCTGTCTGTTTTATGTTCCATGTCTCTTGCCGCACTTGTGGGGTCCTTTGTCCCCATGTTTTTTGCCAGAATCAATATCGATCCTACGGTAGCAACCGGTCCCTTTGTAACAACTTCCATTGATATCATCAGCGTTTATTGCTATTTCAGTCTGGCCACAGCCCTTTTGGATATCTGATATGTCCGGTTTCTCAACATCCGGTATTTTGATCCGTCGTGTGGATTATGGGGATTATGACTATATCCTTACGTTTCTGACCCATGATAGGGGAAAGATTACCGTGATTGCAAAGAATGCAAAAAAAAGCATGAAACGGTTTTTAGGTATACTTGAGCTGTTTTCATTCCTGGAATTGACGTGTTCAAAAAAAACGTCGGGCGGTCTTGCCGTGCTTCAGGAAGCGTATCAGGAATTCCCTTTTGAAGGCATCCGGAAAAACATGATCAAAACAGCCTATGCCAGTTACTGGTCTGAAATGGTGTATATCTGGCTTGAAGAACATGTCCATCAGAAAGGGCTTTTCAGTCTGTTGATGTATGCATTGGGCGCCCTTGATGCCGGAGAGATATCTCCCCATCCGCTGAGCCTTCTTTTTCAGATACGGTTTATGCATATTGCAGGGTTTGCTCCCCATTTCGAGAGTTGCAGCATATGTCAGCTTGACATGGGAACATTCAGTCAGTCGAAAATTCGATTTGATCTTGAAAAAGGGGCCATTGTATGTGACAAATGCGCCACGGGAATCAGGCACTGCCTGTATTTGTCAAAAGGAACCATTAAACAGTTGATCTGGCTTCAGAGTGGGAATTTTCAGATGACGGAACGAATCCGGTGGTCGGTTGCGGCAATTTCCGAAGGGTTGAATTTCCTTGAAGCATTTGTCCCGTTTCATATCGGGAGATCACCAAAAAGCCTTGGGGTATTAAAGCAAATCCGGGAGGCGTATTGAGGAAACAGATTGTGGGGAATAGTATAGAGAAGATTATGAACGTCAGCCTGAACACCAATCCGGAGCATGGCATCATCGAAATGACAGCCCCATGCCGAATTGACATGGGCGGCACCCTTGATATGGCCGCATTTTATTATTCGCTCGGTCGCCTGCAGCCTGTGACATTCAATATCGCCCTGGCTTTAAGAACCCGTGTTCGCCTCTATCCTTATAAAAAGGGGTATGTCAAGGTCAGCTCAAAAGGATTTGACACTGCCGAGTTCGTTTTGGAAGATGCGCCGTTTGATCATCCGTTAGGGTTGATGTTTGCTGTGGCCGCCTATTTTGATGCCGATGGTATCCTGATCGATATTGAATCCGCGTCCCCTCCGAGGAGCGCTCTTGGCGGGTCTTCGGTGGCTGCAGTGGCTCTCTGCGGTGCATTTTTAAAACTGACTGATCCTGGCATTTCCGATGACGCGCTTCGAAAACAGGCGGCCATGACTGCCTTTTATATTGAAAGCAGTATCGCAAGCGGGCCATGCGGCATACAGGATCATCTGGCGGCTGCCTATGGGGGCGTCAATGCCTGGTACTGGAAAAAACATCATACAGGGCCCTTATACAATAAAGCAGAAATAATAGGGGCACAGGGATATAAACATATTGAAGATCGTCTGCTGATTGCCTATTGCGGAGAGCCTCATGAATCGATGAACGTCAATTCAACCTGGGTCAGGCAGTTTTTAAACGGGGTGAACAGAAAAGACTGGATTGAAATTGTTTCATGTACGCATGCGTTTATAAAGGCGCTTTCAGATGAAGATTATCAAAAACTCTATCCATTGATGAATCGGGAAACGGAAATCAGGCGGCAGATGACCCCTCACGTGCTCGATGACATCGGTGTAAAGCTTGTGGATATGGCAAACGAAATCAACTGTGGGGTCCGGTTTACAGGTGCGGGAGGCGGCGGATGCGTATGGGCGCTTTGTGAAAAGGAAAATCGGCCCCAATTGACATCCGGATGGCAACAGATCCTGAAATCGAGGAACAGTGCGTTTCTCCTTGACACAAAAATTGATCCGGAAGGGCTGATTGGAAAAAAAGATTTTCAAACCGGATAAATTTTGGTTTTGTTAAAAAATGAATTAGGGTGTATGTCTAACCCTGTTTAAAGCGATTGGTTGATCTGTATTTAAGGAGATAAAATGAATTTTCAGGAAGTGATATTAGCCTTGCAGAAATTTTGGGGGAACAAGGGGTGTGTCCTCAGTCAGCCCTATGATTTGGAAGTTGGCGCAGGAACCTTTCATCCCGCAACACTTTTAAAGGCCCTTGGGCCTGAACCCTGGAAAGTGGCCTATGCTCAGCCGAGCAGGCGGCCCACGGACGGAAGATATGGCGACAATCCCATGCGGCTTCAGCATTACTACCAGTTTCAGGTTCTTTTAAAACCGTCTCCTGGTGATGTTCAGGGCCTGTATCTTGAGAGTCTCAAGGTTTTGGGGATCGATCCACTGGATCATGACATCCGTTTTGTGGAAGATGACTGGGAATCTCCCACATTGGGTGCATCCGGCCTGGGTTGGGAAGTCTGGCTGGATGGCATGGAAATTACCCAGTTCACCTACTTTCAGATGGCTGGGAGTATTGAACTGAAGCCCGTATCTGTTGAGATTACCTATGGCCTAGAACGGATTTGCATGTATATGCAGGAAGTGGATAATGTGTATGACCTCAACTATAATGATGTCATTACCTATGGCGAAATATTTCATCAGCAGGAGGTTGAACAGTCCACGTATAATTTTGAAAAGGCGGATGTGGACATGCTTCTTGATCTTTTCAACAAGTTTGAAAAGGAATCCAGCCGGTTGATTGATGAATCCCTTGTGATCCCTGCTTATGAATTCTGTATTAAATGTTCCCATACGTTTAATCTCCTGGATGCCAGAGGTGCAATCAGCGTGACTGAAAGGACCCGGTACATCGGAAGGATCAGGCAGCTTGCCCGGAAATGTGCCCAGGCCTATCTGAATCAGCGGGAACAGATGGGGTTTCCCTTATTAAATAAATTTTAAAAGAACTGTATGGTTCGGATACAATTCAGATTTAACTATATAGAATGGCAAATCGGTGATGAAAATGAACAGTTTATTGTTTGAAATAGGAACGGAAGAAATACCTGCGGGCTATATTGAGCCGGCACTTTCCGCACTTTCGGGAATGCTTCTGTCAAAACTTGAAAACGTAAGGATCGGGTTCGGTTCGACAAAGACCTTTGGCACCCCCAGGCGTCTTGCCGTCATTGTGAATGACGTGTCAGGAAAACAGGAAGAAAAAACAGAGGAAGTGACCGGGCCACCTGAGAAAGTGGGGTTTGATGCGGACGGAAAGCCTACAATGGCTGCGGTCAAGTTTGCTGAAAAAGTTGGCATCCCTGTTTCGGATATCCGGATCAAGGAAACGCCCAAAGGAAAATATCTCTGTGCAGATAAAACCGAGGCTGTTTCAGATACGATTACGCTTCTGAAAGGTATTTTCCCGTCAGTCATCGATGCTATCCCGTTCCCCAAGACCATGCGCTGGGCTGATCTTGATGTCTCTTTTGCAAGACCCATTCAATCCATACTGGCTTTGTTTGGTGATGAGGTCGTTCCGTTTGTCTATGGCAATATTACAAGTGGAAACCTAACCCGTGGACACCGGTTTTTGAAACCGGATGCCATAGAAATAAAAACGCCGGAATCCTATAGGGAGTTGCTCAGGGATGCGTTTGTCATGGCAGACATTGAAGAGAGACGAAAACAGGTTCATGGAGAAATCAATAAGGTTGCCGGGTCCATTGGCGGCAAAATCCTTCCGGATGAGGCACTTGTTGATATCGTGAAAAACCTGATTGAGTATCCGGCTGTGGTGGCAGGATCATTTGATCCTGAATATCTTGAATTGCCAGATGAAATTCTGATTACAGCCATGCGTGAACATCAGAAGTATTTTGCCGTGATTGATGCCAATGGTGACCTGTTGCCCAACTTCGTGGTCGTCAATAATACCCGTACCCAAGATATGCGTGTCGTGACAAGGGGGCATGAAAAGGTATTGAGGGCGCGTCTTTCCGATGCCCAGTTTTTTTATCGGGGGGATGTTAAACTATCTTCGGAAGACCGTGTAAAAAAACTGGAAGGTGTTCTGTTCCAGGCAGATCTGGGAACCATGCTTGAAAAAACATCACGCCTAAAAATTCTTTCCGAATTCATTTCAGATATGGCGGGTGCGGACAACACATTGAAAGGCCATGTGAGTCGTGCAGCCGGCATATGCAAAGCAGACCTGGTCAGCCAGGTGGTGGGAGAATTTCCCAAGCTGCAGGGGGTTATGGGCCGGATTTACGCGACCGTGGCAAAGGAGCCCACAGATGTGGCCATGGCCATAGAAGAACATTACCGGCCCACCTCAAGTGGGGGTGCATTGCCTGTTACATATGCCGGATCACTCCTTGCCATTGCCGACAAAATAGACACCCTTTGTGGGTGCTTTTTTGCCGGACTGATCCCCTCGGGAGCGTCAGACCCCTATGCACTGAGACGGCAAAGCATCGGATTGGTTCAAATCATGAAAGACAAGGGGCTCTCCATCTCTTTGACAGCGTTGATTGAAAAGGGAGTGTCGCTTTATAAAAAAGAAACGCCAAAAGATACGGACGATATCACCCAGCAGATTTATGGTTTTATAAAAAGCCGTATTTCTCATATCATGGAAGAGGAGGGGTTCTCAAAGGATGTGATTGCCTCTGTCGTCAATGTCTCTGTGGACAATGTGCCTCAGGTATTTGAAAGAGTAAAGGCCCTTGAAAAGTTGAAAGCCCTGAAGGATTTTGAACCGATTGCCGTTGCATTCAAGCGTGTGGTGAATATCATCCGGAAAGCCGTTATTCCGGAAACAGTCAGAGTCAATAAAGACATATTTCAGGACGCATGCGAAAATAATCTTTATCAGTCGCTTGTTACAACAAGAACAACGGTTGACACCTTAATTGAAAACAGAAACTATGATCAGGCCTTGATTGAAATCGCTTCCTTGAGAGATCCGGTAGACGCCTTTTTTGATGGTGTGATGGTGATGGCGGATGATGAAGCGCTGCGTAACAATCGCCTGGCTCTTTTAAATGAAATATCAGTTTTGTTTGGCAGAATAGCGGATTTTTCGATGATTTCCACGTGATAATAATGATAAGGAGGTTCTAAAATGGCAGGTTATGACCCGGAAAAAGACAAAGCGTTAAAAACATGGAAGAGTGAAGACACAGGTCTGATTATTGGGATTCATCAATATGACAAGGGAGAGCCGAAGCTGCAGATTGGTCCCAGGATTCTCAAGAAAATGGACGGCTCGGACAGGGCGCCCGCAAAAGCGGGCAGGCTTTCACTTGAAGACGTGACGTGGTTATACAACATTATCGATGAAGTGAAGGAAGAACTCGAAAAATTGTCCGATCCTATAGGGTAGGACACGGGTACTCGCCATGTCTATAAATATTGATCCTGAAATTATTAAGCGAATCATTCAGTTGAGAGAAGCGCTTAACCGGCATAATTACAGGTATTACGCCCTTGATGATCCTGAAATATCCGATGCCGGATATGACCGGATGATGCAGGAACTGATTTCCCTTGAAACCGATTATCCTGATTTGAAAGATCCCGGATCGCCCACATCACGGGTAGGGTCTGCTCCCATCTCCAGTTTTGATACGGTTGATCATTCCATTCCGATGCTCAGTATCGAAAATGCCTTCAACGATTCGGATATCATGGATTTTCATAAACGGATAATGAAAAACCTGAATATCGGAAATGATATCCGTTATACTGCTGAACCGAAAATGGATGGCATTGCCGTCGAGCTCGTCTATGAAAATGGGGTGCTGATTCTTGGAGCCACCCGGGGTGACGGGGAGCGAGGTGAGCGAATCACGGAGAACGTAAAGACGATCCCGACCGTTCCCCTGACACTTCAAAAAAAAGACCGTATCAGGATTCCGGCGCTTCTCGAAGTCAGAGGGGAGGTGATCATGGGGCATGATGGATTCAAAAAGCTTAATGAAGACAGGATCAGGGCGGCGTTGCCCCCCTTTGCCAATCCGAGAAATGCGGCAGGTGGATCATTAAGGCAACTGGATTCCCGTGAAACCGCAAAACGGCCTCTTGAAATTTTTATTTATGGCGCCGGTAAAATTGAAGGGATGTCATTTGAAACGCAAGGAGAGCTTCTTGATAGTCTCAAAAGTCTGGGCTTCAGGGTCAACCCGCTTATCAGGACCGGGATTACAGTTGATGAGGTGCTTTTCTGGTACAGGGAACTTGTTCAGAAACGGGAGACACTGGCGTATGATATTGACGGCATGGTCGTCAAGGTAGATCAGGTCGCCTTTCAAAAGACACTGGGTGAAACGTCCAAAAGCCCTCGATGGGCCATTGCCTATAAGTTCGAAGCTGTCCAGGAGTCTACCCGGATTGTTGATATAGAGGTTCAGGTGGGAAGAACAGGGACGCTTACGCCGGTTGCCCGTCTTGAACCGGTCAGCATCGCCGGTGTAACTGTTTCCCGGGCGTCCCTTCACAACGAAGATGAAATTCAAAAGCTGGATGTGCGTGTGGGGGATCACGTTTTTGTGAAACGGGCGGGAGACGTGATTCCAAAAGTCGTCAAGGTGATTGAATCCAGGCGAACCGGAAATGAAATCCCGTTCAGGATGCCTGAAAATTGTCCTGCATGTGGTGAGCGAGTCGTCAGGCAGGCAAATGAAGCTGCTGTAAGATGTATCAATATGGAATGTCCGGCCCAGATAAAGGAGGGCATCAAGCATTTTATTTCAAAGGGCGCATTTGATATCGACGGTATGGGCGATAAACTTGTAGACCAGATGGTTGAAAAAGGAATCATCGCATCTGTTTCAGATATATTTTATCTTGATCAGGAAACAGTTTCAGACATGGACCGGATGGGCGAGAAATCAGCGTCAAACCTGGTATCGGCCATAGCAGGCAGCAAAACCATTTCTTTCAGCCGGTTTATTTACAGCCTGGGTATCCGGTTTGCGGGTGAGTATGTATCTAAAATTCTGTCTGTTGAATTTGACACATTGGACCATCTCATAAATGCCGGGAAAGAAGATCTTGAGACTATCGATGGCGTGGGCCCGGTGGTTGCAGAAAGTGTTTTTGTTTTTTTCCGCCAGCAGAAAAACATTGATTTGGTCAGGCGTATTATAGAAAGCGGCGTTCAGATTATCCATGAACCCAAAAGGGAAGAAGGGGCATTTTCCGGAAAGACTTTTGTATTAACGGGCACACTTGAAACCCTTGCCCGGAATGACGCCAAAAAGCTGATTGAAGAAAAAGGGGGAAAGGTGTCCGGTTCTGTGAGCAAGAAAACAGACTACATTGTCGCAGGCGACTCTCCGGGTTCAAAACTTGATAAAGGGCAAAAGTTAGGGATACCCATTATCGATGAGGGCACCTTGATTGCAATGCTTCAGTGATTCTTGTCGGAGGAAAAAATGGAAAAAAAAGTCAGCGCACATGTGGTTATAAGCGGCAGGGTACAGGGTGTTTTTTTCAGAGCCGAAACACGGCGAACCGCTGAAAGCCATGCTGTCTGCGGATGGGTCAAAAACAGGGAGGATGGCAGGGTCGAAGCCAGATTCGAAGGCAATGAAAAGGATGTAAAGGCTGTTATCGACTGGTGTCATAAAGGCCCGGCCCTGTCCAATGTGACATCTGTTGAGGTGACATTTTTGGAAATACTTCAGGGCTTCAGTAAATTCGGGATTGAATATTGATGGGGGTATGGATTTTTTGGATGTGATAAAAATAGAACGCGGCCTGCCACAGTGTTGTGTTCAGGCCGCATGAAAATCGTTCTACATGGAATCTTTCAATGATTTTCCAGGTTTGAATTTTACAACATTGCACGCTTTGATTTTAATCGGTTCACCAGTCTGAGGATTTCGGCCTTTTCTCGCTTTTCTGCGGATTTTTGCAAATGTGCCGAAACCAACGAGAGTCACTTTGCCATCTTTTTTCTTCAAGGTTTTTGTTACTCCGTCCATGAAGGAATCCAGCGCTTTTGCCGCAGCAACCTTGGTAATTCCGGCTTCTTTAGCCATTTTGTCAATTAATTCTGCCTTTGTCATGACCAGATCTCCCTAAAAATTAAGATTAATTGAAGATAGACTTGCCTTGCTGAATGATCAGCACCCAATGCGAACCGATTATATAAATGCACTATAATTCCTTGGCTGTCAAGTGTTTTTACAAAATATTTGGTGTTGACGATTTGAATCAGGCTATTTGGTGAGAGTATCTTATTAAAATGCCATGCCAGTTTGGGCACCAAGGTGTAGAATACGCGCGGTATCATGGTCCATGATCGCTTGCAACGAGGCATGTTTTAAAAAATATATTGAGCACTGATATTGATAATTTCAAGTATCTCCGATTATAGTGTTTTAAGGCTAAAAGCAGATTTGTCAGTGTGTAAAGGCGTGCCAGCATGAAATTCCTTGAAGTTATTCAACAGCGATACTATAGTATTTTCCCATGCATTCGAACCAACCATTAACAGAAATAAGGAGACGATCATGAAGAAGGGTAGGATAGAAAATATCATTTTAATCCTTGCATGTTGTTTTGTTTTTCTGCCTGTTTCAGTCTTCGCTGACACAACGGATAATCCGGACGTTACCCTGATTTTGCGTGATGGTTCTGTCATTACAAAAGCCATGACTGATCAGCCGCCTCCCCCGGTGGATGCGGACATTTCTGTAAAGGATCGGTTCGTTAAATGGAAATCGATCAATATCGAAGGCTTTACATACGTTGATGATCATAAAAAATATAAAGTTGATTTCAATCAGATGAAACTGCAATTTATGTCTATTGAGCTGGTAGATACAAAATTGCGGCCCTTTCAGAACGGAAGACTGATCATTGAAAAACGGTCTGGCGGGAAAATGACCATTGCTGATGGTACGCTGCTGACCTATTTCGGCCATCCGGATGGCGTGTCAGATATCCTTGCCATAGAGTTTGACAGCTTTAATCGGTTCTGGCGGGATATATTTATTGATATCCGTGATGTGAGAAAGATTGTGTTTGGATCAGAGACACAAGGCAACCCTGAGCCGGATCAGAAAGTATCGCAATTTGCGTCCTCATCCGGGGAAATCGTTCGGGCGCTGAATACAATTGACGCGAACAGAACACCTGATGGTTCTGTAAATTTGAATATAGAGTTCGATTACAATTCTTACAAGATTCGGCCATCATCCGTTCCCCTGCTGAATGAACTTGGGAAAGCATTGCACTCGGCTGACCTTATGGACAAGAGCATCCTTATCAAAGGACATACGGATTCAGATGGCCCTGCTGACTATAATCAGGTGCTGAGTCTGAACAGGGCACGTGCCGTGAGAACCTATCTTGTTTCCAAATTTGGAATCAGTCCCGCAAAACTCGCTACTGCCGGATATGGTGAATCCATTCCCCTTGTTCCGAATACAACCCCTGAAAACAAGCAGATCAACCGAAGGGTTGAAATCAGACGAACGAATAGTTGACAGGCAGGGTAGAAGCGTTCAACAGCATGTCTATGCATGATATCCTGTTGAACGCTTCCATGAAATTGGCTCATGCATAACTGAAGGAAGTTACCCGCTGATCATGGAAACCAGCCGACACGTTCCGTTCAAGAATATCCGCAAGCAGATGTAATGCATTTCTGATCGTTTTTTCATCATGCATGGTGAAATTGAGCCGCATCGTCTCCAGGCCCTCCCTATGTCCAATGTGGAAATACCTTCCGGGTACAAAGGCGATGTTTTCCTTAAATGCTTCATCATGGATTCTGCCCATGTCAAGTCCTTCAGGGCCCTTTACCCAGACAAACATACCGCCTTCAGGCCTGGACCAGGAAAAACCGGAAGGGAAATATGCTTCAAGCCCTTCCAGCATGGCAGCAAGCCTTGGTTTGTAAAAATTTAAAATCAGGGGGAGATGGTCATCAATATATCCTTCTGTCAGATAAAAAGAAGCGATCGCCTGACTGAGAGAGCCTGTGTGGAGGTCGATTCCCTGCTTGGCGATAATCATCCATTTTTTAATTGCTTTGGGCGCCAGGCAATAGCCTACCCGAAGTCCTGGCGCCAGAATTTTTGAAAACGTTCCCAGATAAATAACATGATCCGTCGCCAGTGTCTGAATGGGGATGATGTCTTCTCCCTGATATCGTAAATCGCTGTATGGATCATCTTCAACAAGAAGGGCATTTTGCCTGCAGATAACATCTGCAATTTCCTTCCGGCGTTTCAGGGAGATGGTATTGCCTGTTGGATTCTGAAATGTCGGGACCAGGTAAATGAATTTGATCTTATGACTTTCCAGCAAACGTTCCAGTTTCTCCGGTATGGGGCCGTCTTCATCTGCTTCTATCCGAACATACTCTGGTTCGTATGGATTGAATGCATGCAGCGCACCTAAATATGTGGGTGATTCTATCGCGACTTTATCTCCTTTGGATATCAGGATTTTTCCGATGGCATCCAGGGCGCCCTGTGAGCCACTGGTGATTTGAACGTCATCCGGACGGGCCATGATCCCTTTTTTTCGGATGAAATGTGACACGGCTTCTCTTAACGGATAAAAACCTTCAGTTGGCCCATATTGCAATGCAGATGCACCATACGTCTTGAGAACCGTTGTCGTAAGCGCGGCAATGATATCCGTGGGGAAACTCTCAGGCGCAGGTATGCCGCCTGCAAGAGAAATAATACCTGGCCGGGATGCGGATTTCAAAATTTCACGGAGAATGTTAACATCCATTCTTGAAACCCTTTTTGAAAGCAATTGATCGTAATTCATCTTTGTTCCCCTTTTTTTTAAAAGTCTTCATTTTATGATTGTGCCATGGTAGCAAATCAGCTAAGAAATAACAGATACAGAAATTCACATAAATTAGCATAACAGATTGTGGGTTTCGATAAGGATAAAACCGGGAAAAAGAGTATGGAATTTCAATATATCGCATTGGCAAATGAATTGGAGCAGAAAATTGAAAACGGCGAATATAAGGCAGGTGACAAGCTGCCGTCCATCAGAAATCTGCATACCCTCACGGGGCTCAGTCTCTCGACCGTATACAGCGCCTTTATCGAACTTGAAAAACGTGGCGTGGTTCAGGCCCGGGAGAAGTCGGGTTTTTTTATCAAACCATCCCTCGATAATATTCTTCCTTTGCCAAAAATGGTATCCCCGCCTGTGCGGCCTCAGAAGGTTTCAGTAAATGCATTGGTGGAATTTATCGTGGAGGCAGGCGGAGACCCCGCCATGCTGCCTTTTGGAACGGCCATGGCAGCGATTGAACTTCTTCCCTTAAAACAGATTTCCCGGGTGATGCGGACGGTTTTAAGCAGGTATTTAAGGACATCTGAGATACATTACGGGCCGCCTGCCGGAATCCCCGTTCTAAGACAGCAGATCTCAAAACGGCTCATTGGATTGACTTCTAAAAACGATGAATCGGAAATCCTCATCACAAGCGGCTGCATGGATGCAATCCAGTTGTGTCTTCGTGCCGTGGCAAAACCCGGCGATACGATTTTGGTGGAATCGCCTACGTTTGTCTGTTATCTGCAGCTTATTGAGGACCTGAACATGTATGCACTGGAAGTGTCAGCAGATCCAGTGCATGGTATTGATTTGAATGCGGTCAAAAAAGCCATTGATCAGAATAAGGTGAACGCATGTATTTTGAGCCCGAATTTTCAGAATCCATTGGGATTTGAAATGCCTGAACCCGCCAAAAAAGAGCTGGTTGAAATGATGGCGAAGAAAAAGATACCCATTATAGAAGATGATATTTACGGCGATCTCTATTTTGGTGACACACGGCCCAAAACGTTGAAGTCGTATGATCAGAATGGCATGGTGTTGTACTGCGCCTCATTTTCCAAAACCCTTGCGCCGGATTTGAGAATCGGGTTCACGTTGCCCGGAAAATTCAAGGACCAGGTGAAACGTTTAAAAATAAATAGCGTCATGACCACATCCAAATTAAATCAATTCATTATTGCCGAGTTTTTGAAACAAGGTCTTTATGACCGGCATTTACGAAAACTGCGTCAGGCAGTAAAGATTCAGATGGCAAACACAGCGCGTGCGGTCGCCCAATATTTTCCACCCAATACATATATTACGGCTCCGAAAGGCGGTCTGGTTCTGTGGGTTCAATTGGATAAGAAAATAGACGGCATCAAGCTTTTCGAAGAAGCGATCAAGGAGAAGATATTTATCACACCCGGTGATATTTGTTCCGGTACAGGAAAATACGGGAATTGCATCCGCATCAGTTGCGGGCACCCATGGAATGATAAAATGGAAAAAGGGATAGCCAAGCTCGGGAAAATCATTGAGATGTTTCTCAGTCATCCCCGGATTTGAAAGTCCTGAAGATATATTTTTTCCTTTGACGTATCGCGTTGATTATTTTATGGTTTTTTTCTCAAGCATGCTGAATGTCTTGTAAATGTCTTGAACGGCCCGAAGATTCATGTAAAAAAATCTATCAAATCAGATGGTTGGAGTGGTAGCTGAACAGGGATAAACTTATGCTGCAGAACAGGGAGGGTAGTCATTGCGGAATCTCTTGAAACTAAACCTGAACACACCTAAATGCATTTTGCCATCGTTACTTTACATGATGATCATGATGTTGCCATGGGTAAAGGGCGTTGCCCATGCCAGTGAACCCGATAGCCATATCACCGGGGAAAAGCGAATTCCCAAAGCGCTGGTCCGTTTGGGACACCAAAACGAGTTTGCACTACTTGTTGAAAAAAAATCCCAGCAGTTATTCATATATAACAACGATTTTTCTCTGATAAAAGTAATCAGTGTGACCACGGGCATGCAACAGGGGGATAAGGAGCGGTCAGGCGATAAGAGAACACCGGAGGGAATATATTTTTTTTCAGCAATCAAAGAAGACGAGGAACTGCTGCCAAAGTATGGCATCATGGCATTGACCCTGAATTATCCGAATGTGATTGACGCCAGGGAAAACAAAAGGGGTTACGGTATCTGGCTTCATGCAACCGATCAACCGGCAAGAGCCTTTAAGCAATTTGATACATTGGGATGTGTGGTTGTGGTCAATGAAGACATGATCGAAATTTCAAAATATGTATCCATGGAGACCACCCCCATAGTGATTGAAGATGAAATTCGGTACGCATCTGACGCCTCAAGGCAGCAATTGGAAAAAGCCATGAGTGATCTTGTCTCCCAATGGAAAAACGCATGGCAAACCAAAAATATAGAAAAATACATTTCCTTGTATTCAGAGAGATTCAAGTTCGACGGGATGAATAAAACAGAGTGGAAACAGTACAAACAAAAACTGAACAGACGGTATTCACGTATCGATGTCACGGTAACAGACCTCGATATCATCTTGCATGATGATTATGCTGTCGTGGTCTTCATCCAAAGATACCAAAGCAACATGTTTAAAAGCAAAGGCGTGAAACGGCTTTATATGGTTCCGGAAAACAACGGGTGGAAAATTATAGGAGAGGAGTGGCAGGAAATTCAACACACACGCCCATGGCAGATTGCCAGAAAATACAGCACTGCGGTTGCCGAACTGGATGAAAAACCGGGTGTCAAACGTGAACAATGGATCAAATCCAAAAATCCTTCCCATTATGCATTACAGCTTCTGGGGGTATCCAATGAAGATCAGTTGATTGGTTTTATCAATAAATACGGTTTGAACGACAAAGTCGGCTATTTTAAAACCCGCCTGAACGGAAAAGAGTGGTGGGTCTTGATTTATGGTGAATACAAAAGTATGAATGACGCAAAATCAGCAACTGAAACCCTTCCTGAATACCTGAAACATCCATCGCCATGGGTCAGAACATATAAAAGCATTCAACAGACGATTGATCAATCCAAACAAATAAACTAGCGTAACATCGCTTCGGCTCGATGGGGTATCAAGGCATATAAAGGGCTGGTCAAAGTTTGTCTTCCAGGGGAATTAATGTTTCCCGGAAAGATGTGGCAGGTTTTGGATACACCCGGAAGCATTTCCCGGTTCATGAAAAGCCATGCTCCTCAAGAACGCCCTTGTCGATATCAACCAACCTGATGTGATGGCCTTCAATCACGGCGTAACTTTTAAAATTATCTCTCGGCAAGGATATGGAGCCAGGATTTATAAAAATGCCATCGCTCTTTTGTTGAATCAGGCCTGCATGGGTGTGCCCTTGAATACGTATATCGTAACCGTTATTTTCCGGCAGATGATAATGCCCGTGGGTGAGAAGAATTTTTTTCCCCTGAAACAGAAAGGTCTCCCAAAAATCATATCCCGGAAAAAATGCCGGCTGGTCGCAATTTCCATAAACATAATATTTGGGAATGTTAAGGTGCGTAAACTCCTTTCGGATGATCTCAGGAAGATAATCCGGTTCAGAGTGCTTTCCGTATCGGGTGTCAAAAAAATCCCCTGCCACCACAAGGCTGTCATCGGAATTCAACACATTGACTATTTTTTGCCATGCACTGTAAAATCCATGGATATCAGCAGTAATAATCAGTCTGGCCATGATAAGGAATCTCTGTATTTATTTTGTTGATATTTGTCATCATTCTGATAACTGATCCTAATGCATATTGAACCATAAATAAATGATAAATTTATCTCTGAATTTGGTGAACATCAGTCGATCCGCATAAGGAAACCCATGAAGACCTTTCTTTTTTACGATCTTGAGACGACCGGCCTGAACAAATCCTTTGATCAAATCCTTCAGTTCGCCGCCATCCGGACAGACGTAAATTTCCGGGAAATCGAGCGAAATGAAATCAAAATTAAATTGAGGCCGGACGTGGTGCCGTCGCCTTATGCCATGATCACCCACCGGCTGTCTATCAAGGATCTGATGACAGGCGAGTTCGAACTGGATGCGATTTTAAAAATTCACAGAATAATCAACGAGAAGGACACCATCAGTCTGGGATACAACACGCTGAACTTTGACGATGAATTCCTGAGATTTTCATTTTACAGGAACCTGCTTTCCCCCTATACCCATCAGTATGCCAATGGTTGCAGCCGGATGGATATTTTTCCCATGACGATCATGTATTATCTATATAAAAACGATGTTATTTCATGGCCGGTCATTGAGGGGAAGCCATCATTGAAACTCGAAAACATATCCCTTGAAAACAAACTAGCGGAAGGTCAGGCCCATGATGCCATGGTGGATGTGGAAGCAACCGTGGCACTGGCAAAAATATTCAAACAGGAAGACAAAATGTGGCAATACCTGATCGATTTTTTTGACAAAAAAACAGATCAGGATCGGGTGAAAAAGCTACCCCAGTCCTTTCAAAGCGATTTGGGTATCCATACCATGGGACTTATTCATAACAGCGCCTTGGGTAACGAGAATAATTACATGGCGCCTGTCATCTATATTGGCGATTCCAAACCCTACAGCAATCAAAGCCTGTGGCTTCGGATGGATCTTCCGGAGCTTCAGACGGTTACCATAGAAACCATAAAAGAGGGCACCTGGGTACTCCGAAAGCGATTTGGCGAGCCTGGCATTCTTCTCCCGCCTGAAGACCGGTTCTGGAAATTGATCGGAGAAAAAAGAAATCATGAGGTCGAAGAAAATATAAAATGGGTGAAGGAACACCCGTCCATATTCAGGGAAATCGTCATGTATCACAGAGAATTCAGATATCCCATGGTTCCGGATATTGACCCGGATGCTGCGCTATACCAGAATGGGTTTCTTTCAAAAGACGACCAGGCTGTCTGCCGTGAATTTCATCTCACGCCATTTCCCGAAAAACAACATATCATTGCCCGATTAAAAGACAGAACCACCCGGAAGCTGGCGGAAAGGATTCTATACAGAAATTCTGAAGACAACCTTAAACCGTCTCCGGGGTCAGAATATATTTCCTATCTTGGGAAAATAAATTCAGCACCTGAAAAAGCCACGCTTGTGGATTACAGGGGAGAGAAGAAACTGACACCTGCCGAGGCAATTTCAGATATCAAAAAGATAAGGGGCGAACAGAAAATGGATCATGAGCAGGCAGATCTTCTGGAAGCACTTGAAGCATACATCAACCAAAAATTTATTATACCATGAAGAACTTGACGGTCATGAAGCTGAACATCCCATACGGGGTGTAAGACTTATAAGTCCTTCATGGTATTATCGCAAAAATCAGTAAGTCAACACCATCCCGCCATCAAAGAGAAGGTCACCGCCAATAAGATATTTGGAAAATCGTGAAAAGCCGAACACAAAGAGGTTGGCCACTTCCACCGGAGACATCATTTCCTTGATCCGGGATTTACCCATCATTACATTTTTGACCACTTCCTCAGGCGTAATGCCTCTTTGTTTGGCCTGTGCAGGGATCTGGTTCAGTGCCAAAGGTGTTTTGATAAATCCCGTGCTCACGGTAAAGGATCTGATTTTACCTTCACCTTCTGCGGATATGGATTGGCTCAACGCCTTTAAACCGAATTTGGTGATATTGTAAACCGGTTTTTTCTCCGTGCAGATATGGGCGTGAACCGATGCCATATTGGCCACAACACCGGTGCCGTCACTGCTTTTTTTCATGTGGGGGATGGTGAGCTTGGAAAGAAAGAACGGTGCTCTCAGCATCAACCGGCACATGAGGTCGTATTTTTCCATGGGGAAGTTTTCCACCGTATCTATATGCTGAATGCCGGCGATATTGGCTATATATTTTATTGTGCCTTTACCGGAAGCTTGTGTAACGGCATGTTCGATATCTTCGTCCTTTAGGAGATCGGTCTTGATAAAGATCATCTCTCCCCCCATATCTTTGGCCATTTCAGCGGTTTTTTGGGCCTCCTTTTCATTCACATCAAGTCCCACAACGGTGATCCTGTTGGCGGCTGCAGCAATGGCAACGGCTCTGCCGATGCCGGTGCCTGCGCCTGTGACCATGCAGATATTCTCCTTTCTGAAATTCGGATCTTCCATGATAAGAATTTGGTCTTTTGTGATTTTGGGTTCGGTAATATCCATGATCAATCTTCCTTTAATTCTCTGATGTTTTGAAAAAAATCAAGCGATTCCGGATTTCTTAATGCGTCCTTGTTGGTGATGTCCTTGCCCTGAATGGCCTTTTTAACGGCAAGCTCCACCTTTTTCATGTTCAGTGTGTAGGGGATATCAGGGACCGCAATGATTTTGGCCGGTACATGGCGTGGTGATGTATTGTTTCTGATGGTCATGCGGATCTTGCCCAACAAGGCATCATTCATGTCAATGCCCGGTGCAAGCTTGATAAACAGAATCACCCTGACATCGTTTTTCCAGTCCTGACCGATAACCAGACTGTCTTCTATTTCGTTCAGGGTTTCCACCTGACGGTAGATTTCAGCAGTGCCGATGCGGACACCACCGGGATTCAAAGTCGCGTCTGATCTCCCGTAAATGACGACACCGCCTCTGTTGTTGATCTCAATGAAATCCCCATGCCGCCATACGTTTTTGTAAACATCAAAATAGGCGGAATGATACTTTTTATTGTCAGGATCATCCCAGAAATAAATGGGCATGGATGGAAATGCACGGGTACAGACCAGTTCTCCCTGTTCATTTACAAGGGATTTTCCTTCAAGATCAAATGCCTCAACCTTCATGGCAAGGCCCCGGCACTGGAGTTCACCGGAATAAACCGCGCCCATTGGATTTCCCAGTGCAAAGCATCCGTTCAAATCAGAGCCGCCAGATATGGATGACAACTGAAGGTCTTCTTTGATATGTTCGTAGATAAATTCAAAACCTTCTTTTGACAGGGGAGAACCGGTTGAAAGAAGTGTTCGTAAAGATGACAGGTCGTATTCTTTGCCAGGCTTTACGCCAAAATTCATTAATGCGGCAATATATCCGGCGCTAGTGCCAAATACGGTGATCTTTTCATCCTGGGCAAGTTGCCAGAGCGCATCTGGTTGCGGATGAAAGGGATTGCCGTCAAAAAGGACGATGGTTGCCCCTGCGCCCAGAGAGCTGGTCAGCCAGTTCCACATCATCCAGCCACATGTGGTAAAGTAGAAAATCCGGTCATCCCTTTTCAAATCCGTATGAAGCAGCAGTTCTTTCAGATGATGAACGAGAATGCCTCCGGCGCTCTGGACCATGCATTTGGGAACGCCTGTGGTACCGGATGAATACATGATGTATAAGGGATGGTCAAAAGGCAACTGTTCAAATTCAATGTCAAGACCCGGTTCTTTTGCCTTGAAATCATCAAACAGAATGGCATGGGGAAGGATGCTGATGTCAGGTGTTTTTTGGGTATATGGCACCACAACCACTTTCTCAAGGGATGGCAGTTGCTTTACAATATCCGCCATGGGCGTCAAGGAATCAAATGCTTTTCCCTTAAAGAAATAACCATCTGCCGTAAAGATAATTCTGGGTTTGATCTGGCCAAACCGGTCAAGCACCCCTTTTATTCCAAAATCCGGTGAACAGGATGACCATACCGCGCCAATGCTCGTTGCCGCCAGCATGGCAATGATGGTCTCCGGCATATTGGGCATGAAGCCCACTACCCGGTCACCCTTTGTCACGCCTTCCTTTCTCAATGTTTTCGCCACACAGGCAACCTGATCAAACAGATCCTGGTAGGTCAGTTTTCTGACGGGCTGGCCTTCGCTTTTAAAGATAAGCGCCACATGGTCATCCCTGTAACGCAGCAGGTTTTCGGCAAAATTCAACCGGCTGCCGGAAAACCATTTGGCGCCAGGCATTTTCAGCGGGTCGTCTACAACCTGACTATAAGGTTGGGAAAATCTGATTTGGGCATAATCCCACATGGCCGCCCAGAAATCCGGAATATTGTCAATCGACCACCTGTAAAGTGCATCATAATCTTTAAAATTTTTGTTGGTCCGTTTATTGATAATGTTCATAAACGCATACATGTTGGACTTCCTGATTCTTTCTTCAGACGGTTTCCATAAAAGTGTGCTCATGATCTACCCCTCTTGAAAAAATATCTGTGTGGTTTTACGTGATTCAGGACAATGGCTTTGACGAATTAAAGATATGGACATGGTGTATCATGTTATCGCGATTTTTCAACTAAAAATTGCAATGGGGGCATATATTGCAGGTTGCAAACCCTTCAGAATTTAAATTTTTCCACCATCGCCTTTAACTGACCGGCCAGTTTCATTAAACTTTCAGCACTTGTGGAAACAGCGGAACTGTTGTCATTTATGTCACCTGTACTCTGGTTGATCATTGAAATATCTTTGGAAATGGTCTGGGTGGCAGTTGATGCCTGTGTCAAATTATCTTTTACTTCATTGATGCCCTGGGATGCATGAACTATATTTCCGGCAATTTCTTTGGTGGTAACCGATTGTTCTTCTACGGCAGATGCAATGCCGTTGGTGATATCATTCACTTCAGCAATCACTTTTGATATCTTTTTTATCTCCTCGATCGAATCGACAGCTGAGCCCTGCATGTCACTGATCTGCTTTTTGATTTCCAGTGTGGCTTCCGCTGTCTGCTTTGAAAGCGCCTTGATCTCGTTTGCAACAATTACAAATCCCTTGCCCGCTTCTCCTGCTCTTGCAGCTTCGATGGTTGCATTCAACGCGAGCAGGTTGGTCTGTTCGGAAATTTCAGTAATGACTTCTGTGACTTTTCCTATTTCCCGCGCGGCAATCCCCATCTTGTCCATCTTGTCCGTTGCCGTTTTGGACTGGGTCACCGCATCCTGTGTGATTTGAAGTGCTTTGCCTGAGCTGTCTGCAATGCTGTTGATGGTGGCTGTCATTTCTTCAACAGAGGCGGCTACATAGCCGGTATTTACCGAAGTCTCTTCCATGGCCGCTGTAATCGAAGTCATGCTGAAACTCACTTCATCAGCCGCACTTGCAACACTTCCTGCTTTTTCCGCCATTTGAACGACACCTTCCGACATCTTTTTTGAGATGCCGGAAAGGAGTGCCGATGAGTCGTTCAGCGTTGTCGAGTTTCCGGAGATTTCTGAAATGATAATTCTTAATTTCTCCATGAAAGAGTTGAACGATCGTGTCAGATCACCCACTTCGTCTTCACCGGTTATGGAAAGCCGTTTTGTCAGATCTCCCTCGTCTTCGGCCAGTTGTTTCAACTTGACAGAGGCGTTTAAAATCGATTCTGATGTCTCTGATATGAATGTATACCCAATGATAAAGCCTACAGAAAGGGCGACGATTATAAAAAATACAAACCAGTATTTAAACGGACCGAACCGGTGCATCTTTTCCGACACATAAGACAAGTGGCCTAAAGAATAGTCTTCCCCAACAGGGCAGATGGTAATGATTCTTCCATTTATATTTTCATAAATGCTTTTGGCCTCACCCATTTGCAAACCGGTTTTTATTTCCATATTGATATCGTCCCATTTTTCCACATAAACGGGAGTTTTGTCCTGTGAATAAATGATTTCACCGGTCCTGTCTGAAAGGAACAGTAGGTCACCGTCTTTTTCCCGGGTTTCAACGATATCTTTCAAGGTATCAATGGAAAGTGAACCGCCTTCTTTCAGCTTTATATTTTCAATAAACATCTTTACATATTTCAATTCAGCTGTTTTTGACTCTTCGACCATTTGAATGATGCCTGTATAAAAAGCAGCGCAACCCAGCCAAATAACCATTGCCAGGCCAAACAATACAAACCCGGTCATCAGTTTTAATCTTATGGTCAATTGTCTGCCCCTGAACTGTAAGCCCCTTTTGTATATTTCATCATAGAAATATTTGTTTACCGGCATGTTGATCAGATTCAATATGCCGAAAACCAGCAATGGGCATGCAAGCATTCCAGCTACCCACCCCCCGGTGAGACTCAGGGTGGACAGGTTTCCGATATGGGTCATTTTAAATGATATGAACGTGAACAGGTTAATCGCATTCCAGTAGATGAAATATAAAATGGACGCGAAAAACGGGAGGCCCTGACTCATGGAAATGGCAGATACCAGTTCCTTGTCTGTCAAGCCATTTTTGCTGTTAAACTTTTCCATATACCGGTCAATGGGGATTGACCGCACGGACAGGATAATCAGGGAACATAAAAGCCCGCCAAGCCAGATAAAGATCATGTGGGCAGAAAGTGTTTTCATCTGGCCGGGCGAATTGATCATGCAGTAATAAATCGTAACGCATTGCGCCAGGAAAAGCGTCGAAAAAAGAGAATACGTTATCAGGGATCGTTTCAGCATTTTGAACATAAGTTTCTCCGTGTGTTAATTCGTTTTTCCAATTGGAACCCGATTCAGAATTTGCATCGTGACATCATTATTTTTAATCATGATGGGTTAAGTCCCAAGACGGATCGGCAATGGCCGGTTTATCTGTTTGAAATGGGTTAGTTTACGAACTGCATGAAAAGACTCGATATAATAGGGTTTAATATGCCATTGTTTTGGCGTTCGTGCAAGAATAATGTTTGGAATCGTGTCCTCTCTTTTTTTGTCCCAAGGATCGATAGGATTAACTTTATTTGTCGAATTTTGTTGAATGGCCGAAAGATATTTTGTTATATGAACCCAGCACCAAATTATCGGCTTGGAACAAGCCAGTCCTTTTTGAACCCGATGTTACCTTTTTTTGGTTTACAATATTAATCCAGTATGGGTTTCGGCCAGGAGATCACTATGACTTCAAAAGATCAGTCTGAAAAACGATCCTCAATCCGGTTTTTTGCTTTGGGTATGATTCTGTCAACGATGATAGCCGTCACAGGTGCGGTCGCAGGCCTGATTCAGCCATCGGATCTGGCATACAGGGGGGCATTCAGACTGCCTGATGTATCGAGAGGGTCGGATTGGACATACAGCGGTTATGGCATGACTTTTTACCCTGAAGGAGATCCGGCAGGGGCATCGGATGGATATCCGGGATCGATCTATGCTGTGGGAAATGATCAGGATCAGATGGTTGCTGAAATCAGTATTCCGGTACCTGTAATTTCAGCTTCAAAAAACCTGAATGACCTGAACACGGCCACCATGCTTCAGCCGTTTACTGAATATCTGACCAATGACTTTTTGTTTGAAATCCCCGAAGAATGGGCAAACGCAAATACACCCGGCCTTCGCCTGGTCTCAGGACGATACAGGGAAGGGCAGTGGAGTGGTTTAGGACCGTCCTAGTCGTCCAGCGTTGCACGGACTTTAATGCCCAGCTCCTTCATGGAAAAAGGCTTTTGAATAAACTGGACCTCATCTTCCAGTATCCCCCTGTGGGCGATTACATTGGCTGTGTAGCCGGACATGAAAAGGGTTTTGATGTCCGGATAAAGGGCATGCAGTCTGCCGGCCAATTCACGGCCGTTCATGCCGGGCATGACCACGTCGGTGATGAGCAGGTGAATTTCACCTTTGTGCTCACCGGCCAGGCGAACGGCGTCATCAGGTGTGCCTGCAGACAGAACCTGGTAGCCCAGTTTTTCCAACATCATTTGGCCCATCTTTCTGATCGCCGATTCGTCTTCCACCAAAAGCACCATTTCGCCTCGGCTATGCGGGATTTCCTGAACAGCTTCTGCGCTGACCTCCATGGCTTCACCCGCATGACGCGGCAAGTAAATGCGAAAGGTCGTCCCTTTCCCCGGTTCACTGTACACATTGATAAATCCATTGTTCTGTTTGACAATGCCGTATACGGTGGCAAGACCCAGGCCGGTGCCCTCGTTCACGTCCTTTGTGGTAAAAAAAGGCTCAAAAATATTGTCAAGCGTTTCTTTGTCCATGCCGCATCCATCATCGCTGACAGCCAGTACGACAAAATCTCCGGCACTGACACCGGCGTGAGTGTCGCAAAATGCTTTGTCACAGGTCATGCTTTGAGTCTCGATGGTCACTTTCCCAACGCCGCCGATGGCGTCCCGGGCATTGACGCACAGATTGGCCAGTATCTGTTCGATCTGTGAAGGGTCGATTTTTACAGGCCATAATCGGCTTGCCGGCCGCCAGACAATATCGAGGTCTTCACCGATGAGATGCCGGAGCATCTTGAACATACGTTCCACGATTCCGTTTATGTCGAGCACTTTGGGGGCGATGGTCTGCTTGCGTGCAAAGGCCAGCAATTGGCGGGTGATTTCAGTGGATCGTTTGGCAGCCTTAAAGATTTCCTTGAGATCGTCATACAGCGATTCTGAGGGTTCCACCTTGTCCAGCGCCAGTTCCGTATAACCAAGGATCACGCTGAGCATGTTGTTGTAGTCATGGGCAACCCCGCCTGCCAACCGTCCCACTGATTCCATTTTCTGTGCCTGGATCAACTCGTCGCGCAGCGTCTTCCGTTCTTCCTCGGCCCGCTTTTGCTCGGTGATATCCCTGAATTCAACGGTTCTTACATTTTTTCCTTTGTAAGGTATATTTCGGGCTTCCAACCGCACGGGAAACTCTGTGCCGTTTTTATGCAGTCCCATCGCTTCATAGGGCTTTTCATACCCGGCCAGGATGTGGGTCATGACAGTGTCTCTTGATTTTTCCGCAAGGAGCAACAACCCGTTCATGCCGATCAATTCGTTGACAGAATAACCGGTCATTTCCGACAAGCCCTGATTGCAGTCCAAAATAATACCCTTGTCGTGGATGGCTATCCCGCCAAATGAAGCGTTGTGAAGGGCTTTAAATCGTGTTTCACTTTCGCGGAGGGTCTCCTCAGCCTGCTTGCGCTCCATGATATCATGGTAATTCCCCAGAATCCCCCTGATGTCCTGATCATGCAAAAGATTACTCCCCGTGAATTCTATCCATCTGTAACTGCCGTCCTTGCATTTGTATCTGCATTCCGTGGTTCCAAAAGCATTGGGTTCACGCATAAGCGTGCCAAAAAAATCCTGTGTCGATTCCAGGTCATCGGGATGCACAATGTCCCAGGTGCTTTTTCCGACAACATCCTCCGGTCTCCACCCAAACAACCGTTCAATATTCGGGCTTTTATATGTATTGATGGCAGTCTGGCTGATAATGGCGATGACGTCTCCGATATTGGCCACCATTTTTCGCTGCATGGATTCACTTCTCCTCAGCGCCTCTTCAATCTGCTTGCGTTCAGTGATTTCAACGATAGAACCTTCAAGAAGACCTTGTTCGGGAAAGATTGTCGCCGAAAACAAGATCCAGATGTGGGCCCCATCCCTGCGAATGATTTTTGTCTCGTAATCGTTAACAAATCCCTTTTCCTTTATGAGGCTTATCAGTTCGTCCCGTCCCTTGGGATCAGCCCATGCCTCACCCGGACGAAATTCCGCCATGCACGCCTCAACGGTTGAATATCCGGCCATTTTCGCATACCGTTTATTGATTTCGATGAGTTTGCCGTCCATACTGTTCCGGAAAAGGGCAACCTGGGCATTGTTATACAAGGATTGGTACTTTTTTTCGCTTTTCCGAAGCGCTTCCTCGGCATATTTGCGCTGGGTGATGTCGGTGATGATGCCACACAGACCTGTTATCGTTCCTTCATCGTTAAACAGGGGAAACTTGATGGAAATAAAGTAGCGGGAACCAGAGGGAATCTCCATGACTTCCTCTGTCTCAATCATGGTACCGGACTCAATGACGCGGAGATCATTTTTACGAAACTGGCGTGCAATTTCAGCCGGAAAAAGCATGTCATCGGTTTTGCCAATCACAAATTCACGATTCAGGCCGGTGACCTCCTCCCACTTGCGATTGACGAGGAGGTTTTTGCCTTCACAATCTTTTATGACGATGAGGGTCCCGCTGTTTTCAATAAGATCCGCAAGAAACCGTCTGTTTCCCAGCAGCGTCCCCACTGTGGGCTTGCCTTTAAACATAAGGTCCTCCAGTTCACGAACCCGTTTTTCCAATTCTTCATAGATAGGCTTTTGGGGCATGGTTATGGCCTTTATTCTTGAAAATAATCTGACAAAGCAAGATGCAGATACTTATGTTCCATAAGATTGAAAAAACTTCAACCAATTCTTGGGGTATAACGATCGGCACCCTGATATATTCCGGAATCCCCCATGATGCTTTTGCACCATTTCTTTTGGACGCATAAAGGGAAACAGGGCGAAATGCCGCTGAATAGTTTCATCAGGCACAGAATCGCTTCTTTGGATGTTTTTCCATAAGGCATCCAGAAATCCGCGGCCTTTTTACTGCTGATCATCAGACTCTTTGGTGATGTATACGTATAATAGGCCTGCTCTCCATATGGGGAATCATTGGCCAGACGAATGGCTTCTTCATCGTTATCAACAGCCATAATAGGTAAAAACGGACCAAAGGTTTCTTCCTTCATCATGATCATGTCATGGGTCATACCGGTTAATACGGTGGGCGGCCAGTAGATGCGTTCAATACCGTTACAAACCTGCCCGGCGTTGTAACACGTGCCATTTACCAGCCCCTTGGCAGTATGCAGGAGGTCGGCGTCTGAACGGACAATGGCTGCGTCGTTACCGCCAAGTTCAAGCACCACTGGTGTCAGCGTCTGTGCGGCACGTGCCATTATTTTACGGCCCGTATCCGGAGAGCCGACAAAACAGACTACATCAACAGCGTCAATCAAGGCAGCACCCGTATCTGCAAACCCATGCACCATTTGTACAACATTTTCTGGCATGCCAGCATCTTTGAACAGGCTCAGGATGAGTTCGCCGATTAAGGGATTTTCTTCTGAAGGCTTTTGAACGACGGCGTTCCCGGCTGCCAAAGCTGGAATCATGTGTTTGATGCCGAGTTCAAACGGAAAATTCCAGGGAAGAATAAATCCGGCAACGCCCAAAGGCTCATAAAAAATAAACGCTTTATCGCCCAAAAAGTACGTGGCACTGACTTTTTTGCCGTTTTCAAGTTTTTTGGCCATCGTTGTGTATAGTTTTATCGCCTCACTGATTGGCAAAATCAGACTCATTGCCTCATAATGGGGTTTTCCGTTTTCAGAGGATACCAAACCACCTATCTCTTCTGCACGATCAATCATGACGCCCCGCAGGCGGTCAAGAATTTGATTGCGCTTCTTTACGCCAATCCCGGCCCAATGAATCTGGGCTTCCCGCGCACGGTCCACGGCTGCGGCCACATCGTAAGGCGTGGCGCATGGCACTTCCCCTAATTTTTGACCAGTAGCAGGATTGATCGAGATGATCATGTTTTGTTTGTTTGTATCAATTGCCGCACGTATACCAGCCATGTTATTACGTGCTTTGGTCAGGTGTATCTCAGATGATTCCTTTTGAAAAAATGAAATAATAACCCTGGACCTGAAAAGAAAGATGCGGTAAATGTGCTCTGAATCACAGAATTTTTAATTCAACTATTTGGCAATCGTATTGATATGATCACACTTGATTCCGTTACAAAAAATTTTGGTGCTTTTACCGCAGTCGACAATGTTTCATTTACGATTCAGAAGGGAGCCTCCTTTGCCTTGCTGGGGCCAAACGGTGCCGGCAAGACAACCATTGTCCGGATGCTTCTCGATTTTATCAAACCGTCTTCAGGCAGTATTATTATAGACGGATGGAAAGCATCCAATCCGGAATCCCGCAAGGACATCGGATATGTCGCCGAGCAGCACATCATTCCGCCGTATCTTTCCGGATTTGCATATCTGTCCCGGCATGCTTCTTTAATCGGACTGACCGGTAAAGAAGCAGCAAAGGAAGTTGACAGGGTCATTGAGATGGTTGTCATGAAAGGGCAGGAGAGAAAAAAATCATCAGACTACTCCAAGGGAATGAAGCAGCGTATCGGCCTTGGGGCAGCTCTTTTGGGACAACCCAAATTGCTGATACTGGATGAACCCGTCACCGGACTTGATCCGATTGGCATTCGCGATGTCAGAAAGGTTCTTGAAAACCTGCGCGACAAAGGGGTGACTGTAATTTTAAACTCCCATCTGATTTCAGAGGTGGAAAAAACATGTGAAACAGCGGCGATCATGCATAAGGGGAAAATCCTTGTCAAGGATACCATTCACGCGATCGTGAAAGATAATGAGACGCTTGAAGATGTTTTTTTCCGATATATAGAGCAAAATAATGAATAACGTCATTAAAATAACAGTCTATACCATAAGTGACCAGATGCGGCACAAAAGCTTTTATATCCTCCTGGGTTTTTCAGTCCTGTTCATAATGATGATCCGTGGATGTTATGACGGAGGATATTCGGTTAATGGAGAAACAGTAGATAACGCAACGGTTGCCTGGCATGTCTCAAAAATTGTTTTTCATCTGATTACCATCGGAATGGTCCTGATGGTTTCCATGCTTTCAATGAAAATATTCAGCAGGGATCATGAGGATGGAAGCATTGTTTTATTTCTTTCCCGGTCTGTTTTCAGGTGGCAATACGTTTTAGGCCGGGTCACCGGCACCTGGGTTCTCTGTCTTGTTTTCATGTTCATACTCCATTTGACGATTTTTCTGATAACATGGGCAAAAACAGGGACCATCATTTCAGGATACCTGACCGCATCTCTTGTATGCTCGGTCAACCTTCTTTTTGTAATTGCCTGCGTTTGCCTGTTGTCTCTTTTTATGCCGGATTTTATCAGCGCACTTTTTACAATGGGAATTCTGTTTGTTGGGTTTATTTCAGACGGGGGGTATCAGTTTGTCAATAGTGACGTCTTGAGATCCACTGGCCTTTCCCCCATCAATCCGGCACCAGCGCTGTGGCGGGTGTTGTATCCCAAGGTTTTTATGGTTCAGACCTATGCAGATTCAATCATCAGCAAAAGCGAATTTCATAATATGGGGCCTTTTCCGCCTCTTTTGAATCTTTCCTTTTTTATTCTTTTCATCATGGTATTACTGCTTGGCAGTTTTAACCGAAAAGAAATCTAAGATGGTGTTACATAGAAGTTTTTAGTAGAAGAATAGGCATTTATCAACACATATCGTCAAGAACCGAAAGAATCTTATTGGCCTTCTTTTGGATTTTCAGTTACGATGACACCTTTGTTTTTTTCGAATAGTTTTTCCCCGATACCTTTTACATTCAATATGTCTTCAGGATTTTTAAAATTGCCGTTCTCTTCCCGGTAGCTGATGATTCTTTCAGCGTATTTTTCCCCGATCCCCTTTAACGTCAACAGTTCTTCAAGTGTCGCCGTATTGATATTCACTTGTTTAGGCGATTCCGCCCATATTGTGTTTGAAACGGCAAAGACACATGCCATTGCCACCATTATCATGGAAATTTTTTTGAACATTTTCATTTTAACCCTCCTTTGAAATCACAGAACTTTATATCTGTTAATAAATGCCTGAAACTGAATGATCGGATAACAACATTCTTATTTCAGAATTTATTTGAATGTCAATATTTTTATTCATAAAATTATTAATTTTTCGTAAAAACATTTAGATGAATTAAGCGGTTTGCAGGCAGTTCGTGGCAAAAGTGGATATCTCATTTCATGAATCGTTTAAAATCCACTGACGGTTTTGGGAGGATGTCACAATTGAGCAAAATGATGACTGCCAATCAAATTCTTTACTTCCACTGTCACATGGGACAATTCCTGAATGCGGCATAATCGTGACTTGAAGTCTTCTGCTGTGGAACCGTTAGGGGATTTAACCGCAATAATGGCGCTGAAATGTCCGGGGCCTATGCGCCAGATGTGATAATCGTCTATGACACTTTTGGGGTCCTGTTCCTTTATGATTTTATGGATATGATCCGTTAAATCCGGATGGTGATTCGCATCCAGCAGAACGGTTGCGGTTTCTTTCATCAGCCCCCATGCCCAGAAGCAGATGACAATGGCGCCGATAATCCCCATCAAGGGATCGAGGAAAACAAGGCCCCAGAATCGTCCGATGGCCAGAGCGACTATGGCAAGGATGGATGTCAGCGCATCTGCAAGCACATGAAGATAGGCTGCCCGGAGGTTATGGTCCTGATGATGATTGTGTTCGCGGGGATCGTCTGTATTGTGATGATGATCATGGCTTTCTTTTAAGATGAAGGCGCTGGCGATATTTACAATCAGTCCCACAATCGCCACGATAATCGCTTCATCAAATGAGATGCTGACCGGGCTGAAAAATCTGTTGGCAGACTGCCAGGCCATCAGAAAAGCGATAAGGGCCAGAACCATCGCACTGCTGAATCCACCCAAGTCTCCGATTTTTCCGGTGCCAAAGGTGAAAGTATTATTATCCGCATGGTGTCTTGAGAGATAATAGGCAAGGGCGGCAATTCCCATTGCCGATACATGACTGGCCATATGCCAGCCATCTGCCAGAAGGGCCATGGAACCGAAAATCATGCCTGATATGATTTCAAAGATCATGGTGGTCAATGTCAGAAAAATCACGAACCAGGTCCGTCGTTCATGGATATTGTGATGATCGGATAAGAACGTATGGGAGTGAGGCGATGAAAATTTATTGGGATTCGTCATTTTTTCCAGCTTTATTTTTTAACGGGTTGGGTCACCAGAGCGTACGCACCGGGTATTGGGTAACCAGTGGGTCAGGGGTTAATATGGTCAATGAACGTTCAATTGCCTGACTGATAAGCATGCGATCAAATGGATCTTTGTGGTTGAGTGGCAATTTGTATAAATGAAGCGTGTCACGTTCGGTCAGATCCAGCGGAGTAATAAAATGTCTGTCACGCTCTTTGGGTATAAATCGATCCGGCGGGAGAGGCAGTTCTAATTTACCAATACGGTATTTAACATTGATTTCCCATGCAGAAACAGCGCTAAAATAGACGTCGTTTTTCGGATCCAAAAAAGCGTCAATGACATTTTTCGAAAGTTTATCACTACCGATGGTCACCCAGAGAAACGTGCAGGTGTCTAGAAGCAGTTTCAAATGTCTTCTCCATTAAACGCAGCCATGATGTCGCCCGGAAGGGGTTCAAAAAAAGCATCGCTGAGCTTAAAATCAGGGTATTCCTTGCCGGCCAAGCCAATCAGACGTTTTTTGTTTGTGATCTGGTGGATTGGTTTTATCTCCGCAATGGGCACATTGCGTTTACAGATGACCACTGTCTCACCCTTGCGCACTTTATCGAGATAGCTTGAAAAATGGGCTTTTATTTCATTAATATTTAAATTTAACATGATCATTTAATAGGTCATTATTGGGGTCATGTCAATGACCTTTTTGGAGGTTCAAGGACCATTTACTCGGCCTCATGCTCCTCATTCTATTAAAGTTAAAATTTATAAGGTCATCCATATTTCAATCCATTTTTAATCTCGTTGATTCTTTGATATAAATAAAATATCCATAACGATGAATCGAATAACAAATTTGTATCGGCCCTAACGCATTGATGACGTAATAGTTTAATTTGAAAAATATAGAAAAGCAGAAAGCATGATGAAATGGATTAGGACATACTCAAAATCTATACTCAAAAAAAAATTGTTGCTGCTCACCGCCCTGATGATTATTTCAATTAATGCTGGAAACGGGATAATTCCCGGTACTCAGTTTGATTATGGTTCGGCCCACCTGCAGGTCGCTGGTCTCATGGCCGTAAAGGCGGCAGGGGTGGATTCGTGGCAGGATCTGTTCGAAACTTTTCAGCAGGAAACCGGTCTTTTTCCGAACGGCGCTTATAATCTTCCTTCAATCGACAATCCAAGATTGGCAGGTGGCATGCATTGGCAGGGCAGGGAGTATGCCGATTTCATCAGAGCTTTTTTCAAAGGAGAACTCCTGACGGAACATACGCGTGCGCTGATGTTGACGGATCAGATTGCTTTGGTTGAGATAATCAATTCTCCGGCAGACGATCTCGATGAAGCGGAGGTATGGCATTACGGTTTCGGCATCTGGCGTGAATGCCACAACACTACCTTTGATTGTGAGGTCATATCCTACTATTCAACCAAAAACTATTGCAAATAAAGGAAAGGATGGGGTGACGTCTACCTTTGTTGCCCAGATCAAAATTATGCAGGCTGGCGGTTTCAAACGGGAAAAAAGTCCATATTTATCTTGCAATAATTTACATAATTGTATACAGCAATCAGGTCAAATGGGGATTAAACCAAATACCCTACTTGTCAAAAACCTTGCCTGGGTGGCGGAACTGGTAGACGCAAGGGACTTAAAATCCCTCGGACTTTAATGTCTGTACGAGTTCAATTCTCGTCCCAGGTACCAGAAATGACAAAGGATAATTGAAATTTTGTCAATTTTAATTATCCTTTTTTTTTGGAGTTTGTAACGTTTTGGTAACATTTTGCAGAAAGCATTCCAATTGGCTTGTGGCATTTTTTAAATCATCTAAATCAACGGTATTATAGCGGTCAAACATTTCCCTGGTCGAGTGTCCCGTAATTTCCATAATAACCGATTCATGAGCAGCACGAGAGAGCCAATAATAATTTTAGGAGTGATTCATGAAAATATTTAATAGAAACAATTCCAAAAGTACCGGTAAACTTCCGATTCTTACTTCTTGAATATTGATAAGCCCGCAGAATTCCTCAACCCAAAACTTATCGGTTCAAATCTCAGAGGTTCCATGTGGCGGATTGACCTGGGGCAGCATCTTGGGGGCCGAAGAATTATACTACTGCGCCGAAGTTTATTTGCATGGGGATTAAATTTAAAAACAGATTAATGTATACAGTTCGTCTGTCACTTATATCTTTGAAGGAAATTTTTTTATTTTTTTCTTTACAAATAAAATTAATATGATATCTAGTAAACATCGTTTATATATAAAATTAACGTTATCCCTGCATGCTGATGTTAAAGAGTGAGCGGGAAGTATCTAATCGTCAATAAATAATATTGAATGATTGATTAGTGATGTTATGCTTGAAATCTATGCTTTGCAACAAAACGAAATTTTAAATGACGAGAAATTTAATTCCCTTTTACCTTATATTTCAACCCAAAAAAAAGCCCGAATCAACAGATATATTCAAAGGTCTGCCGCACAACAGACCCTGATTTCCGATCTTCTATTGCGATCAATTATTCACGATAAGCTCTCAATGAAAAATTCAGATATTCATTTTGGACAGAACGAATTTGGGAAACCTTACCTTCTGGGAAAAGACAATTTTTACTTTAACCTGTCTCATTCCGGCGACTGGGTTGTATGCGCAATCAGCGATAGTGTGGTGGGGATTGACGTGGAAAAAATAAAACCGACTGATTACAACATTTCAAAGCGATTCTTCTCCCAAGATGAACATGAATACCTGACTTGCCAGAAAGGGAAACAGAGGCTGGACACCTTCTATGATCTATGGACGCTTAAGGAAAGTTTCATCAAAGCGGTAGGAAAAGGGCTTCATATGTCCCTGCGTGACTTCTCCATTATTATCTATTATGATGGATTCATTTTCCTAAAGCACCAGATAGAAAATTATCTGTTTAACTTCAAGCAATTCACGATTGATATCAGATATAAATTATCCGTATGCCTCGGGAGTGAATTTAAAGGTGAAGAATTATCCGTGATCTCCATGACGGATTTTCTGAATTCAATCGAAGAGAAAAAAGGGATGTGAATTTTAAAACAGGAGGAAGAGCGATGAAATATAGAGGTTCTTGTTTTTTGGAGCAAGTAATAGTTTCCAAACACAATGGATTTTTAAAAGTCCTGGAAGTTTTTTATGAAACCATTAAAGACGAAAAGGTAATAACGACCTATAAAGTGAAGGATAGGAGCGGAGATGTTTTTCAGGTTGATTCAGAAGGGATTTTTTTGGGATATTGCGGCCAAAAAAGAAGCGGTGCTTCTTAAAACTAAACAACCACCGACTGAAAGTCGGAGGGTTTAATTCAAGAAAAATATAGAAGAAATAGGGGACATACAGATAAGACAACAGTGTCCGTGAATTAGTTTCGATCTAAGCCATTCACCTCAGGTGGAGGACCCGGATAGGTATGGTACTGGGGGTTACGGACGTCCACAGATGGCATCTATCTACAAATGATTGCGTTGAATGCCATACTTTACGGGAGATGCATGGAGATGAAAAAGGGATAACAAATCCCTGCATATCCTTATCTGCCCCCGGCGCAAGAGACACAAACTGCCTCAGTTGTCATGATGAAAATGTTCTTAGTCAGACAAATCACATGACCCACAAAAATACGCTGGATTGTTCTGCCTGTCATTTAAAAACTGTTGTAACCTGTTACAATTGCCATTTAGAAAGTTCTATAGAGACAGGACAAGATGTAATGGTCGAGCCGGTTAAGAATTGGGTGTTTCTGGTCAATGATGAAAAAGGCAAGGTTCGCGTTGGAAATTTTCAGTCCGTAATATATCAAAACAAGAGATTTGTTGTATTTGCTCCCTATCATTCGCATTCGGTTACGAAAAAGGGACGGACATGCGGTGACTGTCATGATAACGAAGCTATTCAGGAACTCAAAACCGCTAATAAGATTACCGTAGCCAAATGGAATGAATCAGCAGGCAAGCTTGAAACAAAACAGGGAATGATTCCTGTTGTTGACGGAAAGATGGAACTGGAATTCTTGAACTATAATAGCACCTCCGGGGCCTGGCTGTCAGCAGGAACAACTACGGATAATACCCAATACGGATTCTGCACGCCGTTGACTGAGGCACAGATTGAATAATTAAAAGAAAAGAAGTAAGTCGGGCCCGATGTTCTTGGAAGTCATCTCAAAACCTTCAACCCGGATCATTTAAAAAAATAGGAAATAGGGGACATACAAATAATTATTGCTAATTCCAGATGTTTGACAGGTGTGAACGACAACGATATTGACGTGGTGTGCAGCCTATCCAGCTTTTAAATGCTCTGCCAAAGGCACTATGTTCGTAAAAACCCAGGAGATGACCGTTTTCGCAAATGGACAGTTTGTTTTGATCAAGATTTATATGCAACAACCGGATTAACGGTTGCCGTAAAGGCTTTCGATTCTGTTCCACCGGAAAGTTGATCATGCAGAATAATCGTTACAAAGTAGAGGCTGTTTTAAACGCTTGATGAAATATAGTCATAACCAGCTAATGCTGAAAATGGCTTCCTTTGCTTTTTTTAATGCAGAGTTATCAGAATACGGATCAGGTGTTCCCATTATGGCAAGCGGCAAAGGACCCTTAACTGAATCAAAATAAAAAGATTACGGTAAGCATCTGCTGGTAAGGATGGGCAAACTCAAGAGCGCTTTACAGAAGAGCCGGTGAAACGAAACTGAAAACAAGGATCATGACAACAACAAATCGAAAAAAGGCGAAATCGATTACTGAAAACAGGATTGCACCTTGCGGAATGAATTGCCGACTTTGTTGGATAAATTGGATAACCAAAAAGGTAACAGGCATTCAGGGCAGGGTGGCCGACCCAAACTGAATTTTAATATTGCCCTGTCTGCTGCTAAGTTCCTCTTGGGCAGTAGTGGAAAGAAAGATAAAATAGCATGAATGAAATAAGTGGGATAACGATATCCTGTGGCTGCTGTGGCAAGGTGATTCCTGAAAATGATTTATACACCTATGAGGGCAGTCGTATGTGCGATGATTGTGCGATGAAAGCAGGTCTATTTCCTCTTGAGCATACAGGGGCACGCCGAGATAAAATTTCGGAGAGAGGAAGACGTCTCACTATCCCCAAGCCTTAACGACGCTTATTCGGAAGAACGCATGCGGTTGTATCGGGGATATGTGTATGAAGCAGGGGCGATTGATCATCCGAACAAAAGGAACGCCAAAAAAATCCGGCGTTCTCTTTTACAGTCAATTTTTATCTGTTTTTCAGTTTAAACCGAATAAGAAAGCTATTTTTTATAAGTCCCATTCGATTCAACCCGTTTTTTAATACTGACCAGAAAGTCATTCAGAGCGGCTTTCATTATGAGATTTTGGAGAAAGCGCGGCACAGGAACAAAGGACTCTGCGGATGAGGCATAGTAGAGCAATGTCTTTTTCCCGTCTTCGTAGGGTTCAACGTATTGGCAGCCATTTACATCCTTAATACCAAATGAGGGCGGGATCACGTTGATCCCTTTTTTGATATACTCTTCCGCCTCGGGTTTTTTTATGATCACCCAGTTCTGGTATTTGTTGGTTCCATCAAATATTACGTGAATACACCACTTCGATTTGAACACGGGGAGATCTGTCATGACATTCACCAGGGATTCACCGACTTCTCCATCGGCGATTGGCCTTATCCATTGCACGGTTTCATATCTGTCTATATAGGGTACGTATTCTCTCATGCCGTTATAGTCGCAAATGTAGGCCCAGACTTCATCTGGCGGAGCGTCGACAAGAATAACGGATATTCCGCGTTTCCTTACACCTTTCCCTTCGGTTTTGTACTCGTATACGGTGTATTGGGTCTTGCCCGCTTCCAGAATCTTTTTATCAAGCTTCATGTCTATTTTCTCAAAACCGTATGCCAACGGTGATATCAGGAACAGGCACAGACAGAGTGCGATGAAATCCTTTTTCATATAGCCTCCTAATACTTATTTATACTAGTTAAACCCCTGTTTGCAGTCTTCAGTGCATCTATCGGCTGATTGTTTCAAAAGCAATTAACCGATCAAATTAAAGAAAGAATATACACGCCATAACTGACAATAATGTAATCGATTATAAAAAACCAGAATAATTTATAAATGACCCAATTACCGATATATGACACCAGGGATGGGCATGGGGTCGCCTCTTAACGGGTGGGTCTATATGGGGGGCACACCTCGATTGTTGTCTTAAAGGAGTACGATACACCTCGCCCAACTGCACCCAAATCCTGACAAATGAGCTTCCGCACCGTATTTTAAAACCTCTTGATATCTAAAAAAAATTTATTTATTTATCTGAAACAATGTGCTCTTGTACCATTTATAGAAAGAAAATCCGTAAAGTACCTGCTTTGGAACAAAAAAACGCCGACTTGTTAATAACCAACTCAGGGGTTCAAGGCATAAATTTTGATTGCGTCAAAAGAAGAATATAAAAAGGCATTATTGTCATTGCGCGATAAAACCCATTTAACAATATCAGAAGGCCGTATATGTTTGGTATACATAATTATAATAGTTTTATTTTAGCGACTATCGTATTTCAAATCATTCCTGGGGCTGGAACGATTATCATCTTGAATGCGACAGCACGGAATGGTATCGGCGTGGGAATGAGTACTGTCTTTGGAACCATTGCTGGAGATTTCATATACATGCTTGCCGCTGTCCTCGGGTTGGCCGCAGTATTAAGTGTTTATCCCGGCATACTGACGGGCATGCAATGGATCGGGCTTGCGTATTTATGCTGGACCGGCTTAAATCTTTTACGGGCATCCGGAGCAGCACAATCGAATGAAATGCCAGTGACTCAAAAAAACTGGGCCTATTTCCGGCAGGCTCTGGCAGTCAGCCTGACCAATCCCAATGCCATCATGTTTTTTATGTCTTTTTTCCCCCTGTTTTTAAATGCCAAGTCAAGACCAGTAACCCTTTTCATGCTGATGGTGCATGTGACAGTTATCAGTTTTTTATTTCAGACAGGTTTGGTACTCGTTGGCAACACTGTTGCACACTATCTTTCAAAGTGGCAGTATATTCGCTTAGTTGCCACTCGTCTATCTGGAATAGCACTTATTGGTTTCGGTGCAAAATTGGCCTTAGATTATCTGTGAAAAGTCGAACAAAAAAATTAGCGCAGAAAATTTTACAGGAGTTTTTTGTAACTGGTTATCTGAAGCGTTATATTAAAGGGGTGAAACCATGATTTTATTTAAAGATCTGTTCAATGCTGATGATTTCAGTATCGCTGTGAATGATATTGCACGGGGATTCAGGGAAAAATTCGATCTGCCGAAAATAGGTCAGTTGGGTCTTGTGGTTCCCGATGTTGAGAAGGCTGCTGAAAACCTTGAGGCAACAGGTATTCCTTCGGTTTTTATCGCCAAAGGAAGTCCGGTTTTGTGGAAGGAAAGGGGAGAAAACAGAAATTTCAGAGGAAAACTTGGAATTTCCTATTATCAGGGTTTTCAGATAGAACCCCTTGAGCCCGGTGAAGGCAGTGATTTTTATTGTCAAAGCGCCGATCCTTGCGGAGATATCGTTGTTCAGCATCTGGGTTTTTTTGTATCTGACGTTGATGCATGGGCAGCAAAACTGAATTCAGCCGGATATGAGACCTGGGTGAGAGGGCAAATCAAATTCGGGCCATCCAAAACCGATTTTGCCTATATGGACACTATTCATGATGCCGGGATCATCATCGAGTTTATCAGTGAGAAATTTTGGGAGATACGGTTCAAGACACCGGCAATGTTCTACCGTATCTTGGGCCGTTTCGAAAAACTGATCGGGAAGAGATGTATAGACGTTACAAATTGATGGTCCTGTGAAGCGTCTCAACATCTGTTTTTCAAAATTATAGATGTTGTATATTTGATAAATCGTTGATAAAAACAAAGACATCGGTTTAATGTCATGCTTTTAAAAAAATTAAATTTTCAGTTAAAAGGCGGGACAGACCGATTCAACCCAAAGAAAAACGGAGAGAACCATGAAAAAAATTAACCCTGATCTTATCACCAATTCATGGGTGATGATTGTTTTAATGTGCGTGTTTTCGGTAAATTTAATATCCTGTGACACGTCTGCCAAGCCAGAATATAATGGATCAACCTTTTCCGAGGTTTGGGGAAAAATAGAATCTGATCCCTATACTGAATTGCCTCACCAAAGTGTGACCGTATCAAGTTTCTTCGAAAAAAGCGTAAATATTTTGTACAAAGCTGCCTTGAGAACGATAAACGACAGGAATGATACCCTTGACCATTTTGACAAATTACTGCATCCCAATGGTGTCTGCCTGAGCGGCACCTGGAATATTACGGAAGAAAATCCATATACCGGCTATTTTTCAATGAACAGCCAGGCACTCATTATTGTTCGTGCATCGGTCGCCCTTTCTGACACTGACAAAGGAAATTACAGAGGATTTGGATTCACAGGAAAGCTATTTCCCACAACCGATCCGGATCATGCAGACTTACTTCAAACCGCCAATTTTTTTACCATCGACAATTTGAGCGGCACGCTAACAGATCACTATATGGATGTTTCGCTGACCAATGAACCTGGCATATTTTCGAATAACGCCAGTTCCAATTTGCTGGGTGTTGGTTTCTACGCGGCCATGGCCCTTGGCATGGCGGACAGAAATCCGGGGATACGTCAGTTGTACGAAATTTCGGAACTGGGACTGTCAGATACAGATACAGCCATTACCCCAAAATGGATGAAAATAGCGGCCACACCCGGGCAAATCCGCGTGGATGAAAATGATTTCAGGGATGAACTGAATTTAAACAACTATCCTGATAATGAAATATCTTTTGATATCTATGTCACATCACAGGACAGTACTTCATCAAATAAAACCTGGCTCTATGTGGGGAATATTTTATTGACCGATTATTCAGCGTCTGAAAGCTGCGACCATTGCCTGCATTTTCATCACCCTGAATATAAAAAAATAACGACGAAGTAATCTCTGCCTGTTTCAGAACAGACCGGCTATAGACAAAAAGGGCGTGACAATTGATATGTCACGCACTTTTTTAATTTGTTGTCCCACACGTCCTTTCAGTGAAATCGATCTATCTATTTTCTACGCATATCTTCCCACTATGGAAATCGCGTTGACGTTTGAAAACGGGAAGCCGCCCAGGTTATGGGTCAGGCCGAATTTGGGATCTTTCAGCTGCCGTTCGCCTGCCCGGCCATGCAGTTGAAGATACATCTCATACAGCATCCGTAGTCCGGATGCACCGATGGGATGTCCGAAACATTTGAGCCCGCCGTCGATCTGGCAGGGTATTTTCCCTTCCGCATCATAAAATCCGTCCAGAACGTCTTTGGTGGCGCCGCCTTCCGGGGAAATAAACAGGTCTTCATAGGTGACGAATTCCGTAATTGAAAAGCAGTCGTGAACTTCTATCATGCTCAGTTCTTCCCGGGGATTTTTGATGCCTGCTTCTTCATAGGCACGCTTTGCCGCTTTTCTCGTTGTGGCAAAGTAGGACCCGTCCCAATCCTTGTATCCGACTTCCTGACCGTTACTTACAGCCAGCTGAAGCGCTTTGACCGTAACCAGATTTGTCTTTCCCATTTTTTTGGCAATTTCAGGGGTTGTCACGACCGCGCAGGCAGAACCGTCACTCACACCGCAGCAATCAAACAACCCCAGAGGATCAGCGATAATGGGAGAGGCCATTACCTGTTCGATGCTGACCGGTTTTCTTAAATGAGCTTTGGGGTTTTTCGCACCATTTGCATGACTTTTGACAGATACCTGTGCAATGGCCCGTTTCAGATCGTTCCAGCTGACACCGTGTTTGGCCCGATAAGCGCTTGCCAGCTGGGCAAAGGCTCCCGGGGCCGATATATTCGGCATGGTCTGGCCGTTCAATGACCCGCTGTTGACCCCGTCTATGGCCGGAAGTCCGCCATAACCCGTATCTTTCAGTTTCTCCACACCTTGGGCCAGTGCAAAATCACAGGCACCTGACGCAACCGCATAAACGGCGCCTCTGAAGGCTTCCGTGCCTGTGGCGCAAAAGTTTTCTACACGGGTAATCGGAATATAGGGAAGTTTCAGGGCCATGCCCAGACCCAGAGCGCCTTTTCCGGTGCCGATTTCATCGTAACATTGTCCAAACCATGCTGCCTGGATATCATTCCGGCCAATGCCTGCGTCCTTTATGCATTCCTCAAAAGCTTCCACCATCAGTTGTTCCGGGCCGCAGTCCCATCTTTCGCCAAATTTTGAGCATCCCATGCCAAGTATTGCGACTTTATCTCTAATGCCATCAGCCATTTTATGCCTCCTCTCCTGTGATAACCGGTTTTGCTTTCCAGAAATACTGTGTAAATCCTCTGGGTTTGTCAAAATTCCTGATTCTGAAAACCATTTGAACCGGCAAGCCCACCTCGATTTTACCGGGTTCATAATCGGTGAAATCAAACATGCTTCTGCCGCCGTTATTGAAAACAATCATGCCGTAATGAGCCGGCGGATCAAGGGTATAGGTCAGCAAATCCGATGTATAGGTCATGATTTTTCCCGGCAGTTCTGAAAATTCACAATCTGCCTGGGTATGTACTGCCAGACATTCCGGATTGACACAGATGTCCGCTTTTGGAAACTGTTCCGTTCCGCATGTCTTGCATTTGCCTCCAACCAGGCCAATGATTTCTTTCTGATGCCGGTAAAGCGTACTTAAGGCTGACCGCCAGTTGCCTTCTGCCCGCATCATCCAGTCCTGCTCGAGCATCCCTCGGTGAGAGAGAAATTTGATATAATTGCCTTCCGGTTTTTTATCTGCGAGCGATCCTTTGATACCGCATTTGTTTTTCATGAGGCTGATGTTTTCGGTAACTTCAAAGAGCATGGCTGTGCAGCCCTGTCCAAAAGACGCCACAACGAGCTTGTCACCAGGTGACGCGTTTTCAAGGGCTGAAACGAGCATGACCAGCGGATGGGCAGTGGCTGTATCTCCACACACGGCGTGCATGTTATCAGTTACCTTGTCCGGCCCAATGCCTAATTTGCCTGCAATCTGGGCCGCCACACGGCCCATGGGGCATGGCATGATAAATCTGGCAATTTTATCACCAGAGACACCGGTTTTTTCAAGAAGACCCTTTATGGCCTTGGGTGCGATTTTCAGATATCCTTCATCCTTGATCCAGCGTTCTTCCCAGTTGTAGTCAAATTTCTGATCCTGCCCACGGAAATGATCCACAAAATCGTTGGTGACCGTAAACGCACCCTTGTATTCTGCAATCACATTGTCCGATCCCAGAAGCAGGGATGCCGCACCATCTCCGGCCCACAGCTCGTGAAGATAGGCCATTTTGGTGATTCTTCTGTCTCCGGCAGCGACAAGGACATTTTTGTAATCTCCGGATTTGACGGCGTTGATGCCTGCTAACACCGCGGAAAGTCCTGCTCGCATGGAACCGGTAAAATCGGCTGATTCGACGGATTCTTTCAGGTTCAATGCTGTTGCGAAAATGCCTGCATTTTGTCGGTCCAGAAACGGAAAGTTCACGGATGCCAGATAGGCCGCGTCGATCTGGGTTTTGTCTGTGCCGGAGAGACAATCTCTTGCCGCTTCCACAGCCATGGTCAGACTGTCCTCATCCCAGTTTGCCATTGAACGCTCGCCATTGGCAGAACCGATCAATCCAGGCGCCATCCATGCATTAGATGCGTAAACCACGCCGCGATTCAATCTCATTCGGGGTATATACCCGCCATATGAAGTAATACCAATCATTTAAAAACCTCCCTGATGTGCTTGAAGTTCTTGCAAAATAAAGCTGAGTTATAGTCGGTATTCTAATTATGAAATATATTTCAAAATCTTGACTGATTGAGACTAAAAGTATCTATCAAACGCTTCCATCAAATGATGGAATACAAAATGAATTAATACTCAGTATCATCAGTATGTCAAGATTTTTTTCTGATTCCCTAAAAGGTATATCCGATAGAGAAATGAAACTGATCTCTTCCTTCATCGGAACGGGGATTTATTTTTGACCCATAAAGAAAACCAATCGGCCCGATGGGGGTAAGATAACGGATACCCGTACCAACCGTATGTCTTACATGCTCATGGCTGTCATAAAAAGGAGTATCGAAAAGCGTGCCTGTATCATAAAAAAGGGCCAATTCGATACTATATCCTACCTCAAACCGGGCTTCAATGCTGGTATTGACTGCTGCCTTCCCGCCAATGGGATCACCGTTATCATCATATTCCAGTCTGTTTTCCCTGAATCCTCTTACGCTGGCAGTACCACCCAGATAAATGAGCTGATCTTTCGGAACATCTGTGTTGGTGCCTGCGGGAATGAGGTAGCCTGTCCGGCAAAGGAGGGCAAAGGTCAACCAGGAAAGGGGAGAGTAGTAATATCGGTTGTCCAGATAAAGCTTGTAAAAATTATCTATTTCGTTGGTAAGACCTCTTGATATATCAACGGAGAATGTGCTTAACGCACCTTTTTTGGGGCGGACGAATCCGTCTCTGCTGTCATAACTGATGGCGGGCGTGGTCACAAATACAGTCCTCAGATCGAAAAACGAATCATTTATGTCTGTTTCATCCGGATATTCATCATATATCTGTTCACGGCGCTCGAGCTTGAAGTTCAGCCCGGTTGTAAAGTATCTGCCTTCCTTTCGGGTAAAACCGAGTGTGGCGCCTCGTGTCCGGGTTTCAAAAGTCTGGTTGAATTCTTGCTGTCGTTCGGAATACAGCGTCAGCGCAGCATCTGTCCGATATCCTAAGAATCGGTGATCCATCAGACCGGTTTCAGTGCGATGACCGATCTCACTTGATTCATAACTGAGCCATCCTTTTTTATTCAGTCCGAAAAGGTTCTGATCGCCGATCTTTCCATGCATGTAAAGACCTCTTTGAGACTCATAACCGGCACCGGCATTCATATGATAGGGCGGGGATTCGATAACATCTGCCAGCAGATGAACGGTATCTGAATTTTCTTTGATACCAATGGTTTTGAACCGGACAGACTGGAAAATATTGAGATCTCGTGTATTCTTCTGGGCGGTGACCATTTTTTTCAGTGAAAAGGGTTCACCGGATTTCATTTCAAGTTCTTTCTGAATGACCTTTTCTTTTGTCCTGAAATTGCCACCGAGAAAGATCCCCCCCATTTTTACGTACGTTCCTTTGTCAATGCGATAAATGATAACGGACTCTTTTTTATCCTCACTGATAATGGCTTTTCCTTTCACTTTGACATGGGGATACCCTTTTTCAGCAATGGCCGCCGCCAGTTCATTTTCATCTTTTGAAAGCATCTGTTTTACAAAAGGGGTTCCCGGGGTCATGCTGATGGTTTTAAGAAAACTTTCCTGCGACAACAACTGATCTCCCTCGGTTTGGACAAAAGATACAATCGTCCTTGTACCTTCCTTGATGATAAGAGTGACCGTTACATGGACATGGTCTTCCTTCCACGCCAATTTTTCCGAAACTTCCACGTCATTAAATCCGTCATTCAGATAAAGAGATTTGATGGCCATCATGTCGGCGCTTAACGTTTCCTGCAGAAATACACCTGCGTGAAAAAGGGAAGGGGGGGATGTCAACACCTGTTTGAGTATTTTTTTATCTGAAAAAAACGTATTTCCCTGGATGGCCACATGGTCGACAATCACCTGTTTGCCTTCATGGATGCTGATGCTCAATTTTCGCTTTTCACCCTCCACTGTAACCGCTTTTTCTTCCATTATCTTGACGCTGATATCGGGATACCCTTTATCCATATATCTTGTTTTGATATTCTGAACACTCTTGCGGAGCCCCAGATTATATTTGTTCCCCTTTTCGAAGAACACAAGATCCTTTTCAAGGGTCCGGTCAAAAAATTCATCATTCCCATCAATGTCCTCAATCATGTATTGCGGACCTTCTTCGATGGTAATGACTGCATTGACGACGTGATTCTTTAAATCGTTTTTATTGAACTGATGCGTAATTGAAACATCCGCATACCCTTTTTTACGGTAGAAGCGGATAAGGTTTTCAATGCCTTTCAGAAAAACGGATTCCCGGAACCGTCCGCCGTGTCCGATATAAAATGAGGTTCGGAAGGATTTCATGTGAAGGGACAGCCGGGTGTCTGAAAAGGCGGTATTCCCTTTGAAATCGAGTTTCCCCAGTGTTTGAAAAGCCCCTTTCGCTATCGACACCTGAACCACATAAGCCGAATCTCGTTCAAGTTTATGGGCAGTCAGTGTGACGCGGGGCATGATATATCCTTCTTTTATATACAACCTGGAAATGAGTTCTACCTGTTCGGCAAGTGTGCTGAAAACAAACGGATCTCCCACCGAAATGGTCATGACTTTCTCCACATCTTTGGTAAAAAGCGGATAGGCCTTGTTAATTTTGATATCTTTGATCAAGGCATGTGGGGTAAGAATAAAGAGAATATCCATGCCAAACGCTGTGGCGATTTTTTCGATATGTACGTTTTCAAATCGGTTTGTCAGGCGTAATAAAGAAGCAGATGCATCTATTTTCTCCTCACTGAAAATGTCTCCGGGTTTTACCTCGATAAGTGCTTCCGCCAGTTTTTTATATTTGTCATTCAACCTGCTTTCAGGTTCAATTTGAACGATAACATTTCGAATGATCTGGCTTGGGGAAGAAGACGGCAACGATACCGTGTCCCCGGTTTTCTGCACATCTGCCTGCAACGGTTCCGGTATTGAAATCATCAACATGAGGAACAGGGTTAAACAGATGAAATGTTTTTTTGAAAATGTCATATTACCTGAATTCAAGCCTGAGCTCAAGTTCGCCCCCATAATCCCCTTTGGAATCCTGGAAACCGTTTAACAGAATGTGCTCAAAAAATTTATATTCCGCCATTGTCTTTTGATTGATGCCATTATCCGTGTTTTCAACGGCATATTTGAGAATCAGACGGGGAGAAAGTTCTTTGCCGACGGTAAGCTGGAGCTGATCGGATTGCCCGGTCCCGTTGCTGGTTTTTGTGCCACTGCCGTTTACTTCGATGATATCGAGGCCGGTCTTTTCTTTGATATCCTTGTCAAAAGTAGCGGTCACCAGATCTGCAAGCATTTGCTCGGGTGTGGATGAACTGCCTCCCCCTTTGTTTTGTATTTCATTATAGGTTTTTCCCAACACCAGAAGGGATAAAATATCTTCGTGATGCTCATATGGAACGGATGACAGAATGCAGACCAGATTGTCCGGCGGACCTGAAATATCGAGCGTGATCGTCCAGTCCCTGAAAACGGTGCTGGCCTTTAATGTCATTGAGGGTTCTGTTTTGTAGGGATTTATAAAATCAATAATCCCCCGTTCCACGGTAAATGTTTTTTTGAAATAGGTGACAGTTCCATCCTTGATGGTGGTTCTCCCCTTTATCACCGGATTATTGAGCCTGCCACCGATTCGAAGATCGGATACGATGTCAAGTTTTGCCAGATTGTTGTCCACGACAAACGGATTCTGCGGCGTAATGAAAATGTCCAGATCAAGATTCTTTAAAAATGGCAGATCAATATCCGATTGCACCGGTGATGTTTCCCGCTCTCTTCTGGACAGCCCCTGAACCAGATTGAGTTTGTGATTTTTGTAATAGGTGCCCTCCACCAGTGTGATATCGCCTGTGGCTGATGTCTGATCCGGTGTCCCCTCAATTTTTAAATCGGTATTTATAATCACGCTCATCGTATCCGGGATATTGAAGGGCAGTCCGTGTGCTTTGAGCGCAGCGGACAGATATACAGGTGTGAATCCGTCAAGTCCTGCATATCCTGAAAATTCGAACCGGCCGGCATCGATATTGCCTTTGATATGATCGATATTGATTCTGTTATTTGAAAAGGTGATCAAACCATTCAGGTTATGCATCTTCTGTTCAAGATCGACGAGAATGAACGCTGCATTTTCAACGGAAACGGTTGCATTGAAATCCGGGGTTTCGTATGAGCCGCCAAGTCTGGCTTTGAATTGAAAATTCCCGGTAATGTCGCTTAAGTCTTCAGTGAATAAACTCGCTATTTGCAAGGGCATGTGCCCTTCAAATGAAAAATCGTAAGGGCCTTTTGGTTCTCCGTGACCCTTGGCAGAAATCCAGCCGTTTTCAGGAAGTGCAAACCTGCAGGCGGCAAAATCGATTCTGCCCTTATCGAACGATCCCTTGAGGCATTTTGTATTTGCGTAAAACAGATCCTCGAATCTGAAGTCGACATCGTCAAAGCTGAACATCAGGCCAAGGTTTTTGATATCATCGAGGTTGCCGGTTGACATGATATCGCCGTTCAGCTTCAGGCGAATGTCTTCGTTTCTGAAAACCTGGATATAGGGCGTGAGATCGGTATGGGTGAACCGGGCATTCATGGAAAAAGAACGGGTATCAATCGCCATTTGCCCGTTCAGCGAAAAACCGTTTGACAGGCCGTCCAGGAACAGTTTTTTGTCTCTTACTGACAGATCAAGGGAGATATCGGCCAGATCTTTCCCCTCCAGCTTGACTCGCGTGCCGCGTACTTTCCCTTCCATCCCCGGCTCGGCAACCGTTCCTCTGCCGGAGAGTACGATATCGAGATTCCCTTTAAAGTCTTTTTCAGAAAGAATATCAATATGCTGGAGTGTCAGTTCGCTGGTCTTCATGTCAATTTCATAGGCATGGTCGCCTTCAAGGGAGAACCATCCGCTGCCCTCGATGGAATTGTATTGAGAAGGCGAAATTCGAAGACTGGATAATGTAAGTAATTGATTGTCAAGCGCCAAACGGAGATCTGCTTCATCAATATGCTGATATTTCAGATCCAGGTCTTTCCCTTTAACCCGAATGTCTCCCTTGGGGGTTTTCAGGTGTCCACCGAGCTTTCCTGAAAGGGTTACCTCACCTTTATAAGGTTCGATGAAATCCTCTATAAACAGATCTCCTTTTACAATATCAACGGTGAATCCGGGATTTGGGTCCAGCTTGAAAGGTGACACCTCAAACAGGTGAATCCGTCCTTCCATAATCATATCTGACCTGCCGCGTTGAATGGATAATCTGTCAACAGCGGCAATGCCTTCTTTCAGTTTCAGCCCCAAGGCAAGCGTGTCTATCTGATATGCGGCATATCGGCATGTTTCAGCAGAAAGAGAGACGTCTCCTTCAGGTGACTGAATACTTCCGGAAACGTTTATTTTTCCATTCACAAGACCGGTTATGGGCACATCAGACAGGAAATCCTCCAGATGGGTATTCTTCAGTTCCAGTTCGGCTGTGAGGTTGCCATTTGAATTTATCTGGTTATCGGATGTAAGGAGAGCGACCTGGCCTTTTCCTTCAATCAGGGACTCTTTGTTCCTGATGGTCAGGCGATCAATAGAAAACGTGCCATTGGCCGTCAAACCCGCAAGCAAATCCACATCTCCTGCAACGATTCTGTTGTCCCACGCCAGTTTGTCAGATTTTAACTCAACTGTGACGATCGGTTTTTTAAAAGTGCCTGACAGCTTCATTTCAGAGGAAAAATGCCCTTTGAGTTCAGGGACGGGCAGGGGCGTTAACGTCTCGTTCTGGTCAATCTCAAGCTTTGCTTGCACATTCATACGCTGGTTTACAATATCTGCCATGCCCTTTGATGTGAAGTTAAAGCCTTTTTGGAACAGCCGTAAATCCCTGCAGGTGACCACCCCTTCATCCATTTGTCCGTCCAGGTTGAGTTGGACCGTTCCCGGGATTTGGTACGCGTTGATTCGGGTCTGGCTGAACATAAGGGCTGTTTTGACTTCCGCTTGAAAAAGTTTCGGATCGACACCGGTCAGGGACATATCCAGCTTTCCGGTTGTGAACCCTTTTAGCTTGTCTTTTAAAGGCGTGAATGCACTTAAATCGAGTTTGTCGGGCGCCAGATGAAGATCCAGGGAAAGTGCCCCGGGAAGCACCGGCGCAGATATCAGCCCTTTGGGAAACATGCCGGATAAATTGACATGGCCTGTCCCTTTTAAATGACCGTCTTTCATGTCTGCCTGAAGCTTGTCGATGTTTACCTGAAGCTTTTTCATGGATGCTTGCAGCTGAAGTTTTTTCACTTCGCACACCTGAAGGCTTCCGTTTTCGTGGACCAGTGAAAGATCGATATCCGGGTCGTTCAAGCGCCCGTTATAAGATATCTGGCCGTGAACGGTTCCCGTGATGTTGGTCGTTAAAAACAGATCGTCAAACAGTTTTTTGAGATCGAGCCTGGCCAGGCTCAGTTTGATTTGAAACAGCGGATCGGAAAAAAGGGTTTTGATCGAACCTGCAGCGGAAAGTTCGAGGGTGGGACCGGAAAGGTTCAAGTCGATAGACTCAAGACCCCTGTTTTTCAAGGCCACAGCGATCCTGCCGTGATCGATCGCCGTCTGGTAATACGGGGGAATGTTAACGGTTGAGACGCCGATAGTTCCTTTGACGCTTGCGTCTTCATCAAAAAGATTTCCCTGTCCTTTCAGATTGATATCCGCGATATCGACACCAAACGATTGATGGGGAATGGCGTACTGAAAATGGCCGTGTTTGATGGCCAAGTGATCAAGGACAATGTTAAACGGCATGACAGTCTCATCATTCCCCCCGGTTTTCGTTTTTGAATCACCTGCACCTTCAGGTTGGGGCCGGACAAATGCCCGGATAATGTTAAGCATCTTACTGTCATTCATGGACAGGTTGACATCCGGCTGATCGAGCGCGAGAAAATCAATATGAAGTTTTTTTTCAAGTAATAGTTTCGATAAGAGAATCCGGCAGGAAAGGCTTTTTAAAGATATAACTGTTTCGCCTTCAGGCGTTTCTATCCGGACGTTCCAAAGCTCGATATCGCCCTGGTGAAGCCTTAGCGAAAATTTGCCGAGTTCTACCTTTCCGGGGATATGGGCGTTGATATTACGGGTAATCCACCCGGCGCCGGTTGGTGTCTGAATAAATAAAAGCCCGGCCATGCCGAAAAGGCAAAGGATAGACAACAGTGCAATCAGGCTATAGATGATTCGTTTTGATCGTGGTACACCGGTTTTAATTCCATTTTTTTTCTCTGTCGTCATCGGATGTTGTATGGGCACCACTTGAAAATTATTTGTATTGCATCAATTCAGAACCTGTAGTTTTCAGGGTCATGTTTTATCAAGTGTTATCTGTTCCGGCAACTTATAATTCATTAATATTTTATGACCCTTTTTTTATTCAGCTGTTTTTTTTACGGTTAATCCAAAAACATCACCTGAAAAAAAGAAAATGGACATTCATTCATAAACAGGCTTATATAAGAACCATTCAAAAAAAGATTGCTTCAATACAAGAAAGGATTCTTAAACAAAATGGATGCAGCCACTCATTACAACCAAATAACAGATGCCTGGAAAGTGTTCATGGGGGATAATTTTCATTTTGGGTATTTTGAGACAGACGATATCCCGTTATCCCAGGCAACCGATATGCTGATCGAAAAAATGCTTGCACTCTCCCCGGCCACACCGGAAAAAAACATTCTTGATGTGGGATGTGGCATTGGAAATCCGGCATTTTATATCCACGAAACATACAACTGCCAGATTACGGGGATTTCCACGAGTGAACGGGGCGTTGGTATCGCCAATGCGGCCAGCACCGAAAAAGGATACCAGGATTCCGTGCGGTTCAAGGTCCGGGATGCTCTGGATAACGGGTTCCCGGACAACCAGTTTGATATTGTCTGGGTGATGGAGTCATCCCATCTGATGCCAAACAAGAAAAAATTGTTTTCCGAGTGTTACCGGGTTCTTAAAAAAGATGGCGTCATGGTTCTCTGCGATCTGATGCTCATGAAACTGTTGCCGTTTCATCAGCAGCTGGTGAGAAATATCAGGGAGTTCAAAAATTATCTGAAACTGCTCAAGGCATGGGGGGGATCCTATGTGGTGTCTCCGGGGTTTTATTGTAACGGCATTCTTGCGGCGGGTTTCAATGACGTGAAGTTGATCAATATTTCAAAACAAACCTTTCCCACGCTCAGGTGGTGGAAGAAAAATGCCCTTGAATTCAAACAGCAATCCCCACAGAATACGTCCATGAAAGAAGTGGACGCTTTCATTGAAGGCACCAAGCTTGTGGAGAAAAATTATCTGGACGGATTTGCCGGCTACGGGATGCTGAAGGCCGTCAAAAAATAACCGGGTCGAGCCGTGAATGTCCCAGTTGACCGCATGCCCCCATGATAGACTTTCCCCGGGTCGACCGTTTTCTTACAAACGCTTTTTGGGAGATCAGGTAATCCCTGAATCGATCCATATCGTCTTCGGTGGTAGGGGAAAACCCCTTGTCCGACCCTTTGTTGTAAGGTATCAGGTTGAACCAGACCGGCAGGGGGGAGAGAAAGTCGACCAGCTCAAACGCATTTTCTTCTGAATCGTTTATGCCTTTGATGACCACGTATTCGATATAAAAGGAAAAAGACCGGGACAGCGGGTATGTTAAAAGCGTCTCCCTGATTTTTTCCATGGGATGAGCCTGATTGATCGGCATGATAAGGGATCTGATACGGTCATTGGGCGCATTCAACGATATTGCGAGGTGAAGCAGGGGCCAGTTCAGCTCTGCAAGCTGACCTATTTTATCTGTCAGGCCTGCGGTGGAGAGGGTGATATGGCTCATGGCGATATCAAACCCGCGCGGATCGGTCAGCACCCGGATCGCCTGGACCACATTGTCGAAATTATCAAGCGGTTCTCCCATGCCCATAAAGACAATATTCCGGATATCATACCCGTAATGAAACCGGGCAGTGAAAACCTGCCCGGTGATTTCTGCTGTGGTGAGGTTTCGCCTGAATCCCAGAGAGGCTGTTTCGCAGAATCTGCATCCCATCCGGCAGCCCACCTGGGAGGAAATGCAGAGGGTGTTGTGGGAGATCATGGGAATGACAACCGTCTCGATTGTCTGATCATCTTCAAGCCGGGTTACAAATTTTAATAGACTGTCCTCGTATTTTTCTTCAACGATCCGGGCAGGGGGAATCCAGATACCAGCAGAAAGTTTGTCAAGAAACGGCCCTGTTAGGGATCTGTTCCGGCTTTTCATTATATCGAGATGGCCGTTTTTGAATATCTGCCGGTAGACATCGGCAGCTACATACCGGTCCCGGCCATACGTGTCGGCCATCTCATGCTGGAACCGCTCAAATGTCAATTCCAGAATGTTGATATCGTTATTCAAAATTCCGATCCCTTCATTCTTCTGAATAAAATAACCCGGATGAATTCGATAATCTGTGATTCATCCGGGCTATACCTGTTTTAAAAATCTATATATGGCTTATTCAGTCAAATCAAGGGTATTTGTCGTTGTGCTGATGGCATTATATTCTGCCGAATAAACCGCATTTTTCTGCACGGCAAATACATGGTCATCCATGAACACCCCCCGGGTCCATGTAGAATAGTAAGAACTATACGCGTTGCCGGTTTCGATGGTGCCCAAATGGGAGAAACCGTTTTCGGTCGATATCTCATAGACATACAATCCTGAATACTTATACGTACCATAGTCATAGGGATAAGCCGGGGACTCGACTTCGTACAGATTGACCGGGATGGCCAGAAGGTTATTCGATGCCCAGTAGGTAAATGCCTTATGATTGTAAAGGGCTTCGGAATAGGTTCCCCGGTCTCCTATATTTTCCTTGAACAGGAGAACCGGGTTTCCAAAATCACTCACATCAAAGATGGATAACTGAACACCTTGAACCCAGGGCGTACCCTGATACAGATTGACATCCTGCCCGATGGTCAGGATGTAATTATCAGAGAGCGGGTGGATATAATCCGAATAGCCGGGGACTTTCAGCTCACCTACGATTTCCGGATGGTACGGGTCGGACAGATCGACTGTGAACAGCGGATCAACTTGAACAAATGTGACGATATATCCTCTTTTCCCCAGGAACCGGACTGCGTAAATGCTTTCACCTTTGGCGATATCTTCTATTTTCCCGATGACATTGAGCTTTTCATCTTCCACTTTCAGGCAATAGACATTACTGCTTTTTGTCCCGCTACCCATCCATGATTCACCGTTTGTTGTGGCAATTCTCAACACATCCTCATATTCACCCAGAGAAAACTGGTTCAGGATATGACCGTTCACACTGCCTGCGCCGGTGCAAACCACCCCGTCATCCGTGAAACTGAATTTGAAAAGGTATGTCTGGTAAATATTCAATGAATCGTTTTTGTCATAGGCCGAATCATTCCATCGGGTCGATGCCACATAAAGCGCACTCGTTGACGCATAGACCGTATGGGCATCTGCAATCACGCCTGTGCTTTCAACTGTTTGGGTCAGATCAAGAAGATCAAACGTGGATACGGTCACCACGCTTCCGCCGCTGGTGTCGGAAGGTTTGTAAAAATGTTCGTAGGTCACCAGTTGGGTACTTTCAGATTCCTTTCCTTCTTTATCTACGGTTTTATAATACGGAATCAGGTTATCCAGTGTGACGTCTTTCAGTTTGGCCTTGTTGGCTTTTATCACATCATCCTTATTTTGATTGCCATAGTAATAATAGTCAAACTGGGGAAGTTCAGGCAGGAACTGCTGAACCACGTAAAGTTTATTTTCGATCCGTCTGGAGGATATCAGATTGCCTTCGATAATGGTGTCGCTCTTTTCTGCCGGGTTAGCCTGATCCGAGACATCAACGATTTTAACGCCGGTTTCTGCGTTCACGGGGAACCAGTAGCAGAAACCCACGGCGACGTCTTCTGTGGCACCTGCATAATCCCAGTAATTTCCTCTGCCATTATCCGGTGTGTAAAGAATCACCAAAAGATCGTTGTATAAATACAGGGAATCCACATATCCGTTCACGCTGATGGTGCTGACCTCGTTCATGGCTGATGGCGTTTCCGTATCCACGATATGAACGGTTTTATCTCCGGCAAGGTAAATATATCTGCCATCGGTTTTGGCCTGGTCCGCTTCATCAACACCGGCCTCCTGAACATTTGTTTCAGAATAGGAGTCAGGTGCGCTGACTGCGTCGTTTGTCGATCCACCTTCAGTTGAGCCGTCATTGCCCGCATCCAGTTCATCGTCCACTACCCATGAGGAACCGTAGGCATCCTGGGGAAGGACACTTTTTGCATATTGATCAAGAATATAGTCCTGAAGCTCCTGGTTGCTTGAAAAGGTACCCATTTCGAGATCCTGGTAGAAGGGATTCCCGATTTCGGTACCGCCGTTTGACGAACTGCACCCCTTTAACAGGGGAACGGCCAAAATAAGCACGAATACGCACATTCTTGCAATTGATCGGTTAAATCTTCTTAACATTGCTTTTCTCCTTTACATAAGGTTCAGTTACCGGAAAGAGTTGAAAATTGATCTGGACAACCTGATTGGATTCTTTTTCATCGCACGCGAACTGTAACAGTTCCTTGCGGAACATCGCGATTTTTCTTTTAAGTTCCGTGATGGAATCTTCATTAATGCTCAATGTCAGTGAGCTGATATCCCTTTTATCACGCGGAAATCTTTCAATAGCTTCTTTGGCCATGGCGATCATTTCCCGATGGAAATTGGCAATAACAAGGGACTCCACTTCCGGGCCGGTGGTGACTGCTTTATCGGTGACTTCCCACAATCCGTTTTGATTCCTGAATATCAATTTCAATTCGATGAGAATGTCAAGCGCTTTTGTGGCCTGGGGCAGGGTGATGGTCGGATTCAGCAGTTTTGCAATATCTTCTGCAGTGAGCATTCCGTTACCAAACAGAATGACTTCCCGGATGACCGGGTAATACCATTTGGAAAAGTATTCATAACCGGCTTTCTCAAGATGGTAGATACTGGTCACCCCTTTGATGGCCATTATTTTCTGGTAGTAGTAGTTTTTGTCATCGTGGTTTTTTGCCTGATTCATGAAAACCAGATTTTCAAAAAATTCACGCTCCTTTTTTTTCAGCCCAAACCCTTTTGCGATTCGGGACAGACTGTCGGCAGTCAGGTTTCTCTTGCCGTCAAAAACCAGCTGAATGAAGTTGGGCGATGCAAATCCTGCTTTATTCGCAAAATAGCGAAAAGAGAATTTTTTGTCTTTTTCCTTGCGGTAACCGAACATGTCCCGAAGATAGGACCGATAATCAAGATAATCGAAAATAGCGGGGTTTTTCATGTTTGCCGTTCCTTAGCGAGAAAACATTTGCCTGAATGTGGCACCAGTCATCCTTTCAAAAAAATCAGATAGTCGAATTTGTTTCAGATTTCCATCATATAAAAATGTTAATAAATATTTAGCAATGGTTTCTTGAAAAAGCCAGTGTAAAATCGGTTGATATGTTAATTAGCGTATTCATCAGAATACATGTACAACCATATATTAACATATATATATTTTAAAATATTATATAAAATTTGTATTTTTCAATAATTAAAAAAATATGAAATTTGAATTTATTGAATACAATATGAAAAGATTAAATGCACGTGAAACATCATAAAAAAATCTTGATTAAATAAAAAAAGTCATATTACTATGCTCGGAAAAGAAAGAATATAAAGACATTGCGAAAGTGCATATAAGATTTGATTTATTGAATCAGTATTTGATTGTCACTCGCACTTTATTGTCTGCGGCGTTAATACCTGGCATTCAATGCTGCTTGCTGCATGGGTTGAAAACGAACGTAAGGACACGCCTCCTGAGGAGGCGCATGCATCCGCATCTGTTTTGCGATTTTCGTCCTTTTCCCATTTTGATGATATTAATAGATAAAAATATGAAAGATGAGAGGCTTAGCCCATGAAAAGAAACGTTTGCATGATTGTATTCGCAGTCATCTCGTCGTTGCTTAATTTCTATGCATGTGATTTACCGGAAAATCCGTTTCCCGGTCTGGAGCTGTTTAAATGGAACATGATCGTTCCGGATAATGAGCTGGCTGTTTGTGCGAACGGCTCGCGTTATAAGTTCTTCATCAGTCCTTCGGATAAATCCAACAATGTGCTGATTTACTTCCAGGGAGGCGGATCATGCTGGGATTTTTCCAGTTGCGGCGGGCGGAAAGGCATTCGAGGTGCAATCAACCGGGATGGTATACCGGATGACTTTATGGACGATTGTTCCATCCCTTCCATCATGTCCCCTTTTGTATGGCGCACCCATCCGCTGGATGATTACCAGACCCGTGACTGGACAATCATATTCCTGCCCTATTGCACGGGTGACGTATTTACGGGAGATACGACCGCCACCTATACGGACCCCGAAGGAAATGCATCTGATCTTGTTTATCACCATGCCGGGCATGAAAATGTCATGGCTGTTCTGGACTGGATGACTCAGGGTGAGTATGCGAAATATTTTGACGACATACCCACACTCCTTGTCACCGGATCAAGCGCAGGGGGGGCAGGTGCTTTCCTGAATTATTTTTTCATTCGCGAGGCACTTGGCAGCCGGGTCGGGCAGGGAATCCTTTTGAATGATTCAGGCCCTGTTTATCCGGCTGAAGACAAGCCTGAATATCCGGCCGATCTATCCGAACTGGATGGCGATGCGCCGCATACATATGAAAACTACCCCCATTCCCTTCCAAGCCAGCGAACCGTAAAAGCCGTATGGAGAACCGATTCGGTGTTCGGTCTGATTCAGGACGCCATCAAGGGCGATGATGACCTGATGGCCCTTTATAGGGAAACCAATATCGGGGACAGTCTGAACCGTCTTTTGTCAGCCAAATATGCGGAAGACCGGATCGCCCATACCCAGTTCACGATGGATGAAGAATACGCATCCTATATTTATGAACGGTTCTATCCCAATGATATTGATATGGATGATGACGGCCTTGACGTCATGTTGGGCTACTGGGCGGAAGAACAGCAGATGCTCATCGACCTTTATGACGAGTTGTGCGAAACAAACGGCAATGTCGGCTATTTTATCCCTTACTACCGCCCGTTCATTGAAAGTCATACCACCTGTTCGATCGCCTCAATAGGTACTTTGATCGACCGGGATATAAACGGGGATTACATTTACATTGATATCAAAGATTATATCAGGGATCTTTTAAATCCCGATGTCCCCATGTGCCAACTGAGATACATTGAACATGCAAGCTATCTGGAGGCCAATGGGCCTGTCCCGAATTTTGTGCGGGACCTTATCGATTTTTTGGATGAAAACCTGGAACTTCTTTAAAAATCATTTTCGATCCATTCCAGTGATCATGGATTTTTTCGCCTTATCCGGTTACAGAAGGAGGTTCGTCAGTGCGTATCAACTGTCACACTCATGTATTTAACGCGAAATCTGTTTTTAATAAATATACGATTGAAATTTTACTGAAACGACTCTCTGGCACGGATATCCCGGAGCCTTTGAAAACGGCTGTAGACAAACAGCTTAAGCAAGTCATCGCAGAAACGGGAGATTATGTAGATGAGAAGAAATTCTTTCAGAATGTGCTGACTCAATTATCAGATACAAAGGCCTACAAAGGGCTTTTAAAAGATATCAAACCGTCACTGAAGATTGAATTCGATATCATCGGATCAGATAAAATCAAAGAAGCATCAGCAGATGCATTGGCGAAATTGATCTCGAAAATCTGTGAGGCATTCGAATCTGCAGATAAGGATGTCAGAAGAAAGGATGTCCTGGATTTTCTGGACTTCCTTCGTATTGCCTTGCAGCCGTCTGTCCGGAATGTGACGGATATTATCGTAAACCAGTTGCCGAACCAGTCTGACGGCCTGATTGCCCTGATGATGGACATCACCCAGGATGGAAAGGATAACGGGCAATTCGAACGTCAATTGAAAGATACGTCCGATATGGTATTGGCCTATCCGGGGAGGCTGTTCCCTTTCATTGCGGTCAATCCAAACCGGCCGAATCATTTGCAGCTCATGGAGCGGGCGCTCAACGGTATGGGGTTTACGGGTGTGAAGCTCTATCCGTCTCTGGGGTATGAGATTGACAGCCCGGCCATGTATGCGATATATGCCTATTGTGAGGAACGGCAGATTCCGGTTCTTATGCATTGCAGCAAAGGGGGGTTCAAGTACGACGACCAATACACCGATTACTCTTCCCCGATGCATTGGAAAAAAATCCTGGAAAATTTCAGGAATCTCAAGATCTGTTTCGGCCATTTCGGTGGCGATGAATGCCACGCCGGTCTGCCGGAGATAGACGGCAAACCGCCATGGGGAGGGATGATTTTGCAATTGATGGAACAATATCCCAATGTCTATGCGGATATTGCTTATCATACAGCTCCCATGGATGGCGGAAAGACAGAAGATATTTATTTCAGAAATCTCAAAAGCTACCTTGGACCAGAAAAATATGCAGATCGCATTTTATGGGGGTCTGACTATTTTCTTGTTCGGCAACGGTTGCGCGAAAAAAATCATTGGAACTACATTCAAGCGATGCTGGGCCGTGACCTTTTTACCCGGATTGCCGATATCAATCCAACAAGATATCTGGGGCTGGATCCGAAAGAACGTTCCTGGGCGATTGACAATTATGTCCAGTTTGTCAGCAGAAATTCGCAGCATGTTGAAACCATGCCTGCACCCTGGTTGATAAAGGCCGTTCGGGACGCCCATGGCGACAGTGTCGTTTTTCAGGCCAGTCCTCTGGGCCGGGCCTGGAGCCGTAACAACAAAGTACATTACACATTGTATGAAGATTTTAACCATATGGAATTTCTCGAACCCACGCCGTTCGAGTCATCTGGTTCAATCAAACTCAGTGCCATGGCATATTGGCGTGATTTAAGGCTTGGCAGCAGCCAAATGGCAAAAATGAACCTGAGACGCCGGGCTGTTCAGCTCATTTCGGTTTTCGACCAAAAAGGCGCAATACCGGCATTGATAGATGGAAAGCGCATTAAAAAGGAACAGATGATACAAAAGATGTGTGCTGTCTTAAAAGACGGCAGCAAAACCGTCGCTGACCTCGGCGCTTTGTGTGACAGCCTGTTTGACTTTGAAACAGCCTGATCTTTTTCCGGTAGATGGAAAGGAGTCGGATGCATGACAATTAAAAAAGCCATTATTTCTGTCAGTGTTTTCTGTATATGCGTATTTCCGGTTATCACGCGTGCGGAATCCAGACTGGACTGGGTAAAGCTGACACCTGAGTTTGCGGACAGCGATCGGTCTGATATGGCTTTCGGGCTTAAATTTGATTTCAATCCGAAACAGAAAATGATTTATGAAAATAACATGTTTTCAATTGGTTATACCCTGAAAGGTGAATGGGCATCTGAGGAGGATATCAACACGGAACCCGTTTCTGCAAAGGTTGATATATCTTTTGACAGGCTGACGGTCATGACAGAGGGGAATATCTATTATTATGCAAATTTCCAATCCGGGTATGCATCTGATGACAGGTTCCATGAACAGGAGCTGGATGGTGGCCTGACGTTGGCTGCAAGCTATAAACCATCCACGACCTTCAAGCTGGATGTGTTGAGTCATTACAGCTGGGTCTGTTCATTTGAGAGCGAACACCGTGATCACCTGGGTGGAAACGATAACGACTATTTTGATCGGCTGGAATTGGAGGCACTGGCCGTATTTCGTTTGCGGAAACTGCTGCATGCGTCCATTATAAAAAACCTGAAATTTTCAGCGAATTACCGGTATTTTTACCAGAATCACCAGGAAAGAGCGGTCGAAGCCTCAGGTGAGAATGACTTTGATTACATCAAGATCGACATGGCCTATGAATGGTGGCCCAGTGGCATCTGGGGACTTGTTCAGGAGGCGTTTGTTTCTTATTCTCATGGTCATTTGCCCACACAAACGGAAGACCAGTGTGTATGGCAGGCGGGTATCGTTCTCTATGGTGCTGAATAAGGCTATGTCAGAAATTCTCTCCATATTTTTAATGAGGTAAACTATTATGCTACGCCCACTTTGTTTCGTTCTCATGCCTTTTGGAAAAAAACCGGGTGCTGCCGGAATGATGATAGACTTTGATGCCGTTTACAGGGATATCATAGCAGTTGCCATAGAAGATGCCGGTCTTGAGCCGCTGAGGGCTGATGAGGAAATGGCCGGGGGCATCATCCACAAACCCATGTTTGAGCGGCTGGTGCTTTGTGAGTATGCCGTGGCAGATCTGTCTACGGCAAATGCCAATGTCTTTTATGAACTGGGGGTGCGGCATGCCGTACGTCCGTTTACCACTGTGCTGTTATTTTCAAAGGGGACTGGCCAGTTGCCGTTTGACGTTGCCCCTTTGCGGGCCATGCCCTATCAGCTTTCTTCAGACGGGAAGCCGGATAATATATCACATGATCTGAATGCCCTGAAGGATCGTCTGGTCGAGGCAAAGAGGTCTTCAATGAAAGACAGCCCGGTGTATCAGCTCTTGGAGGATTTCCCGGACATCGATCATACCAAGACCGACGTGTTCCGTGAACGTGTCCGGTACTCGGCTGACCTGAAACAGCGGTTGGCTGATGCAAGAGAAAAGGGAATTGATGCGGTCAGAACCCTGGAAAATGAATTTGGTGATATCGGGTCTTCCGAATCCGGTCCTGTGGTCGATCTTTTCTTGTCATACCGTGCCGTAAAAGCCTGGCCGGACATGATCCGGTTGGTCAAAGCCATGTCCGCGCCCCTTTCGCATACCGTGATGATCCAGGAACAACTTGCCCTTGCCTTGAACCGGGATGGCCGGTCAAAAGAGGCGGAACGTGTTCTTCTTGAACTGATTGAGAATCGGGGACCAAGCAGTGAAACATACGGTATTTTAGGCAGAGTGTATAAAGACCGGTGGGAAGCGTCTGATAAACAGGGTGAAAAAATGGCTGCGGCAAGTTATCTGGAAAAAGCGGTGGATGCGTATAAAAAGGGGTTTGAAGCAGACTTCAGAGACGCCTATCCGGGAATAAACGCCGTGACCCTCATGGAATTGAAAGAACCGCCGGATGCTGAGAGAGTCAACCTGTTGCCGGTGGTCGCCTATGCGGTTGAACGGAAAATCGCCCTGGGAAAACCAGATTACTGGGATTTTGCCACACGACTTGAAATAGCTGTCCTGGCCAAAGATGAAAACAAGGCCATGGCTGCGCTTGGCAATTGTCTGACATCCATACGGGAAGTCTGGGAGCCGGAAACGACAATACGAAATCTCCGGCTGATACGGGAGGCCCGGGAGCGACGGAAAGACCCTGTGCCCTGGGCGCTGCCTATCGAAAACGAGCTTGAAAAGAAAACGGTAAAATAATTTTTTAAGGAGAATCGCCTCATGTTAGAGACTGCAGTAATAAATGAAATTAACGCCATTCTAAGTGGCAAGGAGGTTGATCCGGAAAAAATCCTCAAGCTGGTCAAGACAAAACTGAAAAATGAGAAAGCATTTGATGCTGCCCGAAGAGTGCTTGAAATGGCAGGTCAGCATCCTGAACCCCGAAGAAACGCCGATCTTGCACTGAAGATCGCCCAGCAGCAGTCATTATGCACTTACAAGGACCAGAATCTGAGCGTTCACAAACGGTTTGACCAGGCGGTCGCCATCCTCAAAGATGCCCATGACAAAAGAGGGGATACCCTGGAGAAGACGATAAACCAGGAGACTTTGGGGCTCATGGGCGCCATTTACAAATACCGGTGGGAGGTTTCAGGTCAGAAACATTATCTTGAACGTGCGCTGAATTATTACCTGCGTGGATACAAAGAGGGCGTCGATGAAAAAGATTACGGGTACACCGCCATCAATGCGGCTTTTGTGCTCGATCTTCTGGCATCGATGGAATCCGTGGGGGTAAAACCGGATGACCCTGTATATACGTCCATTGAAAGAAGACAGACTGAGGCAGCGGCCATCCGGCAGGAAATCATCCATAGATTCGATCCGCCGGAAACAGATGATTCGTCTAAAACGCCTGATGACCTGCCAACAGACACATGGTGGTTTCTCGTCACTATCGGGGAGGCTTATTTTGGTTTGGCGGCATACGAAGCAGCAGAAGCCTGGTATCAAAAAGCCATCAACCTGCCCGATGTCCCTGACTGGGAAAAGGAATCGACCACACGCCAGCTGGCTACCCTGGCCCGGACCCGTTTGGGTGACAGGGTGTGGGATACTGACTTCAGGAACTCTCGTGAAGGGAGAGTGCTTGCCGTTCTGGTCGGCGAACATGCGATGCGCGGCATGCTTATGGGCAAGATCGGTCTTGCCCTTTCCGGAGGAGGTTTTCGGGCATCTTTTTTTCACATCGGTGTGCTGGCCCGGCTGGCGGAACTGGACATGCTTCGCCATGTGGATGTGATTTCCTGCGTGTCCGGCGGATCGATCATCGGCGCCCATTACTACCTGGAACTTCGCAAAGAACTTCGGGAGCATCCGGATACAAAAATGGACCGGGAAGACTACATCAAACTGGTTCAGCAGGTGGCTGAAAAATTCCTTGAAGGCGTGCAGAAGAACATCCGTACCCAGGTGATGTCTGAATTCAAAAACAATCTCAAGATGATCTACAAGCCCAATTACTCGCGGACAATCAGAACGGGCGAGTTATATGAAAAAGATATTTTCAGTCTTGTCGAAGACGGTGAAGGAAACAGACCTCGGCTTATGACGGATCTTCTGATTCAACCCAGGTGTGAAGGCAAATCATTCTCACCCAAACTGCACAACTGGCGCAGAAACGCCAAGGTGCCCATGTTGATTTTAAATGCAACGACCCTGAACACAGGGCATAACTGGCAGTTTACCGCGTCGTGGATGGGGGAGCCGCCTGCGAATATTGAGGCGGATATCGACACCAATTACAGGCTCCGCCGCATGTATTACTCTGAGGCGCCCGACGCGCACAAGACCCTGAGGCTCGGCCATGCGGTTGCCGCATCATCATGCGTTCCCGGCCTTTTCGAACCCCTTTCCCTTGCCGATCTCTATCAGCAGACGGATTCGACAGGCCAGAAAACGGAACCGATCACCGTAAAGCTCGTTGATGGCGGCGTTCACGACAATCAGGGTGTCGCAAGCCTCCTCGAACAGGAGTGCTCGGTCATGCTCATAAGCGATGCCTGCGGTCAGATGGATACGGACAAAGAGCCAAGCAAAAACACGCTTGGGGTCCTCTTCCGGTCAAACAGCGTCATGATGGCCCGGATTCGTGAGGCAGAATACAGGGAACTCGATGCAAGAAAACAGGCGGCGTTTCTGAAGGGGATGATGTTTCTCCATCTTAAGAAAGGTCTTGATACCGAACAGGTGGATTGGCTGAACATCCGGAAATCGTCGGAGGCCCTAAACAAAGCCGTCGGCAGCGATCCTGTCACGAGTTATGGTATTAAAAAGGAAATTCAGAAAAGCCTCTCCAATATCAGGACCGATTTGGATTCTTTTTCAGAAGCAGAAGCATATGCCCTTATGTATAGCGGCTACCGAATGACCGAGAAAGAATTCCCGTCTGTCATCAAAGGGTTTCCGGCAACCCCTCATGAGAATCCTGACTGGCCTTTTCTGGTTGTTTCCGACGCGATGGGGACGTCGAAAGGACATGACGCCGAGCACCAGGAGCTTAAAAGACTTCTTGACGTCGGCAGCAAAAGAATGTTCAAAATCTGGTGGCTTATTGCGCCTTTAAAGGTGATCGGACTGATTGCGGTATTGGCAATAGCCGTTGCCTTTTTCTGGGCTTGCTTCAAATGGGCGTCGGTCAGTCTGCTTTCCCTGGGTATGCTGGGAAGCATGGTCGCCACACTTGCAGCGACGGCCTTCATCAAGAAAAGGATTGTCAAGGTCGTCCGGTTCAGGGATACGATTCTTGAGATCTGTGTCGGGATTGGCATGAGCTTTGCCGGTAGCTTCATTGCCAAGATTCATCTTCGATACTTTGATAAAACATTCAAGGAATATGGCAAGATCAGAGCGTTGCAAAAACGGGCCAGAAGTTGATTTGTATTTAATCCTAAAGGAGAATTTTTAAATGGCGACAGAAAGAGCAGTGAATTTCCTTTTTACATGCAGGTATGCAAAGCATATAGTGTTTTCAATCTTTCTGGTTCAATTCATTTCAGGCATGGTTGCCTGCGATTCACCCGATCGTGATCAGGTCATCGAAACACGTTCAGCAAATCCCTATGTCAAGACGGCAATCATGGGTGCGCTGTTATATCTGGACGATCATCAGATCAGAGACAGGGAGGGCATCAGATCCTGTTCATTTGATTCGAGCATTGGGGACGGGTGTGTGACTGCCTTTAAGATCAATTCCCTGCAGTATGAAGAATGCACATTTGAATTGCCGACGCCGATACCGGGTATCGTGCTGAAAAACGAGATCGGGGAGTGGGCAAGTTATGTGAATTTTCTACCTGCAAAAATCGGCAATGCTGATGGCGAATCGGTTGTCACCCTTCAAGACTCGAGTCTCTTCATGACTGCTGCCATTACCTATCCGCTGTATCTGTTTAAAGAGGATAACCTGCCAGAATCGTCCAAAGTGATCCGCGATATGAGAAAACAGGCCATGCAGTGCATGAACAATTTCAAGCGCGGCGACGCATACAATTTCTGGCTGGAATTTCCGGGGAAAACAAGCGATGCTCCGGTAACCGGACCGTTTAATATCCCTTCAGATCTGATTGGATTTTTTGTGTGGTTGAAAACCAGCCCCGAACTCGATCCTTTGCGGAAGATCAGTAACACTGGGCTTGATACTGCCCCGGACTGGTGGCTTGCGATGTGCATCGATAAGGAATTGAACCCTTATGGTGCGGACGCATTTTTTAACATGCCGGATGACGCAGACGATACCTCCGTGGCTGTCGTGATACAAAAGCTTCACAGCGGCGAATTCGATCCGGAATCGGCTGATCCGTATTATTCGGCTGAAGCGAATTTCATGGTTGACGAACCTGCACTTTCGATCGTGGACAATTACCGGGACTTGAACCGGAGCAAGGAATATTTTGGCAAGGATGACTGGAAAGGGAAAGATTCCGGTGCATACCTGACCTGGTTGAAGGATGAAACACTTTCTGCTTTTGACACGCCGGAAACCGGTGTGATCCCCCTGGGCGTAAACAATGTGGATTGTGTGGTCAATGCCAACGTGATCTTTGCAAAAGCGTTATTGGGGGAGAATGATGACGCTGGATATGAGGCCGCCATTCAGCTGGTCGTGAAGGCCATCGATGATTCTCAATGGCCGGAATGTGGTCTTTACTACCCACAGAAAATGATTTTTCCTTTTTCTGTCACCCGGGCGTTCAGGGATGGCGGTGCCGATCATCCGGATTTGACGAATGCCATGCACACGCTCTTGGTTGACATGGTTTCCCTGCAAAACGATGACGGCTCATTTCCAGGAGGTGCTGACCCGACAACGGACCTTTCCACTGCCCTGGGGGTGATATCGCTTTTAAACATAGGGCGGCAGATTGCAGACGATGCCGCTTATTTATCCGAGTATGAAACAGCAATCAAAAAAGGGATCAGATACCTTCTCAGGCATCAGCGGCCCGTTTCGCTGCATAATACCGACACCTTTAACAGGGACCTCGAACCTAAAAATATGTTCGACAAAGCACTATCCTGGGATTCCGGACTGTTCTTCTCCTCATCCTATCAAGACACCGCCCATTGGCGATCAGAGGCCTACACTGTTGCCATTGTTCTAGAGGCATTGAGCAAATATGTCCTTGCTTATGATTACGGCGATGTCTCCATTCAGAACGGCAGAAAAATCCATGTGCAATCCTATAGCAGAAGTGCATTCAAAGCAGCAAAGGATTTTCAGCTGGCCGTTCAATGAATTGGTCTGCAAAACTCTATTTTTTTTAAACACCACTTTGCATTGTCTGGCACCACACGGAATTTTTTTTAAAAAAGTCTCAGCTGTTTCCGATACGCATCTATTACCTCATTTGGATCACTGGTGATGACCAGATTCTCCTCTGCCCAGGAGGGGGCCCGGTTGCTGTGGATCATTGAAAGGATTTGGGTTTCGACCCCGTTCCAGTAACCCGATTTTTCAGTGTCAAAAAGTACCAGGGGCACCTTTTCGCTGATAGACAGTTTCATGTTGCAAAGGGTGATGCCGAGTTCTTCCAGGGTGCCCAGGCCGCCGACGTTGAAAATGGGGAAAGAGGTGACTTCAAACCATTTCTGCCGGCTGTGACGGCAGGATGCCTGAAAGATTTGACAAAAATCCATTTCAGAGACCAACGGCTGATCGGTGATTTCAAGATAGTTGGCTCCGGAGAGGATGCCATTTTCCCTGGCCAGCACGTTGGCCATTTCCATGACCCCGCTCCCGCCTCCGGTGACGAACCCGATATTTTTTCCCCAGAACCGGATCAGTTCCTTGATCAGATTCCCCAGGCGTTTGTTGCCCTGTTCCGAGAGTATCTTATTGGAACCGTAAAAGGCGAAAAGCATGGATTTGTGAAATTCTGATATTTTTTCGGGAATAACAAAATACCCCATGCCGTCCCGTTCCGTGTAAATCATCAGCTGTTTGGTCAACGATGAGATCCAGTATACGTTGAGGCCCAGGGCAAAATACTCCTGAAGCCTGTGATGGTCCTGCTGGGACAGGAAGGGACCATGTTCGAAGGATGGTTCGAAAAAATACATGGCATTGATTGACCCCTTATACACGGTGTTCATGATATCGTGATGTTCCTGAAAGTTTGGGAAATATTTGAGAACAAGGGGGACCGGTCCCTTGAGGGTGTCAAAGGGGATTTTAGCCACAGCATACCGGTGGGGACACCGACTGTCCGGCCTGAAGTTTCTTCGGTCAGTGGCGCAGACGCTTATTGTGTTTTCACAATATTTTTCCGGGCCGTTAATATATAAATCCGCATTCCCAATGTCCGGCCCATCCAGTGGAAGAATGGCGGCAGGTTTGTTCAGGTAATAACAGTTTGAGGGCGCCATTTTGTCAAACCGTTTTTCAAAGGCACGCAGCGTCTCATAGGAATGGAAACGGGCCGGGCGATCTGCAGGAACCATGGACAGATCCTTTTCAATTCTGGCAGCCCTGTAGATTTTGGCTGGAATCATGGGGTTCACGATGGGCTGGTCGCTTCGATTGATGATTTCAAGGAAAATGTTGATGCCCCGTGTCCGGATAGGGTCAAGGATCGTGGCCGGAAGGTGATAGCCCAACTCGCCGAAGCGGTTCATATCGTTCTGAAGCACCACGTAATGGTCGTTCAAGTACATTGAACAGGTGGTGACAATACCCTGGCCCGGCGGAATGATGATCTGTCTGACCGTTTCCCGGTTCTGGTAAAATTTCAATAATTCTCTACCGTCTTTTCTGAGGAGAATCCTGCCCAGGGTCTCTTTGTCCAGGGAAGGGTCTATTTTGTAAATCACATTATGGGGGGCGATCAGGATGTCTCCGGAGCTGGATATAGAGGTGGATGCCGGAAGTTTCATCTCGGACCGGTTGACTGCTTCCAGGACTTCATTGGCGTTTAAAAGGGTGGCTGGATCGCAAAAGGCCAGACGACCGATTTTCAAACCCTTTGAAAAAAACGGCTTCAACTGATGAAAGGCCGGATAGCCCGTGATAACAGATGATGCAACCATTGTGATGACCACCTTGTCGTTTGTGAAATGGCCCTGATTCAGCGGTTCGTTGCTGATCATGATGCCCAGTCTTGCGATTCGTGAACGTTCACTGAAAATCAGATGCTCAGGATGGGAGCGGAATTGCTTGACCAGAGGTGACGGAATGGTGAACGTGGCGGTAAATGTGATTCCCTGATCGTCGGATTTAATGATGTCGGTGATCACGCCATCGTCCGATTGATAGAAACCTCTAAACAGTGTATGGGCTTTCATGCTAATACTCCTTCACATATGAAACAGGTTGTTGATATCAAAAGAAAAGATGTTCAGTTATATCATCGTTTTTTTACCTTTAAAAAAGCAAGATTTGAACCACTAAAAGCAAACATTGCGAAGTATTTATACGCTATTCAACCTATCGCTACTACATTCGGAAATCAATAATTTGAATGCAACAACGATTTCGTTCATCCGGTTGGGGACAAACAATCTCTGATATTTAACATCCTTGAAAGGAGATAACCATGTTAAAAATTAATTTTCGTATGATTATACTTATTTTGGTGTTGATATACCCGAATTCGGTACTTGCCTTGCTCGGGAAAAAGAATATCGATATTGTCGAATGGAAATGTCCGGTTCCCCGATTTACAGACATGAATTTAAAATTGAACAATGTGGTTGAGTTAATTGGTGACGGCCAGCTGATTTTGTTGTTACCCCCCACCAAAATGGATCTCTGGACCCAAGGAACCGTCAAATCATACGAAGATGTGCGCTATTCATCGGCAATGGCAGTGATCAACCAGCCTGTGGATGTCGTTGGCAGGCGTATTCTATCGATTGACGGGGCCTTGAAAGCATTGCCGCAATTAAAAAAAATCGAACCTATAGCCATGAACGATCACCATTTGATGGTAAAATTCTATCAAGAATATGACCTCGGCGCCTTTGCGCTTAAGTCTCTTTTTTACTGGCAGTACACAGCCGATGCCAATGGGGACCTCTGCGCATTGCTTCACAAAGGAGATGTAGACGCGGGCGTATCAAGAATGGAGTTTATCCCTGTTTCCGAAAATCAAACACTTCTAGTGATGACACACTGGCAGGATTTAAGCACTGCCAGCTTTTTCTATCGCCTGATGATCAATTCAAATCCGGAAACCAAGTTCACATTGCTTCCCATCGCAGCTTCCGCTGTCGTTCAATCCTTTAAGGAGCTCTTTTCAACGGAATCCGAAAAGGAACATGTAAAACCTCTTTACAAGGGCAAACAGGATATCCCGCTTTTCAGCACAAAACCTGAATTGAAAGATACCTTATACAAACTGGCACAAATTGGCACACCCACCTTCCTTCATCCACCACAGAAATACGATGATCATGGGATTGAAAAAAATCTTCAGTTCGCCACCGGTGTTCAGGTCTATCCTGCGTCTTTTTCAACAGCAAAACCCTATATCTGGGATATTAAAAGCATGCCTGAATATTTTACACAGTTTGACGAAGTAAAAGAAAAAATTCGCGAGGATAATGATAAGGAAATTTTTATCAAGGCGAAATATGGGGTGGGTTTGATGAAACTTACCCTAAATCTCAGTTTTGATTATGTCGTTAATAATGATCATGTTGTTTATTTTCAAAACCCAAAGGGAGATGTGCTTGTTCTGGGTGCTGAAGAGCTTGTTGAAGTTGAATCGGAATCAAATGGCCCGAATACGATTCAAATCTACACTGCGGGCAGTTTAATAGGAGAAGATGCCCCATGGCTTGTCAAATATCTTGAACGATCTTTGCCGCAAGTGGATTTGATGCGGAATGTGGGACTGGCATTGATGCGTGTGGAGCAGCAATTGCCATGGATGATAGAAAAATTAAACGAGGAGAAAGTCTTGATTTCAAAAGGCAACTGACATTTAACAGGAACATGAAACAGACATTTACGAGGCATTCTTCTCTTGATGGAAGACAGCGCAACCCTTCCTTTTTTAATGATTCTTCTTTCTGTGTTGATGCTGATCACATACTGGCCGGAATTATCTCTTGTTTTTATGTAATATGCCTTACTCCGGCTTCATGACCAGATTCAGATCGAATAAAAGCATATGTCTGAATGGTTCCGGGCCATCTGCGCCTTCAATGGCGAAATCCGTCAGGTTAATCTCAAATGATCCTTTTACAAGAAGCCGGGGCATCATATCCTCGTTCAGTACGGGTTCGATTTCAATGGGTAGTACTAACACAATGGTTTTTCCTTTGAGCGTGAAGGTGCCTTGTACACTTCCTGTTGAAAGTTTTCCATACCCGAAGGAACCCCTGTCTCCATCTGCCGATGAAATATCAAATCGGGCATCAGGATATTTTTCAGTGTTAAGGAATACGCTGCCCTGAAGGACTTTGTCAAGGTCCGGTTCACCCATGGTTATGGAGGCGGTGCCAACACTTATATATCCCTGGGGCTGGCCTTTTTGGATGTCTTCCGGCAGGATGAGCCTGCCTGCCAGATGTTTTGCTTCACCGGAATATTGATCGAGCGGGGCAGGGAACCGGAATTGAATCATCGGCGGCATGTCCGGTTCCGGTGACACAAGCGACCAGTTCCGGGGAAGGGTTTTTTCTACACCAATATCCGTTTCCTTTTTTATAGGAGCCTTGGGAAGGGCGAACCCCAGGTCTTTCCAGCTGATTTTCTGAATGCTGTCCGGTACAATGTCAAACCCATCGCCGCTGTGTGGGTCCGAGATGAGCCTTGTTACAGCGTCCTCCATGATTTTTCCGGCCTGATTAAATAGCTGATCCCGCTTTTCCCAGGGGCCGGCCAATGGATTTTTATTGTATTCAAAAACCGGCTTTTTGCAATGGAATTGGGAAAAAACAGCCATGGACAGAAAAAGTGTGCCGCCTTCGGACAGGTAGGGATAGACATCCATATAGAAACCGCGATCAGCACGCCTCAGTTCTACCGAATTCATCAGGACAAAATGGGAAAATCCTTTGCAAAATGCGTGTACTGCCTGTTTTTCAAATGCCTGGTGATCATGTCCTTTTAATGGATGACCGGTAACCGGCGTTATTTTTAAAGGTGCCCAGATCCTTTCCCGGCCATTTTTCCATATGGGAATATTTTCCTTTTTATTCGGTTCTGCGCCTTGAGGGACAAATCGGGATGTCCGTATAAAATTCCTGATCCTGTCAATTGTTGTGAAGCGTCCCTGGTAAATAGAGCGACCCCGGTGATTTTGAAAAACAATCAACGGGGTGATGGCCACTTCAGCCGGCGCATATTTATTGACGTCAACGATTGAAACAGGAATATCCATCTGTGCAGAAAGAGACTGAATCTCCGGCAACAGGCTGTTTGAAAATGCCTCAGATACCGGAGAGACGGTTTGCTGCAAGAATATAATCAGCTTATCGGTATTTTCGGTAGGGGGTGTACATAAAGCCGGGCCGGGCCGGGCAATCATGAAAACAAAAATAACAACAAGAATGTTTCGCAAATGCAAGAGACCATAGAAGGATGGAAATTCCCTGATCATTTTTTTTTCAGGTGTCATGATGTCAGTCTTTTTTTGCATATCCCACTATTCCTGCGGTAATTTCTATGTCCTTGCTTACCAGGAGAAAATCCATATCCGGTTTGATATCAAAAGCAGTACGATCGATTTTGAATGTTGCCCGAAGTACGAGAAGGTCTCCATTGCCGGTGCGGTTTCTGGATGCAAGTTTATCCTGAAACCAGGTAAGCGTCACCGGTATCTCCATTTCTTTTATGATCCCCTTGAGCATGAAATCGCCGGAGACAATCAGGTCTGCAAAGGTATCTGTCTGCTTGTTGATGCGGACGATTTTTTTAAACGTGAATTCAATCAAAGGAAATTTATTTACATTGATCCATTCATCTGAATGAAGCACGTTGGTCATGGTTTTATTGGCCAATGTAATCTGGCCGGATTCAACCGTGATTTTTCCACTTAATCCTTTCCTTTTTTGCATATCTATTGACACTGACCCTGTGATTCCCGATGCAAAACCGGTAATTGGCTCCAGGGTGGAATCGAGAAAAATGTTCATGCTGTTCACCCCTTTGGGGTCATTGAAATCAAACGTAAGCACATCTGCTTCGGCAGGCTGAAAATTTATTGCAAAAAGGAGAATAAAAATAGATAGAATGATTTGTTTTTTTAACATGGGAACCTCCATCTGTAATTGATCTTTCAAGATACTATTTTGAAAATCTCTGGTAAAGTGGATGATCTGACGAGTTTGTTAAAACGTGCCCCAAGGGTCTTGTCAGTGTGAAGCGTTAGCAGGTTTCTTACAGGCCGGCAACAGTTTCTTTTCATAGGTGTGCAATTGAAATGGCTGTTTTTTTATAGCGCCCTATTTGTTGACCTTGATTTTAACATCAATAAAATCAGCATATAAAGAATCACTGTGGCCGGTAGTGGGGAGCCCCACGGCCCAGATGAACATGCCGTCTGCATCAATGTAGGACGGAATATTTTTGTTCAGGGTTTGCGTGATAAGACTATCGTTTTCTGCATACTGATTGATCGGGTGGGATTCGCCCACCTTAACCCAGGCGTTTTTTTCTTTCCAGCTCTTTCCCGCATTAAGTACCCAGAATTCGAGTTCATGGCCATCATTCCCATTTCCCACAGCACCTTCAAAGGTAAATTCGATGGATGAAATGTCTTCGGGTTTGTATTTTATAAACCATTCCAGCCAGATCATGCTTTCGTCATAATTTCCGGGATCATTGGTTTTAAAGCGGTAGTCATCACTGGTGCTGATTGCAAAATAGCCGTACTTGTCTGCTTCGCGGAAACTGTTCCTGTAATTCTCTTTGCCTTCAAATGGAAATTGATCTATATCCAGTTGGTAAGCCACATAAGGCCTGCCAAGAATATCGTGCATTTTGCCATAAATCATGCTGGCGACAGACTTGTCCATCGTAGAAAATTCATTTGAGCCCTTGTTTCTCAACTGTGCCTCCACAAACAGCTGCGTATATTCAAAATCTCTGATTTCATCTGCAGACTGGCTTTTGGCGGTATTTTTATTTTGAATGTTTTGCGAAAGTGTGGAAATTCTTGCATCCTCCCTGTGAGTGTCTTCTCCCTCCTTCCATACGCCCCATTTGTCATTAATGGCCTGGTTAAACGACAAAATAAAGTTACCTGCGCCATTATTATCTCTTTTAAGCAGGTTTGTATGAAAAGGCGTATAGATTGAAGTATCGGGCACGCCTAACGCCACCCACATGCAACTGTCCGTTTCAGGGTTTGCCATATCAATTGCAAATGTCACGCCGCTCACGGTAACGGCGATTTCTACCGGATATTTGCAAAGCAGGGGATGACGTGACAGATCAAAGCAATCTGTCAAGCTGATATTTCTATTCTGGTTGGCGGCAAAAAAATTATCAATAAATTTTTTACGGCTTTCGGAATTTCCTCCGGAATATACATTCTCAAGTTTAACCAGATGATTGGTGACGCTTAAGGCAGCATTTTCAGAGTGGATATATGAATCTGTGGCATTCGTTATCCCGCAGTTGCCCCTGAATATTGCGCACGGCTTGAATTCGATGACAGCAACACATTCCCGGTCTGCGAGAAGCATCGTTCCTGAATTATTGACATTCCCGTAGTTTTCACTGATATATGTATACGCGCCTTCCGGGTCATTTTCATCACCTATCCGGGCACAGTTCCTTAGAACCAACTCCACAAAATGGGTCGTGGAAAAACCGCCGACAGTGCCTGTATCATATGTCAAATTGAATGCTGCCGCCAGTCCCTGACTGTTTACACCGGCATTGCAGTATGCATCCGTAACACTTTTGGTACCCAGAAAATCGTATTCTTCCGGCCGGGATCGTTCCATACGGACAACAATTTGTTTTGCCAAAGACGTTCTGTCACGGTTCTTGTGAATAATGGTTTTACCAATGGGGGCTCTGTCACCTGAGAGCGCCCAAGATGAACATCCGGTTGCGGCAGTGTTGAATCTGAACATGGACAGGAGAGAGATGAGGGTGAACACGAACAATCGTTTGAAATTAGGCAGTACTTTTAGTGTCGGGGTTTCTCGCGTATCATTTTTAAACATGGCGCCTCGTTTTAATCTGGTTGATTTATCGGAAAAATCATCCTGATTTTTCCAGGTCCCCCCCGTAATGCGGAAACATTACGGGTATGCTGAAAACAGATTAAAATTCAAACCTGTACCGATTTCAGAAAATCAAGCATATAAAGATAACGGAGTTTACTTACCCGATATTTGTTCATTTATAACATGAACAAATATCTGTCAATAGTATATATTATAAAAAGGGGGGAATTCTCCTTTGCGAATTGTCACATTTTTGTTATTATTATTTTCATCCTGATTCTTCAGGCAAACCTAAAATCATCTTCATCATTTAAATATTCAAAAACAAGGAGGACTTCATGGCGAAATTGACAGGCAGGAAACGGGTTCTGTTGGTGATCTTTTCTCTGATTGTCTGGGCTTTTGTCTGGGCTTGTGGCGGCAGCAGCAGTGACAGTGGTTCGAATGACAATACCCCGCCTTCAGACACGGAAGACTATGCCCCTACATCTGATGATTTTGAGAATGTAAACAATCAGGTAATGTCCGCAGCACTTGTCACCAATACAGCGACCGTCACCTATTCCTCCGCGCAGAAGGATCTGTCGTCAACAGTTTCCGGTGTGGCTGTGGCCGGTAATGAAAATTACAAAACACGTGCGTTTGATGATGAAAAAGAGCTTTATAATAATGGCGGATGTCCGGTTATATCCACCAAAGGCTCTATTTTGAGTCGAACATTGACTATCGACTTTCAGGAGGGATGCAAAATGGATGATATCAGTGTTTCAGGCATTATTTCAGGAGCATGGGATTACTCGACCTCAGGTGGCCTTGAAATCGAACTTGGGTTGAACGATTTTGCGGTGGATGACACCACAACAGATGGCAACATTATTCTCACCGCAGATATCTCGGATAGAGCGACTCTTGCCATTGATGCGGATTTAAGCATCACAGATGCTGACGCCAGCACGGAAACGTTTTCGGTAGACAATCTCACAGTTGTCTGTGATTTCAACGGAACCTATATTGATCCGGAAGATGATACATATACGATGAATGGTACCGGCCAATACAAGGACGTTGAAAATAACACCTACGGCATCACTTTTACAAATGTTGCGGCCCTATTTTTATGCTATTTCCCGGTTTCAGGAACCCTGAAGATTGCAAGTACCAGCCCGTCATATACAGCAACGATTGATTTTGGCAGTGGCACTTGCGATACAATCGCAACCGTGACCATTGGAAAGGTATCCAGGGAAATCGATTTCAGCGAGCCGATAGACCTGAATTTATAGCCATATTTGATCTGTTCAAGCTAACAAGGGCAATCCGGAAACCCGGAGGCAAGTTTTTTCTCCGGGTCTTCTGTTTCTGATATTACCCGTTCAATTTTTTTCCCAGCTGATGATGTGTTGCCCCGTAAACAAATCGTTTCAGATCAGAAACCATATCGCCCATCTCTTCAGACTGGACCTTCAACTGCTCCGCAGCAGATGCCGTTTCTTCAGCACTGGAGGCAATCTGCTGGGTTACAGTGTCAATCTGGGTGGCAGCATCGCTGATCTGTTTGATCCCTTTTGACTGTTCATGGCTTGCAGATGTGATCGCAGCTGTTTTTTCTCCAATGACCGTTGCGGATTCGACGATGCCTTCGAAATTGGCATTCATCTCTTTGACGGCATGGGATATCTGTGCAACACGTTCGATAGTCCCGTTTAAGAGGGATTGTGTATTTTTGGCTGCGTCTGCTGCCCGTTTTGCGAGGTTTCTCACCTCATTCGCTACAACGGCAAACCCTTGACCTGCTTCCCCTGCACGAGCAGCTTCAACTGCCGCATTTAACGCCAGAAGGTTGGTCTGAAATGCGATTTGATCTATATTGTGAATGATATGGCCGATCTGATCACTTTCACTTTCTATTCTTGAGATACTTGAGGTGATGTCTACGATTGATTTCAAGGATTGACCTGATTTTTCGATATTCTTGTTCATCAGCATTTCCGCACCCTTTGTCAGATCTGTTGTGGTAAGGCTCAAATTGAGGACATTTCTTCGAGGGCTGCTGATGTTTCTTCTACGGTTGCAGCCTGCTCGGACGCACTCTCTGCAAGACTCTGAATTCAGGCGATACTTTCATTTAATAAAACCCTTTATGCCTTTGAACCGAAAATTGAAGGCGTCAAACTTGATATTGAACCTCATGCGTTGGCATCCTGGGATACGGATGAAACGATTCGAAAAAAACATAATCTTTCGTATATCAATCTTCTATCCATAGCCAGAGATACCCTCTTACCAGAAGGACTCGATTTATGGGTGGACTGCCCCTTGAAATTTTTGCTGCCGGAACACACCCTCCTTCTTTCCCAGGTGTCGGAAATCGCAGACGGCGTGACATTCATGGTTTATCTGGATTCTCCGAACCGCATAGTGAATGCAGCTTTAAAAATACCAGACGCATTTGAAAAACCGTTTGAAGTGGGGATTGAATTATCAGAAAACGCTATTTCCGAGGAAACCCTCAGCAGGATCTCCCTGGAGAGCTTGGAGATGTTAAAAAATACGATAAAATGTCAGTCATCAACCCTTCCTGGATTTCGAGGAATATCCTATCATGATGATTCAGCGGTAAAACATTTTCTTTCACGTGAACCTGTTTCAATAACTGATGGCAATTGAGGGAAAACATGAAAATTAAATTCAGAGATCAGGAGTCATCCCAACCCCCGGTGTCTCAGATTCAGACAGATACGAAAAATAAAACGGTTCAGCACAAGCCTGTATTCAAACTTTTTCTTCTCATAACCGGTGTCATTATTCTGATATGGGGGGGATGCAGACTTTATCAGGCAAGGCACATCTATGCTTTTGGTCTGGTCTCCGGCGAGGTAATGGAAATCAATGCACGAAAAGATGGCATCGTGACCGAGGTGCATCTGAGTGCCGGAGATCACTTTTTATCGGGCGATTCTGTCCTGTCATTTGTTCCATTTGATCATGACTTGATTGTGGAGGCTGAAGAAAATCTTAAAATTAAAGAAGACACACTGCCTTTACTTGAAGTGCTTGAGGCTGCTTTGAATCCGGATGAAATATCCGTAAATAAGGGTGCAGACAAAGAAATGACTGGGAATGATTATTTTATTCATAAGGCCATTGATCAATTAGAACAAAAGCGACAACTGTCCTATAAGCAAAAACAAATTGAGGTGGACCGTCAGAAAAAATTGTATGAACTCAAAAAAGGCAGGTATGATCGGATTAAATTGTTGGCCACACTCAATGCCGCTACCCGTGAAAATATGATTTCTGCGGAAACCGAAATGATGTTGGGTAAAATGGCCTTGGATCAAGCGTTAAACGACCTCGATATGTCTGAATCCGAATTGTTTTCTGATTCTGAATTCGCATCCATTCAGATGATGTTGCTTGATTCTTCGGAGTATGAAACATCTTATGCAATAAATAAGAAACGTCTTTTGGCAGACATCAATATCGCCGTGGCTAAACTTGAGTCATTACGAAAAACAACATCCCCAGTCACATTCGTGGCACCTTTTGATGGGGTTGTCACGTGGATCGATGTGAGCCCAAAACAGACCGTATCGAAAAATAAGATCATGGCCGTATTGGTATCAAAAAATATTCAATGGGTGGATGCATATCTTGAAAATGATAAAGCCCATGCTGTTCGAATTGGTATGCCGGCGACTATTTATACTGAAGGAAGACACGATTGGATAACAGAGGCCCATGTTGAAAAAATTGGTGCAAATACAAAAATTCCCGATCCACTAGTAAAAGAATTTCCGGGGGCAGGTTACGGTATCTATTTTAGATTAAAAATATCGCCTGAGAAAGCATTGCTTCCCGGATCCCAGGTGAGGGTTGTGCTTTGAAAAGCGCCCTGTCAGGCGATAGCATCCGGGCAGGGCGTTTAATAATGTATTTATTACGATTCCTTCTTTCCTTCCTGAAACAGATGCACATCCGTCTGGGGATAGGGAATGGAAACTCCTTCTTCATCAAAGGTTATTTTGATTTTTTCCGTCAGGCTGAAATACACATCCCAGTAATTCTCCTTTTTCACCCAGGGCCTGATGACAAAATTGACGCTGCTGCTGCCCAGTTCTGAAACAGCAATCGTTGGCGCCGGGTCAGGAAGGATTCGTTTGTCTTCTTTCACTATCCTGTTCAAAATGTCTTTTGCCTTGGGAATACTGTCTCCGTAACCGATACCCACGGAAAGATCCACACGCCTGGTCGGGTTCGCGGTGATATTGGTGATGACGCCGCTGGTGATATTGCTGTTGGGAACGATGACTTTCTGATTATCCGGTGTGTGGATAATGGTGTTGAAGACGGTTATTTTTTCAACCTTTCCACCGACACCACCGGCATTTACCGCGTCTCCCACCCGGAAAGGCGCGAAAAGAATGAGCATGACGCCTGATGCAAAATTGGAAAGGGTGTCTTTGAGGGCGAGACCCACAGCGAGACCGGCGGCGCCTACAATCGTTAGAAATGATGTGGTGTTGATTCCCAGCTGACCGGCTGCCGCGATCACGACAATAATCAAGAGCGTATAATAGATGATACTTTCCAGAAATCCGATCAGGGTGATATCCACTTTATTTCTTTTGAGAAGTTTTGAAATCAGGTTGGCAATTTTTCGGGCAATGATTTTACCGATAACAAGGACTAATAGTGCTGCGATCACTTTGGGTGAATATTCCTTTAGATAGGTGGTCATAACTTCAATTATTTTTTCAACATTGATATTCATTGCTGCCCCTTTCGACGCTCAAGTTGTGAATAAACCGAGTCATCACAAAATAACTTTAAACTGTGCAATATTATTATTTCAGTCATCATCGGATACTCAAATCAATATCTTTAATGAAGTATCAAATTAATTCGTTTTCAGGATCAGGATTGAATCCACCCCGATGGAATCTTTAGACTCTTTTTTCTGAACCGCTGTCATAAAGATACGCCGGGTTTCAAGGCCGCCTGATACCAGTTTTTTCCGGATGGCTTCCGCTCTCTTTTCTGCAAGGGTAACAAGCATGGTCTCGGAAATTTTCTGATTTTTTTTTCTTTTGGCGAGAACGTCTCTGTCTTTCATGGGATCATAAGTCCCCTTGATTTCAATGTTGAGCTTCGGTCTTTCATGAAGGGCTTTTGCCAAATCCGACACCTTCTTCTGTGATTCCTTGCTCAACAGATCATCACCTGGAGAAAAGCGGATGTTCCCCAGATCTTCCCCCCCTCCGACAATATCAGCAAGAAGCTTGAAAGGGGACGTGGCTGCTTTGGTGATGAGATTGGCAATGGCATTCAAGACTGTCCTGCCATACTTGAATTCAGGATCATCCAGATTTCCTTCCACGGGAAGATCAACGTGGATTTCACCCTTGAGATTTTTTAAAAGACCTATGGCCAGTTCAACGGGCAGCTTTACCGCGTCTTTACTGTCCACTTTTTTTCCCAGGGTGAACTGGTCCATAAATACAGTGTTACGGGCAGTCAGCTTGCGCTCTGCGATTTTATAGTCGAGTGACAGGTTCAGTTTTCCTTTTTCGATCTCTTTTCCCATATATTTCCCCGCATAGGGGCTAAAATTTTTCAGATCAACATCCGTGAGGTTCATATTGAGGAAGTTAAACGGGCGTTGTGACAGTAATGCAAACTCTCCGGAAACCGTGAATGGGGCATACGGGTCCAGCTTTCCCTGTATTTCAATCCCGGATGTTGTCGCCGGGTCAGATGAAATGTTTTTTAGGGAAGCGTTTAATCCGGACAGCACCACCCGGCACTCCGGTTTGACAGACTGATCAGTGAATGTCACCATGCCATTTGTCATATCGATGGCGGTGATCTTGAACTTCAAAGGATCAGACGGTTCCTTTTCCTTGCCCATGGCCGTAACTTGAACAGGCTTTTTTTCCTCAACCGGCAGTTCTTTTTTGGAAGGTTTGGATAGCAGGCTGACGGTCAGCTGGCCGTTTTCAAGGACGCCTGCATAAATTTCAGGATCAGAAAGGAAAATCCGGCCGATAGATAAATCAGACGGTTTGAGTGATATATGAACCCCTTCAATAGACAGTTTTTTCATCCGGAAGAGGTCATTGCCGGTCATATTTTCGATGATGTGCAGGTCATTGGTATCGGTGTTGACGGTTATCAATCCTGAAAGGGTGTCATCCGGTTTCTGTTCAAGCTCGATATTTGCATTGAGATCCATATTTCCGTTTTGAATAGAGATCGCCATGGTCTCGTTTACAAAGGGTTGGGCAAGAGACAACGGAATGGTTTTGAGGGTTGCCTCAAGTTTTGAATGAAGGGGAAACAGTTTTGAATATCCGTCCAGTTTAATCTGGCCTCGGTTCTGAAGGATTGCCGAAAAACCGGTTTTGAAAGGGGTCCCTGGTTTTGTGCTGAAACCGGAAACATTCAGGCGGATATCGGATAGTGTTATATCTGCTGGTGTTTCAAGTGCCTGATCCTGAAAGCGGACATGGCCCCCATGAATGTCAATTCGGGAGATACTGACGTGAACAGGTTGTTTATCCGCATCCGTTTCTTCCGGTTCAGCCTCTGCAGCGCCATTGGCGGTAATATTATCAAGGATATCTGAAAAATTCCACTTGCCGTCAGAACCGATGATTAAATTGCCAAAGGGTTCCTCAAGCACAATATCATCCACATGCACGGAAAGCCAAAAAAGGGCGATTGCCTTGACATTTACATAAAGCTGTTTGAATCCGGACAAATCCTCGCTGTTTTCACCTGGAATTGAGAAGCCTTCTATCCTGACGGTCAAGGCAAAAGGATTTATTTTCACCTTGTCCAGATGAAGGTCTCTGCCGGTCTGCTCGTAGACAACCGACTTGAGCGTGTCTTCAACCATAGGGGGAAGCACGAAAAAGCCTGTTATGCCATAGATTACCAACAGAACCAGAAAAACAATCACAAACAGATTTTTAAAAATAGCCGTTAAAAAATTTCCGGACGATTTCACTTTGCATCCTTAATCATGAGAGGTTTTTGAGACGTCCCTGTTAAACCGGTTTGATCCTGCCATGAATGGCTGCGGCATCTGTTATAATCCGGTCAAAAAGATCTTTTACCGTGGGTATATCCTTGCAGAGTCCCACGCCCTGACCGCATGAAATCATACCGACATCAAGATCGCCTTCCCGATACATTTTCCGTGCCTTGTCACCGGCTGCGGCTGCGAAGATTTCATCCAGACCGGCTTGCGCAGCCTCGAGTTCTAATATACGCCTGGCGCAGACATTGTCCCATACGCGGTGGGTTGCGCCAATCGATCTCATGGCAAGAATCGTTTCGGTTTCAGTCGCTTTTACAAGGGCGTTTTTGAGGTTATCGTGAATCGGCGCTTCTCTGGTCATCAAAAGCCGGGTGCCAATGATGACGCCTTCGGCGCCAAGAGCGAGAAGGGCCAGAAATCCGCGGGCATCGGATACGCCTCCGCCTCCGATGACCGGTATGTTGACCGCATCAACCACAGAAGGAATCAGGGGAAGGGTGGCCACATCGAGCTTGCCGGTGGCACCGCCATTTTCATATCCAACCACAGTCACGATATCGGCACCCATTTTTGCGACTTTTACGGCATACCTGACCCCGACACATTTGTGGATCCATATAAGACCGGCACTTTTCCATTTTTTGCACAGGTTTTCAGGTGCGGAATGGCCTGAGGTTTCAACAATCTTGATGCCTTTATTGATGAGTATTTCCGAATAGGCCTCGTTATCCGCAGGCATGAGTCCGGGAAACAGGTTGATGTTCACGGCCACAGGCTTGCTGGTGAGCGATAAGAGCCTGTCAACAGCAGCCTCAAAATCTTCATTGGTTTTATAAATGGCAGACGCCAGAACACCCAGGCCGTCTGCATTGCTGATAGCCGCCGCAAAATCCGCATCGGTGATCGACATCATGGTCCCCCCGATGATGGGGTATTTTATACCAAGCATTTCGGTTATTTTTGTTTTGAATACCATGTCGTCTCCCTTCGAATATTAAATGGTTGTTCGGATCGCATGTATAGTCACATCATTTGAAACAGGGATCATATAAACGGAAAATATTTTTCTTAAACTATGTGTTTTTTTGATTAAGTCAAGAGGAAGTTTCCCGTGTGTTCAATCACATATTAAAAAGTTTTGGCAGCACCGATGTTATCACAAACCTGGAAAATGGTTTTCTGAACATTTTGATATATTTGATGATATTTTCTTCTTCGTGATGGTCTGGCGTATCGGTGACATATTTGAAGAAGGTTGATGGAATATCGAATTTCCCGCAGGCATGCGCCACGGAAGCCGCTTCCATATCCACAAGCCCCGCTAATTCCGAAACATTTTTCCGGTGCTCCGGGTGAATCACCGGTTTGTCCTGGGTTGCAATATCAGCCAACCTGAATCCATCAAGGACAAATGGCTTATAGCGGTGAGGATGCCCTGTTTTAAAATCCGGTCGGTCATATTCGACGATGTGTTTGATATGAAAAATGTCACCCGGAGAAAAGCCGTCTTTTGCAGCACCTGCGGCCCCCATGTTTAGGATTATCTTCGGGGAATAGGCCTGACAGAGAAAAAAGGTCGCCATGGCAGCGTTGGCCTTCCCGATACCGGAGATAATAAGGATGATCTTTTCGTTTGAAAAAACGGGAAAAGGGTATTCTTCTGTCTTTTCAAGAGGGATGTCTGTTACAAACGGTTTGGCCTCCATCAGGGTGGCCATGACCATACCGGTTACAGGATGTTTCTGCACGAGGCCATCTCCTCCAGTTTTTGTATTGCCTGCAAGCCTCCTGTGCCCAAAGACACAGTAAACCGGTTGACATAGAGATCGATGTGGCCGTCAATCACCTGGTCATCCATTTCCTGGGCAAGAGTTTTTACATATTCCCGTGACACATATCTGTTCTCTAGGGAAAACAGCACGGATTTCTTCAGGATGGATTCAACTTTTGATTTTAATGCAGACGTCTTTTTATCCTTACGGATGGCAATGCATCCCAGGGGGATGGGAAAGCCGGTCTCCTGTTCCCACCATTCTCCCAGGTCCACAATTTTTTCAAGTCCGTAAGTTTGATAGACAAACCGTCCCTCATGAATGATCAGTCCTGCGTCATACACACCCTCTTTTACACCCTTCATAATTTTGTCAAACCGGGTGATATGGACATTCGTCAATTCATTATTCCATAATTTTAAAAGAAGGTGCGCGGTGGTATATTCGCCAGGTATGGCGATTCGGGCATTTTTTCCGGGTAAGCCTTTTGTTTTTCCCACCAGAAGCGGGCCGCACCCATAGCCCAACGCTGCACCGGAATCAATCAGGTCATAGGATTCTTTCAGTTTCAGCCATGCATAAAAAGAGAGTTTGGTGACAGGAAAAATACCGTCAAAGGCTTTCCGGTTCAGTTCTTCCACGTCAAAAATGTGGGGCATAAATGACAGCCCTTCTGTATCGACAAATCCATGAATCATGGCATGAAAAATGGACGTGTCATTGGGGCAGGGTGAAAAACCGATGTCAAGTGCTGTCATCAGGCCTCCTTTTTGTTGCAGACGATGATTGTGGCCACACCAAATGTCTGGGGAAAATGCCTTGCTTTCACAAATCCGTATTTTTCAAGCATGACCTGAAGATCATAAGGATCGACAAAGGTGCTGATGGTTTTTGAAAGATACTGGTAGGCAGACGGTTGACCTGAAACAATCCCGCCGATCAGGGGCAGAAGTTTTTCAAGATAGGCCCTGTACAGCAAATTGATAAACGGATCCCTGGGTCTCACCAGTTCCAGTATGGCAAACTGACCGCCAGGCTTAAGCACCCGGTAAACCTCTTTGATAAAATGATCCAGATCGGGAATGTTCCGGATACCAAAGGCAATGGTCGCCGTATGAAAAGAATTCTCATGAACCGGTATCCGGCTGGCATCCGCCTGAATGAGTTTCCCTTGCAGCGCCTTTCTTTTTCTGCCCTTCAACAGCATATTCATGGAAAAGTCAAGAGACGTGAGCCGGGCCCCTTTTTGAAAACAAATTTTTGACAGGTCACCGGTGCCGCAACACAGATCGATGACCGGCTGATGAATCACGGATGCCATATGCCGGAACATGTTTCTTCTCCAGATCGTGTCAATGCCGGCCGAGAGAACATGATTCAACAGATCATAGGTGGGGACGATGTCATCAAACAAATTTTTAATGAATTGCTTTCTGCCCTCAGGTGTCTGGTTGTCGATGATATAGCCTTCCTGGTCTGTCACTGAAATCTCCTTACAACATTGTAGGCTGAATCTCTTAGAACCGGTGTTTTACATGCGTTCCGGATGAGTACGATCAGTTCCTCCTGATTGGTTCTGGTCGTAATGCCGGTTGCCTTGACAACGGTTTCTTCCATCAGGATGCCCCCCATGTCGTTTGCTCCCATGGCAAGTGCAAGTTGCGCCATTTTAAGGCCTTCGGTCAGCCATCCTGCCTGGATATGGGTCACGTTGTCCAGAAATATTCTGCCAATGGCCACGATTTTTAAATAATCGATTCCGGTGGCAGGCGTGATATGGTCCATACCGGTCCGGAAAGGAGAAAAAGACCATGGAATAAACGCCCGGATAATACCGGTTTCATCCTGGACATCCCGAATGACCTTCAGATGGTCAATCTGTTCTTTTTGTGTTTCTCCCATGCCATAGGTCATGGTGGCGGAAGATTTCATATCATGCCTGGCAAGGGTTTTGATGACCGTCAGCCAGTCTGCCACTGAAATTTTATGGGCACAGGCAATTTTACGAATCCTTTCTACAAGAAGATCCGATGCGCCGGGAACGGAATCGAGACCGGCCTCTTTTAACGATGCCACGACCGTATCAAGAGAGAGGTCACTTTTCCGGGCCATGTGGAAAAGTTCTGCAGGTGAAAATGAATGGATAAATATATCGGGAAATGCTTTTTTTACGGTTTTTACCATATCAATGTACATGTCAAAGGTATAGTCCGGGTTAAGACCTCCCTGAAGCATGACCTGTGAACCGCCTATAAGTCTGAGTTCTTCTACGCGCTTTAGAATATCATCAAGGGAGAGGGAAAAGGGCTCGATCTGGTCGGCTCTGGCGTGAAAAGCGCAGAACCGGCATTCTGCTTCACAGACATTGGTGAAATTAATGATTCTGTCGATAATGAATCCCACATCTTCTGCCGGGAAACACAGACGGCGCCGGTCGTCACCCGCTCTGGCAAGGTCAGGCAGATCCCATGAATAAAGGTCTAACGCCTCTTCAGGGGTGACTCTCAATCCGGTTTTGATTTTTTCCAAAAGAAGGAGTGGATTTTTTTCATGGTTTTTCATCATTTTTTCATATCCAGATAGGAAAGTTTGGTTACCGGTTTTACCAATCCCATATCACCTGCCTGCCCATGATAAAAGGCAAGGGCGTGTTTAAGTCTCTCTGTAAAATTAAACTGAAGCAGATTGAAATAGGCTTCGATGCTGTAGGAGATATCCGGATATTTAATGGCTGCTTTTGCGATCAGATTCATTTTTTCGGTTTTCAGGCATTGTATCGACAGGTCATAGGATTCGATCACGGCTTTTACAGGTCCATGAAATGCTTCCATGGCGTCCTTTCTTACGGTAAACACGGCAAACACAACCGGAAAACCGGTCTTTTCAAGCCATAATTCTCCGAGATCATAAACAAGATATCCTGGCTTGGGCTGATAGATCATGGCTTCATTTCCAATGAGAAGGGCAGCGTCCATTCCTTCCAGTGTGGGCATGGGTGCCGTATCTGTGTATACCGGCACCAGGTTGAAGTATTTTTTTAAAAGAATTTTCAGGAGCACCACAGAGGTGTGTGAGGCGCTTGTGATGCCAATTGTTTTTCCGTCAAGGTCCTCGATCGGCTTTTTGCTTACAAGGATAACCGATTTGACGTAGCCTACCGAACTCAGGCACACATTGGGAAGAACATAAACGTCATCGGAAATATCGGCGCACGTGGCTGCGGAAATCGGGCTCATGTGCAGATCGCCTGTTTTCATCATGCGGTTTAATGTGCTTGGATATCCCGGGAAAAGGGTGATACCTGAGAGTGCTTCCTTTTCAAACATATGATAATAAAAGGGATAACAGTTCAGATAATCGATATAGCCCAGTTTCATGGCAAGTGTCCTTTCATCGTATATAGTGTTCCGGACGACCGTTCCTGATAATCCGCAGCCGCCCGCACCGGTCTGAAACCGGCGTTTTCCACCAGACGGATCAGAAAGGCTTCAGAGCCAAAATCCGGTGTTTTCGCGCCAGCCGCATGTACGACCTTCTCATTTCTATAGGTTGCGCCAATATCGTCCACCCCGAACCATTGAAGCACCTGGGCCATTTTTTCCCCCAGATACATCCATAATGCCTTGATATGCGGAATATTATGGAGAATAATCCGGCTTGCCGCATAGATTCTGACATCATCGTACCCGCTTGATTTTCTTTTGCTCTGAACGGCCGTGTTTTCATCGTGAAACTGCAAGGGGACAAACGTCTTGAACCCGTTTGTCTCCTCCTGAAGCGACCGTAACCGGAACAGATGATCCACAATATCCTCATTGGTCTCCCTGTGATTGTAAAGCATGGTGGCATTGGTTCTCAGTCCCATATCATGAGCGGTTCTCATGACTTCGAGCCAGCGGTCTCCTGAAATTTTGTTGGGGGCTATGATCCGCCGTATTTCCGGATTGAAAATTTCCGCACCTCCGCCAGGCAAGGCGTTCACGCCAGCATGAATAAGCCGCTCAAACACGTCTTTCAGTGGCAGGTTGTTGACCGTTGCAAAGTAGTCATACTCAACAGCTGTAAAGGCTACGATATGGACATCCGGTATGATATGCCGGATGGTTTTCAATAAGGTTTCAAAATACTCGATCGTCAAGCCCGGGTGAAGACCGCCGACAATATGAATTTCATCGATCCCTTCCTTTTTGGCTTCTGTTACCCGCTCTTCAACATCATCCATGGAAAGGATAAAGGCTTTCTTATCGCCTTGGTCGCATGAAAACGCACATAAGGGGCATCGCAGTTCACATACATTGGTGTAGTTCAGATTCATGTTGACGCCATAATAGGTCTTTTTCTGGTGAAAGGTCTCCCGGATATGGCTGGCAATAGCGCCCAGGTCCAGTATATTTCCCGTGGCAAGCATGAACAGGGCGTCCTCGCGGTTTACGGGAATGTGATTCAAAACCTTATCGGCAATGGCCTTCATTGCCGGTTCTGTCAGTTTGTCTGTCAGTTTCATTGTTTTTTTCCAGTGATAATCTTACGGCTTTTGATGGTTACTCCCCAATAAAATTGTGTGACATCTCTTCCCAGCTTTGAAAAAGGGAGTGATGTTTGCCGAGAAGGTTCAGTACTTTCCCCACAGTGAAGTTGATCATGTCATCAATGGTTTTCGGGTGGGTATAGAACCCGAGAACCGGCGGAACAATATCGGCACCGGCTATGGCCGCCTTTTTCATGTTCTCGATATGGATGAGATTAAGCGGTGTTTCTCTGGGAACGAGAAGAAGACGCCTTTTTTCTTTGAGCGCCACATCACATGCGCGTGTAATCAGGGAATCGGCATATCCGTTTGCAACGGAAGATAATGTTTTCATGGAGCAGGGCATAACGACCACGGCCTCAAAGCGGGATGAGCCGCTTGCCGGAGGAGAAAAAAAGTTTGTATCGTCCACGACAGATAAAAGACTTGAATTTTTTGCCAACGTTCTTGTTTTGATCAGGTCGGTGAACGATGACGCCTTATCCATGGGATATCCCAGTTCATGGGTGATGATCGACCGGGCAGACCCAGACAGGATGGCATATACCCGTTCTTTCAAATTCAAAAGTTCTTCGATGAGCCGGATGCCCAATATCGGGCCGCTGGCGCCCGAGATACCTACAACGATCATTTTTTATTTCTCCTTCTTTTTCCGACATAACCTTTAGGTTTCATACACCTACCCGAAAATAACATCCAGAAACGTGCTGAAAAAGAGTATCGGGGAAACATACATATTGACTTTGAAAAACGGCTTCACAACCTCAGTGATGGTGTCATGGCGGGCCAGTTTCTGCTGGTACAGAAAGATGCCGCTGATGAGAATGACACCTGTCCAGAAGAAAAATCCCATATTTGCTATAAGTCCTGCCAGGGAGAGGCATGAGAGAGAAATTACGTATGCGGCGGAAGAGATGACGATGGCCTTGTCCCTGCCGTATTTTGCAGGGATGGATTTCAGGTTCTCATTCCTGTCAAAGGTTTCGTCCTGCAGTGCATATACGATATCAAGACCTGCTATCCAGAACAGTATAACCGCGCCCAATATAAAAGGCATCACGGAGAAACAGCCGGTTACGGCCAGATAGCCGCCTATGGGGGCGGCTGCCTCAACAACGCCAAGGTAGAAATGGGATGATGCAGAAAACCGTTTGAAATAGGAGTAAGTGAATAAAAGACCTACAGCAGGAAATGAAAGATAAAAGCAGAGATCGTTTAACATCCATGAAACCAGGATGAGAATCAGACTGGACAGAATGGCCGTTATCCACACAACACCGGGTGCCACGTCTCCTTTTGGAATCAGTCTGTCTTTTGTCCGGGGGTTCTTCGCGTCAATGTTTGCATCGATAACCCGGTTAAAAGACATGCCGGCGGTTCTTGCAGCGGCAACAGCTATAATGGCAAGTATCCAGATCGAAAAGGTCCCCCCGCCAGCGAAAAGCACACCCAAAAGTGCAAACGGCAGGGCAAACAAGGTCTGTTCAATCATGATCAGATTTGAAAATTGTTTAAAATCCATATTCTTTCCACCTGCCTGTCACCTGATTTTTCATTTCATCCGACATGGTGATTTCCTCAGGCCAGTCTCGTCCCATGCCTTCTTCACGGGTTTTCCGTGTGGCGTCAATGCCCATTTTCCCGCCAAAGTTAGGGTAGGGTGCTGAATGGTCAAGGGCATCCAGCGGACCTTGAGAAAACAGGAGATCCCGGCCGGGATCAACATTGTTCAAGAGTTTCCAGACAACGGTTCCCGAATCCCTGAGATTGATATCCTTGTCAAATACGGCGATAAACTTGGTGGATGCCATCTGCCCCAGTCCCCAGAGCACATGAATGACCTTCTTGGCCTGGCCTGCATATTTTTTGTCGATCGATATAAGCGCACAATTGTGAAACACGCCTTCCATGGGAAGTTCCATATCCACGATTTCAGGCACCAGCATGCGTATCATGGGAAGAAAAATCCGTTCGGTGGCTTTGGCCATATAGCAGTCTTCCATAGGCGGTTTTCCGACAATGGTCGTCGGATAAACCGCATCTTTTCGGCAGGTAATGCACGTGACATGAAACACAGGATAGGCATCCGCAGGTGAATAAAACCCCGTGTGATCCCCGAACGGCCCTTCAATTTTTTCTTCATTCGGGTCCACGTAACCTTCAAGTATAAAATCCGATTCAGCCGGGACCATCAGGTCAACGGTTTTTGCCTTTACGATCTCAATAGGGCTTTTGTTTAAAAATCCGGCAAACATCAGTTCGTCAATATCCGGCGGCAACGGTGCTGTCGCCGCATAGGTTACGGCCGGAGAGCCTCCCAGGGCCACTGCAACCGCCATCTGTTTTCCCATATTTTTATATCTGTCAAAATGTCTGGCGCCATCCTTGTTATATTGCCAGTGCATGCCTGTAGCGGTATTGTCGTACTTTTGCATGCGGTACATGCCGATATTCTGGATGTCATTTTCAGGATCTTTTGTAATCACAATGGGAAGCGTGATAAACGGCCCGCCGTCATGGGGCCAGCAGGTAAGAACAGGGAGCCTGTCAAGGATTTCTCCGGAATCGAAAACGATTTCCTGGCAGGGGGCTTTTTTGACTTTTTTGGGCAGATAATCCGCGATTTCCTTTAAGGTAAAAAGCATTTTGATTTTATCGGTGATGCTTTTGGGCGGTTTCATTTTGATATGGGCTTCGATTCTCCTGGCAATATCATAGAATGCATGGCCACCCAATGCCGCTTCCATCCGTTTATACGTCCCAAATGCATTGATCAGCAAAGGAAACCGGGACCCCTTGACATTTTCAAACAACAGGGCCGGACCATAGGATTTGCTCACGCGGTCTGCGATTTCTGTAATTTCCAGAAACGGATCAACTTCCGCCCGGATGCGTTTCAATTCGCCCATGCCATCCAGTGCGTCGATGAAAGATTTTAAATTTTTATATGCCATATCTTTATTCCATGTATACTGTTTGCGTTCTTTTATCTATTTCATTTCTAGCGCGGAGATTATAGGAAAACGCCCTCTAAGTGTCAAGATATGTTGACCGGTTGATTCAGCAGTTAAAAAATATGATCATTTTGAAAGTTTTATCTGTTATTTTGATTGAGATTCGTTTATCATTAAAGCCTGATTTAAGATTCGATTTATTAACAAAGCAATATCATGCTTAATTCTTGAAATACACAATGACAGATTCCTCAAAAATAAAAGTTCTCGTTCTGGATGATGAAGTGTCCATTCGTGAAAGCATCAAACAATTTCTGTCGGATTTTGATTTTGATGTAATGACGGCGGAGACCGGGGAAGATGCCCTGAAACGGGTTTATGAAAACACGTTTGATGTGGCGATTGTCGATATGAGGCTTCCTGAAATGAGCGGCGATATGTTTATCCTGAAAGCCCATGAAATCAAAAAAGAACTGAAATACCTGATTATGACAGGTTCGGTGGATTTCCAGATTCATCCGGATCTTGTTCGTATCGGAATAACCGCAGAACAGATACTGCAAAAACCACTGACAAGCCTTTTCCAACTGATCAAAAGTATTGAAGCTGTTCTATAAAAAAATCCGGTATAAACTGACCTATAGCAAGATTTTTTATAACCTTTAGTGCGATAAAAACTTTATGACAAACCTCCATTTAAAAGATGTGATCCAAAGAGCCGAAAAAAATGGTGATTATTATATGGTGTCCGAGCTTATTGAATCCGGATTTGATCTGTTTATGAAGCGGGGACGCGTTGCCGGTTACAACTATGAGGATTTTATGGCATATATCGATGACGCATACGAGGCTTATCTCAACTATAGAAAATTGACGGAAAAAATGATTGGGCTCAATGAATAAGATTACAGGTAACGCCATAAAATTTATAGAATGGTGCGGACTCTTCAGCGTTGGAAATGACAGTATTGACAGCCAGCATAAAATGCTTGTGGATATTGCAAATCAGTTTCACGATCATATGGGAAAAGCCAAGAACAGGAAACTGGTTTCCGAAACGTTAAGCCAACTTATCCATTATGCTGAATCTCATTTCAAAAAGGAAGAGGCATGGGCAGAAGAAATCAAATATCCGCAAGACCTGTTAAACACTCACAAAGAAATTCATGAAAAACTCCTTGAAGAAATATTCATTATCCATGACAACATTTCAAAAGAGGGGGGACTAAAAGGTATATTTCAGACAGAGATGTTCATTGCAAGGTGGCTGATACTTCATATTCTGACTGAGGATAAAAAATATCAAAATCATCTGATGAAAGAATAAGACCACTTAAGATTTTTATATTCAACAGATATCAAGAGAGGACAGCGTGGATCGAAGAACATTTTTAAAACAGGTGATGCTCTGGTCAGCAGGTGCTTGCTTCATGCCGGTTTTCAGGATCACACCGGACCTTCTGGCAAATGAAAAAGTACCTGCCAGGGTTGTCGTTGCAAATGGGACGGATTACCCGTCGATACTGAAAAAAGCAATTGAGTCTGAAGGTGGCATGGCCTCAATTGTGAAAAATGGCAGCAAGGTTGTCATCAAACCCAATATCGGTTGGGACCGAAACGTGGAGCAAGGTGCGAACACCCATCCCCTGATCGTAAAAACACTGGCAGAGATGGCACTTTTGGCAGGGGCTGCCCAGGTGATGGTTTTTGACCGGACATGCAATGAGGAAAGACGATGCTATGCCAACAGCGGCATAAAGGACGAGCTGGAGACTATCAGGGATAAGCGGATCAAATGCGTTCATATTGATGACCGAAAATTTGTGCCTGTTCAGATTGAGAAGGGAAAGTCTCTTGACGAATGGTCTTTTTACAGGGATGCCCTGGAAGCAGACTGTTACATCAATGTGCCGGTAGCCAAGCATCATGCCCTGGCAGGGCTTACCATCGGTCTTAAAAATATTATGGGGGTCATTGGGGGGCACAGAGGCCGGATTCACTGGGATATGGCACAGAATCTTGCAGATTTGAATACCGTTATCAAACCAACCCTGAATGTGGTGGACGCCACACGAATTCTGACCCGGAACGGGCCCCAGGGCGGCAATGTCAAAGACGTCAAAAAGATGGATACGATCATTGTTTCAAAGGATATCGTAGCGGCTGATGCCTATGCCACGACACTTTTCGGAAAAAAGCCGGAAGATATCGATGCCATCAGAAAAGCCTGGGAGTCAGGTCTCGGAGAGATGGACCTGTTTAAAATGAATATTGTCAAACTGTCATAACGGTATTTTCAGGTCTGGCCTGATTGGCTTTTTAAGGAAATATTTCGTCTGAAAAGGTTTTTTTACAGATTGTCAATTCATATGACACACTGCCTGAAAGCATGAAACGATTCTCACATGGAACCATGATCCAATATATTGATTCCTCGTCACTTCATCAAAGCCGGGTGATTGAATTCCTGTCTGGCACTCTCTGTGCAGAATTATTGTAAAAATCAATTCGCATGAGATTTTAATTTCAGTATTCACATTTGAAAAGGAGGAAAAAAATAAAAAGTTCCATCGGGTTGAGCGATATTACGGCAGTTTTGTGCGCAGTTTTGCATTGCCGGATAATGTCGATGAAACCAGGGCAGATGCATCGTTCAAGGATGGAATGTTGAGTCTTGACATACCCAAGACAGAAGAGTCCAAACAAAAGGCAATAGATATAAAGGTAAAATAGAATGATGTTATATCAGGCCCTGTTTGAAAGGGGCCTATTTTAATAAGACACTTGCCATTTAAAAAATGGCCGGTGCCTTTAACGTATGAGGCCAATAAATTCGTCCGAATAAAGGAAAAAAACATGCAAAGTAAAATTTCGGTTAAATTCGTTTTATTAATGATCATCCCCATGATGATGTTTGCCGTATCTTGCGGGAAAAAGAAAGTGCCGCCAAGTAACCCGGAACCTCAGATTGTTGAAGAGGTTCCCTACGCCGATGCAAGCACTGATGGGGACAGTCTTGAATCCGACCGGAATCTTGAAGAAGACCGATTGTCCGAAGAAGCGGCCAACGTCCAGGAAACTTCCCGGCAATCATTTTTAAACGAAAAAGTGTATTTTGAGTATGACAGTTCACTTCTTGATGAATCGGCAAAGCGTCTGCTAAAAAGAAAGGCAGCGTGGATCAATGACAACCCTCAAGAAAAAATTGTTATAGAAGGTCATTGTGATGAACGGGGTACAAACGACTACAACCTCGCCCTTGGCGACAGACGCGCCAATAGTGCAAGAACCTTCCTTGTTGATATGGGTGTCAAGCCATCCCGGCTATCCACAATCAGCTATGGCGAGGAGAGGCTCGCCGATCCGTCGAATCATTCCAAAAACAGAAGGGTTCAGTTTGCGATAGAGTAGGTTGGTCTTTTAGTTCTGCGATGTAAATTTCAGGCTGATAACCGATAAGCCGTTTGATGATAAAATCAAAAATGATGATCAGATCTGAAAAAGGGGAGGCAAAAGGGATTGCCTCCCCCAATCCTGGATGATATACAGATAAAATGACATTTAGACATTTAAGAATTGCTTCCCAATTATTGTTTTTATGTATCTTTCTCTTTTTGTTCAGGCAGACAGATTATAATGGGAGTGATCACATCCCTTATGCGGTCAATATTTTTTTCAGGTGGGACCCTCTGGTTGCTTTCACGGTAATGGTTGCCAAAAGAGCTGTTATCCTTGTTTTCCTGCCGTCCCTGATTGTCATCGGATTGACTGTCGTGTTCGGAAGGGTGTTCTGCGGATGGATTTGTCCCCTGGGCACGTTGATCGATATGTCAGCCAGATGGATAAAGCCCCTCTGGAAATGGCGTATAAACAAACGACCGTTAAAATACATGATACTCGCATTTGTGTTTGGGGCAGCCATTTTGGGTGTTCAGTATATCGCATTTTTTGATCCGTTTTCCATTCTTGTCAGAGGGCTGACATTTGCCCTTGATCCGCTGATGAATGCCGTTGTCACCGGATTTTTTGACGGCATTTACACCCATTTGCCTTCCCTGGTTTCAAATATCACGGAGCCGGTCTACACCTTCCTTAAAGAGACGATATTGCCGTTTAAACAAACGTTTTTTTATCTTTCAGGTTTATCTCTTTTATTTCTGATGTTTATATTTTTTCTGGAAAAGTTTGAAAGAAGATTCTGGTGCAGAAATTTATGTCCCCTGGGCGCGCTCCTTTCTCTTCTGACCCGGATATCCTTTTTAAGACGAGTGCCGTTCAAGTCCTGCAGCAAGTGCATGGCATGTTCTTTAAAATGCCGGATGGACGCATTTGAACAAGAGGGTCGCCTGATGACAGAAGAATGCAACATGTGCATGGACTGTATGGATTTCTGCCCGGATAAGATCGTTGGTTTTTCATTCAGGAAACCGGTGAACCGGACAAAAATGAATACAAGCAGACGATCCCTTCTGAAATCCGCTCTTCTGGGGATGGGACTTCCTTTTGTATCCGGTGTGAATCCTGCATTTAATAAAGAGCATCCTTATCTGATACGGCCCCCCGGTGCACTTGAAGAAAAGGATTTCCTCGCCGTATGCGTCCGTTGTGGCGAATGTATGAAGATATGCATTCAGAACGCACTGCAACCAGTTATTCTCGAAAAGGGCATTGAATGCATGTTTACACCAAAGCTGGTGCCAAGGTTTGGGTACTGTGAATTTAACTGTACCTTATGCGGGCAGATTTGTCCGACAGGTGCTATCAGGAAACTCAACCTTCCCGATAAACAGAAATTTGTGATCGGGACTGCGTCCTTTGATAAAAACCGATGCCTGCCATATGATAAAGGCATCCCATGCATCGTTTGTGAGGAGCATTGTCCGGTCTATGATAAAGCGATTAAATTCAAGACGGTCCAATCGATCGATCAAAAAGGGAACCCTGTCACCCTCAAAAAACCCTATGTGGTCGAAACATTATGTATTGGCTGCGGAATTTGTGAAAAGGTCTGCCCGTTGCAAGGAGAAGCAGCGGTGAGAGTCATAGCCAAAAGCGGCCAGTCTGAAGATGGCGCTGATGATACCGGTTATGGCGCATGAAGATATGTATGCGGCGGTTTTCATGCAGCTGGTGAAAAGATAGCCTGTTATTTTTTTAAATAAGGGATTTAATGGTTTTAAAGAAGCGCTGCAACTCGATCGGTTTTGTCAGATAGCCATTCATGCCTGCTTCAAGGCACACTTCCTTGTCTCCTTTCATGGCTTTGGCAGTTAGTCCGATCACAGGAACGTCATGATTCAATATGTTGGTGGACGGATCCCTGATGATACGGGTGGTTTCCAGTCCGTCCAGAACCGGCATTTGAATATCCATGAGGATGAGATCAAATTCTTTATGTTCGAGTAGCTGAAGTGCTTTTTTCCCGTTTACTGCTGTTTCAACAGTGTAACCGGCCTTTGACAAAAGCTGGGATACCAGTTTCTGATTGACGAGGTTGTCTTCCACGAGAAGAATCCGGATTTTTTTAAATTTTCCTTCGTCTATTGAATATTTTGTAATCAATTCAGGCAGTGTTTGTTCGCTTCCGTTTTTGGGCGGTTTTCCCATAAGCAGCTCAAGGCCTTCAAAAAGAACGGATCTTTTGATGGGTTTGGTGAGATAAAGGGAATACCCGATTTTTTTCATGGCGGTTGCATCCCCCCGAAGTCCTCGTGAACTCAGCATGACCAGTATTGTATCTTTAAGCATCGGATCTGTTTTAATCTCTCGTCCCAGGTCTTCGCCATCAAAATCCGGCATCATATGATCGCTGATCACCATGTCAAAAGGGACATTTTCTTCGGCTGCTTTTTGAAGCAGTTTGAGGGCATCTTTGGCGCTTAATACGGACTCACACTGGCAGCCCCATGCTCTCAGATATGCTGTGAGTACCTTGAGATTGGTTTCATTATCATCTACAGCAAGGATTTTTCGTTTTTGGATATCTGAATGGAATTTGTAATCTCTTGAAACCATCTGTGGCTGTTTTTTGAGTGAGGCGGTGAACCAGAATATGGAGCCTTTTCCGTATTCACTTGTAAATCCGACTTCTCCGCCCATAAGTTCAGCCAGCTGTTTTGAAATGGCCAGTCCAAGTCCGGTCCCGCCATATTTTCTCGTGGTGGATTCATCAATCTGTGAAAAGACCTTGAATAGCCGGTCTTTTCTATTTTGCGGAATGCCGATGCCAGTGTCTTTTACAGAAAATTTTACATAAGCCATGTCTTCAGATTCATTTTCAAGTGAAATATTGATTACGATTTCTCCGGCTTTGGTGAATTTCAAGGCGTTACTGATAAAATTCAGGAGGATCTGTCTTAGTCTTCCCGGGTCGCCGAGTACGAGTGCAGGTACTTTATCGTCAATATGGCAGACGTATTCTATCTTTTTTTCATGAATTTTCTGAGCAAGAAGTTCAACCGCTGCATCGACGGTCAGCCACAGATCAAAGTCAATCTCTTCAATTTCAAGTTTTCCGGCATCAATTTTTGAGAAATCAAGAATATCGTTGATAATGGCCAACAGGGCGTCGGCGCTGTATTTGATGGTTTGTGTATAATCCATCTGTTCGTTTTCAAGCTTCGTATCCATAAGAAGGCTTGTCATGCCGATGATGCCATTCATGGGGGTTCGAATTTCATGGCTCATGTTGGCCAGGAAAAGCGTTTTTGCCCGATCTGCTTCTGACAGTTTTTTATTGTATTCTTCCAGTTTGAGTTTCTGAAGTTCGATTTCAAATAACAGCGTCAGAGACTTGTCATGTTCGGACTCGTATTTTTTGATGGTTTCATTTAATTCCAGGATTCGGAATTCCTTTTCAATGCAATCTCCCAGATGCTTGCCATGCTCATATTCAATGATCTCGAAAAATTTATCCTTGGACAGCGATGGATTGTCATTTTCGAAAATACCTTTCATGTATGGGTTATTCGTATAATAGGCGATTGGATGAGGTGTGGTCTTTTTTCCCATGAATAATGAACCCGCTAATGAAAGATGTTGTATCTGTTAAAAATTTGTTTTAGTTTGCAATATCTGAACCCGGTGTCCATAAGTAGAAAAACCCTGTCCCCAGTTTCTGGATTTCGTTCAGGAAATCAACATGGACAAGAGATACTTCCCCGCCGGGATATTTACTTGTTGAAGAATTGTAAAGATTGTCATTTATGCTCGACGATCGTCTGTAGACCACGATTTTGGCATTCCTTGAGAGATTTGCCATCTCTTCTGCCCTGATAATTGCATCTTCAAGGTAGCCTGTTCTGTCAACCAGGCCTATCTTTACGGCGTCTTCTGCGAGAAAAATACGGGCGGAAGCGACCTCTCTCAATGCCTCATCACCCAGCTTCCGGTGCGCCTTTACAAGGGATATAAAACGGTTTCCCAGGTCTGACGTGACGCTCTGAAAAATGTCCTTTTCCGCATCAGTGGGCACTCTGAAAGGGGACCCCATGTCTTTTTTGTCTCCGGATTTTACAATATCCACGGAAACACCGATTTTATCCATTAATTCATAGGCAAGCGGCCGCATGAAAACCACACCGACCGAACCGGTCACCGTTGTCGGATGAGCCATGATATAATCTGCGGGCAGGGATATGTAATATCCACCAGATGTGGCCATCCCCATCATCATTACCACCAGCTTGATGCCGGTTCTCCTCTTGTATCGCAATATCTCATTGTAGAGAATATCACTGGCCGTGGTTGTGCCACCCGGAGAATCGACTTTCAGGATAACAGCCTTGATGAGACGGTCTCTTTCAGCCATCCTCAACTGGGATACCACTTCTTCCACCATGCTTGGCTGTGTGGTTAAAAACGAATCCTTGCTGGCGTCTGAAATAATACCTTTGACTGAAATGACAAGAATTTTTTCAGGCGCCTTCCCGTATATCGTAAACTCTCTGAGTGGTTGACTATATCGGGCAAACGGATTTGGGCTTTGAATGACACAGCCGCTCATGAATATAATGATTAAAAGGGAAATACCAAACATGAAACGTTCCCGGAATCGTTTTGCATTATCTGGTCTTGCAGTTTCAACCTTTTTAATCATAGCACCTCGCAATTTGAAAAATGATGATAATTAATAGACTAAGTCAAACGGGGAAAGCGATTGTCCCAAAATTTTTTAAATATTTTATTTGCTTCATCTTCCGGGTCTGGTCGGGTAATTATGGATGGAAAGTCATATTGTGTCAAGAGTCAGTTATTATCTTATCGAACAAAATCATCATGAAAATATGGGTTAAACAACTCTGAGATTGGTTCTGGCTTCTGTTTTGCCACTATGAAGGGAATGCTCCGCTTTTTGTATCAGATCCTTCCATGAGGAGTCAGAAGTCAGTGAATAGGATGCGAGCCCAATGCTCAACCTGATTCTGATTTCATTATCCTTATACGAAATAACGTGTTTTTCAATTTTTTTCCTGAACCGGTCACATACGTTTCTGGCGTTTCTTATGGAGGTGTCTGCAATCACTATAGCAAAAATTTTACCACCCAGGCGACAGGGAATGTCACATTTACGGGATATCCTCTGTAGAATTTTCGCGACTTCCATTAAAACCTTGTCTCCGGCACGGAGGCCATAGGTTTCATTCACAACTTCAAGGCTTTCGATATCCATCAGGCAGAGTGCCAGTTTTTTATTGTACCTTTCAGCACTGGCAGTCTTTCGTTCCAGAACCTCCATGAGGTATCTCCGGTTGTAAAGGCCTGTCAGTTCATCGCGAGTCGACATTTCAGACAGTTTTTCCGTGGTTTGCCGTATTTCTTTTTTCAGCCTGTATTTTTCCATGGTGTTTGATATGACCCTGAATAACGACTGTTTGTTCAGTTGCGCCTTTGGCAGGTAATCATAGGCACCTTTCTGGATGATCTGTGACGCGATCATTTCATCTTTCTGGTTGGTTACGACAACTATTGGTGTCTCAATCCCCATTCGTGCGATTGCATCCAGAAAGTCAAACCCGATTTCAGGTTTGTCAAACAGGTCAAGGAGTATGACATCCATATCCGCATCCTCCAGGATATGAAAGGCATCATCCGGATTTTTTGCCCTCAAGGGATGGATGGCTCCGATGCTTAAAAACGTCTCATGAATGCGGGCAAAATCGTCATCATTCTCTTCCACGCACAGAATCGAAAGGGATTGATCGATATTTATAATTTTTGAATTTCCAGGGTAGGGTTTGACTTCATAATGGCGAATGGTCTGGATTTTTTTTACAATTTCCGCAATCCTTTGGCCAGCGGATTCCACACGCTCCACATGCCTCATTATTTTTTCCGGATTATCCTTATGCATAACCATCAGCTCCGTATGCCAGAGAAGGACGGAAAGCGGCTGGTTGATTTCATGTGCCGTGGCCCCGGCCATCTGTAACAATACTTTCAGCCGCTCTTCCTCAATCACGGCTATCTGCTGTTCTATAATCTGCAGGTTGGCCTTTTTAAGCACCTTTACATTTTTATCAAGTGCCTGAGCTGTTTTTTTGAGCTTGTTTTCCATGGTTTTTCTTTCAGTAATATCTGTGATGCTTCCCAGAAACCCCTTTACTTCTCCTTTCATATCCGTGTATGTGGCCTGATTGAGGATAATGTCATAGGTCACGCCGGCTTTGTTCATGAGTTCGGTTTCAATGGTCACAACCCCAGGCGTCTTTATGAGTTGGCAGTCGATTTGATAATATTCTTCCGCCACTTGTTCCGGCATGATGTCATGAACGGATTTTCCAATGAGTTCATTCTTTGAAATGCCCATAAAAGATTCAAAAGACGCGTTGCAGTCGATATATTTTCCATGGATGTCTTTATAAAAAATCGGATTGGGAATGGTATTCAGGAAGGTGCTCAGGAACGAATAGTTGTCTTTAAGTACTTTTTCAGCCTCATTTTTTTTAAGGGAATACAGGATGGCGCGCACCAACAGCTCCCAGGTTAAACTGTTCTTGATCAAATAATCGGTCGCGCCGCTTTTCATGGCCTCCACCGCAAGCATTTCATCACCCTGCCGGGACAGGAAAATAACAGGGACCTGTTCCAGCTCAATGTTTTCCGTTATAGCCTTCAATACATCCACACCTGTCATATCCGGAAGCTTTGTAGTGAGCAGGATGCAGTCCACCGATGTCGTCCAGAGAATATCCAGACCTTCATTGCCTGAATCGGCTTCAAGAATCTGATATTTATGTTCCTTGTCCTGTTTCAGGAGATGTTGATACATTTCCTGGTCTTCCGGGTGATGATCAATGATAAGAATTGTCAATCGATTTTTCGGCATGTGGGTTTTCTCCTCATAGATGCCGGTGGTATGAAGTGCGGAAGAATGATGCAAAGCACCAATTTTTAGGCATATTAGCACATCTCTCCTGGTATTGACAATGACAATTTCCTGCGATGTGCAAATAATTATTGGATTTTGTCAGTTAAAAGTCTGTTTGGCGTGAATGTTTTATAACATCAGGATAAAAAAAGCGTGAACAAGCCGGTTCACGTATTCAAGGATAAATCCCTCACGAAACAAGAAGATCCGTGATGTCAGCCACAGTGATCTTTCTTTCGCCATTATCAGACTTCAAGGCATCTTCAAACATGGCCAGACAGAAGGGGCAGGCGGTTATGACGCTATTTGCACCAGTGTCCCTGACATGATCCAGACGCAAACGGTTTATTTTTTTTTCTCTATGGAGATCCATGAAAAAATGGCCGCCACCACCGCCGCAGCAGAAGCTGTCTTCCTTGCACTGAACCATCTCCAGAAGCCGGATTCCTGGGATATTCGAAAGCAGTTTTCGGGGGGCGTCATGCTTTTGATGATATCGGCTCAGATAGCATGGGTCGTGAAACGTGACTTTCCCTGGCAATCCGGGTTTTGTTTTATCAGAAACCTGCTGAATTTTTTCAGCCAGAAAGTCCGTATAATGAACCACGTCAAAGTGCCCGTCAAAATGGATATATTCATTTTTCAGCATGGTGTAGCAGTGCGGGCAGGCGGTCAGGATCTGTTTGAATGTTCTTTCCTTCAAGGCCTTGACCTGCTTTTTTACCGCTGTCTGGAAAAGGGGCTCTTCGCCAAAAAGTCTTAAGGGGTCGCCGCAGCAATATTCTGAAGCGCCGAGGACAGCAACGTCTATACCGGCTCGGGTAAGGAGTTTAATGATATTTTCGGCAATGTGGTGTTTTGAAGGATCAAACGTGATATGACAGCCAATGAAAAAGAGAATATCGCAGGTCTGGCCCTTGCCAAGAACAGGCACGTCAAGGGATGATATCCATTCATTTCGCTCTTTCTGCGGGCCAAATGGATTTCCCAGGTTTTCAATTGTTTTAAGGGGTTGGCGGGCCTCCTCAGGGACACGGCCCTTGATATTGATTTCGTTTCTCCGGATGTCAAGAAACAGATCCAGGTGCTCAACAAATGCAGGGCAGGCGTCAACGCATGCCAGGCAAGTTCTGCAATTCCAGACAAACTCCTTGGCAAAGGCGTTTCCAACAATTTCCCGGAAAAAAGATGATTGATCTTTTTTGTTATGGTTCCAGTAATATTCCGCATTTTTCATGAGCGTGCCCATGGAATTGATAAAGTGTTTTGGCGAGAAGTCATGACCGGCGATAAAGGGGGGGCAGACGGTTTCGCACCTGCCGCACGAGATACAGGCCAACGTATCCAGCCGATGTTTAAAAGAAAGGTCCTTTGTCGCCCCTGTGCCAAGACTGAAATTGTCATATTCAAAGTCCGGATCTGCCATTATTGTGTCAAGGTCATCATGGGCAAGAACGCCATAGGCAGATGCCTTTTTTAACAGCGCATTGGCTGGTATGATAAAAATATGGAAAAATTTCGTGTAAGGGATCAGAGCGATAAAGGAGAAGGTCAGAATCGCATGAATCCACCAGAAAACAGCATGATAATTTTGAAATGTGTCATGTGGCGTATGCGGGGAAAGTTGAAGGAAGAAATTCGCCATATACCGGCCAACAGGAGAATACATGGAAAAAGGATCTTTGATGGCCGCCATACGGAGACCTTCAACCAGAAATCCTGTCATGACAATCGACGCCAGAAAGAGCAGGGCAAAGTGATCAGAAAAGCCTGTAACCGGTATGTCATGAAGTTTCCTGAAACGTTTGACATAGGCCATGAAAACACCTGCCAGGATGAAAAGGCCTCCTATATCGCAGAGGATTGACAAAACGCTGTAAATATGTCCTTTAAAAATAGACGTATTGAGGTCATAATCCATTGAAATAATCGCAGTTGTGATAAAAAGAATCAGAAACGGATAAAAGATAAGCGAATGAAATGCTCCTGGCAGGAAGCGTTTCAGGGTTTTTTTCTGAAAAAAGATCTGGGCCAGTGAAAATTTTATACGGATAAATATATTTTGAAAACGATCCGGTGCGGGTTTTCCCCGTCTGATAAACAGAATTTTTTTATAAATTCCATAACCGGCAGCCAAAACAGATATCAGAGCCATCACATACATGATACTGGCAGACGAGATGTTCCACATGATTTCCCGGGTTGGTTGGGATAGGTCCATTGTGATTTTATGTCCTTGTTTAAAAATTTCCGTGACCGGGTCAAGGCCCGGTCAGCGGCATAATTTTTTACGGACGTTAGCACAGTTTATCCGTGATGGGAAGGGATCATCCCAATTGAATTTTCTTGACAAAAGTGCAATTACTGTCAACTATATATTAAATTAGCAAATGAACGTTCATTTAGTTAACGCGTCACTCAAGATAAAGACTGACAGAAAAACTAATTTATCATGGAGGTAAAAAAAATGGCGAAACTTAGCAAGCAAAGACTTATTTTCGGTATGTTTCTTCTTGTCCTCATTGTGGCGGCGGAGATTGTTCTGGCGCATTTGAAGTTTCCGGCATGGCCGGCATTCATGGTGATGATATTCTTTTTTGAATCCCATATGGATATCAAAAAGGCGCCCAGCATATTGGTAGGAGGTGCCGTCGGCATCCTCTGCATCTTGTTGACCAAGTATTTTATCATGGCCGTAGCCCCTGCTTTGGGCGTTGAAGTGAGCAAACTTCTCATCATCTGTCTGATTGTCTATGCCATTGTGGCTTTTGGTGAAATTCTGCCAATTGTTTTCAATAACTATGCCTTTATGTATTTTCTGGTCTCCGGAATCGCCGTGAAAGTTCTTGATCCTGCACCAAACCTGTTTTTATGGATAGGTATTGAACTCGTTGTGGGGGTTATTTTTATAGCCGGCATTATTGGTATCGGAAAAATAATGGCCAAAATGGGACCACCCCCGACAGATCAGCCAGGCCATTAACACATGCTTTCTCTTTGTAATTCATAACAACTTTCACTGACGAAATCGCGTGCCTGACCTGGATCAGTTATATGAATGTCTTTATCCTTCATTGCCATATATTATAAAATGAATGCACGTTTATTCATATCGAGAGAGGCATATCCTCTCTCGAACCGCTTTTTTTTTTTTTTAAAAATTTTCTTTCCCGTCAAATAGAATCGATAAGCAAATGAGAATCGCCATACTATCCGACATCCACGGTAATCTTGAAGCCCTTAACAGTATTTTTGATGTATTGGATCAGATCAGGCCTGATACAATTATTTCTCTGGGAGATAATGTGGGTTATGGACCTGATCCTGAAAAGGTCATGCAGATCTTGCGTCGCAGAAATATTCCTTCTATTTTGGGGAACCATGAGCTGGCTGTAAAAAGAGAATCATTTATCAACTGGTTTAATCCGGTTTCAAAAATGGCGGTACATCATACCCTGGCCAATCTTTCCAGAGAATCGGTGAATCAAATCAATCATTATCCCAGATTTCTGGTATTTGAGAATATGCGCTTTGTTCATGGGGCGCCCTTAGCTGCCGTGGCCATATACATTTACCAGATATCCGATGATAAATTGGCGGGGAATTTTCAAAAGATGGCCGAGAATGTTGCATTTATAGGGCATACACATGATCTTGGCCTTATCGAATATGATGGTGAAAGGGTTTTGCATAACACCCTTTCCAAAGGACAGGTTATTTTAAATAAAAACCGGAAATATATTGTAAATGCAGGAAGTGTTGGGCAACCGAGAGATGGTGACAATTCGGCCAAGTTTGTCATGTTTAATACGGAAACCTATCAGCTTGACGTCCGGTATGTTCCTTATGATTATCAAAGAACAGCAGAAAAAATAAAGAATGAAGGATTGCCGGATCAGTTTGCAGACAAACTGTATCCGATCAAAAAAGACAGATGAAAACCATCGGAAGATATAAAATATGTGGCCTTTTGGGAAAAGGCGGTATGGGAAAGGTTTTTAAAATTGAATATCCGGTCACCGGGAAAATTGCCGCACTGAAACTTCTTGATCCCAATCCGTTTCTTTTGTCTCTTCTTGGAAAAGAAGATATTGAGGAGATGTTTACCAGAGAAGCCGTGACCATGGCGGGTATCCGGCATCCCAATATTGTCGACATCCTTGATTTTGACCGGTTTGATGGCAAGCTTTACTACATCATGTCGTTTTACTGTAATAATTTGGGCCTGATGATCGGGGAGGGGTATGAAACCGATCACGAATCGAGGATTGTGCCGGTAGAAAGGGCTCTCTTCTACAGCATTCAGACCCTTAAAGGGCTGTCCCGGCTTCATGAGGATGGCATCATTCACAGAGATATCAAACCTTTTAATCTGCTTGTTACCGATTTTGACACGGTAAAAATTTGTGATTTCGGGTTGTCCAAATTACGGGGAGAAATACGAAAAGATCCTGAATCTCTGAAAATCGGGTCTCCCCATTATGCTGCACCGGAGCAGGAAAAAGATCCTGACAGCGCAGATGCCAGAAGTGATTTATATTCAGCAGGCGTCATGCTCTATCGGATGCTTACCGGAAGATTGCCCATGAAGCCGGTTGCTTCCCCCAGCCAGTTCAATCCGGATTTGGATAAAGACTGGGATGACTGGTTTTTAAGGGCTGTGCGGAGAAAGCCTGAAGAACGGTATGCCAGTGCCGGTGCATTTGTCGAGGCATTGGAAACAGTCAAAGGCATGTGGCTTCAGAAAAAGGAACGTATCTGTTCGGCGCCGTCTTTATTATTTGGAGAACATGACACGGTGAAGGCCCCTTTCGCCATTCGTAGTAAACCGGAAAAAATATCCCGGGACAAGGCTTCTGAAACCTTTCATGTCGACCATCTCATGAGGCCATTTCATTTTATGGATAATTCTTTTATCCGGCTTTCTCCGGATGTCATTTTTGACGAGGCCACCAATCTCTTATGGCAGGTTTCAGGCACCCGGTTTCCTGTCAACTGGGAAAACGCACACCAGTATATTGGCAGACTGAACAGGGACGCATTCCATGGCTACAAATCCTGGCGTATGCCAACCATCAACGAACTTTTGTCTATTTTGTCTCCTTTGCCAAAAGGAGAAGGCCATTGTGCAGATCCGATATTTGACCAGACACAGAAGTGGTTGTGGAGCTGTGACAGATGTACGTTTATCAGTGCCTGGTATATGAGCCTCGACCTTGGTTTTATCTCATTCAATGACAGAAGTTCGTATTATTATGTAAAAGGGGTGTGTTCGAAACCGTGATAATCATACATATCAAATATCTGCCCGAGTCGCACGCAATTTGTCAAATGGGGTCATGATCAGGAATACATGTTTATTCATGAATCTGTCTTTTTAAATCAATGGAGAGTGACCGGTCCATATCAAAATGAACATCCATCTGGGGAAAGGCAATGACGATGCCATTCTCACGGAACTCCTTGTCGATCATGAACCGGATATCACTTTCGATCATCAGACGCTCCATCAGACGATCGATGTTGACCCAGAAATAAACATTGAAAATCAATGCGCTGTCGCCAAAATCCTTGAACACGACAAAGGGTTCCGGGTTTTTGAGATTTTTTTTGTGATCGGTGGCGCATTTCATCAATACACTTCTCACCTCACGCACAGGGGAACCATAGGCGACACACACAGTTACATGGGCGCGAATCCTGTTATCTGTTATCGTCCAGTTGGTGATATTTTTTTCAAGAAAGCCACTGTTCGGCACAAGGATATGGAAATTGTCACCGGTTCTGATTCTGGTGCACCGGGCACCGATTTATTCAATCTGCCCGAGTAACCCGTCGGTTTCAATAAGATCTCCCACACGAATGGGTTGTTCAACCATGATGATAAACCCGCTGATGAAATTATTGATCAGATTCCGTGCACCAAAACCGATACCAATGGCAATGGTGCCGCCAAAAAAGGCAAACGCACCCAAAGGGATGTTGACGATCCTAAGGACAAAGAGAACAATGAGAAACAAGGCACAATAGAAGAGTACTTTTTCAATGACGATGGCTGTATTCTGTTTGAAATGGGCATATTTCAAAACCCGCCGCCATGTGATGCGAATGATGAACTTGGCGGAGATGACACCAATGATCAGAATGATAATACCCACAAACAGTTTTTTAACCGTAACCGGACGGTCATCAATGACCCACACCTCAAGATTCCAGATGTTTTCAAATGAGCCCATGAAATCTTTATACGCTTCCTGGAAAACCATACTGCCCACCCGCTGATCGATTTCATGCACGAGCCGTTCGGTGTGCTGCAGAGTATCTATCAGGTCGGTGACATATTCCACACTCCTTTCTGAAAGTTTGCGAAGCGCATTGGTCTGTCTTGAGAGAATGTCTTTCATGGCGGGGTCTGTTTGATCGGTCGAGACCTTTTCCAGCGCGACGATCTGCGCCTGGGTATCAAGCTGATATTTTTGCTGGAGATGAATGGTTTTATTAATTTCCCCGATACGGGCAACAGATTTTTCTTTCCATTTAAGAATTTCCTGATTATCTGCAATATCCTTTAAAAGCGCATATCGGTATCGCCAGTTTTGTTCCTGGTAATCCAGCAATCTCAATCGGTCTTCGGAAAATTCTATAACAGACTGGTATGTTTTTCGCCAGGCTTCCCGTTCGGAAACTTCAAGTTCCTTCAACAATCTCGCCTTTGGGTCTTTTTCGTCAGAAAGATTCTGCTGGGCTTTCATCCATGACCGTTCAATATCTTCACGTTCGTCAACCAGTTTTAAAATCCGGTTTCGCAGGTTGTCTTTGAGGTTTTCAATGGACTGGAGCTGTTTTTGAAGATCCGCGTCGTCATATATGACGCGTGAGGCCACCCATGAAGTCCGTTGCGTTGAAATGGCTATTTAAAGATCGAGGATATCGGCTTCTTTTAGCACGTTCTGGTACTTGAGTTTTTCAAAAATAAGCAGGGCCTCAGCGAGATCAGCGTTTGATGCCTCTGCATCGATCTTCATGACGGTTTCAAGTGACTTGATGGGGTGTTTGTCTTTTAAGGCCATATCTTTTACTTGCCGTATCTGTTTTTTCATTTCATCAAATTTAATCAATGCATCTTCAACGGCTCTTTTTGACAAAGCAGTGGCAGTATTAATCGTTTCTTTCTGCTGCAGAAGGGCATCTGCCGCCTCAAGAAGGGTGTTGTAAAACGTTAAGGAAAAAGGCGGGGTTTCCGAAATCTCCATATATTGGCCACTATCTTTTTTTTTTCCTGAGTAAAGTTTCATCTTCTTCCAGGACCCGCCTTTTTTTCAAGGCATTTTCAATTCGTTGAAACGTATTCAACGTTGTGATCAGCCGGTTTTGATATTCTTTTAATTCATCGACCGTCATGTTTATCGGGACAAACGTGTTGTCGTTGATCGAATGCTGAACCTGCTCAATCCGTGTTTCAAGAGCCTTTATACGGACGCTGATATCATTTTCTGTGTAAATTTCGGCAGCAGCAGGTACTTTGGAAACGCCATTTCCTGCGTCTTTCTCAAGGGGGAACGCATGGGCGGAAGAAAGGTACAGGGATAGAAGCACGAAGACAATTGCAAGGGGAAAAAATATAGAAAGGCATTGCTCAATCCAAAGGAACCGTTTGTTGCAAATTTGAAAAGTATGTTTATTGGGCATGCGGACATCCATGGTGTATTTATGAAATCGCTATAGGTAAACATACATTTGCGGCAGAGTATTTTTATCATGCGGTTTTATCAAAATGGTCATCCTTGCCATAATGGAGTGCTGAAAAGAAATCAATGAAAAAGCGTTATGTCGATATCATATCTCACCTGCTGTCCTGGCCGGATTAATTTCTGGTAAAACCGGTATACGTATGATAAACCGTCAACCATTTCTGATATTTTTTAACTCAAAATCCAATAATCAAGGAGAAGGACGCACGTATGACGCTCTTTCGATTCAAAAAAAAACGATCGGCTCTTTTTTCCCTATGCGTTTTATTTCTTTTTATCTGTTTTTCGGTTACCGGAGGATTTGCATTTGAGTATTCATCAATAACAACAAGTACGATCATCGGGTCCAATTTCGGTCATCCCACAGGCATGGGGGCTGATTCCCTGCCACCGGTATTTGAACCGGGAATAGCCATAGAAACGGCGCTGTTTATTAAAAATCTTGAAATCACACAGCTTTCCAAGAAAGATATCGTAGGCCAGACCATCATTCAATCCATGGTTCCGGCAAGATTTTATTACAGGGCAGGGAATCGGACAACTGTCGAACTGGGCGCCATACTGGGGCACAAGTTTGGAGATGAGCATGAAGTGGATATTGTCGCCCCGCTGACACGTATCGTTCATGAACCCAGATCGAACATTTTTCTGGTTGCAGGGACTATTTTCCCCACCCATGCGATTCATGATGCCATGTATGATGATATTCAAAAGTTCGGTATCAATGATGAGAACATGGACTTTCATGATAATGTGGAGCAGGGGTTTCAGTTCCGGGTGAACCGGAAAAGATACAAGCAGGATCTGTGGATCAACTGGAAAACCAGGGAGGAAAAAAACACCCGTGAAGCATTTGAGGCTGCATCCGTATCTCGTTTTCAGTTTTTTGATGAATCTCTGTTTGTTAATCTTCAAATACGTACGGTTCACATCGGTGGGCAGAATAATGACCTTGATCTTGGTGTAGATGAGAATCTCTCCATGCTGGCAGGGCTGTCCTACGGGTTTGACCATCCATTTGGCATCGACGCGATCAATGGATTGAGATTTCAAGCAGATTATCTCTCAAGTTCGGACAGTACCCTTCAGGAATCCACTGAAACAGGGGATGGATACGAAATTGGCGTTTCTGCTGATCTGTTTCTTTCAAAGGATATCACGCTTGTCCTCAATGCATCTCATTATACGGGAAATGATTTTTATTCACGGGGAGGAGATCCGCTTTATCATCTGGATACCTACAGCCAGTTTGGATTGACATCTCTTTTCTATCTTGACCGTGAGTTTTTAATCGAAACAGGTTTGGTCGCCCAGCTAACAGATGATGCGTTTAATTTTACATTTATGGTCAATTTTTTATGGGGACACGGTTTTTTTTATAACCGAAGCGTATCCATTTGACTTTTAATTGAAGATTGGATAACTGACTGAAGCGTTTTGGCCTGATAATGGGATAACGAAACATCGGATGGTTAACAAACCATCATCAAGTGAATATCTGGAAATGAAAATGAAAAAATGGATTGTGCTTCTGATAGTGTGTGTGTGTGTGGTGAATTTCGGTACCGGGAAATGTCATGCTGAAGAAGGTAAATGGTTCGTCAGCGGGTATGTGGCCCAGGCCACCAAAAACAGTCTGAATCACATGATACGATTTGACATTGATTTAATTGATTATTACATGGCCTATGTTGCAGTGGGAAAAGAGTTCTTTGTCTATAAAGACAAATTTAACCTTGAGTTTGAGTTTCAACTGGCCGAGCATTGGAAACACCAGGAATATGAGGAAGTGAATGCGGTCATGATTTTCAGATGGCTGAAGTTTCCCTGGGACAGATACCTGGATACCAGTGTGGCATTTGGAGATGGCCTGTCCTACGCTTTTGAAGATTCCGAGCTTGAAGATCTGAGACATGAAAAAACAACGAAATTTTTAAACTATTTAAAACTGGAATGGGCATTTAATATGCCTTCATATCCGGACTGGGTTTTGTTTCTTCAGATTTATCACCGGTCAGGCATGTTTGGAACGTTTGATGGGGTTTATGGGGCTTCGAATCTTATTGGCGCGGGAATCAAATATCGGTTTTAAGTAAAAAATTAGACACTGTTTTTTATGAAATTGTCCACCATTTCCGTGCTGGCATGTGTCGCAGCATATTTCTCCCGAATCATTTTTTTTTGTGTGATTAAATACTTACGATATATTTCAACAACTTTTGTGGCATCACTCTCTTCCGTGTTCATAAAGCTCCTGGCAATTGCCTGTTGAATTTCGATCTGCTCCTTGAGGTCATTTCTTGAAATATTTTCGAGAAAGAAATATAGAATTTCGCTTCTGATCGGGGCAACGGAATTGGCGATAAGGTGGAACACCATATTATTTGTTCTCTCTGCAACCAAAAAAAGGAATTTAAGATCATTTGCAACCACTTTATGATGATCATCCATATTTTGCAGGGCTTCTTCACAAAGATCCAGAAGGGTTCGCACATCCCTGGGGGAAAATTGCCGTAAGGATGCCCGAAGCATGGCCGGGAAAAATTCAATATAAAAATTCAACAGTTCTTCAACAACATATTCATCAATAATGGAATCTCTGATTTTTCCCTCCCTGTAGGAAAACAGGGTTTTTAAAAAATCAATTCCCGCATACTTGAAATAATTTTTGACATATACGCCGTCTCGCTGACGGATGTCCAATACGCCCATGGATTCAAGCTGTTTTAAAGCGATCCTTAAGGAAGATCGGTCAACGTTGTAATTTTCCGACAGTTTTCTCTCTGTAGGCAATTTGTCGCCAGGCTTTATAATCTTCCGAAAGATATTTTTAAGAAGAGCATGTACGATTTTTTCATGACGTCTTCCGGACATGGCGGTTCTGCCTCCAATATTAGCAAATGACCCTTAATAGATAACTGCTGGTAAAATTATAACCCTTGTTGGTATACCAAAATACTGTCAATGATCGACTCAAGTCAAGCAGTAAATTGAAACTGGAATGGAAAAGCCTTGCCGGCCATGGCAGTTTTTTCCTGTTTCAGAATCGAGACATCGGGCATTATAAATACAACATGCTTAAATTATAGTATTTATTTAATTATGATTGAATGGAATATTTGTTGCATTACGATACAGCAAATGAATACAGCATTAAAGGACGATGCTGGTGTCTGTTATCATGCGAAGAAATTCAGGGATAAATTTCTGTTGCATCATCAGCGGGGTCATTTAATGAAAATCAAAAGTTCAGAGATTCAACTGGCATCATCACGGTCATACCAGGAACAAACGACAGTCAAAGCCGAATACAAAATGGAATGGGAAACCATTTTCAATAACAAATTGCAGGAGCGGTTGAATCCTGATAGGTTCTATTCTGAAACATTTCTCCAAAATTCGATACAGACATATAAGGAGAGACTGATCAGCATGGCGGAAAATGCCTTTTCAGGGCAAGTTTCCGATACAACCGGAATATTTGATGCGAACGTGAATGATAGGAATACACCTGCGAATCCATTACTCGAATCAATCATTGAAAAAATGATATCCATGGAAATTCTTATTCAGGAATTTACAGACTTCAAGTATGATTTTCAATATATCAATCGGGAATCCATAAAACCTGCGTCTGGGAATCTCACCTTTGAGGCGAAATATAAAATTTATGAAGACCGTGTGGTTACGCACCAGGAAAATGAAAATACCCGGTTTATTTCAAATGGTGTTATTGAGACAGAAGACGGCGAATCCGTCAATTTTGTCATGAATCTGGATATGAAGCGGGAATATATGAGCCAGGAAAAGTATTCATACGTGGAAGAAGGGGCCATGACGTTGATAGATCCGCTGGTCATAAACTTTGACGGTTCGATTCCCGAGCTGGCGGATTTCAGATTTTCTTTTGATCTCAATTTCGACGGGCAAAATGAAGAATTTGCATCTTTCAAGGACGGAACGGGATTCCTGGCCCTTGACCTGAATGCCGATGGAAAAGTGAATGATGGCCGGGAACTTTTCGGCCCATCTACCGGAAGCGGATTTGGTGAGCTTGCACAATACGATGCCGATCACAACAACTGGATAGATGAAAATGACACTATCTTCGATCAGCTTTCAATCTGGACACCTGACGAAAACGGAAATGGCCAGATTTCAAGCATCAGGGACAAAGGAATAGGGGCCATCTATCTGGATCAGGCTGACACAAGATTTGATTTAAGGGACACCACAAACATGCTGGCTGCCCAAATCAGAAAAACGAGTGTGGTCTTAAACGAAAATGGCACTGTAGGCACCATTCAGGAACTGGATATGAATTCAGGGGTCGATAACAGCACTTATGAAAAAATCAGTTAAAAGGGCCGACCATTACACTGACAGGTCATGGCCGGTATTAATAGGGGTTTGCCCCGGACAGAAATTTTTTCAGATTTTTCCATTTAAACTTATGGTCATTTGAAATCTCATACACATTTTTTTTAAAATATTTGTTGTCAAGCCATGCCTGGTAACGCGTAAGGTCAGATTCAGTACGGGAAATTTCCGCCATTTTGTTTTCAATGGTTGAATCGGCCTTAAGCCGTGCATGCTTGCATTCAGAGTCAGATATTGAAAAAAGATGGGAGGCCTCCATATCACCAAGAGCCATTTTTGTAGCAACAGCTCTTGCTTTTTTTAAGGAAACCGGGTGATTCTCGCTGTCTTTAGCATCATAATCAGATGATTTCTTTCGGTTTCGTCTTTTTTCCGAAATTTCGATGACAGAAAGAGGCAGTTCTTTTGATGCATAATGATCTTTAAAACAGGTCATCAATATTTCATATGCAAGATTGATTTCCCTGATCTTGTTTTCTGCAAGATGCTGATTGAGCGTTTCGGTTGTGTATCGATCCGGATGATATTGTTTGACTTTGGTCAAATAAGCGACTTTAATATCTTTCAGTGATGATCCTGGAGGCAAATCAAGTGTCTTGTAGCTGGTTTCTATATTCATGTCAGTTCTTCAGATTGTTTATTCGGTTATTCATCGTTTTAAAAGTTACGCTGTTTCGCCAGTATTGTTTGATTGACGAAAAAAGTTCATGTAACCTACTTGAATGGCTGTAGCAATGTCAAGTTAAAAACTCAAAATATTCAAATTATTGAATGGGGGGGCTGGATTTTTACCTATGCAACATGACGAAATTTTGCGATATAAGCGGTTACGGCGAAGAATTCTTGAGGAACTGTACGACATGTTCAAGTCATATCCATATGCATCCATAGAACTCAATCATCTGGCTGAAAAGTATATGGTCCCGGTCGATGAATTGAACTGGAATCTGGCCTATCTTGAAAAGGCACAGTATGTAGAGCTTTCCAAATCCTACGATTCCCTGCCATATATTGCATCCACCACCAATATCACCCGGGAGGGAATCGATCTTGTCGAAGATTACGTCCTTCTTGAAAAAATGTTCCCGGATGCAGACCCGCCTGATGACTCTTTAAAAAGGATAAGCTGAATCCCTCATGCGGGAAAGACCCATCTGCATTCACAAAATCCGGACGGGAAGTCCTATATAATGGCCACCACTCTTGTCCAGCCTGCGGAAGCCGCCTTGATCTTCACCGGGAAACACGATACCTTGAATCCGTGAGGCTTAGGAATACTTCCGAGATTGGTGAGCTTCTCCATATGGCAGTACCCTTTTTCAATACCTGCAAAATGAGCTTCCCAAATAATGGAAGGATCGCCCGTCTTTTGAAATTCCTCTGCAATAAAAGGAAGGGGCCGGTCCCAGGACCAGGCATCAATACCGACAACTTTCACCCCCCTATCCAAAAGAAATAAAGTGGATTCTCTTGTCATTCCAGGACCTTTTACAAGATATTCCGCCTTTCCCCAGCTCCTGTCGGCACCGGTTCTTATCAGTACAATATCATAAGGTTTTAACGCGTAATCGATTCGTTCAAGTTCATTTTCAACATCTTTGGCTGTTATCCTTTCTCCATCCTTTTTATGGCTGAAATCGAGAAGCACGCCATCACAAAAACACCATTCAAGCGGGATTTCATCAATAGTCAGTGCTTTTTTTCCCTTATCCATGGTCGGGTGATAATGATACGGCGCATCAAGATGTGTGCCTGAATGGGTAGTCAGCGTAAGCATTTCAACAGCCCACCCCAGGCTATTGGGAAGCTGATCCTTTCTCACACCCTTAAAGAATTCCAACATCTGATCCGCGCCCATACGATGGTCGATGTAGACCATTTGGGGGATCATGGCAGGTGGGTCACTGGGTAAATCAGGTTCGATACTGATGCTCAGGTCAATCAACTGCTGAGTGTTCATGTTTCCTCCGGTTCACAATGGAATTTTAATTTATTTAAGCAAACTTGCTACAGCATATCCACACCCAGTTTAGCAAGCTCTGATCTGACGGATTCCTGAAATTTTATGTTTGCAACAATTTTCTGTCCCATGAGTCTGCTATACGCATAGGCAAGGCCGCTCGAACTTTTGTCAAGCCGCCTCTTCCGGTCGATCTGATCCAGATCGCCTGTGAAAACGACTTTTGAGCCTTCACCTGCCCGTGTGATAATTGTCTTGACCTGATGGGGTGTCAGGTTCTGGGCTTCATCAATAATGATTAAACATTTCCAGAAGGTTGTACCTCGAATGTAGTCCAGAGGTTCAATGTCTATTTTTTTGCATTCAATGAATTTTTCAATCATCTGTTTGTTTTCCGGGCTGATTTCTTTCAGTATGGACAGGTTTTGCCATATCGGTCTCAGCCAGGGTTCCATTTTATCTCTGATATCTCCGGGTAAAAATCCCATATTATCCTTGTCCTCAAGGTGCACCAGTGGACGGCTTACAAGAATTTGCCTGAAATCGGTTCTTTTTTCAAGGGCAGAGGCAAGAGCAAGCAGCGTTTTTCCGGTACCCGCACCCCCTTCGAGAAATACAAGTGAGACATCCGGAGAATTCAGATGATGAAGCGCCACGGTCTGGGGCCAGTTAAATGCCAGATTGGAATACCCCGTATCAGATCCCGTATAGGGTTTAATACCAAATGCACTGATCGTGTTTTTAATAATATGGAATTTTTCATTTTTTCTTACGGCTGTGAATTTTTCACCTGGCTTGTCCCTGTCCTTGGGATGTTTGAAATCGCCTGTCCAGTCACTGATGCAGACAACCCCGCCATTTTCCAGGATCTCCCCATGTTTCTCGGGATCGTATGGGAATGTAAACGTGTCCATATCAATATCATTTGACTGGACATCAATTCTTGGCATTCTGGTGTCAATATGATTCTTGGTCTGGTCCCGATAATAATCTTCAGCGACAAATTGAAGCTCCCTGGCCTTGATTCTCATCATGGAATCCTTGGAAACCAGTTCAACGCGATAATATTTTGATTTCAATTCATTGGCCGTTGCAATGATTTTATGGTCGTTGTTGGCATGGTCGAGAAACTCAATGCCTTTCCAGCTGTGCTCTCTTATAATGTCTAACTGTTTACAGGTTTTATCCTGCCTCAGCTTTTCAATATTGCGAATAGCCTCTCTGGCATCCAGGCCAATATCAGGTCTTCCTTTTAAACCATCGAGTTCCTCAAGAACCGTCCATGGAATACATGCCATATTTCCTTTATCCATGAGATAGGTGATACAATCCGGATCATGAACCAGCGCACTTGTATCGACAACTTTCGCATTAATTTTTTTCACATTTATCTCCTGATTTGGTTAAGGGCCAGAGGATAATCAATGTTCAGCAATCATCCAAGTCATACGGATTCATCATACTGTCTAAATGGTTTATGCACAAGACATAATACTATGCTCATAAATGCATTGATGAAATAACCGGATTCTTTTATCGCACACCTTTTGGATGAAGAATCCGAAGGGACTTGCTAATAAATATTTTATATTTTTTTATTATTTAAAACACAATGTGCAATTATCGAAAAACAAAAGTATAAATAACGCATAAGTTAGGTTTTTGTATTGACATGTAAAAATTAAATGTATATTTATTTTTATAATCTATTACATTGAGTTCATTTATAACCGTCATTTTCGAGGAAAATAAATCGGGTGCAAAGGGTTTAAAAACGTTCTTCTGCTTGCGGCTGATCCGATAGAAGATATGGCATGATGAGGATTATTGCATGTATGAAACCTGCCCCTTATCCGGAAGGCCCCATAGAGTCATTTGTCGTAAAAATATTTTATCACCAGACTATCCATGATTGGAGGCGTTGAGAAATGACAACAAAAAATTCAGTATTCATCAAAACAGGAACGATGCTGATCGTATTTATTATTTATTTCTTTTGGCTTGTTCCCTGTATAAATGCATCCCCGTCCATAGCTGCTAACAACGGAAGGTTTTATGAACCTGTGGAGATACCCGGCAAGCTTGTGCCGGACATTGTCGGTTCCCCACTTGAAAAAATAATTGTGTTTGCGTTTCGTGACAATCAATTTCGGCCTATAGTATTTCAGATCGATGAAGTAACCGGAGAGGGGAGTTTTATCCTTTCAAAAGGCCCGGAGGCCAATAACAATCGGTCAAATCAGGTTTATGACGAACAGGATCTCATTGCTTTCATGGTAAGAGATACCGGTGAAAAAGCACCGATTGATCTTGTGCCTGAAGATGCGGATAAAACAACGCCTGTTGCCCTAATCGATCCTTCAACCGGTGAAGAAACATGGGTTTATATTTCAACATTCAAGGGCGATGTTCCTACGGTCACGCTTGAACCGATTATCTCTCTTTTTAATAGGGATGATGTCGGGTTCAACGTTCGTGGCATTTCATTTGGATACGATGGCCTGGTCAAAGACAAGGGAAAAAAGAAAGCCTCTCCCACCATTTTTATCGACAAATTCTGGGTGAACGAAAAGGGAGGGGGGAACAATGAAAATATTTTTGACAGGCAGAAGGTTAGAGGCCGTATCCGGTTTATGGGAGGACTTATAAAAGTACCCTTCAGTGAAGGACTGGTTAAAGGCGGCATTACTGCATATAAAGAAGGCCCGGTTAGAATTATTACACATTCATGCATGTATCCGGCCTTTCCTCTGGGCATAAAAGGCCCTAGGTTCTATATCGATTCCATCATGGTGGATTCGTTGACGCTTACCAAAACGATTATGGGCGTTCCATTCAATCCGGGCGCCCTCATTTCTGATATTACGCTTTCTTTTGGCATGGATCTGTCCGAAAACGCAAAAGGCATGACATATTACAGTTCGGAAAATCTGGAAGGATTTTTGATTGATGGCATCATGAGTAAGGAGGAAAAGGATTACAAAAACACAAAGAACAGCTGGTGCTTGATTACAGGACCCCAGGGGACTCAGATTACGGCTACTGTGTTTGATCCGAATTTCCTCAAGAACGGAAAAGCCTTTTCAACCTATAATGACGATGAAAAAGATGAGCACCCGCCTGAAAATTTTAAAGGTGACATCGGAGCCATGTTTGACCAGTTGGTTTTGAAAGGACTGGCTTCAGGCAAATATTATATAGATACGACCGGCTGCGTACCGAGTCATTTTTACAGAGAAGATGGATTCAACAAGACCTTGCTTTTGGAAATACTAAACGCACAGAAGAAACCATTAAAGCTGAAAGCAGGCGAAATAGAAATAACCAACGGTGCTATGTCGCCCAGAGAATTGATTCAGACCAACCTGGATTCATAAATAAAAAGCTATGTTATTCAAACCATTTGGATAGCGATCGTCATATCGTACGTTTCGGTGAGGAGAAAAAAGTTGATAAGGCATTTGGGATAATGAATTATCCGGTCTTGTTAGGCTTTTCTTTACAAGAAAAATTTTTAAAAAGAGGTATTCAATGAGTGAACAGTTACCAAAATTTGATGTGCATCATCATATTGTGCCAAAGGAATATGTAGATGCATTGGCAAGAATTGGCATTACTGAAGTGGCCGGACGCCCTTTCCCAGAGTGGTGTGTGGAAAATATGCTTGAACTCATGGATAAATACCATATCAAAACCGCAATTACTTCCATTTCAGCCCCAGGCGTTTATTTCGGTGATGAAGGATTCACCATAGAACTTTGCCGTAAATGCAATGAATTCTCTGCGCGATTAATAAACGATTATCCCGAAAGACTGGGCGCTTATGCAGTACTGCCTTTGCCAAATATGAATGCATCGTTAAAGGAGCTGGAATATGCCCTGGATGTACTGAAACTAGACGGTGTTGCATTGCTGTCAAGCGTTTCAGGATACTATATGGGGGCACCTTTATACGATGAATTGTTTGACGCCCTGAACAGACGAAAAGCAGTTGTGTTTATGCATCCTGATGTTTCACCGGAAAGTGACAAATCAACGCTTAAATTGCCACCAGCCCTTGTGGAATTTGTTCTTGAAACAACCAAGGCGGTAAGCAATCTGCTTTTCACCGGCACAATCGAACGGTGTCCTGACATCCGGTTTATTTTACCCCATGCAGGTGGCACCATCCCTTATTTGACGCTTCGGCTTTCCCTGGGGCAGTTTTGGCCCGGCTTGCAGGAATATGTCCCGCAAGGCGTCTTGAATTATCTGAAGCGGTTTTATTATGATACGGCAATTTCGGCAGCACCATATACCCTTCGTTCACTGCAGGAAGTGGTTGATAATTCACAAATACTTTTTGCAAGTGATTATCCGTTTGCTCCTGAGCTTGCAACAATGGCGACAATAAGCGGTCTTGAATCTTACGACGGGTTTGATGATCAGGCATTGAGGTCGGTCTTCTACGACAATGCGAATCATCTTTTTCCTCGTTTCAGACAGTATGATTAGCTACTGCTTGCAATCTGACACCTTGAATGCCGATATTTGCGGTGAAGGGTTATATAAGGTTCTGTATTCGTTCTGGCATTTTATTACAAATGAAAGTTCCATATGGGGGTGAACCATGAATGGGAATTGGGGGAAAATATGCCATGTCAACCTTTTGACTATGGAAATAAAAGATTGGGTAATTGAGGAGACGATCTATAGAAATTTTATTGGAGGGGCTGGTCTTGGTGCATATCTGTTCTTCAAGCTAAAAGGGTATGATGCAGAACCTTTCTCGGCAGATAATCCTCTTTTTTTTTTAAATGGCCCGATTTCAGGCACAACCCTTCCCGGCGCGTCCCGAATGGAGATTTGCGCGCGGTCGCCATTGACGAGAATTTGGGGAGAAGCCAGCATGGGCGGTCAGGTATCACCTGATTTGAAACGAACCGGATATGACGGCATTGTTTTTACAGGTATCTCCAAAAGACCGGTCTATCTGTTTCTTACAGAAAATCATGTCGGGCTTTGTGATGCCTCTCATCTATGGGGTAAAAACACCTTTGAAACCGAGGTCTTGCTTAAGCAGGAAACCGGCGAGAAGTTGGCAAAAGTAATCAGTATTGGCCCTGCCGGAGAAAATTTGGTAAAATACGCAAGTATCGTGAACGATCAGGGCAGCTTGGCAGGACGCTCCGGACTGGGGGCGGTAATGGGCTCAAAAAGGCTTAAGGCCGTGGTGATAAGGGGCAAGTTGAAATACCCTATCGCCGATGAAGAACGTTTTAGAAAAATACGAAATGATACCCGTGAAATACTTAAAAATGATATTTTCTCCTATGGGTTGCAATTATTAGGAACAGGCGGCGGTTTGGATATATCCGCTGCAATCTCCGACATGCCTGTAAAAAACTGGCGGCAAGCCAGTTGGGAAGAAGGTATGAGAGTGTTATCCGGAACCAATATCGCTAAAAAACTTCCAACCAAGCGGCATAGCTGCCATTCTTGCCCTGTTGCATGTAAACGGATTGTTGAAATAAAAGATGGCAAATATAAGATGGAAAAAGGCCCTGGGCCAGAATATGAGGGTTTATCTTCTCTTGGTTCACTACTCAGAATCGATAATGTCTATGCGGTGGTAAAAGCAAATCAGTTGTGCAATGCCTATGGCATGGATGCCATTTCAACAGGAGGTGTCATTGCATATGCGATTGAAGCATTCAAAAATGGATACCTAACTGAAAAAGATACGGACAATCTGGTCCTTGACTGGAACCAGCCTGATCAGCTGATAACACTTGTCCATAAAATCGCCTTGCGGGAAGGTATCGGAAATGAGCTGGCAGAGGGATGTCATCTCATGTCTGAAAAATATGGTGGAAAAGAGTTCGCCATGCATGTCAAAGGAATGGAAATCCCCATGCATGACCCTCGCGCACTTTGGTCCATGGCCTTAAGCTATGCCACAAGTATCAGAGGCGCATGCCATAATAGAGATACAAATCTTGGTCTTGAAATGGGGCTGGAAACTCTCGAGACCATCGGGAAATCAACTACCAAGCCATACACGAAAAAGGGAAAAGCCGAGCAAACCATTCATGCACAAGCAATTGCCACACTGGCAGACTCTGCGGTGATATGCATGTTTGCCTGGAAGGGAATGCATTCAAGTCTGGATATTCTACGGGATATGTTAAATGCTGCCACAGGCTATGATTATACCAATAAAGAACTATTACATATCGGTAATCGCACGTGGTATCTAAAAAGGGCCATCGGAAACCTTTGTGGCGCCACGCGTAAAGACGATCAACTCCCCGTGAGAATTATTGAGCCATACCTTGAAGGTCGTTCCGAAGGTTTGTTAAAGGTTGTTAATTTTTTGATAAAAATGGATCAATTGCTTTTACCAAAAGAAAAGAGTGATAGACTGATTAAGTATTATAAGAAATTCAATGAAAAAGTGATTCTCCCGAATTCCTTTTATACCATTAACACGCTTGGAAAATTTTTCCCTTCAATACGCCTTCTTAAGCGCCGCATACGAAAAAAAAACTTGAAAGCATTAAATAATGAACAAGTAGACCTGGACTTTATGCTGAAGGAATACTACACCCTTCGAAAATTCAACAAACAGGGATTTCCGGAAAAGGTAATTCTTGAAGACCTTGGTCTTGGCGAAGTATCTGATGTGCTTTATCGACATCTCACCTATCACCGTTAAAAAAAATGACGATCATCATCATTCAAGATGTGACTATTCGTTATTTCTTTATGGCTGTGTTTCAGAACAATGAATTTGTTTCATAAAAAATATTCTTTGGTTTTTACATGAAATACCTTGACCCCATTGCTTGTGCCATAGTAGCGTTCCTGTATACAAACAATTATTTATAACGTAAACATAAGTTTGTGCTATGATTTACTTTAGAAAGTGGGAGGAAAATTGTGCCATGAGACCGGTTGAAAAATTCAGCAGAGTCGTTGCAAGCATGTTTTTAATATTTTTTATAGAGTGTTCAGCAAGTGACGTTTATTTTATAAGCACCGCTGATAGCGGGGAACTTGCGGAACAGGATGTTTCCATCGCTTCCACGCCTGTACCCTGCACCCATTGTAAAAATCTTTCTTTTACCGATGCCACCTTTGGCAAGCCCATAACCATCACTGAGGCAAAGTTCGTATGTGCGAACCTGCTGTATGGCACAAAAGCGTATTGTAAAATCAAAGCCCGCATATGGCCTGAAATCGATGTTGTCATCAAACTTCCGACACGTTCAAACTGGAACGGCAAGATGCTTTACATCGGTGGCGGCGGATGGGATGGTGTTATCCCCAATTTAAGCAATGGTGTCGCGCGTGGCTATGCAACAGCAGGCTCAAACGGAGGTCATACGTCTTCGGTTGCCTATCTGGGAGAGGCAGGTATTTTTGATGGAACAGCCTTTGACATGTCAGACCCTGAAAATACGGATGTCCCTCAGAAACTTGAGGATTTCTCCCACCGCGCTGCGTATGAAGGCTCTGTACTGGCCAAAAAAATCATCAGGGCCTATTATGGGCGTGATTCCAAATACGCATACTGGATGGGATGTTCCAACGGCGGCAGAGGCGCCATGATGATGGCTCAAAGGCATCCGGAAGTGTTTGACGGATATATTGCAGGCGCCCCGCATTTTACGTATACCGGAACAACCTTGAGAGGTTTGTGGGATTCGCAGGTTTCTTCCGGCTGTTTGAATGGCACGTGTGATGCTGCTGCTGCGTTTATACCGCAGTCCTATTATACGGATGTGTTCACCTACCTTGGGTATGCGCTTCCAAAACTGAACGCTCTTAATAAAAAGGTTTATGAAAAATGCGATTGCGGCGGTCAATACGACAGCGTGGCCGGCGATGGGATCATAGACCAGCCTGATAAATGCGGTTTTGACCCGATGGCGGACCTTCTATCGGTCGCTTGTCCGGACGATGTGGATAACCCGGATTGTTTTACGAGCGGTCAACGACAGGCACTGAAAAAGATTTACGACGGCATGCAGGCCCAGGGCGTCTCCATCCCGGGGATGGGAGAAGGCCGTTTTGCTGGAACACCTGTGGGCGCGGAAGGCTTTCTGTTTCTGGGATGGATGGGCAGCATTGTCCCCATGCCTCCCCAAATATGGCCCTTTTCACCAGAAGGCATCGGCGACATGCTTTGTGCCCCTTTTTTTCAATTCCTTTCCTACAACCTGGAATGGCAGGAAGGACCGGATTGGGATTGGACCACGTTTAATTTCAACTTAGATCCGCCAAATATTGCAGATTCCGGAATTATGGAAATGATCGATGCCACATCCGGAGACCTTCATTCGGTAAGGGAAAAAGGCGCCAAAATCATCCATTATCACGGCTGGGCAGACGTGCTTGTGACACCGCTCTATTCAATAGATTACTATGATAATGTGCTCACCCCTGAAATGGGCAATGTGGATGATTTTTACAGGCTTTTTCTTGTACCTGGAATGTCCCATTGCACAAGCGGTGTCGGGTGCAACGAGATTGACTGGCTTTCTTCTCTGGAAGACTGGGTGGAAAAAGGCGTCGCACCGGACAGGATGATCGGAAAACGCCCTGCAAATTATCTGATGGGATGGAAAAAGAAAAGGACACGCCCCATTTGCCCGTACCCCAAAAATGCAAAATACAAGGGAACCGGCAGCATAGATGATGCAGATAATTTTTATTGTGACTAATTTTTTTCCATAATGCCAACCCTGATTGACATCAGATATCAGGTTACCATGCAGTTCTCAGGATCATCGAGAACTGCATGATATCAGTTATATTCTGTAGTGTGATGTCCTAACAAAAGAACTGCCACGTCTAAATTATATAAAGCCAAATTCATCGATCACCGTTCAAGACAAGAGCAACACACAAATTTTTTATTTACAATTTCAATATATTATTTTAAATTCAGGAAGTATTGACTCATCCGGTCACCCCTGTTTTTTGTCTTAGACAAGAAGCTTACTGTCAAGATTTTCTTGGCCAAAGGGAGAACTTTACGATCGCTTTTGTTTCCAGTTTGATCGATTAAGTCTGGAAAAAGGTCACTTGGCTGTACATTCATGTAAAATAAGGCAGTGTCTGTCATTGGGATTCTTTTCCCTGTAGAGAATTGATGTTCGCTGCCTTTAGCTGCTTTGGCCGTTTTTGTTAAAAACGTAAGGGGTTTTATTGGACTATTCATCAGGAGAACAAATGAAAATGAAATTCAAGATCATGATTGTTGCTTTTATGCTTTGTGAGGTGATGGTTTCAGGGAGGATATCCAACGCATTTGCCGGCGATGTAATGATCATCGCAAATAAAGAAGTGCCTGCAGAGCATCTGGGTTGGGAAGAGGTCAACGGTATTTTTCTGGGAAAGATCATGAGATGGTCAAATGACGACAGGATCATTATTGTTCTGCATAGTAATGATGACATTCATGAGGCATTCCTTAAGAAATATGTCAAACGGACGGCAACTCAATTCTCGAATGTCTGGCGCCAGAATATGTTTACCGGGAAAGGCAGAATACCGGTCGAGAAGAATTCGGATGCGGAACTGATCGATTATGTGTCCAAAACCAAAGGGGCCATCAGCTATATTTCCTCTGATGTGACGCTGCCGCCGGGAATCAAGGTGCTTGCCAAATAGACCTGCAAAAGAGAACATGACATATGCGACAATACATATCACATAACAAACATTCGATAGTTCCGGTTGATCCGGACAGGGAGGAAAAACAGATGCACAGATCATGTCACATACTGATTTTCGTTTTTGTTTTCATACTGGTTGCAGGAAGCCTGCCCGCAGGAGCGGAAGAGGTCAACGTTCATGGATTCATATCCCAGGGGTATTTGCAAACCAATCAGAACAACTATCTGGCGGAAACCGATGACGGCAGTTTCCAGTTCAATGAAATGGGGATCAATTTCACGACAGCCGTGTCAGACCGTCTCACCCTGGGATGCCAGTTTTTTGCAAGAGACCTGGGAGATGTGGGAAATGACGAAATCGTCATCAACTGGGCGTTTGCCGAATTTGAATATAAAAACTGGCTGAACCTGAGGGTCGGAACCTTAAAAGGTCCGTTTGGGTTATATAATGACCTGAGGGATTTTGATGCATTAAGGACATCCATCTTCCTGCCCTCCAGTGTTTACAACGAATGGCTGAGAGATGGTCTGAACAAGTTGAAAGGAATCGAACTGTTTGGAACGGTAATTCTCGGTCCTTTGGGTCTCGTGCAATATCAGACCATGGTCGGACAGCCGCTTATATCCATGGACAGCGGAACAGTTAAATTCATTCAAACGTCTGGCGGGATCGACAGCATATCAGCAATTGAAAACGATGATGTATATGGTGCCCGCCTAATCTGGACAACGCCTTTAACCGGGCTTCGCATATGCGGTACATATATATATTCAAATATGTTGTATAAGGGTATTGCTTCTGACCCTCGGATGCCAGGAACGGAAATTCCACTCACAGTTGATACGAAAAATGCTCAAGTGTGTGTCTTTTCAGCAGAATACATATATGGCGATTTGAAATTGAGTGCTGAAAACTATTGGGCTTTAAGCGACAACACGGCCACCGCTACTATAAACATTCCAGGAAAGGATCCCATTGAAAACATCGTGCATCAGGATATTGACGTCAAAGACTCGTATTATGTGAGTATTGGATACAGATTCGCCGAACAGATTGAAGCGGCATTCTATTATTCAGAATATGTATCTCCAGAAGGTATACAAGGTACTAAAGAAAAACTCAAAGACCAGTGTCTCTCTTTCCGGTTCGATATCAATCCCTTCTGGGTTGCCAAACTGGAAGCCCATGTCATGGACGGGAAATTCGGTGTCTTACCGGATAACGACGGCCACACCTACAATGAATGGATGCTCTATGCGGCCAAAATGTCCTACAGCTTCTAAACGTTTATCTGGTGGATGGAGCAAAAAAGATAAGCGTTGCTCCATCCTCCTCACCTCTTTGACCCATAAAACCGGAAAGCCTTCGGGGAAGGGGAGACAAGTGGTCCTCCATGAACAATAATCTTATTTTACAGCAGTTTCAATGAAACATCCGCCACCCGAACTCAGCTTGGTGGCATCAATACTCGAAACAGCCATACTCAGGAAGCAGTTGCCATAGTCATCCACCGTGACCGTACCCGGCGTAACGCCCTTACGCGGAACAATACCCAGGTCGGACAAGGGCACCGGGATCGTCAGCGTGCTGCCGCCACCGCCCAAATACTGGAATATGATCGGTACGAATTTGCCGTGATCCAGAGAGGTCATGCCGCTCTCGTCCTTCATCACATGCATGTGGCACAGTTCTTCGATCGGCTCCACGCTTAAATCCATAAACAGGCTATCCCCATCCATGCGGAAGACGACATCGAAAACCATGGTGAGGTCGAGCGAAAGCTCAGACACGGGTCCATTCACTTCTCCGCTTTCAATCAGGAGCAGTTTTACATCGTTCGCCACCACGCGCTTGGTCGGGAAATCCACGGCAATCCCTTTGGGGTTTATCATCACAACCAGGTCCAGATTATCCGTCTTAACCTTGGGCGAAAACAGGGCCACCTGCGTGTTGATGGACTTTACCTCCACATTCAGGTTCTTCATCAGCGCCTGCAGCATCTGATTGATATTATACTGCGACAAGACCATCCCGATATCCGTGGCGTTATCCATGATCGTGTCCATGCCGTCCTCGATCATGGTGTCGTAGGTATCAACACTCACCTCCGGCCACAGATAATATCCCTTGCTATTTTTAATCACATCGTCATTATCCGGCACGTACATTGATCCGCCCATTACGGCGAAGCCGCTGGTGGTCTCCTCCGGGTAGCCCTTGAGATTCAGGTAGATTGTCGAATCCAGGTCCACAGCGATTTCCAGCTCCGGTATGTTGAGTCCGGGTATGGACAGGCCTTCCTCCGATGACGTCATCACGCTGTCGATCATGGGTCCCAGTCCCATTCCCAGCGCCGTCATCGGGATATCGGATATCCTGAGTCCCTTGAAGAACAGGTCGGTGAATATGCCCATCAGAATCTCCAGGCCATTACCCATCGTGCCACTGCTCACATCCTCCACGCCGACATACAGACCCCGCGTGACCTCGCCGCTGGAATTGACTACGCTGTCATTCAAAATAACATCAAAGGAAACACCGGCTGCATTGACGTTGATTATGCCGTTGGTCTTCTTGCCGCTGCCGTTATTGGCCGGGGAGATACTATTGACTTTGATGATTTTAGAGCCGAACTGTTCGTCCATGATCGGGTTGATCAAATCCGGCAGGCTTGCCAGGAATTTTTTGGAGAGCGTCATGCAAAACCCCCGATCCACCAGGTTGCCATATGAAGCGGCCAACTCGTCCTGTGTCGTCACCAGAAACTTGGCCTTGGCGGCCTTCCCGTCTGATCCGATGACCTGAACCAGGAGGGGTGTGATCAGAAATTGATCCGGCCCTGAGAGATTGAAGTCCGCCAGGTACATATCCTTTTCAGCGTCATACACTGCCTCGACCCTGTTACCGTCCACATCACTCCAGCCGCCGTCGCTAATAAAGACCCGCTGATCCAGTTCTTCACCGTCCACCGTTCTTTTTGGCACCGTGACAGCCATGGAATATACGCTATCAGGGGTCAGATATTCTCCGTCTACAATCTCCACGTACCTGCTCTTCCCGCTGGCTCCTTTCTTAAACACCGATAAAGTGATGATCTGCAATTCGTTGAACCCCTCTGCCGGCACCGGACTTCCTATCTCATACACCGACTCATCCTTCGCCAAAGTATTCTTATGATTATTATCCGTAGCAAATCCGCACCCAGAAAGAGTAACAATGACTGCCATCAGGGCCACATATCGCATATCGCTGTTTACATTTCTCATACAATCCTCCTCATCATTCTATGCACTTCTTTTTTTCCACCTGTTCTGTTCATCCCCACCACACCCCTGTTTTGCCTTAAAAGTTATAGGTGATGCTGAACGATAATTCGTCCCGATGCTGCAGCATGCCCAACGTGCCCTGGTATCCTTTCCCGACAGTAAAGAACAAGGAAGCGTCGAAATCGAATTTTTTCCAGGAATACCTGGCTGAAGGGTACAACACGAGAGCCTGCGGTTCCACCTCGAACATGGTCACCATCTGGGGGACCAGGTTGCCGTTGAAATAATTGGTGCGGAAGATCAGAATAAAGGTACTGCTCTGCCGGGGTTCCCAGACCGGATCCCAGTGACCGTCCTGGTTGTCATCCCAGGGGCAGTACCAGGGTTGAACCAGTTGGTGGGATTTGTAATTCAACGTGGTGCTGCCCACATATTCGAAGGTCACCAGGATATCCGCAGGGCTTATCTTAGGGACCTTGATCCACTTATCCAGGCCGAACCCGTATTTGGCCACATCATACGTGGGAATTTCTCCGGACGTAAATGGCAAAACCTTGGCCCCCATTCTCCCCAGGGGGAAGATATTAATCAGATCTTGAATGGTCTGATTGATGCCGATAACGGTGGCCTTGGAAGACAGGGCATCCACGACATCCGAAAGGTATCCCGGAGGCATCTTGGGCATATCATTGTAATAAGCCCCTTCTACGCGCAACACGGTATCGATGGCACTGATGTAATAATTGAAACTGGTGCCGAACACATCCACGATATCATGGGTTTTCACCACGTTTAAAAGTTGCGTGCCCAGAATGGAACCCATGGGGTCATGCATATCGATCATCATGGGGTTGACGGTAATCGGCTCGATGGCGTCCACATCGATCTGCGGGACCGGCAAATCGGAATACATCCGGTAATACACGAGATTAAGGTCCAGTCCATTGGCCATCATCATGCCCAGTTTTATCCCATAGCGATCCTTGTCGATATCGCTGTCCTTCATGCGTATGTACTGTTTGAGCGCGGCCATGCTGAACGGATCAGACATATCCGTTTCCAGATCACGGCCGATGGTCGGCATAATCGGTGAGCCGTCCAGCATCTTCTGTTCATAGGTGTTATCGATCTTACCCGGCACATAATAGCCGCCGACGGACAGGGAAGTAAACGGCCCCACTGCATCGAAAGCAAGGTTGCCACGAATCATCCACAACGGAATCAGGCGTTCCTGCAAATCGACCGACAAAGACGACGTGTCCATGGGGTTACACCCATCCAGAATACGGATGGTACTCATCTCGCCCCACGACAGAACCTGACGGCCAATGCGGGCAAATACCGGTCCCTTGGTGAGATCGGCATAGGCCTGGAAGAACTCTGCCTTCCATTTTTCATCATTGATCTCATCCCGGTCATTGACGATCTTGCGATTGTTAAGGACATACTTCTGCCGCTCAGAATCACTCTTCATGACCTCCGGCCCATAGTCCCAGGAACCGTCGTAGAATACGCGTCCTTTGATATCATACTCGATCTTTGTGTCGAACATGGGTCTTCCCAGATCATGCTTCCATTGCAGGAGCAGTGTATTTCTCTGGCTGGTCATGTCGCCTGCCGCAAACGGGACCGGTGTGTTGTCCGGCGCATCTTCAGTCCTGAACGTGGCCTGGCTCTGCCACTTGCCCATCAGGCTCCACTTCCCTTCCGCATCATCATTCAATATTGCTGAGGCCTTGCCGGGATAGCCGCAGGTAATCAGGACAATTATCAGGACCACCAGATGTTTTATAATCTTCATTCCAAATCCTCCTCGTGGATACTCCCTTCCGGGGTACTTCTCATGCATGATGAAACACTATCACTCGTCGAAAAGCCCGGCGCTAAAACTTTGTCCGGCCTTCTTCTTTCGTTTGAAGATTATTTTTTCCTTGTCTTTTCCAACACAATCGTAAACACAGTCGGCCGGGAAGACGTTCTTCTCATCCTTTGAATGCGTGTTGTACCAAACCTGGGCAAAAAACGGGTTCCTGGCTGCAATCTCATCGTTGTTCCATGGTGGGGCCTCGCATTCGGGGCACCAGTATCCGCCAAGGAGAATCAAGGTGGGACTGGCCTCGAATTCATGCCCAAAGGCGCAACGCCATTTGAGCCTGGTCGTGAGATCGCCCTTGGTCATGGCTGGACTCAGACACTCGCCTCCGCGAAATGCGGCTGCTTCACGCATATTTTCGATATCAAGTTCACTCTTGGGTTTGTTTTCGTCATAGCCATGATTTAAGCGCACATAGGTGTCGACGGTCGGCGTGGCCGGCATGTCAACGCCCCAGGGTGGAATATTTTCCCAATCCTTCCTGGACCTGAAGAAGGCATTGATACGGTCTGTGACATTATTCTTGATCCAGTACATGGTACCGTCGCCCTTGCGGCCTGCCATCCTCCCCATGACAAGGGATTTAACCAACGGCATGGGGATCATATTCCGGATAATAGGCAGCCCTGCCATCTTTACATACCAGGGGGCGCATTCCTTGACCTGACGGAAATAATCTTCGGCAGTCTCCACCCAGAAAGGCAAATAGCTGTTCAGCACATGGGAATCCTCATACCACTGGCAATGGAAATTTCTGAGGGCAAACCAGTTTCGATCCATGATTCGGGTAAAATCGCCCATGCCCAGGAGTTCCATCATCCTTTGCATGTAGTCGGAATAGATCAACCGGCATGATGGGCCACCGCCGATATTGTAAATTCTGCACCAGAAATCCTCGGGCAGACCGTCCAGACATAATTTTTCCAGGAGAACCCCCGCATTTTTGGGCGGGCAGAATTCAATGCAGGTCTGGATGGGTTGATGATACATGATGCCGTCCATCAGACTCATGGCATCGGGAATCGTGATATAGGTCTGGCGGAAGGAGACCCAGTGTTTGAGCCCGGATTCGATCACCAGCTTCTCGGCGCCGATTTTGGATAACCCATAGGCATCAAACGGACCAGGGGAAATAGGGTCGCCGATACGGCCCACATGTAAGGGCGGCAGACGGTCGCCGGTCTGCGCCACCGAACCTACATATAAAAGTTTCACTTTATCAGGATCCGGTTGCGCCTTGACGGCCTTGATGATGTTGGCGGTGCCGCCGACATTCACCCTGTATGCAAAGTCCGGGTCATGATCGGCCATGGGCGGAATCACTGCGGCGGTATGCAAAATATAGTCCGCGTCGTTTACGCAATCCAGTACATCTTCATAATTGAGCATATTACCAAATATGATCCGAATGCCTCGTTCTCCGTAGTATGGCAGCATCTTTTTTTTATTCACTTTTGAGGGACGCACAAGGCAGGTAATGTCGAACGTGTCCCGATGCTTGACCAATTCCTTTAAACCGGCCGATCCCATGGAGCCTGTCGCTCCGGTGATGAATATCCTCTTTTTTCGTCCCATAATGAATCCTCCTCACATTTAGCGTTTCAGTCCGATGAATATCTTTTTCACCATGCCCACCAGCCGATTGACAAGGCGTATACCTGCGGCAAAACCCGGCATGATGATTTTAAGCATGAAGGCAAGCACTTCAGCCACAATGGCGAATACCACCATCAACGGTTTTATGGATGCGATCTTTCCCGCCCATTTGATTATTCCCGGCAGGTACGGCATAAGCTTCTCAAGGAAACGAAACTGGCCCTCGCGCGGCCGGATATGGGTCAGGTATTCCTTGACTATCCCTTCGGGGATTTCCCTGGCGATCGGATCAACCATTTTCAAACAGGGGAGGATCAATGGCGCGAGTTTGACCCGCTCCATTGCATTAATGACATCGATAAATTCAAATTTTTTTTCCATGGCTATTCTCCTATGGCCTGTGCTGCCAATTCGACGATATCTTTCACCTCAACGGTCTTTCGGGCATGGGCAAAAACCTTCTTCAGATGCACCTTGACCTCCGGACAGCTTGTCGCGACCAGGGATGCGCGTGTGGCCTCTATCAGCGACAGCTTGCGCACGCCCAGCTTGATGGAAAGTTCAGGGTCGGAATCGGGGATGCCGCCGCAATTGCCGCAACACCAGGCCCCGTGAGCCGTTGGATACATTTCGGTAAGCGTAAGTCCCGGTATGGCCTTAAGCACGATACGCGGATCCGCATACTGGTTCATCCCCCGGCCCAGATAACAGGGATCTTCATAGGTGGCATTGACCGGCACATTCTTAGAAAAACGAAGGCGCTTATCCTTGATCGCATCTGCCAGCACCATGCTGATATGGTTGACCTTGAAGGGCATACTGCCTGCGAACTTTGGCCAATCGGTTGATAAACTGTAGTAATCCCCGGCGGAAAGGCAGATCACTTCAAGGGCGCTTTTCAGTAAATCCAGGTTGTGCCGGGCCATCTTTTCTCCCAGGACGATATTACCGGTTCTGAAAAGCACCGCGCCACTTGCGCGTTCATCAGAAAGGAGGCTGAACGATATGCCGATGCGCTGTAACACCCTGGCCGCAGCCTGGGCGACCTCCGGGGCCTCATAGGCGGCTGTATCGCCTGCAAACAGGATGGTCGGAGCCTGGGACGCCAGGTTCAATCCGGCAGCCCACTGCAACCGATCGGCGGCGGGTTTGCCATAGATATTGCCAGAGGCGGTAACTCTTGCGGCCAGTTCCTTAAGACCGTCGGGTTCAAGCCCCTGTTCGACGCAATCCGTGCGCATCGCTTCCATTATCGCCACCGATGGGATGGGCTTCATCTCGATTTGCATGGGTTTAATAACCGCGTCCATGATGGACTTGAGCCCATAGCCACCCAATCCGGCCACGGCATTGCCCATGGGTTTGCAGACCTCTTCACACAATTTGCAGGTCGTGCATTTAAAGATGACCTCCGCGAGTTCCCGGTTATAGTTGAGTGAACCCTCAAGGAGATACAGAGCGATCGTATTATGTCCGCGCGCCGTATAATTTTCGAACTCCATCAGCTGATACACCGGGCATACTTTATAGAAACCGGCCTGGTCGCAAACCATCTCCGAACACATGGAGCAATGGTTGCATTGCCAAACATCTTCTTTCAGAATTTCAAGTCGCATGTTCGTTTTCCTCCTCTTTAGACCAAACCCTTGGCTTCCTGATCTGTTACCCCCAGACCGATGACGCCGGGATTCATGATATTATTGGGGTCAAGCGCCTGTTTAATGAGTTTTAAAAACGCATAGTATTCGGGCTTTAAACGCCTTATCAGGCTGGGATTTTCCTTTCCGATGCGATAAGGTGCCACTGTGTTTTCCACGTACATCTCCCACATGTCGGAATAAAGTTCCTTGGCCCGCTTTAAGTTGAATTTGGCTTCTCTATCCTTGTCGCTGTCGATGGGTGTTTCACAAGCTTTGGTCCCGTTTGCGCCGCCGCAACAATAATCGACCGTGGTCGATACCACACTCTGGCAACTGTTGCCGCCGCCCAGGAGCAACGGGAAGATATAGAATTTGTCTGCCCCCATCATGTGGAATCCCCCGCCCAGGGCATCCATGTTCTGATCGATCACCTTCATCCCCTGGGTGACCACTTTTTTCCAGTTTAGGACAGGGGTTACCGAGCAGGTGCAGTTGTCGTTCGGTCCGGCCATGGCGCCATAATAACCGCCGCCGGCGAATTCGACCTTGTCGATCACGCTGCCGCCCATGGCATGCATCAGACCTTCAATGGGGATCAGTTCTCCACGGTTTTCCCTGGCGATGCGCTTGACAGCCTTGACCTGGGCCTTGAACACGCCCTTTTCATGACCGTCTATGGTCAGAAAAACCAGGTCTTTTTGGCCGAACATGGAGATGAACATGGCCCGTAATTTGGGATGCAGACCGATCAATGCCATGCCCCACAGCTCGGTGACAAACTGTTGCCACCCGACCTGATGAACAAACTCCAGATAATCGTCGATATTTTTAAAGGCATAGGCCAGGGTAGAACTCTCCGTGGGTTTGGGATAAGTCTTCATGGCGATCTCTGTGATCACGCCGAACGCACCACCCGACCCCAGGAAGATGCCGGCCATATCCGGGCCATTGCAGCACCTGAAGTACCAGGTCTTGCAATCCTTATTGGCCAGAGAGCCGGTTTCGATAACTTCTCCGCTTGGTAGTACGACCTGAAGGGTCAGGACATTCTGGACCGGCCAGCCATACTTGGGTGCGTTGATGGAAAAACAATTATGGGCGACCCCGGCACCCAGCGTGGCGCCATGCAGGCCATGGGGTCCTAATATGCCCAGAGTCAAGCCTTTTTCGTTCAGTTGATGTTCGAGGTCTCCCCAGCGGATGCCGGGCTGGAAATGCACGGCATTCATGCCCTGCTGATAATCGAGCACCTTGTTCATGGATGTCATATCCAGAATAATGCCGCCTTTACCCTTAAGCGGGGTGCAGGCTCCGGTCATATCATGGCCGCCACCGCGGGCGATGATCGGGATCTTGTACTTATTCGCGAGCTTTACGATGCCGGACACTTCTTCTGTCGTGTGCGGAATGACCACCATATCCGGCGCTGTATAGCGGTCGTTTAACGGGTAGAAAAACGAGCCGCCAAAATCTTCGATGGCATAGGTAAAACGCGTGACGTCATCTGCGCGCACGAATGCGGCGCCAACGACGCCCTGGAGTTCATTAAGCAGGCTCTCTGATGCGACAGTATCCATACGAACCTCCGTTTCGCTTTTATTTATTGATTTTATACGTTCACTTTTCATTATACTTTCCTTCCCCCTCTAAAAACTGGAATGACGAGCATCCCCATCATTATTTCAGCTGCCACAAATGCACTGAATATAATCAGCATGGCGGCCTGGAATTTCATGCCGATCATGAAAAACGGCACGCTTGCGGCAAATACCAATACCCCCGTGGAAACAGCGCTGTCAGCAGTGGCCGTATCAAATAGCGCGACACCGAGGATAAACCCTATGGCGATCGCCGCCGCAGCCACGCCGACCACAGAAAGACTGACCAGCACGCCCAGGGCACTCATAATGAGCCAGACCGCACCTTGGGCACAACCCACAGACAACGTAATTGCGATCCCCTTATTCGGTGAAAACAAAACCATCCCCAGGACCAATACAATCGCCATCCCCATGAGCATAATCCGCGGGTAGGCCAAATGGGCTCCATCATTCTGGGGTTTGGTCATGCCCAGGAGTCCGCCGCCGAGTTTAAAAGAAATCCCTTTCGTGGGATGGGCGTCGATATAGGCCTGCATTTTTTCGGCATAGGCATCGATACTTTTGGTATCGTGACTGGGGAAGAAGGGCGAGATCGTTCCTTCCGTAAAGCTGCGATCGATAAAATCATCCACGCCGCCCTGTTCAAACACCGTACCGGCCAGACCTTCCAATTCTTCTCTTGTGAGGGGAAGGGTCAGCCATTTGGGATTGCCGTCCATCAGGGTCCAGCGGCACATCCTGATCATCATGTCAAAAGCGATACTGTCCCTTGCCTCGCATTCGTTTACCAGGTAGCGTGAAAAATCACTGATGGCGTTCATGGCCTGCGGTTCGACCAGACCGCCCGGCTTATCAGCCTTCACATAGACTAGGAGTTGCTGGGGCCCCATAAACTTTTCCGACAGGAGATTGAAACATTGATTCCAGGGATGGCTGTCCCGGATATAGGATGTCCCCGGTACATTATCGCCCACCTCAATACGTGTATAAGACAGAAACCCGCCGATCAGCAGCACCAGTCCCATGACAAGGCCGACATATTGCCGGGCGCGGTTCACATTTCCAAAATAGCCTGGAATCAAATGATGTGTGGCACCTGTGCCCACTGACAAAGGCAGCAAAGACAGCACAATCGGACTTAACAGAACGACCGTCACATAAGCGCCGATCATCCAGAAGAGGCTCATGGCGGCCAAAGCCCGCATCACCGGAACCGGCGCGATACCCATCCCGGCCATGACTAACCCTGCGATCAGGATGGTTCTCCGTATCGGCAGCCGGAAAAAAGCCGTCCGGATGGCATGCGATTTGTCGAAACTGACACGCAAAGCCTTTACATATTCACCCATAAAAAGCGTCGTCAGTGCCAGGGTCAAAAGCGCCAGGATGAGCGGAAAGAGGATCATGAGCGGATTGAGTTCAATACCGGTCCAGCCGTAAAGCCCCAGGCTCCATACCACAGATACGCCCATGGTGATAAACGGTAGTACTACCCCGATTATACTTCTGAAATAGAAGCGTAGGAGGAAAATCAGAATGCCGCACATGACCCCGGCCGCCGTTCCGATATGAGCAGCGCCCATTTGGGTCATCTGATGCGTCAGTACCTCTTGACCCATGACATACAGGGTATGGCCGGCATCGTCCTGACTGATTTTGAGGTCATCCAAAGCCTTGACCAATTTGGCGTTAAACTGCGCTTTCTGTTGTTGTCTGAATTTGTCAAACGGCGGGCGGGACGCTTGCGGGAGCTGATCATAGGCCTGCTGGGAGATTTGATTGATATCGGCAAGTTTGGCCGTAATCATGACAGCGGTATTGTCGTAAGCCACATAGCGCCCCAAACCCATGGGATTGGTTGCCACCCGACGCTTCAAGGCCTCAAAGCCCTCAGGGGTTTCAGGCCATTGGGTGCCCATAACCGATTCAATGTTCAGGCCCTGCACCGAGTTGTAATAGTGCATCATACCCCTGGTTAACGCAGTAACGCCACCCGGCATGATGCCTTCGACAGCCAAAAGTCCCCTGGTGATGCTGTCGATTTTTTTTAAGGTTTCGCTAGTGTAAATATCCCCTTTTTTAACTTTCAGGATACAGACCAACAGACGCGATTCAGGCGTCATGGCCTTGATGGCATTAAGTGTAGATATGTAAGGATGCCCGATAGGGACCATCGACGCCAATGGATCGGAAGCGACTTTGAGACCTTTCAGCCCATATCCCACACACGCGGTCATTATCAGAATCACCACCAGGGCCGGGATAGGGTAACGCAAGATGAGTTTGGTATCCATGCCTGCTGTCTCAATCGTATTCGTTTCCATTATAACCTCCCTTGGCCTTGCCTAATGCCAGATGATGCCGGCATCGTTGATGATGCCCAGCGTGCCGTACTGTCCCACGACCAGCCCGATGACCCCTCCTGCGGCTGTTTTTTTCAAAGCGATCCCACTTAACCAGGCCCGGTATATCTTTTCCGGGACAGGGATCGTCTGCCAGCTATCCCCGCTGTTTTCGGTCTTCAACAGGTTGCCGCCGGATCCGGCGGCCATACAGAAGTCGTCTACACAGACCAGGCTGAAATATTCGGGTTCCTTGCTGCCGGAGTCGGCCAGCATCCAGGTTTTTGCGCTATCCCTGGACACGACAATCGTCCCGTCAATGCCTATGGCCAAGAGGGTTCCCCCAGCCGCCGCGATCGCGTAGAGCGTACGGCCCTCACCGATAACCTCGTCATACAGGGGGCAAACAGCCTCGGCCCAGGTCAGACCGAAATTTTCCGATCGGAATAAACGGCCCATATCACCCGTTATACACACGATTTGGGGTTCGATGATCTTCACGCTGAAGAGATTGTATTCACCCCCCACGCCCCTGGTTAAGGTGAAGGTGGATGGCATCCAGGTCCTGCCGCCGTCGGTTGTGACGATCACGGTGGAGTTGGCCCCCACGGCGCATCCGATAAGCGCGTCTGTAAAATCCACAGACATCAGATAGGCCGTCACACCCGAATTTTGAAGTTCCCAGGTTTGACCGCCGTCGGATGAATGAAGGATTACGCCACCCTGGCCCACGATCCAGCCGTTTAAAGCATCCGGGAAACAAATACTTGTAAGTGATGCCTGGGTAAGGCTCTCGATCGGAAGGAAACTCTTGCCGGCATCTGTGGACAGGAAGATATTGCCGCGATCGCCACTGATGATAAAAGACGTGTCATTAATCACTGCGGCCGCAAATAAGTCGCAACCAAATGGATTCCCCGCCTTCACCGTCAGCGGCAGCATCGCGATGAGACCGACGACAAGCCTTATGATCGCCCCAAGAACTGTATGCTTCATAAATCACCTCCACCCAGGATTCACTCACACTGTATCCGTTTACTTGGCGAACTTCTCGAAGCCTGCCCGGGTAAACATGCTTTTATTAATCGCATTATATTCAAACAGGCAGGCGCCGCCCTCCCTGAAAATATCAGGATAGGCAGAACCGTGATCCCGCCTTGAGTCAACCATGACGTTTCCGAATTTATAGATAATCTTGAATGTGCCGTCCTCAGCCTTCATAGGGAGTCCGCAGTAGTAGTTGCCTTTCCAGTATTTACCGTTTACATCTGTATTTCTCTTGTAGCTGGGAAGAAATGTCCCCTTTTCTACCCATCCCTGGACGTTGCCGTAGTTGTAGTTGGGACTCTTATCTTTGGATTCGATGACATACACCCTGGTCTTGACCCAAATAATATTGGTAAAGTGCCAGGGCGCACCTGTCCAGTTCTTATCCTCATAGCCCAGGATCAATTTGCGGCCGGATACGGCATAGCCTCCCTGCAGCGCGCCGTTCGATGTGCGAACCAGTTTTTCGGGATCTGCGCACACGTAGGGCACTACAGCCTCTTTCTCTTCAATAAACCGATAATCGGACATATTCATGGCATCACGTTCACCACCTGACCAGAAATCATCCGGGGCTGAATCATAACCCATGACCGTATCCGAACCGGCCATACGAACCGCCATGCGGCGGATCTTTCTCAAGTCGGGTGTATAAACAAAGCGCAAGCCTTCTTTGGACAAATCCAGACAATAAAACGCCAGGGTGCCGGTGCCGGCTATATTCATGGGTGACTTAAAAACGGACAATTCCAGGAAATCATACTCGGATGCCGGATCACCTTCCATCATATAACTGTCAAGGAGTGAGTTCTTCTCAAACCCGTTGCGGCCGATGGCATACCAGTTCAACGTATACAGCGTGGGACCCTTGACCGAATATTCCAGGAATTTCTGATTCCACATCAGCATGGCAGGCACATTGGGATCGGCGATATCCGGTTCCGGAAACGGAAGCCCCTTGATTCCGCGCACGGATTGACCAGTGGCAGCATCCACGATGCTATTGTTGGCCGAAATCTTGTATTTGCCGATATTGGACTTCCAGTTATCCTTAACGACCTGTGGCCAATAATCGCCGGGGTCTACATTGAGTTTGCCGATTGCCATGGTCAGGTCGCCCTTCTTGACCCAATCCAATACATAATCCGGTACCAGACCCTCTATCTTCTGATAGTTTCCGGCATTGATCACCTCACCGGGAGTCACATCCGCATAGGCATTGTGCACTAGCAAAGGGCAGCATAAAAACGCCAATAAAAACACCATCGCCTTTTTCATATATCCTCCTTTTTTTCCCTTTTTATAATCAGTCCATATTTTATGATAATTCGCTTTTGATAGTGGTATGGCAATGAATGTGCCAAAACCCGAACGTGGGAAAGATTGATTTCAAAGCGTTGATAAATGGACTTTTAATAAAAAGGGAAGGTAGTGATACGAGGGTGGACAATATGAGAAAAAAACAAATATTTTTACACATTGTCAAACAGGCTTTCACAGCCACAGAAAAATCAATTTTCTGAAACCTGAGAAATTGGCCAATCCAGGTCCGAATGAATTTTGAAAAATTTTCAATGGGAAATATACGGCCCGAACCCCGGCATTCTAAGCAACATGGCGGTGATCAACTCAGAAGCAGCGTCTCTAAATGCAAAATCCTTACTGGAAGCATTCCGAAAGCGAAAGGGTCTTATCGTCCATGTCCAGCATGTGTCTACGAATTTGTCCCATGGTGGAATTGATGTTTCACACTCAAATGTCCATGCGTCATACATGGCAGCGCTTGGCGCCGTCTGTGCTACTGTAATATCTTCAGAGAAAATTATTGAACAAATCGGCGCATAACAATTGCAGGGGATGGCTTTCTTGCACCGCAGCCGGGCTTGACACAATATCGGAATGGTGCATAGATAATCCCGGGGAAAAAAAGCCCACATCCGGCTATAAGAAATAAAAAGGTTATACGTATAAATGGATTACAAAAAAATCGCAAATACCATACTCCTGCAATACAGTCTCCCGATTTATGGCCGGCATGGTGTGTCTCACTGGGCCAGAGTGATGGCGGGCGGACTGAAGCTGGCTGAAAAAACAGGTGCAGATCAGACTATTGTCAGGCTGTTTGCGTTGTTTCACGATTCACGGCGGGAAAACGAAAAGATGGATCACGGCCATGGAGCAAGGGGAGCTGAATTCCTTGAATCTTTGAGAGATGACCTGATACAGATTTCTGACCGTCAGTTTAACCTGCTTCATTATGCCTGCGTCTATCATACCGATGGCATGACTGATGCGGATATTTCCGTCCAAACCTGCTGGGATGCGGACAGGCTTGATCTGGGCAGGATCGGCGTGCGTCCTGATCCAAAATTTTTATGCACGGATGCGGCAAAAGACGAGAAAATGATAGACTGGTCAGTGGCGCGAAGCAAAATTCGGTTTTCGCCCTCACTCATTCAGACCGAATGGGGAATTCCGCCTCAAAATAATTGAAAATAGCGTCTGGTAACATAAAGTGTTGCTGCAAAAGTGCCTCAATTTGTCAATTCTGTAGCCCAAAATTGGCACCTGAAACATACCCGTATGGCAAAGAATGTTTAACTATTTGAATTTAATTAATTTGTTTTTTATTATATTTGCATAAAAATTGCATTAGAGTAGGATTGCGTTAAAAGTTGATGTAAACGCACCACTTTAAATTTAAGGAGGGCAATACCTATGAAAATAAATTCAAACCTGCCAGGCATGTTAGCTGCACAGCAGTTAGGTAAGGCGTATACCTCATATTCAGATTCAATCAACAGAATATCCACAGGCAGGCGAATCAATAAAGCATCGGACGATGCCTCAGGGCTGACCATTTCCGACCGTCTGAACAGCCAGGCCCTTGGGATGGGGCAGGCCATGAAAAATGCCAATGATGCGATCTCCGTAACACAGATTGCAGACGGTGCATTGGAAGAAGCAGTTAATTTGATCAACACCATTAAAACCAAATCGATTCAGGCCGCAAACGATGCCCAGTCACCTGACAGCAGACAGGCAATCCAGTCAGATATCAACAATGCCCTTGAATCCCTTGATCGTATTTCCCAAACCACATCTTTTAATGGACAAAAGCTTCTTTCCGGCGAATTTACAGATAAAAAATTTCAGGTGGGAACAAACCCGAACGAAACTGTTGATATTTCCATTGCCGCAACCGATTCATCCCGATTGGGATCAAATAAGACGGGAAGTCTTTCCAGCATAGATGTGACGACTTTTGATGGCGCCCAGAAAGCGATTCAGATTGCCGATGAAGCCCTGGGGCAGGTCGATGCCATCCGGTCAGCTATCGGTGCCACACAGAACCAGTTGACATCGACAATCAACACGCTTGCCAACTCCCAGATAAATATCTTTGCATCTGAATCAGCCATCAGAGATATCGACTACGCCGAAGAGGCGATGAATCTGTCCAGACTGGAAACGCTTACCAAAGCGCGTGCTTTTGCAGCTGCTCAGGCAAACGCATCATACAAAAACGTGATGTCCATTTTTTCTGGTACCGGTAAATAAAAGTATCCGCACCTGTTGAGATTTACTTTGCCGTTAAATCTTGACAGGTGTTTTTTCTTGCCAGCTTACCAATCGTTATTTTCTAAAATCAATCATTCCTCATAAAATTTATCGTTACATGCAATAGATATTGGTATATTAGAGCAATCAAGATGACTCTCCTGAATATTTTTGAAATGACATATGACGAACTGACCCATGTTTTTAGGGAACGTTATGGAAAGGGACATTACCATAGCTCTGCCGTTTACCGGAATGTTTTCAAAAAAGGCAATGCATGCCTGTCCGATCTGCCTGAATTTCAACAATCACCACACCTTGCTGTCGGGATTGCCAAAAAATTACATTTTCCTGAGGCAACGATCACAAACGTAGTTACCGAAGACGGGGTGATCAAGTTTCTGACATCCTATGGGGATGGACTGGAAACAGAATCGGTTATTATTCCCATGAAACAATACCATACGCTTTGCGTGTCAACACAAGTGGGATGCAGACAGGGATGCCTGTTTTGCAAAACCGGCAAAATGGGTTTCAAGAGGAATCTGACGGCTGGAGAAATCATCTCCCAGGTTTATCTGGCCAGGTTCATCCTTCAGAAAAATATCCGAAATATTGTTTTTATGGGCATGGGCGAGCCTCTGGATAATTTCAAAGCAGTTATACAGTCGATAAATGTGCTATCGGATCAAAAAGGGTTTGATATCGCCCATCGCCACATAACTGTTTCTACGGTCGGCCTGTATGACGGTATCAGGAAACTGGGAGAACAGGGATTGAAAAATCTGAATCTGGCCATTTCGCTAAATGCCCCAAATGATGACATCCGGTCACATCTGATGCCGGTGAATGCCATTCATTCGATGAGCCGGATTAAAGAGGCCCTTCTTGGCTATCCATTAAAACGAAACGGCTTTTTCCTCATTGCCTATGTATTGATCAAAGGTGTGAATGATTCAAAGGCGCATGCCTTTATGCTTGCAGATTATCTGAATGATATTCCGGTCCGGTTAAATATTGTTCCTTACAATGAGATACGTGAAAACCGGTTTGACAGACCTTCTGACGCGGATGTCCATCGGTTTTCCTCGTATCTGGAACAGAAAAACGTGTTTGTCCGGAAAAGGTGGCGAAAGGGGGAAAGGCTGCACGCCGGGTGCGGTCAGCTGGGAAATGGGTTTGACCCGGATGATTCTTTATTGCAGGCATGAATCAGCACAAGGATCGCATATGCAGATAAGACACCTGCAAGTATGGCTAAAAGATCAAACCAGTCAAAGGTGCCACGCCTGAAATAATTCGCTGTGTTTTCAAGATAGGGAATCCCTTTGAACCATTTTGGAATATATGTCGAAATGGTATTTCCGAATTTCTGTCCGATCTCAAATGTGCTGTCGATGATGAGCCAGGTCAGGCATGCAAGAAAATTTCCTTTTTTACCAGAAGCAAGGACGCCTGCAGTGATGAGACTGAATGAAAATGCATGAATGAAATCCGGCAGTACATAACCGATCCTGCCCAGACTCCTGGTCACATGAAAATTGAACGGTATCTCAAATGGAAGGTGATTGATGAAATAAATCTGTCCGGCCGGTCTGTCCATGAAATATACCAGAATGCCCGGTATGAGAGCAGCAATACCGATGATGACAGGTGTGAGATTGAAATGTTTTAATATACGTATTTTTTTCATTTGTTTTGAATGCGTGATGACTTTTCTTACGGTTAAAACACAGGGAAAAAAAATTGGCAATACACGTACCGTTTTCGATTGGAAAGTTTATCATATGGTCAGTTGGATCGGCAATCAATTTTTCAATGGGCATGGCACACATTCAATTGTGTTTTTTTTAAGAAGCTGCATTCGATTGTTTGACTCAAAAGCAAAAAATAGATATTATGGATTTTAATTTTCTGAATTCATCATTCATCCAGATGCCCGTTACAGCATGTGAGACTGTCCTTTCTGAGTGATTGGGTGTTCTCAGGAAAAAGTTTATAAAAAGGGGTATGTCTGACTGATGCTGTCGGTCTTGGTCATTTCATAAAATTAACCTGTAACCACAATCCGAAAAATATGTTTTGAGGTAGATATGCAAAAAAAAATTATTGAAAAAAATAGCCTGCTCAAAAATATGGGATGTTATGTCTTATATTCATTGACGCTTTTCTTATTTGCAAGTTGTGGCAGCAGTGGGGGGGGCGGCAGTGACAATACGGATGAAATACCTTCAGGAAAAGCAAAATGGACCTATATGGTTTATATTGCAGGTGATAACAACCTGTCTACCGCTGCTGTCGGCGATATCAATGAAATGGAACAGGTGGGGTCTGACAGCGATGTCAATATTGTGGTTCAGGTAGAGTTCAGCCAGCAGTATTCACAGGGGCTTCCCAAGAATACATTGCGTGGCAGAATCACTAAGGATGACAGTAAAACGGCTATTTCAAGCAACCTGACGGATATTGGCAACAAGAATATGGGTAGCAAGGATACCCTGACCGCATTTATAAAATGGGCGGCAACCACATACCCTGCCGACCATTATGCCCTTGTTTTATGGGATCATGGTGCCGGATGGAAAACAAAAGATGATAAACCTGCCTGTATTAAAGGCGCTCTGGAAGACGACACTTCCGGAAGCTTCATGTCTCTTCCGGACATTGCCGATGCCGTTCAGGCAAGTGATGTGAAACCGGATCTGATAAATTTTGATGCCTGCCTCATGGCCATGTATGAAGTTGCCTATGAATTCAATGGTTTAACCGACTATATGGTGTTTTCAGAGGAAGTGGAGCCGGGCGAGGGGGACCCCTACGACACGATACTGAAAGCATTGACGGACAATCCTGATATGACTCCGGAAACACTATCGAAAACGATCACCCAAAAATATAAAACATTTTATGAAATCCAGGACAGAAGCAATATTACCAAATCCGCTATCGACATGGCCTCTGTGGGTGACCTTCATGACAGTATTGCCGAACTGGCCTCTGTGATGAACAGTGCCATTGGTACTGAGAGACCCAACATACAAAGCGCCAGGGATAATTCCGTTCAGTACGATTATCCGGAAAACCACGATATCGGGAGTTTCCTGGATCATCTTAAATCAACCACCAATGATGAAGATTTGAAAAATAAAATCAATGAAGTGAAAACGATTCTTGGAAACATGATTATCAGTAATCTTGTCTACAGCACGGATTCAAATGATGCCATAAAAGACTCCTCCGGGCTGGCGATCTATATTCCCAAGCGGGATCAGGTTACGGACGCGGAATTGTCAAATTATTCCCTGCTCGCAATTAATCAGACCAAAGCCACATCAGGCAACTCATGGGGCGGTTTTGTGAATACCCTTGTCACAGGGGATGCCAGTGATGGCATCGGTTCTCTTCAGGCAAAACCGGGTAATTTTGTCATATGGCTGGAGTGGGATACAGATGCAGATCTTGACCTGATCGTTTGGGAGCCGGATGGTACATTTGCCGCACCTTATATCGGCGCATCTTCGCCAAACGGATTCTTATCCGAGGATTCCGCGTATTCAGGGGAATCCGTGGAATATTACGCTGCCGAAGAACTGGTTGAAGCCGGTGACTATGACATCCTGGTCGAATATTACGATGATGGATTTTTCACTTCAGGTTCAACAACCGCTTACCTTTACCTATATGACCCGGAACAAGGCGATGATGATTTCCAGCTGATCGATTACCGCATGATGGATTTAGGTTACCCGGCGCCTGTGAACTGGTTCGACTCCGAAGAGGAAATTACAAATGTCATCTATGGGTATTATTCGGACTGGTGGATCCCCTACACTTTGACGCGGTCGTCATCACTGGATGCGTTGTCTGGGGAAGACGGAATAAATCCGGAGGTTATCGGTGTCAAATCCATCCAGATTCGTATTAAACCATCAAAGGCTAAAAAACAGAAAAAGGTCTTTCCGATTGGAGATAACACAACCCAAATCAAAGATACACTGAAAATATTGAAAAAATAATCATATTCAATTTTGATTAGGAAATGGAGGCTTTAGGCGTGAGCAAAATAAAAAGTGGATTGAAACTGATCAACATGAGCCTTACAATGATCATTATCATGGGACCAGGCGCAGGTTGCGGTGCAGGCCAAACAGGGCAGAAAACTTTTTTAAGTATGGGACAGGCCCAGTCTGCAAAGGAAACATATCAATCCGAACCAGCTATTTATGTGGATGAGCTGCTGAATAATCCAGATTCATTCAGCGATCATGTTGTGACCGTAAAAGGAAAATTCATGGGGTGGCAAGGCAACTGCCGCGCAATGCCACCGGAGACAAGAAGTGACTGGATGTTGATGCATAACGGTCAATGTTTGTACGTTTCAGGGCCGGTACCCTTGAATCTTCGCAGAGAAAGAAATTCAGCTGATATTGGCCGTGATGTTGAGGTTAGAGGTAACATCCGGTTTGATAAAGAAAAACAGCCATACCTTAAAGTGTTACCTGATAGTAAATATGAAACAGATAAATGATTATTGACAAAAAGATACAGATCCGTTTAATTATACGCGATTCATTGAAAAAAATTCTTTTTAACATCATATGAAATTTAATCAATTTACATGGCAGACAGATAAAACGTTGACCACGGCGGATAAGGAATGCTGACATGAAGAAAATACAACGGATCACTCATAAAGGGAAAAATATTTTTTTTGCAGATTATTCCAGTTATAAAAACAGGGAAGATAAAGAGAATATTTTAGAAACATTGAATGAAACAATGGCTATAATGAAACAACAGCCTCAAAATTCAGCACTCATGCTGACAGATGTTACAAACATTTTTCTTGAAAAGGATTTGAGCGACCAATTTACGGAAATGGTGGAACATAACAAACCTTACGTCAAGAAAAGCGCCGTGATTGGTGTCAGCGGATTTAAAAAGTCGATTCATAATATCATGATGGCCCTGACCGGAAGACAAATTAAAATTTTTCCGGATATTGATGCTGCAAAAGACTGGCTCACGGAAGATTAGCACCATGCCTGAAATCAAACCCTTCTCTGACACGGATGTATGCACAAACAGGGCATCCATTCATGCGTCTCTTTGATGTTCATTCCCATCTGCAGGATAGTCGTCTTGATTTGACGCGCGAAGCCGTTATCTTGCGGGCAAAAAACAGCGGTGTTGTCAAAATGCTCAGCTGCGGCGTGCATGAAGGCGACTGGGACGCGCTTTCTCAAATTTCCAGCCGGTTTGATGCTGTCTGTCCTGCTTATGGACTCCACCCCTGGTTTATCGATACCCGGAGCGAATCCTGGATAAAAAGACTTGAAGCAATCATTGCCACAACAGGGGCAAGCATAGGAGAAATCGGCCTGGATCGAATGATTCAGGACAGGAGCGATGAAGACCAGAAGGCGGTTTTTATTGCCCAGCTGCGGCTGGCCAGAAAATATCAGGTGCCGGTATCTGTCCATTGCCGCAAGTCCTGGGCATTGATGGCAGAAATTTTAGAAAGGGAGGGCGGATTTCCCTTTGGTGGTGTCATTCATGCCTATTCGGGTTCAGGGGAAATGGTAAAAGTTTTTGAAAAACTCGGTGCGTATATTTCATTTTCAGGGTCTATTACAAAACCTGACAATAAACGGGTCTCTGAAGCCGTGAAACAGGTATCCGGAGATCGCCTTCTGATCGAAACAGACTCGCCCGATATTCTTCCTCATGGCGCGCCTCGAACGTTGAATGAACCTGCCTTTATTCATTTTGTGTTATCGGCAGTAGCAGAAAGAAGAGGTGAGCGTATCGAAAAAATTGCTGAAATGACGTTTGAAAACAGCATGCGGATCTATGGAAAATTCTGTTGCAGAAAAGAAAACAGCCATGAGTTTTGAACGAACCCGGTTGCTGCTCGGACCGGAAATGGCCCAAAAGCTTGAAAATGCCCATGTGACCGTATGCGGTCTTGGCGGCGTTGGCTCATATGCGGTGGAAGCACTTGCAAGAGCCGGTATTGGTCATTTGACACTTATTGATTGTGATACCGTAACCGCGAGCAATATCAACCGCCAGTTATTTGCGCTCGAATCAACCGTGGGTATTCCCAAGACTGAAATTGCCAGAAAGCGTGTTCTTGATATTCATCCGGCATGTCAGCTGACTGTGATGTATACATGTGTTGACGAACACTCAAACCCTCAAATTCTTTCAAGAAAAACAGATGTGCTCGTCGATGCGATCGATTCGCTTTCAGCCAAAGTACATCTCATCGCAAATGCACATGAAAAGGCTATTCATGTCGTGTCCAGCATGGGGGCGGCAGGCAGGATGGATGCCAATGCCATCATCACTGGCGACCTTTCTGAAACCCATACCTGTCCTTTGGCACGATTTGTAAGAATTCGTCTTCATCGGCGAAATATATACACGGGTATCCGATGTGTTTTTTCGACAGAGCCACCGATGATGAAAAAGATTTTACCTGATGATTCAGAGCCATCAGATACCATGGGGAAAAAAGCACCGGTCATTGGCAGTATTTCCTATATGCCGTCCATCTTTGGATTAAAGGCAGCCTTTGAGACAATCAATCATATTCTGGGTCACAGATCATAAAGGGTATCATCCTTAAATGGCTGTCGCGATTTCTGGTTAAACCCTTTCTTTTTGTCCGGTAACAGAAACGGTTCTTCCCCTTCCAGAAGATTACCCATTTCCGCTTCGATTTGATCGGGATTTTCGCCACTTTCAAGCCTTTTCAGGGCTTCATTCATCCCTGCACCCAGTTCAAGGCCGGTCATATCTGATAATTTTCGCATCAGGTTCGCCGCTTGTCTGGGATCGTCTTCATTGATCTTATCTGCTTCCCTTGCCAGCATTTGCATGGCTTTTTCCATTTTGCCCTCATCAATGGGAAGGTCATCCATGTCCTTATCTTCAGAGGCTTTTCCGGTAACAGCAAAACATGACATTTGCCTGTTGAGCTTTTTTCTGTCACATTTAGGGCATCCGGGGGTTTTTGTCGTATTAATGGTTTTTGAAAAAAAGTTGAAAATGGTGTTGCAGTCTTCACAATAAAATTCATAGATCGGCATATCTGTCACCTTTACGCATGTGTTTATCCAGTATTTTTTGTATTTACTGATATCCTTAAAAATTAATTTTTTCAAGTGTGAAATCGGTTATTTACATATATTTTTATTTGCCTTCATTGACAAGTGGATGCATTGGTTGTATTTTACAACTAAAAAAAGGAGGCAGGATGGAAGAGGGGTACCACCAGGAAGACAGAACAGTATTTGATTTAATCAAAGGCCTTATCAAAAGTCTCAGGCTGTTTCAAAACGAATCGGTTTTTTGTGAAAACATTACTTTTGTTCAATTTTGCATTCTTGACTATATTTCATCTGCAGAGGGGCAGCTTGGCATGTCTTCCCTTCATTCACTTTTGGGTGTTGAAAAAAGCACGACAACGCGGCTTGCCGCCCCATTGATCAAACAGAATCTGCTGATGCGTGTGGCGTCATCCAAAGACTCAAGAGCTGTTGAACTGAAAATGACAAGAGAAGGGGAAAAAGTTCACAACGCGGTCTGGGCTTGCATGAAAAGGTTTATCGAAGATTGCCGTCAAAGCATTCCTGACACGGATAGAAAAGACGTCATCTCCTCTGTGAATATGTTTATCCATTCTCTTGAAAATTGCTGCAGGAGGGATCGTAACTGCTGCTAATCGATCCGGGTCGGATTTTTCCATGCAAAAATGAATGAACTTCATTATAAGGAGATTTTCATGTCAGAAAATGAAAGTGCATGCGCATGCACGTCAAAATCCAGTCAAGTGGCGTTAATGCCGTCGATGCCATCCTCATGTGTATCAGAATCCTGCTGTGGGGCTTCGATGGAAAAAGCCTCGTCCATGCAGAATCATGAAAAAGCCGGTTACCGGATTATGCCGTTTGTTGAGGAATTTATTCCGACAGATGCCGGTGACGTTCCTATGATTAGAACGGAACTCACCTATGGTGATATACTGTCAAACATCAACGTTCGACTGAATATCAAAAGAGATGACTACAAAATTGCATCCGGGCTTTATGCCGTGGGGCGTCCTTCCAAGGATTCTCCAGTAGTGGTCACGGCAAACTATAAGCTTTCTTTTGATCATCTGAGAAAAGCGCTTTACGGCAGAACCGCTTGGATACTTATCCTGGATACATTGGGCGTAAATGTCTGGTGTGCCGCAGGAAAAGGTACCTTTGGCACAAACGAGCTGAAAAGACAGATTGGACTAACCGGGATAGAGAAAGTCGTGGGCCACCGAAAGCTGATTCTACCCCAGCTCGCCGCAACCGGCGTTTCGGCGGTCAGCCTAAAAAAGCAGACCGGGTTTGAAGTGATCTGGGGACCTGTCCGGACAGAAGACCTGGGGCTGTTCCTCGATAATGACATGAACGCAGATAAGAAAATGCGCCAGGTCACATTCGGACTGATCGACAGGCTTGTGGTCATTCCTGTGGAAGCAAGCCTGGCATTGAAGCCTGCTTTTTATATCCTGGCAGCTCTTTTTATCCTGTCCGGCATCAGCCCGGATATCTTTTCATTCAAGATCGCAATCGACAGGTGGCCGCTTTCATTCGCAGCCGTTCTCATGGGAATCTTTGCCGGCACTGTTTTGACACCGGTTTTGCTTCCATTTGTCTATGGAAATGCATTTGCCATGAAAGGGTTGATAACCGGTTTTGCCGCCGGATTACCCGTGGCGCTATTCTGGGGCAGCCGGGAAGGGGCTCAAGGCATGATTGCCCTTATGCTGATTACCGTATCAATAAGCTCCTATCTGGCCATGAATTTTACGGGCACAACACCATTTACGTCTCCATCCGGGGTGGAAAAGGAAATGAGAATCGGTATCCCTTTGCAGGTTTCAGCGGTGATACTCGCCATAATTTTATGGATTATTGCGGCATTTTAACTTATGATTCAAACGTATTTAAAAGGTATATTTTTATGAAAAAATTACGATACATGACAGGTGTCACGACATTAAAGCTAGACCAGGACAGTTGTGTGGGGTGCGGAAACTGCGAGACGGTCTGTCCCCATGCTGTTTTTCAGATAGAAAACAAAAAAGCTGTCATCACTGATCCGGATGGGTGCATGGAATGCGGTGCGTGCCAAAATAATTGTCCCACATTGGCAATTACCGTCGAACCGGGCGTCGGTTGTGCGGCATACATCATTTCCGGATGGATTTATGGCAGGGAGAATGCCTCCTGCGGCGGCCCTAATGGATGCTGTTGACATGCGGTATCGTATCACAGATATTCCTGAGGAACTTCTTTCAGCTCTTCTCGATAATCCATATGAAAGCCTGATTCTGATTGACAAAGACGGTATTATCCGTTTCATGAGCAGTTCCAATGAGGGCATCTACAACGTATCGGTAAAAGACGCCATTGGGCGGCATATTACAGAAGTCAGCCCCGACACCCGGCTGCATCTCGTTCTTGAAACGGATAAGGCGGAAATCGGGGAGAGCATGGTTTTGAAAGACAAGAAACGGATTGTCGCGCGACTCCCCATTTCAAAGGATGGCAGAATCATTGGTGCTGCCGGGAAACTCATGTTTCTTCATCCTGAAAAGTTAAAGGAGCTGTTTGAAAGAATTGATGTTCTTGAACACCATATCGACTACTATCGACATGAACTCAACCAGCTTTACGGCAGCAAATACAGCTTTGACAACATTATCGGTCAATCTGACAAGACCAGAGCCGTCAAAGCCCTTGCAATAAAGGCAGCCGCTTCTGATTCTCCGGTCATGGTTATGGGAGAGTCCGGTACAGGCAAGGAACTATACGCACATGCGATCTATGAGGCAGGTCTCAGGCATAAAAATGCATTTATCCGGGTCAACTGTGCTGCTATTCCCAATGAACTTTTTGAATCCGAACTGTTCGGTTATGAAAAAGGGGCGTTCACCGGTGCCCACCCAAAAGGAAAACCCGGAAAATTTGAACTGGCGGATAATGGCACGATTTTTCTGGATGAAATCGGAGACCTTCCCTTAAACATGCAGGCAAAACTTCTAAGGGTACTGCAGGAAAAAGAAGTAGAGCCCGTAGGATCCCGGACACCCAAAAAAGTCAATTTCCGGTTGATCAGCGCGACCAACAAGGATCTGGAATCGGTGATTTCAAAAGGCAAGTTCCGTCTGGATCTGTTTTACCGCATCAATCTTTTAACCATTCAGCTTCCCCCTTTACGAGAAGTGAAAGAGGACATTCCTGTATTGATCAATCACTTTTTAAAAGAGCTTACACGGGATAGAAAAACATATACGATTTCAGATCAAGCCCTATCTGCCATGATGCAATACAATTGGCCCGGGAATGTTCGTGAGCTGAAAAATGTGATTGAACGGGCCATGATTGTGGCCAAAGGCGATAGTATTGCGTTTGAAGATCTTCAGTTCAGCAAGCAGAAAAGTTTTGGTAACGGGCAACACCTTTTTTCAAAAGGCACGATCAATCTGAAACAGGTATTGGAAACCACCGAACGGGACACGCTGGCAGAAGCACTGAAGATATCTCAGAACAATCGGGTAAAAGCCGCCCGATACCTGGGGATTCATCGTACAGGACTTTATCAGAAAATGAAGAAATATGGATTGGATTAAGCCCTACCACTTTCTGGATGCTATAATAATTCACCGATTCACCTGTATATTGTAATTCAATCCGTTATTTTCTGTTTGTATGGCACTAATGTATTTTTTCAAACAAGGAGGCCGTAAAATGAGGTCCGTTTATCGTGTATCATTATTTGTGGTTTGTCTTATTTGTATGATAGGAATTCAATTGCCATCTGTATGGGCAAAACCATCGCCTGATGAAGCGATCAAGCTGTTGATGGACGGTAACATTTGATTTGTAAATGGCCAATCAATTCATCCGCATACCGATGCCAAACGACTGATCCAGGCAGGCAGGGAAAATCAGGGGGATCATGCCATCGCAACGGTGATTACCTGTTCGGATTCACGAGTGCCGGTAGAACGTATTTTTGATTCCGGCGTGATGGATATATTCGTGATACGCGTGGCCGGTAATGTGTGCGATACCGATGAAATCGGATCGATCGAATATGGTCTTGCTCACGTCAATACACCGGTTCTGGTGGTTTTGGGGCATACCCAGTGCGGTGCGGTGACTGCGGTCGCGCATGCGATCCATGGAACGGGCCATGCACTTGAAAGAAACATTCCAGCCCTTGTGGATAATATCATCCCTGCAGTAAAACGTGCGGAATCTCTTAACCCAGGCATCACCAGCGATGAGATCATCCCTTATGCCATTATTGAAAATGTCTGGCAGGGGATTGAGGATCTGTTCATGAACAGCCCGTCAACCCGGAATAAAGCACCCAATAACTTTGATTAACTGCGTTTGATCAATCATCACCCCCCTGGTAAATGAGTTACGATAATTATCAGGGCGTTGATGATGTATAGATGTTTATACATGTTAAAAAGAGTATACGTGATTCTATTCCTGCCTATTATATACTCTCCCTGACCATGAGTTGCAAAAACGTAGAGGATGCTATACAACCTTCGGTATGTGTATCCGATAGGTCAGGGGGTTATATACCCATTACATTCTTATATTTATTGTTAAATATCAAAAGATTAAATATTAAATTGACCCATAAGGATTCTTTTGGCAATGATTTTGCTCTATGCATGAACGTATTATCATTTCAATCAGATGGTCACATGTTAACCACCGGACATAAAGGAGGGGATGCGCTATGGGGCATTACAAAATCAATCTCAAAGACGTGTTTTTTATTTTAAAAGAACAACTGGATTATGGGTCGCTTGCAACACTTGAACGATATCTGGGTTTAAATGAAAAAGCGTTTGATATGCTGGTTAATGAAGCCGCAAGCTTTGCCAAAGGGGTGGTTGACCCCCTTCAGGAAACAGGTGAAAGAAGCGGTATAACATTTGAGAATAATAAAGTTTCCGTTCCTGAAGAATATAGAAAGGCCTTCAGGCAATATGGGGAGAAAGGATGGATTGCCGTTGACCTGGATGAAGAATATGGGGGGCAGGCATTTCCTCAGCTATTAACGATCGTCAAAAATGATTTTATGTATGGCGCATGTCAGGCATTCAATATGGCTCCAGGATTGACGCGGGGATCCGCACATCTGATCGAAAGTTTTGCCAAAACCCCGCTTAAAAAACGATTTGTACCCAAAATGCTTGAGGGGATATGGGCAGGCACCATGTGTCTCACAGAACCCCAGGCTGGATCAAATCTGGCTGATATTACGGCAACAGCGGTACGTGATGGTGATCATTTCAGGATCAAGGGCGAAAAAATATTTATCTCCTGGGGAGATCACGATATGACCGAAAATATCATTCATCTGGTCCTTGCAAGAATTGCAGGCGCACCTTCAGGTGTTAAGGGAATATCACTGTTTATCGTTCCCAAAAACAACGTGGATCAGAACGGAATGATTGAAGGGCCCAATGATGTGTTCTGCAGCGGTATTGAAGAAAAAATGGGAATTCATGCATCGCCGACCTGTTCGCTTGTGTTCGGTGCCAGGGATGCCTGTGTCGGATATCTCTGCGGGGAGGAAAATAAAGGTCTTGCCCATATGTTTCAAATGATGAATTCAGCCAGAATAAATACGGGCGTGGCTGGACTGGGCGTGGCTTCAACCGCCTATCAGAATGCCCTTTCCTACTGTCGCGAGCGGGTCCAGGGCAGGGATGTCGCAAGACGAAAAGACGGGAATGTTCCTATCATCGATCATCCGGATGTCAGAAGAATGTTGTTGTGGATGAAGGGTATGGTTGATGGGATGCGCTCGATGGTATATTCAGGTATGTTCTGGGCGGATATGGCAAAGGCGCTTCCGGAAGGCGATGATAAAAAGCATTACCAGGACCTCACTGAGTTCATGACGCCCATTATTAAAAGCTGCTGTTCGGACATGGCCTTCAGGGTGTGTGAAACAGCCGTTCAATGCTATGGGGGATACGGCTTTATCCGGGAATATCCCCAGGAACAATATCTCAGGGATGTAAAAATTCTTTCTCTCTATGAAGGAACGAACGGTATCCAGTCCATGGATCTGATGGGAAGAAAAATGACCATTGAAGGTGGCGCACCGTTCGAGGCATTGAAAAAAGAGATTCAAAGGTTTTGTGATGAAAAGAAAGATCATGCCGGTCTTGGCGATACCATCCGGGCATTTGAGGGTGTGGCCGGGAGATTATGTGACGCAGCGGTTTTTTTCAGGGAAAAAATGAAAACAGATCCGCTTCAGTGGGCGTCCTATACATTCCCCATGTTGAATGCCTTCAGCGATACCATCCTTGTCTGGCGGCTTTTGGACATGGCTGTGATCGCTTATGAAAACGCTCAAAAACCGGAAAAAAAATATGATTTTTACAGAGGAAAAGTGATGCAGGCAACGTATCTGTCTGACATCACCCTGCCTCATATTCTTGTGACCATCGAAACATGTCTCCGGCATAATCGTGAAATCGTCGACATGCCTGATGCCGCATTTTAAACGATTGCTCAATGAAAGGGAGAAAAAATATGAAAGATGTTGTCATTATCAGTGCGGTCAGGACACCTGTCGGAAAGTATATGGGTGCTCTGAAAACCCTCGAAGCATATGATCTGGGTGCAATCGTTCTTGACCAGGCCCTGAAGAGAATAGGGCTTTCTCCGGAAAATGTTGATGAAGTTGTCATGGCCCAGTCCTATCAAAACGGCGAATCCGTCAACGTGGCACGCATGTCGCTTTTAAAGGCAGGATGGCCGGAATCGGTCACCGGTATCACTATCGACCGAAGATGCTGCAGCGGCCTTGATGTGATCCGGTTTGCATCGTCACTCATCAAATCAGGCGATGCTGAAATTGTTGTGGCAGGCGGGGTCGAAAGCATGAGCAATGGAGAATTCTATCTTCCCGGAAATATCAAATGGGGAATCGGCGGGTCGCACGGTATGCCAAGGGGACACGGTGATTTGAAAATCTGGGGCTTGCCGTTTTATGACCGATTGCAGCGGGCAAGAGTGATGTCTCAACCTGAAGAGCGATACGGGATATTGCCATCCATGATGTCCTGGGCCGAGACAGCAGCACGTGAAGAAAATGTAACCCGGTCAGCGTGTGATGCCTGGGCCGTTCAAAGTCACCGGAAAGCCTGTGCCGCCATAAAAGCCGGTAAATTCAAGGATGAAATCATTCCTGTTCATATACCACAGGCAAAAGGCGATCCGGTCATTTTAGATCAGGATGAGAACCCCAGGGAAGATACATCGATTGAAAAACTTGCCAAACTAAAACCCGTTCTGGGCGGGGTCTGTACAGCGGGAAATTCATCCACGGAAAATGACGGTGCCGCAGCCGTGGTCATCACCACTCCTGAAAAAGCAAGAGAACTTGGCGTTGATCCTTATGCCTATGTCCGGTCCTGTGCCATTGCCGGTGATGACCCCAGACGCACGCACAGAACCGTCCCGGCAGCGGTAAACAAGGCGCTGTCCATGGCCAATGTTTTCATGGATCAGATGGCGCTGATTGAAATTCAGGAAGCCTTTGCCGCCCAGGTACTGGCAGATTTAAAAGAAATGGGTTTGACCGAAGCCGACTACCACAAAATAAACGTGAATGGTTCCGGCATCTCCCTGGGACATCCTATCTCCTGCACGGGCGTTCGTGTGCTTGTGACGCTTCTTCATGAAATGAAACGGCGAAATGCCAGGTTTGGACTGGAGTGTATCTGCGGTGGGGGAGGCCAAGGCATAGCTGCCGTGTTTGAAAGATTTTAATATAAATGGAAACCGATATGAATAAGGAGAACCATACGATGAATTTCGGCCTGTCAAAAGAACTTGAAATGCTTCGAAAAGAAGTGAGAAAATTTGCAGAACAAAAAATTGCGCCGTTTGCTGATGAATGGGATGAAACGCATTATCTGCCCATCAAGGAGGTCATCAGGCCCATGGGAAAACTGGGATATTTCGGTGCTGTCATTCCTGAAGAATATGGTGGAGAAGATATGGGGTTTCTGGCCGCCGTCATTATTACCGAAGAAATTGCCCGTGTGTCCAGTTCATTACGCGTTCAATACAATCTCCTGGGACTTGGTTGCGCCTACCCGATTTACCTCTACGGTTCAGAGAAAATCAGACAAAAATATGTACCCGGTCTTGTCAGGGCTGATTTGCTGGGCGGGTTTGCCATTACTGAACCGAATGCCGGATCAGATGTGATGTCCATTGAAACCGTTGCGGAAGATAAAGGAGATCACTTTCTCCTGAACGGTTCCAAAACCTGGATCTCCAATGCCCATGTGGCAGACGTGATCGTCTGCTATGCCTATACAGACAAGTCCAAACGGGGGAAAGGTCTTTCTGCATTTATCGTGGAGCCAAAAACCATGAACGGTATCAAGACCACAGAATTAAAAAAATTGGGGTCTCATTCTTCACCGACCGGAGAAATTTTTTTCAATAACACAAAAGTTCCCAAAGAAAATATTCTTGGCGAACCGGGAGATGGGGCAAAAATCGTATTTTCATCCTTGAACCAGACGCGGATTTCTGCTGCGGCAGGTGCGGTTGGATGCGCGCAGGCCTGCCTGGAGATAGCCATTAAATATTGCAATGACAGGGAACAATTCGGTCAACCCATCGGCAAATATCAGATGAACCAGGATTTGATCGCCCAGATGTCAACGGAAGTGGAAGCTGCGAGGCTTCTGGTCTACAAAGCTGCCTGGCAGAAAGATAACGGGCTTAAAAATAACGGTCTTGAAGTGGCCCAGGCCAAGTATTTTGCCGGAGAAACCGTCATGAAGTGCGCGAACTATGCCATGAGAATCATGGGCGCCTATGGCTACTCCAGCGAATATCCCCTGGCGCGGTACTACAGGGATGTGCCGACCTATGTCATCGTGGAAGGGTCTGCAAATGTCTGCAAGCAGATCATCGCCATGGATCAGTTGGGATACAGAAAGGCGAACCGGTAAGAACGGATTTCACCTGAAAAAAACGGTTTTCTATTTAAAAAGCAACATATCTTTTGGGTCAATTGACCCAGGACCTGGATGATGACTGCAAACTGATAAAGGAGGAGAGCATTATGAAAAAAATCTGGCTGACCGCACTTGATTCCTCAAAAGAAAATGCGCAAAAGTTTATGACGCAAATGAAACCCTATGGCCTGCAAATTGATGGTCATCTCTGGACGGATGATCTTTGGAAAACGGCCTGGTTCAGTTCAAGAGAGGATGTGATTGACCCCAATAATGCTGTATGGGCGATAATGACTTCCGATAAAGAACTTCAATCGCCAACAAATCGATATGGCATCTCACTTCTGGGGATGACATTGCAAGCCCGGAAAGGTTCTGGGTTTCCGGTTGTCATTATACAGACAGGGGGTGTGCCCCTGTCTTCCGATAACCTGCCGACTGTTTTAAAAGGGGCGGATGTTTTGTTGATGTCTAACCCGGGTCTGGGCGCCAAACTGACAGCAAAGGTCCATGCACCTGTTAAACCGGTATTATCCGAGTATCGACTGGATATCTGCGGTAACGAGCATATCGGACAATGGTTTGAAACCGGTCCACAGGGTTCTTTCTGGAAAGGGGCGATATTCGGTGTGTGCGGGGCAGAAATCATTTTTCATGCAGTCGGAAAAAAGGGCGAACTGCCAAAAACATCTCAACTGAATTATCCGGTCAAGGGCATGAAAATACAATTGGGTGAAAAGGAATATGTGTCCTGGGCGGTTCAAAACGAGATTGCTGCCGACTTGTCCTACTATGTAAAGGTGGACGGATTTCCGGAGGCCATTCTATTTGGTGCCTACCCGGACGAGGCGGAAGCGGATCTTTATGTCATAAATTTGAAATAGCACAAACGCGCTTACAACCGTTGAATCAGATAAATAAACGCAGGCAAGACGCTCTGTTTGCGGATTTCATGAAACATGGGCAAAATTTTTTCTCGATGAAGATTTTCGATTAAAGGAGACAAATACACACATCCTTTTTCGCCTGCTTCCCGGGGCAGGTTGCTTAACAGGGAAATGAGGGAATCGTGATGTTCGTCAGAAAAGGATGTCCCTAAAAGAAAATTTGCGGTGACTTCCACATGCTCCCACGTAGCGTTCACCTGAATCATTTTGTGAAGCGTGTGCTGAACCTCCTCGGGCGTGACAGGTTTGCTTTGCCCAGCTGCGTCAACGTGGGGCCGTGGAACGCTTCAAGACCCAGGTTGATATACGTTTTGTAGGGCAGCCTGTTCAGCATGTCAAACAGGGAATCCTCAGCTTTGAAAAAAGATAAAACGCTTCCGAAAAGGAATAGAGTGCATGGACCCCCGGCGTTTTTATTAAAACCGAATATTGCATAGGCACGTATCGCGGCAAATGATATCGCATCCTTACCTGCAGCCAGCCCGTCATGATTGCCGATAAAAATGGCATTCAAATTCTGAAGGTTGGTGCCATAGAATTTCTTCAGTTCGGAAAGTTGAACGGAAATATTCTCAAGGCTTCGGGCCTGAAACTTCCTACCGGATTTGACACTGCAAAACGCACACCGGTACAGACAACCGTCTGCGATTGTGACGGGAATCACTTCGTAGTCTGCATGCTTCGAGTCCGGGGGAAGAACGGACATCCGGCCCCCAATGATTTCATGAAGTCTCTTCTGATTCCTTCCATATGAATCGATGCAGATATTGAAAACGTTTTTCATTTGCTTGTTGAAATCATCAACCCCTTATTCTCTTTTTTTTCTGAAATGCCTTTGGAAATGACCATTTTTTTTCCGGCAGCTTCGCCGTCTTTTAAAACATCCGGATCGACATTGGAGAGGGTCCTCCGAAAACTTCTGACGCGTGGATAGCGATAGATCATGTAATTCCGGAGGCGGGGATCTTCTATTTTAACAAGATCGGTTGAGGAGGCTTTGGGTGCCTCTTTGCGTTGACCCAGATCAAGTTTTTTTCTGAATCCCTCGATCAGGCCCACGGCAAAGTCTGTTTTCCGATAACGGCCCAGGGAACTGGCCGAATTGTACTTTTCCCATTCGGAATGAATGTATCGTGTGATGAATTCATAAACATAGATGGCAATGGCAAGATTGGTTTCCGTGCCACTGATTTCAAGCACACGTCCCATTTTACCTTTTTCAAGAACATACGCGTTTGCCCATAATCCTTCCACAAAATAATAATCGCATAACAGGCTTGCCAAATGGTAGTCTTCCCGAAAATGCCGAAGCGAAGGTTTTCCGATGAATATACTTTCAAACGACCTTTCCGGGTTGGATTTAACAAGATCAATGTTGTACTTTTCAATCAGCTCCTGTGCCTTGGCCATGGCGGTTTCCGCTTCATGTCTGTTTTGGCTTTTTGCAAGTGCAAAAAGCTTTCTGACGCGGGACATGGTTTTGTCCTGTTCATTCACTGTCCCTGATTTGATTCTTTCATCAAGTGGCACATAATGTTCGGATGCCAGGGGGTTTGCCCTCAGAAGGCCACAGGCCTTTATGAATGACGGCCCATGACCGGTTTCATTTTTGCCATTCAGAATTTCATCTGCAAATTGATGGGCCATTTCGTGCTTCAGAACGTCGACCACCGCATCCCAGGGATGATTTAAAACAAGATTGCGGCTTAACATGATCTCTCTTTTTTCTCTGGACCACTGGCCTAATTTTTTTGAGGTATCCCTGATGCTGAATCTTGGTTTTTTCAGGCTGCGTCGATGGATGGGTTCCAGTATCCATGAAGCGTGTTCCCATTCGCTTGAAATCCCTTGAAGAATTCGGTTCTCAAGGGCTTCGCTTAATTTATGGTAGGATGTATTGTCTGATGCCATTTTATTCATAAATTTTTTCTTCTTCCTGATTCGCTTCCATGGCATCGCATTCCAGATCGCGGGTCAGGTTTTTTCCTTTCATCAGGAAATATTCCTTGTACCATTCATTGGCGATAATCAAAGACATGATTTCATTGGTGCCGGTCCAAATGGATGACAGCCGGATGTCTCTTGCAATTCTTTCAACCGGGAACACGTTGGTGTATCCAATGCCGCCCATGACCTGCATGGAATTGTGAACAACTTTTTGACAGGATTCGGTGACAAATTTTTTGGTTTCAGATATCATTCGTCTGATTCTTCTCTCGTCTGCCTTTCTATCTACCGCTTCTGCGGTGACATGAACCATGGCGCGTGAAGCATCAAGCAGCATGGCAGCTTCTGCCACCTGAAAATTGACTCCCTGGAACTGGGCAATGGGCTGGCCAAAGGCTTTTCGTCTGGTGCTGTAGCCGGTTGCAATTTCAAGCGCCGGGCGTGCCGCGCCAATGGTCATGGCGGCTGTTCCCAGGCGCTCGGGAATCATCATGGTTTTAAACACCGCATATCCGCAATTCAATTTACCCAGAATATTTTCCCTGGGTACTTTTGCATCTTTAAAAACAAGCCGGCTGGCCCCGCCACCTCTGCATCCCATGAGACCATATAAATATTTGCTTTCAACACCCGGCCCCCGGTCCACGATAAAGGCAGTAATGCCTTTGTGCGGGTCCACGTTTGGGTCTGTCACCGCATACACCAGAAAATAATCTGCGCCTTCACCGCCTACGATGAATCGTTTCTGGCCATTTAAAAGAAAATGATCCCCCTTGTCTTCTGCCATAGTGCTGGTTCCAAAAAAATCCGATCCGCCTCTGGGTTCAGTCAGGCACTCTGCGGCGAATATGTCGCCATTTAAAAGCGGTTTTACGTATTTTTCTTTTTGTTCGTCAGTACCGTGGATGATGATGGCGTCGCAGACCAGTTCGGCACCCACACCAAATGTGCAGGCAAAAATATACCCAAGTGTGCCTACCTCCTCGATACCAACGCCTGCGGTTACCCAGTCCATGTCTCTGCCACCCCATTTTTCAGGATACCGGCATCCCAGAAGGTTTCTTCTGGCTGCTTCTTTTAAAAAATCCCTGGGGAAAATAATCTTTTCCGCATCCATATCCAGAATCATCTGGCGGGGTACGGATTTGACAAAATCTCTGACTTCATCTCGAAATTTAAGCGTTTTTTCTGAAAGCATATAATCAAACATGATTTTCCTCCGGGTTGTTGTGATTAGTTAATATCTGGTTCCTTTTGTCCGTTCGACATCTGATCGAGTTCGAAAAGACGGTCTGCGAGCTTTTTATATAGTGCTAAAAGGTCTTCTTCAAGCAAGAAGAGTTCTTCTTTCATCTGTTTGACTTCTTCGAGTTTCTTTTGACCATAGGCAATGCTTTTCTGAATCTGATCCCGTTCATTCATGTTTACAGATGCCATGCCGATCATTTCAGCAATCTGGGTAAGAGAAAATCCCAGTCGTTTTCCCCTTAAGATCAATTTAAGCCTTGCTCTGTCTCTTGAAGAGTAAATGCGCTGGCTGGATTCTGTCCTTTCCGGACGGATGAGTTCTTTTTCTTCGTAAAACCGTATCGTCCTTAGGCTGATATCAAACTCACCAGACAGGTCGGTTATGGTGTAAGTTTTATTTTCAATGGGCATGTTATATCCTACTTCTCGTTTACCTTTACGTTAACGTTAACTATCGTGGGATATAAACGATTGTCAACCAAAAAAGAGTTGATCATTTAATGGTATTATGGTTAGACCAATATCCAGAAATGGTTAAATGGAATTTGTAAAGACAGAATCATCTCTCTCACAATTGATATGGACCAGAACAGGAGGCGTAATGAAACGATTTCCAAAGAAAAGAATATTTATTACCGGCGCGGGTTCCGGTTTTGGCAGACAACTATCCATCGAGTTTGCGAAGATGGGCTGGAAAATTGGCGCGGCGGATATCAATATAAAAGGGGTTGACGAAACCATAGAACTTGTGAATAAAAATGGCGGGTCTGCCATTGCCATTCCCTGTGATGTTACCAAGCCCGAAGATTTTGAAAATGCAGCGAAAATACTTGAACAGGAATGGCAGGGCGTTGATATTGTCGTGAATAATGCGGGGGTGGCTGCAGCCGGCTTTATGGAAAAAATTCCTCTGGAAACATGGGAATGGATTATCAATATCAATTTTAAAGGCGTGATATATGGTTGCAGAACATTCATCCCCATTTTGGAAAAACAGGGGGGAGGGTATATTGTGAATGTGGCCTCAAACGCCGGCATCACGAGCCTTCCGGAGATGAGCTGTTATAACGCAACCAAAGCAGCCGTCATATCGCTTTCTGAAACATTGGTAGGCGAGCTTTATCCTAAAAATATCGGCGTTACGGTAGTTGCGCCCACATTTTTCAAAACAAACCTGCATACCAGCCTGAAAACAACCGATGCCAGGCAGGAAAAAATGGCCAATTCCTTTTTTGCCAAGTCTAAAACCACATCCGAGGACATTGCCAAACATACCATCAAGTCCATCAGGAAGAATAAACTCTACGTTATCACACAGATGGACGGCAAGTTTTCATGGTTTTCAAAACGGATGACCCCGGAGTTTTATTACAAGTGTATTAAATGGGGATATAAATATAAAATCATGGATAAATATCTGGGCATGTAATGGATTAAAAATAAGGGGGAGGCCATGAGCGAAATCTTTACAGAAATTGAAATCAATGCATCCCCCAAAACCGTTTGGGACATTCTTGTTGATCTTGAGAAATACAAGGAATGGAACCCGTTTATCAGGGAATCCAGAGGCCAGGCGGTTTTAGGGGCTATTCTCACATGCAGGCCGGAAGTCATCAAGGGCCGGATTCAGACGTTTTATCCTGTGGTGACAACCGTTGTTCCTGAAAAAACATTTGCCTGGACAGGCCACGTGGTTGCCCCCTGGTTTGCAGAAGGGGAGCATATTTTTGAAATCGAGCCTGTTTCAAAAGACAGGATCCGACATGTTCATCGGCAGATTTTCACAGGACTGATATCTCCGCTGATGGGCTTCGGTTTGTTAAGCCTCAGAACGCGTGAAGGGTTTATCCGGATGAATGAAGCGCTTAAAGTGCTGGCCGAAAAAACAGAAAGCCAATCCAGACCGCACTAAGAATTCCAGGAAAAAAGTGACGCGCCGATGATTAAAAAGACCAATGCCATCACGGCCATGACTTCAAGTTCTGTATGAACATCCAGAAGACTTGCCCCATCGTTCATGATCTTTCTTGCCGCAGATAGCATATGGGTTAAAGGGAGCGCTTTTGATATCGTCTGCACCCATTGGGGGGCGCCTTCGATCGAGAACCAGACTTCGGAGAGAAACATCATCGGCCAGGTAATAAAGTTAAGAATGCCGGATGTGAACTCTTCACTTGTGCCTCTGGATGCCAGGATGAGTCCTAATGCCGTCAGGCTCAGGCTGCCGATGAAAAATACGATAAAAATATCCACAAGTGAACCCACCACCTCAAAAGAGAAAAACAGATCACACCCCAGCCAAACCACCGCCAATGTAAACATGAGAAGAAATATACGGGACAGCATTTGAGAGGTCAGATATTCAACCGCTGTTAACGGGGTTGCCTTGAGGCGCTTTAATACGCCGTTTTTCCGGTATCGAACCACCACATACCCCACCCCCCAGAGTGCGGAAAACATCATGTTCATACCCAACAGGCCTGGAAAAAACCAGTCGATATATCGTATCTCTCTGCCGTGCACTTCACCTTTGAGACCGTTTACGGGATGGTCTTTCAGTGCAATGCTTCCGTTAAAAAGCTGCTCCAGGAAATACCCTTTTGGTGATGTTTCATTAACCCAGTAGGCATTGTCAGAAGAATTGTTTTTTAAGAGAAAATCAATTTTATGGTGTTTTAAGCGGTTTATACCGTCTTCTTCAGTTTGAAAACCAATGAACTCGATAAATTTGTTATTTTTAAATGAATCCGGAAGCTGAAGCGTTGTTTTGTCTGTTTTTTTTTGAGCTAACGGAAAGACACCGACTTTATAGTCTGAATATTCCTTGCCTCCGAAAATAATGGCAAATCCGGCAATAATGAGAAACGGAAACAGAAAATTCCAGCCAAAAGCGGCCCGATCGCGAAAAAATTCATAATTTCTTGCTTTAAACATTATCCATATACGTTTGAAATTCATAATTATTCTCTTAATTGACGACCGGTGAGGGTGAGGAACACATTCTCGAGATTGGGCGATCGTACACTCATATCCTTTAAATTGATGTGAGATGCAATCAGCGTTTCCAGGCATCCATTGATATCGTCCGTTTTTATTTTAATCTGATCCTGGGATTCGCTTATGGCAAGCGGCAGGTTTTTAATCTGATGGCCTTCAATACTCTTTTTGGGGAGTATCACCGTAACTTCCCTGCTATAGTTTTTGATAAGCGCATCCGGGGAACCCTGGGCGATGATTTTGCCATGATCCATAATCGCGATGTCATCACACAGGATCTGGGCTTCTTCCATATAGTGAGTCGTAAGGATAATGGTTTTTCCAATTTTTTTTATGCCCCGGATGACATCCCATAAATTTCTTCTGGACTGGGGATCAAGGCCTGTTGAGGGTTCATCCAGGAAAATCAGTTCCGGTTTATTGATCAGCGCCAGTGCCAGCATGAAGCGCTGTTTCTGACCGCCCGAGATCCGGTCGTTCATCTGGTCTATAAAACCGTTTAGCGAGCACATATGAATCAGTTCGTCCAGGTCATATGTGTTATGATAAAGGCTTTTAAACGTATTAAGCGTTTCTCTGACCGTGAGAAAAGAAAAAAGAGCCGTATTCTGAAACTGAATGCCCACTTCTTCGCGAAAAGAGAGTGTCCGGGGTTCCCCCTTGTATAATATTTTTCCGGAAGTGGGCGGGATGACATCTTCAATAACCTCTATGGTCGTTGTTTTTCCGGCACCATTCGGGCCAAGAATACCAAAACAGGCGCCTTTCTCTACTGAGAAATTGATCCCGTTCACTGCATTGACATTTTTGTACTGCTTTTCAAGTTCGATAATCTGAAGTAACGCTGTCATGGTATGGTCATGCCTTATATGAAAAATCCCCCTTAAATACCGCAAGAACTTGCCTTAAAGGTGATCCTGTGTCAAGTGATTTCCTGAGGCGGTAAAAAAGATAAAATAGCATTGCCATATCTAAAATCCGTGAATTTTCACTTTGAATCTTGAATATTTATCCTGAATTATTGTATAGTCATCAATGTATGTGTGGCGGCAACTCAAAATGACGGTGGATAATAACATTTATGGAAACGCCAAGGCCTGGCAGTGATAGACAACTTAAAATCATTGAAACCTATTTGATGAACATGCCGAGCCTTTCAACCACAGCCAAAAAGGTCATTGCCGTTTGCAATAGTCCGTCTTCATCTGCAAATGATATTAACCGCATCATTTCCCTTGATCCGGTATTGACCGGAAACGTCTTAAAGCTCATCAATTCGGCCTATTATTCCATGCGGGATCACGTGACATCTCTTACCAAGGCAATTGTCATGCTGGGGCTCAATACGATTAAAAATCTGGCCCTGAGCACGGCTGTATTAGGAACATTAAACAAAAATAAAAAATCACCCACGATGGATGATTTCTGGTCACACTCCATTATCACAGGCATAACAGCCAAGCATATCGCCGCCATCACCGGCGTTCCTTTGATTGAGAGAGAAGTGTATTTTGTATCCGGCCTTCTTCATGATCTTGGGAAAATACCATTAATCCAATGTTTTCCTAAAGGATATGCCACCGTGATTGAATCATCTCTTAGAAAACAAATTTCCATGAACCGGTCTGAAAAAATCATTTTTGGGATCAATCATTCGATGACCGGAAAAATGATTGCAAAGAAATGGAGTTTAAGAGGACCGGTTTATGAGGTGATCTGCTATCATCATGATCCGGACGCATCTGACCCGGCTCATCTGAAAATTGTGAGAATTATTGCGCTTGCCAATCTGTTTTCAAGCATGATTTACAAGGATTATCTTGGTGCAGCCATACCCAGAAATGTTTTTTTAAACGACTTGTTAACCAAAGTGGCCATTGAATGGCGAACGCTTGCCGAGGAAAAGGATGCTATTCTCGAAGAAATTGACAAGGCAAAAGTTTTTTTACAGATAACATAAAAAAGAGCAGACAGCATGAAAATCAAATTCTGGGGCGTCAGAGGCTCAATACCTTGTCCGGGGCCAGATACCGTTCGATACGGTGGAAATACCCCATGCATTGAAATGCGTTTTTCGGATAATAATCACATCATCATTATCGATTCAGGGTCAGGGATTCGGGAATTGGGGAACCATATCATGGAAAGCGAACTGAACAAAGGACCTATCCGGGCAGATATCCTCATCACGCATACGCACTGGGACCATATTCTGGGGTTTCCTTTTTTTACGCCCATATATTTAAAAGACACAACACTGAGGGTTTACGGACCGGTTACCCATGAAAGAGAAACGTTATCGGAAATCGTGGGAGGTCAGCTTGCCTATAGATACTTTCCTGTCCGGCATGTAGAACTTCAGTCACAAATTGATTACACAAGTTTAAAAGAAGGCCCGGTGCCTTTAGGATATGACCGCTTGAACGTTACGGCCAAATACCTGAACCACCCTGTTCTCTGTTTTGGCTACCGGGTTGAATATAACGGAAAGGTGTTTTGTACCACCTATGACACAGAACCGTTTCAAAATGTTTTTACCACTGATCCGGAAGATCCGTCATATGACGAGACCATGGCCGTTGAAGGTGAAAAAGCTGCAAACGAGGCCAATAAAAGTATGGAAGCATTTGTTGAAGGTGCAGACCTCCTGGTAACCGATGCCCAGTATACGGGTGATGATTATGGCTCATCCAAAAAGGGATGGGGGCATTCCTCAATGGAAGATGCCATTTCCTTTGCCAGACGGGCTCATGTCAAACGACTGGCTTTATTTCATTTTGATCCTGGCTATACGGATGACATGCTGGATCGATGTGCGGAAAAACTGTTTAATAAAGAGATCTCTGGAGATATGGCGGTCTTTTTTGCAAGGGAAGGGATGGAAATCGCTTTGTAAAAATATCGGTATGTCAGACCATTTTTTCGATAGATTTAAAAATCAAATAGAATGCAAAATTGGTTCCGACAATCATAATAGATACAATGAAAAGAAGAATAGCCCTGACAACCGCAGATTTTCCGGTAACAACTACCGTATCCCGAATCACTTTCATGCCAGGAGGGGGAAACTGACCGGATGACAGGATTCGAATCGTGATGGAATTGATGATCCCAAAAAAAATGAGGGTCACAAGGCCGTTTGTCAAAGACGCATACCAGATAAACTGCTTCATCAAATCCACTGCAAGAAAAGTGTCGGTTTCAGAAATGGCCATGATTTTCTGAAAATAATTGGAACTGAAGTAGAAGAAAATAAGTCCTGCCAATAAAAGAAGTGCCAAAAAGAAAAGCATATTTTTCCTGAAAAGCGGGTCTGCTTTGATGATGTCTCGTTTCATTATTTTACCTGGTTTGATTCAACTGTTATGGAAAACCCAATTTATGGGTCCAATCGTTTATGATTGTTATTATCAATTTGATTTACATGTCAATTATGATTTATAAGCAAGTTGACAGTTAACCTGAAATATCATGAATTAGGTATCTTGAAAGGAAAATAAATGCAAGGCGCTCAATGTATTGTGTGGGATATTGATCCGGTCATGTTCAAACTGTGGTTTTTTGCACCAAGATGGTATGGCCTGTTTTTTGGCCTTGGGCTGATCACCGGTTATTACCTGTTTGTCTGGCAGTCAAAACGAACAAAGCTTAATGAAGATATCCCCATCAAACTCTTTTTTTATATTTATTTTGGAACAATCATTGGCGCGTTTTTAGGGCACAGGCTTTTTTATGATTTCGATAAATTTATAAGGGATCCCATATCAGGCCTGTCCCTGAAGGGTGGCATCAGCGGACTGTCGAGCCATGGCGCCGCCGTAGGTATTATCATTGGCGTATTCTTATTTAGTAGAAAATATAAAATCAGGTTTCTCGAAATCTTTGACCGCATTTCTTTTGGTATCGCTGTTGTTGCAGCCTCCGTTCGTGCGGGGAATCTGATGAATTCTGAAATCGTAGGCAGACAAACAGATGTTTCCTGGGCATTTTGTTTCCCCAGATATGATACAGGCCTGCTTGTTCCCAGGCATCCTTCACAGATCTATGAGGTTACCATCGGCCTGCTGGTGCTTTTCTCACTAATCGTTGCCGACAGATTATGGAAAGGGGAGAACCGGCCTTTGGGATTTCTTTCCGGGCTTTTTGCCATTCAGTATTTTTCCCTGCGGTTTGTGGTTGAATTTTTCAAGGAGTATCAGGCCTTGCCATCCGGATATCCTCTGACAATGGGGCAGTTTTTAAGTATTCCGTTTGTGGTGCTTGGACTTGTAGTGATGATATGGTCTTTAATAACAAAACATCCGGCAAGTTTGGTGCCGGAGCCTGCAATGAAAGGCGCCAGTAATCCGTCCAGGAAAAAGGCATCACAACGGAAGACTTCATAAATTCTCAGTAGAAAGGGATTTTTTATCTTTTGGGTGTATGCCTGCGCCTGATCAAAAACAAACTTCCGGCAACCATTATAAATACTGCTGTGACAAAAAATCCGTCATCTGCCCACCAGAGGCCATTTATCGGATTTTCAAAAGAGAAGGGGAAGTACCACAAATAGGAGATATGGTAGGCTTTCTGGCCGGCGTCCAGAACAAGATGAAGGATAATGCCCGCCAAAAGATTCAGAAAAACACGCCTTCGAATCGTTTTTTCAAACAGCCATGAAACAAGCCACGCCTGAACCAGAAGTGGCAGAGGACTGTGAAGAATTAAAAACGGATAGGAATATTCGGGAGCCGTCTTTATCAGATTGGTAATCATCAGAAGCGGCCCGCGAACCATATCCGGAAATATGCATCCCAGCATAAATATGGAGGGAATCAGGAATGCCTGCCACCGTGGCCTTAGCAGGATATATCCGCCCAACGCATGTGAAAACAGATCAGGCATGGGGTGGTCTTTTTTTTTCAAAAATGAATCGTCTGAAATTGAACCGGAAATCCCTGAAAAACAAAAAAAGGACAACAAACAATGGGATGCCGGATAAAAAGGCTTTTACATACCAGGCTTCGCGGGATTCCCAAATATGGTATTCCGTCAATTCGTAGCAGCCCTTTATGTTTAAAACCTTGAACCCCACCACATCATTTTTTTGAAAAGGCGGCCGGATATTGAGTTGAATGGTTTTACGAGATTTGTCTTTCCATTCAATGATGAAATAATCCGGCCCGGTTTCAAGGATTTTTTTGCTGTTGAATGACATATAGGGGTCTGTATTCTCATAGGGCTTCATACGGATCACCTGGGATTTGATGGATGCATAGCCCATCATTAAAGCAAGTATTGCAATTGAGGCAGATATATGTGAGAGTCGGGCCATTTGATGAGATACTTTTATAAAAGACAGACGTTAATAATATGATATTGCAACGAGTCTATACTATCCTGGCCGTGCGTTTGTCACGGGAATTATAAAATTATTTTTAAAGCGAACCTTAACAAGCGCTGACATATGCCTTACATAAGCGATGGATACGAAAAAAGAACGAATACACTATATTGACGCGTTAAGAGGGCTCGCCATATTGCTGTCCCTGGACCAGCACCTTGGGGTCTGGTTTTTTCTGCCGGAGTCTGGAAAAACACTCATCGACCATCCATTGCTTTTTTGCTTCAATACGATTGGCGGATTTGCAGGTCCATTGTTTCTGACACTTGCAGGGATAAGTGCATTCTTGTTTCTTGAGAGATATCAGGAGAGCAGTTTGACAATGATATTCCGGGGCATTGTGATTATATTCTATGGTTATTTACTCAATGTCCTCGTGCCTTGCTGGTTCTCATACGGGTCATGGTTTACGCTTCATATGATAGGCTTTGGAATTCTTATCGCGCCATTTTTCAGAAAATCATCCAATTCTTTTATTTTAATAACATGTTTAATAATTATCCTGTTAACTGTTGTATTCCAGAATATGCTCGATACACCCAATACCTTGTGGAGCACAAGGATGGGCAGAACCGATTTGCCGGGCGGGATCTGGCGGTTGATTTTTATTGAAGGACAGTTTCCGGTACTTCCCTGGCTCAGTTTTTTTTTAGGGGGGATGGTTGTTGGCAAACTTCTTTCTATCGGTGATACAAAAAGACTGCGTATTCTTGCGATATCGAGCTACGTTATTTCAGGTTTGCTTTTTGTTAGCACCTTTCTGAAGGCAGATTTTGCCATTCATGGCCACTTGGTCCGTTTTTTCAGAATCTATCTCGGGTTTTATCCGGCAACACCTTTTTTTTTCTTTTTGCTGTTTCCAACAGTCATCGCGTCTCTTCTTCTTTTTAAACTTATCAATAACAGGTGGCCCTTTAAATCTGCGAATCCTCTTATTTGTCTTGGCCGGTCATCACTTACCATCTTTATTTTACATATCGTTGTTTTTAAAGAACTGGCTATCCGATTTGACTATTTTAAATTGTTCTCTTCAACAGCCACTCCTTTTGCCGTATTATTCGTTATGGCCTTATTTACGGGCCTTTCAGTTGTCTGGAGTAAATATGATTTCAGGTTTGGCGCAGAATGGTTCCTGCGACGAATTCCTTTGAATGATTAAGTATTGATTAATTTGTCATTTTATGTATTTTTCATTTCAAAACATCCAATCTTAAATAGTGATACGAATTGACTCGTTTTAATTATATTTATCGATGAATTGATGCGTAAGGGAAATGATGAATAAAAAAATTTCAGAGCCGGATATTCAAATTAAAAAACACTGGACAGTGATATGGAGACTGTTCTTCATCATTCTTTTGATGGCACCCATTATTTTTCATAAACAATTCATTCAGGCCTTGATCGCCTATTTCACAGGCAGCAACATCATGTTTACGATCAGGCATCAATGGCACATCGTAATTATCAATATTATTTTTTTTATCTCCATACTCATTCCTCTGTCCTACAGAAGAAAGGTTAAATGGTCAGAATATGGGATCGTCGCTGCTTTTTTTATTTCTCTTTTTGTTGAAATGTATGGTGTACCGTTGACATTGATGTTTGCCTCCAATTTTTTTCAGGCGCATGCCCCCTTACCACAAGCTGTTGTTCACTTTTCTTTTATGGGAACCGGTATGAGTATGCACATTCCTATGGTATATGGGTTTATATTAATCACAATCGGTACACTCATCATTACTGTCGCTTGGGTTACACTTTACAGGCATCTAAAAAAATCAGACGACCTTGTGACTCAAGGTATATATTCTTTTTCCAGGCATCCCCAATATCTCGGTTTTAACCTGATCATCATTGGCTGGTTTTTTGGCTGGCACACGATCCTGACTGCTATTTTAACCCCAATTCTCATTTTTATCTATGTGAGGGTCTGTTTTATTGAGGAGAGAGAAGTGGCCTCGATTTACAGGGGGAAGTATGATGCATATCGAAAGAAGGTCCCTTTCTTTTTCTAGCAAATCGGATTCATCTTGAAAATTGCAAAACCGAAAAACGGACTTCTGGGATTGAAATCAAGCATATTGACAGGCCTCTGCCGTTTTGACATAGTGAACGATCGTTTATAATCATCCTAAACCCAATTAACTTAAGACTGGCAGGTAAAAGAAAATGGCACGAATACCTTATCCTGAATCAAACGAAGTCCCCGAAAATGTAAAAAAATATATTGACCAGACTCCCAGGCTGAACATTTTGAGGATGATGAGCCGTTCCGGTAATCTCTCTGACTGTTTTGGCACATTTGCCTTTCATATCCTCGCAGATACCAAGCTTGATCCGATCTTCAGAGAAATCGCCATTCTAAGAGTTGGGTATGTTTCGAAATCAGCTTATGAAGTGTTTTACCATGAGGAAATGATCCGAAAACTGGGCATGAGCGAAGAAAAAATCAAAGCGATACAGGATGACATCAAAAGTCCTTTGTTCACGGACATGGAAAGGCTGGTTCTTGAAATTACAGATGAGATTATTCATCATGTTAAAATGAGTGATGCCCGATTTGAAAAAATACACAGCCTTCTTTCGTATCAGGAGGTCATGGAGCTGGTCATGGCAATTTCATTTTATATGCTGGCATGCCGGTTTCTGGAAAACTATGAAATCGATCTTGATGAGGAATCTTAAGCAAATAGTCAGTTACAAAAACGTTCATCCTCGGAGATGACCTGTCAGAATGAAACCAGAAAGAAATCATTATATGCTGCCGGACAGCAAGTTCAGAATATACTGGAACTACCTGATGTTGTTCTGTATTTTATATTTTGCCATTAAAAGTCCTGTTTTATTCGCTTTCCGGCAGGTAACCGGTAACGGGCTTCTTTTTGTAGATGCGTACGTCACACTCATATTTCTTGCTGACATTTTAATGATGTTCCGAACGGCTTTTTATAAAGAGGGAGAACTGATTGTCCAGCCGGAAAGTATTCGTCTGCGATATCTCAAGTCATGGTTTCTGATTGATTTTCTGGCAACACTCCCCCTTGATATGGCTGCACTGGCATCGGGTTATCCGGATTTTGCTATTTCTTTAAGCCTTCTCAGATTGCTCAGGGTCTTGAGAGTATACAGGCTTTTCAGTAAAATCAGCGTGATTTTGAGCTACAGCAGTCATGTGAGGGCCATGCTGTTTTCTTTCTGGGTCATTGTCAGTGTCAATCTTTGTGCCTGCGGATGGATCATCATCAATCCAAATGACGGATCAACAGATGCTGTGACATTCTATAACAAGGCGGTATATTGGGTGGTCACAACCCTTACAACGGTTGGCTATGGTGATATTTACCCCACAACAAATATCGGCCGGATTTATACCATGATCGTGATGATGATTGGTGTGGGGATGTACGGGTTCATCATTGGCAATATTTCAACGATTCTGGTGAGCACCAGCGTACCCAAAGCCGCCAACCGGGAAAAACTGGCGCACCTTGCCTCCTATATGAAGCAGTATAGCATTCCCCATGAACTCCAGGAAAGTATATTCAACTACTACAATTTTGGCCTTCAGCAGAATGTTTCAGATAATTTTTCAAAAATTCTGTCCGAGCTGCCCCAGGAACTGTCGAATGAAATGAGAGAATATGTAAATATCCATCTGATCACCCAGGTGCCGCTTTTTAGAAATGCATCACAGGAATCATTAAAAGACATTGTAAAATGTTTCCGGTCAGAAATTTTTTCACCCTCTGAAACGATTGTGAAGTCGGGAGAAGAAGGAAACGAGATGTATTTTCTGGTTTACGGTCTTGTTGAAGTGATTTCACCTGAAGGGAAAGTGATAAACAAGTTACGGACCGGAAGCTTTTTCGGCGAACTTGCGTTGTTGAGGAAGATTAAAAGGATTGCCACGATAAAAGCACTCACCTATTGCCAGGTTTACAGACTGAATAACGAAGATCTTGAAAAAATCATGAAAAAACACCCCCCTCTGAAACGTCAGCTGGAGCATATCGCAAAAAAAAGATATACCCAGAAATCTGAATAAATTCTATTTGTTGTCCTAAACAACTGGGATTCAGGCTATTTATTGCGTGACAAAAGGACGAAATGAATTAACTTGAAAAAATAATTATTTGTTTAAATAAAACAGGATCAGGGAGATTTGAAAAATGGGATGGCTTGGAAAAGTGGTTGGCGGTGCAATCGGATTTGCGCTTGCAGGCCCCATTGGTGCGGTTGCCGGTGCCACATTCGGGCATGGGTTTGATATCAGCGAAGACGGGCAGGCAGCACCCGAAAACCAAATGCTTACGCAATCGGAAAAAGCGCAGATGACTTTTTTTGTTGCCGCATTTTCCATGCTTGCAAAACTTGCCAAGGCAGATGGACACATTTCTGATGCGGAAATTAAAGAAATCGACACATTCATGATAACGGATCTGGAAATGAACAGTGAGAGCAGAAAAATTGCGGTCACCATTTTCAGAAATGCCCTGAAGTCAGAAATACCGTTTATCCAGTATGCCGAACAATTCCATGGCCAATTCAAATCCCAGCAACGGATTCTGGAATTGATGATTGATATTATGCTTCGTGTGTCAACGGCTGATGGCAATCTGGGTCACCGTGAAGAACAATTGATCCTTTCGGCTGTGAATCTGTTCCACTTCAGTCCTGAAGCTTACAGGATCATGAAATCCCGTTATGTCCGCGATGTGGATAAATATTATGACATTCTGGGCATAAACAAAAATGATTCCAAAGAAGACATCAAAAAGAAATACAGGAAACTGGTATCAGACTACCACCCGGATGTCATTGCATCCAAGGGACTCCCGGATGAATTTCTCAAATTCGCCCATGACAAGTTTATAGAAATTCAGGAAGCCTACGAAATGGTGAAAAAAGAAAAAGGCATCCAGTAGTTCCAAATCGCTTAAGACGGTCGATCAAACAGGGCAGACCGTATCATATGGCCATAGCTCACGTTGCCCATGGTAAACCATCTCACGAACGTATCTTTTGAGGTTTGGAGGGTTTGGATGATTTCGTTCAGGGGCAGGCCTTTTTCCTTGAGCGCTCTTGATTTGCCCACGATAGTCTCAAGAAAGTCAAGCTTTGCGAGTATCCTTTCTTTCCCATGATGTTCCTGGGGATTATGGGCGCAAAAGAGTTGGTCGAATTCATATTTGAGAATCGTTTTTAGTGATAGAATTTCATCATGAACATTCTCGTCTTTCCGGAATATCTTGATTTTATCACCAAGATAAAGATCACCGGAAAACAGCCATCCCTGGTTTTCTTCAAGATAGGCTGTATGGTCTTTGCTGTGTCCTGGCGTAGGAATCGGTTTTAATCTGAATTTGTCCGTTTCTATCCGGGAAGGATACAAGAGGACATCTGTATTTTCAGCCCGTCCCCAGACCAGACGCTGATAGGGGAGAATGATAATCTTCCGTTTCATTTTCTCTACAGTATACGGATGCCCGAAAATATCTATATTGAACCTTCGCTGGATTGCTGCGGCGTTACCACTGTGATCTTCATGACAATGGGTAAGAATGGTCATCCGGGGATGCCTATCTTCAAGAATTGAAATAACGTCATTTCGCAAATGGGCAATACCCGTATCAATAACCAGATGATCCACAATATAAAAATGTGATGTCATAAGGGGTTTCCCAAAAGGCATATATCCCAGCTCAAATGCCTCAACATCTCCCCAGGCGTGATGTTTGATGAGTTTCATGATTTAATTCCTGTTTTTAAAGCTCAGCGCCATAGATGGAATAGTCGTTAACCACACGGGCAAGTCTGATTTGCCTAATGCTGTTTTTAAGATCATCCGGTCCATCAACAAGCACTTGGATATAATTGGTTGAAAGACCTTTTAACAGACCGGTGTTAGCATCCCTTTGGGTTTCAATCAATATCTCCCTTGTTTGACCGACCGCTTTTTCAAAAAAAGAAAGCCTTTTCTTTTTTCCAAGCGCTCTTAACGTCATGCTGCGTTTCCTTACTTCACTGTCCGGAACCCGGTTTTTAAAGGAATAGGCGGCTGTTCCTTTACGGGGTGAAAAGGGAAAGACATGAAGGTAGGAGATGGGCAGTTTCTCTATCAGCTCTACTGTATTCAAAAATTGTTTTTCTGTCTCACCGGAAAAACCGGCCAGAATATCCGTACCGATTCCTGCATCAGGCAGCATTTTTTTTATTTTGTATACCCGATCTTCAAAAAGGGACGCAGAATAAGGTCTTCCCATGGATGTCAAAATAGTATCATCCCCACTCTGCAAGGGAATGTGAAAATGGTCGCAAAGGACAGATGAATCTGAAACCAGATGGATCAGGTCATCCGAAAGCTCGCCGGGTTCAATGGAACTCAGCCGCAATCTTTCTATCGGTGATGATTTGAGAATGTTACGCAACAACTCAAAGAGGGTTGTCGCAGGATTGAGGTCAAGACCGTACACGCCCAGATGAATGCCTGTAAGAACAACTTCATGATACCCGGCCTGAGCGAGATGATTAAGATGGGAAATGACCTGGTCTGCCGGCATGCTTCGGCTTCTGCCCCTGGAATAGGGCACAACACAATAACTGCAGAAAGAATTACATCCGTCCTGGACTTTTAAAAAAGGACGTGTGCGTTTTCCCGCAGGTGTATGTGTCAATAAATCGGATGTTTTTTTCGGAAAGGATTCGCCGCCGTACCCGGACGGACTTGTTTCCGGTTTGCCATCAGTTAAAAATATCAAATCCGGAATATTCTGCTTGTCCGGGTGAGGGATGATATGATGCACACCCTTTATTTTTGCAATTTCTTTTTCTTCAATTTGGGCGGCGCACCCTGTAACAATAATTTTTGCGTTTGGGTTTTCCCGAATGAGTTTTCGAATCGCCTGCCGGGATTGCATGGATGCCTTGCCCGTGACCGCACAGGTGTTAATGATGCACAGATCTGATTTTTCTTCGGTTTCCGGGTCTGCCCACCCGTTTTTTTTCAGGGATGAAGATATGGCATCGGATTCGCACTGGTTGACCTTGCATCCCAGTGTGGTAATCTTGAAAGTCGGCATTGCTCAATTTATTCCTTACATCCTCTGGCAATAATACCCCCACCGAGGATTTCATCATCTTTTATGAATACGGCACCTTGTCCCGGTGTAACGGGAAATACAGGTTCATTAAAATAGATGATAGCGGTCTTCCGGTCAACAGGTTTAATTCGAGCAGGTATTTCCTTTTGACTGTATCTGACTTTTATTTGAATTTCGGTCTCAGCATCCGGTGACGTCTGTATCCAGTTGATACGTTCCACATGACACATGGCGGCTGAAAGATCATCTTTGAATCCAACCACAAGTGTGTTTGTGGTCACATCAATTTGGGAAACATAGTAGGCCTGCGCTGCCGGGCAATTGATTCCCCGCCTTTGGCCGACTGTAAAAAGATGAAGTCCCTGATGCTCTCCAAGAATTTCACCATGGCTATTTTTGATCGGGCCCGGTGCGCTTTTGAATTCCGGTTGTTTTTCGATAAAGTGATGGTAGGCACCATCCGGAATAAAGCAGATGTCCTGACTTTCATTTTTTATTGCCGGAATCAGATTCAGGTCAGCCGAAAGGTTGATGATATCCTTTTTAGTGTATGACCCTAAAGGTAAAACGGCATCCGTAAGCTTTTCCTGAGTCAGCAGAGACAGAAAATAGGACTGGTCTTTTTGGGGATCGATCCCTTTTTTCAGATGGCAGGTTCCATTTTTATCCGTGAGGATGCGGGCATAGTGGCCGGTCGCCAGCTTTGTGGCCCCCCATTTTTTTGCATGATCGAAAAGAATGCCAAACTTGATGAACGGGTTACAGAAAAGACACGGATTGGGCGTGCGGCCTTTGAGATAGGTTTCAACAAAATAATCGACTACTTTTTCTCTAAAGACATGCCTGAGATCAATTATTTTCAGATGGATACCGAGTTGGTCTGAAATGAGGGAAACCGGAAGAATGGCAGCGATTGCCTTATTCGGGTAAATGGTGTCCGGAATGGTGTTCATATCAATCGTATCTTTTTCATAACCGGTAATAAAATGGATACCAAATACATCATGGCCTTCACTTTTCAGAAGGTATGCGGCCATCATCGAGTCGATGCCGCCGGATACTGCTATGGCGATTTTTTGTTTCATCAATGTCCTGAATGATTGTCATTTTCAGATATGGTATATGAACTGAATCTCATCGTAATCTTCGATAATTTCCGGCTGAATATCCAGACTTTGTAACAGATAGACCATTTTTTCATTGTCACGCAATACATTGGCACATAGTTTTTTTATACCTTTTTTTTGAGCAGTCTTGAACAGATAATTCAGCATAAATGATGCAATCCCCATGTTTTGAAAATCTTCATCCACAATAAAGGCGAGTTCGTAATAATCTTCATTGGCGTTAAAGGCATACCGCCCTTCAGCAACAATACGCTCCGTATGATGATCTTCCTTGATGAGTCCCACGATGGAAAGAGACTGGTCATAATCCACATTCAGATAGGACTGCATTTTCTTGTGGGGCATGGAACGAATCGGCGTAAAAAAACGGAAATATCTTGATTCATCAGAGAACTTGTAGAAAAGGCGTCTCATTTTTTCTTCATCACTGGGTTTAATGGGGCGGAATTTTATCTCAAGACCGTTCCCGAAATTTTTTATCGTTTCAAGAAAAAAAGGATAATTCATGGCTCTTTCCTTGATGTAGATCTGGTCAGGATAGAGATAGCCCAGACGCTTTGCCTCATCGACCAGCATTTCACGATGATCCGGGTGGGCGATATCAATCATTTCTATGGTCCGTTCCCTGATCGATTTGCCAAAAACATTTGCGATCCCGTATTCTGTGACCACATATCGCGTGGACCCGTGTGTGGACCGTATCAGTTCCTGATTGTCCGTGTGCTTGATAACGATGTTGCTGTGTCCGGCCTGGTCGGTAGACCGTAAGGCGACAATGGCTTTACCGCCTCTGGAGTGAGCGGCACTCAATGAAAAATAAAGCTTGCTGTCAAACCCTGAAATGGAAATATCTTTTGCACTGATCGATACAAGGTCACCTGACATATCAATTTTATTGACATTTAATATCCCGATGAATTTTTGAATTTGTGGAATTAATGTCTGGTAAGTAACATTTAAAATCGGTGCGAACTCAAAGACAGGATTGTCAGCAACATACTCATACAATTTACGGCTGCCAAAACATGAACTGGTTGTTACCGGTTTTTGGCGTCTGAGTCCACTTCTTTCCGCAATGGCGCCGGATTCAATTAAATTGATGATCCAGTCTGAAATAATATGGGTATATATTTTTAAATCTTTTTTTGAATGAAGGTGATTGGCGATGGCATCAAACAGTTTTCCGATCTGGAGGGATAGGGTTGATCCATTTTCAATCAGATTGGCAACATGCCAGGCTATTTTATCAAGAACGTCATCATAGGGTTTAACGGTTTTTTCAATCAAGGGGAGTTCGCTCTCAATCAGATAATTCACATGATCCATATGAATCGTGGTTTCCCCGTGCGTGCGGGGAACATTGGGGTTTATTTCAGCGATTACAATGGGTGATTTTTTGAGGACAATATCCGATACATCCATCACTGTACCCAGATTCAGATTCCCTTTTCTATCTGGTGGTGATGTCTGGATAATCGCGATATCCACACCAATCACACCGGAAACAAAAAGATGCCTCAATTCAGCGATGTGGGTCGGAATAAAGTCAATTAATCCCTTACGCAGTTTTTTTCCTATGCTTTCCCCGACGGTGAACGTTTTTAACCTGTATTTGTAATGGGCCAATTCGTCAAAAGAAAACAAGTTTTCCGGTGTCGTCAGCTGGATGATTTCAAGGTCCGTTAAATTGGCATGTTCCTTTTCCTGAAGCTGGATAATGGTTTGAACCGGCGTTGCCGGACCACTTGAAATGAAAATTCTGTTACCCGGCTGTATGATGTCACAAAGCGTGTCAAAGGAAATCGTTGGAGGTTTCTTTTTTTTGAACATGGCTGTTCTCCGGTATCTTATTTTAATCGTAACTTTAATGTCACGGAATCATTGTTGATTTATGCGTTGACAGGTATGACATCATTCCGGCCAGATTACAGATAAATACGGTTTTTTGTCAATAATTAATAAAAGCGGTCAAAGAAGCGTACTGAAATGCTGTGAAATACAGTTTCAAGACCATTTCCCTGAGGGGAAGGTGTTGAAAAATAATTACCTTTTCAGGTATTTATCTGTCTTGATTATTTTGTCATTTTTGCGTATTAAAGATTAGCTAACTTTCCTTTTTTTGACGACAGGAATATTAAATCATGAATCCTTTTGCCTTTTACTCTACCACCTTTGCCTTGAAGCGACTGATTAATTTTTCAAAAACACGTGTCCGGTTTCACGGAGAAGAAAAGCTACCCAAAGGAGCTGTTATTTACGTGATTAACCATTTCACACGTCTTGAGACGATTATCCTTCCCTATTATCTTAAAAATTTGACCAAAATGCCTATCTGGTCTCTTGCAGATGCAGGACTCTTTAAGGGGGCGCTTGCTGATTTTCTGGCCAAGGCAGGTGCGCTTTCCACCAATAATCCGGACAGGGATCAGTTAATGGTGAAAAGCCTTTTAACCGGAGAATCATCCTGGATTATTTTTCCCGAAGGCAGAATGGTCAAGTCCAAAAAAATCATCGACGACGATCAGTTTGTTATATCTTCAGACATCGGAAAACACCGGCCTCACACAGGGGCTGCCACACTGGCTCTCCGAACCGAATTTTATCGTGAAAGAATTAAAAGGCTTTTAAAAACATCTCCTGATGAAGCCAATCGGCTTCTCCAACTGTTCAATATTGAGGATGTTGCGCCTGTTCTTGAAAATGAAACGGTTATCGTGCCGGTTAACATTACCTATTATCCCATGTTTCCAAAGGAAAATATTCTAACCAGCCTTGCCGAAAGTTTTATGAATGATCTGACCGAAAGGACGATTGAAGAATTGATGACAGAGGGCACCATGATATTTTCAGGTGTGGATATTGACATCAATTTCAGTGACCCTGTCAGTATCAAACCCTATCTGAACAATTCAATCATCAATAAAGACATATCCTCACTTGAAAAGATCAATTTTGATGATCCCATTTCATCCAAATCGATCATGAGAACTTCTGCCATTGAAATTATGGAAACGTACATGGCAAAAATTTACGGCATGACAACCGTTAATCATGATCATCTGTTTGCGTCGGTCCTGAGACTCTTGCCCTTCAAGATCATTGATGAGGATGATTTTCTCTCGCGGGTGTTTCTGGCCATAGATATTGCCAGATCAAATGAAAATTTTCTGCATGAAAGCCTGAAGGAAAACCAGATCCAGCTTTTGACCGACGATCGGTATAAGAAATATGAAAATTTTATTGAAGTAGCTGAACTCACAGGTGTGGTCAAACGGGAAGGCAATGCCATTATAAGGGATTATGATAAATTTGAAATAGAACATGATTTCCATAAAATCAGGGTCGAGAATCCAATCGCAGTGATTGCAAATGAGGCAGAATCATTACGGAAACTTCAGTCCGGCATATTGAGAATCGCCATGGAGCCTCCCTATCAGATCAAAAGAAGAATCACCAGCCTTCTCATGGAAAGCGCATCAAAGGAATATGATAAAGATTATAAAACGTTTTATATAGAGGGCGAATCAAAAGATGTCTCCGTTGGCAAGCCGATTATGCTTGACGGCCAGTCACGGAACGTGGGGGTCCTTCTGATCCATGGATATATGGCGTCACCTTTGGAAATCAAGGAATTGGCCCTTCATCTTCAGAAAAGAGGATTCTGGGTCTATGGCCCCCGGTTAAGAGGGCATGGCACGTCTCCTGAAGATCTTGCCATACGGAAATATACAGACTGGGTGGAATCGGTGGAACAAGGATATGTCATTTTGAACAGCATGTGCGACAAGGTCGTTGTCGGCGGATTTTCAACCGGTGCAGGGTTGGCGCTTGACATGGTCAGCCGTGTAAAAGATGCGGCCGGTGTTTTTGCGGTGGCGCCGCCCATGAAGCTTCAGGATTTTTCAACCCGGTTCGTGCCTGCAGTGGATACGTGGAACCAGTTGATGGCAAAAATAAAGATCAATTCAGCTAAAAAGGAGTTTGTTGAAAACAATCCTGAAAATCCGCATATCAATTATTTCAGGAATCCCATATCCTCATTGCGTGAACTGGACAGACTGATGAATGATCTTGAACCAAAGCTGTCTCAAATAAATATACCTGCATTGGTTGTTCAGGCAAGGCTTGATCCGGTCGTCAATCCCAAAGGCACCCGCCGGGTTTTTGACCAGATCGGTTCAGAGCAAAAGGAGTATTTCATTTTCAGTCATGCCCGGCATGGTATCCTTCTGGGAAAAGGCGCAGATCGCGTTCACCGGGCCATTGGGGATTTTGTTGCCTCGATTACCGAGGCATAGTGCATCAGCATAAACAACCGCACATCCTTTGGGAAACAGCATTGGAGACATGCTTCATACAGACTCACAGGCTGTATCCCGGACCTTATTTTTTCTCTTTATGCTTCTTCAGATTTTTCATCAGTTCTTCACCGATGGATGCGGGCACCTGTTTGTAGGAATCAAATTCCATCGTAAACTGGGCTTTACCCTGGGTAGAGGATCTGAGAGCAGTTGAAAACCCGAACATTTCCGATAGGGGTGCCTGAGCTTCAATAATGGAAGAGATCCCTTCATCCTGTGCGCCAAGAATAAGCCCTCTGCGTTGATTGATAAGCCCCATGCACGCCCCCTGGTATTCGTTTGGGGTTTCAATTTCAATTTTCATAATAGGCTCATGAATCACGGGTTTCGCCTTATGATAGGCACTGATAAATGCATCTCTGGCAGCGATCTGGAAGGCCATGTCGGAAGAGTCAACCGCGTGATATGCACCATCATTGATTGTGACCCTGATGCCGGTTACCGGAAATTCCATGAGCGGGCCTTTGCCCAGTGCATTTTTAAAGCCTTTTTCGCACGCCGGTATATACTGGGTAGGGATTTTACCGCCAACAATCTTATTTTCAAATTCAAACTCTATTTCTGCAACCGGCTCAATAAAACCGGATATCTTTGCATATTGACCAGAACCGCCGGTTTGTTTTTTATGCGTATAATCGAATTCAGCCATTCTCGTTATGGTTTCACGATAGGCTACGCGTGGATTGCCTGTTTTGACTTTTGCCTTGTATTCGCGAAACATTCTTTCCACATATACTTCAAGGTGAAGTTCTCCCATACCTTCAATGATGGTTTCGTTGGTTTCACCATCCACATAGGTTCTGAAGGTCGGATCTTCCTTGGTAAACCGGTTAAGTGCCTTTGACATGTTTATCTGTGATTTGTTGTCTTCCGGAATAATTGAAAGAGAGATAACCGGATCAGGTACATACATGGATAACATGGTAAGGTTTAGCGACGGATCAACAAACGAATCACCCGAGGCGCATTCCACGCCAAAAATGGCTCCGATGAATCCGGCGGGAATCTCTGTGATGTCTTCCATCTCCGATGCATGCATTTTTACCAGTCTGCCCACTTTTATTTTTTTCCCGGTCCGGGTTATCGTGACAGAATCGCCTCTTTTCAGATTTCCCTGATAAACGCGGATATAGGTTAACTGCCCATAAGCACCATCTTCCAGTTTAAAGGCCAGGGCGACAGTTGGTTTTTCGGGATTGCTTTCAAGAATAACAGGTAGCCTGTTATTATCCATATCAATGGCTTCATTTTCCACGTCTGAAGGAGAGGGCAATAACTTGCAAACCGCATCAAGCAAAGGTTGGACACCTTTATTCTTGTATGCAGAACCCATAAAAACAGGTGTGATCTGCCTGGATATCGTTCCTTTTCTTGCTGCCTCGACAATCATGGCCGTTGTTATTTCCGTTTCTCCCAGGATGGCTTCGGTGAGCTCATCTGAAAACAACGATACTTTGTCGATCATCTCTTCCCGTTTTTTACGGGCGTCTTCTTTGAGATGTTCAGGTATGTCTTCCGTCCTTAATGTTTGACCCAGCGGACCATCAAAATAAATGGCTTTCATGGATATGAGGTCGATGACCCCTTCAAATTTATCTTCAAGGCCAATGGGTAGCTGCATCAGAACGGCATCATGATGAAGTTTTTCGGTGAGCTGCCGGGCAACTCTTAGTGGATTGGCGCCACTTCGGTCGCATTTGTTGACAAATGCAATGCAGGGCACCTTGTATCGCTTCATCTGCATATCAACCGTAATCGATTGGGACTGTACGCCAGCCACACCGCAAAGTACAAGAATGGCACCATCCAAAACCCTTAAAGCCCTCTCCACTTCGATGGTGAAATCCACATGGCCTGGTGTATCGATAATGTTGATATCATGGTTGTTCCACTGGCAGGATGTGGCTGCTGACGTAATCGTAATTCCTCTTTCTTTTTCGAGTTCCATGGAATCCATGAGCGCACCGACACCATCTTTTCCTTTGACATCATGTACGGTATGAATTCGATCTGTATAAAAAAGTATTCTTTCCGTCAGCGTGGTTTTCCCTGAATCGATATGTGCACTGATCCCAATATTCCGAACTTTAGTTAATTTTGCTTTTTCCATTTTATATGTTTCCTGCCATACAATTTTTTCACGCAGTTTAAGCGTTTATTAAAACCTGCCTTTTTCGTATTGAATTTGGCGATATCCCTTTTTTACGGTGGTTAATTCATGGAATCTTGTACTGATGGAAGAGGTCCGCTGATTTATCCAGATTACCGAAAAATTTTTGCACTTTATTGTCAGTAGGGTTGTTTGTCAAGCCATTTCTTATAAATACGACGGTTGGCGTATGATAAGCGGTATATTTTAGGACCAGAATGACAATATCTGTTTATTATGCCTCATAATTTGTGATAGATTAGCACCCGGAATCAAACGAGTCAATACTAACAATGAAGGTTCGTGTAATCTTATGGATATCATGTCAAAAGCGTGGGGAAATATTATTTCACAAGGGGCTGATCAATTCGGTATCCGCATTGATACGGATCAGTTGAGGCTATTTAGAGATCATGCAAACCATCTCCTGAAATGGAACCGGAAAATAAACCTCACAACCATAACAGATACAACAGAAATGGCCGTGAAGCATTATATTGATTCAATTGCTGTTCTCAAATGGCTGCCAGCGTCTTGCAGTTTGATTGATATCGGCACCGGGGCTGGTTTTCCGGGTATTCCCTTGAAAATCATCCGACCGGATATTGCCGTTAGCCTGATCGATGCCTCCCGGAAAAAAATTAATTTTCTTAAAGACGTGGTCCGGCAGCTTAAACTTGAAAACACAAATGCGTATCATTTACGAATTGAAGACATCCGACAAACGCCATTAAAGGAAATGTCTTTTGATGTGGTCATCAGCAGAGCGTTTTCAAGTCTTGATGATTTTCTCAGGCTCTCTTTTCCGCTCTTAAAACCTGAGGGGATGATCGTTGCCATGAAAGGACCGGATATTTCAAACGAATGTAAAACATTGAATGAATCCCCTTACATCGATATTTACGGTGAAAAAATACATGTGAAGGATCTTGATATTCAAACGGTTCAATATAACCTCCCCTATTCCGGAGATGGCAGATCGGTGGTGATTATCCGAAAATCATGATGTAGGACTGACGGATGAATTGCATGAGGCCATGTTCCTGCAAAGCAAATCCTTGACAATCATTTGTAATGTGACATAAATAGCGGTTTATTTGGATATTTACTACACTATCCGTTTTGGAGGATACATGGATTATAAAAAAACGCTCAATTTACCGGTAACAAACTTTGCCATGAAGGCAAATCTTCCCAGCAAGGAACCTGATCAGCTTAAAAAATGGGATTCTATCGAACTCTACAGAAAAATAAGAGAAGCCTCAAAAGGGCGGATAAAATTCATTCTTCACGATGGCCCGCCCTATGCCAATGGTAATCTTCATATTGGACATGCACTGAATAAAATTTTAAAGGATATTATTATCCGGTCAAAACAGATGACCGGTTTTGATGCCCCCTATGTTCCCGGCTGGGACTGCCATGGTTTGCCCATTGAGCATAATGTGGACAAGAAACTCGGCAAAAATAAAATTGACATGACCACCGTCGATATCCGGAAAAAATGCCGTGAGTATGCGGGCGAGTACATCAATATCCAGCGGGAGGAATTCAAACGTTTTGGGGTGATGGGAGAGTGGGAAAATCCATACCTTACGATGAATTATAACTATCAGGCCACCATTGCCAGAGAGTGTGGTGAATTTGCCCTGAATGAGGATATGTATGTTGGTAAAAAGCCGGTTCACTGGTGCTGCAATTGCAATACGGCGCTTGCTGAAGCTGAGATTGAGTATCATGATCATACGTCTGCCTCCATTTATGTCAAATTCAAACTGACAGATGATTTAAGCAGCGATTATGAGCTTCTTTCCGGAAAGACGGTCTGCCTCGTTATCTGGACAACCACTCCCTGGACGATTCCTGCCAATCTCGCTGTCTGTCTTCATCCGGATTTTGAGTATGCATGCGTAGATGTCGGAAACAACGATGTCATGATCATAGCATCGGATCTGGTGGACAGCGTCATGAAAACGTTTGGCAACACGGATTATAACGTGCTGTTTAAAATCGACGGACGTGCACTTGAAAACAAAAAATGCCGACATCCTTTCTATAACAGAGAATCCGTTATCATTCTTGGGGATCATGTGACACTTGAAACCGGTACCGGATGTGTGCACACCGCACCCGGTCATGGTTCTGACGATTACCTGACCGGCTTGAAATACGGACTTGAGCCTTATTCTCCGGTGGATGACAGGGGGTGCTTTACCGATGAAGTTGAAGGATTCGGCGGTGAATTTATCTTTAAAGCCAATCCGGGGATCATCCAGATCATTGATGAAAAAAAGGCGCTGGTGAAACAGGGTGAAATCAAACATTCCTACCCCCATTGCTGGCGATGCAAAAAGCCGGTTATTTTCCGTGCGACACCGCAATGGTTTATTTCAATGGATAACAATAACCTGAGGGAGAAAGCCCTTGACGAAATTGAAAAAGTAAGCTGGATACCGGGCTGGGGCAAGGAAAGAATTCAAGGCATGGTTAAAAACAGACCGGACTGGTGTATTTCCAGGCAGCGATCCTGGGGAATTCCCATACCTGTCTTTTTTTGTCAGTCATGTGATGCCAAACACGTCACCCGGAAAACGGTTGACCGGATTTATGACCTCTTTCAAGAACACGGTGCAGATATCTGGTTTGAAAAAGAGGCAAAAGAGTTGATGCCGGAAGGCAGTGTATGCCAAAAATGTGGAGCCCAGGAATTCAGGAAAGACTGTAACATCCTGGATGTCTGGTTTGATTCAGGTGTGAGCCATGCGGCTGTCCTGGATGAAAGGAACTATCTTGGCGGGAAACCTGCGGATCTCTATCTTGAAGGAAGTGATCAACATAGAGGCTGGTTTCAGGCAGCCCTTCTCACATCGGTTGGCAGAACCGCCAGGGCGCCTTTTAAAGCTGTCCTTACCCATGGATTTGTGGTTGACGCTGCAGGCAAAAAAATGTCGAAATCCGTCGGAAATGTCATTGCACCGCAAAAGGTGATTGATCAGTATGGTGCTGAAATATTGCGATTGTGGGTTTCAGCATCGGATTACAGGGATGATGTCAGAATTTCGGATAATATCTTAAGGCAGTTAAGCGATGCGTACCGGAGAATCAGGAACACATGCCGTTATATGCTTGGGAACCTGAATGACTTTCAACCTGAAAATGACTTTGTATCCTATGAAGACATGCATGACATAGACAAGTTTATTCTTCATAGACTGGAGGGGCTTGTCACAAAAGTGAGAAAGGCATATGATTCTTATGAATTTCATGTGATTTATCACACATTATTCAATTTCTGTACGCTGGATTTGTCTTCATTTTACCTGGATATCATCAAGGACCGGCTATACACTTCGCCACCTGCATCCGTTGCAAGACGCAGTGCCCAAACCGTGATGCACTATCTCATCGATGCCCTGACACGGATGATGGCACCGATTTTACCCTTCACCGCTGATGAAGTCTGGGCATGTATGCCCGCATACGGCAATAAAGAAGAAAGCATTCATCTTGCCGCTTTTGCGGAAAATCATGAGGCCTTCAAGAATCATGCGCTTGCATCAAAATGGGAAGAAATATTAAACGTGCGGGGAGAAGTGACCAAAGCACTTGAAAAAGCCAGAGTGAATAAATTGATTGGCCATCCCCTGGACGCATCCATAACCATTTCTCTGCCATCTTCGCTTTTTGACATTCTTGATGAATACAAGAATGATCTTCGAAGTATATTTATTGTATCAGATTGCAACATCTTGAAAGAAACCCCACTATCTGATGCTTATGAAAGCAATGAATTGAAAGGTCTTTCTGTTCTTGTAAAGACCGCTACCGGAAAAAAATGCGAAAGATGCTGGATGTATGAAGAAAGTGTAGGGGAAAATAATGCGCACCCCATTATCTGTAGCAGATGTGCAACTGCACTGGAAGTCATTCTGTCTGAAAAAAATGAATAACGATAATCACATAAAATGAGTGAAATCATTCAGTTGGAACGAGGGAACATGATTGAAAAAACCGGGATTGATCCGAAAAAATACATGAAATTGCTGTGGATCGGAGGCGGCGTTCTGTTCCTCGACCAGATAACAAAGTGGGTTATCATGAATGAACTGTCTCTTCACAGTTCGATACCTGTTATACAAGGTATCTTCAATATTACACATATTCAGAATCCCGGAGGCGCCTTTGGATTTCTGGCAGGCAAAAGTGACATGATTCGTGCAATTGTCTTTCTCTTTTTTTCATCAATTGCACTTGTTGTCATTTTGTATTTTTACCATACGACTCCCCGCACGCATACACTGTTATCAGGTGGCTTTGCCCTTATTTTCGGAGGTGCAATGGGAAATCTTGTTGATCGGATCAGGTTTGGCAAGGTTATCGATTTCCTTGATTTCTATGTGGGACAGCATCACTGGCCTGCATTTAATGTGGCAGACAGCGCTATATGCGTGGGGGTTGTTATTTTCAGTTTTCATGTTCTTTTTAAAAAAATGCCTGATTGAGGGTTAACTCGTTTTGTATTATTTTGTGTCTCGTGATCAGGATTTATCTCTTCAATCATAGAAAGCGATTTCATGTATCCAATCCTTTTCAGAATTTACGGACTCACTATTTATACATATGGCTTTTTTGTAGCCATGGGATTTCTTGCAGGCATTTATCTGATAAAATATGAATCCCGGCGGCTGGGTGAAAATCCAGAGAAAATACTTGATCTGGCCTTTTATTCTGTTTTGGCTGCCATCATAGGGGCCAGAGTGTTTTACATTGCAACGGATCCATCCACATTCTTGAATGACCCTGTTGAAATCATAAGAATCTGGAATGGCGGGCTTGTGTTTTATGGGGGATTTATCAGCGTGTTCATCGTGGCCATTATTTATATCAGGTTTCACAAGATGAAATTCTGGCAAACCCTTGATATTGCATCACCTTCAATTGCCATTGGTCATAGCATCGGAAGGCTGGGATGTTTTTTCGCCGGTTGTTGCTATGGCAGAGAGTGCCACCTTCCGTGGGCCATTACATTTACACATCCGGAATCTCTGGCGCCTTTGGGCGTGTCGCTTCACCCCACTCAGCTCTATGCCTCTATCAGCAATCTGATGTTGTTCCTATTTTTATTTTCAATCCGAAAGAGAAAAAAGTTCGACGGTCAGTTGTTTTGCATCTACATGATTCTTTATGCCCTTTTAAGAATGGTTAACGAGTATTTTCGAGGTGATTTCAGAGGCAACATGGGTATTTTTTCCTTTTCTCCGTCACAGAGTATCGCACTTGTCATGGCTCTTATTTTTTCCCTGCTTTGGTTTTTTCTCTGGAAACGCGCCGCAAAAGGGACCAAGGGGATGAACCACCATGCCTGAAGTCGGACTGAGTGAAATAGAAAATTACCTTAAGGCACTTGAAACGTCACGTGAGTTTCCAAACATATGTCTGATCTGTGGGGAGGAATATCTTTGCAGAAATACCTTTGAAAAAATCCTTGAACTGCTTATCCCTGAAAAAAAGAAAATGGTTCATGAACCCTTTGACGGATCAGATGCAGTTATTAACCAGGTTATTGAAAGTCTCAATACATTTTCCTTGTTTCCCGGCATTAAAGTTGTGTCTGTTACGGATTCAAAAGTTTTTTATGCCCGGCAGGACAGGAAAGCATTCCTTTCAAAAGCGAGAAGCGCATATGAGGCAGATGATCTGAAAAAAGCTTCAAAACATCTTGTGTCATTTCTTACGTTGGCATCGATTTCTTTTGATGATTTGACCTTGGACAACCGGGAAAAAATATTAACTGCTGATGAATTGGCTGAAACAGATGACAACTGGCTACAACCTTTAATCCATTACTGCCATTCCCAAGATATCCTTATTCCGGAAGCATCAGATGATGCAGCACAGCTTGAAACGCATATAAAAAAAGGGTTTCCCAAAAAGCATTATTTTATCATGACCACAGACTATGTCGATAAACGAAAAAGTCTTTTTAAAGCGTTTAAAGAAAAGGGTATGGTTATTGATTGCACGGTACCAAAAGGGGAGGGACGTCAGGACAAGGCCTTAAAAACAAGTTTGCTCAGGGAAATTTCTGTCAGGCGCTTAAGCGAGGCTAAAAAACGCATAGATGTTCAGGCATTTGAAAAATTATGCGAATTGACCGGTTTTGATTTAAGGACGTTTTCAGGCAACATCGAAAAATTAATTGATTATTCCGGGAAAAGACCGGTAATCACTTCTGAAGATATTGATGCTGTTCTTAAAAGGACCCGGCAAGATCCTATTTATGAACTGACCGGTGCTATTGCGGATCGAAATCTTGAATTATCCCTGTTTTATTTAAACTCTCTTCTTGCCGGTGGAGAGTACTACCCTTTACAGATTCTTGCCGCGATGACCAACCAGTTGAGGAAACTTCTTATTGCCAAGGATTATATACTGAGTGATTTTGGAAAAGGCTGGCGAAAAGGACTTCCCTATCCCCAATTCAGGGACAATGTATTGCCTTCAGTTTCCGCGTATGATGACCATTTGGCGTCTTCTGAATTTACAGACGTACCGGTCGGGGAAACCGTTTCTTCACCCAAATCTCAAAAATCATCTTCCTCATCAAATGATCTGTTGCTTGTTAAAAATATGAAAAACCCTTATCCGGTTTACCAGACGATTTTAAAATCAGACAACTATTCAAAAGAAGACCTCCTTGATGCATTTGTCAGCTTAAATGAAGCAGATATGAAAATGAAATCCAGCTTTCTTGAAGACAAAATGATATTGGAGCATGTGATCATCCGTATTTGCAGGTAAGGTTTTGCCAGTTGTAAAATGAAAGGATATTTTGAATCATGACGGGTTTTATACGAAAACAGGAAATACGCATGACTGTAAAATTGCTCAAATGGCATTACGAGAGACAGAAGCTGAACCTGCCGGATAGTGGGTATCTCGATAAACAGGCCGCAGGAATTGTGGATGAAGCCCACAGGATTGCGAAAGAGAGGGGTAAAAATGTCGTTGAAATCGTTAAGGACCTGATAAAGAATCTGAAAAAATGATATTGACTTTTTTTTGAGTGAATACAATAAGAGAATTTTTGGTTTTTATGACACGTTCCATATATGATAAATATCAGTCGTGAGTATCTTTTCATCACCTGGATGAGGCTGGACCGGACTGAAAGATGAAAAAGAAAAGGAGATAAGCATGAAAGAAGTTGTTATTGTGTCTGCATGCAGAACGGCCATCGGAGCCTTTGGCGGAACATTGAAAGATTCCCATGCGACCACATTGGCCAGCATTACCATGAAGGAAGCGATCAACCGTGCCGGGATCGACCCTGCAATCATAGATGATGTCAGATATGGCTGTTGCCTGGAGCCTTATGATTCTTTGAATACAGCCCGTGTGGGGGCGCTTTTGGCAGGCATTCCAGATACAACTGTTGCTGTAACGATTAACCGCGTGTGCATTTCTGGCATGGAGGCGGTTATTTCCGGCATGGCTTCCATTCAGGCGGAAATGTCCGATATCATTTTGGCGGGTGGCGTTGAACATATGTCGGGCATTGCCTATTGTCTTCCCAGTGCAAGATGGGGCGCACGGCTTCAGGACCAGGTTATGATTGATACCTTGATTCATGGCCTTCACTGCGGTTCACACATTATTCCCCATCCTGAAGACGGACCGGTGAATGCAGAAGAAGCACCACTGTCTTACTTTGTGGGAAAACCCTATATTATGGGCCATACCACTGAATTCATTGCACAGCATTTGGGGATCACCCGTGAAGAAATGGACGAGGTGGCATTGAGAAGCCACAATAATGTCGAAAGAGCCACGAACGACGGGTCATTTACAGAGGAAATCATTCCGGTTGAAGTTAAGCAACGAAAAAAACCATCTATCATGTTTGAAAAAGATGAACATTTCCGTCCAGGATTGACAATGGCCGATCTTGAAAAACTACCACCGGCATTTATACCTAAAACCGGAAAAGTCACTGCCGGCAATTCAAGCGGCATCAACGACGGGTCCGCCGGTTTGATTATTATGAGTGCTGAAAAAGCCAGGGAATTGAATTTGAAACCTTTGGCAAAGATAAAAGCCGTTGGAAAAGGCGGTTGTCACCCGTCTGTTATGGGTCTTTCCCCTGTGCCTGCTGTCAAACAGCTGTTAACAAGAAGTGGCCTCAAGATTAATGATTTTGATCTTATCGAGGTTAATGAAGCTTTTGCCGGCCAGTATATCGGGTGTGAAAGAGAACTGAACTTAAACAGAGAGATCACAAACGTAAACGGATCGGGTATCGGTATGGGGCATCCTGTCGGTGCAACAGGCGCACGCATTATTGTATCTCTCATTTATGCACTTAAAAAACAAAATAAAACATTGGGACTTGCAACCCTTTGTGGCGGAGGCGGTGTTTCAATGGCCTGTGCAATAGAAATTATTTAGCCCACTTTATTTTTTCTCTCTCAATAGGGGGTATCTTTTAAAGGTTCCCCCATCCTTTTTGAAGCTTCCGGATAAAACACATCTTTTCAGCCCGGTTCTATTTAAAAATAAAGATTTTAAGTTTATCAGACGATACATATCATAAGCGGGTTTTGTAATCTGCCATCAGATTCATTCTCAAAGCAAGTTATATCACGAAACATCAATCCACAAGGAGGTGGAGCATGGTTCAAACAAGCAGTATTCAATCATTTTCTCTGAATTTTCAGTATGCCTCATATGAGCAAAAAAATATTTCCATTCAATCTGGTGATGATAAAACCGTATTTGACGCGTCCATTACCCGGGAAAAAGCGTTTCAGTTTACCCTTGATATCCAGCTGTCTACTTACAGGCAAATCAATGATCAGGCCAAACCTTTTATAAAATACCAGTCAGGAAATTCTGCCTCATATGCCGCAAAAAATCAACAGCATGCATCTAACGATCAGAAAAACAGTCTTGATCTTTTTGAGAAGGATGGGTATTGGGGCATTGAAAAAACAGCGCAACGAATTGTCGATTTTGTTTTCAAAGGTACCGGTGATGATATTGAAAAATTAAAAGCGGGCAGGGAAGGGGTTAAAAGAGGATTAAAAGAGGCAGAAAAGGCTTGGGGCGGCACACTACCTGATATCAGTTATGACACCATCAAAAAAACTCTGGAAACAATTGATGAAAAAATACATGATTTGAATGGCAGGATAATCGATATGGTCACGTGATCCGGACATTTCCGGATTTGTCTATTTTCCCCCATTATTACAGAATTATTAAAAAAACGGCATAAGCGTATATCCAATGCCGTTTTTTTTTATATTTAATTCGTTAAAAATACTTTAAGGGTTTTAAAAAAACTGGTAGACTTACCAAACTTTTTTTAAATTAATTGGTCTGATGTTCCTTTTTATGTAGACGGAAATTGTTATTTGACGTAGGGGTGGACAACCGAATTATTTTTTTGTAATTTTTTTTACAATCAACTTAGAAATCTGATTAATAAATATCAGGGCGTTGTAAATGTTATTGCACCATCACTTCGGTGCGTAATGAAAAAGCGCCGGATATAGCGTGTGAGAAGGCTTTATAATGGAAAAAATCAAGTGGGACAAGTCAATCAGTGTCAATATCATGGATGTTGATGAAAATTTGAAAAAAATTATAGATCTGATCAATAAAATCATTGATCTGAAACAATCAAAAAATTGCGATGAAAACGAGCTGATGGAAACATTTGCGGACCTGACTGAATTTGTACGTAACTATTTTCCTCATGAAGAAAATTATCTGATCAAATATAAATATCCCGAACTGAAACAGCATAAAAAAGAACATAAAAAATTCGTAAAAAAAATCAATGCATTCCGAAGATGGTTTGCCGAGGACCCGGCAAATCTTTCAGATGATGTGGTGAGATATTTAAGAGAGTGGGTCCTCTTTCATATTCAGGAATTTGATATGACATTCGGTCCGTTTATCCGGGTTCAGCTTTACCTTGATGAATGTTCACCCAAAAAGGTGGCAAGGTATTAAATATTGTTCAATGAGAGCAAAAGCCCAATTTTTTTTTCATTTGGGACTTCAAAAAAAGATACGTGAAACACGAAGCCGGATTGATAGGGAAACCGGCTTCATATTTTTTTATTGTTTGTGTTTCTAATTTTTGGGGTACTTACAATTTTCCGGGCAGTAAATTGGTGAATTGATACTCGTAAGCCGGATACCCTTCAGATGCCTCAAAATCTGCTTCTCCCCACTGCTCAATGGTGAGATATTTTTTCCCTGAATCATCTATAAAGTCCCACTTCACCATCTCTTTACCCATTTCGCCCCTATCCTTATAAAATTTTCCACCAGCGGTTTCATCCAAAAAATAGGGAGTTCCATCAAACTGTATTTCCTCTGGCGGGTCACCATCTTTTATAATTTGATCTATAATTTTTTTGTCTATTTTTCCTATGGGGATTTTTCTGGAAACGCTGAAAAGGTCTTCATCATCATCTTCAAATTCCAGATACAGGGTATCGTCATGGGTTTTTAACTGCCATTCATAGGTTAAGTCTCCGCCCCAGTCATAATGATTGACGGAAGTGACCTCCCAGGTTTTAAGATCGAAATCCAGCAAGAAACCGGCCTTCATTGTTTTTATTGAAAGTCCTTTTATAATATCCGGTTTCTTTTGCCCCTTTTTTTTTAACAGATCCATTAAGCCCATACGATCTCCATTAAAGGTCGATTCCCATTTTTTTCTTGAGTTCAAGCAAACGTAAAGACGATTCAAGTTTGGGCGTTTTTTCAATCGCCGCGTTGATTTCGTCATCTACACTTTTATCAATATTTACAATGTCACCATAGGCCTGGGCCAAAGACTCGTCTTCTTCCACTTTTGATTTCATTTTTTCGAGCATGGCAATCGTGCCTGAGGAATCAATTTTAGCAAGCTGCGCATTGATTTTTTTGGTGGATGCTGCCGTTCTTGCCCGGGCTTTCAATGTGGCCAGATCATTTTCATAGGTAGTGATTGATGATTTTATTTTATTGACATTGGCCTGGAGTGTGTTCGACATTTGTTCATGACGATCAGCCTCCTGACAGAGCCTTGCAGCCTCTGTGGTCTGCTCTTCTTTTTTTTCAAGAGCTTGCGTGGCCAACCTTTCAGCGTCTTCCTGGCCAATCTCTCCACTATTCATTTTCTGGAGAAGCAACATGGCTTTTCTCTCATAATCTGCAGCCAGTTTTTTAGCATTTTCACCTTCTTTTCGTGTCCGGATTGCAATGCTTTTAACTTCTGCAAGGCTTGTCATGGCTCCGGTCAGATCATTTTTAAGATCTCTTATGCCCTGTTCCGTCATTTTGATGGGGTCTTCTATCTTATCTAAAACCGCATGCGCGTTCGATTGGCCAACTTTAAAAAGTCTATTGAAAAACGACATATGATAATCTCCTATATTTAAGGTTTTTCATGAATATTTATACTGTTTGTACATGTTTCAGGCTGAAAATTCGAGCAGCTCCGTTCCATATTCGGTTAATGCCATACTTAAGGCATGAATTGAACCTTCAAGCTCATTTCTGTCCAGATTTTCAAGTTGCAGTGTGTCTCTGAAAAGAATCAACTCGCCATTTTCATCCATTACAAATGCACCATGGACAAGGCTTCTGTTCATCTGGAGCAGACGCTTGAAGTATATCTCCTTATTTCGGGCCGGAACCTTCATAATCACCTGTTCCAGTATCACAATAGGTGATTCACAATCGATAATCAGGTTTTTAATTCCGTTTTCTTCATCATCAACAACGACCAGTTCTTCACTTTTGTCTTCGTCAATAATATTCATGTTCATTTCAAACAGGTATTGTTTGACTAATTCGAATTTATCTGCCATTGATCCCTCCTTTTTCTTATGTAATAAAGCTTGGGTTGCTCTTTTTTTTGATGGCTTCATCATCCGGTTAAATCGCGGATATTCAGAATGGTTTTTTTTACCATCAGGATTTCAGTTTTTTTAAAGTTACCATAACATAATCTTTCAGGAAAGCGAGGTCGAAATGAACCGGAAACCGACATCCCTGCCCAGAGAAACCTGGGAATTCTTTTCAGCGTGCATATACTATCTTGGAAAATCTGCTTTGACAAGTCTCTTTCAACGCGGGGAAAGACAGATCGAGCGCTGGTCGGCTGATCCACAGACATCAAAATCAACGAGAAATCCTCTTGACCGCTATGAGGCTCTTTTGACAATGCTTGTTGAAAAAAATTATCTTAATATTGCCAGGTCTGCTGTGTCCAGACAGGCACATCTTGTGGGATGTGAAATCGTTCCCAAAAATTGGCCTGTACCGGATAAACTGACACTTGAACATGAATTGATAGACGATATTCCGGTAAAAGCGGAATTTGACAGCGTCCTTCTTGACCCGCTTTCAACCCGTGAAGAATGTAGACACGCCCTGCAGAAAATAATCCGTGAGCTGACAGAAAATTATGTTAAAAAGTGCCGAAACAGCAACTGGGAACCATGACCTATCCTGTTTGTTATCGGCTAATCGATTATATCTTCTGCCTGTAGCTCCACGATAACTTGATTGATGGTCCTCTTGGATGAGGCGTCTATAGTGAAAACGATATTTTCAAATGTATATTTTTCACCGGTCTTCGGAATTCTTCCCATGTGGCGCAAAAGAAACCCCCCAACGGTTTCATAATTGTCTTTTGGCAGGCTGATATCGAGTTGATCATTGAGATCATCGATTTCAATGCTGGCATTCATCTTGAACCGGTTGGGTGAAATTTCTACAATATCCTTGAATTCCCGGTCATATTCGTCCCGAATCTCGCCCACAACTTCTTCGAGAATATCTTCTATGGTGATAATACCTGCCGCGCCACCATATTCATCCACAACGATTGCTATGGAATTTCTGGATTTCTGCAGAAATATAAGAAGTTCACCTGTTTTTTTGAGTTCAGGCACAAAAGGAATTTCACGGATAAACTGTTTTACAGGGGTTTTGAGGTTATCAACGTCTATAATATCCAATGCATGAATAATACCGATGAGATTGTCAATTCTATCCTTGTATACGGGGATTCTTGAAAACCCGGTCTGATTGATAAGTTTCACAACCTGTCCGGTTGAGAATGTATCCGGAACGGCCTTCACATGAATCAGAGGAACCATGGATTCTGACACATCCGCATTCGTTAAATGAAAAACCCGGTGAATCAGTTTTTTTTCCTTGGTCTGAACATCGCTCCCTTCTCCGGATATATTGATCACCAACTCCAGCTCTTCCCGGGTTATCATTGTGTCCCGATCAATATTCTCCTGGCCGACCCGGCGGTAAAAAATACGGCTGATGCCAAAAACAAGTATGGTAAGGGGGGATATGATTTTCGACATCATGAACAGAAACGGAGCAATTTTGGGCGCCAGAAGGGTCGCTTTTCTTTGAAAAACCGTTCGTGGAACAATTTCACCGAACATCAGCAGAATCGGTGATATGGAAAGGATGGTCAGAATTTCCCCATAAACGCCATAGATACTTTCAAACCATACAGCTGAAATAGCGGAGGCGATAATGACGGATACATTTGTGCCTGTACTGGTTGTTGCAAGAAACCATCTGGGGTTGTCTATCATGGTCAGCGCCAGCTTTGCCCCTTTTGTCCTTTTGGTGATCATGCGTCTAAGCTTCAGTTTGTTTGCAGATAAGAGCACCATTTCGGAGCCTGAGAAGAACCCCTGCAGAAGGATACATATCAAAATTATCGTGATATTCAGTATGATTATCATGGCGATTCCTCATCATGTTCGTCATAGATTTCGCCAAAAAGTTCTTCAAGAAGATCTTCCATGGTAATAAGACCGGTTACTTTTCGATTCGAGTCGACGCAAATGGCCATGTGTATCCGTTTATGTTTTAGGAAGTTAAAAAGTGTATCGATCTTGTTGTTTTCAGAAATAAAAATAGGTTTTCGAAAGAGCCGTGGACTCAGCGTTGTTTTGGGATTCAGTTTTCTCAGATCGACTTTCAGCAGGTCTTTGGCATAAAGAATACCCGTAATATTATTCCGGTCATTCTGATGTACCGGTATTCTCGAAAAATTATTTTTTTTCACCTGCTTGATCAGGTTGGCAATACTGATATTGTGAGGCAGCGAAAAGAACTGGTCCAATGGGGTCATGACATCTTTAATCAGCGTATCGCTGAATTCAAACACATTATGGATCAATTCTTTTTCCGAATGCCTCAGCCCTCCGTCTTCATGACTGATATCAACCATATGAAGGAAATCATCTTCCATAATGGGCTTTGCCGGATTATGCCTGTCCACGCCAAACAATCTAATAATTAGATTGGCGATGGTTTCAAAAAGCCATCTGACAGGCTTTATGATTTTTGAAAAAAAATATATAGGGGGCGCAACAATAGGGGCAGCTTTTTCATTGTAGGCAATACCGATCGTTTTGGGAATGATCTCTGCAAATACCATGGTTAAAGGTGTCATGACCGCAATAGCCACCCATTTACCCTGAATGCCAAAAAGGGAGATAAGCAGGTAAGTGGCAAGAACAGAGGCCGTAATATTGATAAGATCATTTCCAATAAGAATTGTGGTGATCAGCCTCCCCGGATACCTTAAGAGTTCATTTATGATCATTGAGGTTTTATTTTTCTTTCCTCTTAATTTTTCTCTCTGGATAAGTGTCAGTGAAAAAAGGGCGGTTTCAGAACCAGAGAAAAATCCGGATATGATCAGTAATACAAATATGGTAATAATTTTTAAGTAGACTATCTCTTCCATCTGAAGTTATTCCCGGGACAACATGTGTTAATGTTAATTTTGTTAATGATGCCCTTATATAAAGATAAAATTTCAATATTTCAAGCGTTCGTCCAATTAATTTATTATTTGGGAAAAAATAATATTTGTAAAGAGACTTCGTATTGTTGGCAAAAATACGGATAACAACTGAAACGTTAATAAACAGTTTCTATTTCTTGACACCTCTTCGGATTTTTTTTATATTTCAAAGAATTCAAAATTCTGTAGTAGTTTTTCTTCAAATAAAATGAATTTTTCATTCATTTCATGGAAAGATACAAATATTCATATCACAAAGTGAAAGTATCTTCAGCAGCGTAAGCAAAAAAAATCGTGCAAGTGATACTTAAATTCTTTGCAGTCAAGTGAAAATCCGTACATATGGATAGCACTTGCGCAAAAAATAACATGATAGCCAACCATTCTAAAAAGAGCGCAGCGTTATTCGGAAAATGTATGGATGAAAATTATAGTGAGACATGGAAAGTATTACTCGTTGACGATGAACAGGAAGTCCATAAATTGACTAAAATCGTTTTATGGGACTTTGCATTTGAAGGAAGACGGCTCGAATTTTTCAGTGCATTTTCGTCTAAGGAAGCCATCGATGTTTTATCTCATCAACATGATATTGCACTGGTTATTCTAGATGTTGTTATGGAATCCGATGACGCTGGCCTGGATGTTGTGAAGTTTATCAGAAACACATTGAAAGACAATCTTGTGCAAATTGTTCTTCGAACAGGTCAGCCAGGTAAAGCACCGGAAAGAAACATCGTGATTCAATACGGCATAAATGATTATAAATCCAAAGTAGAGCTGACCAATGCCAAATTATTCACAACGGTCATTTCATCACTCAGGGCCTATAAACAATCCTCTTCTATAAATGAATTAAATATCAAATTAAGCCAGGAACTTGAGAAACGAAAAGCGATAGAGAATGAACTCAAGATACTGAACATGGACCTGGAAACCAAAGTCAGAGAAAGAACAAAAGAACTTGAAAATGTTAATACAAAACTGAAAGAAACTCTTGAAAGAACACAGTTTCTCGCAAGGGAGGCGGACGCGTCCAACCGGGCAAAAAGCGATTTTTTGGCCAATATGAGCCATGAGATCCGAACACCCATGAATGGCATTATCGGTATGACAGATTTGATGCTTGAAACGGATTTAAAGGAGGATCAAAGGGAATATGCTCAAATAGTCAGGACAAGTGCGGATGCGCTGATGTCCATTATCAACGAAATTCTGGATTACGCAAAAATTGAAGCAGGCAAGCTTGATGTAGAAATCATCGAATTTGATTTAAGAAATACCGTTGAATCTGTTCTGGATATTCTTGCAATCAAAGCTTTTGAAAAAGGTGTTGAATTTGTGTGTCTGATCGATCACAACATCCCCTCTATGGTTTTGGGCGACCCAGGCCGACTACGACAAATTCTCATTAATCTGGCTGGAAACGCCATTAAATTCACTCATCAGGGAAACGTGTTCATCGAAGCAAAACTGGAAAATGAAACAAAAACGCACATTAGCGTTCAATTTAACGTTAAAGATACGGGAATAGGTATCCCCGAAGAAAAAATTGATCATTTGTTTCAAATGTTTTATCAGATCGACTCATCCACAACCCGTGAGTTTGGAGGGACTGGTTTGGGGCTGGCTATTTCCAAAGAGCTGGTAGGGCTTCTTGGTGGAAAAATAAATGTGGAGAGTGCTGTTGGAAAAGGGACAAAATTTTCTGTTATTCTGAAATTTGAAAAACAGCAATCTGCTGCTCAAGATCATGTGACCCCACAGCGGCTTTCCGGCCAGCGAATACTGGCCATTTCTGATAATGCAATGAATCGTCTCGTATTAAGGGAGCAACTGAAGTCTGCCGGATGCAGATATAGTGAAGCAAGCAGCAGCAGCGAAGGTTTCCGGAAATTAGCTGACGCAGTAAATGAAAATGACCCATACAAAATTGCTATCATAGGCATGGAGTCTTCAGAAGATAATGGAGAATCGCTTGGATGCGATATTTTAAAACAGACTGAATACAAAGATACATCTCTTGTCATGCTGACGATGATCGGGAAAAGGGGAGATGCAGCACGTCTGACTGAAATCGGATTTGATGCATATATCACAAAACCTGTTAAAATGAAGTCACTCTATGATTGTCTTGAAATGGTGCTGGGGCGTGAAAAAAATATTTCAAACGCGCAAAACAAAGTAATAGTAACCAAATATTCGGCTTTTGAAAATAAAAAGAAAGGTGTCTCTATACTTATCGTGGAGGATAACAAAACCAACCAGGTTCTGGTTCAAAAGTTGATCGAAAAATTGGGGTACCGAGCAGATTCAGTTGAAAATGGTATTGATGCCCTGAGAATTTTAAATAAACATTATTATGATCTTGTCTTGATGGATGTTCAAATGCCCGGTATGGACGGCATAGAAACGACCCGAAAAATTCGGGATAAAAACACACATGTCCTGAACCACGCTGTTCCCATTATTGCAATGACAGCCCATGCGATGTCGGGTGATAAGGAAAGATGCCTTGATGCCGGCATGAACGGTTATATTTCAAAGCCAATCAATCCCCAGGAATTTGCGTTGGAAATAGAGAAAAAATGTCTGTTTCAGTCATGAAGAAAGTGATCATTCACATGATAAAAATTCGTTCAATTATCGTTAATTATCTTAAAAAACACTTGTATTAAAAACAAAACTGCAGTATCAACACATACAATGCTATCTTTTTTAAAAAATAAAAATATTCTTATATCTATTCAGATCGTGCCCGGAATAACGATTGTGGCACCTGAAAATTACTAACATTATGACAGGAGGTTAAAAAGAATGTCGGATCGGTCCACATTCATGAAACTGAGACAGGATGAGCGCGAAGTCAGAAAAAGCTTGATTATCACTGCAGCCATGAAACTATTTGAAGAAAGATCATTTCATGATATCGGTATGCGGGATATTGCTTCTGAAGCTGGTGTTTCTGCCGCGTCAATTTATCGCTATTTTCCAAGTCGGGATGACCTTTTCATCGAAGCACTGATTCAGGATATCAACAGGATTGAAAAAAACCTTGAAACCTTGGTGGGGAAGGGTGCGACCGTGGAAAATCTTGCCATTGCTGTTGTTGATTATCTGATAGACAATGAGGCTTCATTCCAGATGATGTGCCATTTCATGATGCGAGGTGAAGAGAATCCCCGGGCACTTAAAAAATTTAATGCCGTTCAGATATATTTTCTGAAAATGTTTGATGAAGCACTTAAAAGAGCGGCAGGTGGTGACAAGGAACGTCTTCAAACACAGGCTTTTTTTGCATCGCTATCAGGCGTTGTTTTAACCTTCAGAAATTATCCGGGAAGATCTCAATCTGAACGAAGAGAATACATGCATAAATTGGCCCTGACGATAATGCGTGAAGGAAATATATAGACAGAGGATATTCGAACGAAAAGTTATTTTATAAAGCCAGTCTGACTATCGGAATAAAATAATTTTTTCGTTCGATATTTCGTCATTCTTATTAAATCTGCCGGTTAATCAACACATCCATTCTATCCTGGTTTTGTCAAAATATTTTTCTGTTTAAAATCAGCCGTATAACAAGATAATACAGTATAAGTGCTTGATAACTGTATATTCGCACTGAGTTGACAAAGAGATACCACTGCGATATGAAGTCTAGGTGAATAAACATGTATAAAGTTAAGTGCAGGACATATATACCAACAGTAACACGGCAAACGGAATGATTATAATTAATACCTTAAATGATGTGATTAACAATGAAAACAGGCAGTATTATCAGTAGAATTTTTTTGGTAACTGATGGCTAATATCCATGGTGGTGACCGGTTTTTCTCTTCCGAAAAAAACGGAATATACCTGAACCTATGCATAACTCGCCGTCCAAATTCAATTCCCTCTGATAAGTCCAGACTAAAATTATAATTGTCATCAGTTGATTTACTGCCAGATAGCAAGGAGTCACTATGAACGATCAACAAAAGATTGCGTCAAAGCGTTATCAACCGTACAATAATAAAAATATCTCAAAAATACAAGCACTTGAAGGATTGCCTTCTTCTTATAAGGAAGAAATTGATGTGGTTTCAAGAGTGCTGCCATTTCGTACAAACAATTATGTGGTCGATGAACTGATTGATTGGGATAATATTCCCAATGATCCCATATTCCAACTGACCTTTCCCCAACGGAAAATGCTGAAATGGCGTGATTATGAGATGATTAGAACTCAAATCCAACAAGGGGCTTCGGAGAACGAGATTATAAAAAAAGCCCAAATGATTCAGAAAAAAATGAATCCGCATCCGGCAGGCCAGATTTCGATGAATGTTCCTGAATTCCGAGGGAAACGGTTAAACGGCATTCAGCATAAATATGACGAAACCGTCTTGTTCTTTCCTACACAGGGGCAGACCTGCCATGCATACTGCACTTATTGTTTCAGGTGGCCGCAGTTTGTCGGTCTTGAGGAACTGAAATTCTCATCAGCCAGCATTAACGAACTCATTCTTTATCTTGATTCTCATCCTGAAGTAACCGATGTATTGATAACAGGGGGTGATCCTCTGTTTATGAGCGCCAATGTGCTTGAAAAATACATTGAACCGTTGATCAGGAAAAGACCTGGAAATATTTCAACCATTCGGTTTGGTACAAAAGTGCCTGCATATTGGCCTTACAGATTTTTAACGGATAATGATTCAGATAAACTGATCCGTCTGTTTGGAAAAATCGTAGATAGCGGATTTCATCTGTCTATTATGTCTCACTTCAGTCATTACCGTGAGCTTGAAACCGATCCTGCAAGGCATGCCATAAGAAGAATTTTGAGTACAGGCGCTGTAGTCAGATGTCAGGCACCATTGATTCGACATATCAACGATCATTCCTACATCTGGACCCGAATGTGGAAAAACCAGGTGGCTCTTGGCGCAATTCCATACTATATGTTCGTTGAAAGAAACACAGGACCCAAAGATTATTTTTCAGTAAGCCTCGCCGATGCATACATGATTTTCAAAAACGCATACAAACGCGTATCCGGACTAAGCAGAACGGTAAGGGGACCGTCCATGTCTTCCACACCAGGGAAGATATTGATTGATGGTGTAACCACAATAGGAAACGAGAAAGTTTTTGTTTTGAAATTTATCCAGGGACGAGATTCATCATGGGTCAATAAAATATTCTTTGCGAAGTATGATGAACATTCAGGTTGGCTGGATGATCTGAAACCGGCTTTTGGGGCAAAACAATTCTTTTTCGAAGATAGACTTGCAGAAATGAAAGCAGAGAAAGAACTCTTTGAGGATGCCTCCTGACCTGGCAAGACAATCACTCAGATGCTATCGGAATTTTCTTATAGGAGAAGACCTTTACTGAGGTACATATTTTTGGACTTGCCGGTTTATGCAACTATATATTTCTTCGTCCGTTCCAAAAATATCAATGACATCCTTATGATTAATTAAAGATTCCAGAACAAAAGCTGTAAGATAAAGGCTGACAACGTGGGGATGGGTCACCAGATTCCTAAAAGGAGCAATCTGGTAGTCAATATCAAAATCTTCTGAATTGCAAAGCGTGTGCAGCCTTTTCCCGATCTGCTCTTCAAGCGAATTTTTGCTCGTTGTTTCTATATGTTTTTTTTCAATGAGTTTTGTTGCAATGGTATTGCTTAATTGATCAATATTGTCTCTAACACTATTAATCGAATTTTTTCTGGAGCGTTCCTTTGATGATTCGATTTTGGATAGAATCACTGACTCCCGGTTGCTTGGTCGAAACATTTTCGCCATTTTATGAACCTCTTTATCACATATTCTCATGCTGGGAATTCAAACCATGCCTAATGATTCCAGCAAAAATTAAATCAAGCTACATAGGCATTCCGCCTTACACAAAAGTCACATACTAATCACTCCTTTAAAAGATTGCAAGAAATTTTTTTAAAGTCCGCAATAACAAGCTGAGCTGTTTTTTGCCCTTTCCAGCGATTCCATTTTATGGAATAGGCAATTTGGTCAAATTTATCATTTTTTGAATTTGGATAGGAGTAATTGAAACAGATGGCATTTAACTTTTTGTCTGATTTGCCGTTCTTTTGAAAAAGGGTAAAACGTTTGTGGTGCTTACCAATGTCCGATGTGTTCTGAATAAGAATGTTTCTCGATGAAAAAACAGGTTCGGGATTCTCCTCACCAAATGGCTGCAATGTTTCGATTTGGTCTATCAGTGTTTCGGTTATATCCGAGAAGTCAAGCTCAGCATCAATGCAGAGTTTAGGAATCAATTTCTCTTTTGCGTGGTTTTCTTCTATTATCTGATCAAAATGATATTTGAAGGATTGAATTTTGTCAGGTGAAATGGTTAAGCCTGTGGCCATTTGATGACCACCAAACTGTAACAGGTCATTCTTGCACATGGAAAGGATTTTGAATAGATTCAGTCCGGGAATACTTCTTCCTGAACCGGTTCCCTTGGCCGTATCCAGAGAAACAAGGATGACAGGTTTATAATATTTATTTGCCAGGCGTGAACATACGATTCCCAAAACGCCCAGGTGCCAATAATTGCTTGATAAAACAATAGAGCGATACGTCTCGTTCGGGTGCCGGTCAATATAAGATTCCACCTGGTCAAATATATTGTCTTCCAGTTCCTTCCGTTTTGCATTCATTTCCTCTATTTGTCTTGCAATCGCCATAGCCTGTTTGTCATCTGTTTCAAGCAAGAGATTCAGTGCAATATTGGCATGGCCTATTCTACCAGCAGAATTGAGTCTTGGGGCAATTTTAAAAGCGATATCTTCGGCAGTCAGTTCGTCGCCGTTTATACCGGAAAGCGACACAATTGCCTGAAGGCCTTTTCTTCCCCTTGATCTAAGGACTTCAAGCCCAGTATGCACTATTATACGATTTTCGTCTATTAAGGGAACCATATCTGCCATAGTCCCTATGGCAACGAGATCACACATTTGTTTAAGATTGGGTTCCGGTCTATCGATAAAAAAATTAATGTCACGCAGGTGTTTCCGAAGTGCCATCAGAAAATAAAAAACAACACCAACACCTGCAAGATGGGAAAGGCCGGATTGACATTCGGATTGCTTCGGATTGATAATTGCAAAAGCCTCAGGAATCGTTTCACCTGAGGCGTGATGGTCAGTAATGATCAGATCGATTTCTGATTTTTTGACTTCCAGGGCAGCATCATGACTGGCCATACCGCAATCCACAGTGATGATAAGGCTGGGAGCCAGGTTTGATTGGAACTGTCTGATATGCGCTGCTTTAAGACCGTATCCCTCATTCATCCGATGCGGGATATAAAACGTGACATCTGAGCCGCATCGCACCAAAAAATCATGCAATATCGTTATGGATGTCACACCGTCTGCATCATAGTCTCCAAAGATAAGTATTTTTTCCCGGCTTTTTATGGCGACGGCCGTTCTTTCGGCAGCTTTCATCATATCTTTCAAGGAAAAGGGATCACGCATGTTCAATGGAGATGTATTGATATAGGATAATGCGTTTGCACTTTGATGAATTCCCCGGTTTACAAGTATTTTTGCTATAATTTCATGGCATTTAAGTGCGTTTTGAATCGTTTTAACTTTTCTGATATCCGGTTTGAGATAGGTCCAGGTTTTTATCATAATTTAAGCCATATATTCCTTTTGAATTCTGGCGTTATTAGATAGCGCATTCATCTGATGAGAACAATACAAAACTCTATTTTTCAGGTAGAAGAGATAAATTGCTTTTGGTCAAATCCTATGGATATTGATGGTAAAAAGATTTGGTCACGCAGATTAAACCTTGATATTATTTTTAAAAAGGATATGTCAGTTCATGAACAACTTAACCCGACCGATTCAGGGATGGATTTGCTATGAGCACATTGGACACAAGGCTTCATACAATTAGAAAGCAGTATCAGGTTGAAAAGGAATTCATTGGTTTTATCCGGTTTATATTTGAAGGGTACGACGGTATCGCTGTGATCACCACAAAAAATGCTGAAACAGGACAAATCATTATCACAATCGCACCCGGATGCGAGGAAGAGGTTCATGATGTGATTCATAGTCTAAAAGATGAAATCATGATCACGCCTGTGGATTTTGATATTCCTGACACGGAGATTATCTACTGACCAAAATGAAAGAAAAGAAAGTATATATTTACACCATCGGTTGCCAGATGAATGTGTATGATTCTGAACAGATTGAAAATTTACTTCAGCCGGTGAATTATTCAAAAACGGATTCACTTGAACATGCAGATCTGATTATTGTGAATACCTGTTCCATACGCGCCAAGGCGGAAGAAAAAGCATTCAGTTTTCTTGGAAGGGCCTCCCAGATTAAAAACAAGAACCACCAGTTGATCATCGGAATCGGCGGGTGTGTGGCTCAGCAGGAGGGCGAAAAAATTTTCAAGCGTGTGCCTCAGGTGGATATTGTTTTTGGAACACGCGCCATCGGCAGATTGCCAAAGCATGTTACGGAAATTGAAAAAAACAGGGAAAGAATTGTAGATATAGACATGTCAGTGTCCCTTGAAGATGATCTTTATCCCATAACAGATTATCAAACCGGAACGGATATTTCAAAATTTGTCACTATCATGCGTGGCTGTGATAATTTCTGCACCTATTGTGTCGTACCGTATGTGCGGGGTAGGGAAACCAGTCGCGTTCCTGAAGCAATTATTTCCGAAATTGAAAATCTTGTGTCAAACGGGATCAAGGAAGTGACGCTTTTGGGCCAAAACGTAAACAGCTATGGAAAAAAGGAAGGGTGGTGTTCGTTTCCGGATCTTCTTTCCAAGGTCAATGACATAGACGGTCTTAAACGTATCCGTTTTGCCACGTCTCACCCAAAGGATTTGTCCGATGAATTGATACAGGCTATTGCCTCGCTTGATAAGCTTGTCAAGCACATTCACCTTCCGGTTCAGTCCGGTTCGGATCGAATCTTAAAAAAAATGAATCGGCACTATACAAAAGAAATCTATATTGATAAAGTGAATAGACTGAAAAAAGCTGTTCCAAACGTTGAGATCACAACGGATATGATTGTCGGGTTTCCAGGCGAATCCAAAGACGATTTTGAGGAAACCATTCATCTGATGAAGACGGTTCAATTTGACGGGCTATTTGCTTTCAAGTATTCAGATCGGCCTGATGCACCCGCTGAATCATTTATGCCCAAGGTTTATGAAGCCGAAAAAAAAGACCGGCTGAAAATAATTTTGGACCTTCAGGAGACAATCACCAGAAGCAAGCATCAAGAAGAGATAGGAAAAATTAAAGAAATACTTGTTGAGGGGTACAGCAAACATTCAGAAACAAAGTCAACAGAACCATCAACCGGGAAAAAGGTACAATGGACTGGAAGAACCTCCGGGATAACAATTGTTAACTTTATCGATGACAGCAAGCCCGGCCAGGAAAACGAAAAATTGACCGGTCAAATGGTTAAGATAAAAATTGAAAAGGCATTTTCCCATTCTTTGTGGGGCAAAAAAAATACAAACGGATATACAATATGAAGGCTGTATTTGGCATGACTTATTCTTATTTCATCAGGCATGACTGAAACGTCAACTTGCCACGAATCGAATTATTTTCAGACGACAGAAGAATGCCCCCTGACTCTGGCTATAATAGTGGAAAAATAGGAGGTTAGCATGTTACACGAAATGACCATTGCCGCATTAACCCAGGACCCGGAAACAAACGCACCCATTCTTTTCCTGAAATCGATAGATGGTGAAAAGACACTTCCCATATGGATTGGCATGCTGGAAGCGGTATCCATAGCGTCTGCCTTGCAAAATGTTGAATTCGATCGTCCCATGACCCACGACCTGTTCAAGAATTTTATAGAAAGGATAAACGCCGACTTGATCAAGATTGAGATCTGTGATCTCAAAAACAATACCTATTATGCGAAGATATATTTTTCTCGTGACAATGGTGACTTCTATATGGATGCCAGGCCGAGTGATGCCATTGCGTTGGCGATTCGATTTAAAAAACGTATTTATGTAGATGATGTTGTGATTGTCAAATCATTTTCAGATCATCAAAAGACATACGAAATGTCGGATGACAGTGAAGAAGGCAAAAAATGGGCAGATTATCTGAAAAAACTGAATTCGGATGATTTCGGAAAATACAAAATGTAAAAAGATGGTCGGGGGGATTCAGATGTATTGGTCCTATCCTTTTAAAGCGCAATCACTGTTGCAAAAGTGATAAAAAAAACCAGGAGAAACAAACGGTGATCGATCTTCACACACATACTGTTTTCAGCGATGGCGAGCTTATTCCGTCAGAACTGGTCCGTCGTGCCCAGCACATGGGGCTTTCAGGAATTGGCATTTCAGATCATGTTGATGCGTCCAATATCGATTTTGTCGTTCCCAATATTGTTAAAGTCGCCCGAGAACTGAACAGTGTGCTCGTTGGCATTAAGGTCATTGCAGGCGTTGAATTGACCCATGTGCCGCCGCCCCACATTTCCATGTTGGTCGTAAAGGCTCGATCTCTTGGTGCGGAAATTATCATTGTTCATGGAGAAACCATTGTTGAACCTGTTGTGCAGGGAACAAACATGGCTGCATTGAATGCAGATATTGATATACTCGCGCATCCTGGCCTGATTTCAAGGGAGGAAGTGTGTCTTGCAAGAGAAAACGGCATTTTTTTAGAGATTACGGCTCGAAAGGGCCATTCTCTGACGAACGGCCACGTGGCAAAACTTGCAAAAGAAAACAATGCCAAAATGGTCATCAACACAGATACTCACGCCCCTTCTGACCTGATAACCCAGGAAAAAGCCATCAGGATTGTAAAAGGTGCGGGGCTTGCCGAACAGGATTTTTTTGACATGCAGCAGAATGCGGCGCACCTCTGCCAAATCACCTTATAATTTACCGCACTCGCTTCTGTCAAATCGGAGGAAGAGAACCCCAACCCCGATACGTCATTTTTCTCCGGCCAGCCGATCAAAGGTCTGCCAATACCAATCATGAACCTTTCCATAAATGGATTTCATGACCCGGGGAAAATCAGAAAGGAGCGAGTACAGGGTGGGCACAACCACTAGCGTGAGAATTGTCGCAATCATCAGCCCGAATATGACGACAATGGCCATGGATCGCCAGTATTGTGATGATTCGCTCACAAGAGATATGCTCATTTTATGAAAATCATATGAAATACCGGTTACCATAGGCAAAAGGCCCAATATGGTTGTGATCGCCGTCAGCATGACCGGTCTTAGTCGTGTGGCTCCTGCTGAGATAATGGCCTGCTGGGTAGAAAGCCCACGTTCTTTTAATTTGTTTGTATAATCGATAAGCACAATAGCGTTATTTACCACAACACCTGCCAGGGATATGGTGCCCACACCTGTCATAATCACGCCAAAGGGAAGACTTAACACAGTAAGGCCCAGAAACACGCCCCCCAGAGACAAGATGACGGAAACCATAATAATCAACGGCTGATTGACCGAGTTGAAGAGTGTCACAAGAATGAGAAAAATAAGAAATATCGCAATGATAAAAGCCTTTTCAAGAAAGTCTTCAGATTCTTTCTGGCTCTTATTTTCGCCGGTGAAGGTTATGCCATATCCTTTGGGCAGGGTAAAATTCTTAAGCAGTTCTTCTGCCTGCGTTCTCAGCAAGACACCGGGTATCTTGTTGTTTTCTACATTTGCCTTGATGGTGACCACACGGTTGTGATCGATTCTCACAATATCACCGAGGCTGCCGGCGTAGGTAATGCTGGCAACGGTGGTCAGAGGAACAAGCTGGCCTGTGGGAGTCGGAATCATCAGCGCATGAAGCACATCCGTTGTTTTCCGGTCGTTTTCAGGAAGTTTTACCGTGATATCAAAATCGTCATTATTCGCGTAATAGGTCGAGATGTTAAGTCCATTGAAGGCTGTTTTTATCACATATCCGATGGTATAGGTTGAAAGCCCGAACATGGCGGCTTTCTGTTTGTCAACGTTAATCTGTATCGCAGGTATGGCATCCACATAGTCATCTCTCAGATCTGCCATATGGGGGATTTTGCCGATAATTCTACGCACATCTTTGGCCAGCCTGCCAAGATTCTGATAGTTGTCACCTGAAATTTCAATATTGATCGGCGGTCCGGTGGGCGGTCCATTGTTCTCCTTTTCAACGGTTATGCGTGCGCCCGGGATGTATTGAACCCGTTTTCTGATTTCTTCCATATCATTGACCGACGGTGTGATTCTGTCCTCAAGGTCAAGAAACTGAATCCCCAGATGGTTATCTGCACTTGAGCCAAACGTGGCCCCGCTGAAATTTTTAATGACTTTTGCATAAATGTGTTTGACATTCCTGAAACTTGTTGGCCCGGTAAAGGGTTCTCCGTTTTTATCTTTAAACGGTTTCGGGTCATATGTATCGTTGTAATGATTCAGCGGCGGGGATGTGATAAAATCAAGATATGCCTTTTCATCATCCTTGTTTAACGCACTGCTGGCCACAATCTCCACTTTTTTTAGAATCTGGTCAATATAGTCCAGATCCGCTCCTTCAGGAGGGTCGATGTTGACGTAAATGTTTCTGGGATCGATTTCAGGAAAAAATTCAAGCGGTCGTTCAAGCCCGACAGCAAACACCCAGATCAGCGTCAGGAGTACTAATAGAGCGACGCTGCATAAAAGCACAGACACGCGAAATTGGAGAGCTATCTTTAATACTTTTGAATAACTTTCTAAAATTTTTCCTTTAATTTCGATAGGTTGTTCGCCCATGGCATTAATATCATCACCCGATGCATCTGTTTGCTCGGAAGGGTTTATTTTGATTTTCATGAAAAAGGCACATAATGCCGGGTTGATGACGAGTGCCACAAAAAGACTTGAAGAAAGTGTGATAATGAGCGTAATCGGCAGATATTTCATGAATTCGCCCATAATGCCAGGCCAGAACGCAAGTGGCAAAAAAGCGGCCAGTGTGGTTAGCGTAGACCCGATAACCGGATAGGCAACTTCAGATGTGCCTTTTATGGCAGCTTCGATTTTAGGTACGCCCTGCTCCATATACCGGTAAATATTTTCAACAATGACGATGGCATTATCCACAAGCATCCCCAGTGCGAGGGTCAAAGAAAAAAGAACAACCATATTGAGCGTAATGCCAAATACGGAGAGCACCATAAACGAGAGAAGCATGGAAAAGGGGATGGCAAGTGCCACAAGAACTGAATTTCTGAGCCCTAAGGCAAAAAATAATACAACAACGACAAGAATGAGGCCAGAGAGAATATTGTTTTCGAGATCGAGAACCATGTTACGAATCTCCTTGGCGTCATTCATCAGTTTTGTGATCTGGGTGCCTGCAGGCCAGGAAAGCTTTTTGTTCTCTATTAACCGGTCAATCTCTTCTGAAATGATCAGGATGTTTTCGCCGGTCCTTTTCTTGACGGCAACATTGATGGCCTCCTTGCCATTCAAGCGTGACCGGCTGTCCTCATCCTTGAAGCCGTCCTTGACAACAGCCAGATCTTTCAAATAAACCGGTCTGCCGTTAAACGAAGCCACGACCACATGATACAGTTCATTCGGATCAGATATCTCGCCCGGAACACGCAGCTGATATCGTCCGTCACCCAATGATATTGACCCGCCGGAAGTGTTCTGGTTTTCGTTGTTTACAGCAGAAAAAAATGCACTGATCGGAATCCGGTAATAGGTCAGCTTATCAGGATCGACTTCAATGATGATCTCTCTTTCGCTTCCACCGGTAACATCGACCTGGAGCACACCGGGAATCGATTCGATGTCTTCCTCCAGTTCATCTGCGATTTCTTTTAATCTGGCCATCCCGCATGTACCACTGATGGAGTAGACCACGATGGGCATTTCTGAAAAATTGACCTCAAATACAGACGGATCGTTTTCAAGGTCCTGGGGCAGATCATTTTTAGATTCATCAACCTTGTCTTTCACTTTTTGCAGAGCATCGTCAATGTTCGTGCCCGGAACAAACTCGATATTGATTTTTGAAATCCCTTCGGAACTGATGGAATGGATTTTTTTGACACCTTCAAGACCTTTTAATTTTTTTTCAATGGGAATGGTAATCGAAGTTTCAATATCAGATGAGGCAACACCTTTATATGATGTCGAGATAAACACATAGGGTATGGAGATGTCCGGGCTGTTTTCCCGTGGAAGGCTGTTATAACTGGAGGTTCCGAAAACAAGAATAATCAGCGCCAATATAAACACACTGACACGGTTGTTAACCGCTGTATCAGAGATAATCATCTAATTCATTTCCTCAAGATCTTTTATCCGTCTGACCACATTAAGGAGCTGGCCTTCATTGAGATTTCTCTGGCCTGTCACAACGACCTTTTCTCCTTTTTCAAGACCTTTCGTCACCTGCATCAGCCAGCCGTCCTGAAGACCCAGTTCTACTTCTCTCCTGTGCGCCAGGCCATCATTTTCAATATATACAATATGAGAATCATTGTTGGAGATAATGGCATAGATGGGAATGGAAATGCTTTCCGGGATTTCCCTTTTTATGATTTCCACTCGTGCAAACATGCCGGGGAGAAGGTCAAGGTTGGGATTGTTTACGGCAAGTTCAAGGTCGTATAAAATGGCATCTTTGCCGGCTATCTTTGACAAGAAGTGTTTTTTGGCATCGATTTCCCGTTCATTTAATGCATCGATTCGAATGGTGAAATGGTTGACGTTTCGAATCGAATTGATATCAGACTCCGGAATGCCAACCTTGACTTTTACCTTATCTATTTGAATGATCTCAGCAATTTTGGAAGCGATATTGACATATTGCCCGGTTTCGACATGGATCCTGTTTATGATGCCGGATATAGGCGCTTTTATCGTGCAATTTTCAAGATCAAGCACGGCATTGTCCATAACCGCCTTCAGGTTTTCCACCTGTGCTGTCATGTTGTCCAGATCTGATTTATTGGAAAGCTGTTTGGCAAAGAGCTGTTCAAGCCTTTTTTTAGAAGACAGGGACGCTTCATAGGCGGCTTTTGATGATCGGTAAGCATTGTCGTATTTGTTCTGATCGACCGTCACCAGTACATCGCCCTGATTGATTTTGTCACCTTCTTTTGTTGGTTTTGCTGTAATTTTACCCTGAACTTCTGACAAAACGTCCAGCATGACCCAGGGTTCGATCATGCCTGGCAGATTGATACGATCTCTTAACGGTTTGGGAATCAGTTCCAGAGTGACCACATTGATGCCGGGATCTTCAGCCTTGAGTGCTTGGGCTCTCTCTTGTTTGATAGCCTTGTTTTTAGCCCCGCACATCACTCCCATGATAACAATCACCATAACAAGAATAAAAAATGGAATGAGAGACCATATAAACCGTAAAATTTTTTTGCCAACCGTCTGATTCTCATCGTTTGTGGAATTTGCGTTCATAACCTGTCTTTCTTCTGTTGGGTCCCTGAATGAAAATAAATTGACTTGTTTCAGGGGACACTCATTTTTTTTGGACCTGATTCATGAAAGAACCTTTGGCCCGTTTTAAATTCAGATCTGCCAGTACATATTTGAACCGGGCATCTGAAAATTCTCTTTCCGCTTTTACCAGAAGCGTGTTGGCATCCATGACATCAATGCTGTTTGAAAGCCCTATATCAAACTGTTCGGTAATCGCTTTAAAATTTTCTTCTGAAAATTTCAATTGATCTTCAAGAGACTGCAACATGCTTTTTTGGGTGACCAGATCGAGGTAAGCGGTTTCAACTGCCAGGCAGACTTCCTTTACTTTGGATTGATACAGGAGTAAGGCCTGCCGGTATTGGGCCCTTGCCTGCCTGAGTTCCGCTTTTTTCAACCCCCCGTCAAACAGGGTGAATATCAGTTGCAGATGGATGGAGTAGTTGTCTGTATTAAAATTGTCCATTCCCGTCATGGGATCAGTTTCAGACCATTCGGATTCTGTATCAAAATATTTTCCTTCAAGTGAAAGAACAGGATAATATGCCCCCTTTGACCATTTGATCTGCTTTAAAGATGCTTCTGTCAACTTTTTCAGCGCTTTCAGATCGGCTCTGTCTAAAACAGCCTCCTTTTTAACCTGCGCCAGTTCATAGGATATCGGGTGGATTGAAAACGCTGGGTCGGAAATCAGATAATCCATGGGCAGGGGCACCAGACGTGAAAGTGCAAATCGGGCCAGATGCAGTGCGTTTTCGGACCTGACAAGAATGGACTTTGATCCTGAAAGCTCGGCATCGGCGCGTATCATGGCTGTTTTGGTCACATCGCCCAGATCAAATCTGGATTTGACGGCTTCTTTATGCTGTTTGAGTCTATTGACATCGGCTTTGCTGATTTCCAGCGTTTTTGTGGTCCTCAAGATACCATAATACGCGGTGGCGACCTCGAACAGGTAAGCTTCTTTTATATTTTCAAGATCAAATTCATTTTGACTGATATAATCTCCAGCCATTTTCAAGGCGGTCAGCTCTCTGCCGTTGGTGGTAAATGTCTGATCAAATTTTGCACCATAGGACACTGTTTTTGGAAATGTGGCATCTGTGTCCTTATAGTTGATATAGTCTCCAAAGACAGATAACCGGGGAATGATTACAGACAATGCTCTTTGTTTGTCTTCTTGTGCAATCAAAAGATTTTCTTCGGCAAAACGAATTTCTTCAGCGTGTTGCAGTGCAAGTTGATAGAGATCCGAAAGGGTGTAATGTCTGGGAGGTGTATCCTTTGCTTCAGATGGGCCTGCCAGCAGATCTTTTTCTGAAGACATCAGCAGTATTATACATGGCAATATCAGCCAGCCTGCTTTTTTAAACCATCGTATTGTCATGTTTTATTTCACCGTTTGCATTGCATTAGCGGATTGTCGTCAGTCAATTCCATTATCTTCGGTTGCATGATATGCCTGTTTCAATCGATTGATAAAAAATGCTAATATAGTTACAAGCGTTGGTCTTGTCAAATTAGAATTCAATTATTGAGATGGCGGCAATACCAGAAAAGCGTTTTATTTGGACTGAGCGATTGCATGACAGGCGGCATATCATTTATATTCCGATGACGGATCACGGTTTCTGATGTGCGATTCTTATCAGACCCGGCACATCCAGAATAAGGCCAACCCGGCCATCCTGCAGAATGGCACCGCCTGAAATGCCAGTGGCGCTTTTCATAAACTCGCCAAGAGACTTGATGACTATTTGTTGTTTTCCTATCAGTTCATCAACACCAAGTGCGATTTTTCGATTGTTGTTTTCGACAATAACGGCAAATGATCTTTTATTCCCGGTTTGTTCAGCCTGATGATCGACCAACATGTTCAGCCTGAAAAGAGGGATGAGTCCATCCTGCAGCATGATCATCTCACCCTGATTCATGACCGATTGAATGTCTTTTTTTTCGATACAGGTGGACATCACTATCGATAGCGTGGGAACAATATACCGGATATCTGCTGCGCGCACAATCATACCATCTATGATGGCAAGCGTTAACGGAATGGTAATGGAAAACCTGCTTCCTTTGCCAACTGTGGATTGGATATCAATGGTTCCTCTCAGGGATTCAATGCTTTCTCGGACAACGTTCATGCCCACACCCCGGCCGGAAATATCCGTGATTTTTTTTGCTGTTGTAAAGCCTGGCTCAAAAATAAGATGGAAGATATCCTGTTCATTGAGTTGGTCTGACTTTGATACAAGATTCAAGGATATGGCCTTGTTTAAAATCTTCTCGGGTGACATGCCCATGCCGTCATCCTCGACCTCGATAAAAATATTTCCTCCTTTATGAAACGCACGCAAGGTTATTGTGGCAATTTCGGGTTTACCCTGATCGGTTCTTTCTGTGAGCGCATCCTCAATGCCATGGTCAATCGCATTTCTTATCATGTGCATTAGAGGATCATTCAATTTATCGACAATGGTTTTGTCGAGTTCGGTTTCTTCCCCGCACATGACAAACTTGATTTTTTTATTGGCCTTTTTCGCCACATCTCGAGCCACCCGCCCCATTTTTTGAAAAATGGGGCGGACCGGCATCATTCTGAGAGACAGTCCCGTTTCCTGCAGTTCACGGGTAATTTTATCCATGGCAGTGATGTGCCGGCAAAGTTGAGGCGAATTTATCTGTTGGATTTCCTCAGATTGGGAAAACATGGATTCGACAATAACCAGCTCACCGATCATATTGACCATTCGATCCAATCTGTCTGCATCCACAGAAATAGAGTCTTTTAACAGAGAAGATCTTTGATCCTGGATTGGTGTCTGACTCTGGAGTGCTTCAGACACGTCTTTAGCCTGCACTTTTCCATTTAAAACAAGCATCTCACCTATTTTTTTATCTGAACGCATTTGAGCCTGCACTGTGGCATACTGCGCTATGGTTTTGGGGTCGGTCAAACCCGAACTGACCAGAATATCGCCTATTTTTTTATCTGACCGGGGGGGCACGGATGTCGGAAAAGTCGTGATTTGGCCTGATAAGGCCGCCCTGATCCGGAATATATATTGGGCCAGATCAGATATGGGGAAATGTGACGTCTGGTCAGGCAGATTTATAGAAATGTTATTTAAAATGGCGCTTAAACCCTCTATTGATTCAAAAATTACATTCAGCCAGGAGCGAAACGGCACATGTTCAGGCGTGTTCAATTGTTCTGCAAGGCATCCTGTTTCTTTCGCAAGAACGGCCATGTCCTTAATATTAAAAAATAGTGCCAGTTCATGAATGCCTGCAAAAATTCGATGAATACCTGTGGCAGTTTCAGCATCATCAGGATCTGTGGATAGTGTGAGTAAAAGAGAATTGAGTTGATCTATATGTTTTCTGACCGTTAAAGTAAACTTTTCGAATAAACCGTTGTTTGATATTTCCGGTGTATTTGGGGGTCCAATTTTATCAAGGAGTTCTTCCTCAATGGATTTTGAATCAAAGGATAAACTTTTAGCCGTATCTGGAACAGGTCTGGCAGGGTTTTTGGGCTTTAATGTTTCCAGAATTTCCTGGACAGGTGTATATATATCCGGTCCGCCTGAATACGTCTGATAGGTTTTTTTTAACCAGTCGACGATTGATAGCAGCGTATCGGTTTTCTCTGCGGCAGACTCATTTTCAATGAAATCTTCGGTATGGTGTAACAGGTTTTCAACATCTCCAAGATTTAAAAAACCGGCTTCTCCTTTTGCAGTATGTATCAGTCTTTTCAATTCAGTGAGTTTTTTCTGGGAGTATGTTTCCTCAAGTTCAAGAATCAAGGTTTCCATTCGATGAAGCATATCCGGCTGTATAGATAAAAATTCAGCAAAGACCTCATTATCAAGATGATCCGGAAGCTTTCCCGGATGTCTCAGCCCGATTACCTCCTGCCCTGAATTGTTCATTTCGGAGCTCGTATTGACTTCTGCTGATTCTTTACGATGAATATTTTGAATTTCAGAGATGAGGTCTCTCAGTGTGTCCATCAGCTGAAGGTGATTTTCAGGCGTTTCATGATTAATTTCCTGGAGAAGGTCGATTGCCGTCGAAGTGAGCGTGAAGATGTCATGGTATTTTAGACCGGATACCGCATCACCCAGTGTTTGGAGATGAATAATCAGTTCTTTGATGTCTGCATCAGATTCAGGATCTGACAGAAGAAATCCTGCAGAAATGGTGTCGATGATTTCAATTAAAGAATCGTTTGACATATTTTTATTTGCTTAAAACAAAAAAAGGTTTAGAACTGCAGGGTATTAAAAAAACGTTTGCGTTTTAAACATTTAACTTGTGGTATTGAAATTGCAAAATAAACTTTTCTAAATATGACAGGCAGCTCATTGTGTTTGCAATATATATACTTGCTAATGGCCATAATACCTCGTGATGTCAAAAAATTGACTTGATATGTCTGTCTATAACAGGTTATTGTCAGACACTTTATACGATTGTAATTAAATTGTAAAGGAACCTTATAATGGCATTAAAACATGCAGTGATTAAAAAATATCCAAACAGACGGTTATATGATACAGCCAACAGCACTTATGTCACTCTCAAACAAGTCGGTGACATGATTCGGCAGGGAACGATCGTGGAAGTCAGAGATGTGGGGACGGATGAAGATGTGACATCATTCATACTTACACAGATCGTTCTTGAGGAAGCCAAACAGAAAAACATTCTCCTGCCTTCACCGCTGCTTCATCTGATTATCCAGTATGGGGATAATGTATTGAGTGAATTTTTTGAAACATATCTGCAACAGGTCATCAAAAGTTATATCTCGCAGAAAACGGTTTTTGATAATCAATTTAAAAAAATGCTCGATTTTGGTTTTGATGTTTCAGAGATGGCCCAAAAAAATATTGAAGACTTTACGCCATTTAAAACATTTTTTGATTTGTTTGCTGCTACGGGCAAGAAGGGGGGAAATAAATAGGCACGCATACCGTTTTTTTTACAACAGAAACGCCACTAAAATGGATTCAGGTTTCTCATGAACTCCCCGGATACCTCAAAAAACCGGTCAATACTGTGACCCACCACATTCGTTGGCATGGATAACGACATCGCCAGTTCAAAAATTTCAATGTCCTGTTCGTAATCAAGTCCCGCATAAGGATTGTAAAAAATATCTGTAAATGTGGTTGAATTCAGTTGTTTGCTGGTATTGTTGGGAACCGTGAACCCTTTATTATAGATATAGCTGCCTGCAAGGTCGACCTTAAGACCATTTTTGAGACTTATGCCAATTCCGGCACCCAAAATGTCAAGATCCGGAAAAGGTGCAAGGAGTGTAAAATGGTCATCTTGCACGGACGATTCACGTGCCTCATACCCGCACCGCAATGACAGCCATTCCCGTGCCTGAAATTCTAAGGCATAGCTGAAATGCAGGGTGTTTTTCATGTCGAGATCCACAACCATGGACCGGGAGCCTCCTGAATATCCAAGCTGTGTGATAAACTGAAAAACCTGCATGTCCTGATCAAAATCAAGCGCCAGTGTTTTATTGGCTGAGCCTTCTGTCCAGTGCATATCCGTCATAAGTTTGAGAGACTTGATGGGCCTGACTGTGATGCCTACCTGCAGTCGTTGGGGAAAAATAAATTCGAGTGAGCAATACCCTTTTTCATATGCTTTGGATTCGGCAGGAAGCCCTGTGATTTGAGACATTACAAGTGTTGGCGGAGATAAACCCAACCAGTCGATAGCATTCTGGAAACTGTCGCCAAGGGCATCCATGTATTCTCCCCGCATCTTTGCCTTGACTTCACTCTGATAGCAGGCCCCTAATGAAAACCATTTAATGGGCTCCCACAAAAAACCGATATTGTATGAGGGTGAGAAATCATCCCTCGTCTTGAATTTTAGCTTTGCAATCGTATCATAGGGAGAAATGCCTCCCCCAAACCAGGGTGCGGGGGCGTCCAGTTGAGAAAGAACAGGGATATCCAGATTGCCACTCGTGTCTCCCTGTTCATTTGTCAAGGCAACAAGTTCGCTGGGGGCACGTATATCCAACTCGGCACCCATGGCAGATTGCCCGATCCCTATAGACAGGCCTGCTGAAAAGTCATCTGAAAATTGATAGCTGCATGAGGGGGAAAGATATATAAAATGCTGGATATAAAGGGATTTGCCTCCGTAAACCATGGGGTCGTCCTTGTCATTATGTGAAAAACCGCCCACGTAAGGGGCATAAAAACCATTTGCAAATGTCCACCTGGAATTTTCTTCTCTATACGAAAACCCAAACGCGATCGGGGACACAATCATACCTCCGGGGATATCGATTTCGCCAATAAAGGGTGCACGGATGCGAAGATCACTTGTTTTACCACTTGCACCATCCAGCTTATCGTCATTGAATTTGCCCCCCAGAAAACCTTCAAAGTCTGGGTCTGATTCAAATTTCCCCGAAATTTCAAGGCGCAAGGCAGCAAACGTGATCATGAATTGTTTGCCTCCCTTCAGCTGAGAAAGACCTGCGGGATTGTAATGAATTGACATCATTCCCGGCGGTGATGAGGTGACCGTGTTGGCAAGAGATATGGCTTTTGCATCGATAGCAATTTGTTCATTTAACGAGGCAATGGCAATGCTGTGGGTCAAAAAGAAGACAATGATCGGAACAGCCAGGACACAAAATCGGTATTTCAAATAAAATCGCTTGCCCATAGTGATAGATTCGGTTTTAGTTAAGGTTAAATTCAAATGGCATCCTTACGGATATCAGAAAATCAGGATCATCATTGGTAAATCCCATGGCAATGCTGGTAATAACTGTCTGTGTTGATGATATCCGCCACCCCATGCCAATGCTGAAAATAGAAGAAACCGAGCTTGCGATTTCCTGCTTTGGGCTGATGACGCCAGATGCGTCTTTCTTGAAATAATAAGTAGATTCCATGCCGTATGATAGCTGATAGCTCATGTTTAATGATACTTTATAGGAAAGCGCATAGGCAAATCCAGCACTGGCATGGATATAATCTCCCGGGTCGACCTTTCGGATCGTATTATTTGTCGCCCCGTATTTATAGTTAAGTCCGCTTTCTGTGAAATTATACGTGTATCCCACACTACCAAAAGCGATAACCGGATCGATTGTTTTTGATGCGGTCATGCCTGCGGAAATAGCATAGATACCATCTCCTGTGGTGAGATCCTTCTCCGGATTTATTTCATATGGACTTCTCCCGGTGGGGCATGACAGGCTTGAAGTCAGGATAATGGACGGTTTATCGGCTTTGGTTTTGACAGGCTGATACTGGAAACCGAATGTGATATCTCCCAGATCATTAATTGATTTCGAATGGTTATCTTCATCATAATGTTTGAATGCAAAGGGTATGTCCGTATTCAATGTAAAATTATCGAGAAGGGCATATTCCATGAAAAGACTGTTTGTAAGGTTGTGATTGCTGTATGTGTTCACTGTATAGATACCACTTATGGAATCAAGGGAATAATAAGAATAGGTCATACTGTATTCAAATCCAAGCGTGCCTGATTTCAGAAGGGTGTAGTCTCGTCCCACCGCAGTGAGGAGTTCTTCTTCCTCTTCGGATTTTTCATCTTCGGTCATCTGAAGTTGTCGTCTGATTTCTGCTTCTTCTCTGAGGGCCTTGACTTCTTTTTGCAGGATCTCAATTTGTCGAGCAAGCGTTTTCACATCAGATGGCAAACCTGAAGAATCTGCCGAAACAGATGGCGATGATGCCTGCGCTGTGGCTGAAGAGGGGGCCGTCGCAGAAACAGGTATGACTGTTTCAGGCTCCGGTATCGATTCCGCACGGATCGTCTTTAGGGGAGTGATGGATATATCTTTAAAAGAACTGCCACTATTGCCCCAGCAGTAAAGGCCGACTTTTCCTTTTAAAAATGTATTGTCACTGACCTTGAACATCAAACGGTCATTCAGGAGTATTTGAATATGATTGCCAATGGCATTTATCTTTAATGAATACCACTCATTCTGGTTATAGGCAAGATTTTGTTCGGCAAGAACAGAAACGGTTCCGTCAACGATTTTTACCAGTCTGATAAATTTTCGTTGTCTGTCCATCGAATACCGGTAGTAGTTCTTGATATCCTGATAACGGAATATCGCACCAATTGAATCATCATCCATTGAAATCAGGCTTAATTTGTAGAAAAAATCTGACCAGTCCGGATTGCCGGAAATGGCAATTGTTCCCGGTTTTTCAGGTTCATTTCCGGCGCTTCCCCCATAAATATTGCTCGATTGATCAATGATTCCATTTACCGATGACCATACCGAAGGTGTATAGTTTGTCCCTTCATCAAAAACTTGCCATGTTGACAGGAGCGGATCAGCATTATCCAATCGGAAGGTTTGTTCGCAGTATACATTGGACGTGAAGAAAAAAAGAAATGACATCAATAAGACAAATATTAGAAAATGGTTTTTCAATTGATATTATCTCCCTGTAATCAAGTTATTGAAAAGGTCAATACATCATATCACCCGGCCGTATAAACTCATGGCTTGTAAAACTGTTTCTGACCGGGAATGTTAGTCATTTTTACAGTTGAAGGAATATCAAAGGGTTTATAGGTAGCTGTAAAAAATCTTTTTGCTTCACTTTCAGTGATATATTGAAGATCTTCAGGTTTAAGTTTTAAAGCCGAGAGACCTTTGCCCCCCCTTGGCGTAACAATGAAAACAATTTTTTCATACCATAGGGTTTCAAAAGTTGATAAAGGGTAGCTGCTGTTACCGCTAAAGGAATCTGAAAAAAAGATGTGACCGTCATGCACACCCTTAAGAATTACAAAATGACGATAATCAAAAAGCGTTATCGGAATGATACACGGCCAGTTGGCCGGATCTGTCAAATCTTCCAGTTCAGCCCTGTAACCGGTACCTTCGTAGCCCAGCACATTGACATATTTTTTCATGTCCAGCAGGGAAAACGCTCTTCTTTTTATGATCTGTTCTTTATCGCCATATAGCAAAAGGCCCTGGATTACATTTTGCTCAGTGATGTCTTCCCCCAGATAAAATCTGAGGAGGGTCGCCAGGGCGGCTGAACCGCAGCTATAATCATAGGTTTGCCGGACAACTTCATTGTATTTCATTTTAGAACCCGGAATAACGGTATTTCTGATTTTATATGGCGTATTCGGCGCTGTTTTGATCAAAAGCTCGTCCTTCGGAGACTCGTTAAGTGGAGCATAACCGTTTATCAGGCAGATACCAATTACAAAGGCAATAAACAGTTCCATATTTTTTTGCTCCTTGAACGGAAGAAAACGAACCCGTTCGAATGGTATATTTTGCAGAAAATTCATTTTATATTGGTTGATATTGAGAAATACTATGCTTGAACATCGTTCACTATAACAATTTCAATTTGCCTTGTAAAGAGAAAACTGTATCGACTGAAAATTTAATTGTTCTTGGTATTTACAATGATTTGTGTCATGTGAAAGACCTTTTTTTGACGCATGCAAAAAAAGACCGAAAGCAGAAACAAAAAGTGGGCCAACGCTTCTTTTATGATCGTTGGGATTATAATTTAATTCCCAATTTATAATTTTTCTGTTTTTTGCTATTGACACACGGTTCAATTGAATTATTTTAGTTTCGGTTTTGCAATGCAATTTAAATGAAATATTTTTGCTTAACCATTTCCCAAAGACATAATCGTCTTCGCCCGATGATTACTATTTAAAAACACATTGAATCAAACTTGTTTAGGCAGGTTTTCTGCTAAAGTACAGGATTACCCTGTTAACACCAGAATTCGATAACCCAATGATGGATTGAGGTGATTCATGACAATGGATATGAAGGAATCAAGCCGGTTTATACAGAATATTTTTGATGAAATTCACAAAGTCATCATCGGCCAGGATGATTTAATCAAAAAAATGATGGTGGCGCTTCTGGCCGATGGCCATGTGCTTGTTGAGGGATTACCCGGCCTTGGAAAAACAATGGCGATTAAGGCGCTTGCATCGACATTGGATACAGGTTTCAAAAGAATACAGTTTACACCGGACATGTTGCCGGCCGACGTGGTTGGAACCCAGGTTTACAATCCTAAAGAAGGATCTTTTTCTGTTAAAAAGGGACCCGTCTTCACAAATATTCTGCTTGCGGATGAAATTAACCGCGCGCCTTCAAAAGTGCAGTCTGCCCTTCTTGAAGCAATGGCCGAACGACAGGTGACTCTCGGCGATCACACCTATAAACTTGATAATCCGTTTCTTGTTCTTGCCACACAGAATCCTATTGAACATGAAGGAACGTATCCGCTTCCGGAAGCCCAGGTCGACCGGTTTATGCTTAAAGTGACCATTGATTATCCGGACAAAAAGGAAGAAAGGCATATTCTTGAGAGAATGGGAAAGATTAATATTGAGAATACGGTAAATAAAATTACGGATATATCCGCTCTTCTTGATGCCCGGAAACTTGTCGATGAAATATATATCTCGGATGAACTGAAGGATTACATTGTAGATATCGTTCTTGCCACACGAAAAGGAACGTCTATAGAAGGACTTGAAGATGTGATTGAATGTGGTGCCTCTCCCAGAGCAACCATTGCTCTTATCGTCACTTCGAAAGCACTGGCCTACATCGAAGGCAGAGACCATGTGCGGTCCAATGATATCAAGAAAATGGCTTATGATGTGTTGCGTCATAGGATTATCATTTCCTATGAAGGTGAAGCAGAACAGATGACATCTGAGAAGGTAATCGAAAAAATTCTCTCAACACTGCCAACGCCTTGATTCTGAAAGGATATTTTCAGAGAAAAGCAATCTGTCGATAACGTTGACGAACATTAAACCGTTTTTTCGGTGAAAAGATTGAATGTTATGGATATCAGTCGAGAAGAATTAAACGAAGTGCTCAAAGAAGTGCGCCAGATTGAAATGCGCACAGGGAAGGTGGTTAGTGATGTTTTAGCCGGTGAATACCAGTCTGTCTTTAAGGGCAGGGGAATGGAGTTTGAGGATGTGCGTGAATATTTCCCTGGAGATGATGTCAGGAATATCGACTGGAACGTGACCGCCCGGATGAATCACCCCTATGTTAAAAATTTCAAGGAAGAACGCGAACTGACGGTGATGATTCTTGTTGATGTGTCTGCGTCCTCCGGTTTTGGAACCATCGGCTTTTCAAAGGCAAACATCATTGCAAAAATCTGTGCAACGCTTGCGTTTTCAGCCATCCATAATCACGACAAGGTTGAATTGATCCTTTTTTCCGATAAAGTCGAACGCTTTATTCCTGCGAAAAAGGGAAGCAAGCATGTATTGCGGATTATCCGGGAGCTTCTTGTCAGTGCAAAAATTTTGGAGAAAACGCAATCAAAGGCTGCAACTGATATAAATGTAGCTCTTTCGCACCTCAACAGAAAACGAAAAAAGAGAGGTGTCTGTTTTATTGTGTCAGATTTTATCTCCAGCGATTTTCAGTCCGATTTGAGACTGGCTGCCAGACGACACGATATCACGGCGATCTGCGTATCCGATCCCCGTGAAATAGAGATTCCCATGGTTGGACTGATTGAACTCGAAGATTCGGAAACCGGCGAAATGATGCTTGTGGATACATCAAGCGACGAGTTCCAGCATCGATTCCGGGCTTCTGTAGCCAGTGAAAATGAAGGAAGAAAATCCTTTTTTAAGTCATTGGGCATTGATCTTCTTGAAATCAACACACGTGTTCCTTTTGAAAATGCACTGGTCAATTTTTTTAAAGCCAGGGGGAAAAGACGATGAAACGTGTTGGTTTCCTTTTTATCATCGCGTTCTATTTTTTTACTTGCAGTCATCTGTATGCTGATCCGGTTTCTCATGAAAATCAGGCCAGTTATGACGGGGTGACTGCCACACTAAACGTCACCGTATCTTCAGACGTCATAACGATCGCAGATAGTGTGGTCTTGAACGTCGAGGTTGTATCGCCAAAAGGATTTGTGCCGCATCTGCCATCTTTTGAAGAATATGGATTCTCTGTCAATTTCAACGAACGGTCAAGACGATTTCGGGCAACAGATGTATCAGAGATCGATAAACAATCCCTTGAAGACGGTTCTGTCCGTTATTCACAGAAATTTGTACTTGAGCCGTTTTTAAGTGGCAATTATTCTATACTGCCCATTATGATATCCTTTGATAAAACAGATGATGAACCCGGCAAAAATTTAAAAAAGGAAAATGTGGACCCAAAAGACCATTTGGCCGTGTTCAGTGTCATTGCTGAAGGATTCCTGATAGATGTCCGGAGGATGCCTGAAAACCGAAGGGAGTTGTCTGACATTTTTGGACAATCCGACTATCATCTGGATAAACTGACAAAAAGAGAAAGACGCCCGGAAGATAAATCCGACGCCGAACTCAAGCGGGAAGAGGACCATAAGCTGGATGAAGTAAAAGCCCTTTCCGAAAAATCATTTCCATGGTGGATTGTATGGGCCATTTTATCTGCAGGTATTATATTTCCGATAGTTTGGTTTTTCGGTCGAAAAAAAATATCCCAAATGATAAACAGAGCTCCTGTCCCCGCGCATGAAATCGCCTATAAAGCCCTTAACGATCTTAAAGAGAAGCACCTTTTGCAGCATGGCCACATTCAGGCTTTTTATTATGAACTTTCGTTTATCTTAAGGATATATATCGGTAATCGATTTCAAATCTATGCTCAAAATCAGACAACTGAGGAATTTTTTTATAGCCTTTTGAAATCAAATCCGTTTGATCAGGAATCTGAAAACATTCTCAGGGAATTCTCCAATCATGCAGATGAGGTTAAATATTCAAAATACAGGCCTGATATAAAAAAGGGGGAATTGAGTTTTGATATTGCCAAATCTTTTGTGGATAAAACCCGGAAAATCGAGGAGGATGTGAAGTAAATGGGCTGGACTCAATTCGTAACTGATTTAAGATTTGATATGATCAATCTCGGAATATCCTTACTGGGCATGATAACTGTCCTTCCGGCCATGATGTATGTCTATTTTCGAAAGAAAACGCCTGCCCGTATTCGGTTTTCAAGTCTTAGAAACATCAAGACAACACCACGGATGCTTAAAGTAAGAATGATCAATCTGCCTTTTTTTCTGAGGCTTCTGACGGTATCGATGCTGTTTATTGCCTTTTCCCACCCTTACCTAGAACGTGAGGTTAAAAAAGACAGAACCGATACAGAAAAAAAAGAAAAAAACGAAAAACAGAAAGAAGAATATAAAAAAATAGAAGTACCGACGGAGGGGATTTCAATTCAACTGATCATAGACCGGTCAGGGAGTATGGGCGTTCATCCCGGACGAGATGGCATTAAATTCAACTATATGAAATTTGAAAATGCACTGCTTTCAAAACTGGATGTCGTTAAAATTATTTCAAAACGATTTATCAAGGGTACCCAAGAAACCAACAAGGATGCAAGCTATTTTACCGGAAGAGGGAACGACCTGATAGGATTGTATACGTTTGCCAGGTATCCTTTTGTTGCCTGCCCCTTAACCTTGAGGCACGAGTTGCTGCTTGATTACATCAGTCAACTTGATTTTGTCAAACTGCGTGAAGAAGACGGCACATACATCGGTTATGCTCTGGAGCGGGCAATATTACAGATCATTGAAACCAAAAGCCGTGCAAAAGAAGAAGACGCCTATAACATCAAATCATCTGTCATCATACTGGTTACGGACGGTGAACAGATCATCAGGCCGGAAGACAGTCAGGACAGACACAAATCCCTGCTGCCAAGCGAAGCCGCCGCACTTGCAAAGGACAATGGCATAAAAATCTATGCCATCGCCATTTCTCCCCGTCAGATATACAATGAAAGAGGAACGGTCATCCAGTCAATCAACACGAATTTTTCGACTGAAGAAATTAAAAAGGCTGCTTTACTGGCAGGCGGTCAGTTCTTTATGGCTCAGGATGGCAACGCCCTGTTAAAGATATATCAGGAAATCAACTCACTTGAAAAATCGATTATTCCTTCCAAAAAGGAGCTTGAAGTCAGAATAGATAAAACCAAGGATTTAAAAAAAATAGAAACCGAAAAAGTTGAGTTTTTTAACATATTTCTTTGGGCAGGCCTTTTGATGTTCATTTGTGAAATCCTTATGTCTACGCTATATTTCAGGAGAATTCCGTGATGCCTGGTATCGAAGCCTATGGAAATGAAAATCTTGTATATCTTTTTTTCTGCATTTTTTTGCTGATAGGACTTTTTGTATGGTCTTATCACTGGAAGAAATCAAAAATGGATGCCTTTGCGCATATCGCATCCATGAAAAAAATTGCAGACAGTATTTCCTTACCGGGAAGAATCATTAAAAGAGTATGTCTCTGTGTGGTGTATCTTCTATTGGTATTTTCATTGATGAGGCCCCAGGGTGCCCCTGATCAGGAACTGAAAGACGATGAAAACGGTTTAGACAAGAAAACCACAAGTTCATCCATATCTCTGGAGGATATAGAAAAAAAGGAAAGCGGGGATAAAGTTAAAGTCAAGGAGAATGCCCGGGATATTGTTTTTCTTCTGGATGTCTCTGCCAGCATGGCTGCGCCGGATTTATATCCAAACAGACTGGAGAAAGCCAAATACATGATAAGAGATATCCTGTCATGCCTGGATGGAGAACATGTGGCATTGGTCGTTTTCACATCCGTGCCATCGGTGAAGTGTATTCTCACCCTCGATTATACGTATTTCAAACAGATTCTTGACGATGTTTCCATAAATGACAACGATTATGCCGGCACCAAGTTCATGCCTGCCCTGAAGGAAATTATTGATCGCCAGTTTGATTTTTCTGAAAATAAATTCAAGGATTTGATTGTGATTACCGATGGCGGTGATACTACTTTTGAGAGTCTCAAAGGCACAGAAAAAGATACATTTGAAAAATCTTTTTTCGATCTTGCTGAAAAAGCATACACGGAAAATAATATCCGGATTCACACCATTGGCATAGGCACCAAAGCCGGTGCAATTGTTCAGGGTGTAAAAGATGAAAACGGAAACCCTGTCAAATCGAGTCTGAATGAAGAATTCCTCAAAGGGATAAGCAATCATGCAAAGGGCGTATACATTGCGGTAGAGGACAGCAATGTAAACATGGCGGACATTTATAAGAAATATATCGCACCTGAAGGTCAGACAGATATTGAAAAAGAGATTGCTGTGGATTCGGATAAACTCAAGGAACTTGTGCAGAAACAAAAAGAAGAGGAAGAACAGAAAGTGGTATATATCGAGTACTATATATATCCGTTATTTCTTTCCATTTTTATTCTTATTGCCGAATTTTTTATTCCTGAGAAAAAGCGCATAAGGAGGGCAAAACAATGATAGTCAGGTATTGTCTCCTTTTGATCTTTATTCTGACTGGCATGGCCGCCGCACAGGATAATCCGGAATCTTTTCTTAAAGAAGGAAACGATCTGTTTTCAAAAATGAATTATCAAAAAGCCATAGATGTCTATAACAAAGGGCTTGAAAGCTTTCCGGATGAACCTGTGCTTTACTACAACCGAGGAAATGCCCTGCAGAAAAGCGGTGAGTATGGCAAGGCCATTTCTGATTATCATGCGGCTGTGAAATATAATCCCCGAAAAATCCTGTTGAAAAATATTTACTTTAACATGGGGAACGCACACTATTTTCAGGCGGAAAAATCAAAAACAGATGCTGCCGATCAGATTGACATGCTCAAGAAGGCTCTTGCTGAATATGAACTCGCCAGTGATTTTTATCGCAAATCGCTGGAACTTGAGAGAGAGCTTGCCATTTCAAACAATACGGATTTCAGCAAGGCGGGTCTGTACGCACGAAAGAATTGGGCTTTTGCGCGGGAAGGGTGGACCGACACATGGGAACAGATTAAAATTCTTGAACGGCAAAATATGAAGCTTGAGGATGGCATTAACAATCTCCTGAAATCACAGACAGATCTTTTGCCTCACCTTGAGAACTACTATTTGAATTCCCCAAAGAAAGATATCCTAGATTTTAACTTGAAAACGCTTGCCCAGTTCCACATGGATAACAGGGAGGATATCACCCGCCTTAAGGAACTTTCGGAAAAAGAAATAGAACGGGCTCATGCAGAGCTCGAAAATTATAAAACAACTGTCCAGAACCAGCAAAATCAGACTGCCAATCCCGGTTCGCCTGTTCAAGGGGCGGATGATGAGGTCAAAAAACTGGAAGAGGCTTTAAATAACGCAAATGAAATAAAAAATGCCATAGACCAGACCGTGGGACTTTCGGAATGGATTATAGACGGGCTTGATACAGGAAAGCCCCTTGTTGCCTGGAAAAATTCATCTGTCATGATCGATATTCTGAACAACCTGAACGATTACCTTAAAAAACAGGATGCCATAAAAACCAATTATTTGTCCGTGCTCAAACAATTAGGCGATGTTCGCATACTGATTTCCCAGCTTGAAAACATAAAAAACATGCCTGCCGGAACTGAAAAATATGATTCACCTGAATTGAGAATACGAAAGCTTTCCACAGAAAAACTGGACTCGGTTGTAAGGCATTTCCTTTTTATTAATAGTCAAATCGATACAATCGCCGATAAAATTGCTGAACATGCAGAGTCAAAGGCAGAAGACGAAAATCAAAATAAATCAAAGGCAGGTAATGAACTGGAAACCCAGTTTAAGGCATTTTTCCAGACGCTTAGCCGAAAAACCACCTTGGCTGCCCTGAAGCATTCAAAACAAATGAATGTCGATATCCAAGAAGCGCTCAAGAACATGGCAGAAAAGATATTGGCGAATGGTTCGCCTTCTGAAGGTGATTTGAGCACGCGTCTTGGCAATACAAAAAAGGCATTTAAATTTTATGAAAATGCCGGTCGATCCATGATAGATATCATGGTGTCGCTCTTTTCCGAAGCTGAGACGATCATGAATGAACTGGATCAGACGCTGAAAGAAAATCATGAAAAGAATATCGGTCAAAAATATATGACGGCTTTTGATTTGATGGATGTATTTCTTTTCCAATATGACGTTCTTGTATCTGACATTGAACAAAAATCCGCATCTGATATGGGGTTAGACCGGTCTGCGCTCGTGGGAAATTTGAAATCAATACAGCGGGCATATGAAAATTTTGAAAAAAATCGTGAAATAAACATCCAGAACAGAATCCAGGCAGATGTCCTGCTAAAATATGTCGATACGATAAAAAGCGAGATCCTCAAGGGGTTGCGATTAATCGCTCCTGACGTGGCCGCGTCTGTTTTTTATGAAAAACTTAACCATATTATTAAAGCATCAACTGACACGCTTCCGACCACTCCAGCCAATGTGAATGATAGCCTTAATGGCACAAAGCCATTGAAATATCATTTGGAAACACTTCAATCCATTCTGGATGATTATTTCCAAAGAATGACAACGCTCTTTAAAAAAACCGACGACACCGGTCAACGGGATCGGCTGATGAAATCCATCGATCACAGAAAAATGGCACAGACGTATATTGAAAAAGGAATAAGTGAAAATATCGATATGGAAAAAGGGTTTATTGACAAACGATATATCACAGGAGATTTTTTATTGAAGGATCTGGCTGCCACGATCAATAAGTCTTATGCCGTTTTTTCAGGGCAACCGGATGAAGCTGTTACGGCCCTGAAATCTGCCATTCAGTATCAGAAAAGTCTGAAAGAACAATCTCTTTCTGCTGTTGATATAGAAACTCAGGAAGGTGGCAGTGCCCGTCTTTCAGGGTACCTCTCAGGTAACCAGAAGGATATCCAGATGTTTTCAGGAATTGGTGCAATGAAGATCAGAGAAATGCTTGAAAAGGATGATAAACCGGATGACAATCACGCCAACGCATTGATCCCCGGACAAACCAATCCTCAGCAATGCCCCAATATTGATCTGGGTAAGCTCAAGGAATCGATGGGACTCATTCAGGATGCCATGGTCGAGGAAGAAAAAATACACACGTTCCTTGAAGCTGCTGAATACCATAATACCATCCAGAAGCATGACGACGTAATCGCATTGCTTGAAAAGGCTCTTGCCCTTCTTGAAAATAAAGATGGTCAGGACAAAAATAAGGAAAATAAAGATGACGGGGAAAAAGAGAACCCAAACGAACAAAATAAAAATAATGATCAGAATCAGCAAAACCAGGGGGGACAGGGGGATAAAAAGCCTGCAAAACCCCTTGAACTCACTCCTGAGCAGGCCAGGGAACTGTTAAACGAACTGAACAGCAAAGACGAGGACAAGCATGAAGGTGATGTCAAGGCCGGAAAATCAATCAATGTTCCCAGGCCATGGTAAATCTCTTATCATGACTTTGTCAGGGATTGCATATTGATATATGTGATGAAGCGCGATACAGAATCCGCTCAGGATTACTCTGAAAACGTATTATATGCATCAGGTAACAGGAACAAGCTGACCGAATGAATGCTATCAAGCGAATAAAATATATACTTGCCATTATCCTGTCAATCGCATGGACTGTATCTGTGTGGGCGGAATCCATCGATGTTGAGAAACTGACCGATTCATGCATTGTGGGTGAATCCTTATTTTTCAGAGTTACCGTCCATCTGGATGAAGAAAAGGAAATAGATGTCTCTGATGTGAAGATGAGCGGGGCACCGCTTTCCTATAATGAAAGCCAAAGCTCATCCAGTTCGTTTTCGTTCACCATAAATGGCCGGACCATCAAGCAGGCATCCGGACTTGAAAAAAGCTTTGTATTCGAGGTGCCTGCCGAGAAAACAGGCGTAATCATCGTTCCATCTGCCACGATAAAAATAGGAGAAAAGCCATACACGATTGAAAGCCAGACGTTTATGGTTCATGAAAAACCTGTATCCGATAATTTCAAATTGATCGTGAAAATAGCAAATCCCAATCCCGTATATTATCCAACACAAATCATCGAGATCAATTGCAGGTTGTATTACAGGGATTTTCAGGGAAGTCCTTCTGACCTTCAGTATGATCTCCCCATTCTCGCTGACAATCATTTTTTATTGATTCCGGATCCCGAGGCTCCTAAGGGTTACGTGGTAATAAACAATCAAAAGTTCGGGATAAATTATGACCAGGGGACAGAGAAGCTTGGCGGCAAGGAATATAATGTCTTTTTTTTCAAGCTGAAATTCCGTCTCATGAATGCGGGCGAATTTTCCTTTAATAATTCGGTCAAGGCACAGGTGGAAACCGGCAGGGTCATGAGGCAAAGAGGATTTTTCGGGACCGAGCTTGTCCGGGAAAAAAAGACCATCTTTGCAGAAAGCCCTGTTTTGAATATCCATGTCCAGGCGCTCCCAAAGGAAAATGTACCCCAGGAATTTAATGGTGCTATCGGTGATTTTAAAATCAGGGTCATTCCCAGCAGTGACACGGATATCAAGATCGGGGATCCCATCACGTTGTCCATTGAAATCTCGGGTCGCGGCTCATGGGAATTCGTTAAATGTCCGCCTGTGGATAAAATGCCGGCATTAACGGATTATTTTATTATCAGCAGCGACCCGGTTGCCGGTGTGGTATCAGAAGACGGATCACGCAAAACATTTATAGTCAGAATGCGCGTGAAATCCAAGACCGTCAAACAAATTCCTCCAATTCCCTTTACGTTCTTTAATCTGGTTAAAAACGAATATATAACCGTACACTCTGATCCTGTTCCAATAAAAGTATTTGATTCTTCAGGCAATGTTGAAGTTGTGGATTTTGGCAAACCACCGGAAGAACAGGGGGCTGATGCGCAAAAATTGTCTGATCAAGGTGATCTGAAATCCCAGGAGCCTTCAAAATCAGCTGCTCCGGTTCAGAATGATTTACCAGAGCTTATCCCGATAAGGGACAATGTGAACGGGCCCATACTTGAACAGGATCATTCACCCGGTTACAAAGGCATCTTTTTTTCCTTAATTCCTATATTTTTAATAGGCATGATATGGATCATTCAAAAAATAAGGAATATGAATGTCAGTGAAAAACGCCTGGCGAAAATCAGGCAGCGGACCGCGTATCAAATTTTTAAGAATGCTATATCACACCTTGAGAGAAAAAATCCGGATGAGACCATATTTTATAGAGATCTGGGGCAACATATCCTTCACTTTCTTGAGAATCGTTTTTTGGTAAAAATAGATGATATTGATACGAATCTGATTCAAAATTTTATAAAACAAAACAGAATTTCTTCCGACCTTGGGGATTCACTTATGGCTAAATTTGAACGCATTCAGCATTTACGGTACTCAAAGGAACAATTCAACCCAAAAGAGGCAAGAACCATCCTTAAAAACGTCAAGGAGGTGCTGAAAAAATGCTGAAAAAATTCTTAAAATTCGGTCTTTGTGTGAGCATTTTTTTCTACATGGCAAACAATGTGTTGTGTAATGAAAGACCTGATGAATCCCTCTTCTGGTATCATAAGGGTATTTCTGCCAAAACCCATCAGGAACGCTTGGATGCTTTTGAAAAAGCGCTTGAACTCTACATGATTCAATACAATGAGATGAAAAATGAAGGTAAAACCAATGCGTTTCTCTGTTACAATATTGGTAATTGCTATTTTAATTTAAAGCAGACCGGACAGGCCATATATTATTATGAAATAGCACTGAAACTGCTTCCCCAAAATGCGCTGATATCTGAAAACCTCAAAACCGCCCTTGAAAAAAGATCAGGTGCAATAGATGTAAAACATAATGAAATCAAAGAAATATTACTCTTCTTTCACTATAAAATCAGCACGAGGGACCGGATAAGGATCATGATATGGCTTTCTGTTGCTGCTTTCCTTTTTTACCTGCCAGCTATTTTCCGGCAGCATACCTTATCAAGGTACCTGTCAATTATTATGTTCTCCCTGTTTGGATGTATTGCACTAAGTATTTGTGCTGAGAGTTATTTCCCGCAATATGAAGGCGTTGTTGTGCATCCGGCATACATCCGAAAAGATGCCGGGGATGCATTCACCCCTATTGTCCCTGACCCGTTGGGTGAGGGATCGATAGTCCGGATTATCACTCCTGAAAATGAATGGTTGAAAGTTGAGATTGGCGAAGGGAAAAGAGGATACATAAGAAAAGATGATCTTAAAGTCATTATCTGAAGATACCTTGAAATAAGATTTTATTCATAAAAGTTGATTTCTCATCCCTTTGTATCAGGAAATAGCCATCTGAAATCTTTGGTGATTCATATGGTATTGGATTTATAATTTTCTGGTATGTTCCGCCAGACCCACACCAATCAGGCCTTTTTAAAAAACACACCGCTTATATTTTTTAAATACGGTAATTTACTTGCTTTTAAGGCTTGACACCGACACTGTCATAGTTTATAAATTTGTACGACTCAAAAAAAGGCGCTCGATCAAAAAAAAATTATTTTATACATTAACAGTGTTTTCAAAGAAGTACCACCATTTTGGATAATAACTGCTTTGTTGTATGAAAGCTGATTGCTCTTTAAAAAAACCTTCTGCCAATTTCAAAAGAAACCTTCTTATTCGAGGTAGTTGAATAACAGGCTGAAAAAGAAAGCGGTGACATTTGAAACTGGATCAGCATTGAGAACTACTTTCATCGTTTATATTCAAAACGAGGGAGATCAAATTTGGCCAAACGGGACGATATATCTTCTACTGAAAAATTATTAGACGCTATTCGGAATAAAACAAACGAAACAGAAGAAGAAACCATAGAGTTTGCTCCTTCTGACATGGCCCCGGAAATAGAAATTGTTGGCGAACCCTTTAAATCAGAAAAAAAGCCCTCAATTGAGGTTGCCAAACCACAGGTGCAGTTACCCAAGCCTCATGAGACGTCTCAGGGCATTATTGAGCCTAAAAATCCTCTGAAAAGTCTGACAAGTGTGAAAACCATGGTTGTCGGTGTCAGTATTCGTCATTTTGACGTGACCATGGTGATGATCAACCGCATTTCAGGTCAGAACAGAGAACTGGTCAAGTACAAGAAAATACCGTTCAGTCCTGGTATAAACCGGGATAGTAAGCAATTCCCTGAATTCCTGAAGTCAGCATTAAAATCATTTTGCGGATCATACGGAAATGTTGAGTTGTGGGTCTCTATTCCCGATGAAACGCTCGATAACCGCTATTTAACCATTCCAAGGGTTTCTGAGAAAAAAATATCAAATGCTATTTACTGGACATTCAGAAAAGAAGTGCCTTTTGACGAATCGGAAATGATTTTCGACTATGAAATTATCGGTGAAACGACAGAAGACAATGTCAAAAAACTGGTTGTTTCCGCCTATGTGGTTAGCAAACAGGCCGTAAATGGCATTAAAACACTTTTCAGCGATATCAAATTTCCCGTATTCGGCATTTCGGTTATGCCATTTGCCATACAGAATTTTTTCAGAACAAAGGCCATCGAAGCAGGAAATAAAAAAATATGCACCATAAACATCGGTCTTGAGCACTCCCGAATTGATATATTTTCAGATTGCAACCTCATCATGTCCCGAAATGTAAAAACCGGTATTGACAGTATGATCGGCGCCATCAGGGAAGAATCAGAAGGTGCGATCGCCTTTGAGGGCATGGAAGACGAACCGGAAGCCACTGAAAGCATTCCGGTTGTGGAAATTGAAACATTCGATACACCAAAAACGGTTACAGATTCAAATTCGACTGAATATGTAACCTCAGCCTCACCAGGCCTGGAAGAGCTTTTAAAAAGTGATTATGATACGGCTCGGAAAATCTTTTTTGAAATCATCAATCAAAGCAAATTTGTGACTCTCACCGATGAAGAGCAGCGTGTATCCGAGACTATTTTTCATCTCATCAGTCCGGTTGCCGAAAGGCTTTTAAGACAGGTAGAACGAACTTTCGAATACTATTCAAGAACGTATCGAACAAGCGGTCCGGAAATTCTTATCTTTTCTGGGCCCACATCCACATACAAACGATTAACCGAGCATATCGGAAATCAACTAGGGCTTGAATCAGGAATTATTGATCCTTTTTCATCTTCAAATCAGCTGGGGCAGACCGTACCCCCGCCCCGATCATTATCGGAAAGGGAAAACTTTACCCATGCATATGGCCTTGCCCTGTCTGATATGTCACACACTCCCAACCTGCTTTATACCTATCGCCAGAAAGAGGTAGACAGGCAAGTCAAAAAAGTTAATTACGGGGTCATCTCCACTTTTGCGATACTCCTAATCGTATGTATCATGACTCTGCTTGGGATGACTCAGAAAATGAATTCAAAAGAATCGGAAATCAACGAGATTAGAACATCTCTTGATCGCTTTGTTCCGAATGTGGACCAAAAACTTCTTCAGGATATGTATATCCAGGTTCAAAAGAAGAAAGCCATCATGAAAAGGTATGCACTGAACTGCATTGGTACAGCTGTAATAAGCGAAATTTCTACTAAAACACCGGATAGTATCAAACTGACCGGGTTTGAAGCAGAACTGTTTTCTCCTTCAGAATCTGAAACATCAACTACTTCCAAGCAGCAAGAAAGCAAAAATAAAAGCCGGAAGGATACAATAAAGCAGGAAAAAATTAAAACCCTGACTATTACCGGTTATGTCAAGGATGAAAGCATGTCTTTAGAGTCAACCCTGGCCGGTTATCTGGTGGACCTTAACCGCTCACCAATGTTTGGCAAAGTTACCATTCAAAAAAAGGCGCTGATTATGATCGAAGAAGAAGAAGTGCTTAATTTTACAGCAATTGTGGAAATGAGCTGATGGCTGATAATTTTAACTTAACAGAAAAACTCGGTCCCTACAGAAACAGCGCATTATATTCACTTATACTTGCGGGAATCATTATTGCTTTTGTACTTGTGATTATTCTTCCTTATAAACACATGCTGAAAAAGACTGATGTGGAAATTCTGACGCTTAAAGATCAATTGGCCAGACAGGAATTGCAGTACCCGTTATACAAGAATTTACTAAAAGAAATTCAAAAACGGGCTGTTGATGATCTGACATTTATCAATCAGGAAAAACTCAGTAAAGAAGATATCTCCCAAATTTCCGTTATTGTAAAGAACCTGGCTGAAAAAAATAAAATGATCTACAGCAAAAGCAATCCGGATATTAATTCTATGGTGAATAGCAACGGATTGATCATGGTTGATGTGGAAATTGAGGGTTTGTTAATGGATTTCAGAAATTTCATCATCAGCTTGAATGAAATTCCCTATTTACAGGATATTGAAGAAATCAAAATACATCCGATTGAGAAAAACCGGCGGTTTAATCTCAAAATATGGTTGGCGGTGGAATAAACTTATAAAAAAATGGCGAATCGTTATACAGCATAATTTAAGGACCACGTAGAATATGAGCAAGCGGGAACAGGTTATTTTAATTATCACTGTGATTGTCGCAATCATAGGCGTTTATATTATGTTTTTTGATACAAGCACCCGACAAACAAGCACCCAAAACGATACGCCAATGGACATAAATGAACTTCAGAAACTCGTGAATAATATGTCCGATAAAGTCAACCAGGATGACCTTTCAGACAAAGATGCCTATGTGATTGAAATGGCAACCAGCCAATGGGAACATGATCCTTTTTCAGATATCGTTGTACCTGACCAATCCGAAAAAAAAGCGACGCCAAAGGAAGAAATAAAAATGACCTATTCAGGTTTTGTTCAGATTGGTAGTAAATTACTGGCAGTTATAAATGGCATAGAATACCAGGCTGGCGAAGAACTCGCACAACCTGGCTATGTGATAGATAATATTACACCGGAAAAAGTCGTGATTAAAGTTGGTAACCGTAAAACGATATCTCTTCCTCTGGAAGAAACAATGTAGGTGAAATCTATATGCATCGAGAAAAAATTATGAATCATCGTTCCTTCATGGCTCTCCTATTGAGTATCTTGTTAATCCTTGCATCAGGATGCGCCCAGAAAGAAATCCAGGTGAGAGATACCTCATTTGAAAAATGGCGGGTAATGGCTGAAAAATCAACCGGTCATTCCCCTGTACCCCGTCAGCGTTCAATGGATGTTGACAAACAGAAAGAATCGGGCGAAACATCCACCACCGGAACTGAAACTTCCCAGAAATCTCCAGCAGATGAAAAAACTCAACAAGAGGTATATCGCGCCCTCCCGTCAAAAAAGATGACTATGAAAATGCGGAATGTGGATATAGGTGTCCTTCTGAGAGCAATGGCTAAAATTGCAGATCAGAATATTGTAATCAACGATACAGTAAAAGGAAATGTCAATATTAATGTGGTCAATGCACCGTGGGATGAGTCATTTTTAAGTGTTCTCAGTTCAAACGGGCTTGCCTATGCCTGGGTGGGAAGCATTCTGCGAATTATGACATTAGAAGATATGCGCCATGATGTGGAACTGTTAAAGGCCGAACAAAGCAAAAAATCGGCAACAAAAGAATTTGAACTTTCACAGATTGAAATCAAATCAAAAGTAGACAGATTTGAACCTCTCGTGACCAAAGTTCTACACGTTGATTATGCTGATCCTGAAGTGCTCAGGGATAATCTCTGGGAATTTTTGAAAGTATCTACTTCAGAAGGTGTCGTTAACGCTACTGACGGAGAGAAAAAAGGATCTGATGCGGGTGTCAGAGGATCCATTCTTGTGGACAAGCATACCAACTCTCTGATGATCCAGGCGACTAAAAATGATTTGGAGCTTCTGCTTCCCATTATCAGCAAACTGGATCGGCCCATCCCCCAGATTTTAATCAAAGCGCAGATTGTAGAGACCTCAAGCGATGTGGCACGTGATCTTGGTGTCCAATGGGGTGGTGGTATTCATAACACGTCTGATGGAAACAACAATTATATTACCGCAGGGGCCAGCAGTACAGGAATCACTGGGGAAACGCTCGATACACAAATTTCACCTACAACAGGAAATGTTGTTAATTTCCCTATCAATACGGCAGCAGGAGGTATGACCTTAGGTTATACGGCTCAGAAACTTGGGAAAAATCTATTAAATGTCCAATTGTCAGCTCTGCAGCAGGAAGGGAAACTCAATATCCTGTCAAGCCCGACAATCACAACCCTTGATAATTTAAAAGCCATCATAGAAAGCGGTAAAGAGGTTCCTTACCAAACCAAGGATACAGACGGAAAAACTGAAATCGCATACAAGCGAGCCGTTATTCGAATGGAGGTTACCCCGCACGTCATCGCCGGCAAAGAATTACGACTCAATATTCTGACAACCAAAGATGATATTGACTGGGCCAATCAGGTGGATGGTAATCCTGCGATTAATACCAAACAAGCCGAAACCAGTGTCGTGCTGTTTGACGGACATACCACTGTCATCGGTGGATTAAGCAAGGAAACCAAAACAGATACACAAAACGGTGTTCCTCTCTTACAAGACATACCCTTTTTGGGATATCTTTTTAGAGGATCTTCAAAACAATCTGAAATGGAAGAAATACTAGTATTTATTACACCATACATACTGGAAGAGATCGATGAAGCCAGAGTAGGGGACGATTTTCAGTCCGAAAGCATGTATCTTCCCAAACCGCCAAAACGAGTTAGATTTAAGCCATAAACATGGATTACTACAGGATCCTAAATCTTAATAGCGAGCCGTTTTCCAATTCACCCGATCCTGACTTTTTTTTTCAGTCGGTACAACATGTTGAGTGCCTTCAGAAACTTGAGATTTCACTTCGGCTCAGAAGAGGACTCAATATTGTCATCGGTGATGTGGGGGCCGGTAAGACAACACTTAGCCGTCTGTTGATCCGCCGGTTTGCAGAAGATGAGAATGTTGATACCCACCTTTTGTTAGACCCCCACTTTAAAACATCGACAGAATTTTTAAGATCAGTATCTGAAATCTTAAGCGGAAAATCCAATACTGATTCCAATGATAATCTCAAGCTGAAAGAAAATATCAAGAACAGGCTGTTTACAAAAGGTGTTGACGAAAATCGTACCATCATCCTCATTATTGATGAAGGGCAAAAACTGCCATTGTTCTGTCTCGAAATTCTTAGAGAATTTTTAAATTATGAAACCAATTCCTTTAAATTGTTACAAATCGTCATTTTTGCTCAGCGGGAATTTGAAGACACCATCCAAAAACTGGATAATTTCAGAGACCGGATCAATTTTTATCATGAACTGGGGTCTCTAAATTTCAAGGAAACAAAAGGACTTGTAGAATATCGGTTAAAGCAGGCAAGCCAATCTACAAAAACCATATCTTTTTTTACCATGTCAGGCTTTTTCGCCATATTTCTTGCCACAGGCGGATTCCCCAGAAAAATTATCAATCTGTGCCATCGAAGCCTCCTTGCCATGATCATCCAGAACAAATCCAAAGCCAACTGGGTACTTGTTCTTACCTGTATGGATAAGGAGGGCTCCAAACGCCTTTTTTCCCGATTCTTTAAGCCCGCACTTTGCCTTGCCGTTATTTTTACCGGTGTCGGGATAGTAAGCCTGATGCAAAGTGATCTTTTAAAAAATTCGTTTCAACACCTGAAAACGAATCAGATTAATACCAGCACAGAGTCTGTTCATGAAATAAAGGCTGAATCCAAACCCATCCATATTCCTGTTATTTCGCCATCAAATTCCAACCCTGATGGTAAAGGCAAACCTTCTGCTGAGGCGCCCAATGAAAAACAATTGATTGCCTTACGGCCATTCGATAAACAAACACCTTCTGCCATTACCGGAATTGAAGAACAGGACATTACAGAGGAATCGGACAAAAGACAGATAGAAAAAAAGGTATCTGTGGGGCTGGAAGATAAAGGACTCCGTTTGCCACAGGGAATACGGGTTTTATCCGGGCCCGGCGCGAGTATCGAAGTCAGGCGACTGATACCGGAGAAAAGGTAATCCTGATATATGAAGAACGATTTTTTAAACAGAAGAGAGAATAAATCGTGAAACAAAAGAAAAGATTAGGCGAGATGCTCAAAGAAGCTGGCCTTCTCACTGAAGAGCAGCTTCAAAAAGCCATTAGAGATCACCGAAAAACCAATATGAAGCTGGGGCAGTATCTGGTTCGTGAAGGTATTGTAAGCGAATCCAAGCTGGTTGATGTGGTATCCCAACAGACCAAAGTCAAAAAATACAGTTCTGAAAAATATCCGTTTGATGTAAATATGGCAAATGTTCTTCCTGCTGATATTGCCAGAAAATTTCAGGTTGTTCCCTTGCTGAAAAAAGGCTTTCTCCTGACCATAGCCATGATCGACCCCCTGGATATCGTGGCGCTGGATGCTATTGAAGATGCAACCAACACAGAAGTCGAAGCCGTAATCTGCACAGAACAGGAATTAAACCACCTGACAAGCAACTTGTATGGCTCATATTCCGGATTTGGCGATGTGATGGAAGATGTCGACGCTTCCGAAGAAGCTGAAGTAAAAAGTGAAACCGGCCTTGTGGAAGTGGATTCGCATTCCCTGCAGGATATGGCTGAGGAAGCACCGGTAATACGTCTTGTCAATTCCATTTTATCCCAGGCTGTGCGTGAAGGGGCAAGTGATATTCACATGAGCCCTGAAAAAGACTATGTTCAGCTTCGTTTCAGGGTGGATGGCAAACTTCACGAAGTACCGGCCCCTCCAAAATCTCTGTTTCTGCCTGTTGTTTCACGAATCAAGCTTATTTCAAATCTAGATATTGCGGTTTCCAGAATACCCCAGGATGGGCGGTTTACCTTGCAATTGCAAAATAAGGAAATTAATATAAGAACATCCACATTGCCTACCATTTATGGTGAAAACGTGGTCATGAGGCTTTTGGACACCAGCAGCGGCATCTATACCCTGGAACAACTCGGGATGCCGGAAAAAGACAGAAATAATCTGGCCAGAATGATTAATAAGCCCTATGGATTGATTCTGAGTACCGGCCCCACAGGAAGTGGAAAAAGCACCACTCTTTTTTCCCTTTTAAAAGTGGTTAACCAGCCGGACGTAAATATTATTACGCTTGAAGATCCGGTTGAGTATCGCATGGAAGGCGCACGGCAGGTTCAACTGAATCGAAAAGCAGGAATGACCTTTGCGAGCGGCCTTAAATCCATTTTGCGTCAGGATCCTGATGTGGTTATGGTGGGTGAGATCAGAGATGCTGAAACGGCATCTGTGGCTGTCCAGGCATCTTTAACCGGCCACAGGGTGTTGAGCACTGTTCATACCAATGATTCCGCAGGTGCAATTACGCGGTTTATCGATATGGGTGTTGAGCCATTTCTTGTATCATCCGTGCTTCTGGTTTCAATTGCACAACGTCTGGTACGAACCGTGTGCCCGGATTGCAAGGAACCCTACAAACCCCCACAGCGCGCACTTGAATTTTGGGGTCTCGACAAGGTGGAAGGTGCAGATTTTGTAAAAGGAAGAGGCTGTTTTAACTGTATGGATACTGGGTTTAAGGGGCGAATCGGCCTATACGAAATCCTGATTGTTAACGAAAAAATACAGGATATGATTATTGCCGGTAATTCTTCTGTGGAAATCATAAGAGAAGCCCGTACCAATGGGGATTTAAGAACACTTAAGGATGATGCTGCGAATAAAATTCTGAATGGCTTGACCACCATTGAAGAGGCAACCAAAGGTGTAATGGTCTAAAAAGGAAACGCATGGCCAAGTATCAGTACAAAGCAATCAACTCAAGCGGAAAAGAAGTCTCCGGCGAACTGGAAGCAGAATCACCTGACAATGCCAACAGTGTTTTAAGCTCTCGTGGCCTTATTCCAATCAAAGTCGCAAAAGCAACCGGCAGTTCTGCCAGCTCAAGCGAACTGACATTTGCCGATAGATTCACAAAAATCAAGCCTCAGGAAATCATTCTGTTTACCAAACAATTTCGAACCATGCTTAAATCCGGCGTATCAATCATGAGGCTCCTTGAGATCATGGAAAACCAGACAGAAAATCCAAAGCTGAGAAAAATTGTCTCCATCATGGCCAAGGATATTACTGAAGGGTACAGCCTGAATGGCGCATTTCAAAAACATGAACAAATATTCTCACCATTGTATTGCAATATGGTAAAGGCCGGGGAGGCCAGCGGGTCACTCCCTGAGGTGTTGGAGAGACTGACCTATATTATTGAACATGAGCATAAGGTTAAATCCGACATTAAAGCGGCGCTAAGATACCCGATGATCGTTTGCATTGCCCTGGCAGGCGCATTTGTCTCTCTTATTCAATTCGTTCTTCCCAAATTCGCAGGCATATTTTCAAAATCAGGCATGGCTCTTCCCATGCCCACGAGGGTATGCTTACTATTAAATCGAATTATAAGCGATTACTGGATGATTGTGCTGGGTATATTGATTTTAACAATCGTTATTCTATCCCGTTATTTTAAAACCGAGCAAGGACAATTTGTCAGAGATTCGACTTTGATGAGCATACCCATAATCGGTCCACTTCTGGAAAAATCAGCCATGTCCAGGTTCGCCTCTATTTTTTCAATATTGCAGGCAAGTGGAGTGGGAATAATGGATTCCATGAAAATACTCACCGGCACCATAGGCAATGCCGCGATTGTCCGTCAATTCAAGCGTATTTCCGAACAGCTTTCTGAAGGGCGCGGTATTTCAGGACCACTCTCAAAGGCCAAATATTTTCCACCCATGGTCACCAACATGATTGCCATTGGTGAGGAATCCGGAAATCTCGATGAAATGCTAAAGGAAGTGGCCGTTCATTACGATACTGAAGTGGAATATGCAGTTGAAAAGCTATCCGCAGCAATCGGCCCCCTGTTAACCGTCGGTCTTGCTGCGGTGATCGGGTTTTTTGCCTTTGCCGTTTATCTTCCCATGTGGAACATGATGCAGATTGTAAATTAAAATGCCTTTTTCCTGTAATCATCTTGAATATAAAGTGATATTACATTCATCGTTGTTATGAAAAAACCGGTTCTAAATATCAGTCTTTATATTATTATTCCTGCCATTGTATCAGGTCTGTCCATCCTATCCGTTCTTGTTACCACAAATATAATTGATTACACTAAAAACATTGGCATTGATAAAAGTTATATTTTAACAGGATGGATTTTGTTTATTGCACTCACGGCATTTGTGTGTGGTTTTGTGGTGGTGCAATTCATTTTGAAACCGGTCGAAAAATTTGTGGCCATGACAAAGGCAAATCCGGTGCTTCGTCCAATTTTAGAGGAAAATCCACAAATTATCACCAAAAAAGATGAAATGGATCATATAAAGCATGTGTTTAAACAGGTTACAGAAGCCTTGAACAAGGTCGACTCCCGTCTATTGTTTCCAGAGTTTACATGTGAAAGCAGATCCATGAGAAGCGTATTGAATATGGTCATGAAAGTGGCCCCAACTGAATCCACGGTACTGATTCTGGGCGAAAGCGGCACAGGTAAAGAGTTGGTCGCAACGAGCATTTTTCAGCACAGCAAACGAAAAAACAAACCGTTTATCAAATTGAATTGTGTGGCTATACCAGAAGAACTTCTGGAGAGTGAACTCTTTGGTCATGAAAAAGGGGCGTTTACCGGTGCAGATGCCAAAAAAAAAGGCAAGTTTGAACTCGCTGACAATGGTACCATCTTCCTTGATGAAATTGGGGATATGCCATTTAATTTACAGGCAAAACTGCTGAGAGTACTGCAGGAAAAGGAATTCGATACCGTAGGCGGTACCACGCCAGTAAAGGTCGATGTCCGGGTGATTGCTGCGACTAATAAAAATCTTGAATCTTTGGTCAAGGAAGGGACTTTCAGAGAAGATTTGTATTACCGGTTGAATGTCTTTTTAATCACCTTGCCGCCATTGCGCGAAAGACAGGAAGACATCCCCTTGCTTATTGAAGATAAAATTAACCAACTGAAGAATGGGGACTCAACCATAACGGTGTCTGATGATGCCATGAAACGCATGAAATATTATTCCTGGCCCGGCAACATCCGCGAACTTCACAATACCATCGAACGTGCATGCGTTTTATCGGAAAACGGCAGACTTGAAGTCAATCATCTTCCTTCTACCGTGGATGTTGACACGATTCAGGTTGTTAAGAAATCAAAAAGCATTCTGGATGAAGAAACAACACTTGATGAGAAACTTCAGGAAATCGAAGTCAATATCATCAGCGATGCTTTAAAGCGAACTGAAGGCATTCAGGTAAAGGCAGCAGAACTGCTTGGCATCAATCAACGCAGTTTATGGCATCGTATGAAAAAATACGACATTGATGCCACAAAATTTAAGAAAACAACAACTTTTGATGATAAATCATCATAATTTGTAGGTAAATTCCTATCAATTTTCCGCCTTTTTTTACCATCAAACATTGTCTACATAATTTTATGTAAAATTTTTTTGATTAAAAATCAGTTAGTTGCATTCTAATTTAACGGTTGTTTATGATTTCATGATTGGAATATGCTAAATTGGCATGAACATTGATTACTAAAATTTACAAATTGTAGCAAAGAAATAGTGAAAGTTAAAAGAATAAGTTCTAAACAGTAAACAGGGAGAGAATACCGCATTAAAAATACAATCAAATTCAATTTTCATTATGAATGATAGATTATGTATCAGTTAACAATGATCAATAAATAAACAAACGGAGGATATGATGAAAAATTACAAAGTTAGAATGGATCAAAAAGGTTTTACACTGGTTGAAATTATTGCGGTTCTGGTTATTCTGGGTATTCTTGCTGCTGTCGCCGTACCCAAGTACTTTGATATGCAGGAACAGGCAGAATTCAGGTCCTTGAATGTTGCACTAAACGACATGAAGTCGAGAGCGATTGCGACTTTCTCCACATCAATGATGGAGAACAATGGAAAAGCCCTCCCGGCAGATGTGGCGGATTTTACAAATTTAGGCTTCGCTGATGTTACCGCAGTTAGGGATTCATACAAAGATTTTGCTAATACAGACGCTAACGCATGGCTCTTTCCTGATGTTAATACAATTACATATACAATTAGAAATGGTGGTGGAGGTACTGCTACATTTTCACTGACAGCAGGAACAGAAACGACGCCTCCTACGATCACTTTGACTAAGTCGTGATAGTCGCTTAGTAACATATATATTAATGAAAAAGTAATTGGGGGGGCCCTAATCAAAATAGGCCTCCTCAATTTGTGTACTGCTTTGGAAAATGAACAGTTGATCTTCTTTATTGTATTATCGTTAGCAATGTAAGACTCAGCATTCATGGAATAATATACAGGCAATTAAAATGGAAACATTAAACTGTAACAATCGTCAACTAACCAAGGCTTACACTGGTTTTACAATCATTGAAGTAATTATTGTTATGACAGTGATGGGCATATTGAGTGCCTATGTCGCTCAAACAAGTCTCCAAATTGTTGACAAAACACAGGAACAAGGCGAATTAAATCGCCTGAAAGCACATCTCAAGTACGCCCAGACCCGAGCGACCAATTCCGAAGGGTTATGGGGAATTGAATTTACGGGAAATCAATATCAGCTATTCAGATTCATCTCGGCAAAGGAAGCCCAGTATTTTCCTGGTGAAGAGAATGCCAACCTGCTGCTGACCATGCCTAAGGATAAAAGTTATACCGGATTTATCTGGTTTGATTCCTGGGGGAGAGCCTATAACATTCCGGGTACAACGTTGAATACGGCCACCAGCCCCATTTCTTCCAAATTGACGTTTGTGTCTAAAATCGATATTGAAGCGAATACGGGGTATGTTCATGACGCCTGAAAAAAATATATATCCAAAAATGTCACAACACGGTTTTACGCTTTTAGAAATCATCGTATCTCTGATCGTCGCAAGTATTTTAGGCTCTATGTTGCTTGTTTATGTGGGAACCGCTTATAATAAAAGCATTGAACCGGTTGCAACATCCAAACGCGTTTTACAGCTTGAACATGTTATGGAAGATATCAATGCCATTTATGCAGGGCTGTTAGACAGAGCTGATCTGCTGGACGCATTCAATGATGCACTCAATGCCATGACTTTACCGGCAGGCGTTACGTGCGACAGTTCCAAACGTTTTGATTTTTCGGGTGGTGCTGAGCCTGATATCTCGGGTGCCAGTTCAACCGGCAACATTTTAAAAGTTGTATTGAGGGACACAACTGTTCATCCTAATCTTGAACTTATTGCATTATTCTATAATAGAATATAAAGGCAGGCAGCGATATGGATATAATTGACAGATGGTTTCATCATTCTGACAAAAAAAAGGGGTTTACGTTTTTAGAAATTGTCGTAACACTCCTTCTTGTTGGGATAATGGGTGCTATCAGTGGCATGGGCATCACACAAGTGACACGTGCTTATCTTTTTGTCCGGGAATCTGCCAGTCTGACCCAGGACAGCCAGCTTGTTCTTAATCGTATGAGCCGTACTATTAAAAATCTTACTGAAATTGATACGGATTCTTCTGATACCAATTCTACCAAACTTACCCTGACATGCTACAGAGATGGAAAAGACGTAACGGAAACCTATTATAGTTCCGGTACGTCCCTTAGGCTTAAAACGACAATAGACGGGGTTCAAACTGACGACCTTCTGGCTGAAAACGTTTCAAATTTCACACTTTCGTATATCGGAAACAGAAATGGCACAGCAACGAACTGGCTCACGGACAAAACTCCCGCCAATCTTGCTAAAGTTCAGATCGATCTTTCATTGGCGCTGACCAATGGGACAAATGTGCCTTTTTCAATCAGTGTAATACCCAGAAATATTTATAAACCGATTGAACCGGCCGATTTTTCAGATGAATATGCCGGATTGGAAAACGTATCTTGTTTTATTTCTACAGCATCAGGTGGTGATACTATGACTTTATCCCATGTTGTTTCTTCATTGATCCATTTCAGTCAATGCTATCTTGATTTTTGGACAGAGCTTTCAAGTGGGCAGATATTATCCTTTGCACTCATGTTTTGTCTGACATGGATTCTGTTTTCGTGTATTAAGCAATCCATTCAAGCAAAATACTTTCCCCAAAGACAAAAGGGAGGTGCACTGTTAGGTGTCGTGGTTACAATGGTGATTATCGGTATACTTGGTGGTGCCATGGTCTCCATTATCAGCACATCTGACCGGGGGGCTGCTGTCTCCATGTTCAACCAGAGATCTTATTACCTGGCGGAATCTGCCTACCGGTATGTCGCCTATCAATATCTTTCAAGCAACGGAAATTTGCAATCGGTGATTGCCATGAACGCTCAAGATTCGTTTGCGATTCGAAATGGCGACGATGAAATATCGGATTCATTCAGGATTTCAACATCATCATACTGGTTTAAAGCAGCGCCAAATACGGATGCAAATTTGGCTACGCTTGAAGCTAAACCGGCTATTCGATATCCTGCTACCTATCAGGGCACATTAAACGCAAACGGTTCAATTGTCTATAACAGTGCCACTGGTCTGCAGCGTATTTCCTATTCGAAAATCAAATATCCAGCCTCCGGTGGTGATAATGATGACTCAATTATTACGTTAACGACAACTCAAAGCATACCCGTGGACACGGAAGTCTATCCGGCCAGCTTAATAGCGTCCGGCAATGATACACTCAATGAAGGGGGAACCCTGAAATTATCAGAAAGCATTACCCCCTTTCCTGAAAAAAATGGGGTGTTTCGACTTGTAATGACAAACGGCACCCCTGGTGATCCATCTGATGATGATGTCTATATCCTTTTGTATGAGTCAGCCAATCCAGTCACAAATGAAATCAAGAATATTTCAAGTGCGCTGACGTCTTTAGCCAATATTCCGGCCACAGGCATCACCGTGACAGCAGCCGATTATGTTTATCTTGATCAAAATGTTCAAATCACCGCATCCGGTCAGTCAGGTTCCAACAATTATCTGTCCAATCGGGAACTCCACATTTATCAACCCCTTTTCAGGGTTAATGTGGTGCTCAAGAATATTTATAAAGACAAATTTGATAATTTAAATAATTGGAAAACCGGTGCTGGAAATGGTGAGCTCGGCCATCATAGCATCGTTGCTGTTGACAACAGCGGTGTTGAAGGGAGTGGCTCAAATAATGCTATAAAAGTTGATGAAACAGCCGTTAAAAGCACCGCATCATTACTTAAATCCTCCTATTTTGACAAGTCAATTCAGGAAAGCGTGATTGAGGCAAAACCATCATCAAATTTTGGTAATTTCGGAGATATATTCACCAAATCTAAAATGACATTAAGCTATGACCTTCAAGTAAAGGTCAAGTTTTCAAAAGAAGACGATAGGGATTTGAACAACCCATTCGGGACGTACATGCCAGGCGTGCTTTTCAGGGTTCGACCCACAGAGACAGATCCATCTTTAAAAGAATATTATGGACTTTCCTTTGTGCGATCTATCTTCAAGAAAGGAACTGTTACAAAACCTGATCTGGATGATATTCCGGACCAGGGGCTGTTCGACGATCATGGAAAAAATGATAAAATTGATACCAGTGATGTTGAAATATGTATACCTGACTATGAAGATCCGCCTCGATGGGATGATAAACCGCCATTGAGTGGTGTGCCCTATCTTATGGTCTGGGAGCAGGTCGTTCAGATTGTGGAATATGACAATGGTCTCTGGCGCCGAAAAACGACAGGTGATTCCCTGATCCTGGATTGGCTTTCCTGGTTTCCAATGTGTGACGTGTCATCCTCAACCGTAGATATTTATCATTATCTTGAGCTTACAAAATCAGGCAAGACATACCCTGAAGCCACTTATGAGGGAAGGCTGTCATCCGACGATCCAAGGCGTGGTGACGCATCTTACGAGAAGACTTATAAGGCTTATAAACTGATTGATACCTATCATATTTTTGAAAGTGACACCGTGGATGGGAAAACGGTTTTTGGCACGGTTTCAGGTTTCAATACTGGTTATCTGGTGCGTAATCCTTCTACGCATAATTATACTACTTTTGTACCCGGAGACGTGATTGAAAACACGGCATATGTTTTTTCTGATGAGTCCACAGACATTCAGAAAGCCCGTAATTACAGACTGTATCTTAAGCCTTGGGTCACCATGATGGCCAGAATATCCGAAATCAAGGATAATTTTGTAGAACCTAAAACGTCGGGTTGTGATAACGCCTTAGCGACTGAAGAAAAAAATAACATTATCCAGGCCTGGTTTGCCAGTCCGGATGATTACCCAAGAGGAGAATACATTTTTTGGCCAGACACGTGTGACAGCTGTTTTACTCAAGCAATATGGCCGGATAATGCCTACAACAGCAGGATGTACAGTTATGACTATAAAACTAAAGTCACAATTTGGCCTGGCATTGTCATTCCATGGACTGTAACTGTGAGTTCCCGAATCTGTGAAAGAGGAACGGACGATTACACCTCAGACGATAACAAACGCTCACCTCGCCTGTTATCATCTCAATTGATCACCCCGGATGACTATGCTGACGATAGTCCTTCCGAAGTTGGCCTGCATACTTTTGGTATTGATGCCAGTGATGCAGATGTCAGTAAACGGGAGACCGTCTATTTTGATGATTTTGGTCTGGTCGTATCCGAGTATGCGGAGCATGCCGGCCTTTTAGCAGGTGTTCAATATGAATAGGGCATTAATTAAAACGGTTGGACTCTTGCCACAGGTACAGGATATAAAAGGATAATAAAAAGTACGGGATAAGTGACCAGTATCTGAAAAATTAAAATTGAAAGAAGCACCGCCATCGTCCATGGATTTTCCTTGAACATGCGATATTTGAAAGATGATTCCCCTATGATGAATATAGGCAGGGTGGCGCAGGTGGCAGTTACAACTTCAAATACAGAATAAAATAGACCGGTAAGGTATAAAAGGGCTGAAACAATTCCCCAGACAGTAATGCCTTTAAGAATAGACAGGAGAATTTTTTTTCTGGAAAAAAATTTTGAGTGTTCCCGGTATAAAAGAATCAGCGTGAGAAGTGTTACGGATTGAAGCCAGATTAAAGCCATAAAAACATGGCCAGGTAGATGTGTATTTATTAAAACTACCGTTTCAGGAACGTCGTATTTGCCAAACCATTTTGTGCCGATAATGGTTAAGATACAGTGTGTGCCAATCACTGTCATCAGTGCTTTGTGCCATTTTCGACTGTAGTAGTAACCGGTTAAAAATATACCAATATCCAGGACAATGATGGCAAAGAACTGAGGCCGATTCCTGGTGAACCCCCATGCCGCTGTGAGGGAAAATGAGATGACCTCCTTTACACTCCCCGTAAAATATTCAAGGTCCATTGGTTCTTGAGAGAGTGCAGCATGAATGACAGGAATGAAAACGATTACACCACCATAAAACAGCCATAATAGTTTCCTTGGGGAGAGCTTCAGATAAACACTTAGAAAAAGCATTACAGCAAGAATAGATGTCAAATACCAAAGCACATGGTGAAGCAGGGTATAATAACCAAAATCATCCTGAGTTGATAAGATCCGGGTTTCAAGAAAACATCTGAGCGAAACTGAAATAAGATAAAACAAAGGTGCCGCAATTTCAAATAGCGATGCATGCCAGATTATGATTTTTTGTATATTCAAACGGTTCATTTCATCTATCAACGAAGGGATTGGTTCATTTTATAAAAAAGGGTGCCAGCCATAATATTTCCATTAAAATACAAGACGATAAAATAATATAAGACACTATTCTGGCTGATTTTGCAGATGGCCTGATACTTGTATACAAAAAAAGCATGATATAGCAACCCGCAATGAATTGAAATTTTATTGATTTTATTGAAAGAGCACCTGTAAATACCGTCACAGCCGCAAAAAATGCAGCGGCCCGTCTACCAAATACTACGGCAAATGTCCTGTCGCCAGCCTGTTTATCCGGTTCTGCATCCACTATAGTTGAAAATGCATGAAAGCCCATAGTCGCAAACGTCAGTACATAGATTTGGGATGGAATAAAAATACTGTTATCAACCAAACTATATCCCATGCCTATCGGACAAAGGGATATCATGGCTCCGGCCACGACTGAATCCAGAGGCGGTTTTGTTTTAAGACGCCAGGGTGGCGTGGAATAGGTAAATGATAGGGTAATCAAACTGATCGTGTAAAACAGGTTGATCATATTTCGACTCAAAAGCGCACTCACCGTCATGGCAATCGCTGTTAGGCATGAGACCGTGTAAATAACCGATTTATCACGATCAGGATTATTCAAAACAATACCTTCGGTCAGGGCTGATACTAATGATTGCCCCGATTTTCTTGGATTTTTTTTGTCTGATTTGAGATCGTAAATGTCGTTTAAACCAAACGTAAATAAGCAAAACGGAAAAGAAAGGAGAACCATTTGGACGATCATGACAGGTGTAAATCTGAAACCTGCGTAGGAAAGGCCATGTGATCCAAATGACAGACCGATAAGAAAAGATGTCGGAACAATGATCCAGAATGAGGGTCTGCTTATTTTTAACAAGCGGATGAACAGATTTTGCATGGCCATAAAGATTTCACATAATCGTTTTTATCAAATCATGTTTAATGCGATATATAATAACATACTTTCTATAATTACTGTTTGAATGATCACAGTATAAAGTCTGTGGAGTTTCAATTCAAATTTAAAAAACAACAGGACGACAATCATGGTGCTTGAATTAAACAGAAGGGAAAAAAGGCGCAACTGAAAGTCAGAAATGATAAGTGCAGAAATGATAAAATTCAGCAAAAGCCCCATGACTGAAACGCAAAGCAAATTTTTCCCGTATTTGATAAAGAGATTCGGCAATTTGCATGCGCTATCCTCTTTTTCCTCCTCTATCTGCTTTAACGGAATCACCGCCAGACAATAAAAAAATAACGTCAGAAAAAAAGGCATAGTGGAATAGTCATCCGAATTCATGAGGTATCCCAATAGAATTGGAATCACGAGCCCTGTACTGATGGTTATTGTTGCCAATAGCGGATATTTTCGGAATCTGAATGGCTCTGCAGAATAAAGCACACCCAGAACAGGGAGAAGCAGAAATAACAAGAGGGTAATTGCATTCTTGAATATAAAAAAAGGATATATCAAGGAACAGATTAAAAGGAACATGGCATATATAAATGCATGGTGCTGGCTTATTTTTCCTGAGGGAATCGGGCGATAGCTTTTGTTTATCCTGTCGATGTCCCGATCGGTCCAGGAATTGAATGAATAAATGAAGTTCGTGGAGATTAATGTAACTGTAAAAGCCAGCAAAACATCATCTACTTTGTTTTTACCGGCAAGAGATGCTCCGATTATATATGTGAAAAAAGAGATTAGTAAAGCATCAAAACGAAATAATTTAAAATAATTAACCAGTATTAATATCCGATTTTTCAATTCAACATTTTTCAAAATCATCTTGCCGTTACAGGTTGTGTCCGAATTAAAAGGATGGTTGATTATTATTGAAACTCTTTAAAGCTTTAAAGTAAAATAATGGAAAATACAAACGATATATATGGCTTGGTAGATAATGTCTCCTTGAATTAGTAAGCGTTTGGGTATAAAGTACAATCTTCTTTACTCCTTAAGCATACTGATATTTTAAATCTGTCCGACAACGGAAGAACGAGAAGGACATTTTCTGAATGGGTGAAAATAAGATTAACAATAAAACCATTTGTTCGCTTCTGATCATATTTTCATTTGTCCTATATGGGAATACTATTTTTCACGACTTTGCTCTTGATGACAGTGTCGTTATCCAGAAAAACAAATTAACGATGAAGGGTATTTCCGGTATTAAAGAAATCCTTACTACTGATGCGTTTTATGGGCTATTGGGCAATAAAAAGATTGGTCTTGAGGGTGGAAGGTACCGTCCGTTATCTTTTATCATTTTTGCTATTATCTATGATGTTTTTGGCAGCTATGCTCCAATTTATCATTACATCAACATTCTTCTATATGCACTTACGTGTTTCCTGATATACGTTTTCACGCAAAAAATTATTCCGGTTCGCCCAATAACCCGGTGGTACTTTTCCATACCATGGATTACCGCCATTTTTTTTCTGGTTCACCCAATTCATACGGAAGTGGTTAACAACATCAAGGGGCTTGATGAGATACTCGCATTTTTTCTGTCATTACTCACCGTTTATTTATCGCTTTTATTTGTAGAAAATCAAAAATTCATTTTGGGGTTTTTTATAGGATTTATTTTCCTTCTGGCACTTATGGCCAAGGAAAATGCCATTACTTTTCTATCGATCATTCCTCTGACCCAGTATTTGTTTTCAAATGATAGAAAGAAGTCGTATATTTTGACATTATTCCCTTTGTTAACAGCTACAGGGATATATTTTTTTCTAAGAATCCATGCTATCGGCAGTATTTTCAGCAATCAAGAGATGTTTAGCCTGATGAATAATCCCTTCCTTGAAATGACCTGCTCGCAAAAATATGCAACGATTTGTTATATATTGGGACTATATCTTAAGCTTTTATTATTTCCTCATCCCCTTACTTATGATTATTATCCCTACCATATCCCTATTATTTCCTGGCAGGATATAAGAGCAATTGTGCCTTTTCTGATTCATGTAAGCGGAGCAATCTTTGCTTTAGCTGCCATCAGACGATATAAAATTTTTTCTTATGGAATTCTGTTTTATCTGATGACGCTTTCAATCGTGTCTAATGTTATTTTTACAGTTGGCACATTTATGAATGAACGATTTATTTATTTCTCTTCTTATGGGGTTTGTCTGATTGTTTCCTATTTTATTTGTCACATATCTGCTTGCTTTTCCTTAAAGGGTAATAAAATGGAGGTTAGATCTATTTTATTGATTATTATAGTTACTTTTTTTTCTATAAAGACGATATACCGAAATACATTCTGGAAAGATGATTTTACGTTGTTATCTCACGATATTAATATTTCATCAGAAAGCGCTAAGGGCAACTTTAACCTGGCTTTCCTGCTATATCATCGCGCCATTCATTCATCTAATATTGAAACTCGACAAAATGAATTATCACTTGCCATTGATTATCTTACAAAAGCGATTCACATTTACCCCGGGTACCAAATTGCTCATTTTTCAATGGGGTTGGCCTATTACCAGTTAGACAATAACATCGTAAAACTGCTTGATCAGTTTAAGCAGGCCACTTCCCTTTCCAGAGATCCGGATTTTTTTGTTAATGAGTTACTTTTATTTACGAAAGACATTAAAAATCCGGATCATAAAATTGCCGTATTGGAAGGAATGGATTCTATTTTGCCGGATAAGTATGGCATTAATTACAATCTGGGGTTATCATATGGCCAATATAAGAGAGACTATAGCACTGCAATCATATATTTCAGCAGGGCAATCCATCTTAAACCTGACTTTTTTGATGCATATTTGAATCTGGGGGTCGCTTATCAATTCAACCAGGATTACCTGCAAGCTGTAAATATATTTGAGAAGGCGCTTGAATTACACACAGATGATATCAGGCTTATTAGAAATCTCGGTTTCTTATATTTAAAAATGAACATGCCTGACAAAGCAAACGCGTATTTAGAGATTGCCCGACAAAAAGAAAAAAATCTTGAAAAACGATTCTAGTTTCTGAGACTGTGTATGGGTGCAGGGATTCTGCCGCCATGCAGAATAAAAGGATTTCCCGCGGTCCTGTTTTTGACATCAATGATGGTGGCCTGGCCTAAAAGTCCGCCGAAGTTTGCTTCGTCTCCCGGTTTTTTTCCTGGTACCGGAATGAGTCGTACAGCCGTCGTTTTGTTGTTGATCATGCCAATAGCCATTTCATCTGCAATGATGCCTGCGATGGTTTCAAAAGACGTGTCTCCGGGGATTGCCACCATGTCAAGGCCTACTGAACAGACACTGGTCATGGCCTCCAGTTTTTCGATATTCAGATGACCGTTTTTGACGGATTCCGCAATATTCAGATCTTCACTCACCGGAATAAAAGCACCGCTCAATCCTCCCACATGGGAACTGGCAAACGCCCCCCCTTTTTTTACGGCATCGTTTAACATGGCGAGCGCGGCTGTGGAACCGGGAACACCGATATGGGACAGCCCCAGACTTTGAAAAATTTCCCCCACACTGTCTCCAACAGTGGGCGTTGGGGCCAACGACAGGTCAACAACGCCAAAAGGCACATCAAGCCTTTCGGCAACTTCGCGTCCGATCAATTCTCCCACCCGTGTTACCCGGCAGGCGGTTCTTTTGATAAGTTCAGCGATTTTTCCCAGATCCAGTTTCTGGTCCTGTGCAAGCGCGCGGTCGATCGCATTTTTGACGACGCCAGGGCCGCTCACCCCTACATTGATGACCATATCCGGTTCACCAGGTCCCAGATAGGCCCCTGCCATAAAGGGAATGTCCTGGGGAATATTTGAAAATACACAGAGTTTGGCGCATCCGATACCATCCCGGTCCCGGGTTAATTCCGCGGTTATTTTAATTGCTTTGGCCATTAAAATAACCGCATCCATATTAATACCGGCCCGTGTTGACGCCACATTGACAGAGGCACACACCCGGTTTGTGGATGAAAGCGCTTCAGGGATCGCTTCAATAAGGGAAAGATCCCCCTTGGCCATTCCTTTTTCCACCAGTGCTGTAAACCCGCCGATAAAATCGATGTTGACGGATTCCGCCACTTCATTCAGCATTTTTGCGATTTCGACCATCTGGTATGGAGGGAAAGGGGCGGCAATCAACGCAACAGGACTGATGGAAATGCGTTTGTTTACAACATTGATGCCGTATTTATCGCCGACCTGATTACAAACCATCACAAGGTCTCTGGCATATTGCGTGATTTTGTTTTCAACATTTGTTTTGAATTTAAAAATATTATGGCTGATGCAGTCAAACAGACTGAGGCCAAGGGTGACGGTTCGCACATCAAGATGCTCGTTTTTAAGCATTTCAAGGGTGGCAATGATTTCATGATTCTCAAACATAGGTGTTCCTCAAAAAAACTGCTGAAAGTGTCAGTATGGTTGTTACCTTTTTTTAGATCCGGTTAATGGTATCAAAAATTTTTCGATGCTGGATACTGAGATCAAGATCCATTTTTTTGGCTTTTGTCTTCAGGTCGTCTGTGAGGGATTGCAAATCAACACTCTTCGGGATTTCAATTTCATAAGCCATGATATTTTTGTTCGGATCATTGCCGCCTTTAAAAACAGCTTTGAGATTGGCAATATTGACCCCATATCCGGCAATAACGCTGGCGATTTCAGCAACCAGACCTTTCCGGTCCGGCCCGATCGTCACGACGATAAACGGTTCTGCGTCTTCCCTTGCAAATGGTTCGTCCTGTTTAGTAAGGGGTTTGACATGAACATGAAGTCCCATGCCAGCCAGATCACCCTGAATGGTTTCATGAAGTGTATCAAGAGCCAGATCCTCAGGGGCGGACACAATGAAAATCCCCGCAAATTCAGACTGCAAGATGGTCTGGCTGACATTTTCAATATTGCAGTCCAGCTTAAGAAGATTCCCTGAAATGGCGGATAATATACCCGGTCTGTCATTTCCCACGACGGTTATCGTTAATTTGTTCATAATAATGGGGACCCTTTATGATGACAATATGTAAAAAGCGACCCCATTATGTTGATTCCTTTTCCAACTGTCAACTGCGAGTTTGATTGGGGTGCAATTTAAATCCCGTTTCAAGTCTCAGGCAATTTTAGAACCGATATCAGTTGATTTTATGTTCACAATTGGTTAGGATGGCACTTAAAAAGCTGGATGAACAAACTCGTTGGCAGAAGGCTTTTAAACTGACTGGATAACGATACATACATCATATGCAAATTATCACCACGCATAAAAGCACAGATTTCGATGCTTTTGCCTCACTGATTGCCGGCAGCATCATCTATCCGGATGCTGTGCCTGTACTTCCCAAAACGATTAATCCAAACGTAAAAACATTTTTGGCACTTCATAAAGATATATTTGATACCAAAGAGCCCAGAGAGATTGACCTTGAAAAGGTGAAAAAACTGATTGTCGTTGACGCCAACAGATGGAGTCGGCTCGAAAGATTCGGGAAAATAAAAAAAAGAGAAGATATTGAGGTATTTGTCTGGGATCATCATCTGGGAGGAGACATGAACCCTGTATGGTCATGTCAGGAAGAAGTGGGTGCCAATATTACCCTGATGGTGAAATACCTGTCAAAGATCAAGATGAATATCTCTCCGATTCAGGCAACACTCTTCCTTATGGGGCTTTATGAAGATACCGGAAGTCTTACATTTCCTGCAACCAAACCTGATGATGCCTATGCAGCCGCCTACCTTCTTGAAAAAGGCGCTGATCTGAAGGTATTGACGTCATTTCTTTCCCAGGCTTATGGTGAAAGACAAAAAGAAATTCTGTTTGACATGCTGAGAACCTCCAACCGGATGAAGATCAATGGGTATACAATAAGCATAAAAACAATTGAAATTTCAGGTCATATTGGAAACCTTTCCCTGGTCGTCCATATGTACCGTGAAATTCTAAATGTGGATGCGGCCTTTGGTATATTTCTGGATAAGGAGAAAGATTCATGCATTGTTATCGGGCGCAGCCGCATTGATGATCTGAATATCGGGAAAATCATGAGAACCCTGGGTGGCGGTGGTCATACCGGTGCAGGTTCTGCTCTGATGAAATCGGTCAATCCGGAAATTGTCTCTTCACTCCTCAAGGAATTTGTTCAGGGAAATTCAAGCTCATCAATCCAGTTAAGTGATCTCATGTCTTACCCGGTGTTCACTGTTGACGTAAATACATCAATGGAAGATGTGGCGATGATTTTCAGGGATAAAGGCGTGACCGGTGTACCTGTGACTGAGGGCGAGAAACTTGTGGGGATCATTTCCAGAAGAGATTTTAAAAAAATGAGAAAAGAATCGCAAATCAAGGCTCCGGTTAAAGCCTATATGTCAACCCGTGTGATAAGTATCGGGCCGGAAAAAAGTCCGATGGAAGCAGCCAGTCTCATGATCAAGCATGATATCGGCCGCCTGCCTGTTGTGAAAAATGGGGAGCTGATCGGTATTGTGACGCGAACAGACTCCATGCGGTATCTGTATGATCTGCTTCCGGATTAACCCAGCATTATTTTTTCAGCAAAAATTCTCAACTCTTCCCGAATAATTTTAGACAAATGATACCCATCTACAGGAAAACCCTCATGAATCAGGATCGTCTCTATCATATGCGTTGCTTCATTTGATCTTGCAAGCTCAAGGAGTTCTTCAACAATTTCGGTTTTTCTTCTTTTCCCGCATTTTTTTTCAAGCTCTACCAGCATGACGGGTGTCTGATTCGATGTATCGCCGACCCCTACAAGTGCGCTTCTGTGAACATCAGGATGCATGTTGAATATCGTTTCACAGGATATTGTAAAAAGAGGGCCTTGTGTCGTTTTCACGGCCTGGGATTTTCTGCCGCATAGCCACAATCTTCCTTTTTTGTCACGCCAGGCCAGATCTCCGGATCGATGCCAGACCGATTTATCTGAATCCGTGATTTTTGAATAGGCATCTGCTTTGGCATATTCATAATACGAAGGGGATACAGGAGTCCCGTTTATCACGATTTCACCCACATTTCCATCTGAGACCATGACTTCATTTCTCAAATGAGTGATGGAATCGTCACTTGCGGTTATCAATTCGATATTGAGTCCGGAAACAGGCTTTCCGATGCATGTGCCAAACCCTTTTTCACTCAAGTGTTTTGTTTCCGTCAACATTTCCTTGCAGTCTAAGGTGGATACAGGAAACACTTCAGTTGAACCATAGGAAAGAACAATATTAACGGCTTCGTTGATACCGGTCATAAAGTCGGTCATAAATTCCGGGATAATCTGGGTGCCAAAAACAATGATTTTCCGAATGGACGGAAGCACGATTTCCCCTTCAGTCATACAGTCACCAATCATGCTGAATATCGATGGTGAGGCCATAATATGAGTGATGCCTATCTGAGTGACCAAATCCGTGATGCGGGACATGTCAGCTTCAAGCGGGAAATTGAGATCGATGTCCGGAATGACGGATGTCATTCCCATGGCCGGGAATAGCAGTAGAAAATAGGGATGCAGGGAAAGATTGACGTCGTCTTTCCTGACGTCAAAAAGTTTAACCAGATTTGAAATGGTTGCATCAAGGGAGGATAAGGTATGAATCACACCTTTTGAGCGCCCGGTCACACCCGGCGTATAGAAAATCAATGCAGTATCATTTTCTTTCAGCGCGTCTGTTTTAAATTCGGAAGATGCCTCTGTGGTGTTGGTCGAGATGAAATGGCCTCCCCAGAAAAATTTTTGGCCACAGGTAAAAACGGTTGTCACTGACTTGAAGCACGAGGCATTCAGGATGCGTATAAGATGTCCTCTGGCCGAACCGATAAACGCTTCGATTGAAGCATCCTTGACACACGAAAGGAATTCCTTTTGTGTGATTCCCGGGCTCATGATCACAGGTACGGCGCCTATTTTAAAGAGCGCATAGACAATAGATATGTAATCCGGGCCTGGCTCCATCATTACCAGTGTGCGTAACCCTTTTCTCATGCCCGCATATTCAAGTTCTTTTGCCAGATGATCGGTTTCCTCATCAAGTCTCTTGAAGGTCAGATGAGAAAACGTGGTTCTGCCGGATTTATCTTTTGAAACGGGTTTGATTACAGCAATGCCGTAAGGATTTTTGTCAGCATTTAATTTTATTCGTTCGGTCAGTTTTACAATCGGGTCGGGAGTGAATTCTTCGATATTATCCATAACTATTTTTTCAGAACAGATTCGTTAATTGGGTTAAAATTCCTTGGTTTTTCCGCCGCTCATTTAATCTTTTGAACAGGTATTCATAAGCATTAAGAGAATTGCCGGCTCTTGTGATAAGGACATCTTTATTGCTTTCTATCAGACTGAGACCTTTTTCCTGATTGACGCGATAAGACACATAAATCATTTCAATGTTTTTTTCCAGTTCTTCTCGCAACATTTTTATATTTTGTAAAGCATTTTCAAAAACAGCTATTTCAGATAAGGCAATCTGCTTTTGCAAGGGATATTCATCTGCAATGCCTTTCAGCCGTTCGATTTCCTTTTCCAGCAGCACCTGCTTGTCGTTTGTTTCCACGAAAGCACGGTATACGTCTGGCATGTGATGAAAACTGAATTCAATTAGTTCTTCATTGATTTTAACAGCTTCAAGCGTTTTTTTATGGTATACGGCCGGATTGAAGAAAAAATAATAGACACCGAAACCGCATGTCCCAAGACCACTGATAACTATCAGTATAAAAATAATTTTTGTTACAGAAATTTTTTTTTTTGATTTATTTTTTTTGTGAGGGTTTTCATCAATCAGAGCGTCATTTGGATCATTATCGGCCTTGGCGTTTTTTGATGATGATTTTTCTTTTTTGTCTGATTTTTTATCAGTTGCCATTATATCTACCCACAGGGGAATATAGGTATGTGTTCAAATGATGTTTGCCTGTATAACGTATCGGCAATGTACCGTATTTCTTTATTTTGTCTTTGGCAAGACATTTCGATTCCCAATTTGGAAAACCGGGCATAACCGGATTTGCGCTTGAAAACAGAGAAATGATGACTATAATTTTTACAGTTTGTAAATTCTTTGTCGCGGTTTTTTTTGATTATACCCGGTTATTATTTTGACAAAAAAAAATCGTTTAATTATAATCTGTGTCATTCATCAAGGATTTGTTCCTGTTTTGTAATGTCCTGTTAAGTTTTCAAACTCAATTTCCTCATGATTTTCCAAAAAAACGGGTTCTATGAAGGGACACACCTGATCTGGCATATGAATTGCTGGCATCAGTGACAAACTCGCAGCACTATTTAAGCCGTTGCCGGCCCTTATCGTGTAAACCGGCAAACCAGATAACTGCCTGATGGCAAAAAAGGGGGGCATATGAAAAATTATATGAACAAAAGATCTTTTACGAGATATACCTATGAAGTCCCTGTACAGATTTTTACAGGAGCAAGAAAGGGTGATGATTTCCTGAACGAGAAATGTCCCTCTCTGGTCGCCAGTTTATCCAATTACAGCAGGGGAGGCATGTACCTTGAGTCCGAATATTCCATTCCTCAGGGGACATCCATTTCGATAAATCTTGTTCGCCCTGAAATTGATACGGCTACGGGCATTCGTAAAAATTATCATGCCAAGGTCATATGGTGTAAAAAAATCATAGGCTCGGCCATGCCTATGTATGGCATAGGCGCGATGTATGAGAAATTTGGAAATGACGCTGTGTTTGGGTTTGGAAAAGAGAAAACGCCTGTGCACAGGTATGATAAGCAAATGTTTCGTGCATATATGAGGAATATTTAATTTGACTTTTTTAAGGCTTTCATTGATAAGTCACTGAAGACGAAACCCCTGGCCCAATTTGGGATTTTGTCTCTCCAGTCTTACAAACCGGTACTATTCACGCTGATTATTTATGACTAATATGATTATGATCCAGACACCGCTACCGGGAACACGTTACCTGATGTTCAAGGGGGATACGGTCACGTTTGATCTGACGTTAACGCATCCGGCAGAAGGTCAGGCATGGCTTCGAACAAATATCGGCCATGCTGCAGTAAAAAGAAACGAAATTATCAAATCCATTGAAGAGGATATTCCGGTTCTTGGGAAAGACTGGTTTGATATACCCATGAAACAGATTGATAAAACCTGTTTCAGAATAACGCTCCCCTTAAATGAAATCGGTCATTTTGAGGCCAAATGCTATTTTTCGGGAAATGAAAAGAATGATCCTAACTGGCCGGAAGGTGAGAATACGATTATCAATGTCGAACCTTCTTTCACCTGTTGTGCAAATATTATTTACAATGCATTTGTCCGGCAGTTCGGGCCAAATCAGCGGGGTGATTTTGAAATATCTTCGTCTACTCTTGATCTGATCAGACAACTGGATGGCAAGGGATACGCCGTGATTCCCCCTTCAGGCACATTCAGGGATTTTTTGAAAAAAATCGATTTTGTTACAGGCACCCTGGGATGCCGGATTATCCAGTTGCTTCCCGTACATCCAACCCCTACAACGTATGCCAAAATGGGCCGTTTCGGCAGCCCTTATGCGGCATTGAGTTTTACAGCCGTAGATCCGGCGCTGGCTGAGTTTGACCCATCTGCGACCCCTCTTGAGCAATTCGGCGAACTGATAGATACGATCCACAAACATCAGGCAAAGATTGTTCTTGATTTCGCAATCAACCATACGGGCTGGGCAGCGAGCCTTCACGAATCCCACCCGCAATGGCTGATTCGGGATGAAAATGGCCGAATTGAAAATCCAGGTGCCTGGGGTGTTGTCTGGAGTGACCTTACCCGCCTGGATTACTCCAGAAAAGATCTGTGGAAATTCATGGCAAACGTATTTCTCCTGTGGTGCAAAAGAGGTGTGGATGGGTTTCGATGTGATGCCGGATATATGATACCTGTGCCTGCATGGCAATATATCATTTCTGTTGTGAGGAATCAGTATCCGGACACCCTTTTTTTTCTGGAAGGGCTGGGCGGAAAAATTTCTGCAACACGGGATATCTTGAATACAGGTAATTTCAACTGGGCCTATTCCGAACTGTTTCAAAATTACGACCGGCCACAGATTGAACACTACCTTCCGGAAGCCTGGGATATTTCCAGACAGGATGGGCTGATGGTTCATTTCGCGGAAACCCATGACAACAACAGGCTGGCTTCACGTTCAAACGCATACGCAAAAATGCGGACAGCGCTTTGCGCCCTGACATCCGTGAATGGCTGTTTTGGATTTGCAAACGGGGTGGAGTGGTTAGCCACAGAGAAGATTAATGTTCATCAATCCGGTTCTCTTAACTGGGGAGCGGTTGATAACCAGGTCGACCGGATACAGCGTTTGTCCGTTATTTTAAAAAATCACCCCTCCTTTTTCGATCAGACAGATTTGAAACTGATTGAAACGGGCGATGGAAATTTTATTGCGTTGTTGAGGCATCATAAACCGTCACACAAAAAGCTTGTTGTTCTTGTGAATCTTGATACGGGAAATTCAGTTGATGCGTTTTGGAAACAGGAAGATAGCGGAATGACAAGCGAACTGTTTCTTGACCTGCTTTCAGGCAAAACCTTGACCATTATTCCTGAAAACGGAATCCTGAAGGTTCTTTTGGAACCATGCGGCGTGCTGTGTTTGACAGATGATCCATCTGATCGTTTTATCACAGATTTCAAATCAGATTCGTTTCCTGAAATACCAGCCCGCATAAATACCCAGCTTTATAAGGCAAAGGCACTTGAAATCATTGGCGTATACAGAGGCACAACCGATATATCCGATGTCGATGCCAATCAGGCTGCCAGACATCTTGAAAAAGATCCGGTCCGTTTTTGCCGGGAACAGAATAATCTGAGTGAAGAATCACGTGTCATTTCCTGGTTATACCCGTGCGACCTCAGACGGGAAGTGATGGTGCCGCCCGCACATTTTTTATTGATTCGATCCGATTATCCGTTTCGATCCATGATTATTTTTACGGATGGTGAAGACACGGTTACAATCAAAACCGAAGAAGGGCTGAAGAGAAATGATGGTACCTATTTTGCCCTGTATGAACCCATTTTTTTGCCAGTCCAGCATCAAAAATTGATATTAAAACTATCTGTATTCAAGAAAGATCACAATGATCATGTTGAAGGCGCATTGTATTATCTTTCCCATGCGGAAAATGTTATTTTCAGAAAAGTTTACGGCCGTTCAGATATTGATACGAAAAAATCCTTGCTGCTTCGAACAAACGGCCGCGGCGGCATGCTTCGCTCCCTGATTTCCTGGGGCAGGATTAACAGCAAATATGATGCCCTTCTTGCGGCCAATCTGAATCCGCTTTATCCTGTCGACAGATGGGTGATGTTTACCCGCCTGCGCGGGTGGGTGGTTTTCCAGGGATATTCCCAGGAAATTAATTTCGACTGTTTTCATGCATTTGCCTATGGCTGTGAAAATGGCGGTTTTTCCCGGTTCTACCTTCCTGTTGGCCAGGGTGAACATATTTTACTGACGATCGGTTTTGAAATGCTTGATGACAAAAACGCCATCAGAGTTTTGTTTTACAGACATCCGTCCAGAAATTTTACTGCAAGACTGGATGATGCAAAAAGCATCCAGATCATCCTCAGACCCGATATTGAGTCGAGAAATTTTCACTATCAAACCAAGGCGTTCACGGGACCGGAACATCATTTCCCTTCATCTGTCACCCTTGAAAACGATGGTTTTATCTTCCATCCTTCTTCATCTCATATCCTCCATATCAACATGCCAAAAGGGTCATTTGTAGAAGAAAAAGAATGGTATTACATGAATCACAGACCGGATGATGAAGAACGGGGGATGGATGGAAATTCAGACCTGTACAGCCCCGGCTACTTCAAGGCATTCATGAAGGGAAACGACGCCCTGGAATTAATTGCTGAATGTGAAGAGGCGCTTGAGACTCAAAAACAGACAGGGCGACAGATTTTGCCGCTTACGGAAACGGATATCAGAAATCAGATCAAATCGGTCCGGTTCGATGCCAGGGATGTGATGGAACCGATGGACATCATGAAAAAAAGCCTGTCTGATTTCATTGTAAAAAGAGGGGCGTTAAAATCTGTCATTGCCGGTTACCCGTGGTTTCTCGACTGGGGAAGAGATTCTCTTATATTTACCCGGGGATTGATTGCAGCAGGACTGCTTGATGATTCAAAATCCATTTTAAAACAGTTTGGAACGTTTGAAGAAGATGGTACCCTTCCCAATATGATATCGGGAACGGATGCCGGAAATCGGGATACCGCGGATGCAGCCTTGTGGTTCTTTAAAGCCGTCGAGGAACTTGTTGACAGAGAGGGAAATGAGTGCTTTCTTGATAAGGAACTGGACGGAAGGCCCATTCGGAAAATACTGACAGATATTGGGCATGCCATAACGCAAGGCACAAAAAACGGTATATATACAGACCCGGAATCGGGTCTTGTCTTTAGTCCTTCTCATTTTACCTGGATGGATACCAATTTTCCGGCCGGTACGCCCAGAGAGGGATATTGTATAGAAATACAGGCGCTCTGGTTTTCAGCGCTCTCTTTTTTGGCAGTTGCAGATAATGCCAACAGGGACAAATGGCAGAATCATGCCGATCAGGTCAGAAAATCCGTTCATTCACTGTTTATAAACGATCAGGGTTATCTGTCAGATTGTCTCTATGCATCTTCAGGTGCACCTGCCCGTTCTGCAGAACCGGATAATGCGGTTCGGCCGAATCAGTTGTTTGCGATAACGCTCGGGGTGATTTCCGATCAAAATGTATCACACAGCATTCTTGAACGTTGTGCAAAACTTGTTGTTCCAGGCGCGATAAGGAGCCTGGCCGATGAGCCTGTCATCCGTCCGTTACACATTCTTTTCAACGGCCAGCTGTTAAACGATCCTTACCATCCTTATACAGGAACGTATCATGGTGATGAGGACACGAAAAGAAAACCGGCCTATCATAACGGCACAGCATGGACATGGGTGTTTCCGTCTTTTTGCGAAGCATGGGTAATGACTTACGGAAATGCAGGAAAACAAACTGCCCTCTCTTTGCTTTCAACAGGTGTTGACTTGCTGTCCAAAGGCGCCATCGGACATATGCCGGAAATTCTGGATGGTGATTATCCCCACAAACCCAAAGGGTGTGATGCTCAGGCCTGGGCAATAAGTGAATATTACAGAGTCTGGAAAAAGCTGGTCTGACAGTTGATAAAATTTTTATGCTTCCGGTTAAAACCGTTTTATCTGAATCTTAATTAAAGGAGGATATCATGGCAATTAAAAAACAATATCTTAAAAGCAAACCGCTTTGCAGGGTGACCTTCAGAATTCCCAAAGACGCTGCAGGGAATGCTAAAAAGGCTTGTGTTGTTGGTGATTTCAATGGTTGGGATCTGCGGGCAACACCGTTAAAAACCCTTAAAAACGGCGAATTTTCAGCAACAGTCACGCTAGACGTCAATCATGAATATCAATTCCGCTATGTACTCGATCAAAACCACTGGCTCAATGACGATGGGGCAGATAAATATATTTCTAGCAGTTATGGTAATTGCGATAATTCAGTTGTCGTCATCTAAATAAAGGATACAGCACATGATAACAAATCTTCAGACCTTTCAGGTCTTTCCCAAAATTCCGGAGCCACTGTCATTTCTTGAAGAACTGATCAGAAATTTCTGGTGGTGCTGGCATCTGGATGCCATTGAACTCTTCAGAAGAATAAATCCCGCACTCTGGAATGATTGTGGAAGGAATCCCATTGTGTTTTCAACAACAATCACACAGGAGCGGTTGCAGCAACTGGCAGAGGACAACAGTTTCCTCGCCCATCAGAAAAGAGTCCGCGATTATTTTGAAAAACAGGTTTATGCACCTGTGGACCGTTCTCAAACGGTCTATGGAAATAACGGAAAAATTGCTTATTTTTCGATGGAATTCGGCATTCACGAAAGCCTGCCTCTTTTTGCCGGCGGCTTGGGCGTGTTAGCAGGCGACCATTTAAAAGCCTCATCTGATATGGGATTGCCCTTAGTTGGCGTGGGCATATTATTCAGAAACGGGTATTTCCATCAATATCTGAATCATGATGGCTGGCAGCAGGAAGAATATCCGGAAACCAATTTGTATCATCTGCCGGTCGAACGCGCCAAAGACAATTCCGGAAACGAAATTGTGATTACCGTGGACGGACCCCATGGGAAAATACATGCGGTTGTCTGGAAAATCATGGTGGGAAGGATTCCTTTGTATTTGCTGGATACCAACATGCCTCTGAATTCTCCTGAGACGCGTCTGATAACCGCAAGTCTTTATGCAGGTGATTCGGAAATCCGTCTTGCACAGGAGATTCTTCTGGGAATAGGGGGGATGCGTGCGCTTCAGGCTTTGGACATTTTTCCGGAAGTATGTCATTTGAATGAGGGGCATTGCTCTTTTCTTGTACTTGAAAGGCTTGCACAGACCATGGAAAAATACGGGTTGGGCTTGAAACATGCCAAAGAGCTGATTGCGCGATCAACCGTGTTTACAACGCATACACCTGTGGCTGCAGGCCATGACGATTTTCCGGTGAATAATGTCAGGCCGTATATCATACCTTTAGAGAAAAGGCTGGGGGTTTCATCAGATGAGATTATATCCTGGGGGCAGCACAGCAACGGGTTGTCTCCCAATGAACCGCTTTCCATGTTTGTTTTGGGGCTTCATATGGCGCAATACTGTAATGGCGTCAGCGAACTCCATGGCAAAGTGGCCAGGAAAATGTGGAAACATGTATGGAAAGAGGTCCCCGAGGATGAGATTCCCATTACCCATGTAACCAACGGCGCGCATATTCCTTCGTGGATTTCCATTGAGAATTCGCTGCTCTTTGAACGGTATCTGGGACCTGACTGGTACATGCAGCTTGCCAACCCAAGTGTCATCATGAGGGTCAGGGAAATTTATGAGGAAGAACTCTGGCGCGCGCACGAAATGAGCCGTTCCAGACTGATCCGGACCTGCAGAAAATTAATGCTCACCCAACATGGCAGGAGAAATGCGCCCAAATCAATGATGAAAGAAGCGGCAACCGTTCTTGATCCCAGCGTGTTGACGATCGGATTCGCCAGAAGATTTGCAACCTATAAACGGGCAAATCTACTTCTTCATGATGTTCAGCGCCTGGAGGCAATAATCAGTTCAAAAGATTGTCCGGTGCAATTTATATTTTCAGGAAAAGCGCATCCCAAAGACAATGAAGGAAAAGAACTGATTCAGAGAATCATTCAGTTTGCACGGAATGCCAATGTTCGCAATCGAATTGTTTTTCTGGAAAACTATGACATCAATATATCCCGTCATTTAATTCAAGGCGTTGATATTTGGCTGAATAATCCCAGAAGGCCTTTTGAGGCATGTGGTACATCAGGCATAAAAGCAGCAGCCAATGGCGTATTAAATCTAAGCGTCCTGGATGGCTGGTGGTGTGAAGGATATTCCCACGAAACAGGCTGGGGGATAGGTAACGGGGAAGAGTATGAAGATTATGCCTATCAGGATGCCGTTGAAAGTCACGCGCTTTACAACATTCTTGAAAATGATGTTATCCCGTTGTTCTACGACAGAGGTGATAGCGATATCCCTGTGAGATGGGTTGCCATGATGAAAGCCTCCATGGAAATGGCCATGACGCAGTTCAGCGCACAGAGAATGGTTGGAGAATATGAAAAAAGGTTCTACCAGAAAGCAGCAGAAAGACGTAAGGTCCTTGTTCAAGATAATTTTGCCGAGGTGAAACGACTCTCTGGTGTCAGGGATAAACTTATGAAAAGCTGGAATAATATCCAGATAGGCAAACCGGTCAGGGAAGCAGAAGGCCCATTCAGGGTTGGTGAATCGCTTCAAATAAAAGTGACCGTATTCCTGGGTGACCTCATACCAGAAGACGTTGAGATCCAATTGTATTATGGCCTTTTAAAATCTGTTGACGATATGACATCCAGATTTATTGAAACCATGAATGTTATTCAGGACCTTGGTGCCGGGAAATATTTGTATGATTGCCGGATACATTGTAAAGCATCCGGCCGGTACGGATTTACGGCAAGAGTTAAACCGAGGGAGGATGATTTCATCAGAACGTCACCCGGCTTGATGAAGTGGGCGTTGCCGGTGTAATTTTTTCGTGTTTAAGAAAACGGGGGCTCCGGGCCCGGTCACAAACGATTAATCACTGCCAGACTGTACAGACAAGGTATTAAGGCTTCAGGAGAAAGGATGCAGAATACGGGGAAAAACATGTCAGATCGTTCCAAAAATCCGAGAATTCTAATTGTAACACCGGAAGTGACCTATTTACCTGAAGGCATGGGAAATCTTGCCAACAACCTGTATGCAAAGGCCGGCGGGTTAGCTGATGTCTCGGCTGCTTTGATCAGTGCGCTTTTTGAAAATGGTGCGGATGTACATGTGGCTATTCCTGATTATCGATCGATTTATGATGGCAAGCTGCCACCTTTGCTGAGACAACAAAGAAGTATCATCAGAAAGAAAATGCCGGAGGACAGAATTCATCTGGCGGAAGACAGGGCTTTTTTTTACCTTCATAATGTTTATTCCAGCTATGAATGGGAAAACTCCAAAATTTCTCTTGCGTTCCAGAGAGAGGTGATAAACAACATTGTTCCACGCGTTCAACCGGACTTGATTCACTGCAACGACTGGATGACCGGTCTTGTTCCGGCCATGAGCAGGGCCATGGGAATCCCGTGTCTGTTTACCATTCATAATATTTTTTCCGTTAAAAAAAACCTTGCTGAAATTGAAGACCGGGGGATTGATGCTGCCACGTTCTGGAATTTTCTCTTCTACGAAAGGATGCCCCACAATTATGAAGAAACGAGAGATAACAACAAGGTTGATTTTCTTTCAAGCGGGGTTTTTGCATCCCATTTTGTGAATACTGTAAGCCCCACTTTTCTGCTTGAAGTCGTGGACGGGCACCATCGGTTTGTAGCCGACAATTTAAAAAACGAATTTGCAAACAAATGTCAGGCCGGCTGCGCAACCGGTATCTTAAATGCACCGGACCCGTCTTATAGGCCTGAAACAGATGATGCCCTTTTTTGTCAATATGACAGCAAAACGCAATATAAAGGTAAAAAGGCAAATAAAAAACATCTTCAGATGATGTTGGGTCTTACGGAAGATGAAAACGCACCGCTTTTTTTCTGGCCCTCCCGGTTGGACACCGTACAAAAAGGCGCCCAGCTTCTTGCGGACATCCTTTACAGCACGGTTTCCAAATACTGGAAGGACAATTTGCAGATCGTTTTTGTGGCCAATGGTGAATTTGAAAATCATTTCAAGCAAATTGTCTGGCAGTTTAATCTGCATAACCATGTGTCTGTCTGTGGTTTTGATGAAAAACTGTCCAGGCTTGCATATGGGGCGTCTGATTATATTCTGATGCCATCGGCATTTGAGCCTTGCGGGCTGCCGCAGATGATAGGTGCAATTTATGGCTCTATCCCGGTTGTGCACGATGTTGGCGGGCTTCATGACACCGTGGAACATCTGAACGTTAAAAAACATACTGGAAATGGATTTGCGTTTAAAACTTATGATGCAAACGGCCTTTCCTGGGCGATTGATCAGGTCATGGAATTCCATAAATTATCTGAAAGCCAAAAAAATATGGAAATCAGTCGTATCATGGCGGAAAGTCAAAAACGGTTCAACCATTCTGTAACCGCCCGTGAATATATAAAGTTGTATGAGAAAATGCTTGAACGGCCGTTTGTCAGTTAGAACAGGTGCTGATAGCCGATGAAAAAAATGTGACATAGAAAATAATGCGGGAAGGAACAGGATTGATGGAACCGGAAACCCAATCGGCAGAAGCGGAAATACTCATCGATAGTATGATCAAAAAGGATACCTGGCTAGAACCCTATAAACCGGATATTTTGCGCCGGATCAAAAATACGCATCTGAAAGAAACGCTTCTCTCAAAAGATATGGGAGGCCTTAAAGGTTTCGCGACCGGACATCATTATTTCGGGCTGAATATTGAAGAAAAAAAATGGGTATTTCGGGAATGGGCGCCCAATGCAACGCAACTCTTTTTTATCGGTGACTTCTCTTCATGGCAGGTCAAAGAGGAATTTTCTCTCAAACGCCTGAATGCCAACGGCGTATGGGAAATAAAGCTCCCTGGCCATATGCTTAAACATGGGGATCTTTATCGATTATTCATCACATGGAACGGCGGGGAGGGGGACAGGATTCCTTCTTATGCCAAACGGGTGGTTCAGGACCCTGATACGCTCATCTTTAATGCCCAGGTCTGGAAACCGGCGTCTGCCTATCCCTGGAAATTCAAAAATTTTTTAAAAAGACCGGAAACACTTCTTATTTATGAAACGCATGTCGGCATGGCGCAGGATGAATTGAAAATCGGTACCTACCGTGAATTTACAGAGAAAATGCTACCCAGAATTGTTGATGCCGGATACAACACGATTCAACTGATGGCGATCAAGGAGCATCCTTATTATGCATCTTTTGGCTATCATGTATCCAGTTTTTTCGCACCATCCTCCAAGTTTGGCACGCCTGACGAATTAAAGGAACTTATTGATACGGCCCATGAATATGGGCTCTTTGTCATTATGGATATGATTCATTCCCATGCTGTCAACAATGAAACAGAAGGATTGAGCAAATTTGACGGCACGTTCTATCAATATTTTCATGACGGTCCCCGGGGAAAACATATAGCTTGGGATTCCCGGTGTTTTGACTACAGCAAGAATCAGGTTCTTCATTTTCTGCTGTCCAACTGCAGATTCTGGATAGAGGAGTATCATTTCGATGGATTCAGGTTCGATGGGATAACCAGCATGCTCTATAAAAATCACGGCATGGAAAAAGCGTTCACATCCTACTGGGATTATTTTGACGAAAATGTCGATGAGGATGCGCTTACCTATCTGACACTGGCAAACCGGATTGTCCACGACATTAATCCCAATGCCATCACCATCGCAGAAGATATCAGCGGCATGCCGGGACTTGCTGTTCCGGTAACAGAAGGCGGTTTTGGATTTGATTACAGGCTTGCTATGGGTATTCCGGATTACTGGATCAAGATAATAAAAGAATATTCAGATGAAAAATGGCCCCTGAACCATATCTGGTATGAGTTGAATAATAGAAGGGAAGACGAAAAGACAATCAGTTATACTGAATCGCATGATCAGGCGCTGGTAGGTGACCAGACACTTATTTTCAGGATGATGAATCAGAATATGTATCATCATATGCATATAAAAGATAATGATCTTCATGTTGAACGGGGAATCGCCCTTCATAAAATGATCCGCCTGATAACGCTTGCAACCGCAGGCAGCGGTTATATGAATTTTATGGGTAATGAATTTGGGCACCCGGAATGGATTGATTTCCCAAGGGAAGGAAACGGATGGTCTTATTTTTATGCCAGGCGCCAGTGGCATCTTTGCGACCATCCGGATTTGAAATACCGGCTGCTCGCGGCATTTGACCGAAACATGATCGCCATGGCCCAAAAATATACTGTTTTTACTCAAAAATGGCCGTTTCTTCTCCATGAGCACATGGAAGACAAAATGCTCGCATTTGCCCGTGGTGATCTGATATTTGTATTTAATTTTCATCCAAATAAATCGCATGTTGATTACCGGATTGAGGTTCCTTCAGGTAAATACAGAATGATTCTTGATAGCGATTCCAATGAATATGGCGGCCATGGCCGTTTAACTGCCAATCAGGTTCATTTTACGGTTGATTTGTCGGTTACAGATCAATTAAAACAGGTTTTAAGCCTTTACATCCCCACCAGGACAGCTATTGTTCTGGAAAAAATATAATCTTTTCCAAAGACAACCAAACCCGTGCATCCTGAAATGAGTGATATTTATTTGTCACACAATCGGAATCAATTGGTCTGTAGATATAAAGAGCCTCAAAAATACGATCATGGAGCGGTGAACGGATTGTGGATAATGAAAAAATCAACACACTTGTAGAACATGACGGATCTTTCATATTGGGTATTTCAGAAACAGCATACCGGAAGCGGTTGTCAAGAGCAAGGGGCCAGATGCATGATTTTTTGTCAAATGGATGTGGGCTGTTGAACGATACCAATCCATGCAAATGTGAGCGACTTGTTGGATTTGCCGTTAAAAGCAAATGGATAAAGCCTGAAAATCTTTTATTTGCAACGCATTCAGTCAATAAAGGAAAATGTCTGGAAACCTTGAATTCTCTTGAGGAAACAGACGAAATGAAACGCGTTGCCGAATTATATAAAAAAATGCCTGAGTTTACTGCACCGGAAAAGATTTCCGATTGTTTCCGTGCGCTCTTGCATTCGACCGGGGCAGGATAAAAAGTCACCTTTTACATTATTTTATTAATTAGCAAGGAGGGAAAACATGGAAAGAATGATATCTTATTGCGGTCTGGATTGCAGGCAATGCGGGGCTTATATCGCGACAAAAACAGATGACGATGACAAACGCAAGGAAGTGGCAGCCATGTGGTCAAAAATGTTTCAGGTCGAAATCGATCCCAAAACCATAAACTGCACAGGATGCCAATCAGATAACGGTATTCTTTTCAGCCATTGCAGTGTGTGTGACATCCGGAAATGCGGTATGGGAAAAGACATGGAAAATTGTGCCCATTGCGGGGACTATGCCTGCGACAAACTTAAACCCATGCTCGACATGCTGCCCCATGCTAAAAAATCGCTTGAAAAGATCAGAAGTCAAATACAAGGGTAAATACCCTTACTCTCCGTGAGGGGCATTATCTGCTGACCAGCAAATTCCGGATGGCTTGGGCCAATGAAAACATGGCTGCGATTTTGTACAGTAGAATTATTGTTTTTAAAATAGCCATATTTTCATGATAGCTGGCTCAGTGAGTCAACATTCAAAATGAAAATGGGGGGGGCTATTTGTTCGAATCGAACCGGAAATCGAAGTATACATCGTTCAATTCGAGTGATTGTAAAAAAATACGCAAAAAAGGCTGGTATCGCCAAACAGATTCCCCCAGACCTACCCGGCATCAAATTCTTGACAATTGTTAACCATATATTGTATACTGTATACAATTAAGTAATAATAAATTAATTAAGCATGTTATATATTTTGCCGTTAATTTAAATATAAGCACATTTACCCTTAAAAAAAGTGCTAAGCAGGCTCTGATGATAGATAATATTTTAAATCCCATTGAAAAAGTATTTAAAGATGAAAAATTGAGGGGGGAAACACTTGTCGATATTGGTCGATTCGTTGTCGTTTTGCTTATCTATCCTCTTATTCTATTAAGAATTTATTCCGGCGATATTTCCAAAAACTTTTTTTTTCTATCAATAATCGAATGGATATTGCTTATTATTTACCCGGCAATTGTATATTATTTCATTCAAAATAAAATTTATGATAAAATTTTGGGATACATGACCCTATTTTTTGATTTATTATTTCTTTCATCGGCAATACTGGTTTTATCTTTTTATAGGCCTGAGTATAACGGTTTTTTAAATGAACCTTTTTGGGGAATCTGTTTCATTGTATGTTATTCCAGCGCACTTCGATTTGAATATAAATATTCTGTCTTTTGTATTTTCAACAATTTATTTTTTATGGCCTTGCTGCTTTATTTGGATTATAAGTTTCATGATATCCCTGTAAATTATATATCCGCATGCAATATGACAATCGCCATTTTGATGGTTACGGCCATGGCCACACTTTTCACACGGGGATTCAGAAATGTTATACTATCCTCATATTTCAATCTGGAAAAGCATGCCAAAGAAATATCAACGATTTTAAAACTATCAAAAACAATTTCTTCTAAAGAAGAATTAAAAAATATTCTTTCAAATATTGCAGATGAATTGAAAGAGCTTTTATCATCAGATTTTACAAGAATATCAATTATTGAAGATGACAGCTCCAACGGGATGAGTGATATTTTTCTAAACGATACGATTAGTAAAAAGACCGACGAACAGAAATTGTTAACTAAAATAAAAATGATTGAACGCTTGCTTACCACGAAGAAAGAGGCTGTGGTAATAAAAAACCCGTCAGATTTTGAAAAAATTGATGATTCCTTGCTTCTTTCACAATTAAAAAGTTCAGAGATGACAGCAATCATGGGGTGGCCGATTAAGATTGAAAATGAGGTTTATGGAACAATTGTTACGGGAAAATATCGAAAAACATATACAGACTACGACGCAACTCTTCTTGGCATTTTATCCGAGCATGCGGCTATTTCAATTAAAAACGCAAAAATGCTTGAACAATTACATAATGAAAGTGCCTACTTTGAAAGTAAGATAACGGAGATTGAAAAGTTTGAGAACATCATTGGCAAGAGTCCTAAAATGCAATCGGTTTTTAAAATAATTGAGAAGGCCGCCAAAACCGATATCCCCGTAATTGTCAGGGGCGAAAGCGGGACAGGGAAGGAACTTGTTGCAACTGCGCTTCAAAATTTAAGCATAAGAAGAGATGAACCTTTCATTAAGATAAACTGTGCGGCAATTCCAAAAGAATTGATGGAAAGTGAACTATTCGGCCATGAAAAAGGGGCCTTTACAGGTGCCGATATACGAAAAATAGGGAAAATTGAGCAGGCTGACAAGGGGACGCTGTTTTTAGATGAAATCGGGGATATGAGTCTTGGCCTTCAGGTAAAATTGCTCAGGGTGCTTCAGGAAAATACATTTGAACGCGTTGGTGGAAATGACCCTATAAAAGTGGATTTCAGACTGATTAGTGCAACCAATCAGAATCTTGAAGAACAGATTCGCATCGGTAAATTCAGAAAAGATCTTTTTTACAGAATAAATGGCCTCCCCATTTTTTTACCTTCTCTGCATGAGAGAAAGGAAGACATCCATTTACTTGTTCGTTTTCTCTCTCAGAAATATAAAAACAATCGCGTAAAAGATATTCAGTTTACCAATTCTGCTATGAAGCTGTTAGTCGAAAAAAAATGGGAAGGAAATGTCCGTGAACTCGAAAATTTAATTTACCGAATTATTACTATGGTAGATCAGGACGTTATCTCAGCAGATGACATTTGGAGAATCAGTCCGCCTGAAGAAAAAATACAACACTTTTCATCTACAGGAGATATTGATGCGTATATACAAAACACCATTAAAGAAGGGTGTAAAATAAACGAAGAAATAAACCGGTTTGAAAAGAAATTTCTTGAGCAAACGCTTAACATGTGTGGGAGAAGTATGGTCAAGGCATGCGATTTAATAGGTATTAAAAAAACAACCCTTTATTACAAAGTAAATAAATATAATATAAGCATATAGTCTATGATCCCCAAATTATCTTACTGATTGACAGCCTGTCATTTTTGAGTCACAGCCTGTTTTCTTTGAATTCAATTCACCTAATTTTTCAAAAATTTGAAAAATAATTCAGTTTATTACAAAAAAAAACATGAATAAAATTTTGCTCACGGTTAAAAATAATAAGTAATCGTCTGAATTTATTACGAACGACCAGTAAGCGGTTAAATTTTTTTAATCCACTACAATTGGCATGTCCCATGCATTTGACGTTTTCAGTTCATGAATCAAATTCAATAATCAATTTAGCGGAGCTAAAGTTAATGGAACTCAAGCGGAGGAGATATGTCCACGGTTAAAGAAAATCTATCGATATTGAAAGTAATTAAACCTCTTTTAAAGAGAGAAATGCCGCCGCCTGGGTTTATCCCGGATAGCATCTTGAATGGCGTCGCGACATTCAGCAGTGCAAGGGGCAAGATATCACATTTAAGTAACCTGGAAAGGTTAATTACAACACTTTGCCACAAGGAGCCGGATCATGTTCCAAGCAGTTCTTTTGTTATGAGTGCTGCCAGGCATCTGGTAAATGCATCATTCCCGGAGTTTGCTCTTAAACCGGCGATCACAGCAGATATCCTTTATACGGTTTTTGAACAGATTGGGGGAGAACTCATTATACCGCTGATAGACCTGTCGGTTGAAGCGGCAGATTTCGGACAAAAAATAATATATCCCGAAAATTCTACACCATTCCCGGATTATTCGGAGCCTTTGATAAAGGATGTATCTGACTATCGAAAAATAAAAAGAATAGACTTCAGAAATGCTATACGGATGCAGTCCATTGTAGAAGTATGTCGAATACTGGTAAAAAAAGTAGGTTTAAGAGGTATTGTAACAGGCTGGTGTTTCTGTCCTCTGGAAATATTGAATATGATGCGCGGCGCAAAAAATTTTTTCCGGGACTGCATCAATTACCCACAGGAAGTTAAAGCCGGTTGTGAAATCGTTACCGACGTATTAATGGAATTTGTTGATGCACAGCTTGATGTCGGTGTACCGGTTATTTCGTTTGATACTTTATTTGCCTCATGGAACGGGGTTCGCAAATCACTGTGGGAAGAGCTGGAAGGGACCTTTGTAAATGATCTTTCAAATCTTGTCCATAAAAGAGGCGCATTGGTAGCAATTCATAACTGCGGTAATGGTATTTATTTTGATTCCCTGATCCGTTTTATGGCCCCTGAAATTATATCCTATGCCCATCTGCCCGATGACTGCTCAAACAATAAAGAACTAAAGAATCGTTATGGAGACCAGGTCGTGCTTATGGGAAATTTAGATACAGCTTTTCTAAGCTACATGACACCTATGGAAATAATGGATGAGTGCAAAAAACTTATCAACGATCTTGCAGACGGAGGCGGTTTTATCCTCGCCCCCGGCTGCGAATATCCGCCGAATTTACCGCTGGATAATGCGAGAGCAATTATCAAAGCCGCCCAATTACATGGATAGCGAAAAGGGGAAATAAAATGTCAGATTTTGATTCACAGGAAGCCTTATTAACTGCATTGTCAGAAACAATTCTTCATCATGATGATGAAAAAATGGAACACCTTTTAAACGCTGTTGTCAAAGAAGGCGTATCACCAGAAAAAATAAAACAAAAATTAATAATCGGACTAGAATCGGCGAAATCGCGGATTATGACCAATCATCTTTCAATGGCAGAATTCCTTGTTTGTCTGGATACGGCAATCCATGGACTTGAAAACGTGGCACTTTCAGGAAGCCGGGAAAATGAAACTCAAAAAAACAACAGGATTGTTATCGGTGTTGTTAAAGGAGACCCGCATGATCTTGGAAAAACAATAATTGAAAGTGTTTACCGTGCATATGGCTATACCATATTTGATATGGGAAGTAATGTTTCCGTGGAAAAATTTTTAAAAGGTATCGAACAGCACCAAGCGACTATCCTTGCCATATCGGCAATGATGTCAACGTCAACGGTGAACGTTGAACCCATTATTCATGAAGCCAAAAAGCGATTTCCTCATATAGCTGCTATTGTGGGAGGTGCATATATGAACGAAAAACTGGCAACATCATACGGTGCTGATGCGTATTCAGAGAATGCTTTAACGGTTATTGAGAATACCGAAACAATAATGAATAATGGTAGATAACTACATATGATAATCGAAATGCTTCATTTTGACGATAACTTAAAGAATCAATTTAAAAAAGGAGTTATTCGAAAATTTGAACATGATAACCAAGATAATGAACTTCCTGAAAAAATAAGATTATCAATTGACAGGGCCATGGCCCATATTGAAAAAGTTGGAAAACCAAAGGCAGGGTAGCACCTCCTGCCTGTACTTGGAATAGAAAAAAAACAAGGTATATACGAATAATAAATATCTCACGTTTTAAAGAATGATTACAATTGGCATACGATATGCCCGTGCAATTTCATATATACATAACTAAAAATCAAAAGGGGGAAATTATGGTGCCTTATTATCCGAAAAACGGTTGGTGGAGATTCGTGGTTCGATCGGTCCTGCGTCTGTCTGACATGGACGGCAAAAATAAAACAACTGCATACAATGACGGTTTTCTGAAGAATGCGCAAGCGGCTGAAGGGATGAAAAAGTCCACGGGTCTACGGCCTGTTTTTATTGATTTTAATCGCTTCAACTTTAAGACAGCCAGAGAACAGGGCAAAATGTTAAAGGTTCTGGCCATATTCATACGGGTGATCAGAGGAATTTTCAAAGCCAGAAACATTTACCATCAGGAAATTAACACTGTTAAACATTTAAACACAACCGCGGATGATAATTTCTGGGATTCCGTACGGCGTAAAGGCAATGAATTGGGAATCAGCCTGATTGGTTTTGCGCCGGTGGATGAAAAACTGATGTGTACCAACGATCAATTTGGGCATATTACCCGGCTATATTCCAATGCCATTGTGTTGGCCTGGGAAATGGATTATAACGCTATTGAAGCGATCCCGGGTTTTGAAGTGGGCATTGATGGCATAAAAACATACGCCGAACTGGGTGATGCCACCAACGCGCTGACTGAATTTATCCGAAAACAGGGGCATGGCGCTATAGCCTGTCATCCACTGGGCGATGTAATCATACTGGCGGCCATGGGCGTGAGGGCCGGCCTGGGAACATTTGGCCGAAACGGGCTTTTAATTTCAAAGGAATTCGGACCGCGCCAGCGCGTTTCCATGATTGCCACCACTGCCTCTCCTCTGCCACCGCCTGACAAAGCGATTGATCATTTTCAGGACATCAATGACTATTGCAGTAAATGCGGTAAATGCATACGATCGTGCCCATCCGGTGCCATCCGTGAAACCCCGCTCAGAATTGACGCTTATGACATGATGTCATGTGTGGATGCCAAAAAATGTATTCAGTATTTTTACGAATTTAACAGTTGCGGCGTGTGCATCAAGACCTGCCCTTTCCATAGTCTTGGATATGACCGTCTGATGCGGCACAGGGAGGTACCCCTGGCGGCAGCAAGTTGATTCATGACATTATACGATTCCTGAAGTGAATTTCTGAATCTAAATTTTAAGATTATTTGATTTGGTGGTTATTTGTCTCGACACAAAAAGATGCCTGAACGTTTTCATAAGGGATTCTATGGGAAAATCGGATTCATCAAAAATAATGGAAAGAAGCGACAGCCCTTCTGAAAAAGCCACGATAGCCGTACCCAATGTTTTCGCTTCTTCAGGGTCGCCAAGCTGATCATTCAGAAAGCCGGTAACTGTGGAAACCCATTCATGATAGGTTTCCTGCAGTTTGAATTTAACTTTATCATTATAAATGCCGATTTCCCATATTTCGATGAAGATTTTGGAAAGGTCACGGTTAAGCGTAATTTTCTGGGCCATAAAATCCAGGGTTGCATCAATAAATTCTTCTTGTTTGGTGAATTTGTCTTCATTCAAACTGAGCCAGTCCGTGAATATGGCCCTGTATATGTCAATGGAATAATCGATATAGGCGAGAAGAATGTCTTCCTTGCTCTTGAAATAATAATGAAGCATCCCATGGTTTAAACCGGCTTCCTCTGCAATTTCCTTGATGGATGTCTTGTCAAACGGCTTGACAAGCAATCTTTTGTGCAAGGCTTCAAGAATCTCCTGTCGCCTTTTGTCCTGAATATTCTTTCGTGACATAATTCTCCCATAAACGGTTTTTTATATCATAATCCTATTCGCTTAAAAATATATTTGACATGCCATAAAATTTTATGTTAGTCAACCAACTAACTTTAATTTTTTTAATAATATCCCCTGTAAAAAAAACGAACGCACCGGTCGTTATCAGGCAAAAGAACATACTCTAAATAATTGAGGACAACATGTATTTACTCTACAACGCAGATGTATACACAATGGACGGTCATTTTACCATAACCGATTCAATGGCTTTTGTTGAAGGCACTGTCGTTGAAATTGGTGAGCACAAAAAACTGACAGATAAATACCCTGATGCGATTAAGATAGACGGTAACGGCCTGACCGTATTACCGGGGTTTATCGATCCGCATATCCATTTTTTGCTCGGGGCTTTTTTCAATGGCTCTCTGGATTGCACACCTGAAAAAGTGCCTGATGTTTCGTCATTAAAAAGATGTCTACATAAGATCGCCGGAAAAACGCCAAAAGATAGATGGGTCATCGGTCAGGGCTACGATCCTGTCAGATACCCGGATAAAAAAAATCCAACCCGGTACCAGCTTGATGATGCCTGCCCCGACCATCCTGCCATGATCGTCCATTATTCGTGCCATGAAGTCATCGTGAATTCCATTGGACTTGATCTTCTGGGAATAGACAGGAATACACCTCAACCCCGGGCCGGAGAAATTGAAAAAGACCGGAAGGGTATCCCCACAGGCAGGTTGATTGAAACGGTTTCCGGAGTGGCTATGTCCATGGCCATCCTTGATTGTATCACGCACAGGGAAAAAGAAATTTTTGAAAAAGTGAAGGAAGCGGAACATCTGCTGTTCAGTCTGGGTGTAACAAGAATCGGAGATCCGGCCGTGTCCAATCGTGAACGGGCATTCTATGAGGAGATGTATCGCAGGGATATCCTTACAATACCTGTTGTGGCCTACCCAGCGAGTGATGGCAACATGTATGATCTGCCATATGTAAAGGCAGACATGAAACGCATAAATGACGATGATACATTGCCAATGACAGGGCCTGTTAAATTTTTTCTGGATGGTGCTGACCGTGCAGCTCTCCGCTTGAATATTCTGCAGGGACTGTCTGCGTTTATTAAAACGATCTCAACTGTATTTTCTCAAAAATCGTTCAACCCCATCCGGATTATGTTGCGCAGCCCGGCCAGGCTTGGACGAGATTTACAGCTTCATTTCGGTGTCATGATGGCTGATACCAACGATTTGGTCAATTGCGTCAAGACCGCTGTTAAAAACGGACATCCGGTCGCGTTTCATGCCATTGGAAACGAAGCCATCGAACAGGCAATAAATGCCATTAACATGTCACATGCCGCCCACACCCATTCAATTCCTCATCGAATCGAACACGCTCTATTTTTGTCACAAGAAAATATTCACGCGGTGAAAAAGGCAGGATTGGCCATTGCCACCCAACCTGCTTTTTTGTCTCATATGGGGTCTGATAATCTGCCGCCAATCAATGGATTAAAAATGCTGCCAATACGGTCATTAATCGATTCCGGCATACATGTTTCCGGAAGCTCCGACTGGCCGGTAGTCTCCTGCAATCCTCTTTTAGCTGTCGAAAGAGCAGTGACGAGAAAAACCATTGATAAGGAAGTACTGCAAAAAGAAGAAGCCATTTCAATCAAGGAAGCCATAAGCATGTATACGCGTGAAGCCGCTTATCTGTTGGGACAGACAAATACAACTGGCAGCCTTGAACCAGGCAAGCGGGCGGATTTTATTTTACTTTCAAAGAATCCGTTTGAACAAAACCCGGAAGATATCAGCTCGATTCATGTGGAAAAAACGTATCTTGGGGGAGAGCTTGTTTTCACCCGAAATGATCAATCATAGGAAGACATATACCAACAACGATTAAAAATAAATGAGGTGAGCTATGGGAAAAAGCGATTTCAGAGAGAAAAGTTTCTGGCTGTCAAAAGGAGAGTACGAACCGGAAAGTAGCCTGACTGGCCATGTTGATGCGGATGTTGCGATTGTTGGGGGCGGATTCACAGGTCTTTCCTCGGCATATCACCTGAAAAAAGAATCTCCCGGATTAAAAATAGCCCTTCTGGAGGGTGATGTGATCGGTTATGGGGCAAGCGGCAGGAATGGCGGATTCAACATGACGCTTTTTGGTCTTACCCTTTCCATCACTGCCCTTCGTTTTGGAAAAAACCGTGCAAAAGAAGCCCATCTTTATATGGAACGTGCGGTCGATACCCTGAAAGACCTTGTCCGGGAATTGAAAATAGACTGTGATTATGAGCATCCCGGGTTTTTAAGGGTCGCCACATCAGAGAAATATAAAAAACGATTGCTCCATGAAATTGAGTTTGCTCACAAGATGGGACTGAAAGGGATTGAATGGCTGGATGAAAACGCACTCAAAAACGAGGTAAGAAGTCCCCAATATCTTGGGGCCTGGTGGGAACCCCGATGTGGTATTTTAAACCCTGCGAAACTTTCCTGGGGGTGGAAAGATGTTTTGAAGAAAATGGGTGTGGATATTTATGAAGATACAAAAGTGATCGATATATCAAGACAACCGGTAAAAGTCAGCCTGACCACACCCAAAGGAACCCTGACCGCCGGCAAAGTCGTTCTTGCCACCAATGCATGGTCGCATTTGATTCAGCCGGTTAAATGGAAACAGATTCCTGCGTGGACTCATATTGTTTTAACAGAGCCGCTTACGCAAAGTCAGTTTGACGAGATCGGATGGCAGAACCGGCAGGGGATAGAAGATGCCAGAAACCTGGTTCATTATTACCGGTTGACTGCCGATAACAGACTTTTGATGGGAGGAAGGGATGTTTCCTTAAGCTATGGCAAGGATATGGATAAAGATATGAATGAAGCGACTTTCAGAGGACTGGAAGACGATGTCCGAAGCATTTTTCCTTCACTCCGGACTATCCGGTTTACGCATCGCTGGGGGGGGCCTGTATCCATTACCCTGGATATGGCACCTGCGTTGGGATATCTTGGAGACAACCGTATGGTATACAGCGTGGGATGCATGGGGCATGGCGTCAGTTTGACACATCTGAATGGAAAAACAGTCTCAGACCTGGTGCTCGACAAGAAGACAGACCTGACAGATGTGTTTTTTGTGAATCGCAAAACCATCCCGTTTCCGCCTGAACCTTTAAGAAACCTTGCAAGCAAGGCCATTCTGGGATACATGCATTTCGAGGACAAGCTCTATGATGCCAAACTGCCAATTTAAGTACGACCGTTTACTGGAAAACAGCCAATGGAACTCTTTAATATTATCGCAATTCTGATAACCTTATCTGCCATTTTCAGCTTTATTAATTACCGGTATATCAAAATTCATATGACCATAGGTTTGATCCTGATTTCACTTTTGATGTCCGTCATGCTGATGCTTATGGAATATACCGGTTTTCATTCGGGACTGAAGGAGGTTATTACATCCATTGATTTTAACCAGACAATGCTCGTGGGGCTCCTTTCTTTTCTTTTATTTGCAGGGGCCCTGCATATCAATATCAACGACCTTCTGGACCACTGGGTCACCATTGGCATATTTGCAACGTTTGGCGTGGTTTGTTCCACATTTGTGGTGGGAACCCTCATCTATTATATTTTTATCGGGTGTCACCTGAATATCAGCTATTTGTACTGTCTGTTATTCGGCGCCCTTATTTCACCGACCGATCCCATTGCTGTCCTCGGGATACTCAAAAAAGCAAATGCGCCTAAAGATCTGGAAATAAGGATCGCCGGTGAATCGCTTTTTAATGACGGTGTCGGTGTCGTTATTTTTATCATTCTGTTGTCCCTTGCTGCTGGCGGCCATGATGTTTCCCCGCAGGCGATTGCCATTTTATTTGCCGAGGAGGTCATAGGCGGCATTCTTATGGGACTGGCGCTCGGGTGGACAGGATTTTATCTTCTGAAACAGGTGGATCAGTACCAGGTGGAAATATTGATTACGCTGGCACTGGTTACAGGGGGGTATGCGCTGTCTTTAAAATTTCATCTTTCCGGTCCTATTGCGATTGTCATTGCAGGGCTTATGATCGGCAACAACGGACGAAAGCTTGCCATGAGCGAAAAAACAAGGCAGCACCTGGATGCCTTCTGGGAATTGATCGATGAAATATTGAATGCCGTGTTGTTTGTTTTAATTGGCCTTGAAGTATTGGTTATTTCCATTACCGGACCATTTCTGATCATGGGCGCCATCGCCATAGCGGTTGTTCTTTTCGCACGCTTTATCTCTGTCAGTATCCCGATAACATTTTTGAAAAGATGGATAACATCAAGCCCCAATACCATAAAGATTCTCACCTGGGGTGGATTGAGAGGCGGCATATCCGTGGCCCTTGCCCTGTCTCTTCCTTTGGGTATGACAAGGGATCTTCTCCTGACCATGACTTACTCGGTTGTTGTTTTTTCGCTAGTGGTACAAGGGCTTACGGTGAAGCATCTTGTGTAATGCGGGTAAGGGGGATGCCGCTACCTTTCATCCAGAACACGCCGAATCGTTTTAGCAAGCTCCATTTTAAGGAGTGGTTTCATAATGAGGTCTTTAACACCTATTTTTTCAGCGTCTGTCTTGTTTATTTTTCTTGAAAATCCGGTCAGTACGATAATCGGTAAATCCGGTTTGATGGATAATAATTCTTGTGCCAATTTATCGCCGGTTATTTCCGGCATGGTAAGGTCAGTAATGACCATGTCAAATCTGTCCGGATTTTCCTGAAATACGTTAAGTGCATCACTGCTTTTTGTTTTTGCGGTAACCCTATATCCCAATTGTTCGAGCATGTCTTTTTCCATTTCGGAGATAAGCTTTTCATCGTCAACAAGAAGGATATGTTCATTGCCTGGCGGATAAATATCCACAACATTGAATTCAGGGTCGGATATTTCTTCCTGAATGACAGGCAGATAAACATCAAATGTCGTTCCTTTTTCCGGCTCGCTGGATACGAAAATATGTCCTTTGTGATCTTTGATGATACCATGGACTACGGCTAAACCAAGGCCGGTTCCTTTTTCTTTGGTCGTAAAAAAGGGTTCATAGATATTGTTCAAAATATCCGGGCCCATTCCTTTTCCCGTATCACTGATGGTCAGCCTGACATATGAGCCGGTCGTGTTTCCTGAAAGGTTTATACTGTCGTGCACAGGATTATCATCTGTTTCAGTGAGTCGGATTTTGAGAGTGCCGCCATTCTCCTCCATGGCATGAAACGCATTTGTAAACAAATTCATGATCACCTGGTGTATTTTGGCAGGACTTCCCAAAACGGGTCCACAGCCCTCAACAATGTCTTCAGAGATTTGAATGGTTGTTGGTAAAGATGCGCTCAGGAATTTCACTGTTTCTTTCAGCAGGGGCTGTATCATTATCGGCGTAAATTCATATTCATTTTGAGAACTGAAGTCCAGGATCTGTCTGACAAGTTCGCTGGCCCGTTTGGCTGACAGGTAAATCCGTTCCGAATTCTGGTAAATCTGACTTCCTTCAGGTGAATCGTCCATAATCATTTCAGAATATCCGATGATCGGATACAGAATATTATTGAAATCATGAGCGATACCTCCGGCCAGGGTGCCGATGGCCTCCATTTTTTGTAAATGCATCAGATTGTCCGCTGTTCTCTTGCGTTCTGTGACATCCCTGCAAACGCCACGAAAACCCACAGGCGTGCCATTTGGGGCTCGCATGATATATGCGGATAGTTCATGAAACATCTTTTTCCCGCTTTTGGTAATGATTTCATATTCCACAATTTTTCCCGGTTTTCCTGTTTTATATACTTCGGAAAATACCCGATAAATTTTTTTTAATGTTTCAGGCGCCATGATATCCCGGCTTTTCATGCCGATTATTTCGTCCGGACTGTATTCGATCATTCTGCATAAAGCATTATTGGCATAAGTGAACGTACTGTTCAGATCGCTTTCAAAATAGCCTTCCTCTATCGTTTCAAGGATATTTCTGTATTTTTCTTCGCTTTCACGTAAGGCATCTTCTATTTTTTTGAGTTTGATCGTTTCCAGCTCAAGTAATGTGATGCGTGCTTCCAATTCTTCATATGTCGGCTTTTTTGCCATAGGGTTACCTGTTAGCCTTACCTGGACATGTTTTTCAGATGGATCATGTTTTATTGGGTTCCCACTGGTTCGGGAGCATCAATCGGGCGCATACACCGCCTTGCACTCTGTTTTCAAGCGTAATGCTGCCATGGTGCAAGACAGCCACTTCTTTTACAAAATTCAAACCCAATCCCGTGCTTTTTTTCCCACTGTCAGGACGTTGGAGGGAAAAAAATTTTTCAAAAAGTCTGTCTGTTGCATAATCCGGAAAGCCAGCGCCATGATCATTTATAGTGAGAATCACGTTTTGACCGACTTGAACCGCTGAAAGTTCTATTTGCTCATTGGGTGCACTGAAATCGACGGCGTTTTGAACCAGGTTTGCAATTGCGCGATGAAGCAGGAAAGAATCGCCATTTACAAAAATGTCGTCAAAAACGGTATTGACTATCGTCAATTTCTTCTGTGAAGCAATGGGTCGCATGCTTTCAATTACTGTTTTTATCAAAGAAGTAAATGAAATGTTTTCTATTTTTTGTAAATTTTTTTGATTTTCAAGAGAAGAAAGTTCAAGAAGACGATCAACAATATCTTGTATTCTGTTGGTTTCATTGTGAATATTTGTTAAAAAACGTTTTCGCTGCGGTCGTTCCATTTTTTCTTCAAGCAGTTCTGCCGCGCCCCGAATGGCTGATAAGGGGCTCTTGATTTCGTGGGTCAGGGTTTGAACATAGTGTTCAACATACTGCTTGCCTTCCAATGCTTCCTGCATTTTTTCAAATGCCTTGCCCATTTGTCCGATTTCACTGTGGTCAAGGTCTGGAAATCGCGACCGTCTGCCTGCCCGGATGTCATTCGCATAGTGCGTGAGCCGTCTGATCGGCAGAGTGATAGAGTAGGAAACCAAAAAGTTAAGGAAAATAGCAGCCATAATTGCCATCGTGCCAATTTTTATGATCCGGGGTTTTACATTTTCAAGAAATGTGTTGATGGAGGTGGTGGGTTTTCCAACCGTAAGAACCCCTTTCATTTGCCCGTCAACAATAATGGGCGCTGCCACATAGAGCACGGATGAGGTGTCGTCATCCGGATTTTCCAAAGTTGATCTGGCGCCATATTCGCCACCTAACGTCAAACGGACATCCCGCCATTTTGAATAATCTTCTCCGATGCTTCCTTGACCCTCAGAATCAAATACGAGCAGGCCCTTTGCATCGGTGATATAGATTCGTATATCAACCTTGTTTTTGAGAATATCATAAATTCCTGCAGACAAATCTCTGGCATATACCTGTTGAAATATCGGATAGAGTTTTTCAGGACTGAATTTTCCGGCAGCCATATCCTGACCCACAAAAGCAGCAAGGATATTTGCCTGGTCCACCAGGGGATCTTCCACACCTTCCAGATACCGGAAGCGCATATTGGTCCATGTCCAGTTGATAGGGTAGTAAAAGCAGACTGCAAAAATAAAAAGATAGGAGATAAAGATTTTTATGCCCAGTTTCATAAACCCTCTTTTAATGAATATCCTGTACCGCGATGGGTGATGATGGGATCAATATCCGGTTTGACCGCTTTTAGTTTGATGCGGATGTTTTTGATATGTGCGTCTACGGTCCGGTCCATGCTTGCTTCAGGTTCATCCCAAACCTGATCCATAATGTGTTCCCGTGAAAAAACCTGACCCGGACGCCGGATAAAGATTTTCATCAGTAAATATTCATAACGGGATAGTTCAAGTCCATGATCATAATAAGAAATTTTTTGACGGATTTCATCAATTTGAAAGGAACAGCAAACAGATGTGAGCGGTTCCGGCTGCATGCGTCTGAGGACAGCCTTGACTCTCGCGGAAAGCTCCCTTGGACTGAATGGTTTTGAAACATAATCGTCTGCACCAATCTCCAGCCCAACTACCCGGTCAATCTCTTCTGACCGGGCAGTCAGGAAAATAATCGGGAGGGCATGAATTTTCCGGATCTCCTTGCAGAGTTCGAAACCGCTGATATCCGGGAGTCCAATATCCAGAATGATAAGATCAATTTTTTCTTTTGATAAGAGTGACATGACAGATCTGCCGGCAGTCAGACATGTGGTTTCAAAACCATCGGTTTCAAGTGCATATGAAATCGTATCAGAAATGGCAGGCTCATCTTCAATAATAAGAATTCTGGGTTTCATGTTTCCCCTGGCGTTAATGCTTCAAAAGTCTATAGTTATCCCAATTAAGGTGCATACAGATTATTCCCGGTTTCGTAATTTATGAAATAGGACAGTCCCTCCCCAACACATACCGCTAATGAGAAAAACCATTAGACAATGCTCTATAAACATGGATGTATTTTTTTTATACGCACCGTTTAAAACAGGAATAATAATGGTCAGGCCAATGTACCAGATAAGTGGTGTTATGCCAATCCAGATTGCCGTACTTTCTGAAAAAAATGCAGATGGGGTTGATATGATTTTTTTTGAATTCAGGGCATGTCCGTAATACCTGACCCCCATTCTCACGATGGCATGAACACCATACAGGGCAATGCAGTATATGAATATCCCTTCTAACCGGTGAATCCTTTCCCAGGTCAGGTAACCGCCAAACAGGGTTGACTGATACGTAAAAATTGAAATCATGATCCGAAGTGTGTTGACACAAAGCGTCACTGAATACGCCCATAAAACACTTGCAATCAACCATAGGAATTTATGCTTGCCTATCATGTGTGAAAAACCGGAAAAAGCGGTTAAACCCAGGGCGGTGATCATAAAATTCACACCCGCACAGGCAGGTGCGATAATGATATGACATTGATGACTGATGAACCCGGTTTGGGGTTCATAGAGAAAATCAATCCCGGTCACGAATTCAACAAGGGTTGCTGTTGGTGAAAGCATCCATGCAAGATTGTTGCACGATGCCTGGCTGTAATGATATTTTAAAATGAATATAATGCAACATGTGAGAACATAGAAAATGGTATTTTTTCTGATCAGTTTGATACCTGGATGTTTCAGGTTTGTCATGCATAAATCTTTCATTGTTAATTGAAATTGTTTCAAAAGCATACCTCCCTGTCAGTATCAATGCTGTCAATTTGAACCGGTTTGTTTCTGATGTGTGCGGATATATTTTTGCCGGAAAATACAATCAGCATTAACGCAAGAAGAAAGAAAAGAACTGCCAAATCCGGTTCCGGAACATTGGCATATCCCACTGCCAGATTGGAAACGTTTTGGGGAAGCGGCAGGGGTTGCAGTACATGGGTGGCCTGTCCATCCGGATTTCGAATGTCATCAAGGACAGCAATAAAGGACGTATATGCCGTCATCAAATTATAGGTCAACCCAAGGCTGGTGATTTCCCTTTCACTCTCCGGGTCGGGTGTTTGCTGATAATCCGAAAGTCTGGCGATTCGGGCCCGGGCCCATAAATACCGGATGGCGCTATGGGTTTCATGGGATTGAATATGCTCAATGTCAAATACCTGATGATAGACCTTGTCTCCATTTGTCCCGCATATATGGATTTTCCCTTTTTGTTCTCCTCTCCATTTGCCAAAAACACGAACAGGACGTCGGGCAAACACATCCGGAATGGAAACCGGCTCAACGTCATATGTCTCAACTCCTTCAAAATATACGGTAACTCCAGTCAAAACAGGTTCTGAGATATATTTACGGAATTTTTCCACCGTCAACCGGGTTTGGTCAACTTCTGTCACCACAAAGGGCTCGCCCTGACCTGCTTTTGCCATTCCTTCGATAAGATACCGGTTGACACTGCTGCCAATGCCAAATGCAAACACATTGGTATGACAAAGATTTTCCCGGATAAGTTCAAACACGTCTTTTTCCGCATCAATATAGCCATCGGTCACAATCACCACCGTTCGGGAGCTGGTTTCAACTTTGGGCAGGGCCAAAGACGAGCTTAATGCCTGAAACAGTTCTGTGCCCCCGCCACCTGTTTGGCCTTCAATAAAGCGGATGGCCTGTTGTAAATTGGCAGGGTTTGCGGATAGAGAGGAAGGGGCCATGACTTTTGAGCTGCCGGCAAAAAGCACCACATTAAACGTGTCATTTGGGTTAAGGTTCAGGAGAAGATCTTTCATTAATTTTTTGGCGGTATTTAATGGAAACCCGGACATTGAGCCTGACACATCAACCACAAAGATGTATTCGCGGGGCGGGATATCTGTCTGATCGATTTTTTCCGGGGGGTGCACCATCAACAAAAAAAAGTTCTCCGCCGGCCCTTTATAAAGCATCAGTCCGGATTGAATTGCCTGACCTGAAAGCCGGTATTGCACTATATAATCCCGGTTACCGCCAAACGCGTCTGCGTTTGACAGGTTTACCCGGGCCATGGTTTCCCCTTGCCAGGTCGTATCGATTTCATGGGTATGGCATGATAAATCCCGTATGGGACAACCGGCAGACAGATCCGTTGTGATGTTAAAGCGGCTTGACACGGATGAGCCTTGTTTCAGGTAGGGATTTTTTATCCATTTATCTGATTCCGTGGCATGGGCTTCTGATTGATTGGCATATCTTGGGCCCACAACCGTGGGATAAACAAATTCATAAACACCATCGTCTTCCATAATCAGTTCCGTATATCTGAGTTCTATCGATATCGTATCATTCGGCATGATATTGGCTACATTCATTTTAAACACATTGGGTCTTTTCTGCTCCAAAAGGGTGGCGCTTTTACCGGCTTTTTTTGCCTCGTTAAATTGTTTAGAAGCTTTTTCCTTTGCTGTAACTTTGGCAGTAATGATATTTTCACCGATTTGCATTTTCATCCCATGTATCGCAGTACGCGTTGACGCAGGGAAAATATATGCGCCATGAACCGGTTGCGGGCCATTATTCGTATATATCTGGGTCACGGTTACATCGGCGATCACACCGGTGATGGTCACTTTCACATGAGTCTCTTTTAATGGGAACTGGTCTATGCCTGAATCGCTGTCCCTTATAAAAAAATAGGGTGAAAGCGTTTTGTCATTTTCTGCCGTCGCATGAACAGCAATCGGAGAAATAAGCATCAGGAACAGGGTGATCATACAGATGGTGAACCTCTTTTGTTGCTTCATGAAATTGTCCTCCTTGGTGGATTCGGTTATTGTCTTGTTTGGACAATTCTTCCAGAAGCAAATGAACTGAATGTGAACTGAATATGAAAAAGGTGTGAAAAAGAACATTTCCCGAACCTGGAGGGCTACTCAAAAATAACAGGATAGGGTTTAAAAATAAATGTCGGAAGGTGTTTGTTGCATGAGAAATGGAGAAGTGAGGCAGTTTATTATTAGACATGAAAAATAAAAATAATATTTCAGATCCCAAAATTCAAAGCGTTGGAGAAGAAATTGCAAACAGTATTGTACATGGCATTGGCATAATATTGAGCATCGCAGCTCTTGTTATTTGGGTTGTTTCTGCGTCCGGACATGGGGATGGACTTTTTTTTGGAATGTTTTTTATATAATCCCTGTACCCCATTAATCCTCAAACTGGTAAAATAGGACGTTGTGGACAAATTGTACAAAAATATATATGTATAAATTCATGAATATAAATGTATAGAGGAGATTATCATGAAATTTACTATCGACCATTTCAATATCAATGTTCTGGATCTTGAGAAAAGTCTGGCGTTTTATGAAAAAGCCCTGGGCTTGAAGGAAATAAAAAGGAAAAAAGCAGAAGACGGTCGTTACATCATCGTATTTTTAAGCGACGATTCATCCGGCAGCAAACTGGAATTGACCTGGCTCAAAGCCATGGACCGCCCCTATAATTTAGGGGATGAAGAGTTTCATATTGCATTTAAAACAAATGATTTTGATGCCGCACATAAACATCATAAGGAGATGAATTGTATATGCTTCGAAAATCACGAAATGGGGATCTACTTTATCAAAGATCCGGACGGATACTGGTTGGAAATTGTTCCTGTGCGTTAGATTGAAATGAATGGTTTATTACCCGTTTCTATTTTAAACCGGTCGTACAATGCAGAAGAACGCGTGGTAATACCACCTGCTAAATTTCAAATACCAGATGGATATGCCGTGAAATAAACAAGGGAAATTTCAGGGCCAATACCAGCTTAAATGATCAAAGTACCATGCAATACGTTGTCGAAGCCTGCTCCAGGTATTTCAAATAAGCCATTGCTTCACGGCATTCTTCGCAATGGCCCTGATTCAGCATTTCCTGCATTCTCTGAGGGTGATTCTGACATACGCGAATAAATTCATGCACGTCATTGTCATCAACCTTCCAGGGTGTTCCTGCGTAATAGACCGTTCCCGTATATTTAAAAACCTTGAGCCATTCTTCAAATTCCACAACAGTCAACATTCCGGCACCTCCGTGCTTTTAGAAAGTAAAGGTATTTTGTTTATAGGCCGTTTTAAGGAATAGTTCCTTGACAATGGATAAATACAAAAAGAAACGTTGATACAAGACCTTTTGTCAATAAAGATTCAGATAATGGTAATCTTCGTTCAATCCTTGCACAATGTCAAGCCACATAACCCGATTTTTTTTATATATTGACACCCAATTTCATGTTTGACATATACTACGACCATCGATTCAAAATTTTTTTATTACATGAAACCCCTGTCCGGTGTGCGCTAATTGCAAAGGGTTTGGCATGAAAAATAAATGGGAGAATCACTATGCGTAAACCAATTCATTTAATTATGATATCTATTCCTCTGTTTGTTGTATTCTCATGCGGTTACAAACCGGTTGCTGATGATGGCCGGAATATCATTACCTTCGAAGATGCCTGGGAGTTTTATCCGGGATTTTCAGAGAAAATCAATGCCGTGGGAGATGTTTTTTATGATGGAAAATCCGGCCTATCTTCTCAGGTCATAGAGCTGTGTGCATTGGTTACATCCCGATACTGGGGCGCAGAATCAGACTGGCAGGTGCATGAAGACGCTGCGCTGGAAGCCGGACTCGGCAGCGATATCATCGAGGCGGTCAAAAACTGGCAATATCCTGATTTTAAAGGTGACACCGAATTGTCAACGGCCTATGGCTATGCGACCGAGATCCTGACATATAAAAATATAACGGAAGTCATGTATAAAAATGTGGTAGACGAATTTGGGAAAAAAGGTGCTGTTGAATTGGCAGGACTATTGGGCCATCACACCATGATTGCGTTTACAATCAAAGCGTTTCGATTGAAGCCGGAAACTCCGATTGATTTTCCATCAGGTGAATGGGACATAACGCCTGATCATTCCGAAGTCGAACATCCGCGCCCCGCCTGCTGGGGATACCCATTCTCCAATAAGGGATGGCCTATGAACGCCTGTCTGTCTTATGCTGAAAATATGTTGGGAACCGCTTTCCCGTTTCAAACCGACAAACTCAGCGAATTCTGCATTGTTCTGACAGCAAGGGATTGGGACTGTGAGGTTCCCTGGAGTGCCCATGTTCCCAGCGCGGTCAGTACCGGAATGACCCCTGACGCGATACGCGCCATCGGCCTTGGTGAAACGCCGGTTCAGTATTTGACAGAAGATGAGCAGGCCCTGTACCGGTTTGCAGCTGTCCTGTTTGACAATACAACTGAGATGGATGACGCCACCTATGATATGGCTGTGGCATTTTTTGGACGGCCTCTTTTGGTCAAACTGGTGACGGTTATGGGATACTACTCTCAGGTGGCGCTTGTCGTGAACACGGTCAACTACACATTATATCCATTACCCCAGTACCCGTTTCCGATTGAGTAAAATCATGTTTACCTATGCTGCAAACAAGAAGACTGCACTGAAATCGTTCATCGAATTTTCAAATGGATTGACGGCACACCCAAAGTATCCGTTGGAAATATTCATTGAAACAAGCAATGTCTGCAATCTCAGGTGCGCGATGTGCGGAGAGTTTTCGGCATTGGCAAAGACAAAAAGAGACAGCAGCCACAGAGGGTTCATTCCTTTTTCATATATTGAAGCATTGGATGAATATTTAAAATATGCACTTATCGTCCATGTGTTTGGTTTTGGTGAGACCACGATCCACCCACAGTTTATCGATATCCTCAAATTTTTGTTTCAGTATGAGGTGTATATCGATTTTTTTACAAATGGAACCCGGCTGGATGATAAATTATGTCGATTCCTGGTTGAAAATAAAATAGGAAAAATCACTGTCAGCACCTCTTTCACGAACAAAGAACATTACGAAAATATGTATATCGGTGCATCGTTTGAAAAGGTAATCCGCTCATTAAAAACGCTATCCATCTATAAAAAGGAATTTGGAAGTGAATTTCCTGTTGTTGAGATCAATTCCCTTGCATTTACCGAGCATGTCAATTCCTTGCCCGGGTTTGTAAAACTGATGGCCTCATGTGGCGTGAATGTGATCCATTTAAAATCACTGACAGGCTATAATGACATACCGGAAATTCATAATCATATTGCGGTGTATCGAAAGTCGATCGAAGGCAAAATTATTGCAGAAGCAAAAAAAATTGCCATACAGAATGGCATAACGCTTGCCACCAATACATTTGAGACCGCCTGCCATGTGAGTGATGAGGGAGACGAGGATGCCGTAAAACGGCTTGTCACAAACCGAATCAAGGTCAATCGATTTCCCAAAGAAAATAATGAAAATGACAACAAGGCCGTTCCTATAAGCGATTTGAAACAAATTGCCAACACAATCATTAAACAAGACATGTGCCTTTCGGAAACACCCCTGAAAATATTGCATCCCATTCCACCCGGAAGTATCCGTGATGATGCCAGTCTTTTCAATCATTATAAGATTTCGAAACGAATGGACGCCAAAGAATCAGAATATTGTATGGAGCCATTTAAAACGGTTTATGTCACGACAAAAGGACTCATTTATCCCTGCTGTTTTGGTCACAACTTCAAATGCATGCCATTTGGTACTGTGGGTCAGAAGGACGATGCCGTGGCCTGGGATACAAATCCGTTTAGAATCGTTCGGAATAACATTCTGGATAACAATTATCCCTTTCAATATTGTGGGGCTTGCCTAAAGGTAAAGAGCTTTCCGCGAAATCATTTTTTACCATTAAAGGCCAATCTATATGGCAAATGGTATGAAGCAAAACACCAAGCACCATTCGAGGATATTCTGGTCGCATCGATGAGATCAATGGATACGAATTCTGACATTATTAAAAATTTTCATCCACCAGAAACGCTAAAAACAATTTTCGATCTCGAAAATCAAATGTCGCTGGCAAAAGGAATTTGCAGAAACCAGTCAACGGGTGATTGCTATTTTTACAAATGGCCAAAAATACTGCTACTTTTGAAAAACATATTCTCTTTCGAGAATGAACACCTTTGGGGAAGGTTCAAAAAGTCCATCACCATAAATCTACAGGAACCATCAGGAAGCAGTTCTGTTACCCTGCAAACAGATTTGATTACAGACCAGAACGATGTGTTTGAAGTTTTATTCACCACTTGTTCTGCCAAAGGTGCTCATGAAACAAAAAAGAAGACCATTCTGCTTCAACACGGACTGAATTCATTGGTATTTCATTTGCACCAGGCGGATTTGAGCAAGCCCATTCAAATCATTCCCTGCCTGTATGCCGCCCGCATCAACATCCGGAAGTTGGTGATAGAAAAATGGTCAGAATGAACCAGCGTAGATAAAAACAGTGAGTCGTCTCCTAAAGGCATTTTAGACAACTCACACATTTAAATCTGCGGATCACTTATCACTGCCGCAAAACCTGTAGCAATTGTATTCCAGGATACAGTCAGCCACTCTGATGGCCATGAGTCAATGTTTTGGGTAGCATCCCATCCCATCTGGCACCCTAATCTTTAGAACAAAGATCATATTGTCAATTAGGACATGAAATGTGCATCATATTGGACTATTTTTCACATTTTGCTTGAATTTAGTTTAAAACCGATAAAATATAGCAACAACTGGAGGAACAACATGATAAATACAAAGTATAAGGCCCGGAAACCTGTTCAGAAAAGAGGGATTATCACCCGTAAAAAAATTATAGATGCTGCTGTGGATGAGTTTACGGAAAAAGGGTATCACAACACCAATGCCATGGCGATTGCCATTAAGGCAGGTGTGGCCACAGGTACATTCTACAGCTATTTTAATGATAAAAAAGACATCATGATTGAAATCATCAAGGTGATCTATGCGGATTTATCCAAAAAAACGCTGGTTGATTTTCAAGTGACTGTTTCTGATAACGCTATGGAAAACTACAAGGAATGCCGAAGAGTTGTCCAATACATGATAGACATATTTCACACAGCCTATGTGGAGCGTCCAAGGCTGTTTGAACAGATTTATGCAATGGTTATTTTGGATAAAGACATCTATCAGGTCAACCGGGAGGAGCGGCACAAGATATTTACGCAGCTCATGTTCAACCTGAAAGACTATGCCGATTATATAAAAGTTAAGGATATTGAAACAGCTTCAAGGCTTTTATTTATTTCAGGGGACGAAATCGTCAGATCGATTCAACTGTTAAGCAAGGAAGATGATCGAAAAAAAATGTTGAATGAATTCGTGGCAATGGCCTGCAAATACCTGATGCTTCCTGAAGAATGACAAAACCCCTTAAAAAAGAGATGGGATCAAACAAAACGATCAAACAGGTACATAATCAACGGAATCGTCACCAGGGAAAAGATAAAGCTTGAGAACAGAAACTGGTTTGCGATATTCCGGTCGCCGCCTGCTCGATCAACGACTATCGGGATGGCAGTGATTGGTGGAACGGCACTTTGAATGATCATCATGAGCGCCACTTCGTAAGGTGGTTTTATAATCATGAGGATGCCGATCATGACAACCGGATAAATCAGATTTTTGATCGCAATGAATTTTATTATTTCAGATAATACGATTTTTCCCCGATGGCTGAAGTCCACATAGATATTCCCGCCGATGATGAGAATAAGAACCGGAATTGCCATATTGCCGACCATTCCAAGACTCTTTATTAAAAAATCCGGCATCACCGCTTGAATGCCAAATACCTTCAATAGGGTTGCCGCAACTGTTGCCATGAGAATGTTGTTGATAATTTTCCGCCAATCCCGATTTCGGGGCCCTTTGTTAAAAAACAGATGATAGGTGCTGAAGAAAAAGGAAGGATAGAAAAGGGTGAATAATATCAGCGTCACGACAAAAGGTGAATTTTTCCCGAAAATGCCCGTAATAATTGCAATCGGCAAAAACATGCCATTTTGAAAGAAAAGACTGACGGCAAATTCTTTGCGAATGGTCTTTGTCGCAACCCTTGCAAATATAAAGGTCAGAAAACCTGCCCCCACCTGAAATACGATCCACCACAGCGGCAGTTTCCACCAGCCAATTTTTTGTGAAGGGTCAAAACCTTCAAGAATATTGACAAATATCAGGCAGGGAAGGGCGATATCAATCGCAAGGGGCGTCAAAAAACCGAGCGTCTCTTCAGGCATGACCTTGCGCTTTATGACCATAAACCCGATCAATCCAATGGCTATAAGTGTGGCGATTGATTCGAATGTTGCCATCACCAATCCATTTCCAACCATCATGGTATTCATCCTGCCTCAGTTTGAAAGTTTTGCTCTTCAAATCATGAACCCCGATCAATTACCATAAAATCAGGTATAACTGAAAGCGGTTATTTAAAAAAATTTTATGATTTGGTTTGAGATAAAATTTATGGTCGTGTATAAGGCCAGCAACTGAATAAGATGAAAAAGACATGACAAGGCAGGGATATATGAAAATTGAAAAGAACAAGATCAGCTATGTGCTGGGACAAAGCATTGGCGGAGATTTCAAGAGAAACGGCTATGATATTGATATCGATATTTTCATTGATTCGTTCAGGGAAGCCTATGGCGGCATGGACTGCCGGATGCCGGTTGCTGAAATGCGGCACATCATGATGAATTTTCAGCAATATATCCGGGAAGATCAGCAGAAAAAACAGATGGCGGCCGTTGAAAAAAACCTGATTCAGGGCAACGCCTTTCTTGAGGAAAACAGGAAAAAAGAAAATGTCATCACCACAGAAAGTGGGCTGCAATATAAGATCCTTCGGAAGGGAAGTGGAAAAAAGCCGCTGTCAACCGATGATGTTGTGACCCATTATGAGGGAAAAACAATTGATGGCAAGATATTTGACAGCTCCTATAAACGCGGCACACCCGCCAGTTTCCCGGTAAGTGGTGTTATCAAGGGCTGGCAGGAGGTTTTGCAGCTGATGGAAGAAGGGGCGAAATGGGAAATTTTTGTTCCATCGGATCTTGCGTATGGCCAGGCCGGAAGCGGGGGAACGATCGAGCCGCACTCAACCCTGATATTTACGATTGAATTGATAGCGGTTCAATAAAGCCAATTATCGAGCATTGCCAGAAGAAACATACCGCCTGGCAAGCTCACTGTATTTCAGGAATTTTCCGCCGAATATATCGAGAGCACTTCCCACGGTAAAGTCTATCTGGCCACTTCCCAGGTGTTCGATGGTTTCTATATCCTCCAGGGAACGGATACCGCCGGCATATGTCACCGGCAGGCCGGCCCACTTGCCCAGAAGGGAAACCAGACCGGTTTCTATACCGCTCATTTTCCCTTCAACATCCACCGCATGAATCAGGAATTCATCACAATAATGAGAAAGTCGATCAAGCAGGCTGTATGAAATGGACTCATTGGTAAATGTTTGCCACCGGTTGGTCACAATCATGTATCGTTTGTTTGCAAGCCGGCAGCTCAGATCAAGCACCAGTTTTTTTTTCCCAATTGATTGGGTCAACCGGTTCAGGCGGTTTTCATCGATAATCCCGTCATGAAATACCCACGAGGTTACGATTACGGCACTGGCCCCGGAGTCGAGCCAGTCTTTTGCATTTTCGATGGTGATACCGCCACCTATCTGCAGTCCTCCTGGCCATGCTCCAAGAGCCTTTTGGGCTGCGTTGGTGTTGCCCGGCCCCAGCATGATCACATGGCCGCCGTCAAGCTGATCTTTTTTATACAGCTGGGAAAACCACTCCGGCGGCTTTTCCGCCTGGAAATTGGTCTTGACAGGGGTGGATTTTGTATCAGAAAGACTTGAACCCACAATCTGTTTGACAACACCTTCATGAAGATCTATGCAGGGCCTGAATCGCATTTGATAATTCCTTTAAACTGTATCTCACTATATCTTTTTTAAGGGATCACATACCAAGAAAACGGATTCTGCATCAAGGCTTTTGTTCAGGATCGGCGAATAATAAATTCGATAATCTGTTTTGCGCTGTGTTTAAAAATTTGTTATGGTTTTTCCTTTTTATATTTACAGGTAATGATAAGGTGATCTTCATGCATCAACCCAATGATGATAATGAAATTATATCAGGTATTAATGTCACCCCCCTTGTGGATATCATGCTTGTTCTCCTGATTATTTTCATGCTGGTGTCGACCTTTGTCGATTTTACGGCCATAAAGGTTGAACTTCCCCGTGCAGCCACAGGGGAGGCACTGCATACGGAAACGGTTTCCGTGATGATCTCCAAAGAAGGTGAATACTATATTTCAGGAAAAAAAATACCATCATTTAAACTAGTTGGCGTATTTTTAAGGGAAAAGAAAAAAGAAAATCCCGATATTCAGGTCATTATCAGTGCAGATAAAAAAGTCTATCATGAAAAAGTTGTGGGTCTCATTGATCTGATCCGGAAAGCCGGTATTTTAAAGTTCGCCATTAATGTGGAATTGATTGATGAACCCGGTAACGGTTAAACATATCTCACACAAAATTGATTTTTTATATATCGGTATCGGTATTTCACTGCTGGTTCATGGCATGGTGTTCCAGACGTTTTCCCATATGGCGAGGCAACCCTTGTCAAAACATTACGGGCCGTCAGTACTTGTGCCTGTAATCATTCCTGAACCCCAACCAAAACCGGAAGAAAAAAAAACTGAAATAAAGACAGAACCGGAAAAAAAACCGGTTGTAAAACCAGCTGAAATTAAAAAAGCAAATCCCCTGCCTGTATCTCATATCCGGAAAGAAAACGCCAAACCCGTCAACCCTGAAACCGTCAAGCCGGTTTTCGGTGTTACTGAAGAAACCCTCACAGAAAGTGCTGATTCAGGGATAGGTGTCCGGGTGGGCAATACATTGATGAAAGAACAGGAAAAAGAAGTTACGCCAAAAGAACGGGTAAGATCATACGAGACGATTCCGGTTTTTGATCTGACATCCCTGCCGGTTTTTAAAAAGCGCGTGATGCCTGTCTATCCGGAACAGTTGGAAAAGGAAGAAATTGAAGGAGAAGTCCTTCTCGAAGTGACCATCGATGAAAAAGGGGTTGTCGTTGATGCGACGATTAAAAGAAGTGATCATGAGCTGTTTTCAAAAGCAGCGATTGATGCCATGTTAAGCAGTTCATTTGAACCGGGTATTCAAAATGGTCAACCCGTAGCCACAAAGATCGATATACCGGTTAAATTTATTCTGGAGGATTAGGATTAAACCATGATAACCGCACAGATTTCACTTTTTGCTTTTTTTGCTGCGAGAATTATACTTGTCATACTGCTTATTTTGAGCTTTCTGGTGTTGGCTTGTTTTGTGGAGCGGTTCATTTTTTTTAAAACCCGGCTTCTTGGGAGGATCGAACCCCTTCTTGCGAAAATGGAAAATGCCGGCTCAAAACAGGAAGTCATTACCATTCTGGAAACAATAAACAAGGCTGAAACCAATGCGGTTCTGAAAGGCCTGAAAGGGAATATCCCGAACGAAGCGGCATTCAGAAAAAAAGTCGATGCCTGGCTCTATCCGGAAAAGGAAAAATGGGAGCGTTTTTCCGTTTTTTTAGGCTCCGTGGGCAATAATGCACCTTTTATTGGTCTTCTTGGAACTGTGCTGGGTATTCTTAAATCCTTTGCCGATCTGAGCCTTTTGTCAACTGGCGGGCCACAGGTCGTGATGGCCGGCATATCTGAAGCACTTGTTGCAACAGCTGTAGGCCTTGCGGTAGCGATTCCCGCTGTTATTTTTTACAATATCTGCAAAGTTTATGTAAAGCGAAGTGTTAACCATGTAAATGCCTTGATGGAAGTCATCAGCTCTATCAACTTATTTTAAAGACAGACAAAACATGAGAATATCCATTATCGTCGGCTTGATTTTTTTTACGACAATGTCATGGGCTGAAGACATCACCGGTACTGGCCACGGCATATCTTCCGAGCACCTGCCATCGCAAGCTGTTGTCAACTTGAGCGGTACGGTTCTTGAAAAAGGCACAAAAAAAATTCTTGACGGTGTCACGATTTATATCAAGGAAACCAACCAGCAGGCCAATACCGATAAAAACGGATGGTTCTCTCTTGACGTCAGACCCGGTACCTATACAATCATTATTCCGCTGCCGGGTTACGACAAGTTTGAGGAGACCGTCAAGCCCGCTGCCGATCAATCAACCGGGCCTTATACGTTCAGGCTGACACCCTTGATCGTAAACCCTTACAAGATTGTTGTCAGAAGTAAAAAAAAGAGAACAGCTGTCTCCTCCCAAACCATCAGTATTGAAGAAGCATCCATGACGCCGGGGAGTAACCGGGATGTCCTGAATGTGGTGTCCAATATGCCGGGAGTGGCCTCTGTATCCGCTTTTGGGGGGTATGGCAGCGGACTCGTGATCAGGGGGTCCTCTTCGGATGACAGTTCTTTTTTCATCGATGATCATGAAATTCCCCTGATGTATCATTTTGGCGGCCTTGAAAGTGTTATCGAACCGGAACTGGTTGAATCAATTGATTATGATGCCGGTGGTTTCAGTCCGGAGTATGGAGAGACCATTGGCGGTGTGGTTGCCCTGAAATTAAAGGAGCCAAGGACAGACCGGTTTGGCGGTTATGTGAACGTGAGTTTGCTGTCTTCATCCATCATGATCGAGGGACCGGTCTCGGAAAAAAGTTCGGCGGCTTTTTCCTTCAAAAGAGGGTTTATAGATATATATACCCGAATTGCAATGGACATAGAAGAAGACCTGAAAGATGAAGTCAAATTTCTGGAATATCCCAAATACTCGGATGCTTCTTTTATTTTCTCCCATGCCTTCTCAAAAAAGAACACCTTCAAGCTTGTCGTCATCAGTGCCTTTGAAAACTCGGAAGTCATTATTTCCGATGAAGATGTGTCTTCAAGAATATCCAACCGCATTTCTCAGGATCTGACCTTTTCCATGTTTATGGCAGAATGGTATTTTAAAAGAGGGAAATGGTCTTCTGTCTTTTCTCCCATGATCGGATTTGATCGTCTGGATATCGATGCCGGAACCCGGGCGTATTTTGTTTTGAAACAGGATCCGCTCAACTTTAGTGAAAAGATTGATTTTGATATGACGGACAACCAGAAAATCCGGTTTGGCGGTCGATTGAAACTCGATAGAATCCGGTTGAATTCGTCTTTGTGGTCCCGCGGCAAGGAAGGTGAAGCCTATCACAATTCATATGAAAATGAAATAAACGCAGATAATGACGGCCGCTTGTTTACGCCCAGTTTTTATATCATGGATCAGGTGACCATGGGACCGTGGATGGTGATCCCGGGTGTCCATGCCCTCTACGACGGCCATACGGAGCATGGGTATATCGATCCAAGACTGCTCGCAAAATATGCCTGGTCCGAGTCCCTGACGCTTAAAGGTGCATTGGGGTTGTATTCAAAAACGCCGCCCCTGGATGAATGCACCGAACCCTGGGGGACGGAAAAACTCAAGCCCGAGCGCTCTGTGCACACGGTTTGCGGGCTTGAATACACATTCACGGATGCCATCTCTCTTGATGTTCAGGGCTACTACAAAAGATTGTATGACATGGTGGTGAGAATCGATGAAAACGATCCTACCATATATGACAATGAAGGCCAGGGGAGAATTTATGGTGCGGAAATATTTTTAAACCACCGTCAGACAGACCGCTTTTTCGGATGGATATCCTATTCCTGGTCTGTTTCCAGACGGACAGACGCAGATGATGGCGAACGGTATTACAGTATCGATATTCCCAATAATCTCAGGGCGGTAGCAAGCTATAAGCTAAACAGAAACTGGACAATTGGTGCGAAGTATACCTATGCATCGGGAACGCCTTATACGGATCTTTTGAATGTTGAAACAGTTTATGATGTGGATAATGATGAGTATATCCCTCTTTATACCGGCCCTGTGAACAACAAACGGCTTAAAGGGCACCATCAGCTTGACGTGAGAATCGACAAAATGTGGATATTTGATACATATGTGCTAAGCGCGTATCTTGATGTCAGAAATGTGCTTCGCCAGAAGATCTACATTGATAAAGACTACAATGCGGATTACACGGAAAGTGAAAACCAAGAATCGCTTGAATCGGTAATCCCGTTTATTTTTCTGGGCATGAAAATCATTTTTTAATTTTATTTTAAAGACATATTAATTGGTGCATGAGACATACCATGAATACTGTTAAATTTATAGTGTCAGCCATTGTATTCATCCTGGCCGTATCCTGCGGGGAAAGTGATATGACCCCCGGCTATATCGCCAAACAGCCAAAAATACTGGCATTGAAAATTACCAATCCTGAAATCAGAAACGGAGACGCATTTTCCTTAAACCTCCTTGTGGCTGGCCAGTCGGTTGACCAGAATATGACCAATGAGGTTGAATGGATTCTGGGAGCGGATTTGAATGATACCAGCAATTATTCGGTGGCATTGGGGAGGGCGCCCTATAATCAGACGTTTACACTGGATGAAACGATCTGGGACACTATTCCTCAAGACAGCATAAATGAATTGATGGGGGATCGAACATGGATTGACATACCTGTGATGGCGAAAGTTGTCGTAAACGGCACGACGTTGAGGGGAATAAAAACCCTTCGTATGACAGAAATGCCGGCGGGCATGAATCCGGTAATACGCGCTGTCACGGCAAAATACGGTACGGAAACAATAACCATTACACGGAATGAGAACCGAATCCTGACACTTGCCGGAGATTCTATCCCTGACAATTTTGCACTGACGGCAAATATGCAGGATATGGGTGAGTTCAACGACAAACTGATTTACCAGTGGTCTGTATCTGCCGCCAGATGGGGTGAAGGCGAACTTTACATCAATTCGGAAAAAAAAGACATTGAACAATTGCTCGGTGAAAATGCCACAGCAGCGGAATACAGGGAATCTGTTGTGTTTTCCACTCAGGGGGAGGACGGTGACGATCCTGTCCAATTTGGCGAATATGACATATTTCTGGTCGTCAGAGATAAAAAAATTGATTCAAGTGGCAGAGAAGAAGACCGGTTTGGCCTCGATTTTTTCCACTTTACGTTTATTCTTTCTGATCATTGATGGAAAATCGGTTCATCCTGGACCTCTGTTTTATCATGTAAAGGAATCGTGATATAGAAATCAGCACCCTTGCCTGGTTTGCTCTGACATCTGATCGTGCCGCCAAGGGTCTGGGTGACCAGGTTATAAACAATATGGAGTCCCAGACCGGTCCCACCCTGTCCCCGCTTTGTCGTAAAAAAAGGATCAAAAATACGTTCCAGAACATGACTTTCCATGCCACACCCATCGTCGCTGAATAAAAACAGCAGATGACTCCCCTTATCCGATATGTCAATCAGAATATTGCCGGTTTCAATGGTTTCAAAACCATGAATCAGGGAATTCATAATCAGGTTTGTGATAATCTGAAAGAAGGCGCTGGGTGATGAGTGGATGATATGTTTTTCACTGCAGTTAACGGAGATTTTGTGTCTGGTCTGCTTCAGCCTCGGTTCGAGATTGACAAGAATTTCTTCCAGGGTATTTTTAAGGTTAATCGGACGCCATCCCTCATTTGACTGATCAACAGCCACCTGTTTGAAACTGGATATGATTTCAACGGCATGTTGAAGATTACGATGGATGATCGCGGATGTATCCTTGATGATGTTCATCACATGTTGTGATTTTTCGCCATCTGTCTCTCCCAGGGTGATTATCCGGTCAAGTTTTTCAACCAGGTCATTCATATAGGTCGATGCGGTGATACTCACCCCGATCGGCGTGCTTATCTCATGGGCCACACCTGCGACCAATCCGCCCAGAGCAGCCATTTTGGCAGATTCGAGCGCCTGTTTCTGCAGGTTTCTCCTTTCAGATATGTCTCTTGATATGCCCAGGATATGAAGGGGTTTTCCTTTGGTGTTGCGGATGATGCGAATAGTGATTTCAAACCATTTCAGCGTGCCATCCTTGCAGAACAATTCAACTTCAATGGTACGGCTCCGGTTCAGGTCTGTCTTTTCGTGATAATTCCTTGCAAGTTCCTCATACAATGCTTTTGCAGCAATTTCTAACGATTCCCTGGGCATGCTTTTGTCCAGTGGCAGCGCGATGGCCTCTTCCACCGTAAACCCTCTCAACCGTTCAACAGAAGGACTGATAAACGTTATTGGGCCAACCCGGTAATCTTCATCGGTTTCTCTGACCCAGATGATGTCTGTGGCATATTCTGTGATGAGTCGATGCCTTTCCTCACTTTCATGAAGCGCGATTTCATTTTTTTTCCGGGTGCTGATATCGCGCGCAATACCAAGCATCCCAGCGGGTTTGTCGTCTTTATAAATAACGGAGCTGACCGATTCGACAGTCACTTTGCCCCCTCCTTTTTTTTTCAGTTCAAGCTCGACCAGCTCTGGCTGATATCCTTTTTCAAGGGTATCTATTGTCCGCTCGTAAACAAAAGGCAGATCTTCAGGATTTACAAGGGTTGCAAAATTCAAATTTTTTATTTCCTGTCTCTGATATTCCAGAAGATCCAAAGCTGCCTGATTGGCATCCAGAAAATTCCCTGACGGATCACAAATAAATACACAGTCCCTGATGCGATAAAAAAGGGCGTGATTCAATGCCCGGCTTTCTTTAAGCTGGTTTTTTAAATCTTCAACTTCTTTGAGATGCTTCTCAAGTTCAAGAATATTTTGCTGCAGTTCATCATATGTCGGTTTGTCAGTCATTCATTTTTCCGGTTGAAAGGGTTTTTATGTTGCCAGACTATAGATGAGATGTGGCTAAACCTTTGTAAACCTTTGAATCATTTTAATCAAAGATTTTATAGTGAATACGGTCTTATGTCAAGTCAACATCTTGTGATCGTTAAAGATTCACAGAATCAATCTGTTTTTTTTAAAGAGTGAATTTAAAAACTGTCCTGTATAGCTGCTTTTAACACCAGAAACACGCTCAGGTGGACCCTGGGCAACGATTTTACCGCCATTCTTGCCCCCATCCGGCCCTAGATCAATAATCCAGTCCGCTGTTTTAATCACATCAAGGTTATGTTCAATGACAATGATCGTATTTCCCGCATCAACCAGTTTTTTCAACACATTCAACAGGAGATTGATGTCATCAAAATGAAGGCCTGTGGTGGGTTCATCCAGAATATAGATTGTTCTTCCCGTATCCCGTTTGGATAATTCCCGGGCGAGTTTTATCCGTTGGGCTTCTCCGCCGGAAAGTGTTGTGGCGGATTGGCCGAGTTTGATGTAGGATAGACCCACCTGATTCAATGTGTCCAGTATGGTATTGATTTTCGGATGGTTTTTAAAAAGGTCTATGGCCTGAGCGACCGAAAGATCAAGCACATCTGCTATGGAATGCCCTTTGAACAAAATTTCCAGTGTGGCTTCGTTAAACCGTTTTCCCCTGCAGACTTCGCATGGAACAAACACGTCTGCCAGAAAATGCATTTCAACCCTGATATACCCATCACCCTGACAGGCCTCACAACGCCCCCCTTTGACATTAAATGAAAAACGTCCTTTTGGATAAGCTCTTTCCCGGGATTCCGGGAGCATGGCAAACAAGTCCCTGATGTGGTCAAACAATTTTGTATAGGTTGCGGGATTACTTCTGGGAGTTCTGCCAATGGCTTTCTGATCGATGTTGATTACTTTGTCGATGTTATCCAGCCCTTCTATTCCGTCATGCTTACCTGAAGGCATAATTGATGCGTGAAGTTTTCTGGCAAGGGATGGAAACAGGATCTGATTGGTCAGCGTGGATTTTCCGGCACCGGAAACACCGGTAATGGCGACAATGAGCCCCAGAGGGATATGGACATCTATGTTTGCAAGATTATTTTCAGAGGCATTTTTAATGACAATCCATTGGTTTCCGGTTGCATCAGGAAGGCGTCGTTTTTCAGGAATTTCAATCTGCTTTTGGCCGGACAGATAAAGACCTGTCAGAGAAGAACTGTTCTTCCGAATGGCCTCAGGCGGACCGGCTGCCACAACCTGACCACCCAGATGACCGGCACCAGGGCCCATATCAATGACCCAGTCAGCCGAAAGGATGGTTTCCTCATCATGCTCCACCACAATAAGCGTGTTTCCGATATCCCTTAAGTGGCAAAGGCTTTCCAGAAGTTTGATGTTGTCTTTCTGATGAAGTCCGATAGAGGGTTCGTCAAGAATATAGAGAACACCTGTCAGTTCGGAACCCACCTGGGAGGCCAGCCGGATTCTCTGGGATTCCCCTCCTGAAAGCGTGGGCCCTTTCCGGTCAAGGGAGAGATAGTCAAGTCCCACATTCACAAGGAATCCGAGCCTGCCAATGATTTCCTTTAGAAGTTCGCCGGCAATTATTTTGTGATTGCCTTTCAGTTTTAAGGATTTGAAGAAATGATAGCATTCGCCGGTGGTCATTCCCGTAATATCCATGATGGACCGATCAGCGATCTTTACATGAAGCACTTCCGGTTTGAGACGCTTCCCCTTGCATGTCATGCATTCCTGGGCACTCAGGAATCTGGAATACCATTTCTTCTGATGCTCGGATTTGGTCTGCATGTAGCGTCGCATCATGCTGACAAGCAACCCTTCAAAATGGGTCGTGACCTTTCCCTGAACCTTTGCGGAATTCCAGTTAATCACCATTTCCTCGCCTTTGGAACCGTAAAGAAAGATGTTTTTATGCGGGGTCGGCAAATCCTTCCAGGGTTTGTCAAAATTAACCTTGTATTTTTTTTCAATGGCCTTAAGCTGTTCCAGCCCCCAGGTCCCGTCTCTTGAGAGTTCGTTTGAAAAATAATTGCGCCAGGGGATAACGGCGCCTTCCCGAACAGACAGGGTCTTGTCCGGAATAATTTTATCCTCATCCATGAAAAGCACGCTCCCTATTCCATTGCAATCCGGACACATTCCCAAAGGAGAATTAAAGGAGAACAGGGAAGGGGCCAGTTCCGGAAATGCCATGCCGCAACAGGATCGCGCTTCGCTCATATGGATATCTTCCCGGTCGACCACATGAACAACAATCCGGCCTTTGCCAAGTTTAAGAGCTGTTTCCACCGAGTCTGTAAGACGTTTTTTGAATGTTGAATCCGCTTTGATCACCAGCCTGTCAACGACAACCTCAATATTGTGTTTCTTGTGTTTGGATAAGCTTTGCACGTCAGACAGCTCCTGGACCACGCCATCTATCCGGATTCTGGCAAAACCGTCTTTCCTCAGATGATCAAATAGCTCCCGGTGTTCCCCCTTTCGGTTTTCAATGATTGGCGCCAAAAGCAGGATTTTCGTGGACACCGGAAGGTTTAAAATCTGGTGCACCATGCTTTCTGCATTGCCCCTTCCGACCTGCCTGCCGCACTGATGACAATATTGCACCCCAACCCTTGCAAAAAGTACCCTCAGATAATCATAAATTTCGGTTATGGTGCCCACGGTTGATCTTGGGTTTTTACTCGCTGATTTCTGTTCGATGGATATGGTGGGAGAAAGCCCCCTGATAGTTTCATATTTGGGTTTTTCCATCTGACCGATAAACTGTCTGGCATAAGCGGACAATGATTCAACGTAGCGTCTCTGGCCTTCGGCAAATAATGTATCAAATGCAAGGCTCGATTTGCCCGAGCCAGATACGCCGGTGATCACGATCAGTTTTTTTTTCGGAAGATCCACATCAATATTTTTAAGATTGTGCTCTCGCGCACCTCTAACAATAATCTGGTCGAGTTCGTATGTTTTCCGGCTATGATTTTTTGTTATTTCTGGATGATTCTTTTTTATTTTATTTCGCATTATATTTCCCACTATCATGTATCAGATTTAAACGTACCTGGTCTTTTGCCCGACAACTTTCATTTTGTCAAAAAATTAGTCATCTTCTTGAAAAAGTCTATCAAACACGTTGAATATTTTCTTTATGTTTTATGTTAATAATCCTTCATAAGATGCCTTTATTCCATCATTTTATCTCAAATTGAAGTGAAACAGATACGGAAATTATTCTTGACTAATATTCATAAGGTCATGTAATTTAAACCTGTTCGAATCTTCATATCATGGTTGCCGATTTTAACCTGTCTGTTCGTATTGAAAAAGGATTTCATGCGTAAATTATTCAGAAAAGAAGCAGACAACTATGCACTTTATGGTGCGTTGTTTGGAATCCTTTTTCCTGTAACCGGTACCCTGATCCAATGTTTTATGACGTATGGACGTTTTTCAACAGAGTCGTTTTTTTCCGCCCAATCCCATCCATTGATGTGGATCATCGATACCGCCCCTTTCTTTTTGGGAATTTTTGCGCGTATCGGGGGGATTCGCCAGGATCGCGTTGATAGCCATTTAAAAGACCTTGAAAAAAAAGTCGAGGCACGAAATCAGGAACTGATTCGGGCCAACAGACATCTTATGGAGTCCATTGAACACGCCCATGAGCTTGCTGAAGAGGCAAACACTGCCAATCGGACCAAAAGTGATTTTCTAGCCAATATGAGCCATGAAATCCGGACACCCTTAAACGGCGTCGTCGGTATGACCGAACTTCTTCTGGAAACGCCGCTTTCAGATGAACAGTATCATTATACAAGTATAATTGACTCAAGCGCCAGTTCATTGCTTGAAATCATAAATGATATCCTTGATTTTTCGAAAATTGAGGCCGGGAAATTTGATATAGATACTATTGCCTTTGATTTAAGGGTCACTGTCGAGGAACTGATTGATCTCCTGGCGCCCAAATCGTCCAAAAAGGGGATAGAGCTTATTTTTCAAATTGAAGATAATGTTCCCACATCATTATTGGGTGATCCGGGCCGTGTCAGGCAGATATTACTCAATCTGTGCGGAAATGCCATCAAATTTGTTGAAGAAGGTGAAGTTTATCTTAAAATTTCAACGGATGCCGAGACATCCGAAAACGTCTGGATACGGTTTGAGGTCATTGATACAGGCATAGGTATTCCTGAAGATCGGATGACAAAACTCTTTCATTCGTTCTCTCAGATTGATTCTTCTACCACGCGAAAATATGGTGGCACCGGACTGGGACTTGCCATATCCAAAAGACTCGTCGATCTGATGGGCGGTGAAATTGGTGTTGAAAGTACGGTTGGAAAAGGATCGACCTTCTGGTTTTTACTGAATTTCAAAAAACAGCCTCTGTCTGAGACCCATCAGCATAAAGTGCTCAAAGACATCAGCCATAAAAAAATATTGGTAGTGGACATGAATGAAACCTGCAGGATAATTTCTTCAGCGTATCTGAAATCCTGGGGATGCCGGTTTGATGTGTCTGAAAATGGTGAGACTGCCCTGGCCATGCTGAGAAAAGCAGCCAGGATGGAAGACCCGTTTGATGCTGTGCTCATGGATATGCAAACCGCATGCATGGCAGGAGAAAATCTCGGGAAAATCATTAAAGGTGATCCGGTGATTCAAAATATAAACCTGGTCATGATCACGGCCCAGGCCATACGCGGAGATGTTTCACGATTACGGAAAATCGGATATTCCGGTTTTTTAACCAAACCCGTGAAAAAAAATGGTCTTTTTGACTGTCTTCGAATGGTCCTTGGGGGTAAGTGTTTCCCTGATACGGATAGTCCCATTGAAATGGTCACGAAATATACGGTCAGAGAACATAGGGTACGGCGTCAAGAAAAAACCGAAGAGCCATTGGATATTCTCCTTGCCGAAGACAACATTATCAACCAGAAAGTCGCCACCAGCATGCTGACCAAAGTCGGCCACAAGGTAACCATCGCCAATAACGGGCAGGAAGCAGTCACATATTGCAGCAACCGGACGTTTGACATTATTCTGATGGATATTCAGATGCCTGTCATGGGCGGTATAGAGGCAACGCAGGCTATCCGTGATGTCGAAAATACGAGTAACAAAAATCACATACCGATTATCGCTTTAACGGCAAATGCCATTATCGGTGATCGGGAACATTTTTTAAAATTGGGGATGGATGAGTATATTTCAAAACCGATTAAGAAAGGCGATCTGATTCAGGTGATTTCAAAATGCCTTAAGGAGCGACACGAGGATTTGCAAAAAAAATGATACGGCAAGTTTTTTACCTTCCATGGGAGAAAAGGAAAAACACATGAAAACTTCACATGCGTTCATCACTAAATTTTTCATGGTGTCTTGTTTTTTTTTAAGCTGCAGTGACAATACTTCAGTATCCATCCATTACAAAGACTCGCTGGATGTCCGGCTGGAGTACGTATCGATGAAAACCATGTCAGCTTATAACAGAAAAACCAGGGAGGGCGTAAGTGGTGCTTTCCAGGAAATTCCTGAAATCTATTGGCATGAAGATATAAAAGAAATGAATCCGGTTTGGGTCTACCAGCACAACAACAATCTTGCTATAGTACTTGATGTGAGCGAGAACACAGAAGAGGGAATTTATGTGTATGTGTCATCTTCTTCTTATCTGCCAGAAAATGATGCATATATTCAATTTGTGGCAGTCAGCAGAAATACGTACGAATTCGTCAGGTGGACCTTCAGCCCAAGCACCTGATTCAATAAAAATTTTGACACCAAAAGGAATGCAGGAAACATGGAAATAGTCGAAGCGATCCGCACACGAAAAAGTATCAGAAAATTCAAGCCCCAGCCGGTTTCAAAAGAAATGCTGAAGGAAATTCTTGAGATTGCCGTAAGGGCGCCATCTGCAGAAAACACCCAACCATGGGAGTTCTTCGTACTCGCTGGCGAGGTGCTGGATAAAGTGAAAACGGATAATATCACCAAGGTAAGAAATTTTGAAATCCCGCCTGATGAAATGGCCCACATTCTTGTGGAACGACCCAAAGGAAGCGTCTATCGAAACCGGCAGATCGATATTGCCAAACAGCTTTTCAGCCTCATGGACATCCCCCGGGAGGACAAGGCCAAAAGAGCATCGTGGATGGAACGGGGTTTCCGCTATTTTGATGCACCTGCCGCAATCATCATTGCAGGTGAGACATCATTGCCGGTTCACGGGTCATATCTCGATGCAGGTGCGGTGATGCAGAACATCTGTCTTGCAGCCCTTCATTTCGGGCTCCATACCTGCATTGAAAACCAGGGCGTAACCTATTCGGATGTTATCCGAAAACATGCCAACATACCTGCGACCAAAAGGCTGATGGCGGCCATCGCCATCGGATATGCGGACTGGGATTTTCCTGCCAATAAGGTTCAAAGTGACCGGGAGCCGATCGAAAAGAGTGTCACCTGGTGTGGTTTGTAAGATACAGGAAAATCCACATATAGATGTACGATGAGGCTTACGGAAACTAAATCCCGGGGTGAAAGGTCGACCCCGGGATTTTACTGATACCGCCTGACTTAAAAGGCATACATCAATTTTGCCGCAAACAAATACCAGTATTGTTCAACATCTTCATTGCCGTCTTTATCTATGTTGTCAGTAATATAACCATTGTAGAAGCCGTCATTGTAATGACCTTCCAGTTTGAATATCCAGTTTTGATTAAGATCAAAACGGAATGTAAGGCAAGTGTCTTTGGACCAGCTGTAATAGTCTTTCCAGTTGTAGTATTTCACATTGTCTTTACCACTTCTATCCTTTTTATTACTATAAAAAATAGAATGGTAGACACCTATTTCAAACCAGTCTGTCATACGGTAAGAGATGCTCCCGTAATATCCTTCCATGACATTATTTGTCGCATATGGCAGTCGGTAGGGGGCGGCTGTTGGTGAAACGTACAAATCAATAGGCGTCTCAACGTCAAAAATAGAATACTCTGCTGAAAACAGGAAGGCGTTTTTTGCATATTCAATGCTAATAGCCCACAACAGAGCCTCGTCATCACTCTTTGCCGGCATATCCTGAATCGTGAGGTCCATCTTCCAGTCCCATTTTGAAACGGATCCGCCAATTTTGAGCCCATCTATCAGGTCAGTGCTCTGAAGGCTGAAGATAATGGCTGTTTCAGGTTGAATGGATTCAATACTTGATTTTGTAATATCGTTGAATTTTTTTGCAAGACCGCCATCTGTTTGTGCATCCATGATACCTATCTGCAACTGGTAAGAAAGGCCATACAAATACCCATAAAAACCAGCACCCTTGATTGTGAGTAATGAATCCCTCCAGGGATCACTGTAAACACTCTGCGGCAAGAAAATAAATGTCCGTGCAATACCATTATCTCTGGATTCATTGTAGAACCCATGGGGTATCTTTATTTTTCCGATACGAATTCCCGCCCAGTTATAAAACAGATAATCTGCAAATGCCCAGTCAACCGTTATGTCATCATTTCCCAGATCACCGATATCTCTTGCAAAGAATTGTATCCCTATGGATAAATTATTTGAAATAGCGCTGGAAAATTTGATCCCCATTTCGTTGAACTCGAATGAGCCTTCTTCCGTGTCTGTCAGAAAATTATTTTCATCTGTTTTCATATACCCCTGAGTAATAAAACCGTTAATCACTGTATCTGAAGAATAAGCGTCAACCTCAGCCGAATATATGAAGAGAATCGAAAAAACGACATTGATAATCATCCGATTTTTTTTCATCAACCTGCCTCCTATTTAACTGCAATGACCTTGATACCCTTGATAAGCTTGTTAGAAGAAATATATCCGATGGCACCTTTGGTTGAAGAAATATATTCCATGAGTTTATCTTCTTCCTTGATGCTTTTGGGGATGAATGTCGCTTTTCCCATAAAAACCATATTTCTCCAGTAATTGACAAATTGCGTAGGCGTTTTATTGACGTAGTTTCTTAAAAAATACGCATACACATCTGTCTGTTTTAAAAATGTGAGCACAATTTTGTCCCCATTTCCCCATAGTTTGGTTTTTCCGGTATATATATCTTTAAGCTCTTTACGGGTAATACTATCCATGGGAACAGAGTCATTTGCGATGAAGACAATTGGTTCGGAAAAGGCATACGGAACCCTGAAAAAATTGCCTATAGCAAGTGTTACTCCTAAAATAATGGCGAACCGGCATTTGCTTTTCATTTCATTTATTGGAACCATAATCTCCTCTTTAACAGGTGCTATCTGATAATTAAAAAAGGGGGTAACAGTTTGGCACTTTGAATAAAAGTTAAAAAATCTGATAACAGAAATCGATTTGCAGTATGCAGTGCTAATGAAGAGCTGCATGGAACGCGTTATTTTCATTTACCGTTAAAAAAATTTAACCGATGACGATCTGTACCATATCAAGGAGAAAATCTCCACCAATTTCTATAATAGGAACTCCAGAATTCCAGCAGATAAATTTAACCATTTCCCAACGTGAAGAATTTATGATATCAAAAAGAACTATACCAGTTGGTTTCTCAAACCCAACGAAAGTTGAAGCGGTATCACCGAACCCAGAATGATTGATTGCCTTGATGCTTTATTTATACCCATCCTTGACATATTGCTGAAATCACTTTGGGAGCAGAGGCAACAAAATGAAATCGATTGAACCATGGAATAGATTATGAAACAGGCCGTACTGGAATACAGAGCTATTTTAGAAACGATAGCAGATGGATACTACGAAGTTGATATTTCAGGCAAGTTGACATTTTTTAACGACTCCCATGCCAAACTCCATGGCCGCACACGGACCGAACTGGCGGGTATGAATTTTAAGGATTATACGGTCGCGGAAGATATCGACAGAGTGTTCACCGCCTTCAAACAGGTTTATAAAACGGGGGAACCTTTAAAAGGCATCGAATTTGCCATTTATGCAAAGAACGGATCGATACGTTACGTGGAATGTTCCGCCTCGCTGATGAAAAACGCTGAAGGTACGCCCACCGGATTTCGGGGCATGGCTCGCGATATCACCGGCAGGAGGTTGAATCAGGAAATTCTCCGGGAAAACGAAGAAAAATACAGAACCATCCTGGAAAGCGTCGAGGAAGCCTACTATGAGAGCGACCTGAAGGGAAGATTCACATTGTTTACGGACTCCATGTGCAGGCATTTGGGATATTCAAAAGAAGAATTGATGGGAATGCACTACACGCAATACATGGATAAGGAAAATGCTGAAAAGGTATATAAAACATACACTGACGTATATAAAACCGGTAAATCACATACCATACTCCAATATGTCGTTACCAGAAAAGATGGAACACGGATCGATAACGAAACCTCTGTTTCACTCATCAGGGATAAAGAAGGCCGTACCATCGGTTTCAGGGGAGTGGGCCGTGACATTACACGCCGAAAGAAAGAAGAGGCCGAACTCCAGCGGGCCAAAGCGGCTGCGGAAGCCGCAAGTAACGCCAAAAGCCATTTTCTTGCGAACATGAGCCATGAGATCCGGACGCCTATGAATGCCATTCTCGGTTTTGCGGATATGTTGCTGGAGACCCACGTGGATAACGTTCAGAATGAATATTTAAGGATTATCAAGAAAAACGGGGAAGTCCTTGTGGGGCTGCTCAATGATATTCTTGATTTTTCCAAAATAGAATCCGGTAGTCTGGAATTCCAGGAAATCGTCTTTGATCCTGAATTGGTCGCGTATGATGTGACCGATATCATTCGCACAGGAATCGGGTCAAAATCCATAGAACTGCTTTGCCGGATCGGTGACAATGTGCCCTCGACCCTTAAGGGTGACCCTTTGCGCTTTCGTCAGGTCATCACCAATATTCTTGGAAATGCAGTCAAATATACCGATAGGGGAGAGGTGGAGATTTCCCTTGCGGTGGAAGAAGAAAAAAATGACCGCCTGAAGCTCCATGTAACCGTTCGTGACACAGGTATCGGCATACCCAAAGAATCCCTGGAATCGATATTTAACGCTTTTCATCAGGTTGATAATTCACATAGCAGAAGATACGGCGGTGTGGGGTTGGGGCTTTCGATCTGTAAAAAGATTGCCCTGCACCTGGAAGGAGATGTCTGGGTTGAAAATTCCGCATCTGACGCTATTTCCAATAAATATAATGAAACCGGAAATTCAACCCCTCATGACCGGTATGCCGGATGCATTTTTCATTTTACAGCCTGGTATACCAAAGCAAAAGAGCGGAAAGCCGAACGAACACCTGCGGTGAATCTCGAAGGTAAACGGGTTCTCATTGTGGACGATAATACGACGACTCTTGATATATTAACCCAGCTGCTTCGTTCCATGAAAATGGATACACTTTCGATTACACATGGACAGAATGTCATTCCTGCCCTGGAAGACGGCTTTCGTTCTGAAAATCCATTTCATATTGTCCTGGCCGATACACAGATGCCTGTAATGGACGGGTATGAAGTGGCCAGTGAGATTCGTCTTTCCCGATATCCGTTTTCAAACCTGCCCATCATCGCCTTATCCTCTTCATTAGAAAGGTGTGCACAGAAATGCAGAGAGGCCGGCTTTGATGGTTTTCTTGCAAAACCTGTACAACGGGATCAATTGTTTCAGATGATCGAGCAGATCGTGAGTAATTCTTGCATGGAAAATCCGGATCATAAAATTGCGAGAGAGAATATAGCAACGCAGTACTCGGTCAGGGAAGATGTGAAGCATGGCGTACGAATTCTTCTTGCGGAAGACAATCCTGCCAACCAGAAGCTTGTGAAAATTATGCTGACCAAGGGAGGATATCAGGTGAAGGTTGTAAACAATGGCCGGGAGGCGTTCGAATCTTTTGTATCGTCTCCTGAAGATTATGATCTGATTCTAATGGATATCCAGATGCCCGAAATAGATGGTGCCACGGCTGCATGGATGATCAGGGAAAAGGGGTTCACTACTGTTCCGATTATCGCCGTAACTGCCCATGCATTAAGCGGTGACAAGGAAAAATACCTTGAGGCTGGCATGAACGATTATATTGCAAAACCGATCAAACGGGAGATCGTTTTTCAAATGCTTGAACGATGGGTGTTTAACAAACACAAACTTAACAAACATTTCACTACCTGGGGCTAACGATGATCGTTTGAAACGGCACTGGCAAATAACTCTAAAGCCAGACGAATCATATTCAAAATCTCTGTCTGATTGTATTTTTCAGGTTCGGTATGAAAAAGGTAAGCGCCATACTCGGCAATACCCATCATGCTGTATCCGAGAATATTGGCATCAAAAATGTTGAAAGGACTTTTGGGATTGTTCTTCTGCTCCTCAAGAATTATTTGAATAATTGGTTCCGTCATGATTTTCATGACCTGATTCAATTTTTTTCGAAGGGTTTCATTCTGACTGACTGAAACCCCGCGAAGGATATTCATAAAATCGATCCACCGGGGATAATACGAGAGAAATATAATCATCCTTTTGGATAATCGCTCGGATATCTGTTCTTCAGGCGCTGCCAGGTTTTCCATTTCATCGCGTAGATCGGATACGATCCTATCGGCACACTCCAGAAAAAGGTCTTCCTTGTTCTGATAATACTGATAAAAAGTGCCTTTACCCACCCGTGCCTTTAGCACAATGTCGTTGATGGTCGTCTCGCTATATCCTTTCTCCTTGAACACCTGAAATGCCGTTTCCACAATATGACCCCGTCTGTTCGAATAAAGCGGCTGAGACGCGTCTGCCGTTTCAACCGGTTCGAATCGGGTCTCGATCTGCGTCTTGATCTCCGAAAGCGGCAGTCGCTTCTCCTCCCTCATTTTTTTGATGAACTTAAGGCGCTCCATGTGCTCGGCCGTATAATAGGCCATGGTTTTACTGGTACGAAGCGGTTTGGGGAGGAGACCCTTTCCAATATACGATCTGATCGTGGGTATGGTGATGGACGTCTCTTTTGACAGTTCTGAGATCGTCATGTGAATCGGCAGTTTCATGGTTCCTCCTGAAGTTAAAATGTTAGATTATATATCCTTTCAAAAAGAGATTATCAATCTGCAATTCATTGAAAAGACAAATATTGAAAAATTCACTCATAAAATCTGAAAGTTAGAAACTTTCTTTATATTTTTTGCATTAGTGCTTGACAATCGAACGGGCTCTATATATCTCTAATACAGAACAATACGTTACTGTATTAAACATTATAAAAAAAATTTCAACACCGTTTTTCGAAATACTAAAATTATTTAATCGGAGGTTTTATGAGCAAAGGCAAACTGGCAATCGTCGGCATCGGAGAAGTGCCGACGCGAATCATGCCCGAGAGGACCCGGTGGGACATACTCTATGATGTATGTACAGAAGCGATCAGAGATTCGGGATTGGATAAAAACGATATAGAGGGAGTCATT
>JAHIVH010000060.1 GCA_018816735.1 Pseudomonadota bacterium | reverse complement strand
TGACCTAATATACAGCCTACGCGCCCTTTACGCCCAATAATTCCGAATAACGCTTGCACCCCCCGTATTACCGCGGCTGCTGGCACGGAGTTAGCCGGTGCTTCCTTCATGGGTACCGTCAATATACAGTACTATTAACACTGTATAATTTCTTTCCCATTGACAGAGCTTTACGACCCAAAGGCCTTCATCACTCACGCGGCGTTGCTGCGTCAGGGTTGCCCCCATTGCGCAAAATTCCTCACTGCTGCCTCCCGTAGGAGTCTGGACCGTGTTCCAGTTCCAGTGTGGCTGATCATCCTCTCAGACCAGCTAACCATCGTCGCCTTGGTAAGCCTTTACCTTACCAACTAGCTAATGGTACGCGGACTCATCTCCAAACAATAGCTTGCAAGCAGAGGCTATCTTTCATTACTCATTCCTAAAAATACGTAACTTCATCCGGTATTAGCACGGCTTTCGCCATGTTATCCCAAATTCGGAGGTAGATTATCCACGCGTTACTCACCCGTGCGCCACTCTACTCAGGACTGCAAGCAGTCCCTTTCTCGTTCGACTTGCATGTGTTAAGCACGCCGCCAGCGTTCATTCTGAGCCAGGATCAAACTCTCCAGTTTTTTCCTTAAATATCTTATATGCCAACTATTCGCATATTTTTACTTAAAAAATTACCTTTAAGCCTTTCCTAACTTAAACTCTTACTAAATTAACTTAAACCCGTCTTCTTCACTGCCTGATTTTCAAAGATCAAAAATAAAATTGATTCGGTTATAAAAACGGAATCAGGAACATATATCTATCATTCTTTTCTTTGTCAAATGGAAAAACAATCAATGTCATAAAAAATTTGATTTTTCCTTAGAAAAAAACAAGCGATACCTACACTGGGATGAAAGCCTTGTCAAGGAACAATTGAAATAAAAATAAATATTTTTGAATTCATCTGTCTTCTTCTTTGAAAAAGAAAATTAAAATCATTAAAAATCTCATAAATAGGCCGATACACACCCTGCATGATTATAAAATACGATATAACAACTATAATTTATTTATAAAAAGGCTTTGATGCATGATCGCCCCGGCAGCCCTTGTCAGGCTTCCGGCAAATCTTTGAAACCTTTTCCCTCGGAAACCAGTTTTTCAATCAAGGTGGCGGGTTTGAAAAAATCACCATGTATTTTCTGGAATTTTTCAAGGCTATTTAGAATGTTTGAAAGACCCACTGTATCTGCCCAGAACATCGGGCCTCCCAGATATACCGGCCAGCCATATCCATTTACCCAGATAACGTCAAGGTCACTTGCCCGGACGGCAATACCTTCTTCTATGATTTTGGCGCCTTCGTTCACAACCGGATAGATTAAACGCTCAAGGATCTCCTGATCGGCTATATTTCTTCGTTTGATCGTGTTCCGTTGAGAAAATGAGATGATCATTTCATCAATCGAAGGATCATGAATAGGTGTCCTGCTTCCGTTTTCATATTGATAATATCCTGATCCGGATTTCAGTCCAAACCGTCCCTGCTCGCATAACAATTCCCTGATTGTTGAACCGGATGATTTTTCTTTTTGCCAGCCCAAATCAATACCAATGAGATCATTCAATGCAAATGGCCCCATGGGAAAACCAAACGCATAGATCACCTTGTCAACCTGAGCAGGCAGCGCACCTTCCAAAATAATCTGATTTGCCTGCATACTTCGTTTTTCAAACATTCGGTTACCGGCAAATCCATGACAGACGCCTACGACGACGGCTATTTTCCGTATTTTTTTACCCACTTCTAGTGCCGTGGATAGAACTGTTTTTGATGTTTTGGCACCGCGTACAATCTCAAGCAATCGCATGACATTGGCCGGGCTGAAGAAATGAAGTCCCAACACATTTTCAGGTCTGTCTGTCAGATCAGCAATCTCATTTATATTGAGGTAGGATGTGTTTGAAGCAAGAATAGCGTCTTTTTTGCAGATAGTATTGAGTTTGGTGAAAATTTCCTTTTTCAGCGCCATGTTTTCGAATACCGCTTCAATCACCAGATCGACATCCTTGAGGGCTTCCATATCAATGGCACCCTGAATCATTGCCATCCGTTTTTCAACACCGTCCATTGTCATTTTGCCTTTGGATGCGGTGATTTCGTAATTTTTACGGATCACACCTAAGCCACGGTCGAGGAAATCTTTTTTGGCTTCGATCAACGTCACCGGAATGCCGGCATTGACAAAATTCATGGTAATGCCGCCCCCCATGGTCCCGGCGCCGATTACGCCCACTTTTTTAATGTCCCGTATAGGTGTATCTTTGGGGATATCCGGTAACTTTCCCACTTGTCTCTCCGCAAAAAAGTAATGGCGTTGAGCTGCAGATTGTGCCCCATTCATCAGTTCCTCAAAAATCTTTCTCTCAACATCAAGCCCTTCTGAAAACGGCAGGTTCACAGACGCGGAAACAGCTTTAATGCAAGCCTCTGGCGCATCAAATCCTCGAATGCTCCTTGCCATCGACTTTCTGAATTGGTCAAACAATTCAGGCTTGCCCCGAAAGGGTCCGATCTTGTCATTCATCTCGCTTATTTTCCGTAAAGGAAGAGATTCGGCAATCACTTTCCGGGCAAAACCAAGGGCATTTTCTTCAAGGTCTCCGTCCACAATTTTATCGATCAAGCCGGATTGAAGGGCTTCTTCCGCGCCAACAGGATTGCCCGAAGTGATCATCGTCAAGGCCTTCTCCGGTCCCACGATACGGGGAAGTCTTTGGGTTCCGCCAGCCCCTGGAATAAGCCCCAGCTTCACTTCCGGCAAACCGAACTTTGCGGAGGACACCGCTATTCTGAAATGGCAGGTCAGAACAAGCTCCATGCCACCACCAAATGCGGTTCCATGAACAGCCACAATGACAGGTTTGTCGCAGGCCTCCAGAACATCAAGCACCTTTCCAAGGCCGGGGGCTTCCATGGGTTTGCCAAATTCCCTGATATCCGCACCCGCACAAAACGTTCTGCCTTTGCAAATAATCACGATCGCTTTTACGGATTCATCCTGAACCGCTTTTTGAATACTTTGTGAAATGCCACTTCTCACGGAAATACCCAGGGCGTTCACCGGTGGATTGTCAATCTGGATCACAGCAATATCGCCTCTTTGTTCAAGTGCAACACTTTCTGTCAATTGAGTCATGATGAGTTACTCCTTCAAATAAATTAAATTATCGCTTCCACATGGAATCAGAATACCGGGTACGCTAAAGCAATAAGGTTGCCAATGCACGCTAACGCAGTCAATATAGAACAACGCGCTGAAAAACCTTGTCTTTCTCAAATCCATCACATACATACGCAGGATCGGGTATGGATCGTAAGTATAGGATTATATACATGCCATCTGTTGTTTTCAACCTTTTTGTTAATGAACAGTCACTCACCGAGATGTGTAGAAAATGAGCGACATGTAGCCCATCCTGTACATGACCGATATATGGCTCTTATGCCTGCCCTCTCAAGGGTCATAACCGATCGATCAAGGCGTTTAGGGTTGCCTGTTCGAATAACACTCGATAAGGGTATGCCAAATATGAAAACAAGAGTAAAAAATTGATGATCGAAACCTTTTTGAACAACCCGAGTCTGACCATTTCCCTTGCGCTTGTGTCAGGAATCATTGCCCAGGCGATAGCTTATCACATCCGTATCCCTGGTATTGTCATTCTGCTGGCCACAGGTGTGCTGATGGGCCCGGATGTTTCAGGTATTATCCGCCCGCAATCCCTGGGTATTGCACTTAAAATGCTCACCGGATTTGCCGTGGCCATCATTCTTTTTGAGGGGGGAATGAACCTTAAAATCAACCGCCTGAAACGGGAGAAGCGGTCCATCAGACAACTGATTACCATTGGAGGCCCCATTACGATTGCAGGCGGGGCATTGGCAGCAAAATATATTCTTGAGTGGGACTGGCGGATGTCGCTGTTGTTCGGAACCCTTGTGATGGTGACCGGTCCCACTGTGATAAACCCATTATTGCGACGCCTTAAAGTGAAACGGAATGTGGCGACGGTTCTTGAAGCCGAGGGTGTCCTGATTGACGCCATAGGCGCCATTGTCGCTATTGTCGCATTAGAAGCGGCTCTAAGTCCTGAAGGAATGGCTATTTCCGATTCCCTTCTCCACATTTTTATTTGCCTGGGAACAGGCACGGTATTGGGGCTTTTATTTGGTTTTTTACTGGTGTCCCTTTTGAGAACAAGAGACATTGTGCCTGAGGGCATTGAAAATGTGTTTACATTGTGCATCGTGCTTGCCCTTTTTCAGGTAGCCAATATCATCAAGCCGGAAAGCGGTATCGCAGCGGTTACAGTTGCAGGCATCGTTGTGGGTAATGCGTTCACATTTATCAAAGATGAACTGGCGGAATTCAAAGAAGAACTGACCGTCATGATGATCGGGATGTTGTTCGTGCTTCTGGCGGCTGATGTGCGGATGGCAGAAGTCAAAGCCCTTGGATTACCGGGTATTGCTACGGTGGCTATACTCATTTTTATTGTCAGACCCTTGAATGTTTATATCGGAACCATACGAACAGGACTGAGCTTCAAAGAACGGTCGTTCATCGCCTGGATTGGCCCTCGAGGGATCGTGGCAGCGGCAGTGGCCTCCCTGTTTGCATCTGAATTCGCCCAGCAGGGGCTCTCAGGCGGGAATGAATTGCGGGCAATGGTGTTTCTGGTCATTACCGTAACCGTTTTATGTGCCGGGTTGACCGGCGGTTTTGTCGCAAGTATTCTGGGATTGAAACGACCGAACAATTTTGGCTGGGTGATTCTTGGCGCCAATGAACTGGCCCGTGCCATTGCTAAAATTTTCAAAGAAAACGGCCAGGAAGTGGTTTCCATAGATGCCAACCCCGATGCATGCAGGGCTGCGGAAGAGGATTGCACAAGGGTTATATTCGGCAATGCCCTTCAAACCAATTATCTTTTAAGGGCTGAAATAGAAACCCGGAAAGGCGCACTGGCCATTACCTCCAATGAAGAAGTCAATTTTCTGTTTCTCCAGAAAGCCAAAAAAGAAGCCAAACAAATCAAACTGTATGGCGCCCTAAGAGTCGGCAGTGAAACCATTACGCCCCAGATGATGGAAAACACAGGCGCTGAAGTTCTGTTTCTCAAACCGGTTGATGTTGAACTATGGGCCGTTCGCATCAGACGGCGCCATGTTCTTCTTCAGAAATGGCAGTATAATGGCCTTGCTCAAAAAAAAAGAAAAGCCGATACCAAAACCCTGCTTGTTGCCAATATGTCTTGCGTTCCTGTCATGCTTGAAGCCAGTGGGAAATTGGAACCGATTGGCAGCAAAACCGACATTCGAAAAGGCAATATTGTGCTGTTTCTTGTTTATGAGCAGGAAAGGGAAAAAATTCAATCCCTTTTGGGTGATCAGGGATGGCAGTCCATAAGCCTTGGTGAGGACTTTGAATTTACGACAACACAATGTTATATTGACGAAGATATTTAGCCCATGTAAATCATTGGACTACCCGCTCGTTTTTTGATAAACAAGACCCTGACTGGAGTATGACATCCAAATGAAAATCATTTTAAGATAAAGTTATGGAATCGGGCATGAATAAAGAGACAGTTTTAACCGGAATCACCACAACCGGCACTCCCCATCTCGGGAACTATGTGGGCGCCATCCGCCCTGCTATTGAGGCCAGCACGAAAAAGGATGCCTCATATTTTTACTTTCTTGCGGACTACCACGCAATTATCAAATGTCATGAGCCCCAAATTATCAGGCAGTCGAGTCTGGAGGTCGCGGCATCATGGCTTGCTTTGGGTCTTGATACAAAAAATGCCATCTTTTACAGGCAATCTGATATCCCTGAAATTATGGAACTGACATGGATACTCACATCGATTACCGCCAAGGGGCTGATGAACCGGGCGCACGCCTATAAGGCCGCCGTGTCAGAGAATGAAGACGCGCGATCAAATGATCCGGATAAAGGGATAACCATGGGCCTTTTCAGCTATCCGGTACTCATGAGTGCGGACATCCTCATGTTCAAAGCCCAAAAAATACCGGTGGGCAGAGATCAGATTCAACACATCGAAATGGCCAGGGATATTGCAGGACGATTCAACCACCTGTACGGAGAGACGTTTGTGCTGCCTGAAGCGGTTGTGGATGAAAACACCGCCGTCCTGACCGGCCTTGATGGCCGGAAAATGAGCAAAAGTTATAACAATACGATCCCCCTGTTTATTCCGGAAAAAAAATTAAGAAAACTGATCATGAAGATCAAAACCAATTCACAGGCACCTGAAGAACCCAAGGAAACTGAAGGGTGCTCCCTGTTTCAGATATACCAGGCTTTTGCCACAAAATCAGAGACAGAAGCCATGAAAAAAAGGTATCAGGACGGCATTGGCTGGGGAGAAATGAAACAGGAACTGTTTGAATATCTGAATGCGCACCTGAAATCCCCGCGGGAAAGGTTCAATGCGCTTCTGGAAGACCCCGGATATCTCGAGCAGGTTCTTCAGGAAGGTAAAAAAAGAGCAAGGGACATAAGTGTTCCCTTTCTTAGTCAGATAAGACATGCCATTGGCATTTCGAAATTATAAATTCGACAAGGCACTATGCTTAACGATATATATGCGGTAAAACTGGAAATCTTCGAAGGTCCCATGGATCTTCTGGTTTATCTTATCCGTAAAAATGAAGTGGATATTTACGACATCCCCATTTCCATGATCACCGAACAATATCTGGCCTATATTGAATTGATGAAAATGATGAATATCAATCTGGCGGCAGACTTTATTCATCTGGCAGCCACGCTGGCCCAGATCAAATCGAGAATGCTCCTCCCCTCCCATGGCATTGAATCCGATGAAGAAGAAGACCCCCGGCTTGCCATTGCACGCCCGCTGATTGAATATCTTCAAATGAAAAATGCAGCAGATGAATTATTCAAAAGAGAACTTCTGGATCAGGATATTTTTACGAGAACCCCGGATAAGGAAGATATCCCTCAGGTGGAAGAGGACGGGACAATTGAAATCGGCATTTTCGAATTGATCAAGGCCTTCAACACCGTACTGGCCAACATGAAAAAAGAGCATAAGGTTGATCTTGAATCAGAAAAAATTTCCATCAAAGACAGAATGATGGAGCTTATTGGTATCCTGGAAGAAAAGAACTCTCTTGTCTTTGATGAGCTGTTTGATGGCGACCGGTTTAAAAGGGATATCATCGTCACTTTTCTTGCCATTCTCGAAATGGCCAAAATGAGTTTGATAAAAATTATCCAGCATATTCAAAGTGGTGTCATAAGGCTTTTTTATGTTTAACAAAAAACCAAAAGAGATCGAAATTCAATGACAGAAAATCTTAAAACCATCATTGAAAGTCTGGTATTTGTATCTGAGGGACCTCTTTCCGTAGACAAAATCATAAAGACGCTTCCGGAATTTGATCATGATATGATCCGTCAGGCCATTTCTGAACTGAAAAAGGACTATGAGAGCGGAAAACAAAGCTTTTGCCTGCAGGAAGTCGCAGGCGGCCTGCAATTCAGAACCCGATCCGAATACAAGGAATGGATATCCCGGCTGAAGCAGGCCAGTCCGCAGAAACTCAGTACAGCGGCTCTTGAAACCCTGGCAATCATCGCCTACAAACAGCCTATTATTCGATCAGAGGTTGAATACATAAGAGGCGTGGACTCCGGAGGCGTTTTAAGAATTCTCCTTGAAAAAAACCTGGTGAAGGTCCTTGGCAGAAAAGAGATACCCGGAAGGCCCCTCATCTATGCCACTACAAAATATTTCCTTGAGGTATTCGGATTGAAAGCCTTAAAAGATCTTCCCACACCCAAAGAAATTGAATCATTTGAACAATCTGCGGCCGAGAAATACCTTCCCCATCCCGGGAAAGGTATCGAGCTGCCCATAACCGGAAAAATGACACCACCCAATATTGAAATACCTGATGAACTTGTCTCCGGGTCAGCAGAAAGACTGCCTATGGAGGTGATAGAAAATCAGGTATCAGAAAATTTCAAAACCCATGATGGCAGGCTGTCCCCAGAAGATGATGAACGCCCTGAATAACGGGAAATCATCATTTTTCGATGTCCGATAAGACATCACATTGATTTTTTTATAAAACATTTATATAATTTCTTCATTATTGAACCCGCAAAGGATAGTGACAGAAAATGAAAACTAAACTGATTTTTATTGGAATATTCTCATTCATTCTTTTAACGTCGACGCTTTGTATGGCAGAAAAAGCTTATGTCACCGACTCATTCAGGATCAGTTTCAGAAGGGGCCCCAGTATTGAAAACAAAATATTAAAGTTCATTGATTCAGGACAACCGGTTGAAATTTTGGAAAATAGAGAGGGATGGAGCCGAATACAAATCATGGAAGAAGAACCAAACAACCTTGATGGATGGGTATTAAGCCGTTATCTGATCACACGCCTTCCCTGGGAGGTTCAGGTCAACAATCTTCAAGCGGAAAATGATATTATTCAAAAGGAATTGGATACATACAAGGAAAAAGCACAAAATGAAACCGCCAAATCAATCAACCTGGATGAACAATTAAAAAATGCATTAAAAGAATTAAACAGGATTAAAAATGACTTTGCCACGCTGAAGCAGGAATCCAGTGAATTTGTTCTGCTGAAAACCAAATTTGAAAAAACAAAAAATAATGAACAACGTCTTGCCTCGGAACTGAAACAGCTTGAAGCATCAAAAAGAAACAAATGGCTCGCCCTGGGAGCTCTGATCATGCTGTTTGGTCTTATCATCGGCCTTCAGATCGGAAAACAGGGGAAACGCGGCCGGTCAACTTTTGCGCTTTGATGAAAGGCCAATGCGTCCCAACAGTCCGTTCTTTTCTTCTGGTGTCAGATAACGCCAGGCACCTTCCTTAAGGCGCCCAAGGGTTATGGTCGAGATTCTCAATCGCTTGAGGGACTGGACTTCATTTCCCACATGCTTTACCATGCGGCGAATCTGCCTGTTTTTTCCTTCCTTTAAAACAATCCTGAAGCGATTTGTAGATACCCTTTTAATCTCTGCCCTCCTTGTCATGACGCCATCCAAAGGAATGCCCGACGCCATTTTTGAAAGCGTATCATCTGAAATCGGATGCATCACCTGAACCTCATATTCTTTCTCATGATCAAACGACGGGTGAGACAACTGATGATGCAGTCTGCCATCGTTCGTCAGCAAAAGAAGCCCGGTCGAATCCTTATCAAGCCTCCCTATGGGATAGATACGTCCGGGCAGGTCATTTACCAGGTCGAGCACGATTTTCACATTACGCTGGTTGCAGGAAGACACATATCCAACAGGTTTGTTTAATGCGATATAGACAGGCGCCTGTTCCATTTTGACTGGGTTACCCTGGAATGCAACCACATCTTTTACCGGGTCAACCTTAAATCCCATTTCAGTCACGATTTGTCCGTTGACCGAAACCATCCCCTCCTGAATGCAGGTTTCCCCTTTCCTTCTGGAACAGATGCCTGACAGAGCCAGATATTTCTGCAGGCGAATCAACGCCATTCGTATTCCTTTACCAATAAAGTCAGTGGTTCAGGATCTGTAGTCTGCATTGATCTTGACATAATCAAACGAAAAATCACATGTAAACACAGACGCTTCTGAGTTGCCCATATTCAGATCCACGACAATTTCATATTCCTTCTGCTTCAAGATCTGGGATACCTTGTCCTCAACAGCCTGGCCGCATCCCATGCCGTTTTCCACCATCATGATATCATTAAAGTAGATTTGAATCCTGTCCGGATCAATAGGAACCCCTGCTCTTCCCGCAGCGGCAATAATCCTGCCCCAGTTGGCATCTTCGCCGAAAATGGCTGTTTTCACCAGATTTGAATTGGCGATTGTCTCTGCAACTTTTAAAGCGGCGTCACTTGATTCTGCACGGACCACCTTGATTTCGACCAGTTTTGTAGCCCCTTCACCATCACGAACAATCATTTTTGCAAGCTCGGTCAAAACATCGGTTAAAAGTGCCTGAAACGGTGCCGCCTTGCCGATGGTATCTACCCTTGCACCTGAAAGCGCGTTTGCCATCACAAGGACGGTATCATTGGTGCTGGTATCCCCATCAACGGTTATCCGGTTGAATGACCGATCCGTTGCAAAAAGGAGTGTTTCCTTTAAAATGGCGGGCGTGATATCGATATCGGTCATCACAAAACAGAGCATGGTCGCCATATCCGGACGTATCATGCCTGATCCTTTAGCGACTCCGGTAATGGTAAATGGTTTGCCATCCATGTTTCCGGTTTTGGTAACCAGTTTCATGACCAAATCCGTGGTCAAGATGGCCTTGGAAAAATCAGTGATACCGTCATCAGATAACGCTGCAACCAGTTTTTCAGTGTGTTTTTCAATTTTTTCTATGGGAAACGGTTGCCCGATGACACCTGTGGAGGCAACGAGAACGCTTTCAGGTTCAATGCCAAGCGCTTCTGCTGCCAATTGGGCCATCTTTTCCGCTTTTTTCAAGCCATCATCTCCGGTGCAGCAATTGGCGTTACCCGCATTGACAATTATCGCCTGGGCCAGCCCTTTTTTCACACGCGCTATATCCAGTTTCACAGGGGCAGCGGCCACCCTGTTCTTTGTAAAGACCCCTGCAACCGTGGAAGGAACAGCGGCATAGATGAGGCCCAGATCGTGTCCCCCATTTTTTTTAATCCCTGCTTTAATTCCGCATGCCTTAAATCCCTGGCAAAATTTATCATTCATTCTGAGGTGTTCCTTTTAAATAGTTGATTAAACTTCACTTCGATTTCATTTGACAGAACATGCCAATATTGTCAATCTGCTTCGGTTGAAAAATTACAAAAGATACACTAAAATAAGAACCTGTAATACGTGTGACCTAATTGATTATAAATGATTTGAAAAGGAACAGGACTCGTCATGTTTGACTATAAGGCAAAATGCCTGAAATGTAGTGGCAAGTTGACGTTGAAACGCACCTGAAAGTCTGTTTATCTGCGCTGCATGGTATGCGGTGAAACGTTTTCAGTGAAAAAATATGCTGACCTGATGGATGATTACCTCGAGGACCAGCTGGGCAATGTGCCCTGTAACAGGCTGTAAACCATGATGGGAAAGACAGGTCTATACAATCATGACCCGAAATTTTAAACTGGTTATCGAATATGATGGCACCCGATATCACGGGTGGCAGCGTCAGAATAATGAGCGAACAATTCAGGGAGAGATTGAAAAGGTTATCAAAATTATAACCCGTGAAGATGTTGACCTGATTGGCTCTGGAAGAACAGACACGGGCGTACATGCCAAAGGCCAGGTGGCCAACTTCCTGTCAATCACCGGACATTTGGTTGAAAATATCCAAAAAGGGATGAACAGCCTGCTCCCGGATGACATTGTTATCCAAAAAATGGAAGAAGTGCCTATAGACTTTCATGCCCAGTTTAAGGCCAAACGAAAAACCTATCATTATCATATAAGAAATACGGCTCTTCCCTGTGCCATTAATCGACAGTATGCCTGGTTCATCCGACGGGGATTGGATATAACTGACATGAATAAAGCCGCATCCCACTTGATCGGTGCCCATGATTTCAAATCGTTTGAAAGTGTGGGAAGTCCTCGAACTCACACCACAAGGACAATTTCAAAAACAGAGATAAAGAGACGGGATGACCAATATCTGGTATTTGAAATTGAAGCAAACGGGTTCCTGAGGCATATGGTCAGAAATATCATGGGCACGCTTGTGGATGTTGGGCTAGGGAAAACCTCTATTGAACGATTCCGGGAAATTCTTTTTGCAAAAGACCGAAGAGAAGCAGGCCAGACAGCACCGCCCCATGGTCTTTTTTTAATGCATGTCGATTATTAAAATAGATATGCCCCCATTTTATGGAGACAGCATGGATAATAACGCAGACTCAAAATATCTTAAGCCAACCGCCATTATCGACAGCGATCATGATGAAATCATTCAGTATGCCCATCAAATTTCCGGTTCAGGGAAAAGGCCTGCTGAAAAGGCCGTCAGCCTTTTTTATGCGGTCAGGGATGACATCCGGTACGATCCCTATCACCCGTTCTATCGTCCTGAACATTATCGGGCAAGCGCTGTCCTAAAATGCAAAAAAGGATTCTGTGTATGCAAAGCATCCCTTCTCTGTGCCTTGGGACGGACTGTTGGGATTCCTTCCCGGGTAGGTTTTGCAGATGTCAGAAATCACCTGGCCACCCGCCAGCTTGTCGAACTTTTAGGCTCCAACCTTTTTGTCTATCACGGCTTTGTGGAATTTTACCTGGATGGCAAGTGGGTCAAGGCAACACCAACATTTAACAAGGAACTATGCAGCCGTCACCATGTGCCGCCTCTCGACTTCAACGGCAGGGACGATTCTGTTTTTCAGTCCTTTAATGATGATAAAAAGAAATTCATGGAATATGTCCGTTTTCACGGGACGTATGATGACATCCCCATAGACACGATCATCGCTGCATGGGAAAATACCTATGGCAAGGATCGTGTCCGGGATTGGATACATGCATATGAAAAGCTATCCGAAAAAGACAAACCGGATTTCTACAAAGAAGATATTATAACAGATTGAATCTGTGTTCGTTTCATCACAGATTCAATACCTAAATTTTCAGTTTCTTTCTTCCGGCTGAAGCAATACCGATAAGGCCTATGCCCAATAATAATACGGTTGCAGGTTCCGGAACCGGACTAACAGTTATCTTCCAGTCCTCAACTTCACCCTGCCATAGATGCCCGTAGGGTGTTGTGTCTTCGAAGGGGGTATCCCAACAAGAAACGCGGGCACGTAACCACAGGTCACCCAAAATATTTTCGGGTATAACCACAGCTACAAAATAGGAATTAATTACTGATGGGCCTGGGATAAAACCGGGAAGACTCGCATCAACGATCATATTACTTGGCTTAAAAAACTGCTCGGCGATAACCAGTTCTGTATCGTCATTTTGAAAAATACCATCCTGATTGAAGTCAACCCATGTTTTTACCTGATCATATTCATGCTTTCCAAATCCGGCACTCCACATATCAACCCTGAGAATAATATTTTGCCCTGCATAGACCCCCTCATGGCCCCAGGATATCCCATTATCTATTGACCACCAAACACCATCATCTGATGCATCATTATCTATTTTAAGTGCACTTGGCTCACTATCCCAGTTCGTGCCCAGTTTTTGCCAGGTATCTGTTGTATGCCATGCGTTACCGTAAGGTGCATCACTATAGTCATAGCTGACCGCATAGCTGGTACTGCTGCATAATAAAAATACGATAAAACCCCATGTAATCATTTGCGTAGCTCTCATCATAAAACCTCCAAAAAATTAAAGAAACCCTAAAAACAAGAAGGGAATGCACAGGGTAGCATGCAAAAAATGTGCAAACCACAAATAATTTAATATTTACAATAATTTCAAATTATTAAACAATTTAAAGTGCCCAGATATCCATACATATGTAGTTCACGTCATATATTTGGGCAACTCAATTCTTAGATATTGAACCTGAAATATCATCCCCTATCTCTTGCCAATCCAACATGCATTCAGGATTTTAAAAACCAAAGCTTTCATTTTCAATGATTGTTTTAATGCCAAACAAAAAAAGGTACACGGCAGATGTCAGCCGTGTACCTATCCATTTTTATACGAGTGATTTCAAATGTCAGTTTGCAAGTGCTTTTATAATTGCATCTGACGGAATTTTCGGCTCAAACACATGCTTACCGATAAAAATGCCGTATACGATATAGGCATCATCGCCTGTCTTTTCAATACCCATAACGTTTCCGTCACTGTCAAATGAGATATCAATCCGCTCATGATCTGACAAGGGGCTGTTCGGATCATACACGTGCAATAAAACAAGATGTCGCCCACAAGCGAATAATCATACACAAGCACCTGATGATTTCCGCCAACGCCGTTTACATGGTCAAATGCCCAACCCTTTGAAGGATCATGCAGTTTCATCAGATAGAGATCAATCAGGCGATACCATATGGCGCTATACACGGCATCTTCCAGAGGGTCAGTAGGCGGCCAGGGCCGATAGTAGATTTCCTGGGTAGAGAGTCCTGCTGTATAAAAATCGAATGCAAGAGTGGCCATCCCGCCGCAAAGCCCCATATCCTTGCCCGGTGGATTTGAGGCCACGGCATACTGAAGATACCTGTCTGCCACGGGTATGTTTTCTCTATCCGGAAACTGCATGCTTTCAGCATCATCCGGTGGGATTTCCCAGCCGTTTTGAAATCGAAATCCGTGCGTGGAAGGGATGAAAGGAATTTTAGCAGTTGCGCTGAAATTCACCGTTTTTACATCACTGCTGGATACAAAAGTCACTGACTGGCTTCCAGGGCTGAATGCATAAGCATTGCCAAGAGGCTTCACGGTCACACTCCTTGAGGATACGTCCATCTCATAATAACCGCCTTCATCTGTAACCGCATATTGATCGATTGTACTGCCACTTCGGGCAACGACAATCAGGCCTTTTACCGGCTGTCCATTATAAGTGACCGTACCTTTAGATGAGATAAGCTGGAAAGCGCCCCATAATAAATAAAGACGTGGTACAGTTTGCAACAAGACATCTTGTAACAGGTTACAGTTCTGTTACACTTTACTCCCCAATATTGTATTCGCGAATTTTCCGGTATAATGTTTGCCTGCTCACCCCCAACAGTTTTGCCGCCTTTGTCTTATTCCAGAAGGTCTTATTGAGAGCTGCAAAAATATCCTGGTCATTTCGAGGATTTTTTTGATGGGTCGCTTCAATTATTGCACCGGGCGGCACCTTGCAATTCCTTATTTCTTTAGGCAAATGGTCGAAAGTGATACTATTTCCCCTGCATAGAATAAACGCTCTTTCAATCACGTGTTCCAGCTCCCTTACATTACCGGGCCAGGCATAATCCATAAATCGTGCAAGGACATCCGTAGAAACCCCTTCGACATTTTTTTTGAACCGTTTTTGAAAAGAATTGCAAAAATGATCTACAAGCAGGGGGATATCTTCCTGCCTTTCCCTTAGCGGAGGAATATGAATTTCAACAACCTTTAGACGGTAGTACAAATCTTCCCGGAATTCTCCTCTTTTAACCTTCCCATAAAGATCTTTATTCGTACATGCAATAATTCGAACATCCACTTTATGGGGAGTGGTCTCGCCAACCCGCTCAAATTCCTTCTCCTGGAGCACCCTTAAGAGCTTCAATTGAATAAACGGCGATATATCGCCAATTTCATCAAGCAAAATCGTCCCCCCGTCTGCGGCCTGAAATCGTCCTTCCCTGTTATTGATTGCGCCGGTAAAAGCGCCCTTGACATGGCCGAACAATTCACTTTCCAGAAGACCTTCTGCCAGCGCGGAACAATTTACCGTAATAAAGGGTTTAAACGATCTGTGACCCGTATAGTGAAGGGCCCTTGCAATGAGTTCTTTTCCTGTCCCACTTTCTCCTGTAACCAAAACCGTGGTATCCAGATTGGAAAGGTCTTCTGACAATGAATAGATATCCTGCATTTTTTTACTTTTACCAATGATATTCTGGTACTGGTGACGCTCACGCAGTTCTCTTTCAAGATCCTGAAGAAGCGTAATATCCCTGATTACAAGCACTGCCCCCATGAAATTTTCTGATGGATCCAATAGGGGAGAGCTACTCACGCTGACGATCTGATGGGGATTCTTCTCCGAACCACATTCCACAAGATATTCCTTGATAGTGTTTTTTTTTGCCAGGGTTTTTTTCAATATTTCAAAGCAGGCATTTCTGCACTGATCAAAACATTGGGGAAAAAGCTTTCCCACGGCTTTTCTTGAGTTTAAGCTGCAAATTGTTTCCGCAGACGTATTGGCCTGAATGACTTTCAACTCCGAATCCACTGTTATAATCGCATCCTTGACACTCCTGAAAATCGCTTCCAGAAGGGCGCGATGTTCTGCCAGCGCTTTTTCCTTTTCCTTCCGTTCTGTAATATCCCGGCTCACCGTCCGGAAGCCTGTAATTTCTCCATCCCGGTTTTGAATGAGAGATACAGAGTCTTCCACTGTCCTTCGCTGGCCATCCTTTCTGATGATCTCATAGATGATATTCTTACCCGGCTCTCTGGTTTTAAACACATGATGATAGGCCTGGTGCACAAACCTCGCTGTTTTCTCATCCATGTAACATCGAAAATTTTTGTTAACCATGGATCCCCCCCAGATTCTGCACCCGGTAGCATTTGAAAATGTGATGTTTCCCGAAAGATCTGTTTCCGCAACAGCATCTTCGACCTCATCGATAATTGAACGGTATTTGGAGAGCGCATCTTCGATTTCCCGAAAGGAAGAGATATCAATGAGACATCCGACAGTTGCCGGTTTATCCTCATGAACCGTATCGGCCCCCTTCATGATCACCCAGACATGGCCGTCATCTTTTTTTAACATGCGCAGAGCAAACGGTCTGGCATTGTCCCTCTTTGTATCTTTTGATTTCCCGGACTTGAAAAGATTGCGATCATCTGGATGAACCCGGTTCAACACCGATGTTCCGATTAATTGATCCGGGTTCTCAAACCCTAAAAGATCAGCAAGCTGATCGTTCACATGGCTGAATCGCCCTCTCTGAATGATGTAAAACCCCACCGTCATATTCCGGAAATCATTATGTTCATTTTGTCTCAGATAAGCCATGGCTATCCCCAAAGGTATGTGGTCCTTTAGATATTTTTCCAAATGGATGGTTTGTTAAATCATGTGATTTTTTCCTATAGCGCTATTTATCTATAACCGATGGGGTAAGATGTCCACAGCAAAATTAAAAATGTCTCATAACATATGGTCTGGCACGCCTCATTTTAAATGCCAGCATGGCCTGTTTTCTCATGATTCTCAAGGTTTCGATTACCTCCGGGAAAGCCGTGACATATGCCCCCCAATGTCGATACATCGTATGCGCACTTGTGACGATACGTTCCGGCGAATCCCAGGCCACAAACGGAGATCCCTGAAACGCACTGCTTAAAACAAAATCCCCGGCAGCCTTCATAGGCGGTATCCCTTTCTGACAGGAAACATACAAGGCCTGCTGAACAATCTCCCAGTAATCAATGACAAGCTGGACATCCTTTTTTGTTGCGATCGGACCATGGCCGGGAACAACGATATCCACGTCTTTCTCCATAATTTTTTTAAGCCCTTTCATGCAATTTTCTACAGGACCCGCCCAGATTACCGGTGTGCTGTTTAAAAATACGAGATCACCGGCATAAATAATTTTCCGATCACCCAATTTGAGTGCATTTAAGGACAAGGGTTTTAAATGATGCATTTGATTCCTGCATGCATGCGTGGCAATGATTTTTTTATCTCTGAATAGCTGATTGCCCCAAAAATGGTCACCGTCCGCATGGGTATTGATCACATATTCAACCGGTGATTTTTTCAGGATGTCACCTGCGGTATCCAGTATTTCTTTTGTGAATTTCAAATCCCAGCAGGTATCGACAAGAACACTTTCACCCTGACAATCTATCAGCCCGATATTGTTTTCACCCCAGGACCCATTGGGCACCATCCACGCATATGTATCCTTAACCAACTGATAAAGCCCCTCCTTGAACTGTGGGATTTCACCAAATCTTGTATGATCCCTGTTCGGACCTGCCAGCCATTTTGCATGCATCATGCTTCCCATATAATAAATGGGCTGTTTATACCAGATCGCTTTGGGTTTAAACGCGGGAAACGGATAACGGGTCACTTTTTCATAAAAATTCAAAAAAGGATATACAAGAGGCAGAAACCGCTTAACAATCCCGCGTGCAGCATCTATTGCATGGGATTCAGAGAGCATGAAATCACGGAATGAACGGGGGTCAAATGGCAGCAGGATTTTTTTGTCTTGCGGCAAATCAGGAAAGGTTTCTTGCGGATCGGTCAACGCCTTTTCCAGTTTTGGCTTAATCATTGGCCATTGGTCCAGTATCATGATCATGTCATGTCCGAAATCAGAAAATCCTTTAACGGCATTCAATGGTATCCATCGGGACTGATGGCAAACAGCAACCATTATTTTGCCATTGGCTTGAAACCGTTTCAGCCTCATCGATTGTTATTTCCTTTCAATTCATCTTGAATGTCCAACAGCGTCACCAGAAGGCCGGGTGATATAATGACAGGCCATTTCTGCGAGCTCATTTGCGAGCTCATCATCGTGCAGATTAAAACGGGTGGGTGCAATCGTATTCATAACCCATGTCTGCTGCAAAGTGGCCACGACCACGCGTAGCGCAAAATCAATCTTCTTTTCCAGATCGGGCTGCTGCAATTCTTTGTAGGTTACGGCTGTTTTATATATTAATTCAGATGCAAAACAGATCTGATTGACCACGCGGTTGTAAATCAGAGCGTCATTCGATAGGATAGCGGCTCTGAAAATGTGCTGATGTTTACGTGCAAATGCCAGGTAGTAAGCGATCGAACGTTTAATGAGGCTTTGTAAAGACAGGGATTCTCTTTCCATCTCTTTTATTTTTGAAATGAGGTTCAGGGTATCTTCGGATACCTTCTGGTGGAGGGCCAGAACCATGGCATGCTTATCAGAAAACCGTGCATAGATTGAACTGATTGATGCACCTGACGTATGCGCCAGTTCCTGAATACTGATGTTCGCCAAATCTTTTTCCCTTAACAAGGTGTCCAATGCATTGAGCACATTATTGGCCGTATCACGACTTCTTTGCTGTAGCGGTTTCCGAATATTCCCCCTCATAGTGATCCCCCAATTAAAATTGGAATTGGATTACAATTCTATTCTGGGCAGGCAAATTGTCAAGAAAAAAATTTGAAAAAGGTGAGCTTTCTTCTTTCAGGTGTCTTTTTTCACCTGCACGTGCAGTTCATTGTTTTTTTTATTCATCGACCAGGCAATTCTTTCTCCTGCCTTCAGGCCGCGGACTGCCTTTTCATACTGCGGTTTGACCCTTTGGAGCATCTCTTCTTTGGTCATTCGTTTATCCACCCCCAACTGATCCCATTTTTGCTGAGCAGCTTGATAGAGCTTATCAATGGGAATATCATCCGACCAGCTCTTTTGTGGCGAGGCTTTTCCGGAATAACCGCCACCGCCATTGTCGAATGACCGCTGCCAGATCCGCTGATAGACCATCAGAGTATGCATCAGGCCATCCAGCCAGAACTGGACATCTGAATTTTTAATACGATGCACTTTATTTTCAAACTGATGAACCTGGTGGATCAGGTTCTCATGCCCCGGATGCGGATACCGCTTACGGTCCGAGAGGTATTTTTTCACCCTGTCATCCATATGATGAATCCGGGTCTTAAAGTCCTTTATGGCTTTAATAATCTCTTCAGGTTCAACATTCATGATAATTCTTAAAATGCCTTTCCTGCAAGGCCTTAAGGCCTTGCCCTTTAATTGAGTTCTTCAAGAATTCGCCTGACTTCATCTGCTTCATCCGCATCCGGATCGATTGAAAGAAATGTTTCAAAATGTTTTTTCACAAGATCATCACTTGAGTTATCTGCATAGTGCATGTGGCCCAGGTTCAGGTGGGCAATGGGGTCTGATGGGTTTATACCGATAATTTTCCTGTAATAGTCTTCGACCAGATCCGATGCGCCCTTTTCCATGGCAAGACTGGCCAGAGAATGTAGAATCGTCATGTTATCCGGCATCTTTTTTAAAATTTCTTCAAGATAGGTTTCCGAATCATCACGGATTTCAGGATCATTCCTGTTAAATGCGGAAACGATAAATGAATCTGCCGCATCCAGTAAGGAACCATCTTCATAAAGCATAACACCTCTGTTAAAGGCGACGGTTTCGTCGTTCGGCACCAATTCAAAAAGCTGATGATACAAAGACAGTTCCTTATCCCTGTCACCGCCTTCTTCTATGTTGGAAATGGCTTCATACAATCCGTCAATGAACTGTTTCAAGTCTTCAAGCGCGTTTTCAGCCGCATCAAGATGGTCTTTTCTGACGACAATCTTAAGTGGGCCATCATCTCCTTCACAGGCATCTTCTCGGCATGTTTTTTTTCCGATATCGCCATTTACTCTTAAGCTTGAGGGTATTTGGGACAAGAACAGATTCTGGCATAACCTGTTCACATACCCCAATGAATCCGCACCGGCAAGCATGGTCCAGTCATCCGGATCATAACTGCCGGACACTGCCTCCTGCCACGCGCCGAGCGATAAAAACTTTTTTAAAATATCCTTCATGACGCCATCTGATGTGATGAGGAAATCAAAAATTTCTTCTTCTGATATCACATACCCGGCCCAGCATAACGAGGCTTTCTGAATGGTGATTGTCTGGCCAAGACAATTGGCAAATTTTGCCGTTTCCCATAACTGTTTCATATCATACATTTTTCCTATGGATTCATCGACAGTCAATACAGCATTTTGACGTTCACCAAATCGGGATTTCACCCGATTGATGGCTTTTTCCAGAGGATTTCCCCGATTTTCAAGTTCTTTTTCGGCAATGGGATAAAATTCATCTGTATATTCACTCTTGTCGATTGACAAGGAGCGGATTAGCGCCTTATCTGTCATTCCTTTACATTGCTCAATAATATTTTCCAATGCCATAAAAAGACTCCCTTGTGAGATAAAAGATGAGGTCAGGATTAAACTCAATAAATCCTTTTGAAATAATCTGATAACTTTTATAATATAAAACACTCACGGGTTCTTTTTCAAGTGATAAATCTATAGAGGGGATCTTTAACTCTCTGTGATCAAAACCCGGTTGGATTATCAGCAGGAAGCGTGACATGAAAACCCAAAAAAATCTATCCAGCAGGTTAAATGAAATTGATGGCAAAGGATATAAGGCCTATAAGGAAATCAAGGGGGAATATGATTTTGATACCTTTATCCTCATCATCGACCATGTTCAGGGAGATCCGTTTGCTGTTCCAAGCCGGATACGCGTGAGAATTGATCGGGAGAAATCCGGATTTCATGCAGATACAACATTAAACAAAAGCAGACATATTGGGTTATGTGATTTTCTCACAAGGGTGTTCTTTGAAAATTGCAGGAAATTATCCAAAGGAGGGCGTGGCAGCGGCAAAAGTGGATTGATTGTTATGGATCGGCCTGTTCAGGAAATGCTTCCAAGAAGCGCTGTCGTCATCAATGACTCTTTTCTTGAAGCACGTTTTTTTATGGGCCTTCCTGCATTTGGCAGGAAAATAGCAGGCGAAATCGCCTCAGACATGTTCATGAAAGAATTACCGGAAATCATTAATTGTTCGCTATTCATGAACGTGCTTGACAGAGAAAGCGTTTATCATCACATCAAAACAGCAGAAGATGCAGATTTTCTGAGAGAAGAATTAAGCCGTAAAGGTCTTGTAAGCTTTATTGCGGAAGGCGCTTTCCTGCCGAGAGCAAGCGGTATTAATCCTGAACCCATGGATAAAAAGAAGATCATCCCCTTCAGGGCTCCGGATACTTACAGCATAGATATAACGTTGCCCAATAAGGGAAAGATATCGGGAATGGGTATCCCTGAAGGTGTCACGCTCATTGTGGGAGGAGGATATCATGGCAAGTCAACACTCTTGAATGCTATTGAATTCGGTATCTATAATCATATTCCGGGAGACGGCAGAGAATATGCAATTTCACTTTCAGATACCCTGAAAGTCCGGGCCTCGGATGGGAGAAGCATAGAAAAAACGGACATTTCTCCTTTTATTACCAACCTGCCTTTTAAAAAGGACACAAAGGCATTCTCTACACAAAATGCAAGTGGCAGCACATCCCAGGCCGCGACCATTTCAGAAGGTATTGAAGCGGGTGCACGGGTTCTTCTCCTGGATGAAGATACTTCGGCAACCAATTTTATGATAAGAGACCGCCTCATGCAGGAGCTGGTTGAGAAAAAGCATGAGCCCATAACCCCATTCATAGATAAAGTCCGGCAACTATACATTGAAAAAAAAATCTCAACCATTATTGTCATTGGCGGTTCAGGAGAATATTTCAACGTGGCAGATCATATCATTCAGATGAAAGAATACCTGCCTGTTGATGTTACTGAAAAGGCACATCAGATTATAAAACAAAGCCCGTTGAAACGAAAAAAAGAAGGAGCAGATACTTTCGGTTTTATATCAGAGCGCATCCCTCTGAAAACAAGTTTCAGTCCACTAAGGGCAGATGGAAAAACAAAAATATCCGCAGATGGGTGTCGCGGTATTTTCTTTGGAAAAGACCTGATAGATATGGGAGATATTGAACAGATTGTCACTGAATCGCAAACCCGGGCTATAGGATATGCCATTCATCTGGCAATGTCTTACATGGATGGAGAAAAGACAATGAGAGAAATCGTAGATACTGTCATTCAAAGCATTGAAGACAGGGGGATGGATATTCTTACGCCTTACATTACAGGCGATCTTGCCGGGTTCAGAAAGATAGAACTGGCCTCAGCCATAAACCGGATGAGACGTCTTCACATCCGGCAAAAAAACTACAGCAGGCTTTGATGCCATGATCTGACCTCAGGTTTAATCATATTAGAATGTGTTGCCTCAGGCATGACACGCCTCACACCCACACCATAGGAAATCCTGCCAAGATTTTTTCTCTCTTTGCACCATATCACTTTCAGACGAAAATTCTCATAACTCTCTCTTCGGTATGAACCGGCCAATTGTTTTCTGACTCTGACTTCAATTTCCCGTCCTGGCGGAATATACTCACCAAGTTCCAGATACATCCCATCCATGCTGCAATTATGCATGACAGCATTAAAGCGTCTGCCGGATTTGACATCTGTATAAATAACAGACTCTTTACAGTATTTTCGAATAAAAATTCTCTCTGGTGCCCGTTTCATTTGATTTCCTCCATTCATCAAGAAATATTTCTTCTGTCTTTAAATTTTCGCCGATCTAAACCTTGCCGCCATTCGGACTGAAATTGAGGATAATCATACTTTCTTCTGTTTCGACCTGTTCTTCTGTTGGTGCCATCTCTTCTGTCCGGTATCTTTTCGGATGTGTTGGTTTGCAACAACTGCTTCAAAATATTTTCATTCGTTGGGTTAAGATCGATAAACTGCACGCCATATCTGACCATGGAAAATCCGGAACCAGACACACCATGGTGGTCGCTGTCAACCATATATACGATTTTGTATGAAATCCTGTCCAGGTAAAAATCATTGACTCTCAGACAAAGTTCCGGCTGATCGGGCAATCCCCTGTTTTCCGTTTCCGACAAGGATTTATAACAATAAGAAAAGCCTTTCAGGCTGACATCCACCAGCGGCCCCATTCTTAAAAAAGTCGGCGCATATGCGGCATATATGCCATTTTTTATTCGATAGCGGTTTTGATGCCTTCTGTCATAGCCACTCCTGATCATTGTAATAACCTCTTTAATATTTTAAAAAAAAGAATTAATCCATGAGGCTATGCCCTGGTATGTGATCCACATTATTGTTGAAAACGACATATCCATTTCGCAATGCATCAAACAAAAATCGCAGACGATAGTTGCTTCACCATCCAAAAAATGAATCGTCCCTGTCAGAAAATAATAATATAAAGTGTGTTCGTGTCAGATTCGGTATAAAAACCAAAGCGTCTTTATATCCATTTCAAAACGTGATCTGCTAACCTTAAGATTAGCAGGTATCAAGATTATATATCAAGTGGCGTAAATCATTTGAATCATCATGTACCCAAGTACGAATTTGCATGTATTATAGATTACCTTTTATACCAAAATCAAGGATTATAATTATGAATGAATCAAAATAATTATACGAAATTATCCGATTAACAGCCGTTTATTGCCCTCTGCAATTGATGAATGAAAAAGGTCGTTCCGGGATTCCATTAAAACTGTTTTCGCTGAGAATCTAATTGATCTATTGGTATGATTCTGATACTTTGCCACTGATAATCACACCGAATTTTTTTCTGGAGATTCAAATGGAAAAAGAAAATACACCAAACATATCTGATGATCTGATCAAATATAAAAAAGACGATATTTCTACCACTAGTGCCCAATCAGACGAAACGAATCCCTGGAAAATTATTATCGCTGATGATGAAAAAGAAGTCCATGAAATCACAAAAATGGTTCTTTCGGACTATATTTATGAAGGGCATCCTCTTAAATTTTACAGCACCTACTCCATGAGTGAAACCATTGCCCTTCTTGAAAAAGAACCCCATTTTGCCATTATTCTGCTTGATGTGGTGATGGAGGAGGATGACTCAGGGCTCCAGGTTGCCCAATATATCCGGGAAACGCTCAGGGATAGTTTCCTGAGAATTATTCTTCGAACCGGTCAACCTGGAAAAGCACCGGAAAGATCCGTTATCATGGAATATGACATCAACGATTACAAATCCAAAACAGAGCTGACCGCACAAAAACTGTTTACGGCCATCACAACGTCCCTGAGATCCTACAGGGATATACGCATTATTGATAAAAACAGAAAAGGCCTTGAACAGATTATCCACTCATCCACGCATCTGTTTGAATTTAAATCCATGAAAAAATTTGCCACAGGTGTGCTGACCCAGCTGCTTTCCATCCTGAGACTGGATGAGGATTCATTATATATAAGGAATTCCGCTTTTGCCGTTGACGACGGTGAAGGTGGGCTGATCATTCTTGCAGCAACCGGCAAGTTTGAAAATTACGTGGATCAGCCCGTCCATACCATTCTTCCTGAAATCATTTTGGAACGGCTTAGAAAAGCCGTTGAAGCCAAGACGGATATTTTTGAAGGTGACGCCTACATCGGATACTTTCACACAAAGAAAAATTCCCAGAACCTGATTTACATGACAGGATGCAGCAGGCTAGGCGATATGGACAGAAACCTGTTACGAATCTTTGCCTCAAATGTAGCCATTGCTTTCGACAATGTATCCCTTTCCCGTGAACTGGTCGCCACCCAGAAAGAAATCATCTTCACCCTTGGAGAAATTGTTGAAACCCGGTCAACAGAGACGGCAAATCATGTCCTGCGCGTATCTGTTTTTTCCGAATTGCTTTCGAACAAGGCAGGGCTAAGTGATTCGCAGACTGATCTCTTGAAACTCGCATCTCCCATGCACGATATCGGAAAAATTGGTGTGCCTGATGCTATTTTAAACAAACCATCGAGGCTCACTCCAGAAGAATTTGATATTATCAAGCTGCATACAACCGTCGGCTACAGCATTCTACAAAACTCGGAAAGAGAAATCATGCAGGCCGCCGCCATCATCGCGCTTCAACACCATGAAAGATGGGACGGATTTGGATATCCAAAAGGACTCTCCGGAAAAGATATTCATATTTTCGGAAGGATTACCGCCATCGCGGATGTTTTTGACGCACTCAGCCACAAACGGATCTACAAGGAACCCTGGAGCATGGAAAACATCATCACCCTTTTCAGGGATGAACAGGGAAAAAGCTTTGATCCGGAACTGACCCAGATTTTCCTTGATAACCAGAAAAAGTTTATGGAAATCAACGCTCAATATCCGGAAACAAATGAACCTCAAAAAAAATCCATCTGGTAATTCATGTAAAAAATCCTATATGCCATTTTCTTCCTGCAGGCAAATGAATCAGGACTGGAAAAACGGCTTTATGGCACTTTCAAGCCTTCCCATCATGCCTGAATAAAAATGATCGGCACCACTGATGATTTGAATATGCACGTCTTTATTCCACGAAGACGCATACGCCCGGATGTCCTTATCGATTGCAAACGTATCTTCATCACCACTCACGACAAGATTGAGACCAGGGATGTGAACGCCTTCATGAAATTCCAGAAAATCAATGGGCGGAGAAACCATCATTACCCGATCGACCGGAGGTATCTTGTCCCTGAAACATTCGGAAATGACCCAGGCACCAAACGAATATCCTGCAAGGTCAACCTGTTTTATGCCCATATGTTGAAGAAAAGCCACTGCGTTTAAAATATCACTCTGTTCGCCCGAACCATCATCAAAATGCCCTTCACTGCGGCCTGTCCCACGGAAATTAAACCTTAGCGTCGTATAATCGTAATATCTTCCGACTTTTTTAATCAGATCAACGATGGCATTATGCATATCTCCGCCATAATGCGGGTGAGGGTGAGTGATAACAATGCCTCTCTTCCCGGTTCCCTGTGCAAGCAACCCTTCAATAGAAAGTCCGTCTGATCCGAATGTAATATGCTCTTCCATTAATACTCCCCAGATGCTTTCATCTATGCCTTTAAAATGCGTACAATATCCTCGCCGAAGACTTGTTTTTGCCAGTTTTTAAGTCCATTTATGTTCTCAAGTTCCTCCGGGTTTACCGGGTGTCTCATGGCAATATCGTTGATGATTGCTTTATTTAATAAAAGAGACGGATCCAAATCAAGTTTTTCAGCGGTCTGATCCCGCCATTTTTTAATGGCCTCTATCTGTTTTGTTACAGACGGTTTCAATCGTGGCATGCGCTTATGAGGATAACGGGGCAATTTTTCCTCAGGCATTTTCATGGCACGCTTGATGCTTTGAATCATGCCTTGTGCGTATATTTCGATTTGACGTGAACTCAGTATGTTTGTTTTCAATAAGGATTCCATGGTCACGGGTTTGTTGATTGCCAGTTCAAGGAGCCCGGCATTTCCAATAATTTTGAAAGGTGGCCGATTCATTTTTGAAGCTTTTGACAATCTGTAGTGAAGCAGTTGTTCAAGAACAGCAAGACTTTTTCTATCAAGACGTCCAGCACCTCTTACTTTAAGAAACAACTGTTCGTTATCCGTTGACGACGCCCTGACACGGCTCTGGTATTCACATTCTTCCAAAACCCATGCCAACCGGTCTTTTTCGATCAACTCCTCTTTCAGGATATCTGCAAGTGGCAACAGATAAGTCACATCTTTTGCCCCATATTCAATCATCCCTTTGGGAAGTGGTCTTTGTGACCAGTCTTTTTTCTGAAACTTTTTATCAAGACTCACGGAGAAACGGTTTAGGAGCACAGCGCCCAGACCTGTTTCCCTGACACCTAAAAACCGTGACGCCAGTTCCGTATCAAAAAGATTATGAATATCTATTTTGAAATCCCTGTAAAGGGACCTGACATCATAGTCACTGCCATGAAAAACTTTCTCTAACTCAGGATTGGCAAATAAGGGTTTCAGGCAGTTCAGGTTTTTAATCTTCAGGGTATCGATGACAATCGTTGTATTCTGATTGGCTATCTGAACCAGGCACACTTTTTCTTTAAAGTGGTACATGGAATCTGCTTCCAGATCAACCGCAAGCCTGCTGCTCCCTTCAAAGTCTGGCACGAAAACCGCAAGGTCTTCCATTTTATCTATAAAAACAAGTTTTTTTCCGGGCAAATTCATTTCTGTCCATTTCCGGTTAATTATCAGGTTAAAAAATCTCCGTTCTGTAATCTATTCAACTTTGCCCAACTTTGCAAGGCCATAGATATTCTTACTTTTTCCTTGACCACAGGGTGCATTTCACCTAAAGATCGAAGATTAACTGAATTTATTAAGTGGTTTAATTGACCTGAACGACGAACAAACATGGTTTATTCAAATGATAAATATAACACTTCCAGACAATAGTAAAAAACAATTTGAAACGGCTCCTACTGGTTTTGACGTGGCCACCTCCATTTCTGAAGGATTCGCAAGGACGTGTGTGGCCATGGAAATTGACGGGAACCTGACAGATCTTTCGGAATCAATAGAAAAAGACGCCCGGGTACGGTTTATAACGACAAAAGACAAAGAAGCGGTAGACATTCTGAGACATAGCTCCGCCCATGTGATGGCCCAGGCCATCAGCCATCTCTATCCCGGCATCAAGCTTGCCATAGGGCCTGTGGTGGAAGACGGATTTTACTATGATATCGATATGTCACCGGTTTCAGAAGATGATTTTGAAAAAATCGAGACCGAGATAAAACAGATTATCCAGGAAAAACATCCGTTTATCAGGCAAAAAATTTCAAAAAAAGACGCCCTGGACCGATTCAGGGATGATCCGTATAAAACCGAACTGATTTCAGAGCTTGATGACGATACCATTTCTATCTATACTCAGGGAGACTTTACGGATCTCTGTCGTGGCCCCCATCTGCCTGACACAGGTATGATCAAGGCCATCAAGCTGATGAAAGTATCCGGCGCATATTGGCGGGCGGATCAGGCCAAAGCACAACTGCAAAGGGTGTATGGCACGGCCTTTTTCGATAAGAAAGAACTCAAACAATACCTGTATGTGCTTGAAGAAGCCCAGAAAAGAGATCATCGGAAGCTGGGCGCCCAGTTTGATCTGTTCAGTTTTCACGATGAGGCCCCAGGTATGCCTTTCTTCCATCCCAAAGGCATGAATCTCTGGAATGCACTTCTTGAATACTGGCGGGAAGAACACAAAAAGGCAGGGTATGTGGAAACAAAAACCCCTGTCATGCTTCACCGGTCCCTCTGGGAACGCAGCGGCCATTGGGAAAATTACCGGGAAAACATGTATACATCCTCAATCGATGATTTTGATTATGCCATCAAACCGATGAACTGCCCTGGGGGCATGCTTCTTTTCGGGACCAAACAGCATTCTTACAGGGATCTTCCCATTCGTGCAGGAGAAGTCGGACTGGTTCATCGGCATGAACTGAGCGGGGCGCTTTCCGGTCTTTTCAGGGTCCGGGCATTTCATCAGGATGATGCCCATATTTTCATGCGGCCGGATCAGATCGAAGCTGAAATTATAGGTGTTCTTCAACTGGTTGAACGCATCTACAGCACATTTGGCCTGGGTTTTCATCTGGAACTGTCCACGCGTCCGGAAAAATCAATAGGCACAGACGAACAATGGGAAATGGCCACATCGGGTCTGGAAGCCGCTCTGAATGCTTACGGGAAGGATTATAAAATCAACACAGGTGACGGCGCATTTTATGGTCCCAAAATCGATATCCACATCAAGGATGCACTGGGACGAACCTGGCAGTGCGGAACCATTCAGCTCGATATGTCTCTGCCCGAACGGTTTGATCTTGCCTACATCGGAAAAGATAACACCAAAAAACGACCCATAATGATTCACAGGGTCGTATATGGATCCGTGGAACGTTTCATGGGAATTCTGATCGAGCATTTTGCAGGAAAATTCCCGTTATGGCTGGCGCCGGTTCAGGCGATCATCCTGCCGATCAATGACGACCTTTTACCCTATGCAAAAACCGTTCAATCTGATCTTGAATCAAACGGTCTTAGAATGGATATCGATGCCAGAACGGAAAGTCTCAAGAAAAAAATCAGGGAAGCCCAGATCAACCAGATCCCTTTGATTTTAACAATCGGTGAAAAGGAAAAAGAGACAAAAACCCTTTCTGTACGATCACTTGACGGTAAAGTGACGATGGGTGTGGATCAGGCATTGTTCCTGGAAAATATCCGCGCGCATATCCGGCAAAAGCGATCCGACTCAAATTTTTTTAATGCATGACAAAATAAAATGATGCGCGGGGATATGAATCCCTGCGCATGCAATATCTTTCCATGAAACACAAACTGACCCTATTGTTCTTTCACAGGCTTCCTGTGATCATTTATTGTATTGCCATTTTCATTCAGTCTTCATTTCCGGCACCGGAAATGATTCCAAAAGCATTTTCCAATGACAAGGTCCTTCATTTTGGGGGATATGCCCTTCTGGGTGCGCTTTTTTTAAGGGCGTTGATAACATACCCGATCAGAAAAAAAAGGACGCTCATCCTTTTAAGCATACTTTGCGCCTCTTTATATGGTGTAAGCGATGAATTCCATCAGTCCTTTGTTCCATCAAGGAATGCAGATGTCTATGATGTTCTGGCAGACACTGTTGGCAGTGTATTGGGTGTGGCAGCCTATTATCTTCTGAACCGGTTTTCCGGATTGCAAAAGCGTTAGGCTTTGCTAAAAAAATCCCCGGAAATGCCTGTATCGAGGAATAACCGGGGATAAAATGGTATTAATTTTTATAAAAACGTCCTGCTAGTCTTCATTCAGGTAAACATTGGGCGGATAAATATCCGCAAGGTCCTCTCCCAGATAGGTCCGTTCGTTTTCACCCAGAACGCCCATGGAAAGACAAATCAATGTCCAGAGATGAACCACCGGATAATGACCGCCATAATGTTCGCTCAGTTCATGAATCTGAGCATGGCAATTGTGACAGCCGGCAATACAATAGTCCGCACCTGTGGCCTTAATCTGCATGTCTTTTATTTTGCCATATGCCAGCCGTTCTTCCTTGAACCCTGACTGCAAAAATCCGCCGCCACCGCCACAGCAGTAGTTATTTGATTTGTTGGGAGTCATGTCGACAAAATTTTCTTCACCCACAACCGATTTGACAACATACCGCAAATCATCTGCGATTGGATCGCCAAACGATTTCCGGACGATTTGGCAGGGATCCTGAACGGTGAATTTGATTTTCAGATCTTTGTTCCAGTCGGAATTGACTTTGAGTTTGCCTTCACGAATCCACTTGGCGTAGTATTCGTACATGTTTTTGACTTGAAAGGTGTGAGGAATGTTGAATTTTTTCAGTCCTGCCAGGACTGAGAAGGTAACGTGCCCTCACTCGGTGTTGAGGTATGTTTTACACCTCAATTTCTCCGTTTGTTCCGTCTGCATGGTTACAATTTTTTTCCAGCTCTCATTGTCTGCCATGAAAAGACAGTAGTTTTCACCTGTCCAGGCTTTGCTGCCATAGGTCCAGTTCACACCAGCCAAGTTTAAAATTTTCCAAAGCGGCGCCATCTCCTCAGGTTCGGTCATGGGCTCCCTTGAATTCTGATTGACGAAAAATTCAGCGCCCTCCTTGTCGATAGGGGCCTGCAGGTCCCGTTCTTCCCAGAATGGGTCCGCCTCCCTGATCTCTTCCAGAACATCCCCCACAACAAATTCAAAGTCTTCCACACTGCATCCCATAGCGCTGCACGTATCGACTTTAAGAGCCATATCACAGGAATCCCGAATACCCTTTGGCCGATCTTCCCTTGGCGTCAATGTCCTTGCATTGAAAACCAGTTGAGGAATATCAATTTTCATTGGACAAACATAGATGCATCGTTGGCACATCGTGCACATCCAGGGCCATTTTGATGCCTTGATTTCATCATCCATGCCCAGGGCGGCCATCCTCAGAAATTTTCTCGGATCCATTCCCGCAAGGCCAGTGGCCGGACATCCGGAAGAACAGGCACCACATGTCAGGCACAGGTTAAGATTGCCTCCTTCAGGCAGAAGGGTCTTTACCATGTCAATAAAATAACTTCCCTTTTTTCCGCTAATTTTAATAGCTTCGTCAGTCATACCGTTTAATCCTCCAACTTATTTTTCAGCTATAGACCGTAATCTTAAATTCGAAAAGGGACAGTTTCTATTATTCTCGTCCATATGTCAATAAGAAATCTCAGAGGGATTTTTCACAAGATTGTGTTGCCATAACAGATGCATTGATCCTTAAGCACCTTTAAAAAATGTCAGGATGGCTTGTCAAACTCCACCCTGTTCCGGCCTCTTGTTTTTGCACGATACAAGGCGGCATCTGCTCTGGCAAGAGTCGTTTCAATGGATTCCGGTGACTTGTATCCGGTAACCCCAAAGGAGATGGTGATATTAAATGAATTCGGCATACCCGGAAAACTGAGATTTTCCGTCAGTGTCCGCAAACGCTCCGCACATTTCACAGCGCTTTCCACTTCCGGATAGGAAAGAATAAGCACAAATTCTTCCCCGCCGTATCTTGCAATATAATCTTCCTCTCTCAAATCATTCTGAATGGCATTGGCAACGATCTTCAAGACCGTATCTCCAACAAGATGTCCATACGTATCATTAATTTCCTTGAACAAATCGAGATCGAACATGCAAATGGAAAAAGTTGATCCATTTCTGTCTGCAAGTGCTTTTTCCCGCTGAAGGCTCTCAAACAGCTTTCGCCGGTTATACACGTTGGTCAGTTCATCATGGGTGGCCAGTTTTTTGATGATCCCAAGGGCCTCCACAAGCTTTTCCCTGAGCCTGTTGATATACCCGCCCACAAAAGAGAACCAGAAAAGAATGATGCCCAGCCCCACACAATTAAGGACCTCAAGCCTGATATTGACCGCTTCCGGCCTGAAAACAAGCAGCATGACAATGGCAGACATATAACTGCCCAAAGCAAAAACAGACAATAAAAGAAACTGGTATACCTGAAGCTTGAATACACCAAAAATAAATATCACCAGATAAAATAGTAATATCAATGATCTTGCCTGCTCTGCACAGTAAAAAGAGACAACCGAGAGCCAAAACACAGCAACAACCATTTGGGGGATGGTCAGACTTGGGTCATTGGATCGTTTGTTGATGCCAGACCTGAATATGGCATAAAAAACGACCTGTGTGGCCATTGCCGTAAAAGAATAAAGACAAAGCAGGGGAAAAGATAATTGAAGGCTGAAACCTTGAAAATGACCATAAAATATCAGCAAAATACACATTAAATAGGAACCTGCCGACATAAAAAAACGGCGAATCAATTTTGCCTGTCTCCGGTCATTTTGGGGAATAATTTTAAACATGGTGAATTTCAATTCTTAAATAGTTACTCGCCGATTACTTTCACAAGAACCCGTTTTTTACGCCTGCCGTCAAATTCCCCATAAAAAATTTGTTCCCATGTGCCAAAATCGAGCCTGCCATCTGTAATGGCCACAACAACCTCTCTGCCCATAATCTGCCGTTTCATATGGGCGTCTGCATTGTCCTCCCCCACATTGTGCCTGTACTGGGAAACCGGTTCGTGGGGCGCAAGCTTTTCAAGCCAGACATCATAGTCATGATGCAGCCCTGATTCATTATCATTTATAAAAACCGACGCTGTTATATGCATGGCATTGACAAGCACCAGGCCTTCCTTGATGCCGCTTTCCCGCAGGCAGTTTTCAACATCAGGCGTAATATTGATAAAGGCTCTTCGGGTGGGAACATTGAATGTTAATTCTTTTCGGTAGCTTTTCATATTTTTCCCCAAATAAATCCAAATGCAATTCAAACGACGCGTTAAAGAAAATTACATACTTCCCATGATACGCTCGATTTCCTGTTTTAACTCTTTTAATCGAAAAGGTTTGGCAATTTTACCGGAAAATCCGTACTCACTGAAACTGGATAAAATCGGATCTGAGGAATATCCGCTTGAGACGATGACCTTAGCTGCCGGGTCAATGGAGAGAAGCTCTTTAATCGCATCTTTTCCCCCCATGCCTCCGCGAATAGTCAGGTCCATGATCACAATGTCAAAAGGACGTCCGTTCTCTTTTTCAGATACATATTTTTCCAACGCCTCTTTCCCGTCAGTTGCAGTTTCAGCTGTATAGCCGCAGACTTCTATCATTCGCGCTCCAACATCGAGCAACATGTCTTCATCATCCATCAAAAGAATATGCGCACGAATCGGAGGTGTGATGCATTTTCCCGGCGCTTTTGGGGAAATTTCATCCGCCTCCGCTGTGTCTGCCGGAAGAAAGACAGTAAAGGTGGCACCTTCTCCCGGATTTGAATCAAAACGGATATGCCCCTTGTGTTTACTGATGATACTGTGGGCAATGGGTAACCCAAGACCACGGCAGTCTTCTTTTGTTGTGAAATAAGGATCAAATATTTTTTCGGTGATCTTTTCGGAAATGCCTGCGCCGTTATCCCGTATGGAAAGCTTGACAAATTGACCGGCAAGATGGGGAGCGGCTTCATCCTGAAAATCTTCAATATTTCTTCCTGCAACATAAAGATCGCCGCCCCCTTCATGCATAGCCTGCCTGGCGTTTATAACAAGGTTTGAGATAACCTGGCTGATTTGTCCTTTATCACCGTTGACCGGTTTAAGATCATTCGGTAAATCAAAATCAAAATTTATATGGCTTCCACTTAAAATGAACTTGACCGTATCGGTAACCAGCCTGCCAATATCCAGCTTTTCAAACAGAGGATCGCCGCCTTTGGCAAAAGTGATCAGCTGGGATGTCAGTTTTCTGGCATTTTCCAGTGCCTGGTTGGCTTTTTCCAGATAAACGGATGCATGATGATTTTCAGTCAGGTTCAGTTTTGCCACTTCCACATTTCCAAAAACCGACATAAGCAAATTATTGAAATCATGAGCAATTCCTCCAGCTATGGTACCGAGGCTCTCCAGACTTTGCATTCTTCGCAACTCTTCTTCCACACGCTTCCGGTCTGTGATGTCAATAATGATCCCTCTGAATCCGATTAATCTTTCATTTTTTATCACAGACGCAATTTGAAAGAGAATGGGAAAGGTCGATCCATCTTTTTTGAGGCCGGTATATTCGACAATTCCTCGTTTGGTACTGCCTTTTCGTTTCTCAAGATTGGCACGTACGATATCACGCTGATAAGGAACGATCAAATCCGTTATATTTATCCCGTTTAACAGATCTTTCTCATTGTACCCAAAAAAATGCAATGCAACCTGATTGGAGTAAGTCAGGACCGAATCGCTATTGGCTTCAAAAATTGCTTCGGGAAGCATTTCTGCCATTTCCCGAAAACGGGCTTCACTTTCTTTCAGGGCTTCCTCTGCCTGTTTCCGTTCGGTGATATCGGTACAAATCCCCAAAAGGCCGATAGGTTTATTTTCCGTGTTGTGTATAGGGATCTTGCTTGTTAAAACAGTTCCTTCGTACCCTTCTGCCGTGAAATAATGTTCCTCAATAGCCAGGGCAGGCTTTCCCGAATCCAGAATTTTTCTGTCCCAATCCCTGTAACTGTCTGCATCTGAGGAATCACGGTGAAAATCATAATCCGTTAACCCGATGACTGCTTCGGGAGTTCCCATTCCTGTAACTTCAGCAAATGATTTGTTACACCCGATATAGTTCAGATCATAATCCTTCCAGAAAATTTGATTGGGCAGCTGTTCAACAAGAATCTTCAAAAAATTCTTTTGTTCAAGCAGTTCTTCCTGCCCGCGATCATCTTTCCGTGTGTCCCGGAACATAAGCACTGTGCCGATGGTTTTTCCGTCAGGATCAAACAGGGGGGAAGGCGGATCGATCAGTCGGTATTTTGCGCCATTTTTGGCAGTGATATTTGCATGATGAGAATAGAATACGGCTTTATCAACAGGCAGGACACCTCGCAGAAAATAATCGATTTTTTCACCAGCCAATTCACTTTCAATTTGGCAGATTTCGGTAAATGGTTTTCCTTCGGCTTCTTCAAAGCTTAAACCGGCAAGCTTTTCGGCACTAGCATTGAGATAAGTGACATTGCCCCGGACATCTGTTGCAATAATCGCATTGCCGATAGCGTCCATAATATCATGAGGATTACCCCTGACTAAGCCCCACTTGCCTTCAGATTTTTTTCCACCCTTGATTTTCGTACCCATCGCTATTTTCAAATTACTCAAGAAAATGCTATTGACCGCAATTGCATGTTTCCCGGAACTTTTGAACTTCTTTTTTCAACTGGTTTAATTTTTGTTCAAGGATTGAAAGCCGCTCACAGTCACCGGGAAATGCCTTTTCCGCTTGAACCTTCTTTTGCAAAGGCGCCGCCGGTTGTCCCACCGGTGTGACTGAAAAATCCTTGAATGCCCCCCCTTCATTTCCCCAGCAATATCGGCCAACCTTTCCGGAAGAAATGGCATCATCCTGAACATCAAAAACAAGCTGACCATTCATGTGCACTTTTATGCTTTTTCCCACGACAATAATTTTAAATGCATACCATCTGTCTTTCTCGTAAGTCCATGAATCTTCAGCCAGCGTAATCACATAACCATCCACCTTTTTAATCAACCGTCTGTAATTTCTCTGGCTGTCCATTGAAAAACGGTAATAATTATTTTCATCCTGGTAACGGAATATCACGCCAATCGCATCATCATCAGAAGACAGCATCATGCCTGTAAAAATATAGTCTTTCCATTCGCTTTCCCCGCTCACAAGATGGGTCCCCGGTTTCACGGGTGATACAGCCAGATCGCTTCCGCCATAAATATTGCTTTTCTGGTAAATAACGTCATCCGTCATTGACCATAAAGAAGGTCTGTCATATTCCCCATCATCAACAACCTGCCAATCTTCGGGCAGGGCCTGTTGAACACCCGTTTGTTTTGTTATGACTTCTGCATCATGCGTCTTGATCTTGCTTTCATCCTGGGCATCAGGCATGCCCTCAACATTTTCTGCAGTCAAAAAATCAATGTAGTTTTCACCCAGATAGTCTTCTTCTATGGTTTCAACATAATTATCCGACTGACCAGCTTTATCTGCAACCGGAATGTCCGGTTTCTTTTCATCCGGAGAGGGCGGAGATTCTTTCTTCGGAGAAATTTCCTCAGCCTTTTCCGTCTTTTCAACTTTTTCAGTTTCTTTGATAGCCACATCCTCATAGGCATCAAGAGGGGTGACAACAAGATCCTTGAATGTGCTGCCCTCATTTCCCCAGCAATACAGACACACCTTTCCCGATTTTAACGCATCATCCTCAACTTCAAAAACAGGTGCATCGTCAATCATAATCATTATTTTCCGGCCGACCGCTTTTATCTTGACCTGATACCAGGTGTTTTGTTCATATTGTACGGAATCCTCAGCCAGAAGGATGTTTTCTCCATTTGTCTTTTTCACCAGTCGCCTGTACTTTCTTTCCCTGTCCATAACAAACAGATAGTAATTATTCGGGTCCTGATATCTGAACATCACACCGATGGCATCATCATCCTTTGAAGCAAGACTGACATCAAGCTCATAATCGGTCCATCCGGAATCGCCATTAATCACATAGGTACCCGGCTTATCAAGACTCTTTCTGTTGTCATTGCCTCCGCTTATATTGCTTGCCTGATCAATGACGCCATCCTTAACCGACCATTGTGATGGCGCTTCGAAAGTCCCTTCATCAATAATTACCCACCCTGAGTGGAGTGTGATAAGCAGCTTTCTGAAATCACTGCCCCCATTTCCCCACGTATAAAGGCCAATCTGTCCGCTTTTTATGGATTCGTCCGTTATGCCGAAAATCATTCTGTCATCAATATATATTTCTATCCGTGGGCCCATGACATTGATCTTGACCGTGTACCATTGATTCTTTTTGTAAGGAATGGCATCTTCTGCAAGGACCGTCATCTTGCCTTTTACTTTTCTGACAAGTCGCCTGTACTTTCTCTGCTGATCCATTGAAAACCTGTAGTAATTATCCTTATCCTGATACCGGAACATGATCCCGATACTGTCATCATCCCTGGAACGGAGTTCGACACTCATGGTGTAATCTGTCCAGCTCATGTCACCGTTTAATGCATAGGTTCCCGGTTTTTCAATACTGTCCCGGTTATTATTCCCGCCATACAAATTACTGGACTGTGTAATCACGCCATTTGAAATGAACCATGCGGACGGACCATTGATATTTCCTTCGTTTACAACTGTCCAGCCGGACAAAACATAATCCGGGTCAACACGTTTGAAATCATCAGGAAGCTGTTCGTCTCCGGCCTTGCCCAAACAGGGTGAACCGCTTGCAAACACCAGGCATAACAATAGAAAAACAGATACGATTCGTATTTTCACTTGTAGTTTCCTCCCGCCCTCTTCCATTCAATTTTCCCTGAGTTCATCAACATCGCTGCTATTTTCCTATAAGACAATCTGAAAAACGAATTAATTGTATTTAAAAAACAAGTCATTAAGATAAATCGTATTGCCGGGACAAAGTCAATAGCCACGTATACGGCAAGTCAAACGCCTTATATCCCGCCCAAATATGCCGTATATAAGTTGTTGTTTTTATGAGCCAATATACCATAAATAATCCGATTACGGAAATATAAAATTTGAAATTCCGCAAGAAATGGAAAATCCCCTGGCCATAGAGGCGCTTTCCCTTTATCACATATTAAATTTAAAGTATTTTGTGTTTGAATGAAAACAACGATTTTTGTCAAGTTATTGAAAGACGAAAATGTTAACCAAAGAAATACATTTACGAATTTTAAAACTTACGCTCTGCCTATCGGTTCCATTGACCTGAACAAAACATGTCATCTGCCTTTGATTTCGCCCCGCAAAAGCATCTTAAGCCCTTCTAATGTCCCTTTCCATACAGCGTCTTCATCAACCATGATGGCGACAATTGTATTTTCTTCCGCGCTCACCTCAAGAACAATTTCATGTTCCCCAACTCGGAAAACCGCTTCGCCCCAACGTTCAGCAGGCAAGCCTGACACCTCCAAATCAAAATCAGTGCGAATTTCACCTGTTATTCTGATCTCACTCATGATATGGCCTCCTTTTCCGTTATTGAGTTTTCTGTTTCGAAGAGGTAAGACAGGGGAAAATTGATCATCCCGGAATCACTCTGAAAATTAATAGTCCATCAGGCCACAGGCGTCAAGCATGATCATGCGTAAAAGGCCGATTGTCAAACGAGGGACGTTTTGAATTTTCTGAAATTCCCTGTTGATTTTTTTTTCAGATTAAACCATTATAGTTCCCGAGGTGTGGCAGAAGGTGGCAGACTGTCTGTTCCCCTCAAAAGCCGTTACGAGAAGATCTCCTGCCAGGGAATCTTCCGAACGGCTTGAATTTTTTTTATCCCCGATCTCAGCGATATCCAGACACAGTATTATTTGATCACCACGATCCCAGAAAAAGGCCTTTTACATAAATTGCTTTTCCCATCCCTTTTACCCTTTACCCCAATCCCTCACCTTTTACCTTTCATCCCTTGCAGGATTGTTTTTTTTTTATTAAAGTTCAAAAATTATTGTAAAAAGCAGCATTTATTATATTGGATATAGGGCTTTTGCAGATACACAGGAAAACAGCACCATGATGATCGGCCGGGAACAGGACAGATGAAGATAAACACAATTATAAACCGATATATTCTAAGACAGATGATTCCGCCTTTTATCATTAATCTTCTCTTTCTCACCTTTGTATTCTTAATGGCACAGATATTAGACATTACAAACCTCATCGTAAATTACAAAGTCAACATAATATCCGTTATCCTTCTTCTTATCTTTTCCATGCCCGCATTCCTGGAATTTACCATCCCCATGTCTGTGATGATGGGGGTGCTCGTCACATTTCTTCAAATGTCGAACGACAATGAAATTATTGCATTAAAGGCAGGAGGGACAAACATATACAAATTATTGCCCCCTGTGATTCTGTTTTGTATATCCGGGTTTCTTTTGACCCTTTATATTACCGTCTATGGCGTGTCGTGGGGGAACCTGTCCTATAAAAAGCTTGCCATCGATCTTGCCACATCGAGCTTTGAAGTCGGGTTCAAGGAAAGAACGTTTAACGACAGCTTTGACGGCATCATGCTTTATGTGAACAAAATCGATATGAAAAACAAATCGTTCAGGGATATTTTCATTGAAGATCAGAGGGATGAAAAAATGGCAGGCACGATCATTGCCCCAAAAGGCAAAATGATACCCGGGCCGGACCCGTTCTCATACACACTGAAACTCTATAATGGCATGATCAACCAGACGACCTTAAAAACCAGGTCCGTCCATTCAATCAAATTTGATACATATGAAATCAATATGAGTTTAAGCAGATCTATTTCATCTGCAAAAAAAAATAAAAAGCGGCAGGAGGAGATGACGCTTTCCGAGTTGATGACTTATATCGAACAAACCCAGCCGGATAAGAATGATCACAATTCTGCAATCATGAAACTGCACGAAAAATTTTCCATTCCCTTTGCCTGCATCGCTTTAGGTATTCTATCGGTCCCCCTGGGTTTGCAATCGGTTTCATTTAAAAAATCGGCAGGCATCGGCCTGGGTTTCATTTTTTTCATGCTCTATTATTTAATGCTGGCTGCAGGATGGTCCCTGGGCGAGTCAGGCGTCTATCCGCCTGTCATTGCCATGTGGATGCCCAATATGGTCGTGGGGATCATCGGAATTTTCCTGCTGGTCCGTACAGTAAAGGAAGGTCCGGTGCTGTTTGGTTTTTTTTCACGCCGGATCAGACAACTCAAAAACAGACTGATCCCGTCTGCCGGACGGGACCATAATATCAACACGACCGAAAAGTCATAAAATTAACAGATAATGAGCATTCTAAACCGATATTTAACACGCGAATTTCTTAAATTTTTCAGTATTGTTCAGATGGTCGTCCTTCTTATTTTTGTATCGATAGACTATTTAAGCAATCTGGACAGGTTCATCAGGGCGGAACTTCCCCTTTCAAGAGGCCTGACCTATGTTCTTCTGAAAATGCCATACATGACCGTTCTTTTGACACCTGTGGGGACCGTTCTTTCCGTTATTATCGTTTTCGGCCTGATGAATAAAAACAGGGAGCTTCTTGCGCTTAAAAGCAGCGGCATCAGTATCCTGTCCATGTTAAAGCCATTTCTTGCCATCGGGATCCTGTTGAGCCTGTTTCTTTTCCTGATGGCTGAAGAAATCGTCCCTGCGGCCATGACCCAGGCGCGATATATGAAAACAGTTGAAATCAAAAAGAAAGCCATTATCACATCCAAAGAAAAAAACATATGGATCAAAGGCGACCGGCGGATCACACATATCAAGTATTACCAGTCAACGATCAATACCATTTTTGGCATCACACAGACATTTTTTGATAATCAGTTTAACCTGATCAGACGAATTGATGCAGAAAAAGGAGAATATAAAGACAAGGGTTGGATATTGCATGGTATTATGGAACAACGGGTCAATCCTAAAACCGATGAAACGGCAATCAACTTTTTTGAAAAGAGAGAGGAACCGCTCGATTTTGTGCCAGAGGATCTGAACAGTGTGGTCAAGAAATCCGAAGAAATGGGATACAGGGAATTATATCACTATGTCAGAAAGATGGAATCCGAAGGCTACGATGCCACGCTTTACAGGGTGGATCTTTACGCCAAAATAGCCTTTCCATTTGTGTGTATCATTATGTGCATGGCAGGTATTGGCATCACGGCAAAAACAAGAATCGATCACGGGCTACCCCTTTATATTTCAAGTGGTATCGGCCTCTCGTTTCTTTACTGGGTTTTTTACAGTTTCTGTCTGTCTCTGGGACACGGTGGCATGCTGCCACCCCTTGTGGCTGCCTGGGCAGCCAATTTTGTATTATTCTGTTTCAGCCTGTTCATACTGATGAGTGCGGAATAAACTTTAACAGCCATCAAAAAGGGATTATTGAAAACAACACCCTCCATAGAACGCACGCTTGATGTGATCATGAACGCGGAAGATAGCCGTCACACATTTCTGCCCGGTATTCTGAATATGCTCTCCCATGTTTATGGAAGCGCCGTGAAGATAAGAAAATTCGGCTATCACAACAACCTGATCAAACCGGACACCCTTCCCTGTTATGTGATGTCTATCGGGAACATCACCGTTGGCGGCACCGGGAAAACCCCGCTTGCCATTTATATGGCAAAGCTTTTCAAGGATATGGGGTACAAGGTTGCCATCATAAGCCGGGGATATAAAGGTGGCGCTGAAAAAAAAGGAGGCATTGTCAGTAACGGGGATTCGCTTCTGTTAGATGCGGATAGAGCAGGAGATGAGCCTTATCTGATCGCATGTGAGCTTAAAGGCATTCCGGTGATCGTGGGAAGCAACAGAATCAAGGCCGGTCGTCTGGCCATCAAAGAATTTCATCCGGATGTCATCATCCTGGATGACGGATTCCAACACATCAAACTCTTTCGGAATCTCGATATCGTCCTTTTAGACACCGCGCATCCATTTGGCAACGGACATCTTCTTCCGCGGGGTACCTTAAGAGAGCCCGTGGATGCCCTGGCCAGGGGAGATATTTTTATTTTATCCCGGTCTGACACTGTTGATGGTGAAACACGAATAAAGACAATCGAAACGATAAACACGCTCGTCCACCCCAAGCCCGTATTTCAGGCTGTTCATGTGCCATATATCAAACGGGTGATTAAACAGGATGACGCTTATCGTGAAACAGGGAGAATAGACGCTGCCTATGATGATAACTTTCTGAACCACAGAAAAGTGGTCGCCTTTTCCGGGATCGCAAAAAATCATGTTTTCGAAGAAACCCTGAAGCAATTCGGGTGTTTTCCCTTGAAAATTTTCTCTTATGGCGATCACCATCAGTACAAAAAAAAGCATATGGAAGACATGGTGTCGTTTGCAAAAAAACACACGGCAGACTTTATTGTCACGACAGAAAAAGATTATGTCAAAATCAAAAACCATACCCGGACAGGAATGAACCTGATCGTGCTTGACACCCGGATCTCGTTTGGTGAACAACGGGATCAATTTCACGAACTCATCCGGGACCGTATCCAAACATTCTATTCCTCCTTTTTTAACGGGGAAATAACCAGGCTGGGCAATAAAGAGCGATAAACGAGTGATATCCATGATGACGCATTTAAAAAAAAACGACTGAAGGAGGACATAAAAAGACAATGAAATTTTCAACCATACTGGATGACCATATAAAATGCATGAAGAGCCTGCTTCCTGTTGAACCGGATATCATCAGGGCCGGGAATATGCTTTCAGAAACCGTGAACCGGGGTAGTAAAATTTTAATCTGCGGAAATGGCGGATCTGCTGCAGATTCACAGCATTTTGCCGCAGAAATTGTAGGGCGGTTCGAAAAGGAAAGACGCGCCCTCTCTGCCATTTCCCTGACCACAGATACATCCATTATCACAGCCATCGCAAACGATTACAGTTATGCGGATATTTTTGCAAGGCAGGTTGAAGGGACAGGGCGGCCGGGTGATACTCTGGTCGGCATTTCAACATCAGGCAATTCGGAAAACGTGATTCTCGCCATGAGGGCTGCAAAAAAAATCGGCATGCAAACCATCGGTCTTGCCGGTAAAGACGGTGGAAAACTGAAAGCGGAAACAGATGAAACGGTTATCATTCCTCATCATGTCACGGCGAGAATTCAGGAAGCGCACAGTCTCATCCTTCACTTCTGGGCAGCCTTGATTGAAGCCAAACTGTGAAACGGGTAAGGAAAAGCATCGTTAACGAATCAATTTGGGGAAGAAAAAATGTCTTTCGATATATCATTGTTTAACCGGGTAAATATCCTCGTAGTGGGAGATGTCATGCTGGACCGCTATCTGTGGGGTGATGCCAGAAGAATTTCTCCTGAAGCACCTGTTCCTGTGGTGAACATCACGGAACGTTCAGAAGTTTTAGGCGGGGCCGGGAATGTGGCGGCAAACCTTTCCGGACTGGGATGTCAAACCCTTGTCATCGGCATTTGCGGTCAGGATGAAAATGGCGGAAAACTCGCACAGATTTTCAAGAATAAAGGCATCCGCACCTGTCTTGTATTGGATGATACCCGGCAAACCATCACAAAAACGCGAGTGATGGCCAAAAACCAGCAGCTTTTCAGACTTGACGAGGAAGACATCACCATACTTCCCCCAGCCACAGAAAAAGAACTTCTCTCAGCGGTTAAAACCCATATAAAGGATTATCACGCCGTCATTATCTCCGATTATGGAAAAGGGATATTTCAAACCCCTTTCGTCTGCCGGAAGATGATTGAACTGTGCCGGGAAAGAAACATTCCTGTATTTGTAGACCCCAAAGGAAAAGACTGGGAACGCTATGAAGGCGCGTCTTGTGTAACGCCCAATCTTTCGGAGTTAAGCCTGATCCGGGCATCGGATATATCATCGGATACGGCAAAAATTGAAAAAGCCGCCCAGGAGATTTGTGAAACCTATTGTTTTGACAACCTTCTGGTCACGATGGGTGCAAAGGGCATGTGTTTTGTTGAAAATAAAAAACCGCCCCTTATCATCACTGCCAGGGCAAAGGAGGTTTTTGATGTCTCAGGCGCCGGTGATACGGTTATTGCAACCTTGGCCGCAGGTGTTTCAGCAGGCCTTTCCTTCAGGAGTGCGGCTTCCCTTGCCAATACTGCGGCAGGCGTGGTTGTGGGGAAAATCGGCACTCAGCCGATCATCCGTTCAGAACTGGCGTCTGCCCTGAGGCAGACCGACGCGGAAAACGGTTTAAACGCTTCCGGAAAAACAGCTGCCATGGATGCGGCTATCCTTCAGGTTCAGGCCTGGCGGGCAAAAGGCGAAAAAATCGTATTCACAAACGGATGCTACGATCTCCTGCATCCCGGCCATATTGATCTTCTGCACAAATCAAGAGCATTGGGAGACAGGCTGGTCGTCGGCCTGAATACAGATGCGTCTGTCCGGCGGCTTAAAGGCGAAAAACGGCCCATATTGAATGAAAATGACCGGTCTGCCATTTTAAGCGCGCTTTCATGCGTGGATCTGGTTGTATTGTTCGATGAAGACACCCCGCTTAGATTGATTAAAGCGCTCAGGCCGGATATTCTGGTAAAAGGGGCCGATTACAGGCTGGAGGATGTTGTGGGCCGGGATGTCGTTGAATCATACGGCGGGAAGGTCATGCTCGTGACCCTTCTTGAAGGATACAGCACAACAGGCATCGTGAACAGGCTTCTCTCCGCATATGACAAAAAAACAAGTGACACAGCATCGTGAAATAAATGACCGATATATTATTCATCAAACTGGGCGCACTGGGAGATGTCATCAATACCCTGCCTCTTGCCATCCGCCTGAAAAAACACATGGATGCCAGAATCCACTGGCTCGTTGCCCCGTTAAGTTATCCGCTGGTTTCAGAGCATCCTGATGTTGACCGTGTGATTCTTTTTGACAAGAAAAAATGGCGGACCTCCCTTGCCCAGGTCCGGCAGGAACTGAAAAAAGAACCTTTTGATATGGTCCTGGACCTTCAGCGCATTTTCAAATCCGGCCTCTTTGCCATGTCTGCCAGGGCAAAAAGGCGCATCGGATTTGACAGAAAACGATGCAAGGAAATGACCCATCTGTTTCCTTTTGAAAGAATCCCGTCTGCTGATCCCCTGGCGCACATGCTGGATCAGTATCTGGAATTCGGCACCTACCTGGGCGTGACAGACCCTGAAATCACATGGAATATCCCGGTTAAAGGTCAGGTGCCCTTTGACCTGCCTGAAAACTATGTTGTATTGAATATCGGCGCAACAAAACCGGCCAACAGATGGCATCCCGAATGTTTTGCCGAACTTTCAGAAAAAATCCGGAACGCTTTCGGTTTCGACTGTGTGCTCACCGGCGGCCCTGAGGACTCGGGAATGGCCAGAACCATTTCAGACATGGCAAAAGGACGTGCGACAAACCTTGTGGGGAAAACAACCCTCCACGAACTGAAAGAAGTGCTTTTTGCCTCTAAAGCCGTGGTCAGTTGCGATACAGGGCCCATGCATTTTGCCGTGGCGCTCGGGAAAAAAGTGGTGGCCCTTTTCGGACCATCCGATCCCCGACGTACCGGCCCTTACAAAGGCCATGTCATTCAGAAAAATCTGTCTTGCTGCCCCTGCAACGCCAAAACCTGTGACGACCCCCGGTGTATGACGGCCATCACGCCGGATGATGTGCTTCAGGGACTTATCAAAGCCCTTTCCGATTGAAATTTTCAAAGGAGATTTCGCATTTTTTCGTTCAAAAAATCCGGCAGATTGTATTTTCGGACGGCACGCGCCCATCTTTCCGTATAACAGGCAGCCAGTTTTTGTTTTCCCTGACTGAAAAAATGAGCCTTGTCAAAATCGATCAGATAAACATGGCCGTTTTCGCCAACAAGAACATTTCCCGGATGCAGATCCACATGGCGGACCTTATTCGCTATCAGTATTCTGACCTGCCGCCTGACGTCATCCATATGCCCCAGTGCCTCAGTTTCGTTTTTCCGGGAAAGATCCGACAGAGAGTGACAGTGCGTTATCTCGCGGAGGATCAGCCAGCATTTGTATAAATGGCGGCCTTCGGTCACATGGCAAACAGGTTCCGGTACCTGGATACCAAGCGATTTTGCATATAAAAGCTGGTTCATTTCAATGCGGCATCTCGGTGTTCCCCAACCCCAATAGGTTCTTGAAATGATTCTACCCAAGACACCGCCTCTTAGATAGATTTTAAGTACCACGTCACCAATCCCGTCCAGATGAAAGGAAACGGCCCCGGCCCTTCCGGAGAGCGCGCCGTTTGCGGGCGTCACTTTTTCATTCAGTGCGTTTACGATATGTCCCAGCTGAAGTTCAGTTAACCGGGTCAAAGAATGAATGGCATAATGGTCAATATGATAGGGATATGTCGTCATGATTCAAATGGATCTTCCATATGTTGGCTGCATTTCGAGATTTTTATGTAACACGTTGAACCTGTTACCCATTACCGATATCATGCTGAAAAAGCAATTACTGTTTTAGGATTTCCCATGTTGACCTTTACGGAAAAGTATGGATATAGTTTCAAAACTTCATATGCGAATCATAAAACGGGTCAAATCCGGTTTCCGGCCCCTGAAAACAGAACAGACAACATTATTTATCAAAAAACAATCCGGAGTATATCATGAAAATCAGACCGGCTCTTTTTTATCGAATTATTTTATGCTGCATCATTTTCAGCGGATGTCTCTTAAACACCCCATCCCAAAAAGAGATCGGCAAAAGTACCGAAAGTCTTGTGAGCGGGAATACGATATTTGCGATTTCGCTCTACCGAAAGATCGATGCACCTGACAGGAATCTCTTTTTCTCCCCCATGAGCCTGTCCACCGCCCTTTCCATGACCTGGGAAGGCGCGGGAGGAAACACGAAAAAAGAAATGGCCACAGTCATGCATCTGCCTGAAAACCCTTCGGGCATCCGATATGCGAACCAGACCCTTTTAGCCGATATCAATGCCATTCAGGTGAATGACGAAATCATTCTGCTTGCGGCAAACCGAATCTGGCCGCAAAAAGGAATCACCTGTCTTGACACCTATACAAACGTCCTTAAGACCTTCTATTTATCCGATGTCAAAACCGTTGATTATATAACCCCGGCTCTTGCAGCCCGGGAAATCAACACATGGGTCGAAGAAAAAACCAAAAGCCAGATTAAACATCTGGTTCCGCCAACTGCGCTTAACCCGACCACCCGTCTGGTATTGACCAATGCTGTGTATTTTAAGGGAAACTGGCAGACCCCTTTCAATCCGTCCCAAACCATCATCGCACCATTTAAAACCAGTATGGGCGAAGTGATCAATGCCCCCATGATGAATCTTAAAGACACGTTCAATTACACGGAGAATGACAGACTGAAGGCCATTGAGCTACCCTATGCCGGTAATACCCTGTCGATGATTCTACTCCTTCCCAAAGATGAACGGGATTTTAAAAATCTTGAGAATGAACTCTCCCTTGAAAATTTAAAGATATGCCTTGAAAAACTGGAAAGCAAAAAAATCCGGGTAACTATCCCCCGGTTCAAAATCAGCGCTGGCATTGATCTGTCTCAAACATTGACCGGCATGGGCATGAAAGACGCTTTCTCCCCGAATGCAGACTTTTCAGGAATCGACGGCACAAAAGATCTTTATATCAGCGCAGTACTGCACAAGGCATTTATCGACGTGAATGAAAAAGGTACGGAAGCTGCAGCCGCATCTGCCGTAATCGTCGCCAGAAAAACAGCCGTGGAACATCTGCCGGTTTTCAAAGCAGACCATCCTTTTGTCTTCATGATCAGGGAAAACAGGCATGGCAGCATCCTGTTTATGGGACGCGTCATGAATCCTTTGGAAGAATAACAGGGTTATTGGGTTTGTTGGGTTTGTTGGGTTGAAGGATAAATGACCATTAACCATTGCCCATCCGGCAATTTAGCAAATTGGCCATTTCCGAATGGGTGATAACCGTAACAAAAGGAGGAAATTATGAGCGGAAGTGTTTACAAAGTAATCGAACTTATAGGATCAAGTCCCAATTCATGGGAAGAAGCAGCGAAAACTGCCGTAGAAACAGCATCATCAAGCCTGAAGAATTTGAGAATTGGCGAAATCACAAAACTGGACATGAAAATCGAAGACGGCAAAGTAACCGCCTACCGGGCACGGGTGAATCTCTCATTTAAATATGAATCCTAAAACAAAACCCCACTCTGAATAATGCTCGACCGAAAAACCTCTTGGTCGAGCATTAGGGGTGGTGGGCTTCTGCTGCCCGGTCTATCACTTATAGTCACCGATAATCCTTTTGCCGCATCCACACAGGATGCCAAACCAAATGCGTTATTCCTGTGACAGGGGGTTTCCCGGATGGTGCCTGATGGGCACTTTCTGATGCAATTACCGCCGCATTTCCGGCAGAAATCGGTGATATTCTTTTGAAGATTTTTGGTTTCCCTAATCAGCAACGGGTTTGCTGTCGTGGCAATCATGGACAGGTGCAGCCTATGGCCGTATTTTTTCGAAATGAAAAGCCCACTTCGCCCGATCCCCCCAAATTGGCCCGAACGGCCATGCTTCCAAGCAATATCACAGGTTCTCAATAAAAAAATTGACAAAAACCCGTTGTGTGGCATACGTCTTTCAGAGCAACATTATCTTTTCTGATTCTCGAAAGCGGCCACGAAAAATTTTCGTCGTCAGGATAGATGCATATATATGAGGTGAAGCATTAACACAGACTGTGATTTACATCTCCATTTGGGAGGAAGCATTTCTAAGGCGCTGGTGAAACGGTTTGCTCAATCAGATCATGACCAATATGCGCTTGATATGCTTTCAGAGGCCGACGTGCTGAAGTTATTTCAAATCGTTCATCATCTTGTTCATTCTCCAGAGCGGATTGAACTTGCCACAGAAGATGTGATTACCAAAAGTTCTGCTGATTATCTGGAAATTCGGACCACTCCCCGGAACTGTCTCTCTGGGCAATCGTTTCGACCCTATGTAAAAGCTTTTGTGTCCGCCTTACGACGATACCCTGACAAAGCCAAAGGGATTCTCAGCATTGATCGCTACAGGCACGATCTCAACATGGCGCGGGAAATCATCACGCTGGCGCTTGAGTACCCTGATTGTCTTGTAGGTATTGATATTTCCGGGGTTAATCCTACAGGGATTCGCACTCTGCGGGGAAATGACCTGGGTGCATGCATTGAAACAATCCTGGACAGGCCATTAGGGTTGGCGATCCATGTGGGTGAATTGGCGTGTGAAAAAGATCAGCGCGATAATACCGCCGCGTTCACAGCCATTGATCGATGGTTTCAGCGACATCCGATGACGACATGTGTGGGGAAAATACGACTAGGGCATGCGATTTTTTTAGCAGAGGAGCATATATGCCTCATCCGTAAGCATCAACTGCCTATTGAAATATGCCCCACATGTCACCAGTTCCTTGGCTGCTGGCGGAATGGTCAAGCGCATCCTGTTCAGGCCGTATATCCTGAGCACACTTCTCCTGTCGTGCTCGGAACAGATAATGCACTGAATTTTTCAACGAGTTTTCAGCGTGAAAAGGAATTGTTTCTCAACGCGTTTCCGTATGATCTGGCAAATTCATGGTGCTATCGGTTTGGACAATCTCCTGTGGCCTGAATGTTGGCACGTATTTTTCTATGTAAATGAACACGAATACCTTCATCTTGAACGGTATGTCAGGCGTTTACTCAAAAGCTAACAGGGTCACCCGTTAAAGGGTGATATGCAAGATTCAGGCATTTCTCACGGCGTAAATATTTTTTGGATATTCATGGCCAGCGAAAAATCACCTTTTACTTTAATTTTTTTGGTTGTAAAAGCGAGCATGGGATTTACGGTGTTGTTGAACAAACCGAGCCAGGTTTTGTCCGCCATGCTGATTGTGACATTCGGGGAGTCATGAATACCTTTATCAATCTTGCACGTCCTGTCTTTGATCCTGATTTTGTAGTCACCACTGTCTTCACCCGAGATGTGATACTGAATGACGACATCCAGATCTTTGGCGACTTCAGGGTTAAAGTCTCTCTCCAATCGTTCTATAATTTGTTTTACTTCTGTTAAATCCATTTTATTTTCTCCCTTTTTCACATGGTTGATGCTGGTTCAGCCTGAACCTCTTTTCTATCTTCCTTCTGGATTAATCAGCTATGACTTCAGGACTGTAAATAAATATGCAGAAAGTTATTCCTTTGGTCGTGCGTATATCCCTTTCTCGAAAAAAGGTTCCAAAAAAGACAAATGCAACAAATGCCGTTCCATAACATGGGGATAGTCTCTTTCCATATACAGGTTTTTGGGATACTCCGGCCATTTCTCATAAATCTTTTTCCATATGGTCGAACGCATCTGAACGTTATGCGCTGATTGAGGAGATGTTGCCCTGTACTCCCTGAGTGCTCTGACATCGATATTGCCGGCAACGGCAGCTACGCTATCGTTATTTGATTGGGTCAAGATTTTGCCGCGATAATCGACGATCATCGATTGGCCTCCCAAAAGGGTATATGGTGTTTCCTTTTCAAAGGTAGTATAATAGGGCGCATTGTTGGGACAAATCATGTAGCATACATTCGCAAATGCATGCGTTATGCTTGAAGCTTCCCATATTCCCCATGAGACAAGCGGCTCCGGCCAGGTCGGCCTGATGACAACTTCCGCACCATTAACTGCGAGAGCTCTGAATGACTCAGGGAACATGGTTTCCGCGCATATCGATATACCGAGGTTTCCAATATCCGTCTTTGCGACAGGATAAAGCGACTCCAGAGTGTCGCCGTATTTTGCAGACCATTTTTCCCACAGATCATAGGGGCTTGCCGATCCCTCAACAACGCCGATAACGTTTTTTGTATGCCTGAGGATGATTTCCCCCTTAGGAGAAATAATGAATCCCTGGTTAAGGAATCGGTCTTCTGCAATATCAGGGTCCACTACTTTTGCCTGGGCCGCAATATAAATATCATACTCTCTTGCCTTCCTGGCCAGTTCTTCTGTTTCTTCGCCGGGGATTCTGATCGCGATATCCTTGCAATACGTCGCATGATCCATGTTGTTTAACTCGTCGTACCAGCCCTGAATGGAGCCTTCCGCCAAGGCAACCAGCTTAACAGCCCCCCCGCCGACCAGATAGCTGTTTATAAAAGCATCATCGATCAGGTTCAATTGAATTTTCAGATGTTTTCTGACTTCTTCCTTATTTCTGCAACCGTATGCCCTTGGCTGCAGCGCCACCCCGATATAAGTCGGATAGTTGAGTTCCGGTTCTGTACTCATCACATACCTCCTTTTGAATTTTTTCCCATTAGACAAGTACCCGTCCATAAAAGCTGTGTTGCCCAATGTCAGGGTCAGATAAAAAAATTTACGCGAATTAAAACAGATCATAGACAATCTACACCCAAAAAGTATTGGCAAAGGACGAATATTTTTTGACATTCCACGAAAAAATATAGGAACAGTTCTGCTTTTAATTTGGCATAAAAAGATTTTATGTTTTGTGCCCCTATGCACATAGAAAAAGGGAGACGCTGATGTAGGTGTCAACAATGATGGTGTTGGTGGTATTCACAATGGGATAATGCGTTAACAGATACGATCAATAAGCGTGAAGACGCTGGCAGCCCCCTTGCTGAACCGATAGCAGATGATCTTCAGCAAATTTCAGAAGAATCAAGGGTACTGGATCAAACCACCCGTTTTTGTTCGATGAATACGGATGGCTAAATAAAATGATTAATTTGTATCCATTTTTTATTCCATTTACTTACGATAGGGTTAGAACTGCAGACTCGTTTTTATGGCATAGAAAGTCCAATGTTGTTTGGCGTCTTCTTTATCGTTCTCTGACAAGCTCACGCCGCCTAAACCGTTTATAAAATGAGTTTCGAGCTTGATACACCAGTATTCTGTCATGTTGAACCGGGCGCTGATTGTTGTTTCTTTCTGCCACGCATAATAATCGGGATATCCGACTGATTTAAATTCAGAGCCGTCCTTATCAGCTGCCTCAGGATAGTGCTCCCCATATGTGGCGCCAAGAGACAGCCACTCTGTCATTTCCCACGCCCCCCCACAGTACCAGCCCATGATCTCCGTCATTTCGTCCAATGCAAGGAATCTGATGTTCATATATTCTGCAACAATCGTCAACCCACCAATCTCATACTCCATGGATAAACTGTTTAGTCCTTTGAAATCAATGTCTAATTCTATCGGGCTTAATTCCAGCGATCCTTTTCCCCGCATCGCAGCGCCTCCCAACCGGAAACCGTCTATGGGCGTATTCCAAATCATCATCCCGCCTTCCATATGATAGATATCGAGTGTAATGTCCATGGGATCCAGATCAAGAGTTTTAAAAATAACAAAATTCTCAGGCTTGCGAAGTTCATATTTATTGACTAGGTCCTTTATATAAGGTGAACCGATCGGCACATCGATATCACCGAATATCAGCTCATAATCCAAATAACCCAATACACCAATTGGAATAATACCATAAAGACTGGCACCATAAATACCCACGAGTAAATCTCTTAAACCTTCAGGATAGACACTCTGGGTTAGAATGATGGATGTGCGAAGCATGTCTGCATCTCTTTTCCGGTTGTATAGGCCAAAGGGCAGTTTGATTTTGCCTGCTCTAAAACCCAAAAAAGTATGCAAATTGTAACTCAAAGATGCCCAGTCCACCTTAAACTCGTTATTTCCGAAATTTCCTATGTCTCTTGAAAACAACTGGACACCAAACATCAGGTCATCGGTAATCATCTTTGAAAAATTAATTCCGATTTCGTTGAACTCATAACTGCCCTTTGTGGTTTTTCCGAAATAATTATTCTCAAAGGATTTCATGTATCCCTGACTGACAAAACCATGCACGGAAATATCTTCCTCACCAAAACCATAGGCGCAGGTTCCGAAAAAAAGAATACACACCCCTATAATGGCCAGGGTTAACTGACTTGATTTCATCCCATCCCCTTTTCCAAATGAAAACAATGAGGTTTCCTCTTGCTGTAAAATAATATTATATATGTCAATATTATGCCATGGTCAGTTAATATACCAACAAATTGGGCATTTATCAAATTCATCTTTACTGAATTTTTTTGAAAAGAAAACAGAAAGCATATAAAAGGAGTTTCGCCATTTCAAGAGTTTTATAATGAACAAAAATTACTTTACTGAAGACAAAATATGTCAGGAACAAATTGATGTGTCAATATTAAATAAATCTATTGATAATCCGGAGGATCAAATAAATCGGACATTAACGAGTTGTATGATTGTGTTTCATCTGCTATAGCGAGGCATTTCTAAAAGAAAAAAACTATGAATGTTTGGCTATCAGCAAAGGCAATTAGGGGATGAATACCATCTGTCTCGGATAATAACAGGGAATTATTCATCCAGGAAATACCATTTCACATTGGATAAAAAATGCCAAAAATCGGTTTTATCATTGCTCAACGTAAAGAAATCCCGTTTCTCTTTCAAGACACTGCCATGGTCCACCAGCTTAATGATAATTTGATAAAGCTGATCATTTCCGGGATTGGCCCTAAAAAAGCAGGGGAAGCGATAAAACATCTATGCAGGGACCCAGAAACTTTCTTTCCTGACTATTTGATCAACCTGGGGTTTTGCGGTTCAACACAAGATGAACTCAAAATAGGTGACCTTGTTATCGCAAATCGATTGAGTTATAAAAACCGGGAAATTCAACTTGAAAATATTTATATGGACAAACTCAAGGATATTTTTCAAGGAAGCAAATATCACGTGGGAAAGATCCGGACTTTTGATTTTCCTGTGTTATCCAGGAAAAATCTTTGTCAAGACACTTTAGCAGTAGATATGGAGTCATTTGCAATAGGCGAGATGGCCATGACGTATCAGATTCCGGTTATCATTTTTAAAATCGTCAGCGATATCGTTTCACCTCAAATCAATGTCAAGAATCTGTGGCGTCAGCTAAAAAACAGAATAAAGTACAGACAACTTGTCAAACATCAATTAGACACGATTGCTGACCAATATTTTCATGACAGGAATCATTCAACAAAAACAGAAATTAAAAAAAGCCGGTCATTCAGCATATGATCCTCTGCTGTGACCAATGAAAAGACCGGCTTGATCAACTAACCTGCCTCAGCATTTAAAGGCCACAGGTGTGATATCAACCATCCACCTATCTTGCAGGCGACTATAAACCTGAAGAGGTCATGGCTTTTGGCAAAACTTTCAAAATTATTATCAACCAGATGGTCTCCTGAATAATGAACCTTGCCTCAGCCTATGCATCCCTCCGTTATCGGCAGTCAGACAGACGGCATGCGAAGAATCATGCAAGTGCCTTTTCCAACCGTACTTGTGATATGAATGGTTCCGTTCAGTTGGTTTAGAATCTCCCTGACAATGACCAGTCCCAGGCCGGTGCCTTCTTCGGTAATGGCTCTGGCGTTCTGCCCCCTGAAAAATTCGGTAAACAGATGAGAACGCTCTTCTTCCGGGATACCAATGCCTGTATCCTGAATTTCCCAATACATCTGGCCAGAGTCTTCGGTTCGAATGGCAATACGGATGCGGCCTCCTTTGGGCGTATATTTAACGGCATTTGATATCAGATTGCCGAACAGGTCGTCAAAGAGCGCGTTATCACCCATCACGGCAGAAAGCGGCTCCTGAATCGTACATTCGATTTCCACGTCTTTTTCATCAGCCTGAGCCCGGTACATGGGCAACAGGCGATCAACCATTTGGGCGACATTTACCGGATAAAATTTTTTGGGATCGATCCCGGCACGTCTGATACTGAGTTCCAGCAAATCGCTGATCAGATTATCAAGCGCCTCGATTCTTTTTTCGCAGCGTATCAGAATATCTGTCTTGGGTGGATCGATAGCGCCCAGATATCCTTTACGCAACGTTCGTAACATGCTTTGAACCGCATTCAATGGGGCTCTCAGCTGATGGGCCGTTTTCTGTAAAAACCATGTTTTGGTCAGTTCACTTCTCAAATTTTCAATGGCAAGCGCAGTCAGGTCGGATATCAGCGTAAAAAATCGAATATCACCTTCTTCAAAAGCATCTAAAACGCCACTATATAAACAGAATACGCCAAAAATCCTTTTTTCCACGCGAAGAGGCAGGCAGACCATGGAAGCGATACCTTCTTTCTGGATATCTTCGGGATATTGGAACTGATCCTTTTCCTGAAGCCGGCCTGAAGCATATACCTGTCCTTCAATAATCCTTCTGTTTATTACACTTTTTTCAACATCAATCTCACTTTTCGCAATATAATCGCCACTCAAGCCATATGTGGATACAAAACGCAATTTTTTTTTCTGATCGTCCAGAAGCTTGATAGCACAGGCTTTGACACCCATGATGCCGGAACTGTGACAGGTGGCTGAATCCATCAGTTCCTGAAGATCTGTGCACATTCCCATTGCCTTGACCATGTCATAAAGCGCATTGAGTTTCTTGTTGCTTGCATCCAGGTATCTGGAAACGGAAAGAAGTTCTCTTCCCTTGACTCGAAGACTGACCTTGATGGAGGTTGTTAGGGCAGCAGTAGCAAAAACGATGGCCGCGTAAATAAGATACAGAAAAAGGGTTTGAGGCATTTCAGGCACATGCGCCGATAGCATGCTCTGGAATAACACCGGTTGCGGCGATAGTAATGCCATATATTGAAAAAATATTTCAATGCCAAGATAGGTGAGCATGATCATGCCATAGATAAAAGAGCTGGGCGGAGACAACAAAATGCCCGCGATGATCACGTGAAGAATAATAAAAAACAGAAAAGGACTGTGAATGCCTCCAGTAAAGTGGATCATCAATCCCAATGCCAATAAATCAAAACCGATCTGGAAATTGGTGAAAAACACATAAGGCTTTTCATCTTTTGGAGGGGACGTGTTCAAGCGTAAATAGAACAGATAGAAAGAAATATTATAGGCAGTGATAAACAGGAAGATAGCAAGAAAGCATTGAAATGGAAAAGGAGGCCAGACCAGACTGCCGGCAACACTGCCTGTCAAACCAACACAGACAACCATCCATCTCAGGCGAATGAACCATCCCACGCGTTCAATCAGCTCTTTTCGGAAAAAGAACTGGTTTTTAATGAGTTCATATCCCAGCTGCATCGCAAGGGCTCTCCTTTCTAAAAAAAACCCGGATCATGCCCATCAGCTTCTGACAGCAGATTCATTACGGCACTCAATAAGTCATCCGGATCGATCGGTTTCTCCAGAAATTGGGTTACCGGCCAGTTTTCACCCATAATATGCTGAAACTTTTCAGGCCCTTGTTCGGCCATGTGCTTTGGAAACGAAGTCACCATCAGGATCGGAATATCCTGATAGACAGACTCCCGCCGCAATTTATACGCCAGATCAAATCCTTCCGTATCCGTTGCCATCATGACATCCAGAATGATCAGATCCGGCGTTTTATTCCGGATACTTTCATAACCTGCTTTGCCGTCACCAGCAGTGCGAACATTCAGGGCCCTGCTTTCAAGAATGATCTTCATGGAATTGACCAGATCTCTATCGTCATCGATAATAAGTATATCAGCTTTATTTTTCATATTTGACTCCTTTGGCTGACAGGGATTGTCCTTTAATGTCTTTCGGGCTGTCAATAACTTTCATCACAGCAAGACCGGCAATCACCTTGACAGCCCTGAGCGCTCTTTTTTCCGTCTCCCCGGTCAGGCCTGTGCCGAATCCAAAATCGTTTCCCTGAATCGTTACCAGCCAGGCAGAGGGGTAATATCCATGGTACTGCCCCAGCAGCTCTAAAAACAAACCCGGCGGAAGGTGATGCAGAGAAAACGGCAACGGGATTTTTTCCGGCATGAGCATCTGAACCCGTAATCCATTGACCTGCTGATCGAGCGTGGCATCGATGAGAATGACGTCTTCCGGCGGATTCGTATCATCGACCAGAACTGGATCAAGTTGATGCACGCTCCGAATTATGATTTCCGGCCGGTTACGAAACATGAACTGCAATCGTTCCGCGACAACAGGCCCTGCCCCATCATCACATCTCTCCTTGTTGCCGTACCCGATTATCCAGATTCTTCTCTGCATCGCCCATTTACCATGCATGCATCACTCCCGTTTCAGTTCCCGAACCTGTTGACCATCGTGGTCGAGGATTTTGATCAGCAAAGCCATCCGGCCAACAGCGTGGGTCGAACAGGAGAGGCAGGGATCATAGCACCTGATTGCGCCTTCCACCCGATTGAGCAGTCCTTCCCGGATCTGGCCGCCTTTGATATATTCTTTTGCAACAAGGGCTATGGAACGATTCATGGCAATATTGTTGTGGCCTGTGGCAACGATCAGATTGACTTTCCGGATGGCGCCGTACCTGTCCACCTGATAATGATGGATCAATGTCCCTCTGGGCGCCTCGATGACACCGATCCCCTCCTCTTTTTTTGGCGTTCCGGTTATCCGGATGTACCGTCCGCAGACCTCATTTTCTGTGAGAAGTTCTTCAGCTTTTTCCAGGCAGTTCAGAAGCTCGATCATACGTGTGTAATGATAGAGGAGGGAACCTCCTTTTAACTTCTGATCGGCCAGCTGCGTGCAATCCCTGAAGGCGGCATCGGCTTTTGGCGTGCTCAGGCGATCCGCTGCATTAAGCCGTCCCAGGGGACCTACCCGATAACATCCTCCCAGGTATCCTTCCGGCTTATAAAAAGGAAATTTCAGATACGACCAGGGCTCAACATGTTCACCAATAAAACCCAGATAATCTGCGGGATCGAACTCCGCGACAATTTCGCCATCATGTCCCCGGAGGCGCATTTTTCCCTGGTAGAGGTCGGATGTGCCGGTTTCATCCACCAGGCCGGCATAATGGGACGAAAAATTGGCAAAACATCTGACTTCCGATTCATTTTTCAATGTCCAGTCCCGAATCAGTTCCAAAGCCATTTGGCAGGTCGCATAGGCTTCCGGAAAACCTCTTATGAGCCGGTCCCGATCTGTTTCGGAAAGGGGGTTGATAACACCGCCGGGTATGGCGTAGACCGGATGAATCCTTTTTCCCCCCAAAGCTGAAATTATCTCCTGGCCGAACTTTCTTAACCGGATTCCTTTCCGGACCACCTCCGGCATTTTCTGAATGACACCAACCACATTCCGGGTGCCTGGGTCCTCGTCCCAGCCCAGCAGAAGATCAGGACTCGCCAGATGAAAGAAGTGCAGGGCATGGGATTGAATATACTGCCCCATGTGCAGCAGTATCCTGAGAATTCTGGCCGTTTCCGGTATGTCTATGTCAAGGATATCATCACAGGCTTTGGCCGATGCCAGCTGGTGGCTGACCGGACAAATGCCGCAGATCCGCTGGGTAATGATGGGCATTTCCTCAAAAGGACGCCCCTCACAAAACCGTTCATAACCCCGGAATTGAGTGACATGGAATTGCGCATCAATAGCCTGGCCATCCTTATCCAGATGAATGATCACTTTTCCATGGCCTTCCAACCGGCTGACAGGATTGATGACGATGTGTTGGTCCGTGCTCATGGATTCGTCTCCTCAATCAAAATGGATCATCTCGCCTGGAAGAACCGGTAATCTGCCGTTTAAAATTTCCGTAAGACTATAGGCGATCACTTCCGGGTCAGGCGGGCAACCGGGAATGTACACATCCACCGCAATCACATGGTTGACCGCAATCACCTGATCCAGAAGACGTGGAATTTCAGCATGAATGGGAACAACGCCGTTAACCGTACTTTCGGATGTCACATACCCCCGCTCAAGCACTTCTGTTTTGGGGATCCAGTTACGCAAGGTATTAATGCCGCCAAATACCGCACAATCTCCCCAGGTCATGATAATTTTAGCCTGACGCCGGAGATGGCGGACGATTTCGAGCTGTTCTTCATTGCCGATACCCCCTTCGATAATTCCCAGATCCACTTTTGGAAAACAATAATCCTTATAGTCTGTAACCGGCGAAACTGTCAGTTCCACCTGGTGAAGGATATCAATCAGAACTTCGTCCAGATCCAGGAAGGACATGTGACAGCCGGCGCATCCTTCCAGCCAGACCGTGGCAATTTTCGGTTTTCCCATATGTGTTCTCCCGATTCAGAGCAGATATTCTCTTTCCCCCTGAGACGTTATCATTGATTTTATACTAAAGGGTCAGACCTTTTTTTGAAAAGGCCCTCCTGTTTTGAACTGACTTTTAAATCAATTTGTTCTCCCATGGCCGATAAAATTTCCCGTGTAGCCCATACGCCTTCAGGCGGCGCTATTGTTTTCTTCCGAAAAAGCTGTTCCAAACCATCCAGGGACATGTAGGTTCCGTCTGCTTCCAGCCATGTGGGCTTTGGAATCAGAACATGGGCACGGTCCATCAGGAATTTATGAGCATACGGTGTGATCACTGCGAGGAATTCAGCCGCATGAATCCTTGCCAGAATATCTTCTCCCATGCTGGATTCATCACCCATCAATAGTAGCCCCCCTTTCAAACAGTCCGCCTGATCCGGAACTTTTTGTGCGACCATTCCTGTTTTCCATGCCCCGGCGCTATTGCCTTCCGGTTTCAAAATCAACAGGTTTGGCTCTGATTTTGAAGACGGGGTTATTCGTCTGGCCAGATCGATAACCCCATTCAGGCTATTGGAATCAGCCATGCCGGTCAGGCTTGTATCAACGATAACGAGTGGATTCTCCGCTTCTGCAATGGATCGGGCAATGGATGTGAATGCACTTTTTGCGTCTCTGGAAATACCCATTCCGGCAAGTAGTGGAAAACTTCCGGAGCTGCCGATGGTCTTTCCGGCTTGTTTTTCCTTTTTGCACAAATGGTCAACCTCCGCCAATAATGCTCTCAGCAATTCAGCCAGATGATTTGATGGCACATGGATAAAATCTGTTACAAATGAGGGAACATCATCCAGTGAACTGATCAATCCGGTCCGCAGTTCTGTTTCCATGAATCGCCTGCGAAAGATCGACTGAAGCAGTGGCTGGGACGTTTCGGGATTCCCGCCTGCTATCAGTATAAAATCGCTTTTGCCGACCTGTTTCCATGAAGTCTCCCGGATGGGTATGGCACCACCATAGAAGGTGCCTTTCAGGTTTCTGAAATGCTGACCGTCAAATGTGTCCAAATAGCCTGCGTTTAATCCCTTTTCCATCAATTCCCTGAACAGGATCAGCTCTTCCATGGGCAGCATGGGGGAGGCCAGTCCGAATAGGGCTTTTTCCCCTTTCTGAACTTGAATGGCTTTCATCTTTTCAACTGTCAGGAACAGGGCCTCCTGCCAGTTTGCCACAACCCAGTCACCGTCTTCCTTCCGAACCAGAGGGTGAAGCAGGCGGCCAGCTGGAGACCGGAAGACCTGGAATCGGCCCTTACAGCAGAGCTGTCCCTGATTCGGCTGACCATTGGCTCTTGAAAGATGGCCATCGACTTGAATCAACTGATTGTTACTGATTAAAAGGTCTGTGGGACACATCAGGCCGCACAAGGGACAAAAGGTTGTAATTTTTTCACACACATGCTCTCGCCCTTTCACAAAATAATGGGACCGTAAACGATTATAAATAGCTCCGGTAGGACAAACCTGAAGACACACACCACAATTCAGGCAGGTTGAGTGTGACCGTTCTTCCTGAAGGTCCATGCCAATCATGGTCTTGGGCCCGCGATGGTGAAATGCCAAAACATGACTGCCCGCGATTTCCGTGCAGGCGCGCACACAGCGCCCACACAAAATGCAACGGTTATGATCCATTGCCATATAAGGGCTTGTTATATCCGAAGGAAATTTTTTATAAGAAAATGAGACCGTCAGGTGATCCATCTTTAATTCATAGGCCAGACGTTGAAGTTCACAGTTTCCACTTCGGGGACAGAACATGCAGTTATGATTTCTTTCTGCAAACAGGAATTCTACTATGGTGCGACGACTCTCCGTAATCCGTTCATTCTCGGTGACAACCGTCATCCCGCTTCTGACCGGCGTCACACAACTGGCAGAAAGTTTTGGCGCGCCATCTATCTCCACGACACACAACCGGCAGCCGCCATAATCCGATAAGGCCTCATGATGGCACAAAGTTGGTATATAGATGCCATGTTGCCGGGCAGCCTGCAGAATGCTGGTTCCTTCGTCAACTTTCAGTTCCCTGCCATTAATGGTAATGTTGACGGGTGTTGACGTATTTTCCATATCTCATTTCTCCCCTTCAGGGTTCTTTGAAATGGTGATGTTTTTAAAATCGAATCCGTATCCCGGCCTTGATCATTCCGCTTCAATATCACAACGCAGGCAGCGACCGGCTTCACGGCGGGCCATTTCTGCCGTAAAACCTGTTTCAACTTCCCTGAAACCGCTGATTCGTTCAGCTGCGGCTATTTCAGGCATGGCAGACCGCTTCAGTTCACGAATTTCTTCTTTAATTTCCTGTGGAATGGTGAACGGATATTCCGAAGGTCTTTTTCTGTCATCAACATGCGGAGATTCTCCATTTTTGTTGCAAATGGCAGCATCAATTTCTCTGGCAGCATGGCGGCCTGAGGCAATCGCACCTGCTACCGTATCCGGACCGGTCACCGCATCGCCTCCGGCAAACACCATGGGGATGGACGTTTGTGTCTTGAGGCCCTTTTCAATGACAATCCAACCGTTTTTATCCAGGTCGATACCGTTTTTTTGCAAGTCAAATGAATCCTCCAGTGTCTGACCGACCGCCAGAATGACCTGATCCACTGCCATAGCCACTGTGCTGCCCAGACAGGGAACCGGTTTTCTCCTTCCGCTGCTGTCAAACTCTCCCAGAGTCATTTGTTGGCAAATGAGCTGTTTCACATGGCCATTTTCGCCATGGAGTCTGACCGGTGAAAGCAAAAATTTGATTTTTACACCTTCTTTTTCCGCCGCAAGAATCTCCTCGGGAAGTGCAGGCATTTCCTGCCGTGTCCGGCGGTACATGATGGTTACGTCCGGTGCCCCAAGCCGCAGGGCACACTGGGCCGCATCAATGGCTGAATTCCCTCCGCCAATGACTGCCATGTGTTTGCCGATAAAGGGATTCCCTCCCAGGTTGATCTCTCGCAGGAATTCAACCGCACTTGTGACCCCCATCAGGCCATCTCCTTCAATATTCGCTTTAATGCTTTTTTGCGCACCAATGGCAATATATATGGCATCGTATTGATTTCTGACCGTATCCCATGAGATATCACGCCCCACTCGCGCCCGGCATTTCAGTTCGATTCCCAAATCCAGAATGTCCTGAATCTCACGCGTTAAGATATCCCGGGGCAGCCTATATGCAGGAACTCCCCACCGAAGCATTCCGCCTGCTTCCGGCAGTTCTTCATAGACGGTCACACGATATCCTCTCAAGGCAAGATCCCTTGCAGCGGTCAGCCCTGCGGGACCTGCACCGATCACAGCTATTTTCTCCCGGCGATCCATGCTGGCACGCTTTACAGATGGCCGCATGGCATGATCGGAAATATATCTTTTCAGGTATTTAATATGAACCGGTTCATCCAGTGTCGATCTGCGGCATTTCAATTCGCATTTGTGATCGCAGATTCGTCCGCAGATACCGGGAAACGGATTGGTTCGTAACAGGACCTGATAGGCATCGGATATCCGGCCAGCCTTGAGGAGGGCGATGTATGAAGGGATATCCATGCCGATGGGACAGGCATGCTGGCAGGGAGACTTGAAAAATGAAGCGCAGACAACTGCGGGACAGCGACGATCCCTGATATGCATTTCATATTCATGTCTGAAATAACGCAAAGTGGAGAGCACCGGGTTGGGAGCAGTCTGCCCCAATCCGCACAGAGCGGTATTTTTCATGATGTCTGCCCATTTTTCAAGGGTTTCGATATCGCCTTCCCTGCCCTGGTTCTCGCAAATGCGCGTCAGAATTTCCAGCATTTTTTCAGTACCCACCCGACAGGGCGTGCATTTGCCGCAGGATTCATCCCGACAGAATTCCATGAAAAAGCGGGCCACGTCCACCACGCATTTGTCCTCATCCATCACGATCATTCCGCCGGACCCCACAATGGCGCCCAGACGAACGATGGTTTCATAATCGACGGAAGCATTCAGATGCGTCACCGGGATACACCCGCCAGAGGGACCGCCCAGCTGAACCGCCTTGAACGTCTTTCCTCCCGGAATACCTCCGCCCACATCATAAATGATGCTTCCTATGGAAATACCCATGGGGACTTCCACAAGCCCGACATTCCGCACATCTCCGGTCAGGGCAAACACTTTTGTCCCGCGGCTGTTTTTAAAACCAGCGGCAGCATACCACTTGCCACCATTTAAAATGATCTGGGGAATATTGGCCAGAGTCTCAACGTTGTTTAAAATGGTCGGCTTTTTCCATAAGCCCTGAATGGCCGGAAAAGGAGGCCTTGGCCGGGGAGTGCCCCGTTTGCCTTCAATGGATGTCATCAAGGCTGTTTCTTCACCGCATACGAAAGCACCGGCTCCGCGATATACTTCGATATCAAAATCAAATCCGGAAGAGAGAATATCTTTACCGAGCAGACCGTATTCCCTTGCCTGAGCGATGGCCAGATTCAACATCCGGACAGCAAGGGGATATTCGGCCCGGCAATAGATGTAACCGTGATGGGAATTGATCGCCCTGGCGGCAATGATCATGCCTTCAAGAACCGCATGGGGATCGGACTCCAGCACACAACGGTCCATGAAAGCGCCCGGGTCTCCTTCGTCGGCATTACACAGCACATATTTAATGTCGCTTCGGGAACGGGACGCAAATTCCCATTTCAAACCCGTAGGGAATCCGCCACCGCCACGGCCCCGGATTCCCGATACCTTGATTTCCTTTATGATCTCTTCACCCTGCATCTGATGCAATGCCTTGGCAACACCGAAATAACCGTCCCGTCCGATATACTCATCGATCTTTTCCGCCTGAATCAATCCACGGTTCCGCATCACCCACAACTGCTGCATGCCGAAGAAAGGCACCTCGCGAATTGGCCGGACATGCGCTTCATCCGGCCCCGGCAACCCTTCGAAAGCCTTGTCCTGCTGTTCCCATCCCCTGACAAAAGCCAATTCAGAAACAATCTGGCCATCAAGGACATGCTTTTGAAAAATCGTGCGTGCGCTCTCCAGGGTCAGTTCGGCGTATTTTACCGGTTCCCGCCCGAACCGCTCAACGGTGACCAAGGGTTCCCGGTTGCAGATACCGGCGCATCCGGACGTTGTCAGTAAAATATCTTTGCGACCTGTTTTTTCCAGCTCAGAAGCCATTGCCTCGTAAATTTTATCTGCCCCGGAGGAAATCCCGCACGTACCCATATGAACGGTTACACGAACCGCATGCCTCTCCGGATCCAAGGCATTTTTTCTCAGGAGATCACCTTTAATGCGGTATAAATCTTCTAATCTCAGTCGGGGCACCACAAAGATCCTTATTTATATATATTTAATATTTCAACAATGCTGGAAGGCTTGACCTGCCGATACGTGTCATCATCCACCATCATGACCGGTGCCAGCCCGCAGGCTCCCAGACATCGTACTGTTTCAAGCGAATACTGTCTGTCCGGTGTTGTTTCACCTGGCTTGACCGTCAATATATCTATCAATTTGTCAAGATTCCTTTTCCCTCCCCGGACATAACATGCGGTTCCCAGACAGCATCGGGTTGTATGGCGACCGCGCGGGGTCATGGTGAAAAAAGAATAAAAACTGACCACGCCATAGACTTCTCCCAGTGGCGTTTTTAATCCTGCAGCAACCCGTTGTTGAATGGATTTGGGAAGATACCCGATGGCTTCCTGAATTTCTTCAAGCACCGGAATAAGTGATCCGGGCCTTGATCGATGCCTGGCAATGACATCATCCACAATGGCAAGTTCCCCGGCAGTGAATGCCTCTGCATTCAGATCTTCCTTTTGATGGTTGTTTTGTTCTGTCACCGGATGATCCTCCTCGATTTCAGTAATAGCAAAATAGATGCCATAACCGCTTTTTCTGTTGAAGGATATCCATCTGAATTTATTATTTTTTATATTATCGAAAAAAAATCCGCGAACGGGCGGGAGGCAGGAAACCTTTTTTTACACTCGAATTGGCATTCATCTTGACAGGTCGTAAAAATACCCGACAGGCGTTTCTGAAATACAGATTAGTCTTCCTTTCTGTGTTTTTTATGATACCACTCCTTGTCACCATAGAGATTTTTTTCACAAACCGGGCACAGGCCATGGCTGAATTTTGCTTCTGTGTGTTTGGTGATGTATGTCTCCACCTGATCCCAGAACCCTTTGTCATCCCTTATTTTTTTACAATTGGCGCAAATGGGAATAATTCCCTTCAGGGTCCTGATCTCTTCTCTGGCAAGCTTCAGCTCCACGTGAGTTCTGACCCTCATGAGAAGCTCGTTTGCGTTGAACGGTTTTGTCACATAATCGACGCCCCCCACATTAAATGCTCTTACGAGATCATCGGTTTCTCTTTTGGCTGTAAGAAATATCACGGGAATATCACAGGTTTTTTTATTTGACTTGATATGCGCACACACTTCATACCCATCCATTTCCGGCATCATGATATCCAGAAGGATCAGGTCGGGGGTTTCTTTTTCAAGCATCAAAAGCGCATCTTTTCCCTTCATGGCAATGGCCACCTCATATCCTGCTTTGCCAATAATGGTACCAAGCACCTTGATATTCTGGGGATTGTCATCCACAATCAGGATTAATGGAGATCGTTGTTTCATTAAAAATCCTCCATGCATGTCAGGATTTGGTTGCGAAACCGTTCTGTGGCGGTTTCAGGCGATCTGAAATTGATATATTATGGTGAACTTCTCTTTCAAGAATTTCTGATAGCTGAAACACGCTCTCTTTTATCCGAACAATATCAAAATTATCTGCGAACAAAATAATGTCATCACCTGTTTCAGATAAAGCAGCGATTGCGTATTTTTCTCCAATACTCCGGATCTGGTGTCCAAATTCATTTATATCTTTCATTTTTATTGCCCCTTTAATCGATTGTATCCGGGGCTGAACCGTTTTATGGAGTTCTTTTAACAATTCACCAAACCGGTGGTTGTCATCCGTTTTCAGGTTTGCCAGTGCATCGGCTATATCCGATCTTCCGTGTATGGTCTGGCCTGTTTTAACATAAGGCAGATAGTGCGTCAGTTCACGAAAGAGTGCAGACATATTAACCGGTTTTGGTAAAAACGCCTTAAAGCCGGCAAAAAGGATCTTGTTCTTATCATCCATTTGCGTGGATGCGGTCAGGGCAATAACCGGGATATTTTGAAAATCCGGCTCGGTTTTCATGCATTGGACCATCTGAAATCCATCCATGACAGGCATCCTTATATCCATGATGACCATATCGGGTCGTCTTTCCCTGAGCATGAGAAGCCCCTCCTGACCATTGGATGCCTCGATAACTTTCAAATTCGACCGTGACAGAATCTCCCTGAGTACCCGCCTGTTTGATTCCACATCGTCCACAACAAGCACATTGCCCCCATCAAACCGTATTTTTTCAAAATCAAATGTTTTCCGTCTTTCGACAAAAGCAGGGAAAGGCGCCACAGATATGTCTCTTAAAAAAATTTTAAATACACTGCCCTTGTTTACACGGCTGGTCACCTGAATTTCCCCATGCATCATTTCAACAAGCTTTTTGCTGATGGAAAGGCCAAGGCCTGTCCCGCCATACAATTTTATATTCTGACCGGGACGTTGCTTGAATATCTGAAAAATCGAACCCACCTGATCTTCGGGAATGCCTATACCCGTGTCTTCAACAGAAATAATCAGACCCAGCTTTCCCTCAGCCGTATTGTGCCCTCTTTTGGACACAGATACTTTGACATACCCCTCATCTGTAAATTTGACGGCATTTCCTGCGATATTGAGTAAAACCTGTCTTAACCGCGTTTCATCAAGCATCAGGGAAGACGGTATGGTTTTATCTATTTCTAATTCAAATCGAAGACCTTTCTCTTTTACTTTCATGGCAAAAATCTGTTCAATCTCGTTGAATATGGCCATGGGATCAACGGGATATAAAAAGATTTCCATCATGCCAGCTTCAATTTTTGAAAGATCCAGGATATCGTTTACCAATGTTAAAAGACTTTTTCCTGCTGCCTTGATGGCATCAAGGTAACCCCTTTGGGTCTCATCTGTGACCATTGCTGTCAGAAGCTCTGCAAATCCTGTGACAGCATTAAGCGGCGTTCTTATCTCATGGCTCATGTTTGCCAGAAATTCACTTTTGGCGGCATTGGCTCTCTCGGCATCCGCTTTTGCTTTTTTGAGATTTTCTTCCGCCTCCATCCGGATTGTCACATCGTGAATGATTGAATACAGCAATTGCTTACCCTGCATGGTGACAGGGCCACTGTAAACTTCCACATCCCGGATATTTCCATCAGCCAGGCGATGCTTGAACAGGAAATAATGGCGCTCCTCATTCCTGGCTTTTTTCATTTCTATGGCCACTTCTTCCCTGGACATCATGTTAATGTCTGAAATCGCCATTTTCGTTATTATCTCATGGCTGTAACCATAAAAAAGACAGGCTGCACGGTTTGCATTCTCTATATCACCGGTTTCCGGATTTAAGATCAGCATTACCGCGTGGCAATCTTCGAACATGCTTTTGTAACGGTTATCGGCTTCTGTCATTTCTGTTCCCTGGACGTATTTCTCTAAAATTCAAGCATTTTTTTTCAAGAACGTTCTGATGAGCCTCAATATGTTTCAGGTATTCCGTCATCGTCTGTATCCGGAATGATATGGATTGGCCCTGTTAATAATTACTTTGGCATATGCATTATGCACAAACAGGATTAAAAATATCAAAAACTATACAAGACCTTCATTCCCACATCAAGGTATAATTTATACGGTTGTATGTGCTGGGAATTTATTTTATATATTTTTCAATTACCATGGGGATAAACGTGTCAACGGCATTGGCGGTTGTGCAATCGATAAAAAAGCGGGCAGAAGAAGTCACAAACAAAATTGATGCGCCTGAAAAATAGGTCCGGAATAGGAAAACATAGCCTGTCTTTGCTGACCTGGCCCTCAAGGACCAGGTTTTTACTTATCAATTATCAATTTGTCGAAAGATCCCGGTCTATAACCCGCATTTCCTTTAAAGGCATGCTGCCAAAAACGGCCTGCAGTTGCTTGGCGTCACGCATTCTTTTTTCCTGGCCATATTCGTGCATATATCCGTACCCGCCCAGAACCTGAACACCATCTGTGGTTGCCCGTGTCACTGCAGATGTGACAATCGTTTGAATGGAAAGTAATTTGGAACGGGAACGCGGGTCTTTTTTATTATCCGACAGCTGACAGGCGTGTTCGGCAGCAGAGGAAATGACATCAATCCATGCGACCATGTCTGACAGCATTTTTCTTACCATATGATGCTCTATGATCTGTTTTCCGCCCTGGTATCGCTCCTTTGCATAATTTTTTGCTGTCTGGCAGGCCCCTTTTATGATGCCCAAAGCAATCGCAGACACAGGGCCTCTGTATTTTTCAGCAATCACGCCAAACGCGGCCTCGCCTTTTTCTCCACCCAGGAGGCTGGCTTCGGGCACAACGACCTGATCAAGGGTCAAATCTGCATGGGGGCATCCTCTAAACCCAAGACTGACAATCGGCTCACTTATGGCCATGCCCTTTCTATCTGTCTCAACAATAAAAAGCGCGCGATTGTCCGCCCCTTCAATTCTGGCAGGTATAATGGCGGCCTTTGCAACCGGCAGGCATGGCAAATAGGTGATCGCGCCTTTTAATGAATATCCCTCTTTCGTTTTTACCGCTATTATTGTATCCGGCAAATCCTCCGGATCAGAATAAATGGGCAGGGAAAGAAGATCAGGGTTTCCCTTTTCAGGCAAAATGTTCCATCGTTTCATCATATCTTCCGTACCCAGTTCGGCTAAAATATGATACGACATGGATTGAATCAGTATCAGCACCGCCATGGACGCATCTTCTTTTGCGATTTCTTCCAGCATGGCTCCCAGAACACGCATTCCCGCACCTGCCCCCCCCAGTGCTTCAGGCAGGGTCGGAGCCAGAAATTCATTGGCGCTCAGCTTGTCCACAACCGTCCGGTTAAAATCAGCAAACGGGAACCGGTCATATTCAAGGGCATCAGGCTTTATTTCCTTTTTAGCGAAATTCGCTGCCGTATCATGATAGGCTTTAATCTCTTTTGCTCCCAAAGCTTCCATTTCATACCTCCTCGTATTTTTTTATCTCTACCTCACCTGCTTTGAAGCAGGGTTGAGACGGCTTGTCAACAATGATGGCACTACCCAAACACCTTCACATCCGGTATATTTCTTCCGATAAAATACTTAAACATGTTCAACCGGTTCAACTGGTTTGTTCCCTCGAAAATCTGGCAAAGCTTGGCATCGCGGAAAAGTTTTTCCATTCCCACATCATGACGAAGGCCATATTCACCCATCATTTCCATGGCGCTGTGACAATTCTGCATGCCAATATCCGTGCCCACCACCTTTGCCATGCTGGAATAGAATTGCAGACGCTGTTTCTCATTTTCAGGCATGGATTTAATTGTTTTCAGCATCGCCTTTCTGGCCATTTTCGTGTATCGAAGCCTTTTGGCAATTGAATTGTTGTACATTTTTCTAACGATATCCGTGTTCATAAAACCAGGCATGTGTCCTGGCATCAATGTTGTATACAATACATAACTGGCTTCAAGATAGGCATTTCTGGCTGTATAGACATTCATGAGCATATTGGTCAGCCTTTCCTGAGCCCATTGCTGATGGATAATCGTCTTCCCTTTCCATTTATGATTTTTGGCAAACGACAGTGCGTGCTCAAACGCGCCTCTGGCAATTCCCGTACCGACAGCACCAACCGTGATCCGGGTAATGCCCAATACAGCCATGACCAATTCCTCTGCATAACTTTCACTGAAATCATCATATGAATAGAGGATATTTTGTTCAGGCACAAAACAGTCTTTGAAGACCAATTCACTGGCAGCACCGGCTTTCATTCCCATTTTGTCTTCAATCCTTCCGAGATTAAAACCCGGTGCGTCATTTGCCACAAGAAACATGCCATTGGAATTGACAGGATCATTAATATCATAGGGCATGATGAGTAAATGATAATTCGCCAAATGACCGCTGCTGATAAAACATTTACTCCCATTCAGCACAGCACCGCCGTTAACGCGTTTTGCACTGGACATCAGCCTGGCCCTGGGCAGAAGATCAACTTCTTCATAATCCGTGCCGGCCATCGGTTCCGTGATGGCACAATCAATTAAAAACGGCTTCCCTTCCTGCTCACCTTTCACGGTTTGCTCAGCCACCCACTCCATCCGTTCCATATTCATGGTCATGGACAAGGCCACAAATCCCAGGCCATGCCCGGCAATAACCCCCCCATTATAACAGGGATCGACAGATGCCAATTCTTCTATACCTGGATTCAACCCCCACATGACGCCACTTCCTGTTCCCCCAAGAAATTGGGGTATCATCCGGGTCAGCATTTTGTGCTTGACTGCCAGGGCAAGCATGTCGTCTGCCAGAGAATTCTTGTCTTTTTGCGCTCTCAAATCGGCCGCAAGTGCAAGCGGCCGAAGGTGTTCTCTGGCAAACACCCTGTATTCCTCAAAGTCCTTTCTGGCGACATTAATCACTTTTTTTTTGATGGTCCCCAAATGATAAAGACTTGCAAAACTGTCATCAAAACTGAAAAGATCAGGATTGTCAAATTCGGGCTTCATGCATAACCTCCTCTCAGGTTAATTAACTGTCATGGCTCAGTTAAAATATATATTCCGGATAAATGGATACAAATTTTAATCGAAGTATGTGGCGATTATCGGCAAATTATAAGAATATGTCGTTTCCAGGATTGCTAAAGGATCAAAATTCGACATTTTTATCGATTAACTTATTTTTTCAAGGCCATAATTTTTTCCTTGACAGAAAATCCTGTTTTCAATTATGCAAATTACATACAGTCGACGGTACACGGTTGACATTCGGCAGAAAATTTAACAATTCTTAGAAAAAACTGCCCCGTTCGGCGCTGATATGCCTATCTGAAGAGGAATTTTATAAAGTCAGGGGGTTACTCTGAGCCTTGTTTTAAAATAACGGAATAATTCTTTTTGAAAAAGGAGACACAGGAATGGGACATCTAGTCGCAAAAGATATGTATGAACGTCTTGGCAATAAAGTGGATAACCTCCATGTCAGAGCACCGGTCAATGCGGCCTTTGCCGAAATTTTGAAAGAGCTTTATTCTCTGGAAGAAGCGGAGGTGGTTGTCAAAATGCCCTATGTGTTTTCCAGCCTGGACCGTATCAGCAAATTAACAAAAACTGAAAAGACAAAATTAAAAAACATCCTGGACGGCCTTTGCTTGAAAGGCCTTGTAATGGACATTTACCTGCAGGGTGAATACCGGTACATGCCTTCACCGCTGGTGGTGGGAATATTCGAGTTCACCATGATGCGGACCGAGGGTGATCTGAACTCAAAGCACTGGGCCAGACTTTTTCATGACTACATGGAGGAGGGCACCCCCTATTATGCCAATTTTACAGATGGCTCCCAGGTTTCCATTGCCCGTGCCCTTCCCCACGAAGACGCCATCGAAGATCACATAGAAATACTGGACTATGAAAAGGTCAGCCATGTTATTGACGAAGCCGGACGCTATGCTGTAGGACTTTGCTCCTGCAGGCATAAAGCAGAGCATACGGGTGAAAGACTCTGTGACGTTCCCATGAGTACCTGCACAACGCTTGGTCATGGTGCTGATTATCTGATCCGGAATAAAATGGCTCAGGAAGTTTCAAAATCTGAAATGCTGGATATCTTCGCCCGGTCAAAAGAATTGGGACTTATCTTTTCTGCGGACAATGTCCAGAAAAGACTGATGTTCATCTGCCACTGCTGCGGCTGCTGCTGTGGTATTATTGATGGTTTGAACAAACACGGACTGACAGCCACCCTGGTCACGTCAAATTACATTGCAAGTGTTGATGCTGAAACATGTAATGGATGCAAAATGTGCGAAAAAGCATGCCATGTCAAGGCCATTTCAATGAAAACCCTTGATTCGCCATCTTCAGATAAAAAGAAAAAAAAGCGGGCTGTGATAGATGAAGCCTTCTGTGTCGGCTGTGGTGTATGTGCGCTGAAATGCAAAACAAATGCACTTAAACTCGTCAAACGGAAAAACCGCGTCATTCATCCCAAAACAACATTTGAAAGGGTTATCCTGCAATGTCTTGAACGGGGCACGTTGCAAAATCAGCTTTTTGACAACCCGGAAAGTGTCACTCAAAACGTGATGCGAAATATCATCGGTGGATTTTTAAAATTACCTTCTGTCAAAAAAGCGCTGATGAGCGATGTTTTACGGTCATCTTTTCTGACCGCCATGAACAGCGGCGTTAAATTTCTCGGGAAAGGGTATCTCCACGACCTTTGATCTGAAATTTTTAAAGGCCCGGGTTGCCTTGGCATCAGACTTACGAAATGTCGATTGGAATGGTTCCGGTCCCTATTCAGCTTCCATGCTTTGAATGGCGGCATTGATATGTATAAATGCAAACATGGCGAAATTCTCGGCAGCTTCCCGGGGCTTCTTGTTTGCAATGTTTTCATAACTTTTCTGCACCTGGACAATGACTTCCTTGTGGTTTTCAGGATGATGGGTAAGAGATGCCCACTGGATTCGCTGGGCTGTGGGCATTAATTCAAGGGCCATTTGTTCAACAATCGGGTTACCGGCGGTTTTGAGAATAGCTTGGGCAAACTGAAGCACGCCCTCCAGGTAGAGCTCCATTTGCATGTCTTTCAAACTGCTCTTGATCTTTTGCAAAGCACTTTTTAAAATGCTTAATATGTCTTTGGTTGCGTTCTGTGCAGTTTTGGCAAATGCATACTGAAAAAGCATGTCAATGATCTCATAGTAGTGCCTTATGGATGCCGGTGAAAATTCGGTGACACGATAGCTGCCTTTTGGCCCCCGTTCCACCAGTCTGTTCTGCTCCAGCATCCTTAATGCATCACGCACAGGGGACCGGCTGACACCCCATTCCTTGGCCAGCTGGGTTTCATAGATAATCTCACCGGATTTTAATTCATTATGAATAATTTTCTTTCCAATGATTTCTGCCAGTTTGTCGGACAAATTTTCTTTCTTTAACATGCATGGTTCTATATCCAAGATAAATTCGCGTGTCAAGAAATTGAAGAAGCATCATTACCCAAATTCAGGTATTAACATCCTGTATTAATTTGATTATTGACATTACATTATCTATTTGACATAGTGAGGGTAATCATAGGATAATACAAAGCAATTATGGACTTATCTTCGGACGATACCTTAAAAAATGAGTATGTATATCGATTAAATCGGACGATCGATTATATCCAGCACCACTATGCCGAAGATTTAAACCTTTCAAAACTCGCCGATGTAGCATGCTTTTCAAGATATCATTTCCATCGTATATTCAGAGCATTAATGGGTGAAACCGTGAATGAGTTTGTTCGACGCGTCCGGTTGGAGAAGGCGGCAATCAAGCTTACCCTGGACAAATACAAGTCCATCACTGAAATCGCCTTTGAGAGTGGCTTTTCAAGCTCACAAAATTTTGCCCGCTGCTTCAAGGCTCATTACGGCGTCACACCTTCAAATGTCCGGACAGAACTGAACTGGGAAACCTGGCTGCAGAAAATGAAAAACCTTGAGGCCAGCGAGATGCAGGAGCACACAGCCTCAGAATCAGAACTGACACAGCATTATCGTTATCGTCGAAAGATATCGATCGAAAAAGTATTTACACGAAATACAGAAATGAATGTGTGTGTAATGGAACTTCCGTCCTACCGGGTCGCTTATGTGAGAAACAGAGGCCCATACACTGTGGAGTCTGTCAGGTCGGCTTTTGGAAAATTGATGCAATGGGCAAATCCCAGAGGACTTGTGAATACGGACGCACGTGTTATCGGAGTCGCATGGAGCAATCCGGATTTAACCCCGCAAAAAAAATTGCTTTTTGATGCGTGTATCACAGTCCCTGACACGGTGAAAGCAGATAACTGGGTCAATATTCAAACCCTTACAGGCGGCAAATTTGCCATTCACCATTGTGAAATTGACACCCATCACCAGGAAGAGGAATGGTTGAGGCTGTTGTATCACTGGCTGGCAACAAGTGATTACCAGCCAGATGACAGACCCACTTTCAATATTTATTATAATGACATCGAAACCCATCCCCTGAAGCATGCCATTCTGGATCTTTGCCTGCCGATCAAACCGTTGAAGTCATAACATCAGGAAAAATAGAGCCTACAGGCCGCATCCGCAATCCTCGAACGCCTCAATGGTGCAATATACGCCATCCGGAGCATACTCCTGGATATAATTTGTGGCTTTTTTGGCAAGCACTTCATCTGCTGAAAGGTTATCGTAATCCCCGGCATTGAATGCCACGTCCACATTGGAAAATGATTTTTCATAATCGTCTCGGGGTGCAATCTGTCGGAAAAGAAGGATCGGTTTTATATGCCATCCCCATGAAAAGACATTCCAGTTGCCGTTTTCAGGAGCATTAAGCGATTTAGGACCGACAACGATTCTAACCATGCCGTCGTCGCCTATTTTCATATCTTCATCCGAAACACTTATACTCGAACCGGTTGTAATCATTTCGCCAAGGTTAACGCTCCAGTAGCGAACCTGTTGATCTTCTGTAAACGTCACCCCCTCTTCCCCCCTGGTTCTTGGGAATGCCGGGGCTTTGAAACGCAAGACAGCAACCAAATCCTGTCGTTTGGCCTCAAGCGTCAGTGGCACAATCAGGTAAGGATGATCACCATTGGGAAAAAGTCCGAATTCTCCGGGCCGATAGGAATGAATCACATCCAGCGGAATCGAATCTTCATCCGGAGGCTTGGGCAGGTTAACGATAGACTTGGGAATTGCTGTGGATATGGGAGGACAATAGACCTGCTCGCCGGTTTTTTCATCAAACGCACGAATCTTGGGCAGTCCGACGTCTCCGGAAGGACTTTCAGGATTGTCAGGCACATACACGCGTATAAAAAGAGATGGATTCTCGATTTCTGAAGGGATGACCAGTGTGTTTGCCTCTCCCACATGACTGCTGCTTTCCTGTACCAGATAAACTTCGTAATCCCGTTCAGGTGTATCGCGGTCCGCGCCGATAACAAAAGGATTGGCGCTTCCGGGCATGGGCTCGATCATCGCGTCTTCGATTTCCTGGGTTTTGTCTGAAAACCTGGCGGGTTCGCCCGTCTCAAAGTCGTAAAGCGTAAAACTCATAAACCGTGCATATGGGAATTTGCCTGAAATGCATATTTTTTTGTTGTTATCCGGAGAATTTTTGAACGTAAATACCCAGTATTGAGCATTTTCCTCAGGGAATGCGGGTACGATATAGTCTATTTTGGGTACGGGAATCCATCGTATAGAACATTCCTTGCAGTCATCATTGCATGCCATGAGACAAAAGGTCAAAAGTACAAAAAAAATTGAGCATAAGGCGGCTCTCATCCTGGGCTTTTCCATGGTGGCTCTCCTTTTGATCGGTTAATCAAAATCGAATATCATTGACACAGCTTCACATGCGTTTCATACCGTCCTTTCCAAGTCATGCTAACAATTGACCCATAGCCGAACAGTGTTTTTAATTAATGACATATATCGGATTACAAACGCAATGATATTTCACCGTATATTGAATGGGAATTCGCTGCATGACAAATCTTGCTTTCGATGTTTCAGTTCTTGCTTTTTTGGCCCTGTTTCCTGATGCATCCTTAAAAAGGTTCACAGATAGGGCGTGACGGTTTTTCTCAACTGCTTCGGAATTTTTTTTGATATTCGGATGGCAGAAGCCCTGTGTGTTTTTTGAATACTTCCCTGAAATGACTGCTGTCTTCATAGCCCACCTGATAGCAAATTTCATCAAATGTTCCATTGTTTGTCTCTAAAATTCTTTTGGCTGCCTCCACCCGTGTCCGCTGCACATATAAAAGCGGCGTATCCCCTGTCGCTTTTTTAAACCTGCGCTCAAATGTTCTTCTGCTCATGCCATGAATCCTGGCAACACGCCCGATATCCATTTCATGTGCATAATTTTTTTCAATCCATTGTTGGGATAGTTGGATCGCTTCATCCGGATGGTTTTTCTGGAACTGAAAAACCGTATAAGGCGCCTGTGAGCTTCGCCCCATATCATGTATCAAGGCCTTTGAGCACTGAATCGCTATTTCGTGCCCGCAAATTTTTTCAACAAGATACACAGAAAGATCAATACCCGCACCAAGGGCGCCGGCGCAAAAAAGGTTCCCTTCATCCGTGATAAGCCTCTCCGGCCTAAGATTGACCTTTGGATACATCTCTTTGAACAATTTCACAAAACCCCAATGCGTGGTGGCTGTTTTGCCGTTCAGCAATCCGGTCTCGGCGAGCAGAAAAGCGCCCGTGCAGACACTGGCAATACTCGCCCCCTGGTTGTGATGATACTCAAGCCAGTCTAAGGTATCTTTTCCGTATTGAAGCGCCTTCTCTATATCGGTTATGCTGGGAATAATAACCAAATCCGTTTTCTCGACTTCATCAATCGCGCGATGCGGTTTCAGGAATACATTGTTGAGGCATTTCACCGGATTTCCATCAACGGTTGCGATTTCAACCTTAAAAAAAGGGGTCAAGGGAATGCCGTTGATATAATTCCATAGTTGGCCAGCCTGGAAAAATACGTCCATGGGCCCCAAAACAGTAGTGGCGATGGTATTGTGAATCGCCAGAATGGTAATGTTTTTCATGAGCGTTTGCTCCCTTGATTCAAGAATGATCTGTTGATCTTCCAGACGAAATTTGACGCGATCCCAAGTTTAAATGCCGTTTTTGCCACTTTTCATATGATCTGTCAACCCGTATAAGGATTAAAACACCATATTATCATTTGGATGGATTCTTTAGCTCAAACCAGGTCTATCGGCCTGACAATGACAAACGGAAAACAGGAGGTAAATATGGCCCATCAAACCTATATCGATGCATTTGTTCCCGCTGGCAAGGATGTAACGGCATGTGTCAGTTGCGGATTGTGTCTTCAAAAATGCCCGGTCATGAAAATGGGGAAGGAAGAAAGCAAAGCTGAAATAAAGCGGCTGTTAAATGACGAAACACCCATGCGGGTATTAAATGAGTGTACGTTCTGTTATAGTTGTAATCACTACTGCCCAAAGGGCCTGAAACCGTATGCGCTTTTTCTGGAACGGATGGCGGCAAAACTCCGTGAAAACGGCCAAGGCATCCCTGCGTCCATAGAATACATGTTTACCGGTAAACATGAATCCGGTTATTTTTTCGATATGTATAACGCAGCGCCGGAAGAGGATAAGGCGATATTAAAAAAATGGAAAAGCATCCCGGCCAGGTCAAAGGATGTATTATTTATCGGCTGTACCGGCCGGACAATACCGAAAACGATTGAATATGCGAAAGCCCTTAAAAGCCTTCCCAAATATGCGCCCCGGGATGCCTGCTGTGGCGAGATCCCCTATCGCATGGGGGATTATGAGAGCTTTGTTGAAATCGTCGATCGCACCCGAAAGCATCTGGACATCCTCGATGCGGAACGGCTGGTATGCTACTGCGGGTCTTGTTCAAACTACTTCGGTCATTTCTGGCCGGAGTGTCATGGTGTAGAACTGCCTTATAAGGTTATTTCCTTATGGGAATGGCTATGGGAGAAATACAATACCGGTGAGATTACAATCAAACGGTCGGTCGGAACCAAAGTTGCATTGACAGATTCATGTTACAGCAGTGAGCTGGGTGACGCGTTCTACGAAGCGGTCAGGGGGCTGCATGAAGCCGCAGGAATGCCCGTGGTCGAACTGGAGAACAATCGATATGACAGTTTGTGCTGTGGCTTTGCAAGTGGTATCCGTGACAACTTCGAAAACAAGCATATAAAAATAGAAGCAAAGAAAAAATTTGATCAGATACTTCAAACCGAAGCAAAAGATGTCAGCTGTTATTGCCCGGGCTGTTGGCTTAATTTAGGCAAGCTCGGTGAAAAACATAATATCAACATCCATTATGCGATGAATAAAATTCTCTGGGCATTTGAGGATGGCTCGCCAAATTCTGCCGGATAGATGATTCCCCAGAATGTTGCACACAAAGCAACCTATATGTGTGCAACATTCTGACATTTCCCAAATACCCCAAATCCACTCTACAGTTGCATAAAAAATGTGATGAAGTGACTGTAAAACCTTAGGAAATGTTATTTTACCGGCAATTGCAGAATTCAAAAATCTCCATTTTAAACCCATATTTCGATCATATTTTCTTCATAATTCAATGCTACTCATAAATCATTTATAAACCCGTTTTCCAATAAGGAGCCCAGTATGATGACCCAAAAGCTACTTGCGTTCATAATATGCATTTTTATGGTGACGATGTCTATTGCATGCCATTCAGGTTCTGATTCATCATCATCCGATAATGATACTGCGGTGAATAATGAGGGCGCATCAGATACTGAGGATACAGATGTTATTGAGGAGATAGAAGATGAAGACTGGGACAGCTCCGAGGCAACCCAAATTGTATTAAACGGGAATTCGGTTATCGTAAACGGTTCCGGTGCAACTGCAAATGGCAGTATCGTACGGATTGCATCTGCAGGCACATACAGCTTAAGTGGCACATTAACTGACGGCCAGGTTATCGTGGATACGGAAGATGAAGAAACTGTGAGACTTCTTTTAAACGGCATCAATATTTACAGCTCCGGGAATGCACCGATTTATGTTGCCAGTGCAGAAAATACTGTGATCGTTCTTCAGGAGGGCGCTGAAAATTATCTCATGGATGGCACCGCATACATTTTTGAGGATTCGGAAGATGATGAACCGGACGCAGCACTCTTCAGCAAGTCAGACCTTTTAATCTATGGAGATGGCATGCTATCTGTTGATGCGAATTACAATGATGGCATAAAAAGCAAAGATGGGCTTAAAATCTCAAGTGGCACGATCCTCGTAAATGCGATAGATGATGGCATCATAGGCAAAGATTACATCAGTGTTCAAAATGGCTTTATCCATATCAATGCCCAGGGCGATGGCCTCAAATCAACGAATGTTGAGGCTCCCAAGGGCTATATTTCTATCGAGGGCGGCGAAATAACGATAAATGCTCAAGGGGATGCCATTCAGGCAGAAACCAATGTTATCATTTCCGGTGGTGAAATAGCTGTATCATCAGGCGGTGGCAGCAGCCGTTCTGTTGCAGAAGACGATTCCGCAAAAGGCATCAAAGCGGTTGTCAACGTCACAATTGATGGTGGGACCTTTATAATCGATTCTGCTGATGACGCGATTCATTCAAATGAACGTATCGAAATTAATGGGGGGTCGTTTCTCATTTCTTCAGGAGATGACGGCATTCATGCAGATTCGGAAATAGAAATCAATGGGGGCGACCTTGCCATAACCAAATCGTATGAAGGCATTGAAAGCGCTGTCATCATCATCAATGATGGGAATATGCACATTGTCTCAAGCGACGACGGCATAAATATCGCCGGCGGCAATGATGGATCGTCGACCTTTATATGGCCGGGAGGCCCCAATCCCACAAGAACAGCAGGTGATTATTATCTTTCTATCAACGGTGGGTATATTGTCGTTGAGGCGGATGGGGACGGCGTGGATGCAAACGGTTCGATCGAAATGACAGATGGTGTGGTCATTATAAACGGACCGACAAATGATGCCAATGGCGCCATAGATTATGATGCTTCATTTAAAATCTCAGGCGGGTTTATAGTGGGGGCTGGCAGCTCAGGTATGGCTCAGGCACCCGATCAGACATCAACGCAGTATTCCGTTCTGATAAATTTTACTCAATCTCTGGCTGCCGGAACACTGGTCCATCTTGAAACCATTGACGGGGAAGAACTATTGAGCTTTTCACCTACAAAAAAATATCAGTCAATCGCATTTTCTTCCCCGGAACTGGAAAATGGCGCTACATATGATGTATACTATGGCGGCACTTCAACGGGTACGTTAACTGACGGGCTGTATAAAGCGGGTTTCTACACACCAGGAACCCGATATGCCAGTTTTGCAATTTCCCGTATTGTGACGAACGTAAGATAATCCCCCACGTCCCTTTTTTCTGCCTCCTTTCCTGATCCTGCTCCTGATTTTCTTCAGTCGAAATCAGGGGCAGGATTACCGGCAAGGGAAACCGGTCAAAAAAGAGTCCTCTGAAGAAACTGACTCAAAAGACGATTATCGCAAAAGAAAAACAAGATGAAAATTTTCTTCCGGAGCGGCCTTCCAGTCTCATCCCAAATAAAAATCGCGTTGCATACCGCATAAAAATCATGTTAGGAGTTTTTACGACACCATCACCTTTTATGAGGAAAAATAAATGAAAATCCTTTCAGAAATTCCATTTACCCTGGAGGTCGGGAAATTATCAGATGAATATAAAATCAGACCGGGGACAGAACTTGCCAGACGATTTACGGATCTGGCCAGGGAAGTCCAGGCAACAGGGAATCCCAAGGTCATGTACAAAGTGTCCTACATAGATGAAAAAGGTGAAGACACGGTGAAGATTGATGATACGTTATTTACGAGTCTTGCGCTAAAGAAAAATCTTGATCAGGTAAAACGTGTATTCCCTTATATTGCCACTTGTGGCACGGAAGTTGATAATATAAAAATCGATAAAGGTGATATGCTCAAAAGTTTCTGGATGTTTAATCTTAAAGGTATTCTCCTTCAATCTGCCATTATTCATCTGTTTGAACATATCGATAAGCATTACAAGACCGGCAAATTATCCAGCATGAACCCCGGATCAGGAGACGAAGTCGTCTGGCCGATTGTCCAGCAGAAAAACCTGTTTTCACTCTTTAAAGATGTCAAGGCAGGAATTGGTGTGGGGATTACGGATTCTTCCCTGCTTGTACCGGAAACATCACTGATCGGAATCATTTTTCAGACAGAAATCGATTTTCAGAGCTGCCAGCTCTGCCATCGTGAAAATTGCCCGCAAAGAAGAACCTCATTTGACAAAACGGTCTGGAAATCCATCTATGAGAATTAGAGTACGGCATCTGAACTGAAAAGGTAGTTATCCTCTATATTCATGTATTCTCCTCCCTTTTACGATGGAAAAAGCAAGATTTGAACCATTAAAAGCAAAAATTGCATAGCATTCTTACGCTATCCAACTTATCGCTTAGTGCACATAGGCGTAAATATAGGTACACAATAATTTCACCACCAAGAATACAGAGGCACAGAGAAAAAGATTGAGAACTCGATGCGCCGTGTCCGCTGTGATCTCTGTGGTTAGTAAAAGCGCTTATCCATTCCGTAAATTCAAACAGGAGTGAAAAAATGGCACAAATAGAAACCAATAAAATTACATTTGGAGAATTCATACCGGGTCTTAAACAATTTTTTAAATTGCTGCCGTCAACAACTAAGGCCCGAAAGGAATTTGAAAAAATCGAACGGACCACATTTGTTTCAATGGGTTCCTATATCGAAGAACATGCTGAAAAAATACCTCATAAAACCGCCCTTTTATTTGAATCTGAACGATATACATACCGGGAATTCAATGAAAGATGTAACCAGGTTGCCAATTTTTTTCTGTCTTCAGGTGCGAAAAAAGGGGATGTGGTAACAGTCATCATGGAAAACAACCCCTTTCTTCTTTTTACTATCGTGGGGCTATCAAAAATCGGCGCGGTGGTCTCACTTGTGAACCCTGTCTTGCGCGGAAGCGTTCTGGAACATTGTGTGACGATCGCTCACACACGTTTTTATATTATTGATGAAGACCGGATAAATGCATTTGAAGAAATCCGTGCCCGTCTCAGCCTGTCTCCATCTGTAAAATTATTTATCTTATCTACCCGGAAGAACGCTTCAACAAAAACCGGGTATATTGATCTCATCGATCAATTGAAAAATGTGCCTGTTGCCAATCCCGCCACGACAAAAACAATCAAACCCCAGGATCTTTTGTGCTATATTTTCACTTCCGGGACTACCGGTAAACCCAAAGCCGCTGCGATAGACCACCACCGATGGATTTCAGGAAAATACGCTTTTGGCTCTGTAATGGAATTGACCCCTGAAGACACCATCTATATCCCCCTTCCCTTTTTCCACGGCACGGCACTGTTTGTAGCATGGGGCGCCGCCATTCATGGCGGCGCCGCAATATTAATCAGACGAAGATTCAGTGCCAGCCAATTCTGGGTGGACGTCAAAAAGTACCATGCCACTGCTTTTGCCTATATTGGCGAGTTATGCCGATATCTCTACAATCAGCCTTCCTGCCCGGAAGAAAAAGATCATGCCATACAGAAAATCATCGGCAACGGGCTCCGTACCGATATCTGGAAAAGCTTTAAAAAACGGTTTCAGATTCCCTATATATTCGAGTTTTACGCATCTTCAGAAGGCAATATCACTTTCCTGAATTTAATGAACCTCGATTGTACCATTGGAATTGGCCTCACCCCCTATGCCATTGCCCAATACAATGTGGAGCAGGATAAATTGATTAAAAATAAAAAAGGCTTTACCCAAAAAATCAGGAAGAATGAAGCCGGCCTCCTGCTCGGAGAAATCACCGATAAAAGCCGATTCGGCGGATATACCAGTGAAGAGGCAACTGAACAGAAGATATTCCGGGATGTTTTCAAAAAAGGCGATGCCTGGTTTAACACCGGTGATCTGGTCAAGAAAATCGGATTCGGGCATGCACAGTTTGTTGATCGAATCGGTGACACCTTCCGTTGGAAGGGAGAAAATGTATCTACGGTTGAAGTTGAAGAGGTCATAGACAGCATTGACATGGTCAATGAATCGTCTGTATATGGCGTCCAGATTCCGGGTACGGAAGGGCGGGCGGGGATGGCTTCCATCATTACAGATATCAATCCTGAGTCATTTGACTTCCTGAATTTCACCCGGCAATTGAGGCGTTTGCTGCCATCATTTGCCGTGCCTGTTTTTATCCGCTTTCAAAAGGAATTCGAAACAACCGCCACAATGAAACGAATCAAGTCCAAACTGAAGCAAACCGGATTCAATCCTGGCGAGGTAAAAGATCCACTTTATGTTCTGTTTCCGGGCACACCTGAATATGTTCGACTGACCCAAAGCCTGTATTCTGAAATTGTGAACGGCAACATTCAGTTTTAGATATGCTTGCCCAGTATTTTGTAAAAGGAATAAATATTCTTTATAACCCGCCATGCAAGCAGAAATACAGATGCGTTTTCTTTTGGAACAAGTTTGATTTTCCGGCCAATGCCCTTATCGTCCACGGTTACATGTGGATTTTTTTCATCAAATCGCCCATTTCTTAAAAATCATGCTCAGGTAACCCCATTCACATTCGACTCATTTTTGTGACAATTGACAAATTAACACGTCGACTTTTTAACTTTGAATAATTATTAACACACATCATAGCTGAGTCGTGGTGCGTATGCTTCAGAATAATTCAGTGAAATTATTTTGTTTCAATTATTTCGTTGTCCGCTATAATACCGGTTTTTTTAGTGGATTTTTACCACGGCATCCATATGATTCATTAAGGAAAAACAACATGCCATCCAACGGAGAACAGATATTTCGAGGAAATAAGACGGAAGAACCGTTTCAGTGGGGAGGGGTTCTTTTAATTTCGGTTTGCCATTTTATTCATGATGTTTTCTCGAGTTTTTTTTCACCGCTTTTGCCCCTGCTTGTGGAAAAACTTTCTATAAACCTTACCTATGCCGGATTTCTCGGAACCATCTCTCAACTTCCGGCCCTGTTAAATCCGGTAATTGGGAAATGGGCCGATCGGGGCAACACCATTCGATGGTTTATTATTCTTGCACCGGCACTCACATCAATCCCCATGAGCCTTTTGGGACTGGCCCCTTCATACGGTGCGGTGGCATTACTCCTTTTGGTGGTGGGCATCAGCACATCACTTTTTCATGTACCTGCACCTGTCATGGTGGCTCAGCTTTCCGGGAGCCGGAAAGGACAGGGAATGAGCTTTTTCATGATCGGAGGAGAATTTTCACGGACAGTCGGCCCGGTTGCCGCTGTCGGAGCAGTATCGCTCTGGGGGCTTGAAGGTTATTATCCGGTGATGCTCATCGGCATCCTATCCTCTGTGCTGATTTACTTCCGGTTCAAAGACCTAAATATTGCCTTTAAAAAAAACCATCCGGTTCCATTAAAAAAATCATGGGGTGAGATAAAAGGGGTTATGAGACCGTTGACCGGTATCCTGATTACCAGAGGATTTATGCACGGTTCCCTATCCACATTTCTACCCATTTTCATCAAACAGGAAACCGGAAGCTTATGGTTGGCAGGTGCCGGGCTTGCCCTGTACGAAGCAGCCGGTGTATTGGGAATCTTTTCCGCCGGGCCTTTGAGCGACAGACTGGGAAGACGGCGTGTCTTGGGTTTTTTACTCACCTTAGCGCCTTTCTTCCTGTTTCTTTTTGTGATACTTCCTGGCTCGTATAAAGTGCCTGCACTGGTTTGTACGGGATTTACGCTTTTATCAACCACACCGGTGATGCTGGCCATGATTCAAGAGCATGCAAAAAATAGCCCTTCTGCCGCTAATGGCTTCTTCATGATGGTTTCATTTATTGCGCGGTCGGCGGTAGTCGTGTTGGTGGGTTTTTGCGGAGATCTGGTGGGGCTCAAAACAACGTATTACATCTGTGCGCTTCTGGGGATATTGGGCATCCCCTTTTTATTCATGCTTCCGGGAAAGGGTATGAGCGATCCAAGTAAAACGGTATAACGCTTTTGAAAAGGAGAACTCAAACGAGATGCATACGGAAGAAGTTGAAGCCATCATCATTGGGGGGCGGCCTCAGTGGAATCTATGCGGCCTTTCTGCTGGCGGCAAAGAAAAAATCTGTGATTTTGCTTGAAGCCCGATCCCGTGTGGGGGGTAGAATTTTAAGCCCGGAGCATCAAGAATTTTTTGTTAACCTGGGACCATCCTGGTATTGGCCTCTGATGAACCCTAAGGTCGTAGAGCTGATACAGGCGCTGGGCCTTAGTTGAAGGCATCCAGTATCATTTTAGCTTTGCCGCCCCGGCTCGCTGCCAGCTCTGTTCAGAAACTGAAACAAAAAAAGGCAAGACCAATTTGACCCCGCCTTTTTAATTTGATCATTCTATTGTTTCAGAGACAATTTTTAAAACCCCAACCATGTTGTATTTTTTTCTATAGATTCGCGAGTGCTAATCAGTTCATTTGCCGGGAAATCCCAATCAGGATACCCAACCGCTATGGCAATAACAATTCGCTTTGTATCCGGGATACTGGCATGTTTCCTTAATACCTCAGGGTATAAAACCGACTGATCTTCAATGCAGGTTCCCAAGTCATAATTCAGTGCAGCAAGACAAAGGTTTTGCATTGCCGCTCCAATATCCTTAGGGACAGGATCTGGCTTGAACTTTCTGATGCTTTTTCGACTATGAATAGCTGTTATAATATCCATAATTTTCCTCCTTTGCATTAAAATTCTCTGAAGTTTTTGTATCACCTTTTTTAATAGAACTTCCAGATATTCAGATGATTTTATGTGCCGCAATATTTCCTTATAAATTTTGATGGCAGCTTTTCTGCCGATACATAATCAACGACTTCCTTCATCGTTTGTTTATTGTGAATGACCATTAATTTGGATGTACCATGAGCTAGTACTTTTCCGCTTTGATTAGATATCTGTGCTTCAGCAAGATATAACGTTTTTCCTGCTTTAAGTCTTTTTCCAGTAGCAATAATCATTTGATCAAGGACCGGTGCAAGGAAATCGACTTTAAGATCAATCGTTACCAAACCTTGCTCTTCCGGTAGATCACAGTATGCTGACCAATAAGCGGCGGTATCGATAACAGAAGCATATACACCTCCATGAAGAGTACCGAAAGGATTCATATGTTCTTCACCAATCTCGACTGCAACTTTTGAATATCCAACACCCAATTCAGTGACCCTCATTGACATATGCCTAAAAAAGGGGCCCTTGTTTATAATGTCGATTACCGATTTTAAGTGATCAGAATTTAGTTCTGACATGTATATTATTCCTCTTCATAAAATTATCGATCATAATTTCAAGTGCATTGTTCCAATCGATCAAGGAAACTCTGCATCTGATCCCACTCTTCACGGGTAAAACGGTTTAGGAATTTTTGATTTGTTCTCTCAAAAAGATTCAGAATAGATTCTTTATGTTGATTTGCGTAGGGTGTAAGATAGATCCTTAAAGTACGACGATCTTTTTCGTCAGATTTTCTTTCGACCCATCCATCATGATATAGGCGATCAATCAGCCCAGTAATGGTAGGCCGGTCTTGAGAGGTTTTTTCTGCAAGTTCACTTGGTAAAAGTCCGTCCTCCTCCATGATTGCAACGATTAAAAAAAATTGCCCATGGGTCAGGCCATAAGAGGCAATTTCCTCTCTGTAAGCTTTTGTTAACTTTCTTGTTGTTTTTCCCAAGCGATAGCATAGGCAATCTTTAAAAGTCATAACACCATCCTTTTATTGTCAGCGTGTAGTTAGTATATATATAGTTTAAATACAAACTATTTTTATATTAATTATATATTTTTTGTTGGAAAAGGGTACGTCCCCGGAATTCCGGAATTCTTTATATCCGGCAATGAGAAAAAAATTACAGCCCCTCGATGGTCCGGATTAACTGGGTCAGGGTATTCGTTAATTTAAAAATGGTAAAGGGTTGAGGATTATTCCTACAATGCATCAAGAGGACTGTTAACCCCCACCTTGCCATTCATCAGGACATGCGTATATATCATGGTTGTGGATACATCCTTATGACCAAGAAGTTCCTGGACCGTTCTGATATCATAACCGTTCTCGATCAGATGAGTTGCAAAACTGTGGCGAAAGCAATGTGGTGAGATTTTTTTCATAATCCCGGCCTGATATGCCGCGCGTTTGACGGCTTTCCGGTGTGCGCTCTCATCCATATGATGCCTCCCTACCCTGTTGCTTCTTGGATCTTTGGCAAGCGTGCCTGACGGAAAAACATACTGCCAGATCCATTCTTTTGCGGCATTGGGGTATTTTCTAGACAAAGCATAGGGCAGATATACCTCCCCGTAACCATCTTTCAAATCCTTCTCATGAATAAGCTTAACACGGGTAAGCTGCTGTTTCAGTAATTCCTTGATGCTGGAAGGCAACATCGTTCGCCTGTCCTTGGCCCCTTTTCCATCCCGTACAATAATAATATTCTCCTCAAAATTAATATCCTTAACGCGCAAGCGCACACATTCCTTTAGCCTCAATCCACATCCATAAAGAATTTTACCAATCAACAGATGATCACCTTGCAACATGCTTAGTATTTTCAGGACTTCGGTCCTGGTCATAACAGTAGGAAGATTCTGAGGGCGTTTTGCACGTTCAAACGAACCAAAATCTCCGACCTCTAGTTTTAAAACATGTTTGTACAAGAAAACAATCGCGTTCAACGCTTGATTCTGAGTGCTTGCCGCTACATTTTTTTCAACTGCCAAGAAAGAAATGAATTGGGATATATCCTTCTCACCAAGAGTAGACGGATGCTGTTTGTTATGGAATAAAATATATCGTTTTATCCATGATACGTATGATTCTTCTGTGCTGTACTTGTAATGCTTGGTACGAATAACCGTTCTTACCTGATCGATGAGTTTCATAATATGACCTTTCTTTCTGATTATTGATATAAATGTAAATATTTTTGTAAATAATATGATATACATTTGTCAATAATTAATTATATTAGTATCATTTAAATAGATCTATTAATTTAATCTGTATGAAAAATATTATATGCAATATACAGCATCTATTTGATATTATTTATAAAAAATATAATAAAACCGTGCTTCACCAAGCAGAAAATTGGCAATAAGGTTAATTGACAGACCAACCATGGTCCAGGCAAAATAACCAATAAGTTCCCGTTTTTTCCTTTACACAGATAAAGAAAAATCGTTCCATCCAGTTGAAATGCTATAGCGCTGAGCAAAATTCACCCGCCTGAGCTGATGTAAAAGAAACCTTTGAATGACAAGATCGTGTAAACGTAACAATCATTAATTTGTTTTTCCCGCTATCCCGCCCTGATTATAAAAAATTCACCCGCCCGTCCC
>JAHIVH010000059.1 GCA_018816735.1 Pseudomonadota bacterium | reverse complement strand
TGCCTTTCTTCAGCAGTATTTTACGAACAAATATAGTTTCTTGTTTGCCTTGAATATATTCCTGCTCATTGTGGGATGCATGATGGATCTGTTTACCGCCATTCTTGTGGTGGTGCCGCTTATCCTGCCGATTGCCAAAAGTTACGGGATCGATCAGGTGCATCTGGGAGTCATTTTTCTGTCCAATCTGACCATCGGTTTTCTGACCCCGCCCATCGGCCTGGACTTGTTCATTGCAAGCATCCGGTTCAACAGGCCGGTGGTGGATGTATTCAGGGCCACGATTCCCTTTTTCGTCCTTCTTTTGATGACGCTGGTGGTCATTACGTATTGGCCTGAACTGAGCCTGTTTTTGATTGATTGCATGGGAAAACGGCCGCCTTTAATCGTGATTTAAAAGGGAGTCTATTAATACTAATATAAGGAGAGTCAAAATGACGAATCGCTTTATGGGTATCAGACATGGTGTTTCATTGATTATTTTATCGATTTTAATTGCCGGTCTTTCCGGATGTACGGCTCTCCGGGGCAAGATGATAGACATGGGCGCCAATGCGTCAGTCGATGACCTGGTCACCGCATCATACAACATGCCGAGCGCGCGTCTGGCCAAAGAAGGCATTCCCGGACAGGTCTTTATGGTGACCCAGGTGACGGACGGCATGGCGCCAACAAGTTATAAAATGCTGGTGACCTGTTCTACGCTCTATATGACATACGGTCTTCTGGTGGAGGACGAAGATCCCGAGTATGCGGTGGTTCTTTATAATATCGGAAAAGAATACGGCATCCGGGCTCTGAAACAGAACAGGAAGGTGAAGAAATATCTGGATCAGGGATTTCGGTTTTCACAGCCCCTACAATCGATTTCAGAAATGAAAAAAGAGAAAGGGGAGAAGTTTGACTTTAAGAAGGATGTCAAGCGTCTTGTGGACTATGCGGATGAGGATGATATAGAAGCCCTGTTTTATACAGGGACCAATATGGTCTTGAGCCTGTTCGTGCGATCGATGCAGTTAGGAGACATGTCCGCCACCATCGATATTGCGGATGTGATGGCGCTGGTGAAACGGGTGAATACGCTCGATCCGGAGTATTTTTTCGGTTTTGGCCAGCTTCTGGTTGCCGGTTATAAAGCGTTTATCCCGCCAGTATTCGATCCGGAAGGGGGAATCGAAAATGCGGAAAAAGCGTTTGAAAAGGCAAGTAATGTTTCGGACGGGAATCTCCTGATGGTCGATTACTTCAAGGCCAAACTGCTGGCAACGGCCAAGAAAGACCCTGTTCTTTTCGATCACCTGGTTGAGAGAATCCTTACGGCTGATCCTGCAATCCTGAAAGGCGGAACCCTTCTAAACGCCATTGCCCAGGAAAAAACAACATATCTGAAAAAGCAGAGAAAAGAGCTTTTTCCATGACCCATTCAACAAAAGTAAAAATACGCGAGGATAAACGAACAATATGTCTCTGTTACAGCAGTATAGAAAAAAAAAGGTTTCAGCTGAAAAAGCCGTGGATATGATCAAATCCGGAGACTGGATCGATTACGGCCACATGCTTTCTTCACCGGTTTATATGGACACGGCCCTGAGCAAACGCGTGGGAGAAGTCCAGAATGTCAATATTCGATGTTCGGGATTCCCCAACTTCTCGGCCATTGTCATGGCCGATCCTGACCAGAAAAGTTTCATCTATAACTCGATGTTCCTGACGCTTGCGGATCGTGGGCTGAATGCGAACGGCATTATCAGTCATATTCCCGCGCTTTATCATGAAGTTCCGGGGTTCAGCACGCGCCATCACCACACGGATGTATGTTTCATCCGGACAACACCCATGGATAAAAACGGATTTTTTAACTATGGCGTCTGTAACGACTGCCAGAATGAGATGATCCCCAATGCCAAAATACGCATCGTGGAAGTAAATGAAAACATGCCTCGGTGTCTGGGTGGGCTCCATGAATCGGTTCATATTTCAGATGTGGATTATATTGTGGAATCCGATAATGAGGCGCTTTTGGACATGCCCTCGGCAGCACCCACGGAAACTGACAGGCGCATTGCCGGTCACATCATCAAGGAAATCAGGGATGGCGCCTGTATTCAGTTAGGTATCGGCGGCATGCCCAATGCCTTAGGCACGCTGATCGCAGAGACCGATCTGAAGGATTTGGGGGTGCACACGGAAATGATGGTGGACGCCTATCTCGATCTGTATGAGGCAGGGAAGATCTCCAATCTGAAAAAGACCCTGGACAAAGGTAAAATGGTTTATACGTTTGCCATCGGCAGCCGGAAACTCTACGATTTTCTAGATAACAATCCCTTGTGCGCCAGTTATCCGGTCAGTTATACCAATGATCCCGGCCGGATTGCCTTAAATGACCAGGCGATTTCCATTAACGGCTGCCTGGGGGTGGACCTCTTCGGCCAGGTATCTTCCGAATCCGCAGGGCTACGCCAGATATCCGGCACCGGCGGCCAGTTTGATTTCCATTTTGGTTCCTACCAGTCCAAAGGCGGCAAATCGTTTGTCTGCATGAAATCCACACAAACGGACAAGGAAGGAAAAATTCATTCAAACATACGACCGGTTCTTGAGCCGGGAACCATTGTGACGCTACCCAGAACCGTGGTTCACCATGTGGTGACCGAATATGGGATCGCTATGCTCAAAGGGAAGACAGCCTGGGAGCGGGCAGAAGCTTTGATCGCAATTGCCCATCCGGATTTCAGAGACGATTTGATCAGGCAGGCAGAAGAGATGAAAATTTTCACCACCGGCAACCGGAAAAATTCAGAAATACTTTAGTCAATAATAATCAATTAAGGAGACGTTTTGAAATGATACTTGTAACGAGTGCTGCCGGAATAGTCGGACATTCGCTTTTACGCAGGCTTGTATCGCGAGGGCATAATGTCCGGGCCTTTGTAAAGAACAAAGCTCAGGCTTCTGCCTTGCGCGCTGAAGGGTCGGTTGAAATCATGACAGGGGACTTACAGAATCCCGCCGATATGCAACAATCAATTGATGGTGTTGATCAAATTAAAAGTGAATTTTTTCAGAAAAATACAATGAATGGCATCAAAAAAATATGGTCGGTAAAAAACGGTCTCATTCTATTTCTCGTTGTTTATCATTTCCTGATTATTCCGGCGCTGGCAGGTGATCCGCAAACAAAATTCCCTTTGGAAGAAGTCATGACCCTGAAAGGAAGTGGCTTGTGCCCCCTGTTGGGTATCGATATCAAAAGACTCAATGTGGTGACAATCCGGAATGGGGAACCGTCTGCCATACCTTTTCAGGTCGATGAAATGAGGGATGGACAATACGTTTTTGAATGGACAAGCAAGGCTGGACATAAATCCGGATATCAGGTTATTGACAGTGATCAGGGAAAACTGGATGCGGATGACGAGCTGATTGTTATGGCCTGGGATTTGGGGGAGAGAGCGAGTGGGAATATTGAATTTAAGGCAGAGAAAGTTATCGAGATTTCAGCGGGAGATTCAACGGATTCTTCACATGCAGTTTATGCCTATATTCTGGTCAATTCAGAAATACCTGTAAATCATTTCCGCTATGTAAATTTTGATATCACGGATGACCGGGTAAATGTAACATCTTTGCGTTATCATTATTCGCAATATGCAGAAATGGGGTATTATGATGACTTGAAAGCTGTAAACACAAGTGGAACGCTTACCAAAAATCTGGTCGTTCGAAATTTTGTTCCTGCGGAGCTTGAGCTTAAAATGATAGGTCTGAAAGGTGAAGTTGATTTTTACGACATGATCAAGGGAAAAATGTTGGCTTTCAAGAAGGGGCCAATACGGACAATGATGTGTTCTGAGGGGAAGGCGAGTTTCGGCATATTTAAAATTGGGGGTAAGGGCGGTTCGACGCTCAATTTCTATCCCAATAATATTAATCATAAAATACGGATGAATATTCCCTTTGATTTTGATTTGGTATTATCACGTCTCGATATGCGTGGAACCTTAATTGTAAACCCTGATATTTTTCCGGTTAAATTTTATCATAATGACCATCAGGAAGGCACCATCCTTGATAACGGCCCGGATAGGGAAGCAATTGTCGGTACGATTCCCGGCAATTGGGATGTATTTAGCGGATTCGGTGCAAGTATTTATCGAACCATTAAATTCCCCGAGAAATGGGCACATTTTATGAGCCAGATTTTATATATAAATAAATCAGAAAAGAAGACAGAAGCAGGGCTATATTTTGGGAATATGGTGAAATTACTGAAGAAAGGTATACACATATATGAGGTGAATACGCATTTCTTGCCTGAAGATTTTATATGGGGCAAAGAAAAACAAGTTCCCGCAATCACGGACCAAAACCTTATTGTGAGGACGAATGTTTATAATCAAAAAAAATACGTTAAGTCAAATATGGTACATGCGGGAATGGAAACGCTCTGAAAAAAGACGGGGAATTATGGATAGAAGGGAATTTATAAAACTGTCAGGTAAGACCATCATGGCGGCATCCGCACTTTCCGCGTTTTCTGCGGTACATACCGGATGCTCCACAACCAATTATCGCATCGATGTCCATCATCATATCGTTCCTGCTGATTACGTAGACGCTCTTTATAGCATCGGCATCAATGACTCCATGGGAAAGGCATTTCCTGAATGGACACCAAATGCGTCGATCGATGTTATGGACGCATTAAATATTCAAACCGCCATCACATCTCTGACCACACCGGGTGTGTATTTCCATGACGGGATTTTTTCCAGTGAAACGGAAAGAATTCATTTTGCCGCCAATCTTGCAAGAACCTGCAATGAACTCGCTGCCCGGATGGTAACAGATTATCCCGGACGATTTGGTTTTTTTGCAACGCTCCCTATGCCGGTTATAGATGAATCTTTATCCGAAATGGCATACGCGCTGGATACCCTTAACGCCGATGGTGTCGGTCTTTTTGCCAATTACTTTGGAACATTTATGGGTGATCCCGTGTTTGAAGAATTGATGCAGGAGCTCAATCGAAGAAAGGCAGTTGTGTTTTTGCATCCTTCACCACCGCCGGGGACGCGTCAGGCTTTGGGAATCGACCTGGAAGAATTTTTCTTAGAAGCACCGATTGATACGACAAGAGCTATAGTGAATATGCTTATTACCGGTACGCTGCATCGATATCCGGACATTAAATGGATACTCTCTCATGCAGGTGGAACGATACCCTATATCGCATGGCGGCTTTCCTTGATGAATGTTTTTCCTGAAAAGGCGGCGAATATGCCGCTGGGTGTCGTGACGTATTTGAGAAGATTATACTACGATACAGCGCTGAGTACGTCTCCTTATGCAATGAATGCGCTGTCATCCCTGGTCAAGAATTCTCACATTCTTTTTGGGACAGACTGGCCGTTCTGCACCACACCGGCGGCCCTTCTTCAGGTTGCAGAACTCCCATTACTTCCTTGTTTTAACAGCAAGGAATTGAATGGTATTGAAGAAATCAATGCGCTTGAACTTTTTCCCGGCATTTCATAGAGGCTGAGTGTCAAGATGACCAAATTATAAATAATTTCGTATCTGCCATTGTCAGAGCAAAACAGGCCGGATTTGATGGCGTGCAGCTTCATCTGGCCCACGGGTATTTACTGGCTCAGTTTTTATCTTCCTATTCAAACAGAAGAAACGATCGATGGGGCGGTTCAACCGAAAATACATATCGGATTGTAGCCGAAATTTTTAAACGCGCAAAAGAGAGAGCCGGTGACTATCCGATTCTGGTTAAAATGAACACCGTGAACATTCCGGTCATCGTTATCCGCGGGATTGACTAACGATCATTAATCCTTGAAAGCAATGAAAATTTTTATGGGAAATCATTCAAAAAAAATCGCTGTTATTACTGGAGCAACAAGTGGAATCGGGGCTGAATATGCTACCCGGTTTGCCGTCAGGGGATACGACCTGATCCTCACCGGTAGGAGAAGAGAAAAAATCCAAACATTTGCCGAAAATCTTCAGCACAGGTACGGTATTGCTGTAGATGTTTTCATTCTTGAATTATCCGACCCTGAGCAGAGCCAAACTTTAGTGGAAAAGATAAGGGGGATAGAAACACTTCACGTATTGATCAACAACGCAGGGTTCACTTCGAAAAAACCCTTTTTAAAAGAGGAGATTGAACTTCAACTCAATATGCTGCGTGTTCAGATCGAAACCTCGATGCGACTTATCCATGCAGCGGTTCCCATCATGATCCGCAACAAAAGCGGTATCATTATCAATGTCTCTTCCATGGGAGCATTTACGCCACTTGCTGAAAATGCTGTATATAGCGGGTCTAAAATTTTCCTGAAAAATTTTTCCGAGAGTCTTCATTTGCAGCTCAAACAATATAACATTAAGGTCCAGTCATTGTTCCCCGGTTTTACACGGACGGATCTCAGCAGAAATCTCGGATATGACATGCATACAATTAAGAATAATTGGCTGCAGCGATGGATGACGCCGGAAGAGGTGGTGGACATCTCTTTACGTGACTTAAAAAAAAAGGATACCGTCATTTCAATACCCGGGGTTGGAAATCGGATGAATTACTACTTAACCAAGCTGATCTCCAGGAAACAGTGGTATGGGTTAGCTGTTCAAATTGGTAAAAAAATGCCTTAAAAACAATTTTTTTTATTTTAGAGACAGGACAAAAAAGAATTATGATCGATTCCAAAATGCAACAGATCATCAAAATCTACAATAAGGATACTTTTTTCAGGTTTCTCGGATTTGAAGTAAAAAGCTGTGCGGATGGTTATTGTCTCCTTTCTTTTTTGGTTCATAAAAGTATTCTTAATCCAGCGGGTACGGTACACGGGGGAGTACTCAATGCATTATGTTCTGTGGCAGCTTCTCTCGCTGCTTTGAGCATGATTGATGATTGCCGGTTTACCGTGGCCAATGATTTTAATTCTTCTGTTATGCAAGGCGTTTCTTCAGGCACTCTCACAATTGAAGGAAAGGTACTTAAGGCTGGCAAACGTCTGGTTTTTGTTGAAGTATTTATTAAGGATGAGTCCGGTAATTATGTTGCAGCCGCTCGTGTAACCAAATCCGTTCTGCCATGAGATGAAACGGATTTTATACTGTTTTTGATAAGGGAAAAGTATGCCACCAAGAAAATTGGGTTTGACCGAAACGTATTCAAAATTCTGCCACGATCATGCAAATGGAGCAACCCTATTATCAGGCATCGTTCAGGTGGAAGGTCCTCTTACCATATCTATCATCAAAAATGCACTGACCCTACTACAAAGCCGGCATGAAATTCTGCGGTCATACTTTTCTGCATCAAACAAAAAGGCAGATTAAAATGATTGGCTCAACATTCAAATATATAAAATTATACAAACATCTTGATCGCTATGAAAACATCGTCCCCCTTGAACAGAGAAAACATAGAAACTGCTACCGTGAGATTAATGAAAATCTCGCCAAAACGCTCATTCAAAAGTGTCACGAAAACAACACAACGATTACAGGTCTTTTAACAGCGACATTATCCAAGGCTACCTATCTGGTCATCAATCAAAACGGCAAACACCTTAAAAAACAATTGGTGTTAACGCCCGTCTCAGTGAGGCCACGCTGTGAACCTGCCATAGAAGATGGCAGAATTGGTTGTTTTGTCGATTTTATTGAAAGCACACTTTGTTTTGAAAATCACACATCTCTTTGGGAAGTTTCCAGATCTTTCAGAAATCAGATTCATTCGGGTATTGAACAAGGGGGCCATATGCCGGTTAAATTTTCAAAACCATTCACCATAAAACTATTTTCAAATCTTGAAAAGGGAATATTCAAAAACATTTTTCATTACGGCATTGGGGTTACCAATATCGGCCGTGTCGATCTTCCGAAAAAACTAGGGCCATTTCACATCAGAATATTAAACTTAAGTACCGGCCGCCAATTGGGGGACTGGCTGACGCTTCTTCACGTTGCCTCCATCGAAAACCAAATATTTTTATGTTTTTGTTATACTGAACCGCTTATCAGCGAGAAGACGATAAATAATATCGCAGATAATATGATGTCTCTTTTATCTGGGATTGTATAGGAGATATCTGAATACGAATGAAGCCAAAAAGATGATGGGTACTAGAAAAAAAGATTGAAAACTGAAGTCATAGGAGGAAAATTTGAACATTGTTGAAGAAGGCCAGGGGATTTTATTCAGCGATCCAGATCCGGATAAGGCCAGACAATTTTTCAGAACTAAAAACCGGAAAATGACCAATAAGGTTATGACGCTTAAAGACGCCATTGCAAAATTCGTTCATGATGGCGATTATCTGGCCATAGGTGGATTTGGCGCCAACCGGACACCTGTTGCCGCCTGCCATGAAATCGTCAGGCAGGGTAGAAAAAATATGGGGTTTGCCGGTCATACCGCAACCCACGACATGGAAATATTGAGTGCCGGAGAAGTGTACGACAGATTGGACGTCGCCTATGTGGTCGGTCTTGAGGCACGCGGACTTTCATCCTGCTCCAGAAAATATGTGGAAAGCGGCAAGGTGGAAGTGACCGAATGGACGAACTACACAGTCTGACCGCACGATTGAAGGCTGCTGCCATGGCTGTGCCGTTTACGGTGACCCGAAACGTCATGGGCACCGATACCTTTAAAAAAAGTGCCGCGAAAGTCGTTGAATGCCCCTATACGGGTAGAAAAATTGTATTGATGCCGGCGCTCTATCCGGATGTATCCGTCATTCATGTTCATGAATGCGATGTCTACGGGAATGCCAGGTTTAAAGGTATCGCCGTATCTGACCTCGATCTGGCCAATGCGTCCAAACGGTTGATTATCACCACTGAAAAACTGATCAGCCATGAGGATATAACGAGAGATCCGTCTTCTACCCGTATCCCTTATTTTCTCGTGGATGCGGTATGTGAGGTGCCCTATGGTGCCTATCCGGGAACCATGCCCTACGAATACTTCTCAGATGAAGAGCATCTGAAGGAATGGCTCACGGTTGAGAAAGATCCGGATGCATTCAAGAAATTTCTGCAGAAAAATATTTACGGCTGCGAGGACCACGAGGACTACATTGCCGTTAATGGTGGCTCAGCGAAAATGCGGGAGCTAAGAGCCAAAGAATTGTTGCTGGCAAGGGAGGTCTGATCATGACAGATTACAACACAATGGAATTGATGATATCAATTGCTGCAAGGGAACTTGACAACGGGGCCACCGTAGGTGTGGGAACAGGTGCACCATGCGCGGCAGCCATGCTTGCCCAGAAAACCGCCTCCCCTGAACTGGTGATCATGTTCGAAGCCGGCGGCATCAGCCCGCAGCTTCCCGAGATGCCGATATCGGTCGGGGACTCAAGGACGTTTTATAAGGCTGCCATGGCCGGAAGCATGGGAGACACCATGGAAGCCTGCTCAAGGGGTTTTGTGGATTACACGTTCCTGGGCGGAGCCCAGATCGACATGTACGGTAATTTGAATTCCACCGTCATAGGCGATCACAAGAAACCGAAAGTCAGGTTTCCGGGAAGCGGAGGCGCAAACGACTTTGCCTCATTCTGCTGGAAAATGATGGTCATGACGCCGCAGAACACCAAACGGTTTGTGGAGAAACTTGACTTTCTGACAACTCCCGGATGGCTTTCGGGCTACGATTCACGGATGAAATCCGGTCTGCCGGAAGGCACAGGGCCATATAAAATAATCACAGACATGGCCATCATGGATTTTGAGCCTGAATCCAAAAGAATGAGAGTCATTTCAATCCATCCCGGGAATACTTTTGATAAAATTCAGGAAAATTGCGGGTTTGAGCTCCTGAAGGCAGGAAAAATTAATGAAACAACCCCTCCCACATCGGAAGAGTTACATTTGTTAAGAGAAGAAATTGACCCTTATCGATATATTATCGGAAGATGAGATGGCACAGGCAACTCAAGACACGGGCCATGCCGGATCTGAATGCCGTGGATATAGAAATCATTTTATAAATGGCATCATGGAGGTAAACATGATAATTGTGCGGAAATCCAAAGGATATGTTCTTCTCTTCTGTTTGGCGATCATGCTTTTTATTGCCTTCGATGTTTCAGCAGAAGTGCCAATTGCTATTATCGCAAATAAAGATGTGCCGACAGATCATCTTACAGCAGAAGCCATTAAAAAAATTTTTCTGGGAGACACCATCAACTGGGAAGCAAATGAGGGCATTATCGTTGTTTTATTGCGAGATGAAACGATTCACAAGGCGTTCATTAAACAATATATTAAACGTACACCAACCCAGTTTGAGAACGTGTGGCGACGAAATCTGTTTACCGGCAAGGGCGCCCGGTCCAAAAGGGTTGATAGTATTGACGACCTGATCCAATATGTGGCAACCACAAAAAGCGCCATTGGTTATATCCCGGCAGATACCAGCCTGCCAGATGATGTGAAAAAAATCAGCATTGAATAAGGGAGGGGGATATCAATGAGGAATCACTACTTAATCATACTTGCAGGTTTGATAATATGTTTAATGGGAAACCATCAGACAGTCCTTGCAGAGGAAGTGGAGATCCACGGATTCATTTCACAAGGATACCTGACGACAAATCAAAACAACTTTCTTGCGGAAACCGATGACGGCAGTTTTGAGTTTAATGAAATGGGGATTAACTTTACCGCCTATCCAACCAGCAGCCTCAAGATCGGGTGCCAGTTTTTTGCAATGGATCTGGGTGATGTGGGAAATGACAATATTGTCGTTAATTGGGCTTTTGCAGAATATCATTATCAGAACTGGTTGGGATTCAGGGCAGGACTCCTAAAAACACATTTCGGGCTTTATAATGACACACGGGATTACGATTCTCTAAGGACGGCTATCTTTTTGCCAACCAGTAACTATATTGAATTGCTGAGGGATACGCTCAATACATCGAAAGGAATAGGGATTTTCGGTAATGTGCCTTTGGGCCCTGCTGGATCATTGAAATATCAGATCGGGACAAGTGGAACTCAAACCTCACCGGAAACTGGCAGTGCCAAATTCCTCAAGTCAGCAAATGGATTTTCTGAGATATCAGATATAGTAGTAGGGGAAAGACTATACGGCATTCATTTTCAATGGATGACACCTGTTGACGGCCTCAGTTTCGGTATGACCTATGACAGTTTCGATTATGGGTTTGACGCGATAAAACCAACACGTATTGGAGATGTGATGATAGACGTGCCCATCACTTTTAAAGCTCACAATGCTGACTATCTTGTTTTCTTCGGAGAATACATCTGGAATAACTGGGTTTTTGCGGCTGAAACATACAGGCATACAGAGGATTCAGATGTTTATCATGGGACTAGCGGTGCATTTCTCCAGAAGGCAGATGTGGACACACGAGAATCGTTTTATGTCAAATTGTCTTACCGGTTTACGGATTGGTTGGAAACAGGCTATTATTATTCCAGATTTCAACTTCAACCTGATACAGATGATGATCAGAAAAAACTGAAGGAACACTGTCTGTCTTTCCGATTTGATATCAACCCTTACTGGCTTTTTAAGCTGGAAGCGCATCTGATGAACGGCAAATTCGGCGTTTATCCGGATAACGACGGTCATATTTACAATGAATGGATGCTGTATGCCGCTAAAATGTCTTTTAGTTTTTAGTCGGGTAATCTGGCAAATGCATCATCAAATAGACAGGCAATGCGTATCCCCCGTTAGGGTGGATTGTGTCTAAAGGATAACGAAAATGGCCATACTTTTTGATTCCATCTCTATCGGTAATATGGCGATCAGGAACAGGTTTGTTCGATCTGCAACATTTGAAGGGCTGGGAACATTTGACGGCAAACCAACCCAGGCGCTGCACGATTTGTATACCAAATACGCGGAAAGTGACGTCGGTTTAATCGTAAGCACTTCTCTGGTCGAGCATTATAAACATTTGCCGGACATAAGCGTGTAATAGATGGCGGTTTTGATGCGGTGCAGCTTCATGGCGCCCACGGCTATCTGGTCAGCAATTTTATTTCTCCCCATGCCAATGAACGAACCGATGAATACGGCGGCACCAGCGCAGAACGATGGTGCCATGTGGTCACCAAAGGGATAAAAAATGAAAAAGAGGAGGCATATTTTCGTTCATTTGCCGCTTTGTTTAAAAATCATTTAAACGTGCCGGTGATCCTGGTGGGTGGTAACAGAAGTTTTGGTTTGATGGAAAAACTGTTAATCACTTCGAAAAACATCCAATAAAATCGATAGGATTTGCAAAGAAATCTGACTGGTGGTATATGCTCGGTCAAAATATATAGGTAGGAAATATACATCGATAATTTGACTGGGAGGAAAGAAGGAGGCCACCACGGCAAATGTTGTCCTCCTTCTTTATAGAAAAATACAACTGCCATTTAATAACACATACACCGATATCTGGGAAT
>JAHIVH010000058.1 GCA_018816735.1 Pseudomonadota bacterium | reverse complement strand
TGTATAATTAAATGGTTATACTACATAGATTTGTGCTGTCATTTTCAATAAGGAGGAGAAGTAAATCAACTATGGTAGATGCGCTGCATAAAAATTTAGGGGAATTTGTGTCGATTTACCTTACTGTGAAAATCGGTGTTGTATAAGTCCGGATATCTTTTCTTTAAAGTGGTAATGGCTTTGCTCTGTAAATCCATTACTTGTGATTCTGAACATCGACAGGAATACGTATTCATATAAGTCGGTTTGGGAAGGACATTTAGACCCGCAAAAATTCCAAGACCGGGTTCCCTGTCGTAAGAACCGATATGGCTCAATCTTTTCCTCCCCATCAACTTCAGGAGCAACATGGAAAGACATGCCTGTGTTGATCCGATATCGCTTGAATCAGGCATTTCGCATTTTTCCAAAATATCCAAAATCCCTGATTCTAAAATATAGGGGATAAAAAAGAAGCACCCTGCTGAGGGGCAATCGACATTAAAGGGTTCAAGTTCTTTGAAATCGAGATGCTCTGATCGCTCTGGTATAGATTTATTTTTTAAAGTGACACCTAATTCTTTATGGGTTCTTCTTTTTAATTTAGCATAGCCTGCATCTTTAAGAGTACGTTCAACTGTCCTTGAAGAAATTTTAATAGCATCTTCGGCAAGACGATCTCGAATGTCAGAAGCAGATAACCTCATTTTTCTATATTCAATGATTTTGTCTTGTACGTCAGGACTTGTCCGTTTTTGCTGTGGGCCCTTTTTAACAGCAGGGAAAAGTTCTATTTTTCCGGCTCTGGAATCTCTGAGCAGGGAATAGGCAGTACTGGGTTTATACCCATATCGTTTTGCAGTCTCTTCTATTGAATCTCCGTCAATAACAATAGCTCGAATCAACTCATACTGTTTTTGTCTTCACCGGGTAACTCGGAACAAGCATCGAGATTTCGATATTCAAGCCACTGAAATTTAATTTAAATTACCGTCTTGAACCCTTTGGCCTGTCTTAATTCAACCCTGATTTTTATTAGCCATAAAATATGGGCCGTAACATATTTTATGGCCAATAAAATTGTTATCCTTTTTTATAGATGAGCATGCTTAAACCAAGGCTTTACAAAATTTCAGACGGTGGATAAGAGGTTTTTATATCGTTTATAATTGCATATTATGTCCCATATTTTATGGCCAATTGAAACCGGCATTAACCTCAAATCGTCCGATAGCTAAAAATGATTCTTTTAATAAAAATAACGGTAGTTTATGCGTTGAAATCTCGACACCCGTTCCGAGTTACCCGGTGAATTAGGCCACAGATACCTTGTAATCCAATTGTTCTTTCCGTAGCATATCTTGAAACGCCAGCCGAATCCAAAAGGTTTCCGGTTGTTGGAGCTGCCTTGCAATCTTTGCGGCTCGACTCGGAGAAGGAATTTTGCGCCCCTTTTCAATATCACACAAGCTTTGCGGAGAGATTCCCAAAAACACGGCAAATTCTTTTTGACTGATTTCCTCACCCAGTCGATGACTGGAAAGCGCATCACCAAATGTCAGCGGCCCAAACTCCTTTGCAAATTCCTTTGTTCCGTATTGTTTTTTAGTACTCATGTTTGTTTACCTCCTCAACATGGACAATATCGATGATCTCTTTTTCATCTTCGCCAAACGCTTCATATTCGATATAAAAAGCTCGATACGCCCGAGACAAACGTATGGACCGTTGGCCGTCTCGATCTCCCGATAAGGGTTCATCGTGATATCCTTTAATTTTTCTGGTTTCTTCAATGCCTATTTCTTCTACGATCTCACCCCATCTCTGAAGATTTTTCGCAATATGAATCGGCAATTTTTTCAAGGCCTTTATGACGCGTTTATGATAAATTACCTTATTCATGGATAAAAAATACGTCTAATAGGCGTATTTGTCAAGAAATGAATACCATTTTTTAATTTAGGGATATTTGTCCCTCCCCGCCTTCCCTTTTTATCATGTATTATGAGTGGTTTTGACAGATTTCTCAGATTAGACATAATGCTTGTTACGGCACCAAACCTCTCAAAATGGGGTCCATGGGATAATGACTGGGGGGTTACCTATCTACTCAGCTTTCATCCTTGATTTGTTGTTCAATAAGCTTTCGTCCACGTTCCAGTTCCTGCTCCAGTTCTTTTTCAGTTGGCAAATAAAGCATATATTTAGATGCAAATAAATTTTTGCTATTGTTGAGAACCGAATACTTTGCAATAGCTTCATTTTTTTCTGAACATAGAATTAATCCGATGGTCGGATTGTCACCCTCAACCTTATATAAATCCTCATACATACGAACATAACCATCCATCTGCCCAATATCCTGATGAGTGAGCTCATCAATTTTTAAATCAAGTGTTAAGATTCAAATAGTGTAACGGTTTTGAACAAATTCAGGAACGAAATAGTGTAACGGTTGATTACCCCGCCCGCTTTTTAGAAACAAGCCAAAATCGAATCCATTGGTTCAGACAAAGGCAAAAGATGGACAACAGTATGTGTTTGTTTTAAAGAGGAAAGCCCGAAATTGCAGTTTCGGGCTTTTTTACGATTGAACTTCGATTCACCGTTTGTTGTCGGAAGTTCCTGGTAACTGTACAGCGGGTTCCGGCGTATTGCAAGGCTGGATTTCGTGCTGCTGATTACTGTTGTTTGCCGTTGTTGTCATATCGCATTTAATATCTGCCGATGTTGCTTTCGGGGACAAACCTATCGTTGGCTAATTTTTCCCGGAATGCCGCATAGCTATTGTTATATGCGCCGGTAAGGCTATATTTGGCAGTGCACCCTACGACAATTATAAATAATGTGTTAACTCTCACTATAATGCCAACGCATTTTTACCTTAATTTTTCATTTTTTTACCATTTATTCGCCTCCGAAAATCGCATAATAATCCTTGTCTAAGGAATAACATGCTTATATAATATGAAAAATTAAAAACATTATCCCTTTGATTGGTTTCATTGGGAGGCTTTTTTACAAGGAACCATTTCCGATTAATAATAAAGCAATCAATGAACTCTTCAGATGAATCCATTGACACTTCAACTTTAAAAAACTCCATATACTTCTGGGCTGGCCGGCTTCTCTTTGCTCGACGAAGATTGGATACTGCATTTCATGCTCACCATGCTGCAGCCGTTATTATGGCTTTTGATGATCCTTTTGTTATTGAAACGGAAGATAAAAGAATAGGGCCACTCTTTTCAGCGATCATCTCACCTGACACCTACCACAAGAGTATTGCACCAAATTCAGATATGATTGTTCTGTTAATTGACCCTGAAAGTGGTGAATATGAATCTTTTGTTTCAACAGGGCAATCTGGCACTGTACATGAATTGGATAAATCCATATTTATTCAATTGAAAAAGGAATTATTAAGACTCTTCGATGGGGTTTCATGCCAAAAAGCCTGGGAGATATCTCAGGAGATTCTCGCTATAATAAACAAACGCTTTTCAGAAAAGACTCAATTGAAATACGATACACGAGTGCAAAAAATTATTGAAAAATTGAGAATTGAGTTGCCTGAACGCATATGCATCAGAGAACTCGAAAAAGAAGTTTGCATTTCAGGAGATCGGCTGATGAGACTTTTTAAAGAACATACAGGTTTACCACTAAGAAGGTATCTTCTATGGTCTCGTTTGTTAAGATCTTCATCGCTATTAAAACAGGGATACAGTCTTACAGATGCTGCACACGAATCTGGATTCTCGGATGCTGCCCATATGAGTAGAACATTTAAAAAAAATTTTGGTTTCACCCCTTCCTTTTTTTTCAGTAAAAATGAAGCTGTTGATTTCCATTTCTGCAACAAACCGCGAGTTTGAAATCTTCTCTAATTAAAAAAAATTCAAACGGAATACTTCGGAAAATAAAAAATACCAGAATCGTTCAAGACAGACCTTTCACAGATGTATATATTTTGTGAAAAGTTATCATCATTTAACTGGTTAAATGATGTGATCGCCGCAAGCAAAGTAGAGTTTTCGGTGATCCCAACAAAACAGTTATAATATAGAAACTTAAAGTATTTTTTATAAAAGGAGTACAATATGGGAAAAATGCAATTTGCTGCAGAAGAGGTAGTCGTCACCACTATTGTCGAAAACTATTATGATGCGTTAATTCTCGATACTCCGGGGATCAAAAGAAGACGACATATTGTTCATGCCATGAAACATTCAAACATGGATAAGCAGGTTATGGCGGAAGCCGGACTGTCATTGCTGGTTGATATAATATATCCAGGACAAAACTATAGAATCATGTTTGATGCTGGATCAAATCCGACAGTTCTCATGAATAATATGGCGGCACTGGATATAGATCCCAAAAGCATCGACCACTGCGTTATAAGTCATGCACATCCTGACCATGTTTACGGGTTGACAGAGGTGGCAAAAGCAAGAGGAGATATTCCTCTTCCCGTGCTGATTCATCCCGATGCGTTTTTGCCCAGATATATTTGTACCCCTTTTGGCTGGATAGTCCCTGCATTTACAATGTTCTTCAACAAAAAAGCGAACGAAGAAGCAGGGGTATACTTCGTGGAATCGTCAGATCCATTTCCCGTGGGGCCGGCAACTACCACTACCGGAAAAATTCCTTTTTCAGAAAAAGTCCCTTTTGAGCCTCCCGGAACCCCTCATCCCACCTCTATACGACAGGTAAAAGACGGAAAGTTCATTGAAGACCATACAGAGGATGACTCGGCGCTGGTCGTCAACCTACAAGGAAAGGGACTCGTGATAATTACGGGATGCGCCCACGCCGGTGTTATCAACACAATTCTCAGAGCACAAGAATTAACAGGCGTGAAAGAGATCTATGCCGTAATAGGAGGCTTTCACCTTGGCTTTCCTGAATCTCCGAGTGAAAATATTCCCAAGACCATTGAAGCACTGAAAGAGTTCAATCCGACCATTGTATGCCCGATGCATTGCAGCGGATTCAAATTTAATGCTGCGATCTCCCAAGCAATGCCGAAAGAGTTCGTGTTAAGCGTGGTAGGGACAGAGATGACGTTGCCAATACCCGAGTAAAAATTTTTGAAAAGTAGAGGTGAGCCATGAGCAAAACAATCAAGATCCACCATTTGCACTGCGGACAGGTACAGGTAGATATCGCTTTACCATTCAGACAAACGACCGGCATCATTCCTAAAATACACCCCGCGCTGGCTGCTATCGGGCTTTTAAGGTCAAAAAAACATCAAGTTGTCCTTCCGGTTTCCTCTTTTTTGGTAGAGCATCCCAAGGGGCTCGTATTGCTTGATACCGGTTGGCATACCGATATGCGTATTGACCAGATAAAGCACCTGGGTAGATTTCATTACAAGATCAACAAGGGTTCACTTCCCGAAGGTAAAGCGATCACTGAACAATTGGCTCAGCTGGGCATCACGCCCAAAGATTTGGATTATGTCGTGGTGAGCCATCTTCACAGTGATCATGTCAGCGGCGTTAAATTGCTGACGGACGCAAAAAATATCATTACGAGTGAAGAGGAATGGGCCAACAGAAAATCACGGGTTAATGTTCCAAGTATGTATAAAGGAATCGATTTTAAACCATTTAAGTTTTCGCCTTCAAACTACGGTCCGCAGAAGAGAGCATTCGATTTGTTTGACGACGAGAGTGTTTTGTTTGTTCATTACGGTGGGCATACTCCAGGTTTGTTTGGAACATTGGTTCAAAACAACGGCAAGTTCTTCATTTATGCAGGTGATTGCGGATATGCAAAAAAATCTTGGGAACAAATGATCATGCCCGGAATCTGCAAGAATGAAGACCAATTGCGCAAAGCACTGGAATGGGAACGAATAATGTCCCGTCAACCCAATTGTATTGATATCATCGCATGCCATGACACTGAGGCAAAGCCTCAGGTCATTGAGTTTTAAAATGAAAGAAATAAAAATTTTAACCCCGATTGGGATGTTAGGATATGGCATTCCTGAAGATGATTATCTGCGCGGCCTTGAGAGAAACCCCGACGCAATCATTCTTGATTCAGGCTCTACAGATCCTGGCCCTTATCAGCTTGGACTCGGTTGCACACTGGCAAAGCCTGAAGCCTACGAGCGAGATTTAAGGGTTATTCTGGCTGGATTAGTTCAGCGTAAAATACCTCTAATAATCGGTTCAGCCGGTGGGCCGGGCATAGCGGAGCACGTTGATAGTCTTATTGGGACCATTGGTACAATTTGTAAAGAATTAGATATAAAACGAAAAATCGCCGCCATTTATTCGGACATTGATCCGCAAATCGTAAAGGAACATTTTGCTCAGGGGCGTATTGAATCCTGTTCATCTTCGCCTCCCCTGAAAGTGCAGGATATTGATTCGTCCGTTCATATTGTCGCGCAAATGGGAGCCGAGCCTATTTTGGCAGCACTTCAGCAACATCCGGATGTTGATATCGTGGTGGCCGGACGTGCCTACGATCCATCCCCTTATGCTGCTTTTTGTATGATGCATGACATTGAGCCGGGTATCTACTGGCATATGGCTAAAATAATGGAATGTGGGGCTTTGTGTGCAGAACCAAAGGGCGCAGTAATGCT
>JAHIVH010000057.1 GCA_018816735.1 Pseudomonadota bacterium | reverse complement strand
CGGGAGAAGAAAACCAAAAAGATCAATGTCCTGGTCATCAACAAACCGGTTTACAAGGCACTCCAAAATTATTTGGACAAAACGAACCCGGCCGATGACGATTTTTTGTTCCGGAGCCGGAAAGGTGACAACAAACCGTTGACCGTGATGTCTGTTAACAATTTAATCAAGGCCTGGACCAGGGCGATTAATCTTGAAGGGAACTACGGCACCCACTCACTCCGGAAAACCTGGGGCTATCACCAACGGGTCACACACAACATCGGCTTTGAAGTGATCGCGGAAAGGTTCATGCACTCATCACCTAAAACGACGATGCGGTATCTGGGCATTGATAAGGACGAGGTGCGCGGGATTTTGATGAATGAAATTTAGTTGCCCTGGTGATAGCTCTTATTTACGGACGGATCTCGGTAATCCCCTTGTAACCAAGAAATAATGGTTGTCATACCCCTATGGTACATAAAGTCATGATTAATTCAGACACCGATTCTATATTAGAAATAAGGTTGACAAGTTACCTTGAAAAGTAATAGCTACTAATGTAGAAGTCTGGTCTTGGTTCGTGATAAATCATGGATTTTTGCACGCAACCTAATGAAATCACGTTTTTTAGAAAATTGATTTTTGCCTGAAATTTTGAAAATATTAATTCTTCAATAGCTATTGAAAATCAACATATAGAATCGAGTCTGAATCTCTAAATAGACATTCTGTATACAATACGGTCATATCCAAGCTCTGGTCTGGACAGGCCTAAAACGGTGATCATATTAAAAGATGGTTTAAACAGCCCAAACACGATTAAGGACAAAATCAAATGAAATCAAACGCAAGAATTTTTAGGTATGGTTTAGGGGTGGCTGTGGCATGGGGCCTATTTATTAGCTTGACAGCCTGCGGTGGAAGTAGTGGAAGCAGCGGCAGTGGGGCGGATCTCATCGATGGTGGCGATACCATAAACGGATCATTGCGGGTGAGGGTTGTAACATCAAAGGACTTTATTGACGGGCTTCCTGATGCCACCGTAGTTCTCAGTTATCCGGACGGTTCACTCGCCGCAACCGGTGTGACCAGTGACGTGGGCGAGGTGACCTTTTCCAATCCTCCCCAACATGCCACAGTAACTGCTGTATACCGTTTCCCTGTTTACGGAGACAAAACAGGTTACAGCCTTACGAGTTATTACGATGTGAATGTTTCCGCCATCACCTTCGACATTGATGATTTTCAAAACCCTAATGAAACAATTGGTTCTGGAGTGGTGAATATTTCAAATCAAGTCGGGGCTGATGATTGGCGGCTCGTGGGGGTTGATCATTATAGCTATTCTGGAGGCGATATGTCCACCATGAATTTTGCACTGAATGAGGATTCCATCCAAGAGAATGGAATGTTTTCCATTGGGGTTGTGGGTTATGACGTAGACGATAATCCCGTGGGTTACGGTTTCCTTCAGGATCAGGCCTTTGTTGATGGGATGGTACTTGATATTCCTCTGGATCGAACAGATTTCGGAATCCTGACTTACACATTGAAAAACGTTCCTGAAACAGCAAAGGTACTCCATTATGGATGCGGTCCCAGAAACACAGGAGACCCTTCTTCTGAATTTGGTATTGGAGAAAAACCGGTGCTTGCTCCGTTTCCTGTTTCCGTATCGTGCCATTACTTACCCGATGTCGGAGATAATTTTTTAAGTGTCACAAGTCTTGATTTCGATCAAAATGAGGATGATATCAATGAATCGAGTGTTTCATTGTTTGTTTTTGGGGCACAGGGTGACCAGACTTTTGATTTTGATGACGCGCTTGGGGTCCCTTCCAATATTTCGTTGGAATTCGACGGTACACAGGCTATGGCTGTATCATGGGCCGGAGACTCAACAGGAGCAGACAGTATCCGTATCCGGATTGATCTTGATGATACTTCAGATTATATCTTTAAATACGACATCTGTATTCCACCTTCAAGAAACAGCATTATTTTACCCCATCTCCCGGATTCGCTCGGCGATTTCACTTCGACGGTCAACAGATGCAGTGTCAATTTTAATAATTCAAGCTATTTTTCAGGATACAACGACCTTTTAACCAAGATGGAACAATTTTATCGCGGTACATATACTGTTCCCTTAGATTTTATTCAGACGGTATCAAGCAGTTATTTAACGATCGGTGACATGTAAAGTTGCAATGAAGCACATATCGGGACACGGCAACGATTCGTGCGTTATACTGAAAATATGTCCATTATTATATATAATTTAAAGTGTTTTCATTGGGCCATTGAGAAACATTCAATAGGGGGTTAATTGGAGCGATTGCTTTCATGGCCATGAAATTTCATAACCGTAGTTTTCTGTTTGTTCGCTCCCGCAGGTCCTTATTATATTTGTTTCGTACGATACAATTTAATTGTTGTCTGTTTAGAATCCAGAAATCACATGTTTTTCTTGTGTCCGGAATGATGGGGAACGTGCCTGGGATTCAGAACCCGAATGTTAGTTATTGTCTATTAACTAACATTCGCGTGGCTTTTATTGTTACCGGAAATATAAATCAACCTGGGGGGAAATTCCCAAGGTCTTTTGGTTAAACGATCACGCAACCACCTTTAATATATATGTTTTTTTGTT
>JAHIVH010000056.1 GCA_018816735.1 Pseudomonadota bacterium | reverse complement strand
TGCCTGACCTTATTAAGGGTTATATTTGGCAGAGCTCCTTTGTCTATCGGTCAAGATATCGGAGGGAGCTTCTGCCTACTCCATACGATATCTTGCAGAATTTGACTGCTTTTTCCATCATTTATTTTGACGCCTCTCACTCGTCATTGAAGATGACCCGAAGTTTGCAAGGTTGCTCTTAAGGCTTTGCCATGAGAGAGGACTTAAATGCCTATCCACGCCATTCGGTGAAGAAGGACTGGAACTTGCCGAGAAGTACATGCCCGAAGCCATCATTCTGGACATAAAACTTCCCGGAATCGACGGGTGGGCAGTATTGGAGACGTTAAAGGGAAACCCGAAAACCCGGCACATACCTGTCCATATGATGTCCGTTGATGAACCCTCAATGGAAGCCTTCATAAAGGGCGCTGTCGGTTATCTGAAAAAGCCGATAAGCAAGACGGATCTGGACGCTGCATTTCATAAGCTTGTCGGTGTCTTTTCCAAAGAGGTGAAAAATCTTTTGGTGGTAGAGGATGACAATAATTTGCGGAAGAGTATCATCAAGCTGATAGGAAACGGGGATGTATGCCCGGAAGAAGCGGCAAACGGAGCGGAAACCATCCGGGCGTTGAAAGCCAAAACCTTTGATTGCATGATCCTGGACCTGGGCCTGCCGGATATGACTGGATTTGAGCTATTGAAAATGCTTGAATCCATGGAAGATATTACGATGCCCCCGGTCATTGTATATACCCGCCGGGATCTCACCAGGGAGGAAGACGCGAAACTTCGCGAATATGCGGAAACGATCATCATTAAAGGCGTGAAATCGGAGGAAAGGCTTTTGGATGAAGCCTCGCTGTTCCTTCACCGGGTAGTGAGCAACTTACCTGAAAGTAAACGCAAAATGATAACCAATCTCCACGATACAGATGTGATGTTCAAGGACAAGACGGTCCTTGTCGTCGATGATGACATGCGAAACGTCTTTGCCCTGTCAAAAGTTCTGGAGGAAAAGGGCATGCGCATATTAAAGGCTGAAAACGGACAAAAGGCGCTGGATGTTTTAAAGGGAACACCTGATGTGGATCTGGTGCTGATGGATATCATGATGCCTGTAATGGATGGGTATGAAACCATTAAACGAATCAGGGACCAGGAAACGTTTCGAAAACTGCCTGTCATCGCTTTGACGGCCAAGGCCATGAAGGAAGACAAGGCGCGCTGTATTTCCGCAGGCGCAAGCGATTACCTGCCGAAACCGGTGGATGTGAACCGTTTAAGCTCCATGATGCGGGTATGGCTTTACCGGTAGAGGTGTTTAAAAATGAAAAAGACAGCTATCGAAAACATTGAAATCACACTCCTGCTGGATGCCATTTTTGAACGCTATGGCTATGATTTCAGGCACTATTCAAGAGCATCCATCGAAAGGCGGGTCCGGCACTTTCTGAGCAAATCCGAATGCGACAGTATTTCCGGGATGATCCCCAAACTGCTGCATGATGAGTCTTTTTTCGATATTTTTGTCCGGGATTTTTCGATTACGGTTACCGACATGTTCCGTGATCCGTTCGTATATCAAAGCATTCGGAAAAATGTGGTTCCCATCCTCAAGACCCATCCCTTTGTTAAGGTCTGGCATGCAGGATGCGCCACCGGTGAAGAAGCGTATTCGCTGGCGATTATTCTGAAAGAAGAAGGTATTTATGACAAAACGACCCTGTTTGCAACGGATTTCAATGATGGGGCCCTGGATGCGGCAAAAAAAGGGATATATGCCCTGGAGAACGCCAAAAAATTTACGGCAAATTATCAGGCGGCAGGCGGGACCACGTCATTTTCAGAATACTACCATGCCCGTTATGAGGCAATGGCCCTGAACCAGTCACTGGGGAAAAACATAACCTTTGCCAACCATAATCTGGTCACGGACACTATATTCGGTGAAATGCATCTTATCATGTGCCGAAACGTACTCATCTATTTCGAAAAAGCGCTTCAGAATCGGGTCCTGAACCTTTTCAGCGACAGCCTTGTCAACGGGGGCATACTCTGCCTGGGGACCAAGGAAAGTCTTATGTTTTCCACCATCAGCAAGCTGTTTGCCCCCATGGACGAAAATGCACGACTCTATCAGAAAAAGGTGTTATAAGTGTCGAAGCAGCGGTGACAGGCACAATCGACGTGAAACAGGTCTGTTATATGACAAAAAACGGATACAAAGCGATTGTCATTGGGATATCTGCAGGAGGGCTGGCAGCGCTTTCAAAACTGTTTTCTTTTTTACCGAACGGGTTTCCCTTGCCTGTCATCGTCGTTCAGCATGTGGCTGCAACGTCAAACAGATTTATTTACACACTTTTCAACAACAAATGCCGGCTCACAATAAAAGAGGCGGATGATAAAGAGGAGATCCAGGCCGGATTTATATATTTTGCTCCCCCGGACTATCATTTGCTCATTGAGCGCGATGAAACCTTTTCGCTCTCCATTGATGCCAAGGTGAATCATTCCAGGCCCTCCATCGATGTGCTGTTTGAAAGCGCCGTGTATGTCTGGTCATCCGGTTTAATCGGCATCCTCATGACCGGTGCAAACAGCGACGGCGCGCATGGCATGCGGTTGATCAAGGAACATGGCGGCTTGATTATCGCCCAGGATCCTAAAACCGCCGAATATCCGGTGATGCCTCAGTCAGCTATCGATACGGCGAGGGTTGATAAAATTCTTTCAATTGAAGGTATCGGGGAGTGGTTAAGGGACGACTTGGTTCATTTGACCAGGGATGTCAAAAATGAATCCAGGTCAGGCTGATCACATCCTGACGATGAGGGGTTTGATGGTGAATGACCGACAAAAAATACTGATCGTGGACGATAAACAGGAAAACCTGTATGCCCTTGAAAAAGTGCTTGAAAAAGTGGACGCGGACATTATCAGAACGACCAATGGCAACGATGCCCTCATTGCCTCTTTGAATCACGAATTTGCACTGGCCATCCTGGATGTTCAAATGCCGCTGATGGATGGCTACGAATTGGCTGGATATTTGCGGGATGGTGAAAAGACGCGCAATCTCCCTGTTATTTTCCTGACTGCTGCCTATTCGGACGAGTATCATGAGTTCAAGGGTTATGAGGCTGGCGCCGTTGATTTTGTGAGCAAGCCTTATCGGCCGGAGATCCTGCTGGCAAAGGTCAGAATCTTTCAGCAGCTGGATCGGCAACGGCGAGAGTTGGAAAAAACGATTGCACTGGAAAAGCAAAAGAATCATCTGGAAAATATTCTGCTTTCCATGACTGATGCGGTAATGGTTGTCTCAAAAGACGGTTTCATTCAAACAGCCAATGAAGCGACTTTGTCATTACTGTCCTATGCGCCCGGCGAAATTATTGACATTCCCTTTTCGGAGCTGTTTGAAGATAACATCTTATCGCCCTGGAAAATCGCTGAAGAAAAGACGCTTTCTTCAACTGACATCAAAAACCTGGCGCACCATAATATTGAAACAAGGGTTTTCACAAAACACAAAGAAGCCATCCCTGTAATTATCTCCGGTTCTGCATTCCATGACAGAGATAATCTGCTGTTAGGCGTTGTCATTGTCGCCAGAGATATACGGGAGCAAATCAAATCCCAAAAAGCATTAGAAGCCAGCGAGGAAAAATACAGGACCCTGTATGAGACCAGCAGGGACGGGATTGCGTTTTGTGACATGTTTAATCGCCCCATAGACGCCAACCGAGCTTTTCTGGATATGGTTGGCTATGAAAAGGCGGAGCTTCTGGAGCTGAATTGCCGGCAACTGATTCCCGACAAGTGGCACGACATGGATGCAAATATCTTCAAAGAACAGATTCTGCCACGGGGATACGCGGACGAAAACGAGAAGGAATTCATACGTAAAGACGGCGCCATCTTCCCGGTATCAATGAGGCGCTGGTTGTCGAGAGATGACGCAGGAAACCCCATCGGGATGTGGATACTCATACGGGATATAACCGATATCAAGATTTTGGAACAGCAGCGGATCATGACTGAAAAAATGACAGCCCTGGGAATGCTGGCCGGTGGCATGTCCCATGAACTGAACAATCCCTTGATGGGTATACACGGTTTTATCGAATACTGCCTCAATCACACGGAAACACAGGACAAACGGCATGCAATTCTTGAGGATGCCAAAAGAGAAACAAAACAATGCATGGACTTGGTTGAAAACCTCTTAACCTTCTCTCACATGGGGCAATCATCTGAGGAAAAATATCGATGGGTGGACTGCGAAGACATTTTTGATCGTGTGCTGAGGCTCCTGGCCTATCGTATCGAGAAGGAAGATGTCCGGGTGGTCAAACAGATTTCCGAAGAGAGCAGAAAAATTTATACAAAGGGGAATACCATGCAGCAGGTTTTCCTCAACCTCATGACCAATGCGCTGGATGCGGTAATGGCGGCGCCGAAAAGGGAAATCCGATTTGAAGTGCGTCCATCCGGGGAGAATATTCTGATAACGTTATCAGACACGGGCAATGGTATCCTTCCCGGACACATGAAACGGATTTTTGATCCCTTTTTCACCACCAAACCCGTGGGAAAAGGAACAGGGTTGGGGCTTTCCGTTTCAAAGAGCATTGTCGAGTCCCATGGCGGCGAGATAGTTTATGAGAGTACTCCCGGAAAAGGCACAAGGATTGGGGTGCGGCTTCCGGGTAAAAAGGATTAAAAATCAAGACAGGAGATTAAAAAATGATCAAACGTATTCTTGTGATCGATGACGATGAAGCTATCAGGAAAGTTTTCCTGCTTGCGTTAGAGGGAACTGAATTTCAGGTGGATACAGCGCCATCAGGGGCAATAGGGATTGAAATGATTAAAGAACAATCCTATGACCTTATTAATATCGACCTCAAAATGCCCGGGATGAACGGCGTTGAGACCTTACGGGAAATAAGGAAAATTAATCCTGACACTCCGGTTTATATCGTTACGGCCTTTTTCGGTGAGTTTGAAGAACAATTGAACGCAGCTCAGAAAGAGGATTTGAAATTTGAACTCATGATGAAACCGCTTACCATGTCCCAAATTGTGTCCTTAGCCAGAGGCATCCTTAATGGAGCGGTTATTTATTAACAGGACAAATATTGAGGAAAGATATTTTGTGCAAAAAAAGTACATCTTTTAACAGCTTTATTTCAATCCGCGATTGAATAGGAGTTATTATGTATGAATTCAGGATGTTCATTTCAGGAGATACGGTCGGAAACAAAAAAATGGTTGCCGACATTACATCTTACCTGACACGTCAATTTGGTAATGAATACGATTTCCAGGTCGTTGATGTGATCAAGAATCCCCATTCAGCCCGGCTGGATGGAATACTGGCCACCCCCAGCCTGGTAAAGGTGAATCCACCCATGAGAAAAATTTTTGGGGACCTGAGTGATGTAGAAAAGGTTTTTGAAAGACTGAACCTTCATATACCCCCGGAAATTCCTGATAGCGTAAAATAATGAAGCGCGGCATTCAAATGAATGGAAGGTCATAAATCCATGTCATCATTTACAAACCAACCGGACAGCAATCGAAAAAACAGGCCAATACACAGCGGTCATATTCTTATCGTCGAAGATGACAAGCTGCTGGCGAGTCAATTTGCCAGGGTGCTTACCAGGAGCGGATACACCTGTTCCCTTGCGGAGGATGTCTTTCAGGCCATGCATCTGATCGAGAAAAAACCAATTGATCTGCATATCGTTGATTTACGAATGCCTGTGCCCAGTCCTTCGGGTCTTGAATACATCCAAAAACTCCGGCAAAAAAGAAATGACACAGCGGTCATTATCATCACTGCACTTGAGGACGATTCGACGATCCATCAGGCGCTTTCGCTCGATCTTTACGGCTATTTAATAAAACCTGTTTCCGACAAACAGTTATCTGTCTGCGTGGACAATGCAATGTGCCGTATTGCTGTGGAAAAGGAGCTGCAAAGGCAGATAAATAGCATGCAGGCCTTTATGGAGATCGAGACGCAACTGGCACTGTTAAGCACCATCATTGATACCATTCCCAATCCTGTATACTATAAAAACCGGGAAGGCCGGTTCATTAATGCAAACAAAGCCTTCCTTGAATTTAAGGGGCTCGAACGTCGTCAAGTGATTGGTAAAACGGCTTTTGACTTCCTGCCACAGGATCGTGCGCAACAGCACGACGAAATAGATCAACGGCTGCTGAAAAATCCTGGGCTGGAAATTTACGAATTGACAGTTGCGCGAACGGACGGCAGTCCGAGAAATATCATTTTTCACAAGGCCTCTTTTATAGACACGGCCGGTGAAATCGGCGGTCTGGTTAGCATCATGATTGATATCACCGAACTTACGCGCACGGCAAATGAATTGATCAAGAGCCAATCCATCTTCAAGTCGATCGTGCAACGCAGTATAGAGGCGATTCTTATCGTCAGCCATGCGGGTAACATCCTTTTTGCCAACGACGGTGCCGAATTGCTGTTCGGTCGCCCTGCCGACATGTTGGTCGGAAATGAATGCGGCTATCCTCTGACTTCAGGGAAACCGGTTGAGATCGAAATTGTGCTGTCCAAAAACAAGCGCGGCGTGGGTGAGATGCGATCGGAGCTGACCAAATGGGGAAATCAACTGGCTTATTTGGTATCCATTCGAGACATCACCGACCGTGTTGCTGCCGAAGAAAAATTGAAACAGACGATAAGTGAGCTGAAAAAGGCAAATCAAATAATTCTGAATCAACAGAAATCAGTAATTGAAGAGGAGCGACTCAAGGTTTTGCTTCAACTGGCCGGCGCCACTGCTAATGAATTGAGCCAGCCATTGATGGTCCTGATGGGATATGTTTCTTTGTTGAAAGCTAACATTGATGATCGCAAAAAGACCACATCTTATTTGCAGGAATTGAATTTGGTTGGTGAGCGAATAACTGAAATTGTCAATCGGATGAGAACCATTCGTCACGACTTACCTATAGACGGATTTGAAAATAATTCGCTCATGGTAATAGATCGCGACATCAGCATTTTAATCGTGGATGATTCTGAAGTTGATTATCAACAAATAAAAAGCATGTTGTCGGAATCAAAGCGTATATCCTTGCATCATTGCAAAACAATCCAATCAGCAATTGAACAGATTTCAAATAGTCAAATTGACCTGATATTGCTTGATTATTTGCTTCCTGATGGGACCGGTCTGAATTTAAATGGCTCAAATGGCAACCGATGACGAATTAACGGGTTTATATAACCGGCGATATTTTATGGAGGCCCTTGAACGGGAGTGTGAAAGGGCTAAACGCTTTGGGAATGAGTTAATACTGTGCATTCTGGATTTAGACCATTTTAAAAAAGTCAATGACACCTATGGGCACCCCACAGGTGATATGGTCCTGAAGGAATTTGCCGGTCTGCTAAAAAGCGCTTCCCGGAGGAATGATATCGTCTGCCGATATGGAGGCGAAGAATTCACCGTAATATGCACTGGTGGAACCGATATAGATGTCATTAAATTCTACAATCGTTTACAAGCCTTATTGGAAAAACTGGTATTTAACCATAACGGTAAGGAATTCCATATGACCGCAAGTGCCGGAGCAGCAGAATTCTATAAGGAAACGCTCAATCACAGTGAACAACTTTTAAAAGCCGCAGACGATGCACTCTACGCTGCAAAACAAGCCGGCCGCAACCGCTTGGTTGTAAGATAGTTCCATCCACAAATCTTTAACCGGATGAACCAAACATTATTATTAAAAATCTTCAAACTTGTCATTTTTATCAAACGGGATTACCTGTTCAGGCCTGATTTCATTTTTATGAAGCGATAACATCTTCTTTCCGGCTGAAACTGATTTGGGTTTAGACGAAATGGTTTTTATTACATTATGGCGACGAACAGTGTGATCCTGATTTATCTTTCCGGTAACCATGACGACAAGGTCATCCACATACTCCTTGAGTTGCACAGCTTGGGCACTCATTTCTTCTGCAGCTGAGGCTGTTTCTTCTGCACTGGCGGCATTCTGCTGCACCACTTTATCCATCTCTGTTATGGCAAGGTTTACCTGTTCAATTCCATTGGTCTGTTCTTTGGATGCTTCCGCAATTTCAGAAACAATTTCTCCTACTTTGGCTGTACTTGTCGCCACCTTGCTGAAAACATCACTTGTTGCTGTGACAAGTTTTGACCCGTCATTGATTTTTTTTACGGTTCCTTCTATCAGCTGGGCTGTATTTTTTGCAGCATCAGACGCTCTCATGGCAAGATTCCTGACTTCATCTGCAACAACTGCAAAGCCTGCTCCCGACTCTCCTGCCCTGGCTGCTTCAACTGCAGCATTCAGAGCCAGCAGATTGGTCTGGAAAGCAATCTCGTCAATGGTCTTGATAATTTTTGACGTTTCTTCACTGGCCGTGGTGATATCTTCCATGGAGCGAGTCAGTTGATCCATTGAGCTGTTAGCTGTGGCGACTACTTGATTGGCTTCTTTCATGAGATTGTCTGCCTGGCCTGCGTTTTCCGCGTTCCTCTTGGTCATAGACGATATCTCTTCCATAGACGAAGAGGTTTCTTCAATGGAAGCTGCCTGCTCAGAAGCCCCTTCTGCCATGGACTGACTGGATGAAGATACCTGGCCCGAGGCTGAGGCGACCTGGGCAGCCCCCTCATTCAGTCCTGCGATAATGCGGTTGACGGGCCCGGTAATGCTTTTGGTGATCAAAAATGCGAACAAAATGCCCAATAGTACGGCAATAATCGTTCCTATGGTTATAACTTTATTTGCAATTGATATCTGATTGTTCATAGCTGTCTTTTGGTCAGCTCTAGACGTAACACAAACATCATTGGCCTTTCTGGCGGCGACAACCATGTCATCATCCGCGCTTTTTTGTTTCTCCAGTTGCAGTGCAAAAGTATTAAAAGCTTTGTGATACTCCTGGATTCCGGATATAACAGCATTTATCTGATCAATATTTTTTTGGAGAGTAAAACGCGATTTAAGATCATTTGACAACTCAAGTATTCTTGCCAGATTTGCGTCAACAATATCCCGCCATTTGGTGTCTCCTCCGGAAATAATAAATTCTTTCTCATTTATACGCGCATCAGCAAACCATTTTATTATCCGGTTGGCATCGTCTGCCTTAAATAGTTTATCGTCAATTATATCACTTGCAGTATTTTGTTTTTTTAATTCATCCAATTGTTTTTTTTGGTCTGCACGGATAGCTTCACTTTGCGATAAAACAGTGGTAGCCACATATCGCATATCTTCCAAAGCCTTTGATTTTTCGAAATTTAATTTTTGATACTCTTTAAATGCACTGGAATAACTGTTTATTCTTTCGATCACCTGGTCCATCTGATCTTTGTTTGTTTTTTGATTAAACTTATTTTTTGTTTCAGTGGCTTGGTCGATAAGAGCTTGTATACTATCGTCTACCTGTTTTACATAAGCTGCATCTCCACGGATGATATAATTTTTTTCCTGTTGGCGGGTATCCATTATCATTTTGACGATACGATTTACATCATCAGCCTTTCCCGCCCTGTCAACAACACCTGAAAGACTGTTAAAACCAATAAAGGCAACAATGCAAAGAAAAATTAATACGGTAGCGAATCCTAAGGCAATTTTTAGTCCTAAACTCAATTTTTTCATAGCACCCTCCTGATTTATTTTACGACGTCATCAAATTTAACATATCCAACTATTGAAAAAATAATATTATTGAAACCATGCAGTGATACTGCTGGCCAATTCTCCAATTTGCTTCCATTTTCTGCAACTGGCGAATATCTTATTTCAGTTTAATTTTTGAGTTTAATAGGTTTATCGATGAATGGCTAAAACATAAAGTTCTGCAATTTTGTTGTACTGAAATAAAATCCTGATGAGTATCGCCAAAAACAGAGTCGGCCAAAGCGATTAACCCTATAAAGCGCCATATTTTTCAGCTAAAATTTGGGGGCTCCACTATTCCAGAATGAGAGTTTGCCGTTGATATCTTGAATAAGAATGGCATCAATTTTGTCCACAATCGCAGATAATCATTACGGAGTCAATCTGAATCGCATAAATTCGCTCTTAATCATGAATGGGGTTATGCTATTGGCCTGGCCGCAGTAACATCCCGTATATAAAACTAACCCAATCGTATTTCAGTTATTTTAATACCTTAAACGGTTATTGTATCCCGTATCAAGGTCATGGCGGAGCTTGACATTGCAGAAGGAAGACGGCCTCCGGACGGGCGCGTAACGATAAAATCACCCAGAAGTATGAATGCCCCTTTTGTAAAGCCATTTCAAAAGAACGTTTCAGATTCTGCCCTTATTGCACGATGGAGCTTTCTAAAGTGTGACCGGGCTGTGGAAACAGTGCAGAACCTGACTGGAAAACCTGTGCGTATTGCGGGAAAAATTTTATATTATAACAGGTTATCACCTCCGGTTTATCAGAATAAGGCCGCAGGTTGTGTTTCTGGCGATTTGTTGCACCACATTTCCGATCATTTTCTGATGTCTGCCCAACCGCTGCAACCCCAGGACCAGCAGATCATTGTCTGCGGCATGGCGGATGATTTCATCGATCGGTCGGCTGCTGCGTTCTACGATGATAAGAGCGTTGTTGATTCGCTCATCCTCTGTCATCTGTTTTAACCATTCCCGTCTGCGGATTAAAACATGTTCCGAGGTGGTTTCCGGCAGTATTTGCAAAAATGATATCTGGTCAATCCCCATGTATTGCAGGCTGCCTAAAATTCTGGCACGCAACTGGTCCTGCCCGCTGTGTCCCCCTACAGGCACCAGTACTCTCTTTACCAATGACATATCCAGTCCATTTGCTGCGCGCAGCACCACGATATCCGAATCCACCTGGCCCATGAGTTTTTCAAGATACAGGGTTGCATTTTCTCCTTCCGGATTACTGAGCCCCAATAGAAGGCTTTCACAACGATGGATGCGGGCCACCCGAATGATCTCCTGCCATGGATCGGGACTGAGCGTTATTAATATCTGGGGGGCCAGGCCGCCAGCGCATGAAGCGGTTAACGTTTTTTGAAGAATCGTCTGGATATTCGATATTTGAGGGATAGGATTACCCGGCTGCCAGTTTTCCGGCGGTTTTACAATGGAAAGAAGCAGTACCCTGCCGATGTTCTGCGGCGCCATGGCCGTTGCCAGGAAAATCATGAATTCCGCATTGGCCGGATTCACAATGGGTGCCAGGACCAGTGGGTTCCTGCCCCGCAATACCTGGAGATGGGGGTCCAATGCTGCAGATGATGCGTCAACAACTGCTGCGCGTTGTGCAAAAAAAGTCAGGTATAGGATGCCTCCGATTCCCAGCCAGACAATACCGATGATGCCTGCGGATGGGACCTGGATGCCCTGAAAAACGGCAAGCCCGATGCATGCGGCCGCACCAGCGATATGGGTGGCAGGAAACCAGGGCGTCAAAAACGGCATGGACTTTGATCCGGTCCGGATTCGAGCCAGTATCGCGGTCCAGTGGGACAGGGCGAACGATACCATGAAGATGAGACTGGCGGCAGCACCAGCCTTTGCAACATCCGGTATCAGTAAAAGAATAACTATCACCATCATCATGGTGAGCAGGGTAGCATGGATCGGCGTTTTTCTGGATTCGCTGATCTGTTCAAGCTGTCGGGGAAGTGTCCGGTCGCGGGCCATGGCCAAAGCAATCCTGGACGCTGCCAAAAGATTAGCACGGAGAGCCGACAGCATGGCAAGGATAGCCGCCGTCATGACAAGCCAGTAGCCAAAAGGTCCCAGGTAGTTCTGAACCGCCACGGCCATGACGGTTTCAGGGTTGTTCCGGCTCATCTGAACAATGTCCTGGCCGGGAAGAACGCCTGCGGTCGCAATGATGAAAAGAAGCGGCAGGTAGATGGCCAGTGCGATACCCACAGACAGCATCATGGCTCGCGGAATATTTTTTTCAGGGGCTTTGACTTCACTGGCAACCGTTGCAATGAGATCAAAACCCTGCAATGCAATGAAGGTATATCCCATGGCCTGAAAAAGACCTTTTGGGCCACTGGCAAAAAACGGGGTAAGATTCGCTTGAATGGAAGAAAGCGGTTTGTCGGCCAGGTACCGGAAACCGGCTACGATGATAACGGCAAACACCGCCACCTTGCCCCATGTGGCCAATTGACCGCCTCCGGTGCTTTTGTAAATAAGGGACAGGCTGTAGTAGATGATGGCTATCAGCGCCAGAAAAATAATACTTATTTCGGATGTCACGGAAAAAGGCGGCGACATAGGCACAAGTTGAAGAATTCTGTTCAGTGCATTTGCAGCGAAAAATGCAAAGCCAAGGGCATACAGCACGCTTGCCACCACAGACGCGAACCAGACGACCCATCCTGCCATGAACGCGGCCGGTGCAGACAAGACCTTTTTTGAGAAGGTATACGTGCCGCCGGATTCGGGAAAGGCAGCGGCCATCTCCGCGAAACTGAGTATAGTCAATATTGCAATGATGCCGTTTAAGGCAAATGCGATAATGGCGCTGGGGCCTGTCGTGGCAAATGCGATACCAGACAAGGCCAGTACGCCGCCACCGACGATCGCTCCCACGCCGACTCCGGTTGCCCCAAAAAGGCCCATAGATCGTTCAAGTTTCAACGTAGTTCTCCCACTGCTTCCTCCACCGATTTTAAAACCTCTCCATTTTTGATAAGCTGGACCATGCACTGGATATCTGTGGAAAGGATGCGATCCTTATCCAGATACGGGATGTGTTTTCTGATTGTCTGATAGGCGGCCTGTACACCTTTTCCGGGCTTTGCATTGGTGAAAAGATCGATTCCCTGTGCGGCACACAGAAGTTCTATGGCAATGACGTGTTCGGCATTTTTAACGATTTCAGCAGCTTTCCGTGCAGATATGGTTCCCATGGATACGTGGTCTTCTTTATTTGCTGACGTGGGAATGGAATCCACACATGCCGGATGACAAAGCACCTTGTTTTCAGATACCAGTGCTGCTGCTGTATACTGGGCAATCATGAATCCCGAATTCAGCCCCCCGTCTGATGTGAGAAACGCAGGCAGACCGCTCAATAGAGGGTTTACGAGCCGTTCTACCCGTCTTTCGGAAATATTTGCCAGTTCGGCAACAGCCATGCATAAGAAATCCATGGCCAGCGCCACAGGCTGACCATGAAAATTTCCGCCCAGAAGAAATGTATCTGATTCGGAAAAGATCAGGGGATTGTTTGTCGCAGCGTTCATTTCTATGGAAATGACATTTTCCGCATATGCCGTGGCGTCCCTGCTGGCCCCATGAACCTGGGGAGAGCATCTTAGCGTATAGGCATCCTGGACCCGTTTGCAGTCTTTGTGAGAGGAAATAATGCCACTGCCATCTGTGATGCGTCTCATGTTGTCGGCGGACGCCGCCTGCCCCGGATAGGGTCTGACCTTATGGATGCGGGGATCAAATTCAGTATTGCTTCCCATCAACACCTCAAGGCTCATGGCCGCGGAAATATCAATGGTTTTCAAAAGATTACGGGCGTCGTTAACCGCCAAAGCCCCTACGGCTGTCATCGCCTGTGTGCCATTGATAAGCGCAAGTCCTTCGGCAGCATCCAGAGTCAATGGCGATATGCCTTTCTTTTTCAGTGCATCAGCCCCGGATAGTTTTTTTTGTTTGTAACAGGCCTCTCCCAGGCCGATCAAAACAAGCGCCATATGGGCCAGAGGCACAAGATCACCGCTGGCGCCCACAGAACCTTTTTCAGGTACAACAGGGATGATATCGCTGTTCAAGACATCAATCAGCGTATCGACCGTTTCCAGACGGATACCTGAATGGCCTTTGGCCAGATCTTTGATACGCAGCGCCATCATTGCCCGTACCACATCTTCGGGAAGGTTGTTCCCGGTGCCTGCTGCATGACTTTTTAAAATATTTTCCTGAAGGAGACGCGTATCCTTCCGGGATATGGCCACATTACTCAATGCACCGAATCCTGTAGTGATGCCATATATTGTTTTGCCCTCCCTTACCCATGAATCCACGAGTTCTCGCGCTTTCCTTATTCTTTTCCTGGCATTTTCCGTTAACCCGATTGCCGTCTTGTGTCTTGAAATTGCCACCAGATTTTCAAGTGTAAATCCGTTGTTACCCAGAAGAATTTTTTTCATGAACAGGTCTCATTCGTTTATTTTAATATTAAGGTGAATTTTGAATTTTTAAAAAACAGATTCATTGCGACATGCAGGCAAGTCTAAATGAAGCGTGTCAGGAAATCAAGATATCTGTGACGATACTGCGTCACATCAAAAAGATAGATTTTTCAAGGATATTCTGCTAAAATGCCTTTAAACGTTCACAGGTTTTCAACATACGGGTTACGCTGTTTTCTTGATAATGTATCGTAAATGAATGGAGACAGACTGTGATTTCCAACAAGACCCTCAAAAAATCGATGACAGTCACCCTGGATGACCTATTTGAAAGACTGCCTCCCCCCCCGGTGTTCAGGGACGGTATCAGGCGGGCTCCCAGGCGAAGTGCTGATCTTTCAAGGAATGAAGTCGTACAGGCGCTTAAAAATGCGCTTCGGTATATCCCTGAAAAATGGCACCGGAAAATGGCACCGGAATTTTTAAACGAACTGTCGGTTCAGGGGAGAATTTACGGGTATCGGTTCAGACCCCGACGACCGCTCAGAGGCAAATCCATTGATGCGTATCCGGGAAACTGTCTTGAAGGAAAAGCCTTTCAGGTAATGATAGACAACAATCTTGATCTGGATGTGGCTCTCTATCCTCACGAACTCGTCACATATGGCGAAACAGGGCAGGTGTGCCAGAACTGGATGCAGTACCGGTTAATCAAGCGCTACCTTGAACTTTTAAGCGGTCACCAGACCCTTGTGGTTTCCTCAGGGCATCCGGTCGGCCTTTTTGATTCATTTCCCGAATCGCCGCGTGTCATTATCACGAACGGTCTTATGGTAGGCTTTGCAGATAACCCTGACAATTTTAACAGAGCAGCTGCAATGGGTGTGGCCAATTACGGACAGATGACTGCAGGGGGATGGATGTATATCGGCCCCCAGGGCATTGTTCATGGTACCTATAATACCCTGATGAATGCCGGAAGATTGAAACTCGGAATTAAAGACACCCATGATCTTTCCGGTCGTCTTTTTGTGTCTTCCGGTTTGGGGGGAATGAGCGGCGCCCAGGGAAAAGCCATTGAAATTGCCAATGGCGTGGGAATTATCGCAGAGGTCGATTATTCAAGGATCGAGACAAGACACAGCCAGGGCTGGGTCAGCCATGTGGCGGATCATCCGGATGATGCATTTGATCTTGCAGAAGAATTTAAAAAACGGAAAAAACATATCGCCATTGCCTACTACGGCAATATCGTGGATCTCCTGGAATATGCGGTTGAAAAAAATATACCGATTGATCTGTTATCTGATCAGACCTCCTGTCATGTGGTTTATGAAGGGGGATATTGTCCCCAGGGAATTTCCTTTGAGGAGCGCACAGCATTTCTCGAAAGCGATAGGGTCCAATTTCGAAAACATGTCAACACATCCCTTAAGAAACATTTTCAGCTGATCAAAAAATTATCCGGAAAAGGGACCTATTTTTTTGATTATGGAAACAGCTTTTTAAAGGCAATATTCGATTCCGGCGTAAGGGAAGTGTGCCGGAATGGTAAAGATACGCGGGATGGATTTGTTTTTCCATCCTATGTGGAAGACATCATGGGGCCGCTTCTTTTTGATTATGGTTTTGGTCCGTTCAGGTGGGTATGTTTATCCGGCAGAAAAGAAGATCTTCTTAAAACGGATCAGGCGGCGATGTCATGCATTGATGCCAAAAGTTCATTTCAAAACCGGGATAATTTTATCTGGATCCGGGATGCGAAAAAACACAGGATGGTCGTCGGCACAAAGGCGCGTATCCTTTATCAGGATGCAGCCGGTCGAACACAGATTGCACTGACGTTTAACCGGATGATTCGAAATGGAGAGATCGGGCCGGTCATGCTGGGCAGGGATCATCACGATACCGGTGGCACAGACTCTCCATTCAGGGAAACCGCAAATATAAAAGACGGAAGCAATATCATGGCAGATATGGCCACCCAGTGTTTTGCCGGAAACGCGGCCAGAGGGATGAGCATGGTGTCTCTTCATAACGGCGGCGGTGTGGGAATTGGGAACGCGATTAACGGCGGATTTGGTCTTGTCCTTGATGGCAGCAGAAAAAAAGATGATATTATCAGAAAAGCGATCACCTGGGACGTGATGGGCGGCGTGGCAAGACGTGCCTGGGCAGGCAACGGGAACGCCATTCTCACAGCGGTCGGTTACAATAAGGATAAAAAAGGGGAGGGATGCATTACCTTGCCCTTTGGCACTGATTCGTCTGTACTTGAAAAGCTTGTTGATGAAGTGCTTTCAGGAAAAAAAGGACATCCGGAATGAACAGGGAAAAAAAGATTGTTCAATGCATTCCCAATTTCAGTGAAGGGAAGAATAAAGATATCATTCAAAAGATTATTGAACCGTTTCAGAAAAATAACAATCTGACCTTTCTGGATTTTCAGGCAGATGAGGATCACAACCGTCTGGTGGTCACCCTCATGGGTGATCCAAAAGCGATCAAACCCCCTCTATTGGATGCCATAGGCATTGCTGTGGATAAAATTGATATGAGGCATCATAAAGGCGCACATCCCCGGATGGGCGCTGTGGATGTGGTGCCTTTTGTGCCTGTGAAACATATGTCCATGGCGGAAGCCGTCCTTTTTTCAAAGGAGGTGGCTTCAGAAATGGCAAATCGTTATACTTTGCCGGTTTTTTTATATGAGGCGTCGGCATCCTCTCCTGAGCGGAAAAATCTGTCTGATATTCGCAAAGGCGAGTTTGAAAACCTGAAAGAAAAAATGAAAAACCCGGCGTGGAAGCCGGATTTCGGCCCGGACATGCCTCACGCCACCGCAGGCGTTTCAGCAGTTGGCGCCAGAATGCCTCTGGTTGCATTCAATGTGAATCTTCACACACAGGATCTGAAAATAGCAGACGCCATAGCCGGAAAAGTCCGGTTTTCCGGAGGCGGACTAAGATATTGCAACGCCATCGGTGTTGCCCTGAAAGAAAAAAAAATGGTCCAGGTGTCCATGAACATGACAGATTACACCAAGTCCTCACTTTATCGTGTGTTTGAGTTAATACACATTGAAGCAAAAAGATATGGCGTGGCCATTTCAGGCAGTGAAATCGTGGGCCTTTCACCCATGCAGGCGCTTACGGATGTGGCAGCCTATTATCTCCGGCTGGAAAATTTTTCAATTGATCAGGTCATCGAGTCCAAACTGAGTGTTGAGTGAGATCAATGATGAACGGAAATATTTTTATCAAAAACGCATCCCAACTCATTACGGTAAGCGGATTTCTGCCTAAACGCGGCCAGGAAATGCGTCATATCGGGGTAATAGAAAACGGCGCGGTTATTGTTGAAAACGGTATCATCACCGGGGTTGGAAAAACATCAGACCTGATTGGCAACGCTTTTTCAGATCAATTTGAAATCGTTGATGCCGCAAATAAAATCGTACTTCCGGGTTTTATTGATTCCCATACCCACTTTGTATTTGGCGGCTATCGGCCGGATGAGTTTCTTTTGCGAACACAGGGTGCTTCCTATATGGAGATCATGAAGAAAGGGGGCGGCATAAAAAATACGGTCATGGCGACTCGTCAGGCATCCAGGGAAGAACTTGCCGAAACGGCATTGATGCGTCTTAATGCCATGCTTTCCTTTGGCGTGACTGCCATCGAGGGAAAGAGCGGCTATGGCCTTGACAAGGAAACGGAAATCAAACAACTTGAAGTGATGAAATCTGTCAATGAATCCCATCCCATAGATATATCAGCCACTTTTTTAGGTGCCCATGCCGTGCCATCCCCATATCAGTCTAAAGAAGATGCGTATCTTGATTTTCTTCTCAACGAAGTCATGCCTGACGTTCATGCAAAAGGGCTTGCCGAGTTTTGCGATATTTTTTGCGAAAAGGATGTCTTTTCAATCAGGCAATCTGAAAGATTTCTCCGAAAAGCAAAGGAAATGGGATTCAAATTGAAAATTCATGCAGATGAAATTGCCTCACAGGGGGGTGCCGAGCTTGCCGCATCCCTGGAAGCCATTTCAGCAGACCATCTCTTGTCTTCCTCGGACAAGGGTATTTCAGATCTGTCTCAAAAAGGCGTTGTCGCAACATTGCTGCCTGGAACCGCTTTCTGTCTCAAAGAGAGGTATGCCAGGGCCAGATTGATGATTGACAATGATTGCATTGTGGCGTTGGCTACGGATTTGAATCCCGGCAGTTGCTATACCCATTCCATTCCATTGATGATGTCTCTTGCCGTCATTTACATGGGAATGACGGTTGAAGAAGCGATCACAGCCTTTACCTTGAACGGTGCCGCGGCCATAAATAAAAATCACATGACCGGGAGTATTGATGTGGGGAAAACAGGAGATCTGGTTGTTATTGATTATCCGACCTATCAATTTATTCCATACCATACAGGCATTAACCGTGTTCTGTTAACTATCAAAAGAGGGAATATCGTATGCAGGAATCCAAGGGAAACATGTTATCCGAGTTAACGGTTAAAAAGTATATTGAAAGCACAGGCTCAGATACAGCTGTGCCGGGTGGCGGATGTGCGGCGGCACTTTGCGGCGCGCTATCAGCCGCACTGGGCGAAATGGTTGCAAACCTCACCATCGGACGTGACAAATACCGTGAAATCGAAGCGGAGATGATGATGCTTCGCGATAAGATCCGGCGATACAAAGATAAACTGATGCTCGATATCGACAGAGATGCCCGCGCATATGAAAAAGTCATGTTTGCCTATCAGATTCCAAAAGAAGCTGCCTACGAAGACGTTCGAAACAGCGAAATTCAGGTGGCGCTGAAGGAAGCTGCGCAAGTGCCGCTTGAGGTTGCAAATGACGCCATTCAGTCCCTGTTTCTGATTGAAAAGGTTGTAAAACTGGGGAATAAAAATGCAGTTACCGATGGTATTGTCGCTGCGCTTATTGCAAGATCTGCCGCCCTGTCTGCCATGCTGAATGTCCGGGTTAATCTGGATGCCATTCATGATATGGCGTTCAAGGAGAGAATCGAAGATGATATGGAAGAGCTTGAAAAAAAATCGATTAAAAAGGAGAGCGATATTCTGGCATGGTATAAATCCGCCTGACCCATCGGTGGATTATTGTCGTATATCGCTCAGGAGATCGTCGCGGATTGTATGGTGCGAAAAACAAGAATATAGACAGGAAACAAAAAGGGTGATTCATGTGAATCACCCTTTGAATATAAGCTCTGTATCATGCCGGCAATATGAAACAGAGCCCTTCTAAAGTGAAGCTGCAGAACATACGCAGCTGCACGGTCTGTTTTTAATGAAAAATGAAAAAAAAATTCCTTCCTTAATTCATAGGCGCCCTCGTAAAAACTAATTGATTGTAGTGTTTCTTCTTTCATTTCTGGAACGTCTGTTCATATCCACAGGCGTTTCGAATGAACTGTATCTGGGAAGATCAAGTCTGGCAGATTGATCTTTGCGTGATCTTCTTTGTATTGCTGACCTTCGGTCTGAAAGAATATCCAATGTGTTATAAATGATAAACTCATCAATAGCTTTGAATTGCTCAAATGTCAGTTGCCCGAATTGCACACCACAGTACATCATTTTCAGGTAATGAGATTCTTCCATGTTTATTTCAAAATTACATACCCCTTTTACAGGGATATCCCGGATGAAAAACTGGTTGTTTCTTAAAGACACATACGGTTCAACCAGGTCATCGCGTTGATCCCTGTCAATAAAATAATGACAGGCGAAACCTCCCAGGCTTATATTTACGATCGGTCCAAGTTTGATATAGTAAGGGCTGAAGGCGGCATAGGCCCCTTGTTGAAGTCTATAGCGATTCCTTTTACGCCTGTCTGTCCCTTCACGATGGTACTTCATAAATGATCACCTCCTAAAATATACTTTTCCTTGTCCGTTCAAAAAAGCTGTATACAGCACGGCGTTTTGGCCATTTTCTGATGAAACGGCACAGGCAACAGACTTTCTGAAAATCTGTTTTCACGTCAGGCCGGAAACAGATAATGTGTTATAAATTTATCTCTAATAATTGAGGTGCTGCATCAGAATGTATCTTCATTACGCCAGAACAATTCGAATACAGGATTTTACTGCCGACCAATCTGTGGGGTTTTTCTTTATACCGATGAAAACTTCTGGAATAGAACCTTATCATTTTATAAACGGAAGATCCGGCAGTTTCATAGAAATATATCGATGCTTATTTCTAAAGTCAACCCCAAAACCATCCGAATATGAAAAAGGTTTTAATTGTTTATCAATATAACATTTTTATAAAAAAAATCTTGTGAGAAACGAAGTGGTGTGCTACCTAAACATTTTTGTAAAATTCGGACTTTTTGAAAGATAACCTTATTATAGGACCAAGGGTAATAATGACTTCAAAAAAAGAACTGAAAATCTCAATTATTCTGGCTTTGGTGTTGTTTATTCTGAGTGTTGTCTCCTACAAGGTCTTCCCGGCCTCCAAACCGGACAAGCCTGTGAGGACAATGTTCAAATGTGTTGCAGGGAAAGTGCTCTTTACCCATAAAAATCATTTTTCAGATTCAGGGTATAGCATTGCGTGTACGGATTGCCATCATCATCACGAAGAAGATGAGAGCGATTACAAACCCTGTAGCACATGTCACTCCCCGGAAATCGGGATTAACGTCCCTTCCAATTGTCTTGAATGCCATGAACCGAACGAAAATCATCATCCGGGGAACAATGAAATGGATAGGGCCTGCAGCGATTGCCACACGGTTCCGGAGGATGGCTCACTTCCTGCATCATGCAGTGAATGCCATGATGACCCTGATGAAATTGCCGGGGAAGCAAAATCCATGAATTTTTACAAACGTTCAGATGCATTTCACAAACAATGCATTGGCTGCCATAAGAGCGGAGACGCAGGGCCGGTGGATTGCAGCTCGTGTCATGTAATATAATTGGATGTTGAATCGATCTTCTGTAAAAATTGACGAAAAAACAGTAAAGGTTGAATTATGATAAAAAGATCTTTTTTAGGACTGATCAAGCCGAGACTTCAATATGACATGCTTGACGGAAGCACCACTGCACCTGAACAGATTCCGGCTTCTTCGGTCATAGTTCTGTTTCTGCCGAACATGAAACGAAAGAATATGCCACCGGTTCTGAAGACAGGTGATGCGGTTAAAAAAGGACAACAATTGTTTTCCTGCCAAGGCACTAATGAAGAATTTGTTGTTTCACCCGCGAGTGGTACAATTTCCTCGATAGAACCCTTTATAGGCGGTTTTGGTAAAACCTACGATAAAATATCCATTGATGTATCCCAGGATCAGACTGTGGATGCGAATGTGGATAACCTTAAAAAGGCACCGTCCCTGTCAACGCTTCAAAAAGTTCTGGCAAACATTCCGGGAAACCTTCCGGTTGATGCAATGGCCAATACCGATATCACGATCAATACAATTGTTGTCAATTGTGCTGAAGCCGATCTCCAGGTTACGACCAGCCAGCTCATTGTCAAGTCGAAGATAGAAGATATCAAGGAAGGTGTCAAAGTTATTAAAAAAGCGACCAATGTCCCGAATGTTTCTCTGGCTGTTCCCGAACATCTTCAAAGTGCCGTGGCATCAATCGGATTGAATATCAAGAAAGTAAGTCTGGATTATCCCTCAGCTGATCCGAAACTGTTGATGAAGGATGCGTTTGGAACCGTTGTGACGGCGGGTAAAAACTGCGAAGATCATGGCACTTTGTTTATATCTGCAGAAGCGGTAGCCAACGTTGGAAATGCATATAAAACAGGGAATCTTCCGGTTCAAAAAATGGTTACCGTAATAAACAAGGACGGGTCAAAAAAAATGGTATCCGCCCTGATCGGGACACCGGTGAAAGATGTTTTGTCTTTTCTCAAAATTAAAGTTAATGAAAATGACAGGATCATATTCGGCGGGCCGATGAAAGGAACCGCAATATTTTCGTTCGATCAACCGGTCATGTGTGATACGGATGGCATTATCATTCAGGACAAAGACGATATCCCCGAAATTTCAGACTATCCTTGTATCAATTGTGGTGAATGCGTCAGAATTTGCCCGGCCAATGTACCTGTCAACCTTCTGATCCGTTTTCTGGAGGCAGGTCAGTATGAAAACGCACAAATCATGTATGATCTCGATTCATGTATTGAATGCGGATTATGCAGCTATGTTTGCGTGTCTAAAATGCCGGTTTACCAGTATATCACGTTAGCAAAACATGAACTTGCCCAGATCAGGACTGCGGAGGCAAATAATGCGTAATCAGACCAAACTTAATGTATCTCATGCCCCTTTCTGGCATGATGGCGGAAGTATTTGTACAAGAAGTGTCCATATCATGCTGGCCGCACTCATAGCCATCATCCCCGGCCTGATGAGATATGGCATGCCGGCTGTCGGGGTGATCTCCCTATCGGTTTCATCGGCAATATTCTGGGAAATTCTGATGAATCTGGCAATGAAACGCCCTATTGCAACAGAAGATGGGAATGCCGCTGTCATCGGCTTGATTTTCGGCATGCTTCTTCCGGCAACCATGCCATGGTGGGCGGTAATAACAGGCACTTTTGTGGCAATCGTCATCGGAAAACAGATATATGGCGGTATCGGAGGCAACCCGTTTAATCCGACAGTTATTGGCGTGGCTATTTTGATGGTTGCCTGGAAAAGCCATTTTGATTTTGACGAAGCTCTTTTAAACTACGAATTCAATTTTACGATGCTCTACCCGATAGCTGCACTAAAAAACTTTGGCGTATCTGTCTTAAAAAATTACAATACGACCGATCTGCTTATGGGGAATCAAATAGGCGGTATCGGCTCATCCTGCGGTATTGCTTTGATTATCGGAGGCGCTTATCTGATGCTCAGAGGATTTATCCGTTGGGAAATCTCCCTTTCATTCATCGCAGGTGTGATAATTACCGCTTACCTGTTTAATTTATCCAACCCGGAACATTATGCCGGACCGGTTTTCCATCTTTTAACCGGATATACGCTCATTGGGATATTTTTTCTGGCGACTGAGGATTCATCCTCACCGGTCAATTTCATCCCCATGCTGATTTATGGATTGGGATGTGGCATATTAACCATTCTCATCAGAAACATCGGTCAATACGCTGATGGCGTAATTCTGGCCGTTCTGTTAATGAATCTTGTCAATCCTCTTGTTGATAAAATCAGACCAAAAGCGTTAGGGAAGGTGTGACAATGAATGAACTTGTAAAAATGGTCGTTGTGTTAACGATTTTAAGTGCGTCTTCAGGGCTTATTCTGGCTTCTGTCAGAGACAAGACACTGGACCAGATCAAATTTCAGCAGCTTGTGAATGAAAAAGCACCTGCAATCAAGAAAATACTTGGAGATACATCAAATGATCCGCTGACAAGCAAATTCGAAATTTCAGAGGGCAAAGCCCCGATCGAATTTTTCGTCGGTAGTTATGGCGGCGATCCGAACACGGTTGTCTTTGAAACGTTTGGTACAGGTTTTGATGGCAAGATCGGTCTGATGGTCGGTGTCAATCTTGAAAATGATCAGATTAAAGGCATTGGTGTCACGACCCATAGTGAAACACCTGGTATCGGCTCGCGAGCAAAAACAGAACCCGCTTTTGCAGCCCAGTTTGCAGGTATGGACCTGAACAATTCCTTTAAGGTCAAAACAGATGGAGGGAAGGTGGATGCATTGTCCGGAGCAACATATACTTCCAGAGGCGTTTGCATGGCGGCAACGAATGCCAGTGAAATTTATAAACGTTTGAAACCCCAATTGATAGAAAAAGCTAAGACAGCTTCAAATAAACCTGCTCCAAAAGAAAAAGAATAGTGAGGGAGAAGATCTTATGGCAAAAACAGTTGCTCAGGAATTTATAAAAGGACTATGGGCAGAAATTCCTCCTTTCAGGCTTGTACTCGGTCTCTGCCCCACATTGGGTGTGACAACAACAGTTAAAAACGGAATCGGCATGGGTGTTGCCACGGCTTTTGTTCTGGTTTGCGCGAATATACTTGTCTCCATGCTGAGAAATGTTATTCCTGCCAAAGTCAGAATTGCCTGTTTCATTATTATCATCGCCACATTTGTTACAGTCGTTGAATTGTTAATGCAGGCATATGCGTATGCGCTGTTTCAGACATTAGGCATTTTCATTCCGCTGATCGTTGTAAATTGTATCCTGCTTGGCAGGGCTGAGGCATTTGCGTTTAAAAATCCGATTATTCCTTCAATTGCTGATGGATTGGGAATTGGTATTGGGTTTACCATGGCTCTGGGATCGATTGGTGCCATAAGGGAGCTATTCGGAACAGGTGCTATTTTGGGAACGCAAATCATGGGGTCCGGTTATGAACCCTTCGCATTTTTCGTACAGGCGCCCGGCGCATTTATCTGTCTGGGATTGATGCTTTGTCTGATGAACCTGGTTGGAAGCAAGTAGGAGATTAAACATGGGTGACTATATTGAACTGATCATAGCCTGTATTTTTGTAAACAATATTCTTCTGGCCCAGTTTTTGGGTAACTGCCCGTTTTTAGGCACATCAAAAAAAATGGAGACGGCAGTTGGCATGTCGATGGCCGTTATCTTCGTGCTTGTCCTCGCAGGCGTATTTACCTGGTGCATCAATGACTGGATACTTGTTCCTTACGGCCTTGAATACCTGAAAACCATTTCTTTTATTCTGGTGATCGCATCTCTGGTGCAGTTCGTCGAGATGTTCCTTAAAAAGAGTATCCCTGCGCTTTACGCTGGTCTGGGTATTTTTTTACCACTGATTACGACTAACTGTGCCGTAATGGGTGTATGCCTGATCAATATCAAAAGCGAGTATAACTTTACCATGACGCTTATATCCTCCTTTGCCTATGCGGCCGGGTTCGGGCTTGCCCTGATTCTTTTTGCCGGTGTTAGGGAGCGTATTCTCCTTGCCCGTGTGCCAAAGCCTCTTCAGGATACCTCTATCGGTCTTGTGACTGCAGGCATTATAGCACTTGCCTTTTACACATTCAAAGGCATGGTATAAGCATAAAAATAAGTGTAAATATCCAAAATCGTTTATTTAACTTAAATAAAGAAGGAAACGATCTGTGACAGAGGCCATTTTATTAATGCTCGGGATTGGAGCCACATGCGGTCTGATACTTGCTGTCGCCTCCAAAGTTTTCTACGTATATGAAGATCCAAGAATTGCCAAAATTGAAGGGTTGCTGGCCGGAGCCAATTGCGGGGGATGCGGTTTTGCCGGATGCTCTGCTGCTGCACAGGCGGTAGTGGAAGGCATAGCGCCCCCCAGCGTCTGTATCGTCGCCGGTTCAGAGGCGGCGGCTCAGGTTGGCGCGGTTATGGGAATTGAAAGCAGCACAGCAGAGCCGCTTCGTTCCTACAACAACTGTGATGGCGGTAATCGTGCGGCAGACAGATATTTTTACAGTGGCATATCCGGCTGCAGAGCGGCCTCAGCGCTTTATGGCGGGAGAAGAGAATGCAAAATCGGCTGCCTGGGATTTGGGGATTGTGTCAAATCCTGTCTCTTTGATGCCATTAAGGTCGGTGACAATGGCTATCCTGTTGTTGATGAAGATAAATGTGTGGGATGCGGTGCCTGCTATAGTGCGTGCCCTAAAAATATCATTGAAATCAAGACGGTCTCCCAGCGATTGCTGCATCTGAACGATGAACTGGATGCACTTGCACCTTGCAGGCAACGATGTCCTGCTCAAATTGATATTCCCAGATACATCTCCCAGATTAAAAAACACGACTTTGAAGGTGCCGTAAGAACCATTCGTGAAAGAAACCCGCTTCTTCTTTCTTGTGGCAGGGTTTGTCCTCATCCATGTGAAGATGATTGCAGAAGAGGGGTTGCGGATGATGAACCGGTTTCCATCAATCAGCTCAAACGGTTTGCTGCCGACTATGAAATGAATTCTGGGTCACGGGTTCCTGTCAGATGCGCACCGGCTACGGGGAAAAAAGTGGCGGTTATTGGCGGAGGGCCTGCAGGATTGAGCTGTGCATTCTTTTTAAGACGTGTGGGACATGATGTAACCATATTTGAGGCCATGCCCAAACTGGGCGGCATGATTCGATATGGCATACCCGAATACCGCTTGCCCAAAAAGGTTCTGGAATGGGAAATTGACGGTATCCTGAATTTGGGTATAAAAGCATTTACCCATGTTAAGCTGGGAACGGATATTACGGTGGAATCACTGAAATCCTCAGGTTTTGATGCGATATTCCTGGGGATCGGTGCATGGAAAGACTATGGTCTTGGTATTGAAGGTGACAACCTTAAAGGCTGTTACACCGGAATCGATTTTCTGACCAAATTTTCCGTCAATCAGCAGGGTGACAGCAAATTAACCGTACCCATTGGAACGAAATGTGCGGTCGTCGGTGGCGGAAACACGGCGATTGACTGTGTGAGAACGCTCGTACGGCTGGGTGTAAAAGATGTCTATATTGTTTACAGGCGTACACGAAAAGAAATGCCTGCTAACATGGTTGAAATAGAAGCTGCCGAACATGAAGGCATTAAATTTATATTTCTTGCCGCGCCAAACCGGGTGCTTGGCGATGATAACGGCCAGGTAAAAGGACTTGAATATCTGAAGATGGAACTGGGTGAACCGGATGCCAGCGGCAGGAGACGGCCTGTACCGGTCGAAGGATCGGAAACTGTAATAGAGATTGATATGCTGATCACAGCCATAGGGCAGGGACCGGATATTTCATTCAAAGACAAAGAGGAAGGCAAACGTATTTCAGAACTTAAAACCACGCGATGGGATACCATTGATTCTGTCGATCCGATTACCTTGCAAAGCAATATTCCTTATATATTTTCAGCGGGTGATGCTGCTACCGGTGCATCCCTTGTGGTCGAAGCGATAGGCGGTGGCAGGAGAGCCGCAAGATCCATTGATCTCTTTCTTAAAGGTGAGCCTGTTGTTGCAGCCGAATCGACATTATTCGGGAAAAAGAAAATTTCAGAGTCTATTTTTAAAACAGTTCCGGGTGTGAAGAAAACCAAACGAACGCCTTTGCCGGAACTGCCGGTAAAGGAAAGGATCAAATCATTTGTGGAAGCCGATCTTGTTATCAGTGAAAAAGATGCTATATTTGAGTCCGGTAGATGTTTGAGTTGTTGCAGACTATGCTATAATCAGGACCAGTAATGCGTCTGATCAGATAAATGTATTGACCGGCTTGTCCTGAATATAGAGGAAAGCCGGTCTTTTTTTTTAAATTGTAAGGATTTATGCTGTGGCCACTGAGCAAGGTATTGTTGTAAAGACATTTGAAACACATGCGCTCGTCCAGTCAACCAAATCGTCCTCCTGCGAATCATGTACGTCAAGAGACGCTTGTCATGTGATGGGCGGGGGGGGCAACCAGGTCGAAATAGACGCCTTGAATCCATTGAACGCCAATGTGGGGGACCGGGTGATCCTTTCCATTAAACCTGCATCCCTGTTTAAACTGACTTTCCTCTTATATATTCTGCCTGTTATTTTCCTACTTTTTGGTGCAATCACCGGTGAGAAGCTATCTGAGTCACTTCCGTATGATGCATCTGTTGTATCCGCGCTAATGGGATTCCTGTTTTTTTTTATTTCCCTTTTCATCGTTATCCTGACGGGAAGACGGCTTGAAAAGAAGGATGAATACAGACCGGAGATTATCCGAATCCTTCAGCCGGGAAGAACTATCCTCTGATCCCTTTTCCATTCCACCATTCCGGGAAATCCGGTTCACCATAGTCTGCGATATGATATTTCTGATACCCGAAATAGATACAGGAAAAAAACTGTCCTTCTTTAAAATAAAGTCTGCCAAAGCTGTTTTCAGGCATGTACTCGGATATTTTTTTATATACAAATTTCTCGAGCCAATTGATATGTTTCAGCGTGTCAAAGCCGGCATCTATGATCAGTATTTTTTTTTCCGGGATATAGTCATAGGTATCAAGGTAAATACGCCTTTCAAGAATTTGTTTCAGACTAATGGCGTCCGGCTCAGAATTGATGTGTATTTCTCCGAATAGAATACAGACATTGCTCATAGAATTGTCTCATTTTCCTCAAGGTCATTTAGATTTGGTACCGTCTTATATACTATAAACCCGGCCATAACAAAAGAGGCCTTTTATGGCAGAAGAAAAAATTTTTTGTACCGTGAAACGCAATTAAAAATAGTGTTGTTTTTTTCTCTTTATTAATCATAAGTAGATGATGTTTGTCTGAGATTATCAATCAAAACGAGGAGGAGCGGTGGACACGGTCACTTTTAAAAAAGGATCTCAAATGAAAAAAATTATCCATCAAGGGTTGAAAAAACTTGGATATGAAATCATTTACCAGGATATTGTTCATCACCGCATCATGATCTACAGAAACCGGCAGATACATATGGCCATGATTTACGATGCTGGTACAAATGAAGAATCATTTATCCTGGTTGATTACTATAAAACCGCAGAAACCCGTAAAATTGCACAACCCTTTCTCGATTTAAAAGATGCGGAAATGCAACATGTGGGCGCAACCATTTTAAATTTAAAATCGATCCTGTAGATTTTGATGACCGGGCAAAACTGAAAATTGAATAGTTTGAAACGTTTTTTATTTTTATGAATGTGGCAGGGAAGGATAAAATGGGAATCCGAAAAATCGAAGAAAATTGCAACAACTGCATGTTATGTGTCAAAGATTGTATTTCAGGCGTATGGGGAATTGAGAACAACACCTCCGTCATCATCCATGAGGAATTCTGTAACCGATGCAGCCATTGTATGGCAATATGCCCGAACCAGGCAATTGATCATGATGCACTGGATGCATCACAGATACGAAAAGTGCAGTCCTCCCTGATTGATGGAGACGCATACGCGGAAACTGTCAAGGCAAGGAGAAGCATCAGGCATTTTAAAAAACAGCCGGTTTCAAAGGAAATGATCGAGAAACTGATCGACCTGTCCCGGTATTCACCAACAGCAAGCAATGATCAAAATGTAGAATATATCATTATCACCGACAAATCGCTGTTAACTAAAATTTCTAAAAGAATGTTTTCATTTATACTGAAACTGGATCATTTTTTTTCAACACCCTTTGGCAAACGGCTTCAACGTCTTGTAGGCACAAAATACCTGAAGTATCTGGATGCCATGGATTTTTATAAAAAGGAAACACGCAAGGGAAGGGATCTGGTGCTTCACGATGCGCCTTCACTTGTTCTTTTTTTGGCTCCGGCCAAGGCCAACTTTGCCGAGGCCAACTGTAATATTGCTGCGACAAATTTCGTAAATTATGCATCTGCCCTGGGACTGGGAACCTGTTTTATTGGATTTGTTGTGGTGGCCCTTAAATTTGACCGTAAGCTCAAAAAATGGATGGGTATTCCTGACAAGAAGAAAGTATTTGCAAGTGTGGTTCTGGGATATCCGGAACTGTTGCATAAAAAAACAACGTCACGGAAAGCGCCCAAGGTGAACTGGAAATAAAAAAGTGAATCTTATGACTATCGGCATCAAAACGAATATTCTGGATCATATCGGCAGCAGTGTTGATCATATTTTTTTAAGTATCCCTAAAATATTGAACCGGATAAAGCCTAAAAAACAGATTGATCCTGTAACATATGAAAGAGAAATTGACTTTTACTTTGAGCATGGCATCACGGAAAATCCAATCAATCTCTTCCAACTGAATGATATGGCGCCTTCCTGCCGTAAGCTCTCGGAAAAACCTTTTAAAGACGGATCAAGAGAACTTTACACATTTAAAAGTCATTTTCAGGTCTTGAATCCTTTGGTCAGAGATCGTTACCATTTCCACGAAAACAATCAGAATTCCTATTTTGTCAGATGGACACATGGTAGCAAAACACCCCGGAAAACAATCCTATGCCTTCATGGCTATATGTTAGGAGCACCCAATCAGGCAGAAAAAATGTTTAGCGTTAAAAGGCTCTACCAAAAGGGATTGGATGTCGTTTTGTTTATCAGTCCGTTCCATTGGAAAAGAGCACCAGTTAACAAACTCGATCGTGGGATTTTTTTACAGCCAGATGATGTGGTCATGACATGCGAGGCTGTCTCCCATACCATGACCGATCTCAATACCACGTTTAATATCCTGAATGACATGGGCGTAAAGGAGATAGGGATCATTGGCGCCAGTATGGGCGCCTATAATGCATCGCTTTTTTCATGTCTAACAGACAGAATATCCTTTGCGGCAATGATCGTTCCGGCCCTTGATTATTCAAAACCATTTGGCCCGGATTCGGTTCATTTCGATTTCCCGGTAAACACCCGATTTAGAGAAAAGATGAACACCATCTGGACATTGCACTCTCCATTGAATTTTTATCCGAAAATTGATAAAGATAAGCTTATTTTCATTGCTTCAAAGGGCGATCAACTCTGTCTATCTGAAAATGTCTACCGAATCCTAAAAAAATGGGACTGGCCACAGCATTTTTTTTTAACCGGGGGACACTGGCTTATTTTTAACAATCAAAAAAGAGGGCAGCTCTGGTATAAATTTTTGGAGGATATGGGGTTTTGGCCAGATTCGGCCTCATGATGAACCGATTTTGAAATAAGGTGAATCATATGAAAACAAAGCTTATCTTGATTGGTTTGTTCGTTATGGTGTCATTGGGCACTATAATTAATCTGAATGCATCAGAATCTGAATCTTTCAGCGAGAACGATAAAGCCTGTCTGCTGAACATTTCGAGATATACACTCCAAAAATATCTAACAGATGGCGATTATCCTTTTGTGGATAAAACAAAATTGCCTGCATCCCTTCATCAAAAACGGGCCTGTTTTGTCACTTTAAGCAAAAAAGGGACGGGCTTGAGAGGATGCATTGGGTTGTTCGAACCGGATCAGCCGATTTATTTTAACGTGATGGATCGAACCATCTATGCGGCCACAAGAGATCCGCGATTCAGACCCGTATCTATTGATGAGCTGAAGGAAATCAAAATAGAAATCAGCATCCTGACCATACCTGAACCCTTACATGCAAAATCACCTGATGAACTGCTTCAAAATTTACGTCCTGGAACAGACGGTGTGATCCTTGAAACCCGATTTGGAAGTTCTACCTATCTGCCGCAAGTCTGGGAACAGCTTCCGGATAAGGTTTCTTTTTTGTCCCACTTATGTGAAAAACACGGCGCACCACCGGATATCTGGAAAAATGATTTTAAAAATATCCGGATTTCCATTTATCAGGCCATTCATTTTGAAGAAGATGAATACGGAAGAAAGGTGGTTGGCGGCAAAGGCGCTGTTGTGGGTAAAAATGGCGCAAGACTTCTCGGCTGTATCCCTTGCGATTGTGGCCTGAAAACGGTTAATGTCAACCCAGGTGACCACCTCAAACCCGGCACGATTGTCTCATCTGATTCGGATATTGTATATTAATATAATGAATTTTGTGTATAAATGAATACAAAATTTCCCATTGGTCCATTGTCTCAATAATTTCCAAATTTATATTCGGTTTTTCTTGACATTAAAATGATAACCGTTATTTAATGAAATGAACATTGTTTTTCAATTGATTGTATGTTTTGAAGATTCCACAATAAACAGTCATATAACAGTTGGATTGCATTTCAGAACATACGCTCAAAGTTTGGGGACTTTAGTGACAGGCGTAATTATCAGGTGATGGTTGCTTTAATTAGTTTAATGTCATTTTTTTAACAAAAAAAGGGGAGGCGTTTATGAGGAAATTATTGTGTTGCACAACTTTACTCGTGCCATTTTTGTTTCTAAGCGGTTGTATTCTTACCAAAACACCTGATCCAAATGTTAATATTATTTTGGTCAAAGGTGAACAGATTACCCTATCTGTTAGCTCAACTGGCGACAACCAGTGGCTGTTATATGTTGGTGCTGAAGCCCCGGTCTCGCTGGATGGTGAAACGGGGAAAACCTATCTTTTTGATAGTAATGACTATGATATGGGCACTTATCGTATCGCAGTTCAAAATACATATTTCGGATATACTGAAAATTGTCAATGGACCGTCATAGTAACCGATAGTGAGTGCACAGATAGTGATGGAGATGGTTTTTCTGTGGAGGGTGGTGATTGTGGGTTGGTTGACTGTGACGATGGTAACGCTGCCATTCATCCCAATGCAACAGAAGGCGCTAATGGGGATCCTGCATGTACGGACACATTCGATAATGATTGTGACGGCGTCATTGACGGAGAAGATACAGGATGTCAGCAATGTTCAACAAAAGCAGACTGCGATGACGGCAACCCCTGCACAACCGATTCTTGTTCGGATGGTGCCTGTGTGAACACCAACAATACAGCCTCCTGTGATGATGGTGATGCCTGCACCGTAAATGATGTCTGCTCAGACGGATCATGCATTGCCGGTCCGCAAATGAATTGCAATGATAATAACGAGTGTACCAATGATTCATGTATTGACGGTTCATGCAGGAACATTAACAATACAGTTTCCTGTGATGATGGTGATTCTTGTACCATGAATGATGCCTGTGCAGACGGAACCTGCTCTGGAGAATTACTCGATGAGGACGGCGATTCCTATGTCAGCGATACATGCGGTGGGGATGACTGTGATGATACCAATGAATATGTGCATCCAGGCGCAACTGAAGGACCTCCCGGAGACGGTGTATGTTCTGATGCTCTTGATAATGATTGTGATGGAGACAAGGATGGTTATGATTCCGATTGTGTTGAATTTCTTCCGCCTCAGAGTGTGAATGCAACAGATGTCAATTTGGATGCTTCCGGCGATGCAATGGACAACAACAACCTCAATGACAGAGTTAACATTGTATGGGAGCTTGTTCCATGGGCAACCGGTTATGATGTGTACAGTTCAGATGAACCTGACGGCCCCTATGTTTTAAGAGATACCGTTCTTGCTCCCCATGTGTTCTACAATGACATGCAGGATCAGTCGTTCATCCTTTCGGATAAACCTGTCATGGCAGATTATTTTGCAAATACATCAAATCCGACATCTGCAGAGCTGGACGCCTATGATGCAGCTATGGCTCAATGGGAAAGAGATATACGCACTGAAATTAATGATTTCAAGAATTTCAAGTATTATAAAGTCAGAGCTTTCAATACAGTTACCGAAAGCGAATTGAGTGGCTATGACGAAGGCAAAATGGATTATACCGGTGCAGAAGGGTGGAAGTTAGCTGATTCATTAACCCAGCTTATGATTTATGAAGTCATAAAGGAAGTTGGCGTTTTAGATCCGGTCAATAATAACTATGACATATCATCTTGTGATGAATGCACACCTGGATGTGTTGCCGAATCCGGGAATAATGGAACTTTTCAGATTTATATCTCGGGGAGTATCTTTTACAAGACTATCAGAATTACGCTCACCAATTTCAGGACTTCGGTTGACTATGATAAAGATACCGATACGATTGACTGTGGCGGCAGAAGATCAATTGCACTAAGTGGTACGATGGAGGGTACCTTATTTTTAGGTTCTGGTGAGATTACAGGGACATTCTATCTTTCCGGCGGCGGTATTGGAGAGGCTGATGTTACTGTTCCAGTAACGTTAGGTGCTATTGGTACGGGTAAGGTCACTCTCAGGTATAATGGCGAGGAATGCTTTGAATGCTATACTATAGCGCTTGACATGTAACCTCTTTTAAATTTTTAACATCAAGAATTCACCAATTGCAGTGGCTTCTTGAAAAAATTGCCTCACAATTTAACAGGAGGAGGTTGCTCTTTTGCCTCCTCCTGATTATCTTTATTTTGCAAGTGGCTTAACCTTCTTAAGTTCCTTATCGATGAGTTGAGAAAGCGCCTCAACGGTTCTGTTTTTGGCAACCCTTCCATTGACAAATAGTGAAGGAACACTTCTGACCCTGACTTTCTGGGAAAGCTTGACATCTTCGGAGAGTAACCTCTGCAAAGCCGGATCTTTGATATCATTGTTGAACGTCTCCATATCAAGACCGATTTCTTGTGCATATTGTAAAATGGTGGTATCATCTATTTTTTTCTTTTCATAAAACAAATCTGTCATTTCTTTATATTTCCCCTGCCTGTCAGCGGCTAATGCTGCAAGAGACAACTTCCGTGCAAATTTATGTGATCTTAAAGGATAATGCTTGATAACGAGATTGACTTTCCCATCATATTTTTTAAGCACCTGATCAAATACAGGGTAGGCACTGCTGCAATACGGGCATTGAAAATCAAGGAAGGCAAAAATATGAACCCTGGCATCTTTATTACCAATAACCGGAGACTGACCGACCTTGATATCATACACCGGCGTAACCTCAATGACAGATATCTGGTTTTTCTCTTTATCCGTCAGAAGGAGTCTTTCTCCATCCGGCATCATTACTATCTGAGAAAAATTGTTGGTAATGGGAATGATATCTGTAATCTTTTTTTCCAGGGTAGCATAAATCAGGATTTTTTTTTCGCAAAGGATATAGGTTGTTCGACCGTCTTTTGAAATGGCGATATCCAGAGGTTTTCCATCAAGTAGAATATTATCTTCAAAACGCCATTCAACTTCAGCATCACAAACGGAGAAAAAACAGAGCACCATGGTTAGGCATGCACAACAGGTCAAAAGCTTTGATAAATTTTGTTTCATTTTTTTTCCTTAATATAGTATTTGGCTTATACCATTAACGATTCCACAACTTTGGGAAGTATTTCAGGCAAAGCGTATATATCCTTTATGACCAGGTAACTTCCCGGGTTGCACATTTTCCGCAGATAATCATTTCCTGCCTGATCAATGGTGATGCAAAAGGTTTTTATGCCTTCCTTGGCTGCTTCTATCAGGGCCATCATGGTATCATTCAAGGCATACTCCCTGGATTTTCGGTTCTCGCCATAATCCAGATCCTGAGGGAACCCGTCACTTAAGAGAATTAACAGTTTATGATCTGATCCAATATCTTTGAGCTTGCCATAGGCATGGCGTATGGCGGTTCCCATTCTCGTACTCTGTTTGGGTTCAATCCCGCTGATACGTTTTTTAAGATTCTCCGAGTAGGTGTCCTTGAAATCCTTGATTTTGTAAAAATCGACCTTGTCCTTTCCCTGTCCTGAAAATCCATAAACCGCATAGTCATCATCGAGCGCATTCAAAGCCTCGATCACGACAACAAGACTTTCAATTTCAATGTCAATGACTCGTTTTTCAGGTCGTTTTGGGTTGTCGGCCAGGTTCTCTCCGGATGAGCAGGGCGCCTTTTCACCGGTTGATGCACTCATATCGACCAGCAGAAGTGTCGCGATCCGTCTTATTTTCTTTTCCTTCCTTACAAATATTCTTTCCGTGGGTGTGTTTCCGGCTTTTCTGTCTACAACACCCTGAATAACGGCTGGCATATACAATTCATCCCCTTGTTCCACGCCCCGGACCGTTTCAAGAAGCGCGGGCCTGATTTGCTGAAACTGCCTTTTAACCTTCCGGATAAGGAGGGAATGCCGTTCAAATATATCATGATAAAGATTCGGGGTATGACCGGAAATTTCTTTCTCCCTGAGGCAGCACCAGTTTTTTCGATATTCGCCCTGAAGATAGTCCCATTCATCATATGTATAATTATTCCCGTTTGTCCGTATCGGTCTTTTGATCGAGCGATGATGTTTTGCCAGATGTTTATTGTACAGATCATTCAAGGGCGGTGAACCGCCATCCAAGTCTATATCCAGGTCAGGCAGATAAAGGCCATTTGTCGAGACATCATCGCTGCTTTTTTTGACTCTTATCTTTTTAATGTTTTTAAAGAGTTTTTCCAGTGCTTCAGGTGACAATGTTACAGGGGTTCCTTCTGTTTCCTCGCCTTCATTATCGACCAGTTTATCAGGTATGCCTGAAAGGGGCAATCGTCCGGGCAGCTTGAACGGGTTGGGCCGTTCCCTCACGGGCAAGGGTTCTATGGATTCGTATATGATATCTTCATTAAATGCGGAAACGTAAGGATATATTTCGCATGTTTTTTTAAACACGTCCCAAACATCCGTCTGTTCGTTATAAAAATTTTCAAGCGATTCTTTCAAATACTCGTAATGATGACGCAAGCCGTCTGGGATCCGTTTGTCATCCATCTCGTTCAAGGTCACGCGCAGCAGAAGTTCCATGACCGTTTGGATTGAAGAGGGTTTGCCCACAGGTCTTTTTTCCAGCATCCCCTTGACGGCGATTTCAATCTCGGGCGCCAGCCCCTTGTAGTCATTTTTCAAACAATAGTCTATTCTACCATCCTCGATGATATAAAAAATATCAAATGCAAGTTCTTTTTCAGGAAAGGTTTCAAGCAAAAAACATATTTTTGAAAACTCAGGGGCAAATGTTTTGAATTCAATGTAACCTGCATGGTGAGCGGCAAATATTTTATATAATCTGAGGTTTTCCGGTTTTGTTTTTTCTTCTGCGATATAAGGGGGAAAAACAATGGTATACCCATCTCTTTCCGGATATAATCCTTTATTCACATATTTTTGACGGTCGTGCGCATCATGAATTTTGGGAATCAGGTTTTTACCGCATAATGCATTTGCGAAAATGGTCAGATGTTCCTTGTTGTCTTCAAAGCGGACAGCATGTTTCCATTTGGCGTATTCATCCATGGACTTTTGTGAAACAAGAGAAAAGTACCGGATACCGTCTTTTGTGTTTTTGTGAAGAATGTCGATGCCATTTTCTACCCAGAAAGGCAAAAATATATCGGAAATGTCTGATAAAAAAATTGGAACGGTTCTGAAAAAGTTCAGGGCAGCTTCGTCTGAGAGGCGTTCAATTTTTTTGGCCTGGTTGAATACGTGTTCCTGTAATGGATTTGAATGGGGCTTTAGCGCCTGAATGATCATACTAAACGTCGCCGGAATATCTTTTGTATGGCCGGAAACGGAAATGGTTGTCTTAAGGACATCTTCACGGATATTGGGGTTGATCCGAAGCAGGGAAAAAATGGCTGTCTGATAGAAATCGACCCCTGTTGTACATGATGTTTGGGAAATTGAGGCCACGATGCCGAAGATGATTTTTATTTCTGTCTGATAAAGCTCTTTTAATATGTCCGGATCGAATTCAAAGAAGTCAGCAGCAGCAATGGCGGAATTTTTCGATAGAACAAGGCCGGTTGCAAGCCATTCTTTATAGACGAGGGAGAACATGAACCCATGCATTTTACTGCTTGACAGAAGAAATGAAGAGGCTGCGCGCCCCCGGTTTTCCCCGAATTTTAATATATGGATGGTGTTTTGAGCACGTTGTTTCAATTCAAAAGGCTTTCTGTATGTCAGAAATTCCGGTGTAGACTTAAGAAAATCACAGGCTGTTTCCGGTGAGAAGAAATGGATTTCAAGGGCAAGCGCCACCCATGTTTCCATATTATGAAACATATCCTTTTTCAGAAAAATAATACCGGAAGAAAAAAATGCCAGGCAGAGGGCCTCTCCATTTTGAGGTTGTCTGAGCAGTTTCAAGCCCAGTTCCGTCCATTTATTGAATTCCACTGCGGACATAAAGGAGAGATCGGTGCCGGTCGATGCCAAAAAGGCTAAAGCTGCATTTTTCGATAATTGCTGATATTCATTGAAGACGTTCTTTATATCTGCCTCGGGTATTCCTTTGGGTTTGACAACATCTGGATGGCAGTCTTTTGGTTCAGATTCAGAATAGACGGTAAGCAGGTTCTTATCCGGTTGATCATTTAGAGGCAGATATGTCATAGGGTCCATGATTCAATATCCCTATATTTCTTTACAAGGCTCAAGGAAAAATAGCATAAATGACTTCGGATATGGCTTTTTGCACTTCTCTCTCATCTGTCAGTAAGGATGTCATGGAAACATCGCAGGCTCTTCTGGGTGAAATGCCCTGACCTATCAGTTTGCCTGCGTAGACAAGCACTCGCGTGCTGGCGCCTTCATTCAGGGTGTGCCCTTTTAGATGTCTGATTTTTTCCCCGACTTTGGCGAGCGCCATGGCTGTGTTTTCATCGACCTGACTTTCATGCCGGATGATTTCAGCTTCCAGTTCACGCGAAGGATAATCAAAATCAATCGATATAAATCGTTGCCGGGTGCTTTGTTTCAGTTCCTTAATGACGCTCTGGTAGCCGGGATTATAGGAAATGACCATGAAAAACTGGCTGTTTGCCTCAACAATCGTTCCTTTCTTGTCAATAGGAAGAATACGTCTGTGGTCTGACAAGGGATGGATGATTACGGTCGTATCTTTTCTGGCCTCCACAATTTCATCCAGATAGCAGATGCCGCCTTTTTTGACGGCTATTGTAAGCGGGCCGTCCACCCATATGGTTTCATCGCCTTTAAGCAGAAATTTACCGACCAGGTCTGTGGTCGTCAGATCTTCATGGCAGGCAACCGTGATGATAGGGATGGATTCTTTTTGGGTTGTATGGCCATCTCTTTCATGTCCAAGAATATAGGACATGTATTCCACAAATCGTGTTTTTCCGGTGCCTGTAGGGCCTTTCAGAATAACAGGTATTTTGGCGTTAAAGGCTGCAATAAAAATATCAACTTCATCGTTTATTGGCAGGTAATACGGTTTTTCACGTATGATATGATCTTCTATTTTCAGTTCTTTTGATTCCATGGAGACATTCTATTGTTTGATATCAAACAAAAGTCAACCCCAAAAAAAACAGAGACTGGAAACTTTAGACGGGGATCTGGATTTAGGTTGCATGTTGTTAATATGCGATCACGCTGCTGCGTTTGGATATTGACGCAGAAGAGAACCTGGTATACATGTGCAATCCGGATCGTAAAACAGGAATCGTCCTGGATAAATTGGTTGTATGAATGGGTAAAGATGAGTGGCGCGCTCGACAGGATTCGAACCTGTGACCCCCTGATTCGTAGTCAGATACTCTATCCAACTGAGCTACGAGCGCGTTCTTCAAATGTGGGGTTTATTTATGCCATCACTTTTAAGTTGTCAACGATAAGTTTTGGATTTTTTAAATGAATGATGAACATTTTATGGCGCTTGCCCTGATTGAAGCTAAAAAAGCTGGACAAAACGGCGAAGTTCCTATAGGAGCATTGGTTGTTGCAGAAAACGGGGATATCATTACTGCTGCGTATAACCGGACCATCGAATTGAATGATCCGACTGCGCATGCAGAAATTCTGGCGATTCGAGACGCTGCTGCACGGATCGGCAATTACAGATTGACCGGGTTCAGTCTATATGTGACGATTGAACCCTGTATCATGTGCATGGGGGCTATCATTCATTCACGATTTTCCCGGGTGATTTTTGGTGCGCATGATCCCAAGTGGGGCGCTGCAGGAAGTTTATATGACCTGTCTTCCGATAACCGGCTGAACCATCAGGTCGAAATCATCAGCGGCGTAAAAGAGGAAAATGCAAGAATACTTATTCAGGAGTTTTTCAGGAATAAAAGAAACAAATAACTGTCTATCCACATCCATATTTTCTTGTTTTTTTCGTGATAATCATTTCAAAACAAGGAGTTTTTAGTGGCAAATATCGTCATTATCGGCACACAATGGGGAGATGAAGGCAAAGGTAAGGTCGTTGACCTTCTTTCTGAGACTGCGGACTATGTTGTCCGGTTTCAGGGGGGGAATAACGCCGGCCACACCATGGTCGTCAAAGGGGAACAGTTCATCAGTCATCTCGTACCTTCAGGTATATTACAGAAAAAGAAATGTTTTATCGGGAACGGACTTGTGGTGGACCCGAAAGTTCTGGCGGATGAAATCGACTATTTGTCAGGAAAAGGCATTGATATCAGCCCGGAGAAGCTGCGGATCAGTGAAAAAGCGCATATTATCATGCCCTACCACAAAAGCCTCGACCATGTCCGTGAACTCAAAAAAGGGGATAAAAAAATAGGCACCACCGGCAGGGGCATCGGTCCCTGCTATGAAGACAAATCCTCCCGCCGGGGGATACGGTTTTTTGAACTTCTTGATGCGGATTCTTTTTCTGAACGGGTGAAATCGGTTCTTGAAGAAAAGAACTTTTCCCTTGAACATTACTTCAAGGCAGAACCGCTTGATGCAGACGAAATTATCGAATCATATCTTGAACTGGGCAAAAAACTCGGGCCACACATCTCAAACGTTTCTCTTGAGTTGAATGAGGGGATGCGATCCGGGAAGCAGATTCTCTTTGAAGGCGCGCAAGGAACCTATCTTGATATTGATCACGGCACATATCCCTTTGTCACGTCATCCAATACAGTTTCAGGGAATGCCTGCTGTGGTTCAGGTGTGGGGCCCAATGCCATAAATGGCGTAATTGGTATTGTAAAAGCCTACACCACACGCGTGGGTGCCGGTCCTTTTCCTACCGAATTGCATGATGAAATCGGGGATGCGATTCAGAAAAAAGGTGTTGAGTTTGGCGCGACAACCGGCAGAAAAAGACGTTGCGGGTGGATGGATATGGTCATGATTAGGAATTCGGTCCGGTTAAACGGATTGACCGGTCTTGCCATCACCAAACTGGATGTCCTGGGCGGCCTTGATGAAATCAAGATTTGTACCGGTTACACATATAAGAATCAGGTGATCGATTATTTCCCCACAGACCTTTCTGTGCTTGAACAGTGCATTCCGGTTTACGAGAGCATAAAAGGGTGGGAAGAAGATATCTCGACCATTCGTGCCTTTGATCAGTTACCCAAGAATGCGATCGCCTATCTGAAGCGGCTTGAAAAATTGTCTGAAACGCCCATTCAGATCGTATCCGTAGGACCGGGAAGAGATGAAACCATTCTCCTCAGCGATCCGTTCAGGTAGAATCGGATTTTTTTTAAAAATGGGTGATTCTTTGTTTGACAAGCGCAAATGATTTAAATAAAAGAACACTGCAAGTCGGGATGTGGCTCAGTCTGGTAGAGCACAGCGTTCGGGACGCTGGGGTCGGAGGTTCAAATCCTCTCATCCCGACCATCTTTTTTTACCCAAATTTTATCTTTTAACCTGTTTCGGTTTAGGGGCTCTTACTTATCGCATTGGGTATGGATGCCCCCCCGAATGTTGGATGGAATCTCCCTGCCTTTATAATTTGCCCACTACAAGAAATGGCTATTTTCTTCTTCTCATTCTTGAACAGGTAAGTCCGGCTATGCCCGTGCACAAAAGCACCATTGTTGTTGGTTCCGGAACGACAGAAGAATTCGTTATTTTTGCGTTGCTCATGGAATCCACCGGAAGATAATCACCGAACCCATCACCCAGTGCATTGACCGTCATTAAGGATACGATTGTCGCTGCGCCGGGTGGCAGTATGTCAACGATAAATTTCATTGAAGCCAGCGTAAAGGTCCCAGGCTGAATGTCATCCAGATAGGGCCCCGTACAGATATCAGATAATCAAATCAAACTCAAGGCGCACAACGTGGGTTCGTACATTCCAGAACACACTGCCGTGCATCATTCAGGGTAATCACGCCATCCCCATCAACATCCCTCGCGTCCCCTGGGACTGCAGGGGTATTTCGAGCAGTGGTGATTGCCCTGATGTCATTGATATCAACCACACTGTTTCGATCAATATCACATGGGGGGCCCTCGAATTCAAAGAAGGCGTTCAATCGAAAGTTGTTCAGGCCCGGTTCCAACCAGTTTACATTTTCAAAGATTGGAATCGTGCCATCGGGATTTACATTGGTAATGTGGTAGGTGTGCTGATTCCAGATCTGTCGAGTGGGCACCCATTTTTCATCAGCATCGCCGTAAACGTATATGCCCTGCTGTGGCCCGAATCCGCAATTATTGTTGGCTACGGCAAGAATCTCGGCCTGGTTGTCACCGTCCACATCGGCAACAAGCGGGTATTCATGCCAGGTGCATGAACTCAGAAGTGTTTGGAAAAGAACGAGGCCATCGCTTCCCCGATAGACCCTGAGGGTAATTTCATCACTGTAAATCACTTCTGCAATACCGTCGTTTTCAAAGTCAAAAACAGAGGAACCTGTTCGATTGGAGCTGCCATCCTGGGTTGCTGCTGCCCATTTCAGGCTGCCATTGGTTTCAAACACTACATAACGGGTTGCGCCTGCTACGCCGATTTCAGGTTCACCATCATTGTCGTAGTCTGCTACAGTGGGAGGACCTCCAGCACCCCCACCGGGGATAGCTACCGGTCCCCATTTTACGCTGCAGTCATGTTCCAGCAATCTGACATATCCACCACTGACCAAAACGATTTCAGCCATGTTGTCGCTGTCGAAGTTAGCGACGGCATTATACCCATCTGTAGCAGAAATCTGGCTTTTGACAGATCCGGATGCGCTATATACCGTATTCCCGGCAACAATATCAGGGCTACCATCCAGATACCAGGGAAAGAGGGCCAGCTGAGCCCTGGCTGCCTTTGCCACCATTACCGGTCCAGAGAAGCGTCCCATTATTGTTCAACACCTGTCTGCCAATAATGATTTCCGGGGAACCGTCCTTGTCAAGATCTGCGATTGACGGCGCGCCCCAGTAATTCGTCTCCAGATTCCCGGAACGCCACTTGAATGACCCGTCAGACTCAAACGCGATGAGACGGAAACCGCTTGAATCACAGGCAACAATCTCTGGATAGCCGTCATTGTCGATGTCGCCGATTGCAACGGAACAGGTTGTGTTAATGAGCAAATTCGCATCGGTAACGGAAAACATTTCGCTGCCGTCGTATCCATTAAGCGCGCAAATAACCGACTTCAACCAATCCACCACCCGTGCTTGCCGTAGAACCGAAAACGATATCCGGTACACCGTCAAGGTCTAAATCAATGACCGATGGTGTGTTCATAACATTCAGCGCGGTTGGCGCCGTTAGGCTCGAGGTCCAAGACCATTCCAGAATCGGATTGAAAGATAGGGCATTAAGCGTTGATGATAGATAAAAGCAGGCTGAAAGTGTCAACACAGCCAGTATACGGATTCTTTTTCGCATGGCTCGTCTCCTCATGATTTTTTTCCATTTCAGAAGTGTCCACTTGTCCTTGCGACAAGCGGTAATTCGTTAATTGAGATATTTCAATGAATTAGGAATATGATATTTTTCACTTATATCAAATTTTTGTTAATGTAAACGCCTATTTTTTTTAACTATAAAATAATATATGGGAAAGTCACATGGGATTCGAAATATTCTGGGAGATTTCGCGGCTGTCACTTATAACACAGCCATGGCGGTAGCTGTGCCAAACTGAATTCAGATATCTTTTTTTATTTATCCTCCTCCGTTATTGAATCAGCCGTTTTCTTAACCTGGAGATGGCCAGCCAACCGATGATTATTGTAAAAACGATGATGTATAAAAGGTCCCATAACAGGCTCCAATGCAATGCGTCCAGGCAGCAGGCACGGATGATCCGTGTGGAATGGGTCAGGGGAAAAATTTCAGACCCGATCTGCACAGGATAGGGGAGGTTTGTGATGGGGAATATCACACCTGAAAAGAAAAACATCGGCGTCAGGCATCCGGTTAGAAAGAAATTAAAATGATTGATGGTTTTTACAAATGAGGTGACGAAAAGCGCTAATGCCGCAAACATCAGGCCGGAAAGAAAACCGATCAAAGGGGTAAGGAGACCCATTTTGGAAGGGATCAGGCCAAAAATCATAAAAATGGTCAGCACGGCAAACGAAAAGAAAAGCCCCTTAGTACCTGCAAAAAGCATTTCTCCTATAAAGAGATCACTGACCGTGAGAGAAGATGACACCATGCCGTCATAGGCTTTGTCAAATTCAAGGCGGATAAAAGTGCCAAAGGTGCATTCAAACGCTGCCGTGAACATGGCCGGAGGCGCAAGCATGCCGGCAGCCAGAAAAGACAGGTAAGGCGTGTCTCCGATGAGCCCCACATAATTCCCCAGTCCCAGGCCGATGCCGGCAATAAAAAAAAGAGGTTCCAGAAACGGCGGGAAACCGTTACTGATTAAATGTTTATTATAGACCCGGATATGGCGGTACCAGACACTGTAGACCCGATGAAAAAAAGAAGGCGGGCTGCTTTTTCTTTTCTCCATTCCCCTTTTATCCATCATTTAATCCTCTGCCGGTTACTTTTAAAAACAGATCTTCAAGATTTGTGGGCCGTAATACATAATCGGCTGCACCAAAGGTTTTACTCAGCGTTTGAAGGTCTTCGAACTGGTTTGTATAAAGCATCAGCCGTGTGGCCGTTCTTTCACATCGGAGCGTATTGCAATAAGTATCATTAAAAAGTTGTTTGTTTATGATTTCAAGTACGTAGGCTTCCATATGGTCCCGAATCAGGTTATGGGGATTCCCCTCAATAATCTTTTTCCCCTGATGCATGATCAACAGATTGTCGCACAGTTGATGGGCTTCATCCATATAGTGTGTGGTCAGGAGAATCGTGACTCCAGATGCCTTCAAAATTCTGAGCTTGTCCCAGATCGCCTGCCGGACCTGGGGATCTAATCCTGTGGTCGGTTCATCAAGAATTAGCAGGCAAGGGGCGTTCAAAAGGGCACGGGCAATGATCAGACGTCGCTGCATGCCACCTGAGATTTGCTTGATCAGGCTGCTTCGTTTTTCGGATAGTTCCATAAAGGAGAGGAGTTCATGAATTCTTTTGGAGGCTTCCTTTTTGGGTATACCGTAAAATTTGCTGTAAACCATTAAATTTTCGATAACCGTCAGCTCCACATCCAGATTGTTTTCCTGAGGGACAATTCCGGTATTGTACTTGATTTCCAGTTCATTTTTGTTTGGATCGTAACCCAGCACACTGATTTTTGAATGACTGATCTTGTCTCTCAGAATTCGCCCGATGAGCATATTCATCATCGTGGTTTTCCCGGCGCCATTGGGTCCTAAAAGTGCAAAACAGGTTGCTTTGGGCACGCAAAAAGAGAGATCCGAAACCGCCTGAAAAGCATTGAAATGTTTAAAAACGTATTCAACCTCAACGGCGATTTCGTCTGCAGAATTATTCTTGTCAGTCATTTTTTATCATGTTGCCGTTTATGCAGGTGGTTACCATGTGTTTACTATTACATTTCGTATTTTATCATGCGGGTGTAGATATACGCTATTTTTCGAATTCATCAATAAATATCTTAAATTGACTCCCCATTTTTTCAGGCAAATCGATATCCTGAAGCTTAAGCAGGTAATTTATCGCTCCCCGCATATTCGCATCGCAGTGTCATTGCGGCCCTCTGATGAAAACTAGTCTAAAAAGCAGACGCTTTCACCATGAGTTTACATGGATTCGCTTAACGCTTTTTGGGTTTTGTTAATTAGAAAATCCTTATATTGATCAAGATCCGGTAAGGTTATAGAAAGCCCCAGACTGAACACCAGTTTAGTCTCATCTTTCAAGCATGTGTTTTTTGTTTTTAATAATTCAAGTGACCGATGAATATCTTGAGCAATGTGGATCAAATCTTTTTTGCCGATGTCCGATAAAAGCACAACAAATTGGTTTTGGTCAAACCTTGCTATCAGATCTTTGCTTCGTATTCCGAATTTTTTCATTTCTTCTGCTGCAATTTGTATAACAGAATTCTCCATCTTTCTATCCAAACGTCGGCTGTATTATTTATCCATGCCGTTAACATCGACAACAATCAGGCCGATATATTGTCAGTCTCTTAAGGCACTTTTCCATGCCCGTTCAAAAAACATGTCAAAGCAGCGACGATTGGCTGTCTGCGTCAATATATCGACCCATACGTGTGACTTGTATCTGCCTGGAGTATGCCTTCTCTTTTTGACGGTTTTCATATATCAGGGAGGGGCGTTGCATAACCATATTATAGTTCCGGTCATATGACTTGATACTTAATTTTGTTTGTCAAGAGCAGCGTCATCTCGCCAAAACGCGTCTTCGACCTCACGAATCTTCATGATCAATCCAGCACAAGTTTTCGACGTTACCTTATCAAAAGCCTTTTC
>JAHIVH010000055.1 GCA_018816735.1 Pseudomonadota bacterium | reverse complement strand
TATTTATACGGTAAATAAGGCGGGTGGGTTTTGGAGAACCAAAACAAAAAAATGTTTAATTACAAATGCTTATGTCCGTTTTGATAATCTTGGAATGTCGAGCTATTACGGTATATTACTCACGTGAAAATCTGTGTTCAAATGAAATCACGCTTTGCTAGAAATCCTGAAAATTATCATTCATTGGGATGAGATCTTCGTGACGTTTTATTTGACGCTTATGTGTCTTGCTTTCAATCGGGTTATTCCGAAACCGATTGATATTGGCCGTTGATAATGGCCAGCTGCTGTCGTGATGAATATTGACATGATGTCTGTGCTTGTCTTTGAGGTTTCCATTCCCCATGATGAGCGTTACAAGATCATTGACATAGCCTTTCATCTGTCCTGCCTGGGCGTTCATTTCCTCAGAAGCAGAAGCGGATTCTTCTGCATTGGCGGCATTTTGTTGCACGACTTTATCCATTTCCGCTACAGCGATATTTATTTGATTGATACCGTCAGCCTGTTCGGTGGAAGCAGTAGCGATTTCGCTGACCAGCATTCCCACCTTTGAAGCGGATTCCGACACTTTTCCAAAATCACCATTTGTTTTTGTCACAATTTCAGATCCATGATTTATCTTTCCGACCGTAGCTTTAATGAGCTCTGCGGTATTTTTGGCAGCCGCTGCCGCACGCATGGCAAGATTTCTTACCTCATCGGCCACTACAGCAAAGCCTGCCCCGGCTTCTCCGGCTCTGGCAGCTTCAACAGCTGCGTTCAAGGCCAGGAGATTGGTCTGAAAAGCGATTTCATCAATGGTTTTAATAATCTTTGATGTTTCTTCACTTGCATTTGAAATGTCTTTCATTGAATCGATGAGTTCCGTCATAGAATTATTGGCGACATCAATTATTTTATTTGCCTCTTTCATAAGCTGATCAGCCTCAGACGCATTATCGGAATTCTGCTTGGTCATGGAAGACATTTCCTCAAGAGATGATGATGTCTCCTCTATCGAAGCCGCCTGTTCAGATGCACCCTCCGCCATTGACTGACCGGCACTGGCAAGCTGTCCGGATGCGGCGGCGACCTGTTGGGCACCCATATTGAGACCTTTTAAATAGCTATTTAGGTGTTGCCAGTTTATCCAGAATTGCCGATAACAGCGCTTGCTCATCCTCCTTGAAAAATATGTATCGGGGATATAGCGGAACCTTATTTTGAAAAGCTTGATAGACTTCTTCATTGGGCACAATTAAAAGCAGTACTGCATCTACAATATACTCTTGAATTTCAGAAAGATGATAAAAGGATGAACGATTGGAACCGGAAAAAACAATAACCGGTTTGGGCGAAATATTTGTGCGAACGGCTTCTATAAAATCAGCAGGTTTAACAAAAGTTAAAATTTGAGTGATATGGGTGTGTGCCACTGAATAGAGCGTCTTGAAAAAATTTAAGTCTGGTGAATCACTGAAAGCAATAAGTTTCATATTTACCCTTTGTGTCACATGAATAAGATTTACCTGACAACGACACGCCTGATATTGAATGTATGAGCAAGAGAAATACCAAAATTAAAAAAAATATTTAACCAATTGTGATAACAGTACTTTTAGACAAAACTGGCGGAATCTTTCCGAACATAATAGAATGGAAAAACAATGGTTTTTTTCCAGTTAAAATGGAAATTCTATTTTTTTTGGAAAATGGTGGTAATGAAATGGGGTCGTCTATGGTAGATTGTCAAAGGGTGTTCAATCTGATTTGGTTGTCATTTGATATTTTTTTAATAAAGAATAAAACTGAGCCTGACCGACTCCGGCAATACTTATGGCGCGTTTAATATTGTGATCCACTTTCCGTAAAAGTTCGGATAGATACTGCCGTTCACCTTCTTCGATAATTTCTTGCCGGTATACTTTGAGAGTGGGGAGCTCTTCATTGGTTAATAAAGCATCAGGCAGAGGATGTCTATCGTCCGATAGATTGAAATTTCTATGGTCAGAAGCTTTTTCGATGGCGTCACGTTTTATTTTCATTGCGGCTTTGGCCTGATAGATTCTCAAACTTGAAGGCAGGTGCATTGGAAACAGGGTGGGATTTCCGGCTTCAGTCAAAATCGCTTTTTCCAGTGTATGATACAATTCACGCACATTGCCCGGCCAATTATATTCTTCCAGCAAATTCATAAAGTCGGGCGTAAATCCTTTGACCGGCAATCTATGACGTTCACAAATTTTAGAAATAAAATGCAACGCCATTTCTTTAACATCCTTCTGCCTGTCACGAAGCGGTGGCAGGTCAATATGAAATGTTTTGATTCGAAACAGAAGATCCCTGCGGAATTCCCCCTTTTCAACCATCTTATCGAGATTCCTATTTGTCGCGGATATCAATCTAAAATCGCTTCTAATTTCTTTGTTACTTCCCACAGGGATATAACTGCGCTCTTCCAATACACGCAAAAATGATTTCTGCGTTTCTAATGGCAGCTCGCCGATTTCATCCAGAAATAATGTGCCGTTATTTGCCCTTGCAATTAATCCGACAGTCTTTTTTTCCGCACTTGTAAACGCACCTTTTTCATGGCCGAAGAGGAGGCTATCAATTAAATTCTCCGGAAGAGCAGTACAATCGACAACCACAAATAATGCATCTGATCTTGAGCTGTTTTCGTGTAAGGTCTGGGCAAAAAGTTCTTTTCCGGTACCTGTTTCCCCGGTTATCAGGACATTGGTCTCATTTTGCGCAGCCTGGGCAACGACATTCAGGGCATCATGCAATAAAGGGCTATTCCCGATAATACGATTTCTTTTTAAAGAAATGGGCTGATTTTTCTTTTGCCTTTCGCGATATTGCAGTGCTCTACTGATTTGCAACCTAATTTCATGATGGGGGACCGGTTTTTGGATATAACTCCACGCACCGGACTTAATGGCTAATTCCGCACCATCAGAGTCACCGACCGCTGTTATAATGATAACTTCAGGCTGGGAAGGTAAATTTTTTAATTTCGGGAGCGCTTCCAGCCCATCACCATCCGGAAGGCGAACATCAAGAAAAACCAGGTCAAAGTCCGTTTTATCGGTTAATTGAAATGCCTGAATTAAGTTTCCCGCTATGGAAGGGGCGTTATTGCTCTGCTCAACGTGTGCAAAAAGCAAATCCCGGATAATCGGATCATCATCAACAATTAGAATATTGGCCATACATGGGTCCTTTTCTTAAATAGCACCATTCAGCACACGTCGAATCGCGTCCGTTAATTCTTTTCTCAATAAGGGTTTTTTCAAAATTAATGAAATGCCGCTGGACTTTAAGTCATCCCCGGTAATGGTTTCGCTGAAACCTGTGCACAAAATAATCGGAAGTGGCCGGATGTTGCTGATTTTATATGAAAGTTCCAGCCCGGTCAGTTTGGGCATTGTCTGATCGGTGATGATCAGGTCGAACTGATCCGGATGAGCGGAAAAATAATTCAAGGCATCAAGACTATTATTGAATCCGGTTACGGAATATCCGACTTTTTCTAACGAGATTTCCGTCATTTCCAGAAGTACGCTTTCATCATCAACAAATAATATACGCTCTGTGCCGCCCAGGATATTTTCATCAGATGAAACAATTTCCACAACACTATCATCTTTTGGCGGAAGATAAATAAAAAATGTGGACCCTTCACCTTTAAGACTTTCCACATGAAGGCCACCTTTGTGCGACTTGATGATGCTGAATGAAATCGAAAGCCCCAGTCCGGTTCCTTCCCCTTGTTCCTTGGTTGTATAGTATGGATCAAATATTTTATTCAGATATTCCGTCTCAATGCCTTGGCCTGTATCGGATATTTTAATGCATATATAACTACCGGCGTTTAAAATCTGACTATGGCATTTGATTTCGGATTCAGCCTGAATTCTGTCTAAAGAAATGGATAAGACGCCCTTTTTCATCTGGCGCATCGCATGGTAGGCATTTGTACACAGATTTATAAGGACTTGATGGATTTGTGTTGCATCGGCGTGAACTCTGAAAGGTCCTTCAGAAATTTTAAGACGGATTTCAAAATTTGAAGGTACGCTGGCCTTTAATAATTTGACCACTTCCTTTAAAATAATTGTTAAATCAAGTGGCCCCATTGCAATTTGGGATTGTCGGCTGAATTGAAGAATTTGTTGCACCATATATTTTGCGCGATTTCCCGATTCAAGCACTCTTTCAATAGAATACTTCGCCTTTTCAGGCTCCGATTCAATTTGAGTGATTGCCATTTCACCAAAACCGAGGATCCCCCAGAGCACATTGTTAAAATCGTGCGCAATCCCGGCGGCCAGCGTTCCGATGGCTTCCATTTTTTGGGCTTGCTGGAGTTGCATTTCGAGAGTTCTTCTTTGTTCTTCTGTCTTTTTGCGCTGGGTGATATCTCTGCAAACTGCTAATAAAAGCTTTTTTCCAAGGAGGGTTATTTTATTTAAATAAACGTCTGTATATACAGGTTCCCCTTGAATATTCTGATGAATCCACTCAAAGTGCTGCGGTTTATTGCTCTTTGCCTCATATATGTATTGCTTGGCTACAGTTTTGGAGGGCATGCCCTCTGCCTGAAACTCAGGGGAAAAGTCAAGCGGCGTCAGGCCGATAACATTGGCTTTATCCATTTGCAGGTATTCAAGCGCACGGGCATTGCAATCTACGATCACATCATTATTCAGCAATAACATGATATCATTGGTGGCATCAAAAAGCGTGTGGTATTTTATTTCGCTTTCCTGTAAGGCTGCCTCTGCTTTTTTCTTTTCAGTCACATCACGGACGATGCCAACTGCGTGCCATTCATCATCAAAATTGAGTGCGGAAATGCTCAATTCTATTGGGATTTTCTGCCCATTTTTATTTACGGCCGGTAATTCCAGGGTTTTTCCGATGGCATTACCCGTCCCATGTAGCCTGAAACGGCTTGCTGCAGATAAAAAGTGTTTATACTGTTCTGCCGGCGCCAACAGTTTATGCAGGTTTTTCCCTATTATTTCATCCGCAACATAACCAAATATTTTTTCTGCTGCTTGATTCCAAAAGGTTATCGTGCCTTCCGGTGTCATCATGATGATGCCGTCAGGGGCATTTGCGCTGATGCCTCGGAACTTCGCTTCACTGCGCTTAAGAGATTCCATGATCCGTTGCTTTTCTTTTATGACGACCATGCCGCGCCATGCGATAAAAATACTTAATCCCGTAACCAATACAAACACACCAAAGCCCGCAAAGGTTAAAAACCGGACGAGTCTGTTAATTTCCATACCCACATCATCATAATATAAACCTGAACCAATGACCCATCCCCAGGGTTTAAACAGATAAACATAGGAAATTTTGGGAATAACCAAATTCGGGTCATCATGATGTTGCCATAAATATTCTACAAAACCGCCATCTGTTTTGATTGCTTCCCTGACAACTTCAACAAAGACTTTTTTCCCATTGGGATCTTTAAAATTGGCGAGGTCCTGGGTGTCCAAATCAGACCGGTAAGGATGCATTATCATACGGGGGGTGAGATCATTAATCCAGAAATAATCTTTCATTTCAGGGCCATACCGAATCTTTTGGATGCGTTTCAGCGCTCTTTTCTTCGCCGTCTCAATTTGAATCACACCATCGTCCACATCTTGCTGGTACGTTTCAAGAAGTACAATGATTGTGCGAACCAATTCTCGAGTGGTTTCACGTTTTTTGGCCATGATGGCCTCTTCCATTCTTGGCAAAATGAAGAAGAAAATGGTGACACCGTAAAGAGCAACGCTTAACAGGGCAGGCAGTGTAAATTGTAAATATTTTCGCAAGGTGGGTTATCCTTCCAGTCTGTAAATGCAGATAGCACCCATTATTTGTTTATATTGAAAATGGTGTTCAACAATTCAGCCAAATTTTCTTTCGCATACGGTTTCGGCACAACGCCACAAAATCCGTAATCCTGATAATTGGCCATAATGGGATCGCTGGAGTATCCGCTTGAGACGACCGCTTTCACATCGGGATCAATCTTGATGAGTTCAGTCATTGTTTCCATACCACCCATGCCACCGGGAATTGTAAGATCAAGAATGACCAAATCAAATGGTTTCTGAACATCATAAGCTTTTTGATACAAGTCAATCGCTTCTCTTCCGTCTGTGACGGTTTCAGCTTCATACCCCATTCTATTGATCATTTTCTCAATCATTTTCAGAATGGATTCCTGATCATCCATAATCAATATTTTACCTTGACCGTGATGGGTTGATCTCTCAGAAATTTCAGTCTTCTGAAATGGCTTTGAGGACGCTGGTAAATAAATATTGAAAACAGTTCCTCTGTTTAATTCAGAATAGACAGTGATGTGTCCACCATGCTTTTTAATGATTGAATAGGCGGTCGTAAGGCCAAGCCCGCTCCCTTTCTGCTTGGTGGTAAAATAAGGATCAAAAATGATTGAGATCAGCGTCTCCTGGATACCAATCCCCTGATCTTCAATGGAAATTTTAATATAGGGTCCAGCAGGTAAAGGGATACTGCTATCGGATTGTAAACTTGTATTTTCCGATTTGATACGGATAGTGCCGCCATTTGGCATAGACTGATCCGCATTGATCACAAGGTTGCTGATGACCTGGTTGATCTGGCCTGAGTCGATATCAGCTATCCATAAATCATCAGCCAGTTTGAAGTCGCATCTGGATTTCGCGCCACTGGTGACAAATTTGGCCGACTCTTCGAGAATGGTGTTGATGTTGCCTGGTTTTTTAATGGGTTCTCCACCTTTGGCAAAGGTGAGGAGCTGATGCGTCAAATTTTGCGCCTGTTTTGTCCCTTGCAGGACATCCGAAAGAATATCATGCATCTCGCCATCATTGTTTATGATTGAAAGGGCATGTGAAATATTGCCCACAATGACGCTTAAAACATTGTTGAAATCATGAGCGATGCCGCCGGCGAGAGTACCTATGGCCTCCATTTTGTGGGACTGCTGTATTTGGGTCTGGAGTTTACGTTGCTCAGTGAAATCCTGTACTGTGGAGATCATTAAATTGTCATCCATGAGCGGGATATTGATGGCGCAGACAATGCGCTTTTCTCCGCTCATGGTTGTTATTTCAAGGTCTTCCCACATCATTCGGTTCGGATCGCCGGAGGTCATATCATCTATGATTTGTTTTTTCAGGATTTCACGGTTAACGGGATCAGGAATAACTTTCTCAAAAAAATGCTCGACAGTTGAAAATGCTTCTTTGGGCCAACCATAAATTTCCTCCCACCTCTTGTTCAGATAGGTTACCTGTCCTGTATCAATGTAGTTGAGACCGATTCCAATGGGAAGGTTGTCCATAATCGTTTTGATAAACGTATTTTGTTTAAGAAGTTCCTTCTGTAGTTTTGTTTGTTCAATTTCAAAGGATTTGTGATCGGTGATATCTCGGGCAATAGCATATGTTATGCCTTTTTCAGGAACTGGGTGTGAATGCCAGCTTAACCATCGGTAACGACCGTCTTTGCATCGATATCTGTTTTCAAAATGGACTATTTTTATCCCTGATTTTAATTTTTTTTCCACAACCGATAGCGTTGAATCGATATCATCCGGATGAATGAACTCAGTAAATGGTTTTTCTAAAAGTTCATCTTCGGAAAAACCAAGTATTACGGTGAACGCAGGATTTACCTTAAGAAAAGTTGCTGAATTGATATCTGCGATACAAATCATGTCAAGTGACATTGTGAATAATTGGTTAAGCTCCTCTTCAACATTTACAGGACTTACGTACTCATATTCGTCATCCGGCAGAGACATTTGATAGATCATATCCGGCGCATTTTCTGGCAGCCTCCGAAAGCGTTCATCGTTCGTTCTCAATGCGTCTTCATCCGCATTGTCTGTTAGCCTTTCGTAACTTTCTTTTAGCTGTTCAAGTGCCTTTTCTGTCTGCCTGCGTTCAGACTCTGCCTGCTCCAATTCGCGAATGCGATTTTCCAGGTCCTTGTAACTTGGTTTTTTAAACATGGTTCCTCTTCTGTGAAACGTTTTAAAGCGCGGAAATACGGTTGATCAAAACGATGGTGAAACCAAGTACATCGAAGAAGGACTCATCTCAATGATCCTGCATAACTGGAGATAAAAACAGAGTGAATATAGTTAAACAGTTGAATAGATAAATAGTCAAATAGGATGAAAGGAATTCTGCCATAAAAATTGTCTGCAACCAATAAGTTTACCAGACCTTGTTTTTATTGCTTTCTGTTTTTCTATTTAACCAATGCACCATTCAACAATTTAACTATTCAACCCAACAAACCCAAGCAACCCGTTCTATTTCGGATTGCCTCCTGCGATAAACACACCCATATGTTTGGTGCTGTCTTCCATGTCCGCTTTGAAGGTGCCTGCGGCAATGGTCGCGTCAGGACCGAACAACGCGCCGTTGGCTTGGCCGTAAGCCACACCTGCTCCGGAGAGCCCGGCGGTAATATTCCCCATATTTAATGAACCGTTATCCAGATTGAGTTGAACCTGATCAAAGGAAATATTCCCGTCTAATTTGCCTGAGCCGAAATGTACATTAATCATTGTCTGGCCATTGGTGAGGCGTTCAAAGAAACCATCGGGATGGATGGAGAACCCATTGGCTTTGCCCACATACGTTCCAGTAATATCCGCTTGAACAAGGTCATTAATTTTATTCTGAGGCGTTCTTTCTCCGGCAATCCAGAAACAGGTGTCTATGAGAGGCGTATAGGTCTTCCCGGTATTGGGATCGGTGTAGGTCGCCCCCCAATATCCCCAGGAAACATATTCCGGCAGGTTTTCACTTTCTTCTGCTGCGGGCATCATGTGCAGCATATCTGTGGCCAGAAATCCGTGCTGACCTTCCGTGTCACTGCCCAGTTCCGCGACCATCGCTTTATTGGAAACCCAGGCAGAAGCGCCTTGCCCTTCGCCAAAATGAAAGGAATAGGTGTCATAATTTTCATTATTCATATTGGTCAGTGTGAAATAACCGTCCTTGAGTTCGCCTGTATCCTTGTCCAGAGTAAAACGGAATGATTCCGGATCTTCAACCATCAGGGTATGCGTACTGAAATTCATTAATGGGTCGGCGTTCGGGGTAAAACTGACATTCTGGGTGATCCCCATGGCAAATCCGGCCCAGTCTGCGGTGCCTGTTTGCGTGGGGGCCATCGTGGTTCCCGTATTCTTGAAACCGGCGGCAATCATGTGGAATGTGTCTTCCGAGATGGATGATGTCATGTCACTGAAGGTTGATTTCCCGATGCCGGTCATTCCGAACCCCTGATTCTGGGACCCATAGAACTGACCAAAATCGATGGTGCCTGTAATCCACTCAGACTTTGGCGGGATGAATCCATCACTTGTATCGCCGTTCAACAGATCTGTGATGTTATCTATCACGCCGCCGTTTACAGGTTCTTCTATCGGCAGATTCTCCATATCTTTCTTGTCATTCATTCCCCCCATGCCGAATATCCTGCCATTCGTTATTTCTGTAACCTCAACATCTGCAACCAGGAACACGACCGGGTACTTGGGCGGAGTATAGGCATTGGCCGTGTCGCCGGTGTTTCCGGGGTCCATGTTATCCTTGATGTCAGGTTCACTCATGACACCAATAATCTTGCCGGTATTCCAGTTGACAGCCATTGTCATGTCATTATCCACATAGTTACCGTTGGTGTTGCTTGTGGTGCCTGCCTGAACGAGTCCTTCATATTTGGAAATACCCTCGGTGGGAACACTGAGGGAGGGCAGACCGAAAAAAACAAGCTCGCCGAATTTGTACCTGTCAAGAACCAGGGTATCATCAAAACTTTCGATCACGGCAAATTCTTTCAGGTTTGATGTGAAGAGGCGCATCCCCAGATTGATCGTCTGACCGGATTCACCCACGGCAAGCTGATGTTCAAAAGGAGAAGAAAACGGGCCGTTGTATGTGCTATCTGCGCTCTCTGGCTGTGAATCGGGAAGATAGCTTTTAAATGTGAAGCTTTCGCCGTTTACGCCTTTCATCTCCCCTTCTATCAGTCCCTGGTAAACCTTTGCATTGACATTCCCATACCAGAGCTTGTTGTCTGCGTCCATCAGATCGACGGCTGCTCCGGATTCAAACAGCCCGCCCATGAACTTGCCGCTCATGACCGTATAGTCACTGATATCTTTCCGGTTGCCGCCAAATATACCCACATACTGGGTGTCGTTCTGATAGGCATTGAAGTTGCCGCCAAGTGAGAGCCCCTTATCGCCGTAGAACATGCCGTCCACGAATCCAATCGTGTGGATCGTGTCTGCATCGCCTTCGGTACTCTCTTCAATAATACTTGCGGAAAAGGGTCCCGGCTCATCAGGGACCGGAATCTTTTCGGTTGAGGACGGATTATTTTCCGGAAGAAGATGGAAAATATTGGTTCCGGAAATGTTCAGCGTGATTTCGTCAAATTTAATCTGGCCATTTATCGATTGGTTGGTGAAGTTCACCAGAAGATCGGTTGATCCGTTATGGAGAAGGAACATCTCAGTCGATGAAATACCCATTCCATGGGCGCCGCCTCTGTATCGGCCGATAATGGATCTGGCAATAAGGTCTCGTATCCTATCGCCAGGTGTTCTTCTTCCGGCAATCCAGTAGTAAAAAACATCCACACCCTGATACATGGTGTCTGCGTATCCCCAGTAGGCATTCCCGATATCCTGAAGCTCTAAGGGGGCAGTCCTCATGACCCCGCCACCGTCACCCCTGTTGGCGTGGAGACCGGTTTCAAACATCCCCTCATTGCTTCTTCGGGCATTGTTTATTTCAAAAATAACGGGTTCCTGACCGTCATTTTCCGTATCGATCAACGGAATACCACCACCTAATAAATCACCATTTCTTTTATTTATTGCAAATCCGAATCCACCTGTTCCTATATACTTTTTCTGGTTAGAGGCAGACATGAAAAATCCATCCCAGGGTTCGGGCTCGGGTTCTTTATAAACGGGAAGATTGGGTCCGTCATAAATAAATTCCTCATACCTGGGCCTGTCTTTGGGGTTTTCTTCCTGCCCCAATTCTTCCCCGTTCCATTCTTTTCCATGTTCTTCTCTGTTGGGTGAGGGTTCCGCATTTTCATCCTGATCGTCAGGATGCCCGGATATGTTGATTCCCAGGTTGGCCATATCCTCCTCTGTAAATTTAACGGGTGGTTTTGGGGCTTCGACCATGCTGGCCACCTGGGTGCCGAAGCCTGCCCGTGTAATGGAGACCGTTCCCTGGTCGTTCGTGATATCGATACCTGTTCCGCCTTCAAAGACAACGGTAAGTGAGTCTCCTTCAACCTTGCCTGAGTACATGGAGCCCCGGATACCGATAGTGGCGGCAGGTGTTTCCGTGGAGAAATTCTCAGGCGCTGCCTTGGTAAGCGCCCCTCCCATGACACGGAACATGCCTTCCTTGACTTCGGTTTTCATTTTGCCGCTGTTTTCTTCGGCATTCCATTCATATTCGGAAACCTTCAGTTCACTGTTGTTTCCAAGGCTCACGATGGTGTTATCCAGAAACATGATCTGGATACGGCCCCGCTTGCCTGTTTTTATGGTATCTTCCCTGTAAATATCGCTTTCCATGGCAAGGTTTCGGGTATAATTTTCCGTATCTGCTGCTGTAACCTCTCCCCGGACCGCAACAACAGAGCCGACCTTCTGGATATTTACTTCAGCCATGCATGGCAGGCTCAAGATGCAGAAAACGGTCAGGCAGACAATGACGGTAATCATTGAAAATCGTTTCATGGCAAGCTCTCCTTTTATGGTAACGCCTTGGCGGGTGTGTATTTTTTCAGCCATGCTTGTTTCTCCTTTTTTAAAAGATAAATGTACCGCTCAGGTTAATGGCGTTTTTGGTGTAGTCATAGAGATCCTGGTTTGATGTGGCATCTGTGAACGTGTAATCAAGAGCGCCCAACAGGCTTAATTTTCTTGAATCGGATTGCCAGAATATTTTTGAAATACCTGCCCGGTATGTGTGAATTTTATCACTGCGTTTGGGATATGATGGAAACGTCTTTTCTTTATAATCGCTTTTCTGAAAGGTGTATCCTGCTGAAGCATTGATGTTATATGGGAGCTGATGCATATAGGAGAGCGCGGTTTCAAACCGGTCGTAACTGTTTTCATCGTTTTCCGCGTCTTCCTTTTCTCCGGCAAAAGTGAGGCCAATGGTTGAGGGACCGATACGAATGATATGCCCGTTTGTAATATTCACGTTTGAGGAATCTTTATCTATGGGTATGTCTCCCACATAATTTCTGGTCTCCCATTTCAGACTGAGATTTGTCAGATAATGGGGGCTGAAGAGGAATGAAGCGGATGATGACGCGCCAAACGCGGTCAGATATTCCACCCCATCCAGAAGAAGGTGGTAGACAAGGCCCTTGACATCCATGGTAAACCTGTTCGACTGAAAGGCAGGCCCGGTATTGCCGCTGAAATAATTGATGTTTAACTCACCATCTTCGGTGTATACCGAATTGTAAATAATGGCCGTGGAATTCCATGAAAACCATGTCTCCGGCACCCTGAACTGGTAATTCAGAAGCGCTGTATGGGAATAGATAATGTCTGATTCTGCACCGTCCACAGTTGTGGGCAGCTCTAATTGGGTTGCCAGGCCTGTTGACGTGTCAACGACATCCTGGGAATAGTAAATTGTGGTTTTGCTTGGGGCAGTTGCCGCATTGTCATCCCAGCCCACACCCAGAGAGATGAGCCCGCTGAAAAAATGTTTTTTTTCAGATTCACGGACTGAGGCAAGAAGATTGCGGATATTCTGCTTGACCTCATCCGGCGGATTGGTCTCAAGGACATCGTTGAATATTTTTTTGGCCACTTCATTGGCGCCCAGTTTCAGATGGCACCGTGCAATTTCAAGTTTGACGCGGGTGGCGTCCGGCTGGCTGATGAGAATCCGCTCAAAGGCCATGATGGCCGCTTCATAGTCGCCTTTTTCAAAGGCAGACCGGCCCAGGTAAAAATTGACGTCCAGATCACCGGGATTTTGTTTGAAAAGGGTAAAAAACGTATCATAGGCTGCCTTGAAATCCCCGGAGTTAAAATAGACTTTTCCCTGATCGAACAGGGTTTTGGGGGTTTCTTCTGCTTCGGCGCCACCGGGTGACAGACAAATCAAGGCAGCTATCATGATTGAAAATAGGAGCAGGGTTGGTTTCAGCCTCCAGGAGATTTCCGTCAAGCCGGTCTTTTTAATGAAGATACGGTTAACCATCACACAGGACATAGTCGTTCCTCCGGTTTTCTGACATTATAAAATAAAAGATAAAATCAGCTCATCTGAGTCCACAGGCCATGAAAGTCGAAAAAGGATTATCTGAGTAAAAAAGAATGTTCCCGAAAATTCTATTGTCAGCAGCAGCTTCCGGGCATCATTTTGAATCTGCGGGTAATATTATTACAAATTGACGGGTGATGCAAAACAATTTACGGAATTATAGGGATAAAAATTGACATCCGGCGCTCATCGATTGAAAAATGGTCATTAGGCAACCAGCAGATTGAATTCATTTATTGTTCATGGTAACGGTTTTTCAGGATTATTTACAGTGAGCGGCAAGAGGTGATAGGATGACCGACAATGAAAAGGTTTAAACCCCCGTTAAATGAAAGAGGACCGATATGCTGACTATCAGAGACGATTATGAAAAGATATACACCAATATCATGAATACTGCCCGAACCTATCTCATGGATCATCCTTATTTGAAATCCCTGATCGTAGGCGTATCCGGCGGGATTGACAGCGGTCTTGTCACAGCCCTGGCATCAGAGATTGTGAAAGGCAGGCCGGAAATCAATCTGATCGGCCGGGTCATTCCCATAGAAACCAACACGCCCGAAGAAATCGACCGTGCGGAAAAGATCGGGAATGCCTTCTGCACATCATTTGAAGTGAAGGATTTGACCGATGCCTTTCGCCATCTTTCAAAGGAGATCATTAGCGGAAGTGATCGGGACAGGCATACGGATCATGGGGAAAAAATCCGGCAGGGAAACATCAAGGCCAGAACACGCATGGTGTATCTGTTTGATCTGGCTCACTATCACCAGGGCATGGTCCTGTCCACAGACAACTACACCGAACTTCTCCTGGGTTTCTGGACCCTTCATGGCGATGTGGGCAATTACGGATTTATCCAGTTTCTCTGGAAAACGGAAGTATACGGGCTCGCCCGTTTTCTTACAGATAAATACAGGGCAGCCGGGCAGCCTGAAAAAGCAGCGGCACTTCGGTTATGCATTGATGCCGTGCCTACAGATGGCCTTGGCATTACGTCAAGCGATTTTGACCAGATTGGCGTCACCACCTATGAAGAGGCCGACCAGATGCTGATCGATTACCTGAAAGGCAACAAGGCACATGAAGCCCATCCGCTGATCAAAAGGCATCTTGCCTCGGCATTCAAGCGAAACGACCCATTGAATATTCCCCGCGAGGTGCTGTTTAAGGAATAAAGAAGTTAAACAGTTGAATAGATAAATGGTCAAATAGTAGCAAGGCATTCCGCCATAAAAATTGTCTGAAACCAATAAGTTTACCAGACCTTGTTTTTATTGCTTTCTGTTTTTCTATTTAACCAATTATCCAATAAACTCAAGCAACCCAACAAACTCAATGAACCCAACAAACTCAATGAACCCAACAAACCCAAGCAACCCAAGGAACCCGATGAAAACAGTCAATCCCCGACCTGAGCAACTGGCAGACGCATTTTCAAACATCCCTAAAGGCTTGCCTGTCGTAATGCTGAACCTGTTAAAATTCAGGGAACAGGCCCTTTACCCGGACGGCAGCGCCGATTGCACCGGCCGGAAAGCATATGAACGCTACAGCAAGGAAGCCCTTGTCCATTTGGGCATCATTGGCGGTAAACCGATCTTTATGGGAAAGGCCTGCGCAGAACTGATTGCCCCTCCAGAGGAACACTGGGATGAAGTCCTGCTGGTCCGATATCCGTCCATTGAAAAATTCATGGAAATGGTCACAAACCCGGACTATCAGAAAAGTGCCGTCCACCGGACAGCCGCGCTTGAAGATTCCCGTCTGGTTGCAACGGTTGACTCTGGCAATATCAGCGCGTGAATACGAAATCATCCTTGATGGCACGGTGCGCCGTGCCCCTTACATGATCAAGACCATCCGAATTCACGCCGCTGATCAGATCCTGAACTGTAATCGTATTCTGATGGCGCCTGAGTGGGTGTTTCACTGATATTGACAATTTGGATATCGTATATCAATCTCTTTCCGGCCAACGGGTGGTTCAGGTCCACAACCACTTCATCCGCATCCACACGAGTAATACGGGCGGGTATTTTCCGCCCGTCAGGAGCACTTACCGTAAATATCTGATCCACTTCCGGTTTGACTTCAGGCGGGATTTCGGTTTTTGAATAGGTATACACAGCCTCTTCATCTATTTCGCCATATGCTTCTTCCGGTGAAAGGGTAATGGTTCTTGCATCGTTCAACTTCATGCCTGTCAAGGCATCTTCAAAGCTTTTGGTCAGATTGCCCGCACCTATTTTAACTTCCAGAGGCAGGTGTCCCAGAGTCGTATTTAAAATATCTCCGTTTTCAAGCCTGGCCGTATAATCTATACTCACAAACATCCCAATTTGAACCGTTTTCATTCTAAACTCCTTTTTCGTTTTAAAATTGACTTGTTGATGAATATGCCAATCCGGCCAATGATGCAAATTTTTTCCGGCATTTATAATAAAAAATCGGGATAGGCTGAAAAGTGAGATAAAGGCGATCGTCCTGTTTACAGCCTGGACGTATCAAAGAATTTACTCAGCAGTTTCATGTATAATTCTGAGCCATTGATCTGGTCAAACGCTTTATCAAACCGTGCGGCTTTGGCTTCAGCGCCTTTTGAAAAAACGACATGAAACAGGGCAGCCTTTTCCGGCAGTTGAAGAACTCTTATTTTATCGACAGCCGCCATTTTTGTAATCAGATACAGTAAACCTGCCTGATCCGGGGAATACACGGCCTGAACCCTATCGGCCAGTAATTTTCTGATATTCATTTCAAGAAAGTTCGGATCACTCACCAGGTCAAACTGAATGCGTTCGTCCCTCATAAATGGTGTGATGAATGTGTCTTTCGCATAGGCGATCTTCATATTCATAATGTCCTCTAAACCATTAATCTGTGTCAGGGGATTATCTTGAGTGACGGCAATAGCCGATTTCCCCTGGTAATACGATTTTTGAGAATAACGAAATGATTTTGCCCGTTCAGGAGAAAACACCAGAAGGGCTACAGCATCTATTTTGTGCTCTGTCAGGTTCATTGTCTGTCTCGGAACCGGCGACGGTGAATTATCCCAGACAAAGGTATCTCCCATGGCTGGTGCGATGTGGTCCTGGATGAGGTCATATACTGCCCCACTGATTTTTTTCGTTTGCGGATCAAATATGATATGCGGATATGAGACGAAATATGAGATTGTAATCGTTTCTGCCCATAAAAAAGGGGCGCACAAGAATAGTGCTGCAAAAATAATAATAATTCTTTTCATTTTTCCCTCCTGAATTGTTTTGTTGGCATTTTGAGTGACGAACAGGTTTTTGATTTTTAATTAACAGGCTGCTGCGATTGAGTGAGAACCAATTTCCAGAAATCATATTTTATGTCAATTTACAAGCCATTAAAAAGTCATAAAATGATAAAACAACAGGCATTGGGATATGCATCTTTTCATAAGAATTTAACAAATATGATGTATTCAATTTATTTTTTCATTGCATGAATGCAGATGATTTGCCTACAAGTCATTTATCCGTTCTGAAATTTTATCTCTTTCCGGACAGACCTGCAGTCAACACGATCAAAAGAGGTTTGAAACATGCGGGGAAAAAAGCTCATTCAACTGATTAAGGCACTGGACCTGCTGTCTCGTCCTCAGGGCGCAACACGCTTGGATCTGGCAGAGAAGCTGAATGTCACCGACCGGACGGTTTCACGCATCCTGAATATGATGCAAGCGCTGAATTTTCCGGTGGTTGACGACAAGGAGCCCCTTGAAAAGCAAAAGAGCTGGCACCTTGAGCCGTCTTATGTGATGAAGCTGCCCAATATCACCCTCCCGGATATTTCACTGAACTTACCGGAGATCATTTCCCTTTATATGCTAAAAGGCGAGGCCACCGTTTTCAACGGCACCGAGATTGACCGTCAGATCACCTCTGCCATGAGCAAGCTCATGTATTTTGTGCCTGAAAAAACCCGAAGTGAACTGAGCAATCTGAAACGGATTTTCATTTCAAAATCGATCAGCGCCAAAAATTATCAGGGCAAGGAAGCCATCATCACCCCCCTCACCGAATCGATCATCAACCGGACAAGCCTGATGATCAGCTATCATTCGTTTTACGATGATGAAATCAAAGAATACGAAATAGGCCCGCTGCATTTCTATGAAAACAACGGCGGCCTCTATATCTTTGCCATAAAAATGAAAGACCGGGCCATCCGAAGCTATGCCGTGGAACGGATCAGGAGGATATTGGCGCTCGATCAGGACGTGGATTATCCGGATGATTTTGACCCCGTGGAAACCCTTGACTCCGCCTTTGACATGACCCACGGCCAGCCCGTCACCGTTAAAATATGGTTTTCAAAAAACGAAGCCCGATACATCAAGGAACGGAAATGGGCCAAAAATCAACAGATCGAGGATCACGCGGACGGCTCGGTTACATTATCCATGACCACCTCCGGCTATCGGGATGTCAAACGCTGGATCATGTCCTTTGGTAAAGAGGCCCGGTTGCTCGAACCAAAGGACATGAAACAGGAAATCGAGGATGAATTGAAAATTATTTTAAAGGGGATGAAAAAAAGTGAGTGAGCTTAGACCAAAAATGTCCCAGTTGGTTGATAAGGACAAAAAGAAGAAGGGTGATTAGTGAAAGGATAAAGGTTTAAAGGCTTTTAAATGGAAAAAGAAATCGTTTCTGACAATTTCAGATATTGGGGAAAAGGTAACATCTCAAAAAATATGTGGTAGTATGAAAATAAATCTAGACTTCTAGCTTTGCTAGTGTTATAGCCCTAAATATGAACATTTCAGGGCTCACAAAAAAAATATCAGACGATGAGAAATCTCCACTTGTAACC
>JAHIVH010000054.1 GCA_018816735.1 Pseudomonadota bacterium | reverse complement strand
TTCCCAGTTTTTGAAAAAGGTCTGCCAGTTTCTCTTCGGAAAACATATTCCCGGAGCTGTCCCTTGCCTCAGGGATGCCGTCCGTATAAAGCAGCATGACATCTCTTTTGTTCAATTTCACCTGGTCAACCTGAAGCATATTCTTGATGTCATCTGTCATGCCGATCCATACCCCATGGGTTTCGATGCTTTCCACACCCCCTGAGGAAGACCTGTAAATCAATATATCCTGATGGGCGCCGGCAAAATCAAACTGACCATTCACCGCATATGCCAAAACCGTGATGGTCATATACTTATCTTCCTTCAGTTTTTTGATATTCCTGGAAATGACCGCATTGACGATGGTAAGCAGTTCTACAGGAGACATATCCGGATATTTTTCCAATGCAGTATGAATGGATGTCTGGACCATCATCATGATGAGCCCGGCTGGCACGCCATGACCGGATACATCGCCAATGACGATCCAGTCTTTGCCTGCCACATGGATCACATCATAATAATCACCGCCCACCTCGTCATCAGGCTTCATATAGGCGGCTATTTCAAATCCTTCTATCGCCGGATGTTCAGGAAGAAGTGTTGTCTGAATTCTTTTGGCCAGTTCCATTTCCCCCCATAGCGCATCCCTGGCTTCAGAAAGCTCCAGGGTTCTCTGTTCGACCTTATCTTCAAGGCTTTCATAAAGCCGGGCATTATCAATGGAAACTGCTGCCTGGGAAGACAGTAGATTCAATACTTCGATACGTTCTGGTGTAAATGCATCTGCCGTGAGATTGTTTTCGAGATATACAACCGCTGACAGTCTGCCCTGATTGAGGATCGGTGTGCATAGAATCGATTTGGGCTGATTTTTCCGGATGTAGTCATCTGCCTTGAATACCCCTTCAGCCGAAGCATTACCAAGAACTTGAGATTCATGCGTTCTTGCAACATAATGGACAATCGTCTTTGCCAAACCGTCGTGAGAGTCAAGAGGGATGGACTGCAATACGGGAATCTCATCTTTGCCCACGGCCATTTCCGCTTCGATAAACAAATGATCTTTTTCCTGAAGCAGCATAAACCCTTTTTCCGCACCGGCGTTTTCCATGACGATCTTCATCAGGGTCACAAGCAGTCTTGAAAGGACAATCTCACCTGAAATGGCCCGGGATGCTTTTAAAACCGTTGACAAATCCAGGGTGGAAGCCTTGATTTTCTGGCTGTCCCTGTCAGAAGAGACGAAACGGGTCTTCGGACTTTCGGCTGTCAGCAGATAACCATAATTTTCTTTAATATGCCTGACCTTTGCATATGCATTCCACCGGTTATAACATTGAAGCGCTTCTGTCAGGTAGACTGCCGCAATTTTCGTTCTGCCCCGGGCCAGATAAAACAGAAAAGCCCTTTCATTGGCCAATGCTTCCAATTTCAGGTACCCCTGTTTTTGGCTGTGTCTGATGGCCTGATCATAAAAATCTTCCGCTTCAATATACTTTCCTGATACCCTTGCCTGTTCGGCTTCCACAAGCAGGTAGTCCTGCAGGAAATTATCCGGTGAGGCATCTGACCAGGTCTTGAATATTTTCTGGTTTTCACTGACTTTTTCAAGAAACACCTTCTTCTTTTCCGGAGATGCGGTATCACACAGGGAAAGCATGATAAGAGAACCTATATCATTCATCCACCGCATCTGACTCGTGCCCTTGACATTATTGATATATTCCCATGTTTTTTCATGGAGCAAAAAAGCCTCCTCATACCGGTGAAACATATATAACAAATCAAATTTGGCCACATACAATATGGCCATTGCAGTGAAATTCCGTGATTCCTTAAATGTCTTTTCCTCATAGAACTCATTAAACGCGTCACCCTTGAACACCACGGGATCATCACTTTTCCCAATAAGATTCAGCGTCATCTGCCAATAGATATTATGCAGGAGGATTGGCGGGACCTGCCTGTGCTTTTTCAGTATCCGGTTATGTTTTTTCATGTCCTGTTCAATTTCGACAAGCCCCTTATCTATCCGCACGGCAACCGTATCATACCGATATAAACTCATGCAGGCGTACTCCAGTTGCCCGGCTTCAATGCCTTTCTGATAGGCATGCATCAGATTTTTCATGGTCGTCAACGGATGATCTTTCCACGGGCCAACAAGGGTGTCAAATGTAAATGAGACACCGGATATATATTCTTCTGCATTAAATTTTTCCAATAATCTGAGCCCGACCTTGCCAAACCTGTAACCGGATTCAATATCTCCCACCCCTGCGACCAATATGGCGGCATATGCGGCATATGCGGCATATGCCATGGCCGACAACGCATGGTGACCGTATTCAAGATAAATGTTAAGGCCCTCAGGACCGAAAAGACAAACATATTCTGATCCGCAATGTAAGCAGCCGGTCCCATGGCATCCAGCAGATGAGCGAAACAGATCATTCTCGGATCAGACATGATCTTCAGGTTTAAAAGATCATCGTCTGTTTTTCCGGAAAACGCCTTCATGGCTTTGCCAAACTCTTCAATGACTTTTTCCTGGTCCGGATGGTCCGGCATGTCTATCCCCAGTTTTTGTATGCCTGCCACGGCCGTTCGGATAGCGCCGACAAAATCAGCTTGTGATCGTAATGCAAAAATCTTTGTGCAAAGCGTATTTGTCTGGTCAAGCACTGATCGGGCATTCTGGTTTACGATATCGGCACACTTGTCCATCAGCCGGTAATCACCCTGCAAAAATGCCAATTCAGAAAGTTCCTGATAAATAGAAAGAGAAAGCATGTACTGATCCTGCCAGCAATTCCCGCTCAACAGGCGGACACCGGTTTGAAGATTTTTCAGATGGCGGTACCGGCTTTCTCGCCATGTGGGAATGAATGATCTCCATGGGGTCAGTTGAAAAAAAAGGAACCTTTCCGGTCAGCATTTCGTAAAACGTGATCCCCAAAGAATAAAGGTCTGTCCGGTAATCAACCGTCCGGTTCATCCGGCCGGTCTGCTCGGGCGACATGTAGAAAAGCGTGCCGGTGATGATGCCAGGATCATCAGATGCGCCTGCTTCATTTGAAATGATGGATGAGATGCCGAAATCCGATATCTTGATCTGTCCGCTTCCCTCATTTAAAAGGATATTAGGCGGTTTCATATCCTTGTGAACGATACGGGCCTGGTGGAGCTGGCCCAGAATTTCAGAAATCTGAACAGCCATTTCAAGAAAGGGTTTTATTTTGCACGGGCGGCCATCAAGAAACCGGTTTAGCGGCACCCCGTTAAAATCCTCAAGAACCCATGCATAGCTGTCACGGGTATTCAGTATGTCAATATGTTTAATCACACCCGGACAATCGGCACTTTTGATCAAGTCAAAATGCTGTTTCAGGGAAGCCCGCTCAAACGAAGACAGTTGTTTTGCCTTCATCATCTTGATAACAAACGTTTTTTTCTCATTCTCCCTGATGCTTCTGTACACAATCGACTCAGTGGTCTCAGTGATTTTCTCGACGATTTTATAACCCGGCAATTCCGTCATGACATGGTCTCCGCTATCGTGCTGCAGTCTGTCGCCTGTGAAATTTTGATAAAAGCAACGCCTGCATCCCAAGGCCTGTTTCAATAGGCAGTATGGGTCATTCAACTGAAATGCGGTCATCCGGCAAATAAAAAAACCCGCACAAGATGCGCGGGTTTAAATGGTCTGATAATTAAAAAATGAATGATCAAATGGGCTGTTTTATTCTTCAGAAGCCTGGTCATCTGCTGACGACATATCCTTATTCCAGGAATCCTTAAGTTCATCAAATCCAAGATACATTGCAAGTGCACCGCCGACGATCAGCATGGAAGGAAGAACACCTGCGATCAGCTGCATTAATTCACCAAACCAGACTGCGAGCCCGATAACACCTAAAACCGCTGCGATTGCGCCACCTATTAAAGTTCTCATAAAACCATACCTCCTTTGGAATATTTAGATATATACAAACCAATGATTTATTTATTAAAAATTGAAAAAAGATGGTTAAAGTCCATCTGTCCCCAAACGCTTTAAACAGAAAGATTCGATACCATACAAGAAATCCTAACGCAAGACCATTTTTATTTTCTTTGGCAGCTGTTCGATTCGGCTTTTCCAAACTTGTCAGAATTTCTGTTGCATTAATTTTAAAAAATCACTATTCAACACTCTAACGTATGCGACTGAAACTTGGTTTTTTTTTCGATTATGAATTTGAATTCGAGCGTTCACCATGACATTCCCGGACCAGAAAAAAAACAGATCCTGACCGCAACCAATCTAAACACTAAAGGCAAATCCTCTTATGATAAAAAATATAATCCTTAAAATCGGTTATCTTTTTAAAGCGTTGTTTCAACATACACTGGATCATTATGCCTGTTATCTTCCGGACAAGCCCAGCCTGCTGTCGTCCGCCCTTTTGGGATTCTTTTTTTCACGAATTTCAATTGACCCGAAACAGTCAGACCAACTGAAACAATTGGGCCAGAAAGGTGTCGTTATTTACGCCACAAAATACAAAAGCCATTTTGCGTTTCTGTTTTGTCACACCCGGTACAGACTCCTGGGGTTGCCGAACGCAAATATCGGATTTGCCTTCAATTTTTACCGCTGGCAACCGATTACCCGACTGATAAGGATATTCTTTTCCAAACTCATTCATTTCCTGCGGCATTTTTCATTCCCGGACCCGTTTAAAAGAAATTATATTGAAAAAGAACTCTTGAACGGCAAATCCGCCATGATTTCACTGGTCGGCAAAAAGGCTTTTTACAGCAGGTTTGTCAAGGCAAAGACAGACCCGATAGCCTATCTGATCGGCATCCAGAAAAAAATTGACCGTCCGATATATATCGTCCCGCAACTGATGTTTTTCAGCAGTTATCCCGACCATTCCACCCCCACATTCATAGACATTCTTTTCGGAAGTCAGGAACGACCCGGAAAATTGAGACGATTCCTCACCCTTCTTAAAAACCCGGGAAAAACATTTGTGGAAATTTCAGAGCCGGTATCGATAAAAAAATTCATTGAATCCGGAAGCATGAAAGAACTGGACATCGGCCAGCAGGCACTGATGCTGAGAAGACACCTTGTGCTCCTGATCAACCGCCACCGGCAAACGGTCACCGGGCCTATTCTGAAATCAAGAGAGGAAATCAAGGAAAATATTCTTACCGGTGAATCCTTGCAGTCCTATTTTCAAACATATGCGGAAGAGAGCCATATTCCCCTGAAAGACGTTCACAAGGAAGCAGATGATATTCTGGAAGAAGTGGCGGCCAACTACAGCATGAACTGGATCAAGGCCTATGCGGCTGTGGTAACCTGGCTGAAAAACAATATGTTTGATGACATGATCGTTGACTTAAAAGGTTTGAAGCGCCTTAAAGAAGCCTCAAAAAATGCCCCTCTTATCCTGGTCCCCTGCCATAAAAGCCACCTTGACTACCTGATGATTTCATATGCGTTTTACAAAAACAATATGCCATGCCCCCATATTGCAGCAGGGAAAAACCTGTCATTCTGGCCGCTTGGAACTATTTTTAGAGGCGGGGGGGCTTTTTTTCTGAGGCGGACCTTCAGGGGAGCGCCTTTTTATTCACGTATTTTTTCAGAGTACGTAAAAAAAATCCTTATCGAAGGTTTTAATATGGAATTTTACATTGAAGGCGGGAGAAGCCGGACAGGCAAAGTCCTTTCTCCCAAATTCGGCATGCTCTCCATTTTACTCAACGCCTTTAAGGAAAATATATGCCAGGATCTGATTTTTGCACCCATTTTCATTGGCTATGACCGAGTCATGGAAGAGAGTTCGTACCTTCACGAGGTGGAAGGTGGTGAAAAGGCGGCGGAAAGCATCAAGCAGATGATCAAGGCCCGAAAATTCATTACCAAACGATATGGAAAGATTTACATCAACTTTCATGAGCCCCTGTCCTATAATAACTACTGTGCGCAAAAGGGCGTCAATCCCAAAGATCTTTCAAAGGATGAACAAACAGACCTGCTAAGAGAGCTGGGATACAAGTTCATAGACAGCATCAACAAGTCTTCAATTGTCACGCCGCATGCCGTGGTTGCAAGCGCCATGTTAAACTGCTCAAAAATCTCCTTTACCTATAAGAAATTACAGGATTATACCCAAACTTACATGGACTATCTGGTCTCCCAGAATTCGAATCTGGCAGACACCCTCCTTATTGAACCGGAACGGGCCTTGAAATTGGCATTGATGAATTATGTCCAGCGAAAATTTATTGAATGCAGTGTCAAGGATGAATCCATAATAACCGATGAAACCGTATTCAAAATCAAAAAGAACAAACGCCCGGCCCTTGACTATTATAAAAACAACAGCATTTCTTTTTTCATTGGCGCAGCCTATACATCACTTTCCATACTGGATACAGAGGCGTTTCAGTTTTCAACCATAAACCTTCATAAAACCTTTAAGTTTCTTCAGGATCTGTTCTCCTATGAATTTGCGCCAGATACGGTTTTCGCACCTGAATATATTGTCAGAAAAAATGTAAAGGCATTTATTGACGAAGCAATCCTGATTCCTCATAAATCTCTGCCAGATACATACAACCTGACCGCGCAAGGCCTGAAAAAATTGCATCTGTTCGCCAATTTTATCAAAACCTATTTTGAATCTTATACGGTCGCTTTCCTCTTTTTTATGAAATATCCGGAAGAGGAATTCGACTACAAGGGCAGACTCAAAAAAATTCAATCCATTGGCAGCGCCATGTACAAAAACAATGAACTGGAGACCCCGGAATCCCTGTCAAAAATCAATTTTTCAAATGCGGTCAGCTATTGCGAAGAAAAAGGGATAAAAGGGCCGGATGATGCTGAAAAAATTGGATTTTATCTGGAAAAAATCAACCGGTACAGAAATCTTCTGGCCCCCTGATGAGCTGATAATGGAAAAGATAGAATCATAATGAAAGCATTAATCCTTTCTGCAGGGTTTGGCACACGGCTCCTGCCCTATACCCGTTTTCTGCCCAAGCCGCTGTTTCCCGTTTGCGGACGCCCCCTTATAGACCATCTGATTCAGCAGCTTGTTGATCACGGGGCCACGGAAATCATGATCAACACCCACCATCTTCATAAAAGTGTGGAAGCCCATGTTCGCGGGTCTTTTTTCCGCATTCCGGTTCATACCCGTTTTGAGCCGGTTATATTGGATACCGGCGGCGCGATCAAAAATCTGGCTGATTTCTGGGAGGCTGAGCCCTTTATTGTCGTAAACTGCGATATCAAGACAGATATCAATTTAAAAGATGTATATGATTTTCACCTGTCCCACACCTGCCCGGTAACGCTTGTGATGCACGATTGTGAAAGGTTCAATTCCGTTTATGTGGACAGGGAGGGTTATGTCAAAGGGTTCAAAAAAAACATGCCGGACGCCTTGGAAAAACCGTCAAATCGGCTGCTGGCGTTTACCGGCATTCATGTGATCGATCCCTCAATACTTGAATGGATACCGGAAGGGAAGCCTGCTGGCATTATTGACATATACACAAACATGATTGAACATGGTGAGAATATTGCCGCCCATATTGCAAAAGATCACTACTGGATCGATATCGGCACACCGGAAAATTATAAACAGGCCGTGTTTGATGAAATGGCGGCACAATCATTTAAGACGGCGTTTCAGGTGGCAGTCAAATCACCCGTATCAAGAAAACCCTTAAAAGGTGATGGTTCGGACAGGGTCTGGCAGCGTATCTCGCAAGGTGGGCATTCCCTTATCCTGGTTGACCATGGTATCCGGAAAGACGATAACCGGAATGAAGCTGATTCGTTTGTCGCCATAGGAACCCATCTTGAACAAACAGGGGTACCTGTACCTCAAATTATCTCCCAGGATACATTTTCAGGGTTTGTCATTCTTGAGGATTTGGGTGACACTCATTTTGAAACCCACATTAAACAAATCGTCGACCTGAAAGAAATCACCGCATGCTATAAAAACATGATCGACATCATCGTTGACATGAACGTGAACGGCATCAAGGCCTTTCAAGATGAATTCACCTATCAGACGTCTTCGTATGACAAAGCCCTGATCCTTGAGAAAGAGTGCCGCTATTTTGTTGATGCGTTCTTAAACGGTTATCTTGGTCTTGACATCCCCTATGACACCTTTTCAGACGAGTTCGATGACCTTTCGGATAGAGCGCTTTCAAAAGGGATTGTTGGATTCATGCACAGGGATTTACAATCGCGAAATATCATGGTTAAAAATGGCCGGTTTTTCCTGATCGATTTTCAGGGAGGCAGGCGGGGGCCGCTCCAATATGATGTGGCGTCTCTTTTGATTGACCCGTATGTGAATCTCTCATCTGATCTTCAAAAAAACCTGGCCTTCTATGCTGCCCAAAGGACAGAGGCGATCACCCATACCTCTGTAGACGATTTTCTTTACGGGTACACCTATCTGAAACTGACAAGGGGCCTGCAAATGCTGGGTGCCTTTGGGTTTCTCACAAAAAAAAAGGAAAAGACCTGGTTTAAATCCCATATTCCCGCAGCCATAGAGACCCTCCACAGAAATTTATCGCTGACCGAAAGTGCTTTATTTCCCCGGCTCAAGAAGATGGTTGAACAATTAATGGAAAAATTATATCAAGGCAATTTAACCCATTGAAGAATTTTTTAACCTTCAAAACAGGAACAGTTATAATGAATCAGATTAAAGTAATGGTAAACGGCATTCCCGGAAACGTAGCCGTTATTGTGGCGAGACACGTCAAATGCGATGATGGATTTGAACTCCTCCCCTATTCACTGACCGGACCGGAAATCACCACGCCTTCTTTCAAGCTGGACGATTTTACCATCAGGCTGGTTACGCCGGAGAAAAAAGAGCAGACGATAAAAGATATTATCGCCAAAGAAGGCACCTTCATCACGGTGGATTATACACACCCGTCTGCCGTCAACGGAAACGCTGAATTTTACTGTCAGATGAATCTTCCCTTTGTTATGGGCACCACTGGGGGAGACAGAAACCGGCTGACGGATATAGTGGTCAAATCCACTATTCCTGCGGTGATCGCTCCCAATATGGCCAAACAGATCGTGGGCCTTCAGGCCATGATGGCCTATGCAGCGGAAAATTTCCCCGGTATTTTCAAGGGGTATGACCTGGAAATCGTTGAAAGCCATCAGCAAGGAAAGGCCGATACCAGTGGCACGGCCAGGGCCATGGTCGGTTATTTCAATCAAATGGGGGTTGATTTTGACGAGGCAGATATTCAAATGGAGCGGGACCCTGAAATTCAAAAAACCAAATGGCAGATCCCGGAAGAACATTTAAAAGGTCATGCCTGGCATACCTACACCCTGCTGTCCCACGATAAATCGGTGAAGCTCGCATTCACCCACAACATCAACGGAAGAGACGTATATTCGCTGGGGACCCTGGATGCTGTCAGATATCTGAACCAAAAACTGGCCGAGGGGCACAAGGGAAAAGTCTTTTCAATGATCGACGTGCTGAAGAACATTTAGAACTGAACCACTGTCCACCGACAGTTATTTGGCTGTTGTCATTTTATAGGCCACCACAGAAAACGCATGGGTCACATTCATCGATTTCTTGAAACCATGCATGGGAATCCGGACCATATCATGGCAACACGCCCTGACAGCTTGTGAAATGCCGTAGGTTTCATTTCCCAGAACAATCATACAAGACATTGGCGGTTCCCAGAGATTTACGGGGACTGCCCTTTCTTCCGTTTCAATGCCGATCACCTTACCGGATACATTTTTCAAAAAAGAAACCAGATTGTCCGCATAGGTGATTGGAATCCATTTTTCACACCCCCGGGCTGATTTTTTTAATTGGGGATGGGTAAGACTCAATGTTTTCGTACTGTGGACCAGTCCTTTAAACCCGAAATTATCAATGGTCCGAAGAATGGACCCGACATTATAGGGACTTGTGACCTGATCAAGAACAACGGTCACATCAAACCGAAATGCCCAGGTCAAGGCCTTCGAGCATGTATCTTCATCAAATGGTTCCACCGCAAGTGGCGTCGGCGTGAACTGGTTATGAAAAGCGATGTACTCGCAAAGGGCCTCTTTCCTGGAAAGCCAGGACGGCGGTTCGTAACCGTCAAGCGCGGCAAAGGATTGCAGTTCATGATAACGCATCTGGAAATGATCGTAGTTTCCTCCGCCGGACAGGGTATCCAAAGCCAGGGCAGAAAGCAACTCATGCTGGCGTTTGGTGCTCAATGCCACAAATTTATTTCGGGTCATGCATCGGGCAGCTTCAGCCATTTTTTGTGGAGACAATTTCAATATTTCACCTTGTATCAATTTTAAAATCATCTGCGGGCCAGACGACTCTGTTTGAAATACCATATTCATTAAATCTATAAAAGGATATCTTAAATGGCCAATAAAGAACTGGACAGGATGAAGCAATCCGAATAAAAATAGGGTTCAGTTCGCATATTCGTTGGAGGACAGGGCCAAAATGACAGATTATCAAAAAGCCGATATCAATGATTTCCTTGGGGTGGCAGCTCTTGACAGAACAGCATGGCTGGCGAACCGGCATGCGGAATTCATTCCGGACGGCGAACATGCCTGGCGCCACTGGGTTGAACATTCGCTCGTTTTTGTAGCCAAAACAAAACATGAGATTCTTGGGGCGATACTTGCCTTCCCCTGTCAATCGGGTGCCTGGTGCGTTCATAAAGTTTTCGTATCCCAAGACAAGAGGGGCCATGGCATTGGCAGTCAGTTATTTGGAATTCTTTTAAAAGAAATTGACAAGATACCCGCAGACTGTTTTCTTACAGTTGACCCGGTAAATGAAGCAGCATTAAAACTTTACGAAAAATGGGGTTTTACAGAAAAAGAGTTTGTTCCGGGGTATTACAGGCCTCATGAAGACCGGTTTGTACTGACCCGCAGGGCAATTTAATCTAAAACGAAGTGACCACAGGTAACATAATACGATGAACCACATTATAATGAAAATGGCCATTGCCCATGTTAAAAGTCTGACCACGCAGGTTGATCATCTGTGTGAAATCTGCCGGAAAAACCCGTCGGAAATCTCTGAAGATACGGCAATCGAGGTCAAGGGGATTCCCACTGAAGTAGGAATTGGCATATGCAAAACCTGCTTTGACAACATCCAGATCGCGATTGGGGAAATTTCCCAAGAATTTTAAAGCGTGTAAAGAGAGCCGAAAATGACATTATCTGTTTATCGCCCCATAAGGATTGTTTTCTTTTTTTTTGTTGTAACCCTGGGGAGCATGACATTTTCCAATGAAAACGCCCTGGCCATGCAACCTTATGAATCGATTGGAAAAAACCCGAAGGGATTTCTCGTCAATCAGGGCCCAGCCATGTGCGCCCCCACAGCATTCTACATGATTTTCAAATACTACGGAGACTGCTATAAAAAGCCGCCCTTCTTCTACGATGAAAAAGGAAACGTCATCGATCTTTATGAAACAGGCGACGACTTTACGTCGAACAACAAACGGCTGGCCAAAGGTGCAAAAATAGCCCAATGGATCAACCCCCAGGGCGGCGCCACAGACTGGCGCAAGCTTAAAAAAGGAGCTGAAGACCTGTTTTTCAAATCAGACCCCAAAGGGGCAATGGTCAGATATTATCAGACAATCGATTCCAACGACACGCTTATAAAAACCGGCAAGAAGAACGAAAAAACGAAAAAAGACCTGATGGAAAAACGCATTCTGCCGCTTCTTGAAAAAAACCAGCCTGTTCTTGTTCATTTAAGCCGGAAATATGCCTCCGGGCATTACATGGTGGTTATCGGATATGACAAAAAAAGTGAAACGGTCTACTACGTGGACCCCAATGAAAAGGATATGAATGCCATTTTAAGAAAAATCGGCTACAATGAATTCGCCAATACAAACTGGTATGAAGGCCATGTTCCCAAACTCTGGGGAAAAGCAATCTGGAGCGGAAAATTTTTAAGTTTTGGCCCCAAAAAATAAATGCCCGTTTCTTCAAAATTTTTAAAAGTCTCCATTGTAATGATATCTCCGAAATTGGCATTCAGATGCAAGCGGCTTCCATGATATTATTTCGGCAAACCTGTTATCGATACTCTAAAAGATTGTCAAACCAGCCCTTCTTCGTAGGAACCCTCGGTTTAAACTGCATGATAAGCGACGAGGTGAATATCTCTCCAATGATGGCAAGAAGCATTGATAAAGCCGTAAGGACACCGAAGACGCGGGTTGGGGTGAGACTCCCTAGAGATAGAACCATAAAGCCTAGAAAAAGGACAATCGACGTTATGGTAATAGACTTTCCGCAATCCCGGAAAGTCCGGGTAATGGCCGAACGATAGTCCATACCTGCGGCAATGTGACGTCTGAACCAGACCATGATATGAATTGTATCGTCGACTGCGATACCAATTACCACATTTGCGATCATGATCGTCGCCACGTCGAGCGGGATACCAAACCACCCCATCAGTCCCAAGGAAACATATATGGGAAAGAGATTTGGGATAAGGCTTATAATCGTCAGCGGCAATGTCCGGCAAATAAAAAACATCATGACAGAGATCATCAGGAATGCAGGGATAAAGCTCATGATCTGCGATTCTTTCAGGTTTATCTCCATGCCAACGTACATTGCAGATAGGCCGGTAATCTTGTACGTATACTGGTCGCCAAGTTTTTTCATCATGTACGATTCTATTTTCGTATGCATGCGCTGGGCCGTTTCGTTGGTGTCCCACTTCGACTGGAACGAAATTCTCGTTTCATTGCGGTCCTCTGAGATCAGCCGGGTAAGTACATCCTCTTCGCCAAGCTCGTAATAATCAGAAATGTCGGAAGTATTTTCAGGGACGGCGTAGAACCCCTCATCACCGTTGTTGAAGGCTCGATGTATCTCCTTGATATAATCGACGATGGAAACGCACGTAGTGAATTGAGGAACAACTTCCATCAGGTGCTTCTGCACTTCGTCGAGCATGCGGAGACTCTTGGGTTTAGTGAAATTATCAGCATCTGACTTAGCGGAAATAAGCATCACAAAGGGAACTGTACCGCCCAGATTCTTCTCGACAAATTCGACATCTCCCTTTATGCTTTCGTTTTCAGGGAGATAATTCATCATGTTTGTCTCAAATTTGATACGAGATATACCGATAATTGAAAAAGCCGTAATCACCACAAGTATTAAATTTACCATGCGATAATGATCGGCACCAAATTCGAAAAAGCGTATTATTAGAGACAAAAAGCGGTCGTGACTTCTATGGTCATCGTCTGGCTCATGCCTGGGAGGCACCTTAATTTTTATTTTTTTCCCGTAACGACTGAGAAGTGCAGGGATCAGAACGAAGCTGAGAATATAAGCGATCACAACGCCTATGGCAGTATAAATACCGAGAATCCTCGTAGGCCGGATCTTGCCACCGGAAAAGGTTACAAAGCCGACTGCATTCGTAAGGCTCGTGAATAGACAAGGAAACCAGACCCGTCTCAGGGTGTTGGCAATGGTCAATTCGGGGTCGTTAAAAAGAGAAAATTCATCATTGTATTCGGACAGGATATGCACCGAATCTTCAACCGCAATTGCGAGAAGAGTGGCACCCATGATATCCGTAATCAAATTGAAACTCTCCCCGCACATCACGAAAAGTCCGATACTCCAGAAAACGGTTATCAGCATGTTCACCTGACAAAGGATCGTCAGTTTGATGTTACGAACTAGAACAAGCATTACAACAAAGATCATGGCCAGGGTGACCGGTGTGAAGATCCAAAAATCACGCTGTGAAAGATCATTCATGCGGGTTTCGATAAACGCGGTGCCAGCGAAACGCAGATCTGCCCTTCCGGCATTTACCAATTCCGCAGTCTCGCGTATTTTCGTTAACACGTCTTTTTTCTTGTTAAGAGGCATTCCCTTAAGTTCTGCGGCAATAGTCGTTGTTGTTCCATCCTGGGAGATAAGGCTGTTGACAATTGCCCGATTACCGAGCATGCGATGCTTTACATTCTCAAGGGTTTTCGCATCAAGCGCATTGTCCCCTTCCGGAATCATCTTCCTGAATCTGATCGTATCGTTTTCAGCCAATGCCTCTTCGACATCGGCAATGGAGAATACCCGCTGTACTCCTTTAAGTTCGCGCAGAGATGCTGAGAGTTCTCTCACAAGTGCCACATTTTTAATCGTAAAAATATTCTCTTTCTTGAAAACGATAAATATCATTTCATCGTTTCCGTACTGTACCTGAAATTTTTTATAGGCAAGTAGGTCTGGATCGTCCTTTTCAAAGTAGATATCGAGGTTGTTTTCATAGGTCTGCCTGCTAAAAAAATAGGTCATCGGTATTGTGAGAATGATAATTGATAGGAGGATGAGTCGATGCTTTGACAAAATATAGCGGAAAATGCGGTCAGTATCTATCATGGTTTCTTTCCTGATAATAGTAAGGGTCATAAGCTTGGTTCGGTTCTTTCGATATTAAATATTTTTCTCAAACTCAGGTATTTCCAGTACCAGGCTTCCGATCTTGCAAGGTTGATCTGGGTTGTCTTGATGAAAGCAGGCAGGATAAGGAGTGCGCCTACGGTTGTAGCGATCATGGTCAGGGCCATGAGGACCCCGAAGAGAATAACCGGTTTAAAGTTGGACACGGTCAAAACGATAAACCCGAAAATTAGGGCAAGTGAGGTATATATAATCGCTTTTCCGGAAGCCTCCAGGGTTTTTTTGATCGTGTCATCGACACGCATTCCCTTCTCTTGATATTGTCGGAATGTATTTAGAAAATGGATGGTGTCATCCACCCCGATGCCGATGGTGATAGCGGCGATGACCGATGTGACCATATCGAGATTGATGCCAAGCCATCCCATGATGCCGAAATTGAGGAGAACGGCGGAACTCATCGGAAGCAGCGACAGAAAACCCGCATAGACATTACTGAAGAGAATGGCCACAATAATGCCTATGATGATCAGGGAGAGTAAAAGGCTCTGAAGCTGACCGTTTACGACATAATTTGCCATAAGGATGTTCATGACGGGAAATCCCGTGATTGTGTATGAGTAGGGGGAAGGAAGCGTTTGGTCAAGGTGATTTTCGATTTCTTTGATGATCTTTGCCATGCGGGCTGTTCCCAGAGTTTCGATGTTATCCCTTTTTGAGGTCCGGGCGATGATGTTGGTTGTACTGAAATCAGGATTCACGTAAGACTCGAACTCATCTATCCGGCCATCCCCGTTTTTGTCATCTCCATCGAAGAGTTCAAGATAATCCACGATGTCCAGGGTGTTCTCGGGAATTCGATAATGGCCGGGATCATCATTGTTCATGGCGAAATTCATGGTTTTGATAAAATCGTTGAACGAATCGGTGCGTCCGATATTGAGATGGATATTCTCATCCGAGGTGAGCCACTCCCGAAGGTCTTCAACGGTCTTCAGAAATGCCGCGTCTTTTATGCCCTCCTCTTTTCCGGAATCAATTAAGATGTTGAAACCACTGCCGCCCACTAATTTTTTTTCAATGATGGAGTTGTTGATCCGGAAAGGGTCATTTTTTTTGAAATAGAGCATGAAATCGGATTCAACCTGAACACGTGAAAGCCCAATGGCCGAGATCACCCCCAACACCGCCACAACACCTATGACTGCAAAATAGTGCCGGGTCGAAAGTCGGATCACATGCGTGATGAACCGGTCGATCATCGTGACTTTCAAGGTTTTATTTTTCCTGAGCAATACGGCCGGGCGTTTGTGCTTCATGAGCATAAGCGACGCAGGAATCAGGGTCGCACCAATGAGAAGGGCGAAGAATACTCCGATCGCAGTGATGATACCCCATTGACTCATGGCAATAATTCCTGACGGTGCCAGCGTTAAAAATGAAATCAAGGTGGTCATTGCAGCCAGAATGACCGTTAGGGAGATATGGCTCATGCTCCATCGAAGGCCCTGAAAAAGTCCTTTTTCCGAAATCATATCGAAATCCAGGTAATACTGGTTCATGATATGAATGGCATAAGAACTTCCCACGGCGCATACTAAAGCAGGAATGGATGTCCCAACCGTTGTCATTTTGAATCCCAGGTACCCCATCAGGCCTACAGTCCAGATTTGCGCCATGATAAGGTTTAAAAACGGAAGAACAACCCCCCTGACGGATCTGAAGTTGAAAAAAAACACAATCGCGACCACCATAATAACAATGGGGAGAAAGGTCTTGAGATCCTCCCTCATGTAATCCGCAAACTGGATGACCCCGATCGGCACCCCCATGGGGATGATGTCAAGCCCCTTGAAGGTTTTGATAATCTGCGTGATTTCCCTTGCAATCGCGTCCTGATTTTTCATGTTTTTAAATTTGATAAACATGCCGAAATCGGTAATCTGGCCTGTTGCGGGGTCAACGGCGTAAATCGCCTTTTCAAAGGCTGGATTTCTCTTGAGTTTTTTCTTCAGCTCGTCAAACTGGGCTTCCGTATCCGGGAGGATCCGGTTTCCTTTGGAATCCTTTTCAACCAGATCATAGGTTTCCAGTGTATCCTCTTTTCCGGAGATATCCCTCATGGTCAAAGGAGAGAGGATAAAGTCCACCAGTTCTTGTTTCTTAAGCTCCAGGGAAGATAAAAGATTTTGCCTCAATTTTTTCAAATCCTTGGGGGAGAGATCCAGGTTGGCAGTCTCCGTTGTGTTGAGCTTTCTCACTATCCATCGCCGGAAGCTTCTATCATCTTCAAAATGGCCGATAAGTGCTGAAAGGCCAATGCTTTTATTATTTCCAATAACGTGATCAAACTTCTCAACCCGTTTCAGTTCCTTTTCCGGATTGTAATTCGTGTACTCTTCGATGTCTTTCAATAGTTCGTCCATCAGAATGAAGGCTTCCCGGCTGAACAGATCAGGATGGGAGACCGTTGCGATAATAAATTTCCCGTTGTCTCCGTATATTTCATTCGTTTTGCTGTAATGCTGGTATATTTTGTCATGAACAGGCAGAAACGCCTCGACCGAATTGTCCAATTCCAGTTTGGGGATACCTTTTGCAAAGAAAATCGTTGTGACGAAAAGAAGAAGCAGGACGGTTTTGGGCCATTTTAATACCCATTCAATAAATACGGTCATGAAAATAATCCTTAAAATAGTATATCCGTGTTAATTTTTTTTAAAAACCACCTGTGCAGGTTCTGTCGTAACCTCTACACGAAGCAGACTGTCCTGTTTGATTGGGGACAGCGCCCCCAATCAAACGGAGGACGAATCATTCGTCAGGACAGATTATCTCGGGCTATATTTTTTCATATAACCCAAAGAAGGGAAAAAATGATTCCAAAAATTCCTAATAGCTTTACCAAGAAAACAACTTGTTCGCGCAGGGTATATGTTTTTGGCGAATAATCAATTTCTGACCCCCCAGAGGGTTTGGTTTGAATAACATCTGACGATTTCAAACGGTTATTTTGCATAAGATCTCCTTGCAACCATCAAAATCAGACACCCCGTAGATTTTGATTTGTAATTACAATGGTTAACACCCTACCTCCCGTTGTGTGGATCAATCCATGTGACTCAGAAGGACGCAGGTGTAGTTTAATCCTCTACGGACCTTTTTTTATGATAATGAACTATATCTGTAAGGGTAAGGGAGATGCTCGAATTGGAATTTCCGAGTGGTCTGCACGGTGGATGAAACTGGCGGTGAATTCGGTAAGAGAGGGAGAGGATTCCTTGGTAATATCGAACCGAAATTGCCCGAGAATCAAGGTGTCTTTAAATAGTCCATCTAAAGAACTGGAATGGGTACGTCTATCGAGAATGAAGACTGAATTTTCGCAGTCCGAGTTGGCAGGAGTGAGGAGAACAGATTTTTGGCCTGCCCAGGCGTCTTGCATACCCGCTGACAATTGTGTCTTTGTAACTGCCGGTAACAGAAAGAATATCAGCAGTAAAGCATTGCCGAGACGCATCTTATTGTTTGCCATAGACATAATTTTTCTGATCATATCGGATTTCGGGGAGTGGAGAGACACCCTCCCGACGAAGCCGATGTCAAAAGGTTATACAGCCAATTACCGTGATACCAGTATCAATTTTTTGATTATTCTGCACCGCTTTGCAGAATAGTCAAGATTAATTTGCAATTCATTTTGAAATAGCCAATGCGCCGGGTCATTTCACTGGGGAAAGGGAGGATGGAACTGATCATTTGGTCATATTGAGAAAGCACGCCTTGTAAAGGCAGTGCCTGCATTTGAATGTCAACATGGACACCAATGCAGCAATGGTGAAGCACCAGAAAAGTAACAGGAGTGCTGTATTTTTAAATAGCCAATATTGCGGGATCAACGGAAGTATCACAAGCATGACCAGGGGAAACGTCATTCTGTCAAACAGGCTTTGGGGTTTTCGATCCATTTTGTGGTATTTTGTAACCATTTGATAAGGCATCATCAGGCAGTTCGAATGGTTGCAAGGATAAGGGCAGTATGAACAAAACCGGTAAACAACGAATTCAAGCGACACAATTACAAAGGCAACATATGCCAGTGCGATCCAGCCATTTTGCTGATATATGGCATAAGCACCAATAAAATACGAACCCAGTATGGTTGTTCTGAAATATAACTTTTCAAACAAAGAATGTTTGGTATGCACGTGATTCATATGGAGCCTCTCTTTTTCGTGAAAAATTCGCTTTAAGTGTGTGAATGTTTTTTGGGGAAAGCGACGATATAATTTTACTGGCAAAAAAATGAATGTCAATACAAAATAAATAAAATCCAATTACTTATAAATAATTTTATTACAAACTTAAAACCATGTTTCAGAGAGAAACCGCAAGCCGTATTTTCCGGTTTGCATGTGTGATCCGGATTGTGCCAGGATGGAAAAAGCAGACATGATATCTGACGTTTGATCTTGCTCGTGCGCTTGATTTTTCTGCTGGCCATGGGCAAGGCAACCTGAGCCTCTAATCTATTGTCGTCTCAACCCGGTTACGGCCATTTTTCTTGGCCCGGTAAAGCGCCTGGTCCGCCTTTGTGATGAGTGAATTTAATGATTCCTGACTGCTTGCGATGCATGATGCAATACCGAAACTCAGCGTTGCCTTCATCTCCTCGCCTTTAAACCGGACACCGTTTTCCTCAACTTTCTTTCGCACGTTATCGGTCATTTTTGCAATTCCCTGAGGGTCGCCGCCGGAAATCACGATCACAAATTCTTCTCCGCCATATCTTGCAACAATATCCGTATCTCTTTTAAAGACATCCTTCAGAATTTCAGCGGTTCGTTTCAAATATTCATCACCGGCAATATGCCCGAAGGTATCATTGATATGTTTAAAATAATCAATATCGCATATGATGATTGTTATCAGAATGTTGTTACGGTATGACCGTTTCCATTCGAACTCAAAAATATCGTTAAAATATCTTCTGTTGTAGAGTCCTGTGAGTGCATCTGTATGGCTGAGTCGCTGCAGTTCTACCGCCTGCTCTTTTAATCTGGTCTCGTTTTCAAGTGCATCCCAATACTCCCTGTTGCCCCTGTAAGTCATGCTGACCATATAAATTGAAAACAAAAAAATCATGACCGCCAGGGGATAATTTATACCATAGATCACGCAGTAAAGAATAGCCGGGCAAGTCATGCAAATATTGAAGACAATGGCCAGCCGTCTTTCAGGCAGAAATGCCACAATACCCCCCGAGCATAACCCTGCCGTGCACATGACCATCAGGAGCTTGGAGCTGCTTTCATTCTCCTGGATGACAAAATAGGCAAATGACGCGCCCCATATCAAAGACGTCGTTATAACGCTAAATATAAAAATGGTATTGTTCAGTTTTTCATTATATTTTTCAATTTTATTGAAAAATATAAGGTGAATCACACGAAACAGGCAGATACTGTTCAGGGAAACCATGAAAGTAAGGGCAAAATCCTTGTTTCTGCTGTAATACCCCTGATCCAGAATGATAATCACGGCCAGAATAATATAAAAAATAATCCCGATTGACGACCGTTTCTTGAGGTCGTTGACGACTCTTTGGGTAAGAACGTACCTTTTAAATGTCACGGATATTCCTTTTTCTTTAAATCCACCTTACTCTTCAGACGATTCTTTTGATGACATGAAACGTTTCTGAAGGTGAAGGCCCATCCGTCGATAGAATTCGGGTATTTTCTTTTTATCATAGGGGGGGCAGTCTTTTAAAACCTCACGTGCCTGATCCCCTTTTACCGGCCAGGTATCTGGTTTGACTTCCGCCATTTTCCCACTGCATTTATTCGCATAGCATGAACATCCGGGGACTGAAAATGCCCGGCTGGTTTCATCCCAGATGTCCCCCAATGCCTTGTCATGGATATTGCCGAAGGATAGCATGGTAAAGTCACAGGGACAGACATTTCCCTCTGCGTCGATAAACATATAGTTATATCCGGCCCCGCACCCGTAATAATCTTCATTTTCGAAAAAATCATAGGCAAACACACCAGGATAGCCAGGGGTCCGGGTGCACATTTTCTGGAGATCGATGATGGTTTTAACATTTTCAGGAGACAGTTTCTCTTCTGCCTTTTCAGTGAGCCGGCCACTTAAAATGGGGGATGTGAGTCTCATGTCGTTCACCCCCAGATCCTTGAAAAACCGGATGGTCCTGTACAATTCCGGAACATTGTCCACCAGCTTGCGATCCGGTACAAACGATACAGCCACATAAAACCCCTCTTCACGAAACAGACGGATGGCTCTCAGGGCAGAATCAAACATCCCGTCTTTTCGCCTTCCCTGATCGTGAATATGAGGATTATAGCTATCCAGACTGATAACAGGAATTTCCAGCCCGGCTTTCTTCAATGCCTTAACCCGTTCTGTTGTCAAGCCATATCCGGTTGAAAACAGGATAGGCATGGACCGATCATCAATGGCCGCAATAATGTCTTCCAGATCGTCTCGCAGGAGGGGTTCACCGCCGGTGAGTCCGATCACACTAGAACCGAGCTCTTGTGCGTCTTCTATGGCCTGCTGCAGGGTGTTGAAATCCAGCATCATGTTTCGAGGCCGGTCCGCAAATGAGCAATGCCAGCAGTTACACGGGCATTTTGCAGTCACCGCAAAATTGGTCACAATGGGTATGGGATAACCTGATGAGATCGCCTTGACGCCCTTTAAAAACCGGTCATAGGCATGTGATGGGAAATATGGCGTAAATGTATTGGAAAAAATCCTGTTGTTGAGAAGGGTGAGCTTGCTTTCCTTTGACACGTAATTCAAGGCAAGCTTTTTTTTCAGGGACAGACCTTTCAGCTCTCTGTTGAACCCCATCCTTAAAACCGCGGCCAGCTTGCTTATGCCGTAAAGCTGTGTTCCATTCATGCTGTCCATGTTTTTCCTTTCTCCTGACGGTGGGATGCGCCATACGCTTTATAATAAACCAGACTGTTTACGGAACAGACGTTTGTCTGAATTGTTTTAAATTCACGTAACCCTTCATTATCATTTTTATCCGAATATTTAAACCCGGAAATTTTAACAGGACAAGATTCTGAATCGTTCCTGATATTGACACAGCGTTTGTTTTTTCATATGACGTTTTATCTTTTAACAGGATTTTTAAAAAAAAGGGAGATTCATCTATGAAATGGACCAAAATCATAACCTCTTTTATGATAATTTTTTGCCTCGCATTTTCAGTGTCTGCTGAAGAGCAGGGGATAAAATCCCTTCAACGGAGGTTCGATCCGGTAATTGTAACCGGTCAAACCTGCAGCCTGACGGGTGAACCGATTCTCCATTATGGACTGTATGCCCTCAAGGAAAACAGGCTTATTCCCATTCCTTTTCAGATCGATGAAAAAGATGAAGACGGAAAATTCATTCTCACCCATGGTAAGCACATTACAACAGATAATGACAATAATCATTTTGATGCAAATGACGAGCTGGTATTTATGGCCATGGATACCGGCGAAAAGCTTCCCGGAAAAGCGCTGCTGCCGCAGGGATACAAGGCCTGTGCTGAAATTGAAGTGACCGGCCCCGTGTCACAGGAAAAAGCGTGGGTATACCTCATGGCTTTTAATACCCCTGAATACAAATCTTCCCTTGATTATGTATCTTACAATCATAAGACACTTTCATTTTCAACCCGAAATTATTCCGGACACTATAATAAGAAATTTCCGGTGGGCGCTTCGAAATATGCGTTTGAAGAAGGGCTTGGCGGTCATGGGAAAGACTTTATTGATCGTATCAAGGCGCGCGTGAAAATTAAGTCCATGGGTATTACCTTGAACCGGTCTGAAGAAGATATCACTGTAGAGGAAGAAGGTTATATAGACGGGCCGGTGCGCGTGGTTGTATATTCAAAAAACGCCACACCCTTATTCCTGGGCATACCTGTCAGCGCCACAAAACAGTATACCTATTATTACGACTCATATGCTGATTTTGCATTTTCAGCATCGTTTCCGATAAAACCAGGCTATTTCAGAGCCACCATCATTGATGATTTCAAAGACGCAAAAGGATGGACATTCTATAACTCCAATAATCCATCCGGACACATCATTGATGGGAAAATGGATGATTCAGATAAAAAACTGGATCGATCACCCTGGACATGGAGCGTTCTTACCAGGGACGACCTGAGTTTCTGGTCTGTCTGGATAGCCCCTCCGGGATGTCCGGTCAAAGCCTCTTTGTATTTTAATGATGATGAAAACGCCAAAGACAAGATGGAGGACGATCCAGGGGAATTACCCGGTATCGGATTTGATTTCAATATCGGCTGGGACAAACTCAAGGCGGACACTGTTGAACTTCGTCTGGTCCATTTCTATACCAAAGGATATCAGAAAGGCATGGAAACGGACATTCGAAATATCTATGACGCACCGCTTTCCGCTACATCAGTCACATTTTGATTATTATAGATTGGTTAAATGGTTGAATCGTAGAATGGTTAAATAGTTTAAAAGAATTTATTCCATTTTTTTTACCATTCTCCATTTAACCACTCAACCATTTACCTATCCAACCAATCAACCATTTGACTTCGCATCCGTTTTCCCGTAAAGCTCCCCTAACTGGCCATCATCTCTTAACACATGAAAGCGTATTATGATATCATCAGAACAGCTACCGCAACGATTCAAAACAGGCCTTGAAGACCAGATCTTTTTCTGGATGGATTCCCAGTTCGATTCCCAGAATCATGCGGTAATGACATTGAACGGCAGGCTTGACAAAGCAATACTCAACCGTGCCGCAAGGCTTACGCTTATGGCAGAACCGGTTCTTGGCTGCAGATATGTCCCTGCCACATGGCGGCAATACTGGGAACGGTTGGAAAATCCGGAGAGCTGCGCGCTTGTCAGCGTCATTGAAACGGATGGCGAACCGGATGACATATCCCGTTTTCTTGAAATCAACCAGCCCATCAATCATTTAATAGGGCCACAGGTTCATTTTTATCTGCTCAGATCCCCTGAAAATGATATTCTTTGCATCAAAATCTCCCATGTTGCCGGAGATGGTGGTGGCGTCAGAGATTTATGCTATCTGGTTTCCGATATCTACACTAAACTGATAGTCGATCCGGATTATATCCCGGAGATAAATATCGGGGGATCAAGAAGCCTCACGCAGGTCACGAAGGTCTTTGGGTTTATGGATATGCTGAAAATCCTGAGACGAAGCTTAAGAGACATGAAAGGCATATTCCTGCCCTTTATCTTTAAACGGCCGTCATTTGAAAAACACACCCCTGATGACCGGGCATATGAAATTGCCGTTATCGAAAAGCAGACATATATAAAAATCAGGGACTATGCGTCTTCTCTGGGAGTAACCGTCAATGATGTGATTACAGCGGCTTTTTTCAGGGCGTTTTATACGCTGGTAAACGCTGACCCCAAAGCTTTTTTACGCCTTGTCATCACCGTCAATCTCAGGCGGTTCCTTCCGGACCAGAAAGCAGAATCGATCTGCGGTCTTTCCGGATTTATCTATATGAACATTGGCCAGCATCTTGGAGAGACCTTGAGGGATACGGTGCATCTTGTTCATAACTACATGAAGGCCATTAAAAACGATTATCCGGGCCTGGGTGGCAGTTTTCCCATGACCTGGCTGTTCTTTAAAACGTTACCGTTCAAATTGTCATTGTTTTTACATACGGTTATAGCCAACCAGATGAAAAAGCAGTATATCCATCCGGGAAAGGTTGCGCCGCTTCTCACAAATACCGGGGCATTGGAAAAAAAGCATCTGAACTTTGGCGGCATTTCCCCCACAAGCGTGTTTTTTTCAGCCCCGCTCTCGTATCCGCCTGTTTTTGCAACCACCGTGACCACATATGAGGACCAGATGACATTCTGTGTGGGTTTCTGTGAAAAAACGCTTCCCCGGCATGAGGCCAGAAAGCTCTTTCGATTCTTGATCGATGAGTTGCCGGCCTAAAATGAACGTGTATCTTCCGCCTTTCTTTTTTTATTATCCCTTATCAGACAGGAAATAAAAATGATTCCGCCTGCCAATATGGCAAGTGCACCAATCGGGAAAGCATGGCGGATGGCATCCTTATCCATGATTATTCCACCCAGGAGGGCCCCTGCAAGCATTCCCATACTGTGGGCCATGGTCATCAAAGACATGACCGAGCCCATGGTTTTGTATGCCTGACCTTTGATCACGGCAATGGCCATCACAGGCGGCATACAGATACCTCCTCCCAGACCGAACAGAATATTGATAAAGAACAGATCCATGAATCCCCTGGCCCAGACAAACAAATTCATGGCAATAAAAATCAAACCACAGCCGGAAACAATCATGATATTTTTATTGAACCTGTCTGCCAGATACCCCATGGGATATTGGATGAGACCGCTTACAAGAACACCCAGCATGACAAGAATGCCTATTGAAGAACTTGAAAGGAAAAATTCCGTATCTGCATATACCGGAAGAAAGCACCAGATCATGCCGATGCACATCACATAGGCAAAGCGAATGGCGGCAATACCGTCTATCATGGGGTCCTTCAAAAGAAACCGCCAGCCCCTTTCTCCGCTGTGGACTTTCTGAATCACTTCTTCTGTCACAGGCGGCAGGAAAAAAATACTCAGAAAAAATCCCACCAGAGAGAGTCCGGCCATACAGGCAAATGACGCACCTAACCCCCAATGTTCGTTTATCACACCGCCAAACACAGGGCCCAGGCTCAAACTCCCCAGGATAGCCATGTTGTATATGCCCATCAGGCGGCCTTCTTTTCCCTGAGGCGTAATATCAGCCACATAGGCCTGCGTGATCGGCATGATCATGGCTGCTGCTATTCCCTGAAAAAACCGGTTAATGATGAGTGCATGGACACTTGAGGAAATGATAAACCCTATTGCCACCAGAAAATAAGAAAACAATCCTGCCACAATAAAAGGTTTTCGGCCTTCCTTATCTGACCGCTTGCCGAAATAAGGCAGGAAAAGCGTTCTTGAAATCGAAAGGGAGCCGAATATCATGCTGATCATAAAACCGCTTGCCCCAAGTGTGTGGGCATAAACCGGAAGAAGCGGCACAACAATCCCCACGCCCAGGACGGTGATGAAAATCGAGAACAGGATGGTGATTAAAATTCGTTTATCTTTAGGGGGCATAAAATATACAATCATTTAAACTGTTGTGGGTATTATTCGTTTGCAAGTGATACTCATTGCACAAAATCAATACAACCGGAAGACTGTTTTTTTCCCCGGACAGAACTAAAAATCAAACAGATCGGTCCCTGAGTTCCCTTTTTCAAGCACAAAGAGATCAATATGGCAAACATCTGAAAGGGTTAACACCTGCCTTTTAAAGCCCTTATCAATAATAGATATGGTGGTTTTTTTTTCTTGACATACAACATATTGTGTGTGACAGTGTGGTCTCACGCTAAGGGTCACTCAAAAAAAACCATGCAGGTTGATGAGACCTGCATGCTAAAATCCAACAAATACGTGATTGTATAAGATAGTCAATAACAGACCGAAATAAATTGATGACTGCTGTTCTCATTTGACTTTTCATTGTGATATTTCGGTTCTATTTGACGCATGTCTTTTGTTTTTTTAAACGGAAGCGGAACGTATTGACGAATTAAAAAAAAAAGGAAACAAGACACATGGCAGACAGAAAAAAAACGGCAAAAAGTGGGTTGGAATTGTCTGAAAACGCAAAAACAGTGTTGGAAAGACGATATCTCAAAAAGGATCAAAATGGCAAGATCGAGGAAACGCCTGAAAAAATGTTCAGGAGAGTGGCAAAGCATATTGCCAGGGCCGAGCAGAGTTACAAATCATCGGTATCTGAAAAAGAAATTGAAAACAGCTTTTACAGCTTGATGACCGAGTTTAAATTCCTGCCAAACTCCCCGACCCTGATGAATGCAGGCAGGCAGTTGGGCCAGCTTGCGGCCTGTTTTGTACTGCCGGTTGAGGATGATCTTGAAAAAATTTTCGAGACCGTTAAAAATGCCGCATTAATTCATAAATCCGGGGGAGGCACCGGTTTTTCCTTTTCACGCCTGAGACCGAAAAACAGCCCTGTGGGAACCACGGGCGGTGTGGCATCAGGGCCTGTTTCCTTTATGAAAATTTTCAACACAGCCACCGAACAGGTCAAGCAGGGCGGCACCAGGCGAGGTGCCAATATGGGGATTCTCCGGGTGGATCATCCGGATATCATGGATTTTATATTCTGCAAACGGCACAATAAAAGCCTGAACAATTTCAATATATCCGTGGCTATCACCGAAGAATTCATGAAAGCCGTTAAAAATAATGAATCGTATGACCTGATCGATCCCAGCAATGGTAAAAAAATCGGAGAAAAAAATGCTTTTGAAGTTTACGAGGTGTTGGTCAAGCAGGCCTGGTCAAACGGTGATCCCGGCATCATTTTTCTAGACCGGATCAATCGGGACAACACCACGCCGCTGTTGGGTGAAATCGAATCCACCAACCCCTGTGGCGAGCAGCCCCTTCTGCCTATGGAAGCCTGTAATCTGGGGTCCATCAACCTGGCCAAGTTCGTGACTGAAAAAAATAATGAAACAGTGATCGATTTTGAAAGTCTTAAAGAAACGGTTCACCTGTCTGTCAGATTTCTGGACAACACCATTGATATGTCCATCTACCCCCTGGAAGAAATCGATAAAATGGTCAAGGGCAATAGAAAAATCGGTCTGGGCGTCATGGGATTTGCAGACATGTTGTTCCAGCTCGCCATTCCTTACGATTCGGAACGGGCAATTGAAGTGGCAGATACGGTTATGGGGTTCATCCAGCAGGAATCCCATGCGGCCTCAACAAATCTGGCTGCTCAAAGAGGTGTATTTAAAAATTTTGACAAAAGCATATTTAAAAATAAAAAAAATGAACGATACAGAAACGCCACAACCACAACCATTGCACCTACCGGGACGCTAAGTATTATCGCCAACTGTTCAAGCGGCATTGAGCCTCTTTTTGCATTAAGTTTTATCAGAAAAGTCATGGACAATGACGAACTTGTGGAAGTGAACCCGTTTTTTGAAAGGATGGCCAAGGAAAGGGGATTTTTCAGTGCGGAACTGATGAATCTTATCTCCCAGAAGGGCAGCATCAAGGATATAGAAGGTATACCTGAAGACATCAAAAAAATATACGTTACATCCCATGATGTATCATCTGAATGGCATATTAAAATGCAGGCCGCGTTTCAGAAGCACACGGACAATGCGGTTTCAAAAACGGTCAATCTGCCCCATGATGCCACCGAAGATGATGTGTTGAAAATTTATGACATGGCCTATGAGCTGGGATGCAAGGGTGTCACCATTTACCGGGATGGCAGCAAGGAAAACCAGGTGCTTTCCTTCTCCGGCAACAATCAGGAAATTGACAGCTTCATGAGGGCTGTAAAGGAAAGACCGGACACCTTGAACGGTTTCACCACAAAAGTAAAAACAGGCATGGGACAGCTTTATGTTACAGTGACCGAGTTTGAGGGACGCCCCTTTGAAGTGTTCGCAACCATCGGGAAATCCGGAAAATCGACAACAGCAAAAACAGAAGCCATCGGGCGGCTTATTTCTCTTGCACTAAGGTCCGGTGTTCATGTTGAGGAAATTATTGATCAGGTGAAAGGCATTACCGGTGAACACACGGTATTCCAGAATGGCGGTCTCGTTCTCTCCATTCCGGATGCCATCGGACGGGTTCTTGAAAAACGCTACATGCCTGAAGGCAAAAGCAAACTCAAAACCGAAAATACATTACGAGGAGATGCCTGCCCGGAATGTGGTCAGTTATTTACATTTGAAGAAGGGTGCAAAACCTGTCATTACTGTGGTTTCACCAAGTGCGGATAAGAATCAGGCTGCGATATCCGGATGGTTTCGGGCAGGGTTTCGCCCCAAACGCTGTCTGCAATGGGTATAGACCAATGAAACACTCTTTTTTGGCCATCATTATTTTATCGCTTCTCTTTTCCGGCTGTGCAGCGAAACAGGTGACCCGGAAAATGAAAACCACCGGATACTGCGGTTGCGGGTACTGCTGCGGCTGGGAAAGAGGCAGCTGGAAATTTCTGAAACTCGATGTATGGCACAGGTATGTTAAAACAGGAAAAAACCGAGGAAAAGCGTATTCCGGAAAGACCGCCAGCGGGACCAAGCCTCGGGAACCTGTTCCGGGTCTCTTTTCTGTGGACAGCATTAAGCATCCCTGGATGATTCCTGTAAGGGTCATACTTTTCCCCTGGTTTCTTCTGCCAAAGGATGGCACTATTGCCGCAGACACGAAATATCATCGTTTCGGAACTCGAATGTATGTGCCGGGATATGGATGGGGTGTTGTGGAAGACAGAGGGGGTGCCATCAAGGGTGCGAACCGGCTCGATCTCTATTTCAAGTCCCACAGAAAAGCCCTGAACTGGGGAAAACGGAATGTGGATGTCATTATTCAAAAAAAATAAAAGGGGGTTCTGATGACAACCAGAATCCTTGTCATTGATGATGACACAAACCTTCAGTACGTTTTATGTGAATATTTTCAGGAAAATAACTACCTCACATTTTCTGCCTTTGCAGGTCATGAAGGTATTACGGCACTTCAAGAAAACGGCCCTTTTGACATCGTTATTCTGGACATCATGATGCCGGACATGGATGGGTTTGAAACGCTGAGACAAATCAGGACCCTTTCGATGATTCCGGTAATCATGCTCACTGCAAGGGATGATGAAACAGACAGGGTCATCGGCCTTGAAATGGGCGCTGACGATTACATGCACAAGCCCTTCAATCCACGAGAACTGATCGCCCGCATCAAGGCCATACTGAGAAGAACCTCAGAGCCATCAGACCGGAAACCCCTTAATCCCACAGGCATCATCAAAATTCATTCCATGACCATTGATGGGATGAAACGAAAAGTCTTCAAAAATGGCCAGGATATTTTCATGTCTGGTGTTGAGTTCGACATCCTCCATGAACTTGCCATTTCCAGAGGAAAGACAATTACAAGGGACCATCTCCTGAATATTGCCAGGGGGCGTGAATTCGAAGCATTTGACCGTTCAATAGACGTCCATATCAGCCGTATCCGGAAAAAAATAGAGGACAATCCCGCCAAACCCGTATTCATCAAAACGATCTGGGGGAAAGGATACAGCTGGTCAGAATAGCCACCCTGCCCATTCTTCAGGTCATTTTTCATGTGTGTTCCTGGACTGTTTCTCCGGATGTTAAAGACTTTTTACATATCGTCATAATTTTTACATCTTTGGTCATATTTTCTTTACACGGGAATGGTATGACATAAATCATCATACTCAACCTGGCTGTAATTGGAGGACCCTTTCATGGAAAAAAAGAAATTCAGCAAACTTTACGTGAAAATGACGGCCTGGTTTTTATGCACGATCCTTGCAACCCTTTTTGCAGTTACCCTGCTTTTTTACATGACTGTGGGAAGATCTTTATCACAAAAGATACACAGCATGCTGAGAAGTCATAGCCATTATGTGAGCATACTTATCGCTGACCTGATGGAAAAAAACACTTCCGAAGACGGCATCAACCATTTCATCAATCAATTTTCAGAAAGCTACGGTTTTGGGATCGCTGTAATCGATCAAAACAAAAAAATATATTTTCACTCCCGTCGGTTGACCGAAAAAGATATCCCGGTGTCTGCAGACATGGTTGATGCCATCGGTAAAAACGGTATTTTTGTTCAAAGCGGGCATTTTGGCAGGCCGATTATCTACATGCTGCCCATTTCTTCAGCAACCGGTGACCCTATTTATGTGTATATCACCAAAACATTTCCGGAAAGCATGGCGGAAAAGTCATTTCTGGCAGGTCTTGTTCTGGTAGGTGTTCTTCTTTCTTTGGCAACCTATCCCTTTTCAAAAGGCATTACCCGGCCAATCAGCGAACTTGCAAGCTCCCTGCAAAAAATGGCAACCGGTCATTTTGACCAGTCACCTGTATGCACAAGAAAGGATGAAATCGGGGATCTGTTCAGAGTATACAGGGATATGAGTCAATCTGTAAACCGGATGATCCTCTCAAAGAAACAACTTCTTGCCGATATGTCCCATGAGCTTTGCTCCCCGCTTTCCCGGATTCGGGTGGGGACAGAACTTCTCAAGGAAATAAACACAGATGAGAGAGCCATGCGTCATCTGAAAAATATTGAAAAAGATATCCACTCCATGGATCTGCTCATCGGAAATCTGGCTATATTTTCACGAATGAATCTGCCAAACTTCACGCTGAATACTGAAATCATCAATCCGAAAATACTGCTTGACCACATCTATCAGCAATACCTGCCCATTGTCACAAAGAAAAACCGACGGCTCGAAGTTATTCAGAATGAAAAGATGCCGGATATCCGGTTTGATTTCGAAAGACTGAAACAGGTATTCTCCAATCTGCTGGACAATGCCATCCGGTACTCACAAGAAAAACAATCTATCCGTATTGGCGCCTATGAAGATGGCCGGTATGTCTGCTTCTTCGTGGAAGATCAGGGGCCGGGTGTGCCTGAAAATGAGTCTGAAAGAATATTTGAGCCGCTTTATCGCGTCGACTCTTCCAGAAATCAGGCGTCAGGAGGTGCCGGACTGGGCCTTGCCATTTCTAAAAAAATTATGGACCACCATAAAGGAAACCTATTTTACAAAAGAGAAAACGAAAACACCTTCTTCTCTTTTTGTATTGATATAAAACCAATGTAAAACCATGAGTCCCGGATAAAATCTCTCTTTATTTTTCATGGACAAACTCAGGATAAAGCTTGTTGGCACAAGCCTCGCAAAGCGTATGGCTGAACTTTACGTCTGCATGGTCATGGATATCGTCTGCTAAATGATTCCAGGAACCGTTATCGTCCCGTTTTTTTTTACAGCATGCGCATATGGTTAGGATGCATATATTTGGGATGTCCTCTTTCATCATCTTTTGTTTAGCGGGATCACAACTATATAAACGCTGACCTTTCAACCTTAATGACCAACCATGACAAAGGTATGTCGTTAAAAAAATCCATCCGAAGATTTGCGTGGATCATACTTTTTGAAGGACAAAACTTTTGTAAACCACCTCTCCGGTTCTAAACCATTCATAGCACTTTGTACCTTTGACACCGGCAAATTCTTTAAATGGTTCTTTGAATAACCGGGAAAGCGTAAAAGCTTTAATCCCTTCCAGTCTCCGATTGCTGTCGGTATTCAAAGCTTCAACAATATTGGGGGTTATATTTTTTTCCTTGATAAAATTCATCCCTGTGCTTTCAAGCTGTTTATAAAGAATATCCATTTTATCATGGTCCCGCAAATCAGCAAAAAGGAAGAATCCCCCTTTTTTCAGCACTCTTTTTACTTCACTTAAAAATGACGGCATGGCACTATAACAGTGCGAAGATTCAACATTGAGAACCACATCAAAACTTTCATCTTCAAATTCAAGGTTTTCTGCATCTCCGCAAATATAGGACAACCCATCACCTGCATAATTCTTATTGCAAAGCTTCACTGCTTTACTGGACAGATCCACACCAACTATTTTTTTTGGTTTCAAGTACCGCTTGATATAATTGGATCCGCCCCCCCTGCCACTGCCGACTTCCAGGACAGATTTGCCTTCAATGTTTCTGGTATATAATGCAAACGCCTGATACATGCCTTTCCATAAATTTTTTTTAACAGCAGGCGATGTTCTGCACATTGCTAAAAACATTTCAGATATCATCATTATTCTCCTTTAAATTTAAATAGTTAAACCCATGAAATGCCAGATGAAAGTTCAAAAATTTATAATTTAATAAAATAATATTTTTTTTGATTTAACTGTTTAAACAGGTATCATTGAAAAAAAAACAGTGCAAGCGTTTTTTAACAAATAACTTTTATTCACCCCATATGAACTGCCGGGGAGTCCATCCCCATAAATCGACGCATTCAGGCAATCCCGTGCATGAGCCATCCTCCCCAATTTAGTGATCATAACCATTGAATATTATTTAAAATCATGTTAGGCAGATTGAATGATTTTAATGATTGCGCCCATAAGACGGTAAACATTCAAAACAGTAAAGCATCTTTAAAATGGACATCCGATATAACAAAAACAAATTTTTTAAGCGATTCATGAAAGTATTATCTACCCGGCCCAATACATGGTGGGTTGAAAAATTAAATATTGCCCCATCCCTGATACCTGCCCGGTGGAAAAAAGGGCATTTACCGAGTTTGCAGCATTTTATCGATATATGCGAAACAGATGGCATCTCGGCGGACTGGTTACTTTTCAATATGGGGAAGCAAAATTTAAACGAGCAGAAAACGAACTTTGATTATGAAGAGAAAGATAAGGCATATGAAGCCATATTGAGATTGAAACACATCAACAAACAACTTTTACAGGAGAACCAGAAATTAAAAGATATTCTCAATGAAATGTTTAAAACTTACATTTCAACACCTGATGGCAGGGAATTACTGGAAATCATCAATGCCAAAAAGAAGTAATCTGTTCATATTTTTCCTGTTGTTCTTTCCTTCCTTTTCAAGTGCCGGTGAATATACGATATACCCGGACAGCCGGTTAACCGGAAATTTTATCGGAGAATACATTTCCTATTTTGAAGATGCCAAAGGCAGCTATGATATTGATGATGTTATCGCTGACGATAAAACAGTACACTGGATAAATGCAGAAAAACCTTACTTTTCATTGGGTTTTACAGAGTCTGTATACTGGTTTAAAGTTGCTATTGACAATACAGCACCCGTACCTGCCTCTTTTTATATAGAATATGCGTATGGTGCCATTGATGAAGTCTATTTTTATTCATCAGATAAAACATATTCATTTATGGCAGGTGATAAACTGCCATTTAAAGATCGTCAAATCGATAATCATACGCCGGCTTTTTGGGTGCAGCAGAACCCCGGAAAGCAGACATATTATTTTAAGGTTAGAACTTCAGGTCAGTTCCGCGTCAAATTCAGGTTGTACGGATTGAATGCGTTTCATAAAAAAATGACCGGAGAAGCACTTTTATATGGAATGTTTTTTGCCACTTTTTTTATTATTTCGTTTATAAACTATTACCTTTCATTATTGCCGGCAATATCTGTCTTAAAGCAGAAATTATACCTGACCGGATTGCTGAAAAGCTATTTTTCGCTAAAAGGCCAGAATGAGCAAAAATATTCGGAACGTGACGTTTTTTTATTTTTAAGCTTTCTTTCACTGACAACGATTTACAATACTGCATATTATACAGGTTTTGCCTTTCAATACCTATTTCAGTATATCCACTTTCTTTTCCCCGGACTCGTCAATTACCTGTTTAATATAAACGGCATTTTGGCGTTACTGTGCTGCAATATCATTGCCCGCAATTTTTTAATCCTGAAAAAAGCCAAGCCCTTTCAGCTCTTTTTACTGTGGCAATACAGAATTCTGCCTGTATTTTTCCTGATTGCCATTTTTGTGCCTTATCACTGGTCAGGTATTATTGTCCCTTCTTTTGCGGTCATCAATATCATGATCGGCCTCATGTGGGTGATCTGCATTCTGCTATTTTCCCAATCTTCTACAATCATTAAAATATCGATTGGCGTTCTCACTTTTTTGTTCTTTGGCAATGTTTTAGAATTAATTTCAGGCATAGGAATCATAAATATCACCAACGGATGGATAGAATGGGGGCTGAGAAGCATGGGCATCGGCTTGTTATTTGCCGGAATTTTATACAATGCTTTTTATCGATTTTATGTGGATCGTGAAAAACAGGAAGCCTGTTATCTGCATCTGTTAAGGCAGAGCCAAAAAGCGGAAACGGAAATAAACAACAAAATTGCCCATGAATTTCTAACACCTGTCACAGCTATCGTTATGGGGAGCAACCGGCTGATGAAATCAGTTGATTTGCCTGACCGCCTTCAAAAAACAGCCCAATTGATAAAAGACCAGGCCATCCAGTTAAAATCATTAACCCAGAATTACCTGAGAGTTGTCCGGTTTGACAAAAATCAGGAGGAATTTATTTTCAAACCGTGCAATCTGATTGATATTATTGAAAATGCGCTACAAATGCTGCAGAGCTTTAACAATGACCCGGAATATATGCATGAAATTGAATTTCAAAAACCAGCTGATGCGTCCAGCTACCATATAAACGCAGATGAAGAGAATATGATCATCGCAATCAAAAATATTATCCAGAATGCCATCAAATACACGCAAAAAGGGGGGAAAATACTCATTTCATTGGGCAGAAAAAAGAAAAAAGTATATATATACGTCGCTGATAATGGAAATGGCATATCTGACAAAAATAAACAGGATATTTTTTTTCCTTTTTTTCAGGCTGATTATCAAAAGGATTTTGATAAAGGCATCGGCCTTGGCCTGACAATTGTCAATAGAATCATCCATAAGCATAATGGCGAAATTAAAATCATCAGCCCGTTAGAGCCGGATGCATTTCCGGGTCTGAACTTAAATGACACAAGAAAAGGGAGCTTATTTGAAATCTGCATCCCTGCGGGGGATTAAAGGAAAACAATGAAAGAAAAAATACGCGTATTAATCATAGAGGATAATGAAGCCATCAATCAATTCATCAAGGAAGATTTGGCGGAAAACGGGTATCATGTTGATTCGGTGTATAATGGGGAAGATGCCATACAAAAAATCGAAAATGAAACATATGAAATTGCCATACTCGATATACGGTTGAAAAGCGACATCAGCGGCATAGACATATTAAAGAAAATCAAATCAAAAAAAGCTTCCAGAAAAACATATGTGATCATGCATACCGTGTTTGGCGCTCCGGAAGATATGGAAAGGGCCAGGCGCCTTGGTGCGGATGCATATGTCGCCAAACTGTCCGGAGGGGAAGAAGACAATCTATTACTCAGGGAAGCAGACAATATCAGGAAGAAGATACATGGTCTTTCGTGAGATTTGTTTTCCCTCCCCCCATGAGATTTCCCACCAGCTCCCGGGTAACGGTTTCTTTTAGAAATTCACCTGCGACTTCACCTTGATACATGACTGCAATTCTGTCTGACAAAGAAAAAATTTCGTCCAGATCAGATGAAACCAGAATGACCCCCGCGCCTGTTTCACGCAGATCAGACAAACGCTCATGAACCGATTGAACAGCGCCCACATCGAGCCCTCTGGTGGGTTGACTCGCAATGAGAAGCTTCAGTTCCCTGTTAAGCTCACGGGATAGAATGACCTTCTGCTGATTTCCACCAGACAGATGCCCGGATGGTGTATGGGGCGTGGTGCCTCTGATGTCATATTCCCGGATCAGTTTTTGGGAGTTTTCCAGAATGGCCTTCGTATTTCTTATACCGCTTCTTGCATAAGGTCTCTTGTAATATGAACATAACACCTGATTATCGGCGACCGAAAATGAAAGGACCAGGCCATGTTTAAGCCGGTCTTCTGGAACATGTCCAAACCCATTTTCAATGAGTCTTCTGGGATTTGAAAAGGGCATTTTATCTCCGTCAAGAACCATGCCCCCACTCTGAACCGGCCGGTTACCAGTCAGGGCTTCGACCAATTCCGTCTGGCCGTTTCCCTGAACGCCTGCGATACCGACAATTTCGCCTTCCCTGACAGACAGGGAAAAATTTTTGATCGCAGATATCCCGACATCGTTCAAGACATTGAGATTGCTGACCTCAAAAATAATTCTGTCAGACGGATTCTCTTTTTTTTCCTCCCGCTTTTCAGGTTTTCTCCCTATCATTACAGAAACAAGTTCTTCTTCATCTGTCTCTCCGGGAAGGCATGTGGTAACAACAGCACCCTTTCTCATCACGGTAATCCGACTGGCAATGGCCATGACTTCCTTCAGTTTATGGGTAATGAAAATAATCGTAACGCCTTGTTTTGACAAGGTGCGCATGATTTCAAACAATGCCTGGCTTTCAGATGGTGTGAGAACAGCCGTGGGCTCATCAAGAATAAGGAAAGAAATGTCCCGGTACAGGGCTTTCATGATTTCAACCTGCTGCTGTTGACCCACAGAAAGATTTTCAACACGATCATCCGGATGAACGTTGAAATCATATGCATCAGATATCTGCCGGACTTTCTCCCTGGCTTTTTTCATATGAAGCAGTCCGAAAGTGGCCGGTTCCTGACCCAGAATGATATTTTCAGCAACCGTAAACCGGTTAACCAGCATAAAATGCTGATGAACCATACCGATCCCCTGCTTTATGGCTTCCCTTGAACTTTTGAACATGATCGATCGGCCATTTACAAGAATTTCTCCTTCATCCGGACGAAAAAGGCCGGATAGCAGATTCATCAATGTGGATTTGCCTGCGCCGTTTTCTCCCAGAATCGAATGAATTTCTCCCCTGTGAAATGCAAGATCAATATGATCGTTTGCAACCACGCCGGCAAAGCGTTTGGTCACCTGTTTCAGTTGAATAAAAGGTTCGTCGGCCATCCTGTCAATCCTTCTCAAAGGGCATACCCAAAGCTTCCGGCGGATTGTTCCGCTTCATAAAAACAGCGATTACAAAAACCGTCATCAGATACGGCAGCATGCCGGTAAACTGATGGGGAATATGAAGTGTATCGCTGAACTGAAGCTGCGTCTGAAGGGCTGATGTCAGGGCGAATAAAAGAGCTGCTCCCCATGAGCCGATAGGTGTCCACCTTCCGAATATCATCACGGCAAGGGCGATAAATCCTCTGCCGTTTACCATATTTCGTTCAAAGGTGCCTACAGCTTCAAGCGATAAAAAAACACCGGCAAGACCGGCAAGGGCGCCCCCTGCCATGAGTCTCGAATATCTGATTGTATATACGTTAAGCCCTAGTGTTTCCGCGGCTTCTGGGTGTTCTCCTGACGCACGGGTACGAAGCCCCCAGGTTGACCTGAACAGCATGAACTGCAGAAAAAACACCAGCAAAATGGTGACCATCGTAATAGGAGAGTTGGAAAAAAACAGCGGTCCGATCAAAGGAATATCGGAAAGAAAAGGAATGGACATTGCCTGTAATTTATTGGATACCGAAAGCCCTGTGGGATAAAAATACCCACAGACACCAACAGCAGCGATATTGATCACGGTCCCTGCGATAATCTGATCCACGTGAAGTGAAACCGCCATAAACCCGAGAAACAGGCCCAGAAGTAGACCTGAAACCATGCCTGCACACACGGCAAGAAAAAGGTTTCCCGTCCAGATACTCACGATAAAACCTGTAAACGCGCCAAATAACATCTGACCTTCAATGCCGATGTTTATCACGCCTGCCCGTTCGCCAATCAGCCCGCACATGGCCCCCAGAACAAGCGGGGTTGACTGTCTGATCGCCGATGACAACACGGCGATGGTCACTGGTGCATTAAAAAAATAACTGATGAATACGGAAAGGATTAGCGTACCGGATATGAAATAATAAACGATTTTTTTTGCCGAAGTGTTCATTTGCTTCCCCATCCGGCACTGAGCGCCAAACCTTTTTCCTTCTTTTTTAAAACAGGCAGTACACGGGTCATCAGTTTGTCTGCTGCCACAAAAAGGAGAATCATGGCCATCATCATGTCGATAATTTCAGTCGGTATATCTGAAGAAAACTGCATCATCCCCGCCCCCGCTTTCATACCTCCCAGAAGTAATGCTGCGGGCAGAACGCCTACCGGATGAATACGCGACAGGAGAGCAATGGTAATCCCCTCAAAACCCAGGCCGAGATTGAATCCCGGTTGAAACCGGTGTGTAACCCCCATGGTTTCAACGGCACCACCGATTCCTGCAAGACCGCCGCTTAAACCCATTATGAATATCATCATGCCATTAATTTTTATTCCGGCGTAGCGGGCAGCATGGATGCCTTGGCCCATGGTTTTTATTTCAAATCCTGTAACGGTTTTCTTCAAAAACAGCCACAGCACTACCGACACCAGAACAGCTATCAGAAAACCGGATGGTATGCCCCATATATCGGGGATCTGACATGATTCCAGGATAAGCGGGGTTCTTGGGATACTGTTGCTGTTTGCCGTATCCATGAAAGGGCCTTTGGTCCAATAATCCGTTATATTGATGGCCACATAGTTCAGCATGATACCCGTGATCACTTCGTGGGCGCCTCTGTATGCCTTTAATGCCCCCTGTATCATCCCGTAGACTGCACCTGCCACTATGCCTGAGAACACGGCAACAGCCATGTGAACCGGAACCGGAAGACCTGACACATAGCATCCGACGGCCGCAGAAATAATCGCGCCAAAAAGAAATTGCCCCTGAACGCCGATGTTGAAAAGTCCGGCCTTAAAGGCCAGCGTCAGTGCAAGTCCATTAAAAACAAGCGGGGTTGCTTTTTCAAGGGTCCGGGAAAATGCATCCAGATCCCCAAATGCACCCATAAAAAGGCCATTTAAGGCCAGAAACGGGTCTGCGCCTGATAAATAAATAAGACCGCCGCCTATGATAAAGGACAGCAGGACTGCCAGTACGGGAATCATTAAAGACTGTAATATGGATGCCAAACGGGTCATATAGTTTGATCGGGAAAGTTTAATGCTTTTTTCTCTATTCCGTTATCCGGATGCGCCCTTCCTTCAACTCCTTCTCAATGACAGAAAGTTTTTTTCTGATATCTTCCGGGATGTCTTTGTCAAATTCGTGAAATGAGGACAAGCCGACTTCACCGTAGTAATTGCCTGCCGGAAAGCGGTTTTCAAAAGCCATTACCACCAGGCCGGATACGGCAGGCGTAATTTTCTTCAGGGCGCATGACACCAGGCAAGGTCTTGCTGAATGCACGGTCAGCCACTGATCCGCATCCACACCAATGCAATATCGGCCTTTGTGTGAGGCGGTTTCCACGAGTGCGCCGTTTCCTGTCAATCCACCGGCACCGAAAATCACATCCGCCCCCTGAAGAATCGCCTGTCTGGCCGTCGATGCCCCCCATTCCGGGTCGGTAAAGGCCACATCTAGTCCCCCTGGATGATAGGAAGAAATAATCCTGATATCCTTGTTGATATACCGGGCGCCTTTTTCAAATCCGTTTTTAAACGCAACGATAGGCGGTATCATGTCTGTTGCAAAGACAGAGGCAATAATATTTGATTTGGTGACAAGTGCGGCAAGGGTTCCTGCCTGAAAACCGGCCTGATCTTCATGAAAGATCAATCCGGCGATATTTTTCATGGCCGACACCTGAAATTGATCCACGCCAATGAATTTGATTTCAGGATATTTTGCTGCAGCATTCCGTGTGGCTTCCCCCAGACCGAATCCAACAGTCACAATCACATCATACCCGTTTTTTGCGAACAGGGAAATGTTGCTCGAATAGTCTTTGGCATCCCTTGTTTCGATATACTTTGTTTTTGCCTTTAAATTTAACCCGGCCGCCTGAACCCCTTCCCAAACCGACTGATTAAAGGATTTATCATCGATGACCCCCACATCGGTCACCAATCCCACGGAAAATGCACATGCCGTAACTGTCCATAACATCGCCGACCAGAATCCTGCCATCATAACCAAAGCGTTTTTTATCATCATCAATAGCTCCTGCACATATCCTGTAAAATTTTTGTTAGAACGGGTTATACTTGCAAGTTAGGGTTCAATCATTTATGACTGTTCTCATATTTTATAAACAGGGTCCTCTCACTCAATACAAACGTTTTTAACACAGGATATAAAAATGGCAAAAGATATCAGGGAAAAAATTAAAAAATTTTTGGTGGAAAAGAATATTCCCGTATTTGGCGTGGCCCCGGCGGAAATACTGAACGATAAGGCGCCAGAGGGGTTCCGGCCCAAAGACATGATAAAAACGGCCAAAAGTGTACTTGTCCTTGGAAAGCCGCTTCCTATAGGTGTATTCCATACGCCAAAACCCATGAAAAATAAATTCTATACCCAGGCATTTTCAACTTACTATAAAAGCATGAATGATGTCACCAATTCCATTGCCCTGATGCTTGAAGATGAAGGATTTCTGTCATTACCTGTTCCCGCATACAGTCCCATTACATTTCACGATGGAGAACCCAGAGGACTCTTGAGCCTGAAACATGCTGCCGTTGAAGCAGGTATCGGCATCATGGGCAAAAACTCTCTTTTGATCCATCCCCAATTGGGAAACGTGCTGCGATTTGGCGGTCTGCTCACAACGATGGACTGGCAGGAAGAAAAACCGCCAATAGAAGAGGACCTCTGCCCGGCCGATTGTCACAAATGTGAAAAAGTCTGCCCGGTTTCAGCTATTGATAATGGCAATATAAACAAAATGAAGTGCATGGGGCATTGTATCAGCCATACGCTCATTCCCCCGAAAATGCTTTTACCATCCATGAAATGGGTTCTTAAAAAAAGCCGGATGCTTTCTGACTTTATGGATATGTTTGTCTACAACTTCTTTGAATCCTACGGGATCGATTGTGTGGCCTGCCTGAAAGCATGCCCAAGATTCCCCAGAATCTGATTCCCTGAAAATAAAAGAGCGCGACAGGTTTGAACCTGTCGCGCTCTGTCTTGTTCCTGATATTTTAACGATTATTCTATTCTACTGCCGTATCTGTTGTCGTATCACCTGTGGTGTCTGTTGTTTCTGTATCTGTGCCTGTTGTATCATCCGTGGCCGCATCATCGCCCGTACCTGAGGTGCCATCGTCTGTTGTCGTCACATCACCGGTGGACTCATCGGTTGCCGTGTCATCAATAGTGGCATCATCTGTCGCCGTATCATCCGCAGCAGGTTCCTCGACCACTGCATAAAGGCTGTCCCAGTCACTCTCTGAAATAGTTAATCCCGGATTGTTGCATTTCCATATGAGTTCCTGAATGATTTCATAAGATTCTGCCGTAATTGCCGCACCTTTTATCACGCTGAAAATCTCGGCCATGCACGATGAAACAAGCGGATTTCCGATTGTATATGTTACAGGTTCATCTGTTGTCGTGTCGTCGATTGTTATATCAATATCTATGCTGTCATCCGTTGTTGTATCATCTGTGGCAGTGTCATCTGTCGTCGTATCGTCTGTGGCAGTATCATCTGTCGTCGTATCATCCGTCACTGCATCATCTGTGGCGGCATCATCTGCTGGCGGTTCTACAAGATAATATGCCGGCAGTATGAAAAGGTTCAGGCCTGGCTCAACGGCCAGGGTCTCTTCCTGTGCAAGAACGAGTACACCGTCTTCATCTGATGCTGCCCCTGTTTCTGTTGTGTCGGTTGTTGTATCTGTGCCGGTTCCCGTATCTGTGTCTGTCGTGTCAGTGATTGTATCGGTGCTGGTTCCGGTATCCGTGGTGATATCTGTTGATCCATCCACCACAGGATAAAATGTGGTTCCTTCAGGAACGGTATAGGTTATGGGTTCCTCACCCTCGTTGTACAATAGTATTGATACCGTATTGACGCCTTCTTCAGGATACAGTTCTTCGTAACAGGCCGTGATACAGTCTGAATCAAAATTACAATCTGTAATGCAACTGTAATGAAATTGGGAAAGAAGACTCCCCAGATCAGAGAGAATGTCCTGAATGGTTAAACTTTCGGGAAGGCTTGATTCCGAATTCGTGGTGCCTGTGTCATCCGTACTGTCTGATGAAGCTGTATCGTCCACTGCAGCCGTGTCATCGGCCACCGCCGTACCATCCACTTCGGTTTCGGCGATTTCGGCAAGGCTTGCCGCCAGATTGGCCTGGGCTTGTTCGGGAAGAACAAGTTCTCTCAACGTATCCCCTGAAACAGCTTCCATGATATTGATTTGGTCCAGCAGGGAATGAACGTCCGGATCGGCCATAAATTCATCAACTGACTGGAAAAAATCGATGTTAAGTTCATTAAAATAGGCCAGCATGCTCTCATCTATAGAAATTCCGTTTGAGGGATCCATGTCCGCGTCCAGGGTCTGGAGCAGGACACTGATATTGGTCACCGTGGGGTCTTCCACCCCTGTCGCATCGGGAACCAGGTCAACGGGTGTAATCACGTCATCCCCTTCAGCCGTCCCCAGGTATACATCCCCAATATAAAAGGCGATCGATTCACCAATGACATATTCAAATGTGCCTTCCTGGTCTGTGGTACCTGATGTTGAGTCTGTCACGTATGTCAAACCTTCCACCGGATCATCTACAAATACGCCTGTTTTCATCTTTGATTTGTCCGAATCAGAACTGCTGCCCCCCCCGCATCCAATGACAAATACGGTGGATACCAGCAATATAAAAAGACAATTGACCGCATACCGGGTTAATTTCCTTCTTTCCATCTTCCCCTCTCCTGAAAAAGAATGATACATATGAACATTACATTTTAATGTATCTGATGTTTTTTTTATTGTGCCAGATGTTTATATCTGCATACTCCGCATTTTTTTTTAAAATTGTCAAGTAACACTTCACCAAATAAAAGTGACCCCTATTCTCACGCATTAAATTGATTTTGTATGGAATATACAATATATTTTGAAATATGTACAGCGTTTTTTTGAAAAAACTTTGATTAGCAAATCGCTATTTCGTAAGAAAAAATGACCCAATACCATATTGAAACCGGATAAAATTGGCCCTGTTATCTTAAATTTTTTAATGCGCCCAAATATTGACGGATGAATCTTTATCATGTAGGTTGCAGCATGTTTTCCCGGATCATCAAAATCGCAAACAGCCAGTTAACGGAGAGTCCATGTCATGATAAAATATCTCTTTTTTGTTTTTACGGTTATCCTCATCCTGCCCATATTGGCATCTGCAGATGTAAGCGTTCCCCAGAATGTCAGCCTGGCCCCGGGTGAAACAACAATAGCTGTTTCATGGACCAGTAATGCAGATGACACGGATACGTATTTGATTTCATGGGGTACGTCACCAGACACGCTTGATACGACACGCATCATAAACAGTGCCACGGCAAACAGCTATCCGATAACCGGTCTTGAACCGAATACGACCTATTATGTTCAAGTTGCGGCTCGTGACAGCATAAATAACCTCACCCAGGAAGCAGCGACAAAATCCGCCACCACATTTAAGGCATTGGCGCCACCTGAAAATTTTTCAATGACATCCATAGGCGATACCAGCCTGTCTGTCATCTGGGACCCTGTGGATTTGGATGATCTTTCCGGCTATACGGTTTATTACACAAATGATCCCTCAACAGATCCTTTGGAAACGGATATTGGAGATGCCTTCACCACGGCAACTTTAGAAGGACTTGAATCCGGTAACCGGTATTACGTTTTCATTAAAACCCGGAACCTGTCAGGTGATGAATCATCACCGTCTGACACATTGATCATTGACACAAAACAGGACAAGCGTGCCCCCATGCCGCCATCTGAGCCTGATGTTAAATTAACTGGCAGTGAGACAATCAAGGTGGACATCAACGATACAAATAACAAGGGCATGGTTGATTTAAAGGGTTATTTTGTTCAAATAACGGACAACCGGGATGCTTCTCAAACAACACTGGATGCGGGAAACGACACATCCATTGATATTGGATCAGGAACGGAGCATGGAAATATCATCCTGGAAAACGGCGTCACCTACACGATTATCATTACAGCCTATGACCAGGATGGAAATGAAAGCACCGCTTCCCCGGAAGTTTACATCACCGTTGAAAGCATTCAACATATTCTGATCGATTCGGATGACGTCAAATCCGGCTGTTTTATTTCCACGTCGGGAAAAGGGGTTAACCCGGGCAGGATCTTGCTGATGATCGTGAGCCTTGTTTTCTCCCTGATGATCTTCATCAAATCCGTAAAAAAAAGACGCATTATAGTGATTTTGCCTGTTTTTATGGTTATTTCTGCAGTCCCTGCCCAGTCCGGCGACATGAAAAACGCCATTGGCATCAAGGCAGGATACTTTAAAATGAGCGACACCCTGCTGGACGATACATTTGAAAACCGGTTTCCCGTACCGGTCAGGCTTTACTATGAACGAGCCATTTACAAGGATTTCCATGCAGATATTGATGCCGGCTTTCTGAAACTCAAAGGAGATCTGTTATCCACATCCGGTGAAGATACCGGGGTTGAAAACACGTATTACCTCATACCGGTTTCCTTTACGCTGACGTATAATTATCAACTGACACCCGTTTTCTATGCTTATATCGGTACAGGTCTCGATCACTGGTATGCCAGGGAAGAGATCAAGACAAATGGCACCAAAGAAAAAGAGAGCCACTATGTGGGAGGTTACCATTATAAGTGCGGCATTGCCTACCTGACCAGTGATCCTGATATATATCAGAAGTACGGGATTCAACTGGAAGCTGTTTATGCCATCATCGACCGATTTGGCGGAAATGACCGTGATTTGGGGGGAATTACCATTCAGGCCGGATACTTTTACCGGTTCTGATCGGGATCGAAATGAAAGACCTGGCAGACAATCCCGGGAAGGTGGTATCCCGGTTCAGGTATGGGCCTGGCATCAGTTCAACTGGAACCCATAGTCTCTGTATAAGCTTTCCAGGTCTACCCCCTGGCTTTCATCCATGGCAACGGACATATCCTCAATAAGCCTGGAAACCGTAGACCACAAGGGGTCCTTGCTGGATATAAAATCCTTCTTGAGAAACGTATCCAGATCACCAAAGACCTTCTCCCACTCCGCATCAACAGTTACCGTGTCTATCACATAATCCAGAATACCGCCCTCTTTTAAAAGATCCGCGACAATCATTAACATATCCCAGTAATTGTCTGTCGTATAAGTACTTCCCCCAATTTCAGTCGGCTCATCCTTGATCTGATCGTGAATATCAGGAAGCGTTTCCGTAAGAATTTTATAGATATCGTCAAATCCTTCCTGGCCCTGGTAAACCCATTCTTTTTTTACCGAGTCATAATAGGTAAAGAGTTTTCCTGCACCGTAAAGAAGGCCTGTGATTTGATCATCCGAATAGATGCAGCCGTTTCCGAAAAAGGATTCATTTATGGAAATGATACTTTCCGTTATTGAGTATTTGCTGTCTTTGTGGGCGAGATGGACCAGGTCGTCAAAACCGTCCTCAAAATCCTTCCAGTCCGCATCGCCAAAATCCGGCTTGCCATCCGATGATTTCTTGTCATCCGGGTAGCTGGCAAGGCCATACCCATCGTTCTCATCATCAATCGCGTCCTTGCCCACCAATGCATCCACGATGTCATCGAAAATCGTATCTTCATCACGGGCGCCGGTAAATTCTGTGTAAACGCCATAGGCGTCTTTTGTGGATTCGATCCCTTCCACAAACATCCAGTCCGGATAAATGAATTTTTTAGGAGAGCCCCCCTCTCCGTATCGTTCTTCACCTTCAAGGATCCGGGTCATTTCTCCCCTGGTGGTTTTCAAGGATGTGATCATCTGTTCAAAGGCCTGATTGAATTCATCCGTATCATTCACATCGCTTAACAGCATTTTGAGCATGGCCGTAAGCATTTTTGTTTTGGAAAGTATGAGCGGTATGATACCATCCATCCGTCTGGCCGGATCTGTCACGTCACTGTCGACCAAAGAATTGATTAATGTCTTTATCGGCGCCGGAAGGAAAAACAGCTGTTCCTCTTCACTGCCATCCCAGTCGACAAGAGGATTTTTATCGCTGTAAAAAGCAGCCGATGACTGAAGGTAGGCATTCCCCTGAAAGTTGCCATACGGTGCCAGGCTGTCGCCATAGACTCTCGGCTTCCAGCAGTTATAGGGGGGGGAGCCTTTGTCTTTCTGATAATACATCAGGGGTTTCAAAAGCGGGGCAAGCCCCTCAAAAAATATTTTCCCGCCCAGCCGGATATTGGTTTTGGAATCCGGATCGTTATAATAGGGGTATTTGACCGTATTATCATACATGCCGGCCGTAAGCGAAACAAACAATGGCAGATACGCGCTTCGATGTTCCCATATGTCATCTCCCACTTCAAACTCAAGGGAACCCAATGTGTAATCTTCGATGCCGTTTTCGCGGATCATTTTAGGACTTCTTGGAAAAGCGAGTCTTGAAATTGACGGTGCATTTTTTCCGATAATCGACGGTTCAAAATTACCGACATCGAATGTCATTTCAAACACGAGCTGTTCTGTGATGCTGCCGGTCAAACCCAGATCTAGGGTATCTGTGGTAAGACTGGCTGCAAGTTCGACCCGGTAATCTCCGGGAATGGTTGACGTTCCGGATTCCCCTTTTTTCGCCCATATGTGATTTCCTTTGAATTTTCTGGCATCAGCAAAACCGCCCATTCCGTTTACTTCAGCAGTCTGATATACAGCACCAATCGGAATAAAACCTGCTCCCAGGCCAAATGCAGAGAGATCAGCACTTAAATATAACGGTATGATACTTACCACCTTTTTTTCATTCCAGAGCCACTGATGATTTCTGTAAAATGCCTCCAGAGGTGACGCACAGGCCCGTCTGTGATCGTTTGCCTCAATGAGTTCCTTGTAGTGAAGCGCACCAGCATATTTATCGGAAGAAATCGTAGTGGTGTCGAGATTGCCGGATGAATTGTCCGGAGAAACATAGGTGTTACCAAACATAAGGGGATACTTGATGATAAAATAGTCTGAATCCCATGCATCAAAATACCGGTTAAACCGTTGCTTTTTTGCAATTTTATCGCCTGCTTTTTTATCACTCGGGGAAAGATAGCCTGATACCACGAGGGTATCTTCATCTTCCGCATCTCCGATATCCGTAGGGTAAATGTATTTCCAGGTTTCTGAATCGGTATTGACCAGGGCGTAAACCTTACCGTTGGGCCTCAGATATTCATGATAGGTTTTCCCATTTACCTTGACCGTCCTGGCGTTCGGATCGGCATAGTAAAACGGTCCTTCCCCGTTAAAGCAAATCCGTGAAATCCAGGTGTTCAGCCATTGAGCGGCATTATACTCCTCAAAACCTGTAGGATTATAAGGCCTGTAACTGTTCATGACGTTGTCGCCCGTGTCAAGATTTCCCCCATCAGGAGACCCGGCATCTCCGATGCCGGGTCCTGCAACCAGATTCAGGGCACCATAATTCTGATTATAATAAAATCGTTTCTGATCCATCTCATTGCGTTTAAAAGGCTTGTGGCTTCGTGAAATATGTTCGCCATCTGTGGGAAAAAGCGTCATATCAAACAGCCCCATAAACGCTGTGCTTCCAACCTCCAATAAGGCATGGGTGGTGATACTGAAAAAAATGTCATTCAATGTGAGCATCGCCCGGCTTGTCCCATGCCCATGGTTCTTCCGGACATCTGCAACTGCAGGATCGATCTCCCCGGTTGCCCCGCCATCGTCAAAACCCAAATTCAACACCGTTGCAATGGTAAACATGGTATGTTCCAGAAACGGTATGGGATAGGCCCCGGCTTCAGGGTCGGTTCTGTCCCGGCCCAGAAAATCATATTTGAGCATGTCCATGAGCGTATCTTCTATGCTCTGCTCGTCCGGATCGAACTGAAGGTTCTTCAGGTATTGAATCATCTGGTAAAGCGGATAAATTTTTTTCCGCCACTCATTATCCACAATCATGGACGCGTCACGGTCTGACCGGAGACTGAATTGCAAAAGGCTTGGGAAGTACTCTCTCAATGTCTCCCCCAGCTCGGCATTGGATTCAATTTCATCATCACTTTGATGGTACCGGGGATCTGACTTGTACGTATCTCCGCCCACGGTAAAAAGGTCTTCCAGATTGTAAACAAGTTGTTTGATGATTTTTTTGTTGGTCTCGCTATCGTCCGGGTTGAAGAGTTCTGCGATTTCGCGAATCACATCATTTACACGTTCGCGGTTGTGTTCCTCAGCCATCATTTTGTTGACCCATCTGAGGAGGATATTGGCACCTTTGACCACATTTCCCAGATCCAGGCTGGTGTCCTTTTCCGGATCGATTTCCTCACGCTGAAGGACATGCCCTTCAGCATCAACCCACATGGGATAATCGGCCTGTATCAGCATTTTTCCGACAAACTCCGTTATATCGAGAAAATCTTCTTCAAAATCTTCATCCAGAAGATCATCAATTATTTCCTGAATGTCATCTCTCAATTCATCCTTGTCTTTGGTATCAATCATGTATTGACAGGCCTTGCCACCGAACCGGAGCATCTCCTTCCAGCAGGCTTTGGCGCCTTCTTCATCCTGATCTGAAAGGTCGTCCAGAAATGAATAATAATTCGCCATATAGGCGGATTCCTTTGAAGGATCATAAAACGCATCCATGTCATCGTAACTGGCGGATGTATAGTCATAAAGCTTTGATTTTTTTAAAGGATCTCTGTCGATAAGCCATTCAAGAACACCCTTTACCCGAGTGTCCATCAACCGGATAACAATGCCGGTGTGATTGTCCAGAAGATCACTTGAATTCTTTGAGTAGGCGATGAACTCGTCAATATTGCTGTTGACCAGAACTTCCAGTTTGTCACTGACACCTTTGCCATCTATATCATCATAAATTTCCTCCAGTGTCCCGCCATCCTTTAAAACAGAAACAATTTCAAAATCATCAAATTCATTCGGAACACTATTATCCTGAAATCCAAAAGGCAGGCCAGCGCTATCATTCACTGAACCATCATTCCTTGCGCATGAAAAAAGGGTCAAGGCCAAAAGAAAAATCATCCACGGCATCTTCCTTTTAAACATACCGGGTTACCTCCATATGAATATTCATGTATATATTGATTGTAATGGTTTTCTTTTTCTTACATCAATATATCGAATGGACTTATGCTGCATGGCTATTCTTGCTTTCAATGTTTCAGATCTTGCTTTTCTTTAAAGGAGAAGTGTTTGATCCATCTGCAGAACCGGATGTCAATAATTAATTCTGGCATTGATAGGACAATTATATTATTGGTACATAAAAATAACACTTTGCCCATTGACAGGCGGACTGAAGGGAAATTACCCATGAAAAAAACCCACATACCGGTCATCCGAAAAACACATATAAAATGGATGGCCCTGCTGTTATGCGTGAACGTGATGTCTATGTCATGCATGCAACCACCGAAAAAATCCCGGCTGCAGACCAAGGATCAAAACCACGCCTTTGTCTTGCCGGAAGCATCCCCCTTTACCATCGGAAAAACCGTCCCCGTCCCGGGCAAGCTTTATTCAATAGATACAAGCAAATCAGGTGATGTGGTCTACCTTGCCGGAAACCTGCCTTTGATTATCTCTGTCCCCCACGGTGGTGAACGTGTTCCCTCCGATATCCCGGACCGGAAAGGTTTCTGTGACGGGATGGTAATCAACAGGAATAATGATGTGAAAACCATCGAACTCGCATATGACATCATCAACGCAATCAGGGAAAAAACCCACGGGAAATACCCGCACGTCATCATCAACACGCTCTCCCGGACCCAAATAGATCAGAACAGAGGATGGGGCGTGGACTGCAATCCCATAACCGGAAGAGGCGGACAAGCCTGGAAGGATTTCCATGAACACTTTATCGGCGATGTTGCTGTTCCGGAGGTATTGAAAACCAATCACACCGGACTGTTCATTGATCTTCACGGAAAACCGGACAATTATGGTGCGGACATCATGGTTGGCTACAACCTGACCGCAACCGATCTCTCGAACCCGGATAGCAAGCTAAATACTTCGGCAAAAGCTTATGCTGAAAAAAGCTCCATCAGATTTTTATCAAAAAAACTCCACGCGGAAACCGATTTCGCAGGATTGCTTCGCGGGAAAAGCAGCATCCATGAAAATTTCGGGTCCCTATTGCAGGATGGCATGGACGAGTTGAACAGAACCCATAAAAAGAAGTATTCGGTGTCCCCCAGGCATGACCTGAAAAGCCCGATCCTTAATCTGAGCGGCGGATACAACATTCAGGCATTTTGCGGGGTCAGAGACGACGGCATTGACAATGAATACGGTTACACTGATTCGCGCTTTATCAGTGGATTTCAACTCGAAGTCTGCCGGGAAATCCGAACGAAAAATCCGCAAATTCGCATGGAATTCGCCCGCAAACTTGCGGACGCCGTTTTCATCTTTATGTCAAGAATCGGTATTATTGAACGGGTGTGATGCACCATTACGTTATGAAATAACATGTTATATTTATGGAGATCACTTGAAAAACAGAGAAATACGCTATCACCTGGAACTGATAACCACCAAAAGCCAGACCGGTTTTTTTTCCGTGGTTCCTGAAAACGACCTGACAGTTGAAGAAAGCCTCACGCTTCTCCGGCTGCGTCCCTATGACGATTTTCTACATAAATATGCGTTGGCCGAGATCGGTAAACTGACGTCTGAACAGATCGATGGTCTGCTGCGAGAAGCCAAAAAGGAGAAAGATGGCGTGCTCATGGCCTTGATACTGGAGCATCTGCTGTTGGCAAACGGACAAAGGCATACGGAAAAACAATTTTTAAAGAAAGACATTAAAGCGCTTTGCCGGCATTCCCCACTGATCAATATCCGGTCGGTTTTCGAACCTGAGCGGGAGCTTCACAGCCAATGGATAACCCTGTTCAGAGAAAATTTTTTCAACCACACACCGCTCCCGTCCCCGGATGAATCCGGATTGCGCCTGATGACTTATGATAAGGGCCACAGGCAAGGAGAAAAACCGGTATCCATAACGGAAATACGAAAATCGTTCCTGAAACCCGGACACAAGGACGCCCAATCCTTCTCTCCTCTGGAAACAGCCGAAATCGCTGAAAAAAGACTGGTGAAGGCAGGGGTCGATATGGGAGAATTGATGCGCCACCAGTCAAGCCTGAGCCCGATTGCACTTTTAAGATCATGGACATTTGATACCTGTATTGAAAATAACCGGAACCGTTTTTCCTTTTCAGGGAAACAGACCAGCTATGGAAAAGGGCTGACACCGGACGATGCCAGGGCATCCCTGATGATGGAAATTGTCGAGCGATGCTCGGCATTTTCTTCCATCTCAAAAGAGTGCGTTTCAGACTATCAAAGTCCCTATCCTGTCAGACTGGCGTCGTTCACCGAACTCCAGTCTGAACATGCAACCGCCGTCAATCCCAATGACCTTGCCCTGGAGGTAAGTTATCAGGATGAGCCGCTTCACTGGATTTGCGGGGAAACCCCGGATGAGCACGGCAGGAAAAACGCATGGATTCCCGTGCAATGCATATTTCTTTTCTGCAATCTGGATGAAATAGACCTGTTTTCAGGCATTGGCTCCACCGGCTTTGCCTCGGGAAACACGATAGAACAAGCCAAAGTGTCTGCACTTCTTGAGGTGATCGAGCGGCACCAGGAGTCTACCATGCCTGTAGACAAATCCACGTTTTTCCGGTTTGTCTCAAGAAATGAAAAGATAGCCTCCCTGCTTCAAGCCTATCGAAATGCAGGTGTAGAACTCCAGTTTCAGGATATCACAGGCCCCATGGGAATCCCGTGCTGCCGCTGCTTTGTCGTGGACAAAGCAGGAGAAATACAAAAAGGGGCGGCCGCAAGCCTAAGCGCCAAACGGGCCATCATTTCAGCCATAACCGAAACCACCTGCCCTTTTCCTGATAGCCCGCCGTCCCAACCCGGTCCCCAGGACCTTATTTGCGTCGATTATGAGGATTTGCCCGATTATTCCACAGGAGACCCCACATCTGATCTGGCACTTTTGGAAGCATTATTGATCAGAAACCGTTACCAGCCTTACTATATTAACCTGACCCGGAAAGATATCGGCCTTCCGGTTGTCAAAGCGATCATACCGGGCATGGAAATATTGGGCGATTTTGACGGCTATTCCAGGGTTCACCCGGAGTTGTTCCGGAATTATCTGGATCTGCATAAAACAATCTAAGGCCAGGAAGCCGTTTTGGTTACAATACCCCTTTCCCCTGCAGCAATATAGCCGCCATCTATTGGTCAATAGTTGAAAATTATGTTCCGGAAAAATATTCTCTTTGGAATAAACAAATGAAGATATGAATGGCTAAACAATAATCATAATCATGTATGCACGTCAAGAACAGCATTTGCGAATATTGTGACTTTTGGGAAAGTTACCACAACCTCCCCTTATGCGACATTGGACCAAATTCTGATTTAACCGGACATAATGGCCGGATGATGTTTTGCAAGCGTCAAACCCGAAAAACACATCTATGTTTTCATATGACCTTGAAGAGAATTTTTTGCTGTCTGCCATTTGTTGCATTGGGCGCAGATTTTTCCGCCATTTCGAGTGGTACGCACCGGACCCTTACAGAAGCGACAGAACGCCAAGGGTTTCCCTTCAGCATCTGAATCATAGGACATCTGACAGGCAGGGTCTGCCGAAGCGGCACACTTCACATAATAATGCCCTTTCCAGTCTCTCAGATGGAGATTAGAATTGCATTTAAGGCAGCGTCCTACCACTGTGCCGTAAACTCTTGGTTTGCCCTGTGGCGCATTCTTCTTGATCTGATTCACCAGTTCTGTAACGAAGGTCTTGATATCGTCCATGAATTCACCCCGGCTCCCCTCCCCGCGCCGGATTCTTTCCAGTCTTGCCTCCCATTCTCCAGTCATCTTGGGACTTTTTAGGCTTTCGGTTCGGATGGACTGAACCAGTTCGGTTCCCTTGGCCGTTGGCTGCAGGATTTTTCGCACGCGTTCGACAAATCCACGCTTCAAAAGGGTTTCAATAATGTTGGCCCGGGTTGCGGGCGTGCCCAAACCGCAGTCCTTCATGGCTCCCTTCAGTTCATCATCCTCCAGTTCCTTCCCCGCACTTTGCATGGACCCAAGCAGATCCCCTTCGGTCATCCGCTTGGGTGGAGAAGTTTTACCTGCTTTTGTAGAGAGTTCCTTTGTTTCAACCTCCTCAGCCTTGGCAACTGCAGGGAGAAGTCCAGAGTCTTCCTCCTCTTCCGGGCCGTCAGACTTCGCCTTTTCTTTTTTGGGCCGACTATGTGGCGGATCGACTGCAGACCATCCCGGTTCCTTCAAAACGGTTCCTGTTGTCTTGAATGTTTCCTTATCGATCTTCGTGATGATGGTTGTCTTGTTTTCAATACGTTCCGGGAAGTACACCGATAGGAAGCGGCGAGCGATCAACTCGTATATTTTCAAATTATCACCCTGAAGACTTTTTGCAGGGTTATCTGTGGGCACCAGCGCCGAGTGATCTTCGACCTCCTTGTCATTAACGAAGCGCTTGTCAAGCTTGATGGGCCAGCGGGTTCTCAGTTCCGCCACAAAGGGTTGCAAATGCGTAAGCTGTCCCTGAGCGATAGCTCTGATCCAGCCGGTGGCCTTCTGTTCGTCCGATTCCGTGAGGCATCTGGAGTTCGTCCGCGGATAACTGATAAGCTTGGCCTCATAAAGTCCCTGAGCCACTTCAAGGGTATGTCCGGCCGTGAATCCAAACCGTTTGTTTGCTTCTTTCTGAAGATTGGTCAAATCGTAGAGCAGTTCCGGCCGTATGGAGACAGATTTAGATGTGACCGAAGAGACTTTTCCGGGCAAACCGGAAAGCCTGTTCGATAGTTCTTTTGCGTCTTCTTCAAGACTGAATCTGTCCTGGTCTTTGCCATCGACTTTCCGGAACCATTTGCCCTTGTAGATCCCGCCCATTGCCTGAAACGTCGCTATCAGGGTCCAGAAGTCTCTGGGCACGAAATTAAGGATTTCCAGTTCCCGATTCACAAGAAGGGCAAGCGTCGGCGTCTGCACCCGGCCAATGGAATAAACGCCTTCTCCTCCGGCCCGCTGCATGACAATCGTCTGGGCTCGCGTGCAGTTGATCCCGACCAGCCAGTCGGATTCCTGGCGGCTGCGTGCCGCATCCCTCAGACCGATATAAGCCTCGCCTGGCTTCATGCGGGAATAGGCTTCCCGAATCGCGTTGTCGGTGAGACTCGATGTCCAGAATCTTTGAACCGGTTTTGTGCATCCGGATAAACGATACACGAGATCAAAGATAAGCTCGCCTTCGCGTCCGGCATCTGTGGCGTTGACCACATCAACGACATCTTCTCGGGTCATGAGTTTTGCCACAATCTCGTACTGATCCCTGGTAGCGGAGATGGTAACGTAGCGAAAAGGGTCAGGGAAAAATGGCAGCATCTCCAGCCTCCACGATTTAAGCTTTGGATCATATGCTTCGGGACCTACAGCCTCGACCAGATGTCCCACACACCACGTAACGATGATGTCATTGTTCTGAATAAAACTGCGCCCCTTTCCTTGAATGCCCAGAGCAGAAGCTATGGCGCGACCCATGCTTGGTTTTTCACTGATTATGAGACGGGTCATGGGCTTTCCTTATAAATACGATATTATTCATTTAGAAATATTCTTGTTAGACGTAACAATTTAATCCGATATCGACCAAGTTTTTACATCAAAACCGGCTGGAATCAAGAAAAGAATATGAGGACAAATGTGAAAGGTAATAAAAACAAGGAGGTGAGGGTTAAAGGCGGTTGGCCATTCTATTAAAAACCAATGAGCTACCGAACCAATAAACCATTCAACCCAATAAACCCAACGAACCCAAGCAACCCGTTAATTCGGAATCTTCAGAGCGTCTGTCTGGCAACTGATCATCAATTTCTTTCGATCCGGCCGGATGATGGCTGTTTCACGGTGCATGGGCTGATAGTCATTGGTCCGGTCACGGTCCGGAATCACAGCGTCCAGTCCGGAGACTTCAGAAGAAAATGCGAAAATCCCCGGCTTTCCACCAGCAATTCCCGGTCGAAGCTTTTTTCTATCATGAACCATAAAAAGCGTATTGTCCGGCAGACAACCGACCACGCAATTAGGACCATCCACAATTAACTGACGGCAGGACTGTTTCAAATGGGTCAACAGCTGATTATCCGGATGGCCGTCCAACATTTCCTGCTGAAGCGGGGTGATGATATGTTTAAATGCCTCAATATCGAATCCGAGTTTTTTGACAGTATAATGAAGCGTATGCGTAAATATTTCAGAATCGGAGCAGTATCCGTTATATCCTGAGAATCCTCTGGATGAAAGATAGGCTCGGTTGGACGCAAAAGCCGTATTTTCACCGTTTGTCATGGTGGCAAACCCCTGCAGGAAAAACGGATGGCAGGCGTAAAGATCGATTTCATGATTCGTGTTCTGACGGCCCTGGGCCATAATCACTTTGGCCTTCAGCTCCTCCCTGCCCAGATCAAGGTAATTCGCGATATTTATGGGATCACCTATTTCCTTGATCAGAACCGTGTCCGGCCAGAACGAGAAGATGATCATGTCTTTTTCCTTTTCACCCATCTTTTTCAGTTGAAGTCTGATCATCATCAGGTTATCGTTAAGCTCTTTATCCGTAAAACGCCGCCACGATTCAGGGTAATCATACGCCCGAACCAGATAATGATCTCTTTTGGGCACACCTGCAGGCGGCATGGCATTCATTTTAAATGTAATTTTATATTTTGTGGTAAATCCGACATTAAGCATGAACTGATCGAGCTTTTTAATACCAGCACTGCTGAAAATACCAGAGAGGATGGGAGAATCTTTCATGGTGGCAAAAGGCCCACCCAGATCTTTCAAAAGGATGCCCATTCCGGACCCGTCATATCCTTCTTTCATGGTATTCAGCCCATTTAACACATTGACAGGAGACATAAGTTCATCACACGTGACTGCAATCAGACGGCACATATTATTTCTCCTAAAATATTTAGGTATTTATTAACTTTATTTTTATCGTTATTTATATTAACTATCATACATATTTTTTAGTACCACTAATTGTCAAGAGAAAAAGCTGCTATGGATAAAAACCAACCCCAGGTATATGATGAATACATCAAGGCATTGATGAATATCAGCCAGGCCATTACATCAGATCTGTTCATTGAAGATCTTTTAAAACTGATTGTCATCGTCACGGCAAAAGTGACGGATTCAGCGATTTGCTCCTTATGGATGGTGGATGAAAATGAAAAACCCCCTATGATCAAACTGAAATCAACCCAGGCCATTGCCCCGGAATATGTAAAAGACAGATCCCTTTATTTAAATGAAGGGGTTGTGGGGTATGTCGCCAGCACAAAAAAACCGCTTGTTATTAAGGATGTTCTGAAAAACCGGAGATTTAAAGAAAAAGAAATGGCCCGAAAACTCGGCCTTGTATCCATGATGGGCGTTCCCCTTAAACTTAAGGACGAAAGAGTGCTTGGGGTACTCAATTGCTTTACATCAAGCCCCCATGATTTTTCGGAGACTGAAATCAATCTCGTGACTGCGGTGGCCAACCAATCTGCCTTAGCCATATTAAACGCAGAACTGATGGTTAAAACAAAAGTCATTCAGGAAGAACTCGAAACCCGGAAGATCGTGGACAGAGCCAAAGAGATTTTGATGCTGAGACGCAAACTCAAGGTTGAAGAAGCCTATCGCTGGATCCAGAAACGAAGCATGAATACCCGAAAATCCATCAGACAGGTTGCCGAGGCGATTCTATTGTCCGATGAACTCTATAATGATTGACGACAGGAACCGCCTTCGCATAACCTGCTTATTTGTCAGTGTTTTGATGATCAGCCCTCATTATTCGGCAAAATTCACATTCGTGTACCTTAATCATTTCAACTCTTTTTAAGGGGCTATCATAATTATTACTTGACAACACCATACAGTTTAAATTAATTAATCTATTAAAAGTTCAGTTTTTATTATTTTTTTCCGTACAATGGCGTGCGGTAGAATTTAAAGAGATAGACAAAGACGTCTTGCCCCAAAAGGGCCTGACGTCTTTTTTTTTAGGGATACAAGAGCCGCAGGAAAATAATCCTTGCGATCTTTTTATCACAGTAACCATCAATATTTTTAAAGGAGAATTCACATGCGATTTTCAAAAAGCAATGATGTGCTGGGAACAGCAAATAGAGGCAACGCCGCAGAATCAAGTCTTTGCACACTCTGCCGGGCAGATTGTCAGGGCAAATGCGAAACCTGGCTCTCCAGTATGGTTGGCCGAAAACTTCTCTATCCGCGTGATTTCGGTACCGTAACTGCTGGTGCGAATAATACGACCCATGTGGGTGTTTCTTATAATTCACTGAGAATTCAAGGGTATGCTTATGGTGCAAAAGGATTGAAAGAAGGTCTGAGCACCAATCCTGATGATTGTATTTTCCCAAACGTCGATCTTTCAACCGAATTTGGCGCATCTGTGAAAACAAAATCCAGAATACCGCTGATGACAGGTGCGTTGGGATCAACATTTATCGCAGCCAAATACTGGGATTCCTTTGCAGTAGGCGGGGCACTTGCCGGTATTCCCGTTGTTATCGGTGAAAATGTCGTGGGTGTGGACAAGGAATCTGTAATCAATAATGGTAAAATCACCAAGGCGCCCGAGCTTGACCGGCGTATTGATACCTATCTTCGTTATTTTGACGGCTATGGTGCCATCATCGTGCAATTAAACGTCGAAGATACAAGAAACGGTGTTGCCGAATACGTGGCAAACAAGTATGGCGACAAATGCATCATCGAATTGAAATGGGGCCAGGGCGCCAAAGATATCGGTGGCGAAATTCAGGTAAAGAGCCTTGAATATGCATTGTTCCTGAAAAAAAGAGGGTATGTGGTTGATCCGAATCCGGAACTGCCTGAAGTTCAGGAAGCATTTGAAAAAGGCGCCATTGAATCTTTTGCCCGTCACAGCCGTCTGGGTGGTACAAACCTCTCCTCAGTTGATCTTGTTCGGGAAGATTTCATGAAAAGCGTTGAATATCTGAGAAGCATCGGTTTTAATCGTATTTCCCTCAAAACCGGTTCTTATGGCATGGAAGAACTGGCCATGGCCATCAAGTTCGCTTCTGAAGCAAAACTCGATCTTCTCACCATCGACGGTTCCGGCGGTGGCACAGGCATGAGTCCCTGGAACATGATGCAGAGCTGGGGCGTTCCTTCAATCAACCTCCATTCAAAAGCCTATGAATATGCAAGCCTCCTTTCTGCCAATGGTGAAAAAGTGGTTGACCTCTCCTTTGCAGGCGGCTTTGCGCTGGAAGATTCCATCTTCAAAGGCCTTGCACTTGGCGCACCGTTCACAAAAATGATCTGCATGGGCAGGTCACTGATGATTCCGGGCTTCCTGGGCTCCAATATTGAAGGTGTTCTCAATCCGGAAAGAAAAGACGCGGTCAATGGTAACTGGACAGAACTTCCCAAAACCGTATCCAGCCTTGGCACAACGCCTGAAGATATTTTCTCATCCTATTTCGATATCCAGAAAAAACTCGGAAAGGATGAAATGAAAAAAATCCCCTATGGTGCAATGGCACTCTGGACTTTGGTTGACAAGTTATCCTGCGGTCTTCAGCAGCTTATGGCTGGTGCAAGACGTTTCTCACTGAATAAAGTATCCAGAAACGACATCTTTTCCGCCAACAGAGAAACCGCCAGAGAAACCGGCATTGCCCATATTTCTGATGTGAACGATGAAAGTGCCAAGAAAATACTTATGTCATAAGACGAATCTGACGTTTTTCATCTGACAGGATGATTGAACAAGCTGGCATGACAAAAAAACGCCTTCCGGAAATAAAGTTCCGGAAGGCGTTTTTCATTTCCACAAAAACGATATCGAATTTCTACTTGATCTTTATCCACAACAACCTGGCCACACTCAACCCCATGTTTTCCCACTGGGAAGGTGTGTCTGTTGTCAGATATATTGAATCACCGGGTTTCAGTTGATACTCTTCCTGAAGGGTGACCTTTAATTTTCCGGAAAGCACATGACCTATTTCTTCTCCCTTATCAGCGAAAAAATGGCAGGGCAATGTTTTTCTGGCAGGTATTTCGATCATATAGATTTCAGCTTTTCCATCATAGCCAACCGGTGTCACCAGTTTTCCCCGGATATTTCCTTTGGGGATATCCGGAAACCTGATTTCCACACCACCTTCCTTGTCAAATAGAATTCTGTTCCGATATGTATTTCTGCTGCCGAAAAATGATCCGACATCAACGGAAAGAACTTCTGAAATTTTAAAAAGCGCCGGGAGAGACGGGTAAATCGAATTGCTTTCGATCTGGGAAATAGTGCTTGGCGTGACACCAATTAACTGAGCCAGTTTTTTCTGACTCATGCCCTGCTTGGTTCTCAGTCCCTTTATTCTGTGACCCAGGTCAATCTGGGCGGTCACCCGTTTATCACTCTCGAAATGAATCGAAAGTCCCTCTGTCCAGAAACTGATGGGCTTGTTCAGTGTATCAGGGTTCCTTTTTTCAGCCTTCAATACCGTTAAGATGGATTTGCCCCGTTTTAAGGCCAAATCGATAGCCACCTGAGCCACCTGATTGATATGCGCTTTTAATCGGCTTGAATGGGCCTCTTTTTCAAGAATCCAGTATGCTACTGTATCCAGCTCATAAAGTTGAGGGCAGGTTCTCGAATAAAACTTGAGAATGTGATCCTCCCCCCCCCAGAGATCCTGCATGCCTGTAAGGCTTTCAAAAACGAGTCTGACATCCCCTTTCATGCCTTTATGAAGACCGTAAATGGCTTCCACCACCTGATCCGGTTTCCAGGGTTCGTTGATTTTGATGATCTGATAGGGCCATTGGGCACCGTCTTTTTCATAAAACTTGTTGAACACTTCCGAGCCGTCGCCTTTACCGTTGGTAAAACAGTCCAGAATGGTCAGGTTCTGATTTTCAGCCAAAGGTCCCAGTTTTTCCAGAAGATTTCTGGGGGAACGGTCGAAGCTCACATAAATAAGGGGCTTATTCTGCGTCTGGGATGCCTTGATAAAATTCTGGCAGAATACGTAGGCAAGACTTCCGACATCATCATAGAGCAACACATTATCGCCGATAAAAAGGCCATCCAGGACCTGATCCAGATATTCAACCCCTGAAGATACCCTTTTTTTATTTGAAAACATATTTGAATAGCCTTTCAAATCGTTTGTATTTCAGTTTACTTCATTTATATACTCGGGATATTTTAACCTAGTTTCACATGGCCGTCATGTGATTTGTTAAAATAATCTGGGGTTACCCGTATGGCATCATGAAAGGAATGGACCCTGTAAAGGTTTTTTTTGCCCATCCCTCAGGAGTATGATAGAGATATTTTTAAATTTGCATGATAAATTTTCCGACAGCACCCATTTATCAAGGATAAACAGAGGGAAAAATATGAATGAAAAAAAAATATGAATGGCAACCTGATAATTATGCAAAGAATTCATCCCTTCAATATCAATATGCCATGGAAGCCATCCCCAAATTAAACCTTAAAGGGAATGAATCCATACTTGATATAGGATGCGGAGACGGTAAAATAAGCGTTAAGCTAAAAACGCTTCTGCCTCATGGAGAGGTAGTCGGTATAGACAGTTCCTGCGAAATGATTCAATTCGCAAATAAGACGTACCTGGAATCCGATAATCAGGGAATTTCTTTTCATACAATGGATGCAACTCAAATTTCATTTGACAGGGGATTTGATATTGTTTTTTCCAACTCCGCCCTGCACTGGGTAAAAGATCAACTTTCCGTTCTTAAATGTGTAAATAAATGCCTGAAAAAAAATGGCAGAATTTTTTTTCAGATGACAGGGAAAGGCTCAATGGAAAATATCATACACGCCTTTATCCATTTACTAGAAGATAAAAAATGGCAACCCTATTTTACTGAAATTCAATTCTCAGGTGGATTTTTTACGGAAGATCAATACAGAAACTGGCTGAAAGAAACGGAATTCCATCCGGTACGAGTTGAATTGGTCAAAAAAGAAATTATCTTCAGTGGAAAAACCGAGCTGGAAGGCCATATTTTGGCAGCCTGGCATCCCATAACTGAACGAGTTCCTGAAATAGACAGGAATGCATTTGTTTCCGACCTTGTCGATCGTTATCTCAAAATCGTTCCGGTTAACGGCGATGGTTTTCCTACTGTTGAGGTGGTTCGGTTAGAAGTCGAAGCTGTAAAGCCGTAAACGTTTTTTACTTCATGTTGAGTGATATATGAAACATAAAAATCCTCTTTTTATGACTACCATTTTCATCACAGGCTGGTGTTTACTTTATCCGGCAACCCTTTTTTCAAGTGAGGAAACACTGATGCCACCTCAAAATGAATATGTCATCCTGCTTCACGGTTTGGGACGTTCCGATTATTCCATGAAAAAAATGGCCAGCTATCTTTCGGAGAAAGGGTACCAAACCCTGAATGTTGACTACCCCTCCACGCAGAAACCCATTGAACAAATTGCGACTGATCATATTTTGCCGGCCGTGAATGAATTAAAAGCCAGGGGAGCAAAAAAAATTCACTTTGTGACCCATTCCCTGGGAGGTATTGTCCTCCGCCAGTATCTTCAGGATAATGATTTGCCTCAGGGCAGCCGCGCTGTCATGCTGGCGCCGCCCAATCATGGCAGCGAGCTGGCTGATTTTCTGAAGGAAAACCCGATTTACAAATGGATCATCGGACCGTCAGGCCAGCAGGTGGGAACAGATGAAACCAGTATCCCCAACCGTCTGAAGCCTGTCAATATAGACGTCGGCGTAATCACAGGGGACAAAGACAGCCTGCCGGTTTTTGCATCCCTTTTTCCTGTTCCAAATGACGGCAAGGTCTCGGTTGAAAGCGCAAAATTATCTGAAATGAAAGCATTTAAAATAATCTCCTGCGGCCACACGTTTATCATGAACCGGAAAGATGTAATGGAAGATGTGGATCATTTTTTTCAGTCAGGCATATTTAAAACCAAAGATGAATCCATGATATCTCGATAAATCAGTCCACTGTCGGGTCATAGACTTCCATTGTTTTCAAGGAAACATTATCCGTCAGTCCGCCAATAACATATATTTTATCGTCCACTACCGAATAGGCCATCTCTTCGCGGGCTGTTGGCATGGATGATTTTTCTGTCCAGTTTCCGGTTGAAGGATCAAAGCATTCCACAACCCTGGCGTCATCTCCCATAATATAGCCGCCGATCACATAAAGCCTGCTGTCAACCGTACCTGTTGCCACATCACGCCTGCCCGTTGGCATTGATGAAACAGTTGACCAGATGCCACTTAGGGTATCATACCTTCTTGTGGTTCCATAATGACTGCCGTAAGTGTTGCCGATCACAAAAATAGTTGTTCCGACCTCTGCCACACCGAATCCATGATGTTCTCCCGGCAAATCGGGTCCCTTGACCCAGATGAGGCTATTCCCTGAAGAAGATGCGGTCACCGCGTAATAATTATCGGTTTCCACCACCACATGAATGGTGTCACCGATAACAACTGATTTTACATATGCACTTTCAATCGAAATTGTTCCTGCATCCATCCAGCTGTCTTCACTGATTTTATATGCATACACGGCATTGTTTTCATCCCCATACCCGCCAAATACATAAATCCTGTCGCCAAGTGTTTCAGATGTATGCATATATTTTTCACCGGGCATCGGGGCCAAAGTGGCCCAGGTATCTGTTGACGGATTATAGGATTCTAATGTTTTCAACGTGGCGGACCCACTCCTGCCGCCGCTCACATAGATGATATCATTATATACGGATGCTGCAGCTAAATTTCTTGCGGTAGGCATATCTGAAAGGGTTAGCCACGGGGGCAGAACAGGCACGAATCCGTCATCCGCCTCAAATGAAGTGGCCACCAGACCGACATCCTTAATAATTGTAAAGGATAACGTCAGGTCTGTTTTCGAATAGGTATATCGGACAACATATCCAAGTGGGCCGATGCCGGATTTATAATATTCTTTTTCGGAATATGAATATTCGTCATCATCGCAAACGTTCTGGCCGATTTCATGATAATATTCGCAGCCACCGCCCCCGGTTGTTCGTCCAACCGAGACGGCTGACGTATGTGTGTACTCATTGTCGATGGTGCCATTTGATGCTGTTAACGCCGTATCATCGGGAATTTCGGTAAAAAACCCGCCACCCTTCCACGTACCTGTATTTCCATCAAATACCGTCTGAAATGTTGAGCCATCTTCACTTCCTAAAAGCTGATTGGCGCTTATGGCAAGGTACATCCATCGGGGTGCAAATTTAATTTTTCCTTCTGTTTCTGTCCCGGAAATCGTCAATGGATAAGCAGTGATCGTCCCAATTGTCTCTGCTGGACCGAGTACTATTTTAAAATTTCCGGTCGTGATCTCGTTAGATGTGCCGCTGCCTTTAATATAGGTTGTGTCATCGACCGTCCAATAAAATTCCCAATAATCTCCTGCTTTGAAAGGCGGGAAAAAATCTTTATAGATCACGTTATCATTATTTCCGGTATTGCCGTCATCGGTGGTACCATCGTCAGTTGTTCCGGTAGTGTTCCCCTGATCCCCACCGGTGCCACCGCCACTGCTGCACCCAATTACGCCTACCACAACCAGGCCAAATAAAAGAACGGCGACAGATAATAAACGAAATTGGCATATCATGGAAGTCTCCTTTTAATTGACATATTATTCAAGTTGAAAGTGAAATCATGTGACGCAGGTGACAAAAAAATCAGAAAGAATAAAAAGGACTTGAAACCGAACAAGAAGCTATTTTTTCGATAAGTATAGCTTTAATACAACTTAAATTCAACTATTAATAAGGTGAAGACAGTCAAAGTGGACGCCCCCTCTGATCGCTCCCCCTGATATAAAAAGCACCTCGTCATTAAAACAGACAAGGTGCTTTTCAATTCATCATGCGGTATGATTAAAAACCGTTTTTTTAAGCGGCCTTCGGGATAATGGATTCCCGGGCTTCTGCAACTTCCGAACTTTCAATATACTCATCAAAAGTCATAAGCCGATCAATAACGCCACCAGGAATGATCTCGATAATCCGGTTTACGACGGTATTCAAGAACTCTCGATCATGGGAGGTGAAAAGAATCACTTCCGGAAAATTAATGAGACTGTTATTTAAGGACGTGATCGACTCCAGGTCCAGGTGGTTGGTGGGTTCATCCATGATCAGGACATTTGATCCGGAAAGCATCATCCGTGAGAGCATACAGCGAACCTTTTCCCCACCGGAGAGCACGCTGATCCTTTTCACAGCTTCTTCTCCGGAAAAGAGCATGCGACCCAGGAAGGTCCGGGCAAAACTCTCGCCTTCTTTAGGGGGAGCGAACTGCAAAAGCCAGTTGATCAGGTTCAGGTCGCCGTTGAAATAGGCGCTATGTTCCTTGGGGAAGTAGGAATGGGTAATGGTAAGACCCCAGCAAAACGTGCCGCTGTCCGCGTCCATCTCTCCGGCCAGAATTTGAAAAAGGGTTGTCTTGGCCTGGCTGTTTCCGCTCACAAAGGCGATCTTATCCCCGCTGTTAACCGTAAAACTCACGTTATCCAGCACTTTTTCACCATCGATGGTTTTGGTGAGACCGTTTACTTCCAGAATCACGTTGCCACAGGGTCGATCCGGTTTGAAACAGATAAACGGATATTTTCTTGATGACGTGGGGATGTCCTCAAGGGTGAGTTTTTCCAGGAGTTTTTTCCTGGACGTGGCCTGTTTTGATTTGGAGGCATTTGAACTGAATCGCTGGATAAACGTCTTTAGCTCACTGGCCCGCTCCGTGACCTTCTTGTTTTCCGCCAGTTTCTGTTTCAGGTTCAGCTGGCTCGCCTGATACCAGAAATCGTAGTTCCCCTGGTATACTGAAATTTTACTGAAATCGATATCTGCAATGTGGGTGCATACCTGGTTCATAAAATGCCGGTCGTGGGAAACCACGATTACCGTATTTTGAAACCCGTAAAGAAATTCCTCAAGCCATGCAATGGATTTGATGTCCAGGTTGTTGGTAGGCTCGTCCAGTAAAAGCACATCCGGGTTTCCGAACAGGGCCTGGGAAAGGAGCACGCGCACCTTCTCACCGCCCCCCAGTTCCTTCATCTTTTTCTGGTGCATGTCTTCGGCAATACCCAGATTTTTCAAGAGGACCGCCGCTTCAGAATCTGCCTCATATCCGTTCATCTCTTCGAATTCGACCTCAAGCTCACTTGACCTGAGGCCATCTTCTTCTGAGAAATCGGGTTTTGAATAAATCGCATCTCTCTCCGTCATAATCCTGAACAGCTTTTCATGGCCCATGATCACCGTGTTTAAAACTGTTTCCTCGTCAAAGGCAAAATGATCCTGTCTTAAAACGGCGATCCGCTCCCTGGGTCCCACAGAAATGGTTCCTGAGTCAGACTCGATGTCCCCTGCAAGAATTTTCAGAAACGTGGATTTTCCTGAACCGTTGGCCCCGATGAGTCCGTAGCAGTTGCCGGGTGTAAACTTGATATTGACATCTTTGAATAAAACCCGCTTGCCATAGGCGAGGGTGACGTTGGTTGTGCAAATCATTGTTGTTTTGTTTCCTTTTCATTAAATAAAAAAAACCACAGAAATGAATCCCGTGGCTCAAAAGAGAAATGTTCCATATCATTTTTCAAAATGAAAAGGAAATCTTTTTTTAAACACTCATAAAACCATTTTCATAAAAACCGCCTTGCCGTCACCTTCTGCGTAAAAATCTTCAAGTCGGGAGACAAGCCCGTATCCGTTATTTTTATAGAATGAAAAGGTTTTTTGGTATTTGGAAGAATCGGATGTATCAATATAAACCCGTTTTCCCCCGTTATGCCGGATCAACTTTTCCGTTTCCGTGAGGATGATTTTTCCCAATCCCTTTTTCTGAAAATCAGGCTCCACGGCAATCCAATATAGATCATAGCTGTTTTTCGTGCACGGGATCAGGCCATAGCAGGCGTATCCGAGCACTTTCCCGTCTGATTCCAGAAAAACGAACTCATAACCACTATAAGGCCCTTTCTGAAGTCTTTCTTCGATCAGTTCGACGGCAACCGCAACTTCGTAATCGTGGAAAAAACCAGTTTTTTGAATAATTGTCCGGATGGTTTCGATATCTTCTGTCTCGGGGTCATATCTGAACTGAAAGTCCACTGGGCTGGTCCGATGATCACAAGGTTCCATGGATGGTGCATTTGAATGAGGCAATGATGGTACCGACCTTAACGCATCGTCAATGATCCGGTTTACAGCCTTTTCGAATGGCATATTTGCCTGGGTAAGGGCTGCAAAAAACCCGGCATCCGGAGAAAGACAGGGGTTTGCATTCACCTCCAGAATCCATGGATTTCCATCTCTGTCAACCCGGAAATCCACACGGGCATACCCTTTCAGGTGAAAGAGATGCCAGCAGCGAATTGTCAATTCTTTGAGGGATTGAAGAAGGGGTTTGTCTTCAGATGGAAAATCAAACCGTCTTGGGGTATGGGAATATTCATAGGAGTCTTCATTCCATTTGGCATTATAGCAGACGATTTTAGGTTTTTCCCCGTCATAACCCTGAAATACGATTTCTGCAGGTGGCAAGACCTGGGGACCGTTCTCACCTGAAATGATGGAAATATTAAACTCCCGTCCGTCTATGTATTCCTCGGCAAAACACATGCCTCCCAGGTCAGCCGCACGTTCTTTCAGACATGAGAATATGCTTTCCAATCCCGCATTTCTGACCAGGCCGTTTTCATCAATGCCCAGGGAAGCATGCTCCCATACGGATTTCACGATCCAGGTTTTCTGATCGGCAAATAAAGGTTTGGCATCATTTGATCGGCAATGCACATCTTCCGGATAGGGTCCCACCCAGTCAGATGTGGGAAGACCGGCTGCTTTCATTTTCTGCTTGGCCATGATTTTGTTCGAAGTCACATGGATAGATTCAGACGGTGATCCGCTATAGGGGATTCCCATCGTATCCAATAATGATGGGATCACTGAAATGAGACGTCCTTTTCCATCAAGGGATTCTACCAGATTGATCGAAAGATCAGGTGAAAATGAAAGGATCTCTCGTTTCACCTTCGCCAGATCAAGGTCACAGGGTAAAACAAAAATGTCATGGCCCAGGCGGATCAATGCTTCTGATATGGTTTCCACCTGGGCCATCACGTCTATTTCATCTGGCGCACTGTCCTCTCTTAAGGCATTGTGGAGAATGACTATACGCATTTTCTGACTTTCAACACTTCTCTCGACATAGAATTGACCCGGGTGGCCGCAGATGAAAAAATCCGGTTGATCAGCTGAATATAGGGAATACCGATCTTGTTGCATAAAATCGGCAGATCCGAATGCTGGGGGTGAAGCCCGGCAAGCGGGTTCACTTCCAGAAAATAGGGGTGCCCCAATTCATCACAACGTAAGTCCACACGACCGCCATCCCGGCATCCAAGCGCCCGCCAGGCAAGAAGCGCTACGTGTTCCGCCTCCATGACCGAAGGGTCATCCGCACCGCTGACAAGCTTATACTGAACGCATTCTTCACATTTTTCCTTGTTCTCATAGGAGTAGACTTGCTGCTCGGCATTTTCAAGAAGGACCACCTCTAAGGTGCCAAATGCTTCGGCATCATTTCCCGTCCCCAGGATACCTACGGTGAATTCCCTTCCAGGCAAAAATGTTTCAACGAGAACGGGCTGCTGGTATTTGTACAACAGTTCCAGGCAAGCATCCTTCAGGTCATTTTTGTCACGGACAATGGAACGGGGGGTGATCCCCTTACCGGTTCCCTCAGCCACAGGTTTAATAAAATACGGCGGATCAAAAGAAATGCTGTCTGCATCTTCGGGCTGATTGATTACCTTAAAATCCGGTGTCGGGCATCCGTGATCCTTTACGATTTGCTTGGTCAGTCCTTTATGCAAGGTAAGCCCCATAATTACCGGATCGGAAAACGTATAAGGGATTTCGTAAAGATCTAATATCGCAGGCACCTGTGCTTCTCTTGCCAGGCCATTTAGCCCTTCTGCGATATTGAACACCAGATCCCATCGGTCTCCCTGAACCAGCCGTTCGGTCAGTTTGCGGGCATTTCCGATTCGGTCTGTGGTTTGTCCCAACGCGTGCAACGCATTTTCTATAGCAATAATCGTATCTGGCCGGTCAAATTCAGCGGTTTCCTCTTCACTGTATCCCATCTGAAGATATTCGGATCGTAAATCATAAGTGAGTCCGATGTTCAAATTCATCATCTTCTTTCTCCCATAAAATTTCCTGATATAAGGTTTGATGCCATGCCAAAGCGTCTTCCCTGTTGATGCCGATTGCCTGAACAAGGGTCTCCCCGCTTGAAAGAAAATCTTTCGGGCACTCATCTGCCAATTCATCATACAACCCGGATTCGCTGTATTGATACGGGAAAAGACGACAAATCAAAGGACGAATATGAGTGGGCAGCATGCATCCGTTCGCATTTAAAAACTTGCATTTTCCTGATGAATTCAGCCTGATGACACGGCGGGTTTGGTCTTTCCTGAAAACATGAGCCGTCCAGACCGGATCATCCATATCCAGATAATCATGGTTGACTGGCTTTCGAAATTCATAGAAATCCTTATCCTGGACAACCATACTGATCCGTTTCACATCACCGCGGGTGACAAAAATGTCCCGGCCATTTCCTTCGCAACATGTGGGGCCCTTTCCTGCACACTGCGCACATATATGTTTTTTTTCAGACACAGTGAACCTCCATGGTGGGCTCAAGGCCAGGCACCTCATCCAGCGAACCTGGATAATAAAACCGTTTATTGGCATAATTGGAAAGGGTCAATCCGTCCTTCTCATGCTCAACGATATAATTCGGCATAACAGGAATTTTACCGCCGCCACCCGGTGCATCAATCACATAATTGGGTATGGCATAACCGCTGGTATGCCCTCTCAGGCCTCTTATAATATCCATGCCTTGTTGAACGGATGTTCTGAAATGACTCGTTCCGGAAACAAGGTCACACTGATACAGATAATAGGGTCGAACACGCATCTGCATCAGTTTGTGCATCAGGGATTTCATGGTTTCCACCGAATCATTCACCCCTTTTAAAAGAACCGTTTGGGAACCTAAGGGAATGCCCGCCTCTGCCAACAACTTGCATGCCTTTAACGAAACGTCTGTGCATTCTTCAGGATGCACAAAATGCAGGCTCATCCATAGGGGATGATATTTCTTCAACATACGAACCAGTTTGGGAGTGATGCGCTGGGGAAGTACGGAAGGAACCTTGGTGCCAATCCGGATGATTTCCACATGAGGAATATCCCGAAGCTGCTTTAAGATCCATTCCAGCCGGTCGTCACTCAAAAGAAGCGGGTCTCCTCCGGAGAGAAGGACATCACGGATAGCTGGGGTATTCCGGATATAATCGATGGCCATCTCCAGACGTGATTTTTTGGGATGAATCGATCCTTTACCAACCACTCTTGACCGGGTGCAATAGCGGCAGTAAGTCGCGCAGAAATCCAGAACCAGAAGCAAAACGCGGTCCGGATATCGATGCACCAAACCATGGACCGGACTTTGGGAATCTTCGTTTAAGGGGTCGTTTTCTTCACAAGGAGACTTGAACCATTCATGTATGGTTGGCACAACGGTTTTTCTTAGCGAATGATCGAAAGGCAAACCACAAAGAAGGCTCATATAATAAGGTGTAATTTTTAATGGCAGCTCAGACATGGAGCGGGCAAAATATGCATCTTCTTCTGCTGTGAGCGTAAGGAACCGTTTCAGATGCTCAGGCCGGGTAATGCAATTTTTAACCTGCCAGTGCCAGTCATTCCATTCTTTATTCGTAATACCTGGATAAAACGTTTTACGAAATGTATTGGATTTGCTTTTTAATTGTTTGGATGTATTTGATATTAAAGGGGAAATGCGTTTGGAAGGGATGATGAGGTTCGACCTTTCGTGGTAATCGTCAAGGGGGACCTCGACAGCAGAGCCAGGAGGCTCGTCATCGTTATCCGATTCCAGCTGGACATTAATGGCACCTATATCTGATGAATTAAACATTTTTCTTCTCCTTGAAATATGTGTTTGACGTCTTTTGTACCTGAACAATACTCTTCAAATATGTCCGGGCACGCTATATTTAATTCAGACTTAATATGCACTTGCCCCTGAAGATAATATCAGAGGCGGCACAAAGCCTGTTCTTCAACCATTTACTAATTATCTTGATTTTGTTATGGGTGGCATTGGTTCTGAAAAAAACGCGTCCGGTCGGGTGAAACCTTCTTCTTTATGCGCTTTTTCTTTCTATCCCAAAATCCCCCCTTACACCCTCTCCTTCCGTTTTACAGGTAACGCTTCTTGGTAGGGAAACATTGATGAAACACAAAATACACCATCTATTTTTCAGAGTAAAGAATAACTTTAACAGGAGCAAAAAAAAATGTTGGGATGATTTCAGAGAGGATGGATTGGGTGCCCGAACAAAAAATCCTGTTTTTTATCCGGGCACTTTTTATAAGAGAATTAACACATGCGCATATTTCAAAAATCACCTTCCGATAACATACCGGTATGGATCAATTTCTTCTCGTAACAAACGCAACTCTTCGTCTGTTGGAGGAGCGGTTTGTTCGATATGACCGGCTTTCAAAAGCTGAAAGCCACAATTCTCCTGAACATTTTCAAATGAATGCCCGGGATGAATGGAGATCACCCGCATTCTTTTGGACTCAGGCTCAAAATCCATAATCGCCATGTCTGTAATAATTTTGTATGGCCCGGTGCCTTCCGGCAGGCCGGATTCCATTCTGGAATTTCCCCCTTCAAGCCAGCCAGGTGTTGTCAGAAAGTCCAGCTTTTCAACAAAGCGCTTGGTATTCTGAGGCGTCATGACCATCATTTTCCAGCAGAAGGATGCAAAATCGTTTGCCCCGCCGCTTCCTGGAAATCTGACCTTGGGTTTTTTGTGATCACCAATTACGGTAGAATTCAAATTTCCATATATGTCGATCTGAGCGCCACCTAAAAATGTATAATCCACAAATCCCCTTGAGCAGGCTTCCATGGCATCGCCCATGCTGCCAGCCATGGACGCTTTATAAAACGTCCTTGAATCTCCCACGGATATTGGCATTTCAGGAAGCCTGGGGCGGATGCCGCCTGCTTCAAACATGATCACAAGATCAGGCGATGCGGTTTTCTGGGCAAGCATGGCGGCCGCACAAGGGGCGCCCGTTCCAACGCCAACCGAGGCACCATTTTCCAGTTCTCTTGCAGCTATAGATATCATCAGTTCCATTGTATTAAAATCCGCCATGATCAGACCTCCCTTGACAAAAGCAGTTCTTTTGCTCTCAAGTCCCGCATTTTCTTTGCGCCACCGTTAACGGCAATGTAACCCTCGTGATCCTTGCACCCGAAAATATTTTTCTGCAAGAATGCTTTAAATTCATCCGGGTCTTTTTCCACAGCGAGCCATTCCTTCAGATGAACCTCATCTGAAAAATATTCATAAGGCATGGTGCCCGGGTAAGCCCCAAAAGGAACTTCACATACCGCATCTACCAGAAAATAAGGGATACGGGTAGAAGACGGGTCTCTTGCGATTTCATCATGATTGACCAGTCTTTCCGTCGTGATAATCAGGCGCTTGGTCGCATTGGCCAGGTCAATATCAGATACGGCGATGCCTTTGAACCTTGCATTCCCGTAAACATCGCATTCATGAACATGAATGACGGATACATCCGGGTAAAGCGCCGGCATCAAAACAACTTTTTTCCCCGTATACGGGCATTCCACAATTTTTGAGGCACTCTCCTTAAATGTATCTGTGCCCATTACGTTTCTTGTGGGAACGAATGGAACACCCATAGCTGCTGCTTTTAGCCGCGCGGTCAGACTGTAATTGGTCCACTCGGTTACTTCTACCTTACCGCTTTCTACATACTTTCTCGAACAGGCTGACAACCCTCGGGCCTCAAGACCAATCACATAAGCCACATCAAGTCTGTTGTAGACTTCTCCTGCACTTAAAACTTCCATGTCATGGGTTGCCGTATGCCCGGCAAACCCCATATTTTTTCTACCCTGCCTTACTATTTCATGGCATGCGGCCATAGGCGTCCGGTTTGCCCCAAAACCGCCTATGGCAAGATAATCCCCATCATGAACAAACTTCTCAATCGCATCTTTGAGTTCCATGACCTTGCGGATCATTTTTCTGTTTTTGGTCCTGAAAAATTGTCTGGCCTTATCCGGATCAGGATCGGTAAACAAGACTCCCTGGCCTGCTTCAACGGTGTTCAAATGAGCCTCCTTCTATAAAAATCATCTATTCAGTTATCTTTTTTTAAGTCCCATTATTTCTCTGGCTTCATCGGGCGTAGCCACTTCCCTGCCCATGATTTCCGCCACTCTTACTGCCCATTCAACGAGCTCGTAGCTGCCTTTCGCCATTTCACCGGTGGGTGTTCTGACATTATCTTCAAGGCCAACCCTCATATGACCACCCATCAGGCAGGATTGCATGATTGCGGGGAACTCGTCATTACCCACGCCGCAGGTTGTATAGTTTGAATTCGGCGGCAGTGCATTCTTCATGGCGACAAACGCGTCCGGCCTGAATTTTTGTCCACCGGCAACTCCCCATACAAAATTGAAGTTGATCGGATTTGTAAAAAAGCCCTGTTTCATAACGAGAATGACATTATCCAGTCCGCCCATGTCATAAAGTTCGACTTCCGGCTTGACACCGTTTTCTTCCATGGATTTTCCAAAATTCTGAAGCATGGTAAATGTATTTTCGAACACATAATCGATTAAAATCGTGCCTGACTTTCTGTCTACAATACCAAAATTCATGGTGTTGGTATTTAAGGAAGCCATTTCAGGTTTGATCTTGATAATCTGTTCGATGCGCTGTTCGGCGGTTTTTCCCATGCCCACCGCAGAACTCAAATTGACGATCAGTTCCGGTGTTTTTTCTTTGATTGCATCATGGGTTGCACGAATAATATCCACATCATGGGTGGGCATCCCGTCTTCCAGGCGCGCGTGAACATGCACCATGGATGCGCCAGCTTTGTAGCATTTTGCAGATTCTTCCGCAAATTCCTCTTTTGAATAGGGAACGGCCGGATTATTGTTTTTAAAGGTACCCGCCCCTGAAAGTGCTGCTGTAATGATGACTTTGCCTGCCATATCCATCCTCCTTTTTTCCGTTTTCATGATTTAATGTGATGTTTAATTGACACCGGGAATTTTTCAATATGATCCACGTATCATTTAAAGACTTTATTTTTCAAGTGAATGTTTCACTTTCACGTAAAGGCCTGTCACATTATGTGATGAGTCATACCTGAAAATGATTTTGAATGTCAATCTTTTTTTGAATACAATTTTTCTATTGAATCTAATTCAATAATATAACAACCCTCAACACTCTCCAGAATCGCGAAATGCGAAAATAGGCTAAATGCCTTTATTATTTACAATTACAAAAAGTTATAGCTTTAATATTATCATCGGCTTTCTGGGGTCAGTCCCGACAGCTCATTCATACCCCCAAAGCCATGCTGATGAGGAATTGTGAGGTTTCGTAAAATCGTATTATTTCTGCAGATGATCAAAGCTATAGGGATCGTGCTCTTTGTTGAGGGGTGAGTTGGGATCGTAATTTTCGTCGTTTTTTCTTAATTGATTTTCGTAAATATCCTTTTGCTTTTTTGTGGACTGACAGGAAACCAATCCGCAAACAACGGTAAAAATGACCATCGATATAAATATTTTTTTCATGTTTTCACCTCTGTTATTATGGATTCCACCTGTGCAATATACAAGAAGCCAGAATTCATTTTTCTTGCCAAAACAATATCGAGTATTCATGATATCTTCAACATTTGTTTGGGCGATTCATTAAAAAAGCCCCTTTTTCAAAACATCATTATTAAAAAAAGGGCTTTTAATTTTTCAAGTGTCAGGCCTGATAGATATCCTTATATGTGTCTCGTATGGCTTTCTTGTTTGCCTTGCCCACACTGGTTTTGGGTATTTCATCCACAAAAACGACTTTTTCCGGCAACTGCCACTTGGCAAATTTTTTCGCCAGATGATTTCTGATATCATCTGATGTGATTTTATCCTTGTGCTCAGGTCTGGGAACCACAAGGGCAACCGGTCGTTCCTCCCATTTGGGATGCTGAACGCCTGTTACCGCAGCTTCCAGAACCTTTGGAAATGCAAGAATTTCATTTTCCATATCCACAGATGAAATCCACTCCCCGCCACTTTTGATCAGATCCTTGACCCTGTCCGTGATTTTCAGATATCCTTCCTCATCAATGGTTCCCGCATCACCGCTTTTCCAGAAACCATCTGTGGTGAAGTTATCTTCAGAACCCGGCGCGTTATAATAACTGCCCGTGATCCATGGGCCTCTGATCAGAATCTCTCCAGGTGATTTTCCGTCCCGGGGAAGCTCGTTTTCTTCTGCATCCACAATTTTGATATCCAGACCAACAGCGGCCAATCCCTGTTTCCGTTTCAGATCCCATTTCTGGTCTTCGGTCAGTTCATTTTCAAGCCAAGGTTTAATGGTGTTTCCGCATACCAGTGGTGTGGTTTCCGTGGCGCCATATGCATGAACGATTTCCGTACCTGTCAGTTCCTGATACGCTTTCATCATGGAAATGGATGGCTCGGTTGCCCCGCACAGGAATTTGGTGTTTGAAAGGTCGGGCTTTTTATCGAGTTTTCGCAAATATTCGAGCATAGGCATAAGAAGAGCCGGCGCGCCCGCAGCCACAGTCACATGTTCCGATACTAGCGGCTCTGCAAGACTTCCCAAATCCATGATATTGTACATGCCCGGCAGCACGTATTTCGCGCCCACCATCATCGCTGCATGCGGCCCGCCCCAACCCATGGCATGAAACATGGGGACGAGTTGATAGTAACAGTCTTTGACGCTCATCCCACCGCTTAGCGCCACTGCCATGGCATGCAGATAAATATTCCGGTGAGAGTAATAAACCCCTTTGGGGCGCCCGGTCGTACCGGTTGTATAGCATGCGCCATAGGCTGATTTTTCGTCAAGTATCGGCCACTTGAAATCCTCGTCGGCCGCGTTCAGTAATTCTTCATAACCGTAGACAGGGGAAAGCTTGGTATTGATTTCCGAAATCGGTTTGTCCGTTGTAATGATATAGCCTTTGACCGATTCGCACATGGGAGCGATGGCCTCCACCATGGGCAGAAGGGTTTCATCCACCACGATAAATTTCGCACCGGAATGATTCACCACATAGCTCAGATCGGTTGGTGACAGGCGGATATTCAACAGCAGAATCACACTGCCCGTACCGGGAATCCCGAAATACATTTCATACTGGCGATGGGAATTCCAGTCCATCACCCCGATTCTGTCTCCAATGTCACCGCCGATTTTCCGGATGGCATTGGCGAGCTTTTTCATCCTTATATAAGCGTCTTTATACGTATACCTGAACTTGCCTGCCGGCGTGTGATACACAACTTCCTGACGCCCATAACTTTTAACTGCCTGCCTCATGATGTTCATGACATTCAGTTGATAGTTGTTCTGAGATGTTGACGGAAAACCCATAATTACTTCTGTCATACGCCCTCCTGATGAATAAATGATCATTAATTAACCGGGGATTGATAATTACGCTGGCCTTTTAAAAAAAATACATACATCATTATTATGCGATCTTTCAACACCAAATATCCAAAAAAATGGTTTTCATTGATTATCCCATGTTTTTCATTTAAATTCTCATTTTTGAATACATGGGAACGAATATCATGCCGGGAACCATTTATAAAATTTCAGTGGATCGATCTCAAAACGCAACCGTTTCTGATCTTCTTTGCCTGGCATCGGGCATATCCAAAACAAAAATCAAGGATGCCATGACCAAGGGCGCTGTATGGATAAAAAAACAAAACAAACAAAAAAGGATCAGACGGGCATCGACCCTACCCGAATCTGGCGCCGTAGTAGAACTTTACTATGATGAGGCGCTCCTCGATATCGTGCCTGAAAAAGGAACATGCATCAAGGACGAAAAACATTACAGTGTCTGGTTCAAACCGTCAGGCCTCATGAGCCAGGGAACCCTTTATGGCGATCATGCATCTGTGCTGCGCCAGGCAGAGCTTTTTTTTGAGAACAAACGGCCTGTATTTCCGGTCAACCGGCTGGACCGGGAAACAGCCGGTCTGATCCTTCTGGCTCACTCAAAAAAGGCTGCTGCCGCCCTTTCCTCTCTTTTTCAGGAAAGGCGCATCAAAAAAACATACTTGGCAATGGTCAAGGGACATCCCGGTCACATGGAAGATATGGGAGAAATCTCTTTTTCACTGGATGGGAAACGGGCACTCACCCGATTCAGAACGATCCGGCATGATCCTTCAAAAGATGTTTCCCTGGTGGACATCTGTCTCGATACCGGGCGGTTCCACCAGATCAGACGCCATTTTGACATGATCGGCTGCCCGGTCATGGGAGATCCCAGATATGGCAAGGGAAATAAAAATAAGGATGGATTGAAACTGTTTGCGCATGCCCTTGAATTCACATGTCCTATCACCGGAAAGACAAAATCATATCACGAAAATCCGGCTTCATTTTTTCAGGAAGGCCTGACAAGCCCTTTGAGCGCCTCAACCGACTGAAATCCGGCAAGGCGTCTTTCTCCTGCCACATAGGTGGGGATCACCTGAATATCCATTGCTGCCGACCGTTGCCAGTCTGCATCAACAGCCTCTCGATACACTCTTTTATCAAAAACGTTTATTGCTTCATCTTCCGGCAGCCCCATTCGCCTGATAATAAAGTTTCTGTTACTTTCTCAATACTCCCGGTATTGAAATAACACCAGGGTCAGATAAAGTCCGTAAAAATTTCCAGTTCCATCTGCTCAACTCTCTCAGTGTATTAAGGTCTGATTTCAACCTTTGTTTTCAAACAGGCCTTCACTTCTCCTATCGGCACTTCCTTTCTGTGAAAAATACCTGCGGCAAGGGCTGATTCCACATGGGTTTGTTCAAATACTTCCAGAAAATGTTCCGCACACCCGGCGCCGCTCGATGCGATCACCGGGATGGTGACGGCATTTTTGACGGCATTGATCAGCTCGATGTCAAATCCGGAATTGGTGCCGTCTCTGTCGATGCAGTTTAACAGAATCTCACCCGCACCCAGAGTTTCACAAACCTTGGCAAGCGTCACCGCATCCACGTCACGCCCTTCTCTACCGCCTTTGATGGTGCATTGATACCAGCAGTACTTTTCCCCATTGGGACCGGGAAATACGGTTTCGATAACCGGGTGCGTTGTCTGTTCAGGCGAGGCCACGTATACCCGTCTGGGATCAATGGACACCACTACAGCCTGATTGCCGTACACGTCAGAAATCTTCTCTATGGAACTCTTTCCTGTTTTCTTCCCGGTTTTCAAATAGTCTTCCACGATGAGAACCGCATCACTTCCTATGGAAATCTTGTCCGCGCCTGATCTGAAATATTCGGACGCCACGTCGAGCGCCGAATAGGTTTTGCCGAATTTATCCGTATAATCCCTGATGCCACCGCCAATGGTAAGGGGTACAAACACATTTTCAGATGTGCGTTTCAACACATCGATCATGGGCATGTCTTCCAGAGGAAAATCCCTGAAACCGGTGATGTTCAAAAACGTGATCTCGTCTGCGCCATCCTCATAATACTGGCGGGCCAGGTCAACCGGTTTGCCCAGATTCCTTACATCCCCTTTCTCGCGCACATCATACTGATCGCCTTTGGTGACCACAAGATCGCCATGATCATTAGAGCGAACATCCAGGCAGGCGATAATTCGCTTGGCCAGAAGGGTTTTCTCCTGTGTTTCCGGAACCGTTTTGTCGCTCTTCTTTAATTCGAGAAAATTCTTCAGAACATCAAGCCCTTGTTGTCCACTCTTCTCCGGGTGAAACTGGGTGGCCGTGATATTTCCTTTTTTGATGCTGCTGACAAAATCAATCCCATACGTAGTGGTTGTCAGAATCACATCCGTCTTGTCCGGCACCACATGATACGAATGTACAAAATAAAATTTTTCATTTCCCATACATCCGCTTAAAACACCGGATGATTGTTTGATATGGATACCGTTCCACCCGATGTGCGGCACGGCCAGATCAATGTCAAACCGCCTGACTTTTCCAGGGATGATTCCCAGTCCTTTCAAGCCCGGAGCTTCTTCACTTTCCTCGAACAACGCATGGAGCCCCAGGCAGATGCCTAAAAACGGACGATCCGCTTTCAGGTAATCCTTGAGCGGCTCGACATATCCTTTGTCATTCAAAATGCGAATCATGCTTCCGAAATTGCCGACCCCCGGAAACACGAGCCTGTCTGCTCTCATAATATCTTCGGCACAGAAAACGGTTTTAACCGTCTCGCCCAGACGGCAAATGGCGTTCACCACGCTTCTGACATTTCCTGCACCATAATCAAGTAAGGTAATCATTTTAAATCGTTTGCCTGCAAAAAAGTGTTCAAAAAATTCAGATCAAAATCTGAGCCATCCGTATTCGAGCCTTTTACGCTATTCTTGCATGTAACACAAGATGTGGATTGAATTTTTCAATCATTCTCGCGACCCCTGAACATGCTGGTGATTGATCGAAGTCCCGCCATCCACCGGAATCACGGCGCCATTGGTATAGGCCCCTGCCCTTGAGCACAGATAAACGGCCACACCCGCCATTTCCTCGGCTTTCCCCACGCGCTTCAACGGACAGTTTGCTTCAATGTCGCTTTTATGTTTTTCAAACACATAGTCGGTCATTTTGCTGGGGAAAAAACCGGGGGCCACCGCATTAACCGTGATATGGCGGGATGCCAGCTGAATGGCCAGATCCCTTGTGAGGTGATGCACCGCAGCCTTGCTCGATGTATAGGCAAACGTACCGGTATGGGAAACCGTAGGAATGTGGAGCCCGTCCATGGAACCGATATTGATCACCCGTGACGGATCATCTTGAGATGCGCCTTTTTCAAGCAACGCCGAGAAATCCCGTGTCATGGCAAAAAGAGATGTGACATTCAGGTTCAATACTTTCTGAAATGCCTCATCCGGATAGGATGCAAAAGATTCCCCCCAGTTTGTGCCTGCATTGTTGACAAGAATATGAAGGTTGTCTTCCTTGTCCATGAATTGGTTTAACAGATCCTTTCTGCCTTCAGCGGTGCCGATGTCTGCCGGTAGCGATATGCACACCCCCAGGGTTTTCAGTTCTTCTGCAGTCTGGTCGCAAGCTTCTTTTTTCCGGGCTGTAATATAAACGCTTGCGCCAGCAGATAAAAATCCCTGTGTGATCATTTTTCCAATACCCCGAGACCCGCCGGTCACGAGGGCCACTTTGCCTTTTAACGAAAAGAGTTCCTCCAGTTGAAATGCCGCCATATTTTGATCCTTCCTATTGTTTTTTTAAACTATTTGAGTTCTTTACTTGATATCTTCAACACATTTCTTGCAATGATCAGATGCTGAATCTGACCGGTTCCCTCAAAAATATCCAGGATCTTGGCATCCCGAACCCATTTTTCCATCAGCTCATCTGCGGATATGCCCAAAGGGCCCATAAGTTCACAGCATTTCTGGGTGACAAGCGTTGCCGTGCGTCCGCCCTTTGCCTTGCACATGGATGCCTCAAGACTGTTCGGAATACCGTTATCCGACATCCAGAATGCCCGCCATGAAAGGAGCCTCAGGGCTTCGACCGAAGCCTCCATCATGTAGTATTCTTTTTCAAGGGCAGACACGGTGTTCGCATTTTTCCGGTAATCGATTTCGATTCCCGACGCTTCCATTTTTTCCCTCAACAATTCCAGTGCGGCCCGCGATATGCCTGTGGCCATAATGCCCACCAGCGGCCGGATATTATCAAAGGACGTCATGACACCTTTGAATCCTTCGCTTGAATTTCTTCTGATCTCCGGATCACCCAGAAGATTGTCTCTGGGAATCCGGCAATCCCTTAACAAAAAACTGCCGGTATCCGATGCCCGAAGCCCCATCTTTTTTTCAAGCTTTGACACCTCAAAACCAGGTGTCCCTTTTTCCACCAGAAACGGCTTGATCCCGGCCTTGCCCGCAGTTTTGTCAATGGTGGCCCAGATGATGGCATTGTCACAACGATCTGCTGCTGTCACAAAAATCTTTTCACCATTCAATACCCAGTAATCCCCGTCAAGCACGGCAGTTGTGCTTACAGAACCTGAGTCAGAGCCGGTTTCCGGCTCGGTAATGGAAAAGGCCGTCCATTTGCCACCAAATTTTTCCAGCTGCGCCTCGTTTGCCAGAGAAAGAAGCGCTGGGTTCCCCGGTGCATTATTGGGCACACTCATCATCAGCCCCACATCGCCCCAGGCCATTTCCTCCACAGCCATGGCTTCGATCATCCGTTTTCCGGTAACAAACTCGCCTTTTCGCTGACTTTTGTTTTCTGTCTTTTTTTCTTTTTTGCCAGCGCCCGACGATCTGAACCGCAGCACATCAAGTTCTGCCGGGTAGGCATGCTCGTTCATATCATATTTTCGTGATACAGGTCGTAGCAGATCTTGCGCAAAAGCATGTGTGGTTTTCTTTATTTGCAGCAAATTTTCCGGCAATTCCAAATTAATCATGGCAGGCCCCCTTTTTTTAACGTGTGTTAAATACATGAAGATAAAATGGGAACCTGTCAATAGAATTTATAATTTATGGGTGCACGGGTTGCCGGACATAAGCCACACTGAAAAGCGTTTCCACTGCCCCTTTACAATCCGCAGATGTATTGGGATCACCCTTCCCGTCAATCATCAGAAAATTCATTTCAGGCACATCCACCACTTCCGCCTTTTTGGAAGAACAGTTATAAAGGTGCCTGAGTTCCTTTTTCTTTTCATGATTTGACCACTTAAATTGACTACCTTTTTCATAAATACGGAGGTCGCCATATGAGAATAAAAACAGTATTTCGCCTCATCTTCAATGCGAATCCTGTTCTCACATTAAACATCATGAGATATTTTAAACCGTTTTATAATATATCCTTCATCTGTGCTGCCATCTTGAACGGTCTGCTGAAAACCCTTTCAAGAGAACCGGCTTCTTTTGAAAGGTTATCTGCCATCTACACGAAGGACGCCTCATCAGGCGATGCGCTTAAAGCCTGGCCTCAGTTGGGTATACGGTTGAATGAGCTAAAACTGGATAAAAACGAATATTATCTCTTCGGATCTCAAAGATCTTCCATTGCCGCCATACTTTTGTCGAAACATTCAGGGCAATACGTGTGTGTGAACTGAGCCTTGCTCCTTTTCTGGATAAATGCTTCCACCTGCGTCCAGTAATTCGGGTCGATTCTCACGCGTTTGCAGACAGAGCATATCGGTACGATTCCCTTCAGGGTTTCGACTTCCGAAAGAATCGCATCGATTTTTTCCAAAATGCCTTTTTCCCGTTCAGAAGGCGGGTTGTGATCATGTCTTAAGCGGAGTTCTTTTGCCAAGCGAGCCAGCAATTCTCCTCGAACCACTGCCGCACGGTTGACATCTGAAGCCTGGCTGGCAATTTGTTCCTTCATTTTCACCATGGAGAAGAGGAGTCCTATATTGCCTGCCACGCCTTCGAGGAAGGAAATCAACTCTGGTGTAAACATTCCCTCCCGCTGATCGTTTAGCTGAAGAAGCCCCAGACACTTATTTTCAACCTTAATCGGCACGAGAGCGACAGATTCGTATCCCTCACCATTACACCGGTTCCGTGTTCGTGCTTGTCTTTCCTTCTCTGAGGTTGTTGCCAACAATTGAGTGGTGCAGTTGGAAAAAAAACTCCCTCCTTCCGAAAAAAACGGCAGGTCCATATCGGTTCTGCCGCAGATCACGTTTCCGCACATACACTCGAGGACCGGATTTCCCACAGAATCACGGATATATTCCCCAAATAGATCTCTGGCGCACAGGTACATTTCTTTTTTCACAAATTCCTCGCCAAACCCCCGGGTGAAATAATAGGGAAAATCAGGTCCATCGGCCAGACGCAGACCAACGCATTCCATTTCGGTTTCTTTTTGCACCAGTAAAACGATGTCGTTAATTAACTGGACAATGGGCTTCCCGGAACCAAGCAAAGCCAAAATACGGGCGGAGATACCGCTCATTGCTTTTGATGAATTTGGCTGACTGTCATTCATTGGGTTATACCTTCCAGGCGCACAGCATGCGCGGTTTACAAAAGACGTCAGGAAGACGCCCTGTCAAGCCTCACCTTGATTGCTTTTTTTTGGCAAGTTTCCCAAACATCTTTTCAACCTTAATGGGATGGTGATTGGGTGAAATCCCAACACCTCAATCCGGCGGCACTCTTTTGAAACTGATATTCTTAAATCAAGGCCCTGCCATGTGATCCAATGGGAACTGATGTTATGCATACAACGATATGAAAAACTTTTCAATAAATGCTTTTTCCGAAAATATTAATAAACAACACACCGGAATTATTTTAAATATGCTATTGAATGAATCGTTGATAAAAAAACCAACGTCTGTACCGTGCCTGATTATTGTTCGGCGCATAATTTTTTATTGTCCCTATATGGGCTTTGCACCAGGCAAAGCCATTACGACAGCAGCTCCTTGATAGCGCCTTTTAAACGTTCAGCTTAAAACCGATATCAATTTCATTTGCCGGGTATCCACCACGAATCCCCCAGTTTTCAAGTGGGGGCTCGTTAAGCATGATCAAAATATCATCGCCTTTGATGCCGAGGCCATTCAGTTGTGAAGCGATTTCTCTATAAAGCACTTTTTTTGCTTGAAAGGATCTGCCAGGAAATACTGCCACTGTCATTGAGATTTGTCACCTTGATGATTTTTCCGCCACGACCTCACACACTCCCGGCAAATAACACCATCAAAACCATTGGCAGGATAACAATTGAGTCTTTCATCTTCTTTCCGATCATGTTTTTACAGATATGAAAAATTTACTTTCACCGGTTTTACTGACCGATTCTTTTTTTATGCGCAACAAATCATGGATTGCCCTGTATGGAACTGCCATCCTGGAAATATCAGTCAGATCGTGCAAGATGCGTTCATCTCTATCGGGCTTGCTTATCCATCACCCAGCCAAGGAAGGCATGACTTCTTCCAACAGTTGTTTTTTGCCAATAGGCAATGTGCAACGAATAATTTTTATGCCCACCCGGGAAGTATGGTTTTCGGTAAGGCTGGCCACACCGGTTCCCGGGCCAAAATCGAGAACATACTTGATCCGGGTTGGGGGTAAAAGCGGGTGTATCTGCTTTCGCCATACGCCGGTAGAGATATAATAGGCGCGAATGACTTCGTGCATGATATTTGGGAATTTTCTTAAATCATCCCCTGTGTCATTTGACCACACAGGGAGCTTCATATCCGGGCCATTGAAACGAACCCCAAGTATATCGGCATCCGTTGGTGACCATCCAAGGGAAGGACCAAGAAACGGGGAGTGGGCGCCAATAGTGGACGGGATATATCGCCAGGCGACATCATTGCCCTGTGTTTTTAAAAATGCATGGAACCGTTCAAGGTGGTGGGGAAGCCCGGAAACAATAAACCGGCCTGGAAACAATTCATAAGCCACATATATCGCACCCTCTCCTGAAAACAATTCAATGGCTTTGTCCAGACGACCTCTGGTCAGGTTGTTGATGCTTGCCATTGCACTTGGGCATCCTTCAGGAGAATTGTAAAGTTCTCCGTCCAGTTTTGGATTCACACCAAATGTGAGCATGGATTGCTGAGTGCGGATGCCCTGCCAGAAGAACATGGCCTGAACCTTGATAGCCATGTGCCACAGGTCGTTCAGACCGAGTCCCATTGACACCAGAATGGCCGCCACAATCCCTGTTGAAAATCCGGTAACGCTATGCGTGTGTCCAAGCAACAGCTTTTGATCCACACCTTGTTGAAGGATAGCAATATATTCTGAAATCTGGGCCAGATATATGAGCGGATGAGAAATCGGCGAGGACAGGAGGTAACCCAAATCCGGCGTTTTTTCAGGATAGGCTATCCATTGATCCACATCCAGTCCGAAAGAAAAAAAATTCGTCTGGCTGTCATCATAGTATGATTTCTGTTTCCTGATTTCGGAAATTGCATCCTGAATGAACGGTCGAATATCAACATTCGTCTCATACAAGCGACGCAAATCTTCCATGTACTTGACGCCTTGACCGGCAAACTGGATAAAAACAGACGGTTCAGGATTTTTCACTTCAGTCATAAATTGGCTCTTGCTTTCTCATTTATATTTAAAAAAAAAGAACGCCTTTAAAAGTCGTCTGTCAACATTTTATAAATGGTTTCGGAAAGTCGCTTTGAAATAGACATCATTGCGTTTCTCTGATTCTGTTCTGTTGCAAACTTCTGGCCCTGCGTTACATCAAATGCCTCGCTCTCGGAAAGACCCCGGAAATTTTTTAATACTTCTCCATTTTTTGAGATCAGTTTGATATCGACGGTCACGGTCACCCGTCTCTCAAGTGAGGCATACTGGTCAAGGTGAGAAATGGTTTCAACAGAGATCGTCCGTATCACACCGGACAAATAGGCATCTGCCGAATCAGCTTCAGCCAGGGCAGATATGTTCTTTCGTGTAAATTCATCAATCAAATCATTTGTAAAAACATTTTCTATTCCGGTCTCGGACGTTCTGTTCTCAAAAATATGAACGACAATCCGTTCCACGTGTGATGGCAGCCTGCCGCTTCCGGAAAACCGGTAACCACAGGCTGTAAAACATATCAGAAAAAGCCCCATCAGCAATTGTCTGCTTGTTGAAATCTGATGAAAAGTCATTTCAGCAGGTATTTTCCTTAAAGAGCCCTTCATATCAGACGACAATATTCACCAGCTTGTTCTTGATCACGATCACTTTCTTGAGAGGCTTGTCTGCGATGAATTTTTGAACAAGCTCATCTGCCAGCGCCCGTTCCTTGATTGTGTTGTCATCAGCATCGGAATTGATTGTAAACCGCCCTCTCAGTTTACCATTGACCTGTACCACAATAAGCACCTCATCCACAACCAGGGCATTCTCATCATATACGGGCCATTGGGTAAGAAGGATACTCTCCGTGTTCCCCATCTTCTCCCATATCTCGTCTGAAAAATGGGGAACAATGGGGGATAAAAGAAGAACAACGGTTTCAAGAGCGCCTTTCAGAACCGAATCTCTTTCCGGATCTTTCTTTTCCAGGTCAAAAGTATACATCTGATTGACCAGTTCCATGGCAGCACTGATCACGGTATTGAAATGAAATCTCTCCTCAATATCCGTGGTCACTTTCTGGATGGTCTGGTGCATTTTCCTGAAAAGCTCCCTGTTGGCGCCCGAAAGTTTTCCCGCGTCACCTTTGTATGGCGGGATGCCTTTTGTAAGATCAATGCAGGAAAGGGCAATTCGCCACACGCGATTTAAAAACCGGAAGCTTCCTTCAACGCCTTCGTCACTCCAGTCCAGCCCTTTTTCCGGAGGGGCTGCAAACAGGCAGAACAGCCTGGTGGTGTCTGCACCGTATTGTTCGAGAAGAACATTGGGGTCCACCACGTTCTTTTTGGACTTGGACATTTTAATCACACGACCGATTTCCACATCCTTACCACATTTTTTACAACTGGCCGCGTCCCCTTTTCTCTCTGCCTCATCCGGAAAAAGATAGCCATGGGTGGCGCATTTCAGGGTTTCCTTGTTCACCATGCCCTGAGTCAACAGCCGTGTAAACGGTTCCTTGAAATCCACAAGGCCGATATCCTTTAAAACACGTGTAAAATACCGGGAATAAAGCAGATGAAGAATGGCATGTTCCACACCGCCAATATATTGATCCACGGGCATCCAGTAATCAACGTCTTCCTTTTCGAACATGCCGGTGCCACAGCCTGGGCTGCAGTATCTTTCAAAATACCAGGATGATTCCACAAATGTATCCATGGTATCTGTATCTCTTCTGGCATCTGGATTGCCACATTTGGGGCAGGTGACTTTTTTAAAGAAATCAAGATGCGGCAACGGGGACCCGCCTGAGGAAAGAAGTTCCGCATCTTCCGGAAGGACTACCGGAAGACTTTCCATGGGGACCGGCACCACACCACAGGTTTTGCAATGGATCATGGGAATGGGTGCGCCCCAGTATCGCTGCCGCGAAATACCCCAGTCCTTGAGCCTGAAGGTTACGGCTTTTTTGCCGATATTCTTTTCTTCAAGAAAATCGGTGATCGCCTCAAGGGCAACATTGCTTTTCATGCCGTCAAACTGCCCGGAATTTACCATGATGCCTTCGCCGGCATAGGCTTCGGTCATGGTTTCGGCGTCAAGGCCTCCTTTTTCCGTATTGACGACCACCTTGATTTCAAGGCCATATTTTTTTGCAAAATCAAAATCACGCTGGTCATGGGCAGGAACGGACATCACCGCACCTGTACCGTATTCCATCAGAATAAAGTTGGCTGCATATACCGGAATTTTCTTTCCGGTCATCGGGTTGATGCTGTATGCCCCCGTAAAAACGCCTTCTTTTTCATAATTTTCAATGGATTTGCTTGTCCGGTCCTGTGTGCTTATTTTTTCAACAAACGCTTTTACCGCCTTTTCCTGTATCTTGCCGGAGGAAAGTTTCAGGACAAGAGGATGTTCGGGAGCAAGGCACATGAACGTCGATCCAAAAAGCGTATCCGGCCTGGTGGTGAAGACCCGGATCACTTCATCTGACTGGTCCATCTTGAAATCGACCTCTGCGCCCACGCTTTTGCCGATCCAGTTTTTCTGCATGGTGGTCACTTTTTCCGGCCACCCTCCCAGTTTGTCGCAATGAACGAGAAGGTCATCTGCATAATCGGTAATTTTAAAAAACCACTGATCAAGTTCTTTTTGCCGGACAGGCTGACCGCACCGCCAGCAGGCATCAGCTTCAACCTGCTCATTGGCGAGAACGGTGGTGCAGGTATCACACCAGTTGACAAATGCTTTTTTCCTGTAGGCCATCCCCTTTTCAAACATTTTGATAAAAAGCCACTGCTCCCATTTGTAATACTCCGGTTTACATGTGGCAATTTCCCGGTCCCATTCATAACTGAATCCCAATTTTTTCAACTGGGCACGCATGGTGGCAATATTATTATAGGTCCATTTGGCAGGATGGGTGTTGTTTGATATCGCCGCATTTTCAGCGGGCATGCCAAATGCATCCCACCCCATGGGATGGAGAACATTCAAGCCCTGCATTTTTTTATACCGGGCAACCACATCTCCTATCGTATAATTTCTCACATGGCCCATATGAATATTTCCCGAAGGGTATGGAAACATTTCCATGAGATAATATTTCTTTTTGGCTTTATCGACATGGGCTTTAAAGAGGTTTTCTTTTTCCCACCTGTCCTGCCATTTGGGTTCAATCTGTTTGGGGTCGTATTTTTCTTCCATTACAAATTCATGCTCCGCGTTTTTTCATTCAATCTTATTTCCGGTAAAACAGGTTCTTTACCGGAGCGTTTTGGCGTATCTTTCAAAGAAACACGTGTTTCCCGCTCATTCATATATAAAAAGGTCTTTTTACATACTATTCCATAAATATCAAGGTGATGGTTGCAATTATTTGTGTTTCAGGGTGCATGACGCATTTCGCCCCATTTTCGCTTTCGTGGCCGGGTTGGTGTTCAGCGGAACATTTTTTGATCTAAACACTTAAAATTTAATAAAAATCTGTTGACTTGACGCTCACAATCCCCTATGGAATTCCACATATGTTTTTATTATATTATCCAAGTTAATTTTCAATTCTGTCAGGGAGGTCATCCAATTATAAGGACAAATTTTTCATGAACAGCAAAATTCTCATTAACGCAGTAGACCCGGAAGAATGCAGAATTGCAAAAATCGTAGACAACAAATTAGAAGACTTTCATACAGAAACCTCTGCCAAATTAATTACTCAGGGAAATATATATAAAGGTACCATAACCCACGTTGAACAAAGTCTTCATGCGGTATTTGTTGACTATGGCGCAGACCGTCACGGTTTTCTTCAGAAGCAGGAAATCCACAGCGATTATTTTCAGGACAGTCATTCCGGAGACAGGAGCCTTCCCCAGATCATCAAACGGGGCCAGGAGGTTCTGGTTCAAATTACAAAAGATCCGGCTGGCAGCAAAGGCGCCATGCTCACCACCTTTATTTCTTTGCCGGGGCGTTATGTGGTGTTGATGCCTGGCAGCGAAAATCAAGGCATATCAAGAAAAATCCACAGCGAAAAAGAACGGAAACGCCTGAAAACATTAATAGAAGGCCTGAAGGTTCCAGAAGGATACGGCCTGATATTAAGGACTGTTGGCGAAAATGCCACAAAAACTGACATATATAAAGATTTCAGATACTTGATGAGACTTTGGAAAAACATCCAGAACAAGGTGAGCAAACATCCGACCCCATCTCTTCTTTATAAAGAGCGAAACATATTTTTGCGCTCAATAAGAGACCATCTGACCCCAAACGTATCTGAAATACTCATTGATGACGTAAACGTGTATCAGGAGGTCAAGGACTTTGTATATATTATTTCACCCAAACAATCCAAAATTGTAAAGCAGCATAAAGGTGACAAACCCATCTTTTCCCGCTATCAGCTTGAAGAACAGATCGCATCCATTTTTGAGAGCCGGGTGAATTTAAAATCCGGGGGTTCAATTGTCATCAACCAGACAGAGGCACTTGTTGCCATCGATGTCAATTCAGGCAAGGCGACGCAGAAAAATTCCATTGAGCAGACTGCGCTTCAGACCAATATTGAAGCTGCGGAAGAAATCGCAAGGCAGCTGAGATTGAGGGATCTGGGCGGGCTTATTGTCATTGATTTTATTGATATGAGGGAATCCAAGAATAAAGGCCAGGTTGAAAGTGAACTGAGATCCTTTTTAAAAGAAGACAAAGCCCGGACCAAAACCGGAAAAATTACCCAGTTCGGCCTGCTGGAGATGTCAAGACAGCGGATCAAGCCTTCCATTGAATTCGGAAGCTATGTTGTCTGTTCGCACTGCAAGGGAAAAGGACTTGTTCCTTCAACTGAAACACTGGGTTTAAGATTCTTAAGGAAACTGAGTCTGAAAACCCTTAAAGGCAACCTGTCAAAGGTCAGGGGCATTGTACCGCCATCTGTTGCATTTTACCTTCTGAACAGGAAGAGGAATGAAATACTGGACATGGAATCCAGAAAAAATCTTCAGATTTTTATTGAAAGCGATCACGACCTGATGCCTGGAGAGGATAAAATAATTTTTGATACGGTAGACCAAACATAGAAACGAAGATATCAAGGGAGGGCATATGCAGCACAGAAGAAGAGTTGATTCAGCTTCCAGCACCAATAAATCACTCGTTTATGGCATTATCGTCATCTGTCTTGTTCTGGTCGTCTTTGCTGTGACAAAATACGGCGCACCCACCCTGAAAAAAAAAGAACCCGTCAAACCGGAGAAGGATACAACCTTCAGTGTCGCCCAATCCCCTGTGTTCAACTATAACGAGCTTAATGAGAACCGGGAATTAAAGGAAATGATGGACGACAGAAAATTGCATTATAACATTGACAGCGGCATTGACATGGTCATCAAGTCGGATGAATCGGTCAAAATTGGCAATAACACGGTACGCATGCAGGATATCATCGAAAAAGCCCGATTGAAGAATGGCGAGATCGTTGAAAACGATATTGTTTCAGATCAGGAGGCAGCCCACGGCAGCAAAGCCGAATATGGTATTTACGTGGTACAACCGGGTGACAACATCTGGAATATTCATTTTAAACTCCTTCAGAATTTTTTTGGACGAAAGGGCGTTTCCCTGTCACCCAGAGCAGATGAACCGGAAACTGAAGGATATAGCACGGGCGTCGGCAAACTGTTAAAATTCTCTGAAAAGATGGTCTATATTTACAACATCAGTGAGAAAAAAATTGATACGGACATCAATCTGATTCAACCCTTAAGTAAAATTGTCGTTTACAATATGAAAGATGTCTTCGAATTTTTAGAACAGATTGACTATAATCAGGTCAATTTGATCCAGTTTGACGGTGAGACGCTCTGGATGCCTGCTGAGCAGTAGCCATCCGGGTTTCTGACCTGCCTGTATGTTATATCCCATATAAAAACGCAACACGGATGATGCGATAACCGCATAAATACCCGAATTTGGTAATGTATCATGTCTTCATGCCGCAATACCGTTAGGTCATCTCTTTATACTAAATTTAAGCAGTGCACCGAGAATTACTGTAAAATATCTTGACTGTTTTTCATTCTTATATAAAAAGGGTTTGATGCTTATCTGGAGACTGTAAGATTGTTCAATAACGGTTTGCGTGTCATTTTCATCATTTGAGAATCAGACCGGATTTTTTTTAGACATTTAACGGAGGTATTATTTTGACAAGTATTGCCTATGCAATGGGTCAGGCAGGCGGCGCAGGTGCCGCGCCTAGTGGTGGATTTGCCCCTTTTATCCCAATGATTATTATTTTCGTCATTTTTTATTTTCTTTTAATCCGGCCGCAACAAAAGAAGGCAAAGCAGGCACAGGAAATGATCAACAACCTGAAAAAAGGTGACAGGGTCGTGACCAGTGGCGGCATTTTTGGCCGGATTGTGTCTCTTGATGAAAACTCGGTTAAGCTGGAAATTGCAGACAAGGTCCAAATCAAATTAAACCGGGGTAATATAAGCGGCCTTGTTGAAAAAGAGTAAAACATATCTGACAATAGGCATTTAAACCTTAAAGATAAAGGATTAAAACAATTGAAAACCATTCCCTGGAAACTTCTCTCAGTCATTGGCGTGATCATCATTGCACTGATTATGGTGCTTCCCACTATTGGCATGTATGTCCAGAAAACAGACACGCCGACCATGTGGCCGAATAAAAAAATCAACCTGGGCCTGGATCTTCAGGGCGGGATGCATCTCGTTCTTGAAGTTGAAACCCAGAAGGCGGTGGAAAACAGAATTGAATTGATCATTCATGATCTGAAAACCCTCATGAAGCAAAATCATTTGAAACAAAAGGGAATAAACCGGGTTGAGGGGACCAAGATTTCGGTCGTACTTGAAGGACAGGATCAGGTTGACAGTTTCAACAGCATGTTTGACAAAGAATTTAAAAACTTGAGAAAACTTCCTGAAAAAAGGCAAGGAGACCAGGTTGTCATGATGTTTGATCTGCCGGACGAAGAATCTGCCTATATCAAAAAGCTGGCAGTGGATCAGGCACTGGAGACAATCAGAAACCGGATTGATGAATTTGGTGTCAGCGAACCGGATATCCGTCGCCAGGGAGACAAGCGCATCCAGATCCAGCTCCCAGGTATAAAGGACACAAAAAGAGCGATTGATCTTATCGGAAAAACAGCCCAGCTCGAATTCAAGCTCGTGGATGAAGACCATGATCTTTCAGCAGCCCTTCAGGGAAGTGTGCCGGCAGGAAGCGAGATTCTTTACGAATATAAAAAAGACCCCAGCACCAACCGGGTTTCAAAAACACCCTATCTTCTTAAAAAACGCGTTCAATTGGGAGGGGATTCGCTCACCGACGCCAGAGTAAGGGTTGACCAGCGAATGAACAAACCCTATGTGGCCATCAACTTTGATAAAAAAGGCGGACGTATTTTTGGCAATATCACCGGTGAAAATATCAAGAAACGTCTGGCCATTGTATTGGACAACAAGGTCTATTCGGCTCCGGTCATTCAGTCCAAGATCACCGGCGGTTCAGCCCAGATCACCGGAAATTTTTCGATGGATGAGGCCCATGACCTGGCGATTGTCCTGAGAGCCGGCGCCCTGCCTGCCCCGGTCAATATTATTGAAGAAAGAATAGTCGGCCCCACCCTGGGTATGGATTCAATAAAAAAGGGGATGATGTCCATGGCCGTTGGCGGCCTTTTTGTCGTTCTTTTCATGGTTGTATACTACAAGGGATCAGGACTGATCGCCGACTTGGCGCTTCTCGTCAATATCGTTCTTATCCTTGCCGGATTGATTATGTTCGGGGCCACACTGACACTGCCGGGTATCGCAGGTATCATCCTCACTATTGGTATGGCGGTTGATGCAAACGTTCTCATTTTTGAACGTATCAGGGAGGAAACCGGATACGGAAAAACAATTAGGGCAGCGGTTCTCTCAGGGTTTGACAGGGCGACGTTGACGATCATGGATGCCAATGTGACCACATTGATTGTGGCGATCGTTCTTTTTCAGTTCGGATCAGGTCCGGTGAAGGGATTTGCCGTGACATTAAGCCTTGGAATCATTGCCAGTCTGTTTACGGCACTTATTGTGTCCAGAATGATATTTGAATTTTTACTTGATAACCGCGACATCAAATCATTAAGCATATAGTCTGGGGGAAATATCCATGCAGTTTATCAAATCTGACATTAATATTGATTTTATCGGCAAAAGAAAAATTGCCTTTACAGCGTCACTGGTATTAATCATCGCAAGTATTATATCCCTGATCATTCATCAGGGGCCGCGCCTGGGCGTTGATTTTGAGGGCGGTTCTTCTCTTCAGATCAAATTTCAGAACCATGTTGAGCTGAATGATATTAAAAAAGGGCTTGAACCACTGGGGCTTGAAAAATCATCCACCCAGAGGTTCGGCGCCAAACAGGAAAATGAATTTCAAATCAGAACCAGCGCCTCCTTTATGAATGATGAGGACTTTCAAAACAAGTTCAAAGAATCGATGAAAAACACCACCGGGCAGGAACCGGAAATCATGAGTACAGATATGGTAGGCCCTCAGGTAAGCAAGGACCTTAGGGGAAAGGCGCTATTTGCCATTTTCTATTCCCTTCTGTTCATCACCATCTATATCTCGGGGCGCTTTGAGATGAAATGGATGATCTCAGCAGTGATGACCGGTGTGCTAATGACAGTGGTCTATCTCCTGTCCATGTTTAATGTTAGCATTCCGATATTGATTATCGTTGCCTTGATGATCGCCCTGATCCTCTGCTGGTATCTGGAACTCAAGTATGCCATGGGCGCCATCGTGGCCCTTATCCACGATGTGACGATCACCGTTGGCCTTTTTTCCATTTTTGATCTTGAATTTAACCTGCCCATTATCGCAGCTATTCTCACAATCATCGGTTATTCGTTGAACGATACCATTATCGTTTTTGACCGAATAAGAGAAAATCTGAAGAAAAACAGCCGAAAACCCCTTCAAGACAACATCAACAGAAGCATCAATGAAACGTTAAGCCGAACCATACTCACCTCCCTGACCACCCTTTTTGTCGTTGTTGCCCTTTTTCTGCTGGGAGGTGCGACCATACATGATTTTTCATTTGCCCTGCTGGTGGGTATCGCTGTTGGAACCTATTCGTCCATTTATGTGGCCAGTCCGATTCTGATCGCCTGGCAGGAATTTGGCCGATCCTGATGATACGGCAAAGCCGTATCCGCATGCTGTTACTGTTCAAAATCCGGGTCCTGCCATTTGCTTTTAAAGGCAGGACCTCAAGCCATAATGGGCCCCTAACCTTTTAAAAGATCAGGAGGACACATGACCCGACGACCCATTCATGATCGTGATTTTCATCCTGTAATTTTTTTTCAGATAGTGATGGCTTTTTTGCTCCTTTTCCTGTTTTTCTCGGCATGTACATCCAGCCGGCCAGCCACCAAAGAACAGAAAGACGTCTATCTTGAAAAAGAGATTGCTGAAACCAATCAGAAAATCGAGGAAATCTATCATCGGGTGTCCGTTATCCAGTTCATGGTGGACAATCATGAAAAAGCCCTCAGGGACATGGAAAAATCGTCTACAGGAAATGAGCTGTCCACGGAAACGTCTCCGTCTCCTGGTATTTCCGAAGCCCCTATCCCTTCACCTGACGCAAAGCAGTTTGATTCACCGGAAACCCTGTATAACGAAGCCCGGAAAGCCTTTAACGACAGGGATTACAACAAAGCGGCATCTCTTTTTTCTTCTTTTTCCAGTTCGTATCCGAATCACGACCTTGCAGACAATGCCATTTACTGGAACGGAGAATGCCTTTATTCCAATAAGGATTATGAAGGTGCCATCAAACAGTTCAAACATGTTATCAGCACTTATCCTGACAGTAACAAGATGCCGGATGCTCTTCTCAAAACCGGGTATTCGTTCCTGGGACTTAAAAATATCGAAAATGCAAAAACATACCTGAAAAAAGTGGCCCGAAGTTATCCATTCAGCCCTGCAGCATCAAAAGCGGCAGACATGCTGAAAAAAATCAAGGATTGAAATCAATACCGAAAACCAAAACGTTTTCACAGATCATTTCCGAATGCAAAAACTGATACCATGGTTCTTTCTTAAAAGTGTCCCCGGCATAGGAAACCATCTTTTCAAGAGGCTTCTTGACAGGTTTGGCTCGCCTGAAAAGGTTATCTCAGCCCCGTTTGAAGAGCTGGCGGCTGTTCAGGGAATCTCAAATAAAATTATTGCAGCTATCCGGAATACCCGGGTACCGGACCATATCGTGCCTGAAATCAAGCTGACTTTCCAAAAAGGGTTTGGAATTATCACCTTTTCTGATGCGGCCTACCCTGCCCTGCTAAGAGAAATTCCGGATCCGCCGCCCTATCTTTATGTTTATGGGAAATTGCCTGAATCCAAACCGGGCATGGCGATTGTGGGGTCGCGAAACGCGTCGTCATATGGCCGGTCTGCGGCTGAAAAACTGGGCAGGGATTTATCCCTTTTTGGAATAAACATCGTCAGCGGGATGGCACGCGGCATTGACACTGCCGCCCATTATGGTGCGCTGACTGCGGGGAATCCGACCACAGCGGTTTTGGGGTCTGGCCTGGGATGTATTTATCCACCTGAAAATAAAGACCTTTTTCATAAAATTTCCCAAAATGGCGCCGTCATATCCGAATTTCCGGTAAATGCCGGGCCTGAAGCCTATAATTTTCCCTTGAGAAACAGAATCATTTGCGGTATGTCCCTGGGCACTGTGGTCGTAGAGGCTGCGAAAAAAAGTGGCTCGTTAATCACGGCAAGGCTTGCCGCAGAACAGGGCCGGGAGGTATTTGCTGTACCTGGAAGCATTCATTCTTTTAAAAGTGCAGGCACACATCAGCTTTTAAAGGACGGCGCAAAACTTGTTGCGCATGCACGGGATGTGCTTGAAGAATTCCCTTACATGCCTTATTTTCAGAATGCATGTGATCAAACGGACAGCAAGCCAAATGACGAAGTCGAAAATGTGGGTCTGCCAGCGCTTTCGGACAGGGAACAAGAGGTGATAAAATCACTTGGCCCCTATCCTGTTCATATTGACGAACTGTCACGAAAACTGAACTTTAAACCAGGCCAGATATCGGGTATATTGTTAAAGTTGGAGCTTATGGGCATGGTTTCGCAGGCTCCGGGAAAATATTTTTTTATTAATGAGGATCAATGTGGCAAAACCATTAATCATAGTTGAATCACCGACCAAAATAAGAACGATCAAGAAATATGTGGGCAAGGACTATAATGTGACATCCACATCCGGACACATCAAGGATCTGCCGCCAAAAGAATTCGGAATCGACGTCGAGAAAAACTTTAAGGCCACTTATTTAAATATCAAAGGAAAACAAAAAGTTATCAAAGCCCTGCGAACAGCGGCCGATAATGCAGAGGATATTTATCTGGCGCCTGACCCGGATCGTGAAGGGGAAGCCATTGCCTATCACACGGCGGAGATTCTCAAGAAAAAAGGGCGCCAGTTCCACAGGGTTCTGTTTCATGAACTCACCCAAAAAGGGATTCTGGATGCCCTGTCGACGCCTCTTGAATTGAACCATAACCGGTATAATGCCCAGCAGGCCAGACGTATTCTGGACCGCCTGGTGGGTTATCAGATTTCCCCGCTTTTGTGGCGAAAAGTGCAGAGTAATCTCAGTGCCGGAAGGGTTCAGTCTGTGGCAGTACGAATTATCTGCGAACGGGAACGGGAAATTCAGGCATTCAATCCCGAAGAATACTGGAGCATTACAGCCAATCTTGAAGGCAGTGTTCCCCCTCCTTTTGATGCAAAACTTGTTAAAAAAGGCGAGGAGAAGTTAACCATTCACAATGAAGAGGCAACAAACCATATTCTAGATGAATTGGCTGATAAATCCTATGTGATTGAAAAAATAACCCAAAAAACAAAAAAACGAACGCCGCCCCCCCCATTTAATACCAGCAAACTTCAGCAGGATGCCATCAATAAATTAAAGTTTTCAGCAAAAAAAACCATGGCTTTGGCGCAACAACTCTACGAAGGTATTGATCTTGCACAGGATGAACCGGTGGGATTGATCACTTATATGCGTACGGATTCCACCCGAATTGCAGCAGAGGCAGCCATTGAAGCCCAGCAACTTATCCGGGAAACCTTCGGAGACGATTATGCTTTGGATGCCCCTCGTTTTTTTGCAAACAAGAAAAAAGTCCAGGACGCCCATGAAGCCATCCGGCCGACATCTGTGTATCATACGCCTGAGCAAATTGCCTCTCACCTGTCAAAAGATCAGCTCTCCCTGTACACATTGATCTGGAAACGGTTTATGGCATCCCAGATGCAGCAGGCCCTGATCGATCAAAGCACATTTGCCATCAGAGCGGGCGTGTACCTGTTTTCTGCAAGCGGCTCCCAGGTCAAATTTCCCGGATTTCTCGCACTATACCCACCCGGAGAATCTCAGGACCCGGACGGAAAAACCCAGAATCTTCCTGAACTGAGTGAAGGCAGCCTGTTGAAATTGCACGCCATAGATCCCAAACAGCATTTCACCTCCCCGCCTCCGCGATTTTCAGAAGCATCTCTTGTAAAGGAGCTTGAAGAAAACGGCATCGGCCGGCCATCAACCTATGCCACCATTCTCTCCACCATAAGGGACAAGGGCTATGTTGATCTGGTCAACAAATACTTCAGACCCAGTGAGCTTGGCTTCATTGTAAACGATCTTCTGGTGGAAAATTTTCCTGACATACTGGATGTGGCATTCACAGCCAAAATGGAAAATGACCTTGATCGTGTGGAAACCGCTGAAATGGACTATATCGATCTTTTAGCCCACTTTTATTCGCCATTTGAAAAAGAACTGGATGCCGCCAAAGCAGGCATGTTGAATATCAAGGGCGTTGGCGTTCCCACCCACCTCGCGTGCCCCCAATGCAGCAATAAACTTCATATTAAAATAGGTAAAAACGGACCTTTTGTCGCCTGCAGCGGATATCCGGAATGCAATTATTCCAGAAATTATGAAAGAGATGAAAAGGGTGTCATTCATCCGATCGAATATTCGAATGAGATTGCCGAAGGAAAGTTCTGCGACAAATGTGGTAAGCCGATGGCCGTCAAACAGGGACGTTTTGGAGAATTCCTGGCCTGCACCGGCTATCCTGAATGTAAAAACACCCAATCGGTTCATTCAAGCGGTCCAGGCAATAAAACCGGTGTTAAATGCCCTAACAGCAATTGTGAAGGTGAAATTCTTGAGAAAAAATCCAAACGGGGCAAAATCTTTTATGGGTGCAACAAATACCCGGATTGTACATTTGCATCATGGGACAAACCGGTTGATAAACCCTGCCCCCAATGCGGTGCATCTTTTCTCGTGGAAAAAACCACAAAAAAGGACGGCAACTTTTACAAATGCAGCACTGAAGGATGCGACTTCAGGGAGAATATCGATTAATCTTTCCAACAAATGGTATTTGATGCTATAACGTATTGATATCATCTATATAATTATAAACAATTCTTCATCGCTCCAGACGAGTCATCCATTATCGCTGTTTGCGCTTTCAAAAACGAACGCTCGTTCTATTTCGTTTGACATTCAAAAGCACTGATATTATATAAGGTGTTCGAAACCTCAATTAAGGAAGATGTATCATGAGCACGATTTATTTGATCCGGCATGGCCAGGCCTCTTTTGGTCATTCCAATTATGACCGGTTGTCGGAAAAAGGAAAATTGCAAGCGAAGATGCTTGCCGAGCACCTGCTGAACCTGAATATTTCTTTTGACATCAGTTTCACAGGGACCCTCACCCGCCATATTGAGACTGAAAAGGCATTTCTGGATGTTCTCGAAGAAAGAAAGATCGAGAAACCGGAATCGATCCGGATCGATAATCTGAACGAATACGATTCGGAAAAAGTGATTGCCAGATATATTCCGCTAATGACAACCGAAGCCCCCCTCTTTCAAAATGAGGTGACCCGCATGTTCGAAAGCAAACGTGCGTTCCAGAATGTGTTTGAAAAAATAATGAGACGGTGGGTGTCCGGAAAGGACGATATCCCGGATCTTGTAAGCTTCAAAGATTACAAGAAAAATGTCATAAATGGTATTGAAAATATAATGAACATCCATGGCCGTGGAAAACAGATCGCCATATTCACATCCGGTGGGCCGGTGGGAGTTTTGGTTCAAATGGCGCTCCACCTGTCGGACCAGGATGCCATTGCCGTGACCTGGCAGGTGGTGAACAGCTCGGTATCCCGATTCAAGTGTACGGCAGATGCCATCATGCTGGCCACATTTAACGAGTACGTCCATCTGGAGATGAACGGCATAAAAGATATGATTACCTATCGTTAAAAAACCCTGGCCCAAAAAACCAGATTTTGAAAACAAGACTAAATACAGGAGACCATCATGGACTTTAAAATTTCCGAAAAGCTTCAAACCATCCTTGACATGATCAATGAGTTTGTTGAAAAAGAGTTGTTCCCCCTTGAACCTTATTTTAATGATGGGGATTTCAAAGCCGCTGTTCCCATTTTTGAAGAAAAACGGCAAATGGTCAAAAAAATGGAGCTCTGGGCACCCAATGTTCCCAAAGAACTGGGCGGCATGGGGCTTGACCTCATGGAACATGCGTTTGTGTCGGAAGCGCTTGGCCGCTCCCCCCTGGGCCATTATATTTTCGGCTGCCAGGCCCCGGATGCGGGAAATATTGAAATTCTTCACAAATACGGCACAGATGACCAGAAGAGAATGTATTTGCAGCCCCTTGTGGATGGAAAGATACGAAGCTGTTTCTCCATGACGGAAGTGAACATGCCGGGTTCCAATCCGGCCATGCTCGAGACAACCGCCGTGAAAGACGGGGATGATTATGTGATAAACGGTCATAAATGGTTTACCAGTTCGGCAGATGGGGCAAAATTCGCCATTGTCATGGCGATCACCGATCCCAAAGCGCCCAAATATCTGAATGCCAGCATGATTATCGTGCCCACGGACACACCGGGCTTTAACCTGATCAGAAATATTCCGGTCATGGGCCATTCAGGAAGCGATTATGCCAGTCATGCGGAAATCATGTATCAGTCCTGCCGCGTGCCTCAGAAAAATCTTCTGGGGCCTGAAGGGCACGGGTTCATCATCGCCCAGGATCGTCTGGGGCCGGGAAGAATCCATCACTGCATGAGATGGCTGGGCGTATGCCAGAGGGCATTTGACATGATGTGTAATCGCGCAAATGACAGAATTATATCAGAAGGCGGGAAAACCCTCGCCTCAAGGCAACTGATTCAGTCCTGGGTGGCCAAATCCGCAGCGGAAATTCAGGCGGCAAGACTGATGACCCTTCATGCGGGATGGCGGATCGAGGACGTGGGCACAAGTGAAGCGAGAAACGATATTTCGTTGATTAAATTTGTTGTGGCGAATACAATGCAGAACGTCGTTGACAGGGCCATTCAGGTTCACGGCGGCCTCGGTGTCTCGGACGACACCGTTCTTTCCATGTTCTACAGGCTTGAACGAGGGGCGAGAATCTATGACGGTGCGGATGAAGTACACCAGCTGATGGTCGGCAGACGGATATTAAGAGAATATAACGAACGAAAAAACAAAAAATAAGCACGGGAACTGACGGAGGATATGATGGGAATGATCGATGAACCGACGAACATCAGAGAAGGAGAGGAACTGGATCTGAAAAAAATCGAGGTCTTTTTAAAGGATTCCATCAAAGGGATTGACGGTGGAATCACCATCAAACAGTTTCCCGGCGGGTACTCCAACCTCACCTATGCCATCAGTTCCCAAAACAGGGAAATGGTTTTAAGACGCCCGCCTTTTGGGAAAAAGGCCAAAACAGCCCATGACATGGGTCGGGAATACAACATGCTGAAAGCCCTGAAACCGGTTTTTCCCTATTGTCCGGAACCGCTTGTCTATTCCGAAGACCCGGATATCATGGGTTGCCCCTTTTATGTCATGGAACGGTTGACAGGTATCATTTTACGTAAAAACCCGCCAAAGGGAATGGCGATCTCCCCGGACATGGCCAGGCAGCTCTGCCATAACCTGATATCCGTATTAAATGAACTCCACAGCATCGATTACGCCAAAATCGGCTTAAGCGATTTTGGAAAACCCGAAGGGTATGTGAAACGCCAGGTCGAGGGGTGGAGCAAGCGTTACAGAAACGCCAAAACAGATGATGCCCCCGACTACGAAGCCATCATGGGCTGGCTTTCTGAAAAAATGCCCGAAGACACGGACAAGCCCGCCATCATTCATAACGATTACAAATTTGACAATGTGGTGTTAAACCCTGAAAACCCGCTTGAGATTACGGGAATTCTCGACTGGGAAATGGCCACCATTGGTGACCCTCTGATGGATCTGGGGTCATCCCTGGGTTACTGGATCAATCGGGATGATCCTGAAGATTTCAAGCTCATGCGGACGCTCCCTACCACACTTGAGGGCATGTTGAGCCGGGATGACATTGTCCGGCTTTATGGGGAAAAATCCGGAAGGACCATCGATTGTTTTGATTTTTACCTGATTTTCGGCATGTTCAGATTGGCTGTCATCGCTCAGCAGATCTACTACCGGTATTATCACGGCCAGACCAAGGATGAGCGGTTCGCCCTTCTGATCGGCGCGGTGGAGCTTCTTGAAAAGGCAGCCACGGGAATTCTGGCGCAATCAAGATTATAAAATTTTTAAAAAAGGGTGACGTTCAACAATGACAAAAAGACTGGCAGACAAGGTAGCTGTGATTACAGGTTCGGCAAGCGGTATTGGAAAAGCGACCGCCTTAAGATTCTCCGATGAAGGGGCAAAGGTTGTTATCGCAGATATCAATGAAGAAAAATTGAAAGCGCTTGCATCAGCCATTAAAAGCAATGGCGGATCGGCCATATTCCAAAAAACGAACGTGGCTGATGAGGCAGAGGTAAAAGCGCTCATCGACCTCGCGCTTGCCACTTACGGTCAGATTGACATCCTGGTGAACAACGCAGGGATCGTGGGTGACATGGCTGGCCCGGACCAGCAGGATGCCCATGTCTGGCGGCAGGTGTTCGACGTCAATGTCATGGGGGCGGTTTTTGCCACAAAACATGTGGCAAGACACATGATGGAAAAAAATAAGGGCACCATCATCAACACCGCATCTGTGGCCGGCATCCGTTCCGGCGCCGGCGGAAACGCTTACAGCGCGAGCAAGGCGGCATTGATAAATTATACCCAGACCACAGCCTGCGATCTGGGCGCCCATCATATCCGGGTCAATGCTGTTTGTCCCGGTCTGATTGAAACCGGCATGACCCAGCCTGTGTTCGACTATGCCCGAGGTGCGGGGAAAGGGGACAAACTGGGAAGCCGTTGTGAATTAAGGCGCTATGGACGTTCAGAGGAAATCGCATCGGTGATTCTGTTTCTTGCCAGTGATGAGGCAAGCTATATCACCGGCCAGGCCATTCCTGTGGATGGGGGAAATACGGCGTCTCTCAATCTGCCGGGAATGAAATTTTAGTTTAAATGAATCAGGATAATATGGCAGACAGAATCGATCTTCATGTGCATGTGTTTCCGGAAAAAATGTTCAAGGCGGTCTGGGACTACTTTGAATTCTTTGGTTGGAACGTGCATCACCAGCTGGCCGGTCAGATCGCCGCCACCCTGATGTCTCATGGTATTACACAAGCTGTGGCCTTGAGTTATCCCCATAAAAAAGGTATCGCAGGGTCCTTAAACCGGTTCATGGCATCGCTTGCATCCGATCATCCGATATTTATTCCGTTTGCGAGCGTCTATCCGGATGATGATGATTTCAGGGAGATTGTGGATTTTTCTTTAACCTCCCCCCACATCTTCGGCTTCAAGTTTCAACCGCTGGTTCAACAGTTTGATATCAATGATCCGAGACTCGACTACCTTTACGAAAATTGCATGGAAAGAGACATGCCCCTGATCATTCACATTGGATCAGGGCCGATGAACCACGAATTTGTGGGATTTGATTATTTTAAAAAATTGATGCGCCGGTTTGAAACCCTCCGCGTCTGCGTCCCGCATATGGGCCTCACGGAATATAACGAATTTCTTTATATGCTGGACGATCACCCGAAAATGTTTCTGGATACCACCATGATCAACACCCGAACCGATTTCTTTGACACCATTTATCATGGTGATACTGAAACACTGATGAAACATGCGGACCGGATTTGTTTTGGTTCTGACTGGCCCATTGTTCCCTATCATTATCAGGAGGCGATTGACAGCGTGTCCCGCTTCGGATTTACTGAAGAACAACTGAATCATGTCTTTTATGAAAACGCATTAACGTTTCTTAACCTTAAAACGTCTTAAAGGAGGGATTGCCCATGACTGAATTGTCACCCTATCAGAAGTTTGCTTCCAACATGCTGGATAAGGATTCCGTATATATCCCCAAGATTCTCCGGAACATGATAAATGATCAGCAGGCGGAACTTCTTGTATCGCTTCCCGGAACCGCGGCAGAGCTTTCGGGAAAAACCGGGCGCTCTGAAACGGACATCAATGCCGATCTGAAGGACATGTTCAGAAAAGGCCTGTCCTTTAAAAAAGAAAAACAGGGTCAGCCCACCTACTGGCGTCCGCCCATGCACCTTGCCCAGTTTCATGATGCGACCATTGTCTGGCCGGAAGCCACCCAGGAATTCTACGATCTCTGGGAAGCCTATATGGAAAAGGAATGGCCGAAATTAGCCCCCCAGCTGGCAAACTTTCTGCCACGGCCATTTACTCGCGTGATACCGGTCGGCAAATCCCTTGATGCGGGAAAGGCAAAAATTCTCACCTATGAAAATATGATAGACATCATCAACGATGCTGATAAAATTGCCGTGACAAAATGCACTTGCAGACTCACCATGCACAAGTGCGATGCACCTATTGAAGTCTGTATCCAGATCAACCGCGGCGCAGACTACACCATCGAACGCGGGACCGGTCGGGAAATCACCAAGGAAGAAGCCCACAACATCATCCGGGAATCCGCAGAAGCAGGACTCGTGCATGTGACCATGAACAAAACCGGCATTGGACATTTTATCTGCAATTGTTGCGGTTGCTGCTGTCAGTCTTTCACCCTTCTGATTTCAGATGGGGTCAGTCTCTGTGATCCCAGCAGATACCGGCCGGAAGTGGATGTTGATACATGTACGGCATGTGGCGCCTGTGAGGAACGATGCTTTTTTAATGCCATTGCCATAGGCGATGCTGAATCAGCCGTTGTCAATCTCGATAAATGCATGGGCTGCGGCCAGTGCGCGATCGGATGCCCGGAAGACGCCATTGCCATGGTTGAAATCAGGGAACCGGCATTTATTCCGGATTGAGCAGCTGAAAACGCGGCAGAGGGCCTTAACACCAAAGGACCTATTTTTCAGTATCCTTTTTCCTTGACTTATTTCATAAATTAGGCTGAAATTCCGGGCTTAAAAACAAAAATGAAATAACCTTCGAAAGGAGTTCAAGCTGTGACTTACTTTGACCTGAAAAAAGAAGACAGTGTTTTTATCCTGACCATGATCAACGGGGATAAGGACAATACATTTACGATTGATTTTTTTAATGAATTGAACGCCTGCCTCGATACGGTGGAAAAGTCTTTGGGTAACACGTCCATGGTCCTGACAAGCAGTCACCCCAAAACATGGTCCACCGGAATCAATCTGGACTGGCTCATGACCCAGTCCGCCGATCAGGCAAAAGCATTTGTAAACGCATTTGACCTGACCCTGATTCGTCTGGCACTCCTCAATCTGCCGACGATCGCATGCATCACCGGAAACGTTTATGCCGGAGCAGCCATTATGGCCTGTACTTTTGATTTCAAATTCATGAGAGAAGACCGCGGGCGATTCTGCTTTCCGGAAGTAAACATCCGAATCCCTTTTACGGAAACCATGCATGACATTATCGACCTTATTCCCAATGACCAAATCCTGAAGGAACTGGCGCTCACCGGAAAAGCCATTGGCGGATATGAATGCAAGGAAAAAAATGTGGTGGATGAAATCTGTCCCCAGGAAGACCTCCCGGTAAAAACCATGGAATTCGCCAAAATGCTGGCCGAAAAAGACAGACCAACCTATACCATGATCAAACACGGATTAAAGCCAAAGGTTTTTGCAAGAAAAGACGTTTTGAAAAAATAGCTCTTTAAAACGCCGGTCTTTCCATTACATAAAATAGGGATGTCCGGCGTTTTTTAAAAAGGAGGTCCAGACAGTTTAGATGAAAATCAAATACAACTCTCCCGTGATTCTCACCTATGCACTGATTTCAATAGGCGTACTCTTCATCAACAACCTCCTTTATCCATCCCTGATCAAACAATTTTTTGCCGTCTACCCGGGCACCCGGTTTTCAGACCCTGTTCAGGATTTCAGGCTGGTGTCCCATGTCATCGGCCATGCCAACTGGTCGCACCTTCTGGGGAACTTCTCTCTCATTCTTCTCATCGGCCCTCTATTGGAAGAAAAATACGGTTCTCTCAAGCTGTTTGAAATGGTTTTTGTCACTGCCCTTGTTACCGGTCTTTTAAACACCTTCCTGTTTTCAACAGGACTTCTGGGCGCAAGCGGCATTGCATTCATGCTGATTCTTCTGGGATCGTTTTCCAATATCAGAACCGGAGAAATACCGCTTACGTTTCTTATTGTGGCGGTACTGTTTATGGGAAGTGAAATTATCAGCAGTCTTGGAAAAGACAATATTTCCCAGTTTGCCCATCTCATCGGCGGAGGTATAGGTGCGGTGTACGGATTTTTCAGGATTTGAATCACCGTTTTAATCGCCTGCGATCTTTCATGATAAAGCTCACCACAACATATCGGCAACCCAAAACGATGAATTGTATTTGACACGGCATGTGCGGATTGATATAGATTTTACTTCTGGAAAACGAGTTCATTTCCCTAAACCAAGCCGGACATAAAATCATAATAAAAGGAGAATATATGCAACATCGTATTTTGGCGATTTTGTTTTTGATGCTGTGCCTCAATTTATTTTGATACCGGCAAAGCCGATCTTAAACCTTCTTCTGAAGCGGCACTGGCTGACATTGTCAAAATGCTTAAAACCGATGCCAGCCTGAAACTCTATGCGGTGGGTCATACAGATAATATCGGCCAGTTTGCCCACAATGTCAAACTGTCCCAGAAAAGGGCCACCTCAGTGGTGAATTCCCTGGTCGGCAAATACGGAATTGACGCCTCCCGGCTCATCCCCTTTGGTGCCGGTCCTGTAGCGCCGGTGACCGCCAACAAGACTGAGGAGGGACGGGGCAAAAACCGTCGGGTGGAATTGGTGGCGCAGTAGCATATTCCCTGACCGGCCTTTTCAGAGAAAGCGCTCAGACCAAAATGATTTAAATATAAACCCGCAACAGCAAAGTTGAATTTACAAATGAAACTAAAACCTGTTGTTTTTTTTATATCCGCAGCAATAATACTATTGCCCCTAATGATCACCGCCCAATCTCAGTATCTGACTGAGAAGCAGGGTTCCTATTCCTTTTATAACAACACCAGATCAGAGGGAACGGAAAACATTGCATTTGGCAATCATGTCAAAACCATATCGGATTATTTCTATCAAAACATACCCATGATGAAAGCCTCCAAAGGCTTTGACCTGGCTGTTACCCTCTTTGGTTACTGGGATGATGAGTATAAAAAACGTTCCAGTAATTATGGGTTGAGAGGAGAGCTACGGTTTGATTTTCAACTATTTCTCAACTCAAATGGGAAAGAAGACAAATGGACCGTTGAACCGCCGCACTGGTATCTTGAAATCAATAATACAGAAACCGGTCATGGCGGTATGCAGAAAGAAGGGAATGAGGCTTCCCTTTTAAAGGAATTGTTTCTGGTATTTCCCCTGATCAGGGAAATTGTTCCTGGTGTGCATTACTATGATTGTGAGCCCCGCACCTGCGGAAGTCTGGTGGTTTTCAACCCCGACCGCCCCGCCTATTGGCTGCCTGTGACTGTGAGAGACGTTGTGGAAGCCAAACTCAAATTTTACAAAGCCGATGACAGCAATAAAATGCTCTATGATTTTATCAAACCCCTTGTGGATAATATGAGCCAGGATGAATTGAATTCTCCCGCGCATTATGGCAGTGATGATGGCATTTTGAATGTCAACGGCAAACGGGATGGCCTGCAAATGATGCGCTTCAACCCGGATTATTGGGACAGAACATTGCCGCCGTCAGCCATTCAGTTTATGACCATTGGCTATACCGAATATGGTTTCGGCAACAAAAACAAGACTGAACAGGAAAATGCAGATAACGAATTCAGAAATAATAATGGACACCCCGATTATTCACAAGTGGTGAGAAATTCCATGCTGATAAAGGATTTACCCCGACTTCTGACCAAAACAAACAAATAGGACCGAAAAAAAATAGTATAATTCAATACCATCACCGATCATTCAGAAAGCTCATGGCAATAGACCCCTGCCTTTGTTTCAAGCACACCCGAAAGCTCAAGCACCCGCCTGTGATGAGTAAAAAGCAATACCTGGGTACCAAGCGCCAGCTCTGAAAGGACTTCAAGACAAATTTTTGTACGACTGTCATCAAAACTGATAAGAATATCATCAACGATAAAGGGCATGGGCTCTCCCTTGCTTAAATGCTGCTCAAGGGTGGCAAGACGAAGCGACAAGTATAGCTGATCTCTGGTACCATCACTCATTCCGTCAACCGGTACCTCCACATCATTTGGGCGAACACCCAGCAGGATGGGTTTTCCATTTTCACCCAATTCATCCCGAAGGTTTGCATAAGACCCCAGGGTGAGTTTGGAAAAAAGCACCCCTGCCCTCGAAAGAACCGGACCCTGATTTTTCTTCCGGTAATCCTCAATTCGCTGTTTGAGAATGAGCGATGCCATCTGTAAGCGCAAGTATTGCTCGACACCAGAAACGATTGTGGCAAGCTGCTGTTCAGCCTCCTCTGATGCATTGGCAGCAATGGCACTGCCATCCTTGGCCTTAATCCCGTTTTGAAGGGTTTGACGCTGATCACGGAGCAGGTCGCGATTGTCTTGCAGTTCTTTCAACCCGGAAGAGACTCTTTCCAGTTCACCGTCTATGGTATCCACATCCGACTGAGCAGCCTCCTGTTCCAATTCCGGGATACTTAAGCCATCCCCATTTCGTGTCAGTTCCTGTTCAAGTGTATCGCGTTTTTGCCTCAGCTCACGCATTTTTCGTGAGATTTCACCGGCTGCTTCCAGTTCATTGTCCGTCTCAACACCTGCCTGCCCCCTTAATGAGGTCAATTGCGCCTGTGCTGTTCGGATCGTTATTTCCGAGTCTTCGATTTCTTCCTTTATCTCTTTTTCCTGGTTTTTTATCTTTTTCAGGCTTGCCCGTGCTTCACGTGTCTCGCTTAAATCACGATGGAGTTTTAAAGCAATAACGGCTGCCTCCATTGCATCTCTTTTGATGCCAATCGTCTCGGCGAACGCGAACACGTTCTTTTCAAATTTTTCTGAGACCTGGTCTATGCCATAAATCCGCCTGCGAAGGTCTTCCGATTTATCGAATTTGTCAAAATAAGCCAATAACTGATCAAACGCCGCTGTCGCTTGTTCCGGATGAACATCCGGTTTCAGCCCCAATCCGGAGATAGCCCTGCCCCATTCCTGTGTCCATGTGGCTTGATCATTCTCAATGGATAGTTGCTCTTCACGAGTCCTTTTCATGCGAATCTCTGTATCATTCAGCGATTGGTCCAGCTGACGTTTCCGTTCCAGAGCAGCCTCCTCTTTTTCAATTCGCTGTTCACAGAGATTAATCAGGGCGTCAAGGCTCTTTTCATGCAAGTCTATTGAACCATCAAATGTTGATATCTGAAAAGAGACAGATGCCTTGAGGGCCTCACAATCCTCGGCAAGTTTTATTCCCTCACCGGAAACAGCATTTACGGATTGAACATTTGACAACAGTTTTTCCACTCTGGGAAGCCATTGTTTCATCTCCCTTGGCGTTCCGGGTTCTATCCCCAATGGTATCCAGATAGCATCCCATTCCTTCTGATAGGCGTCCTTTTCTTCATTTGCCTTTTTAATTGCTTCTGTGATGTCATTATCCCGTGATTTCAGGTTCTCAATTTTTGCCTCAAGATCGGCCCGTTTTACCACCTGGTCTGCAGCCGAACGGAGTTGATCTGATACGTCATCTGCAATAACGACCTTTTGTTCATAGAATGTGGAAAGATCGGAATCCGTCGCCAACTCCAAAATGTCCTTTTCTATATCGACGTTTTCGATGTACTTTTGTTTGATGAGATACCATCCGGCGTTCCTTGCAGATCGGGCGTCTTCAAGCTCCGACATGGTCGGCACCTTCCCTGCCAGCAATAACGCTTTCAGGTCCTGCGCTGCCTGTTTTTGTTCCCCATCGATTTCTTTTTGTCTCCGTCCATAGTCTTTGAGCGTATCAGAGATTTCATCGACATGTCTGTCAAGCCTGTCCAATGTCTCTGACAATGGCATGGCCATTTTTGAAAGCGATTCAATGGTTCCGGAATATCTTCCGAGCCGTAAAAGTTCAATCGTACAGGCTGCCTTTTCATCCTCAGCCCTTTTTTTTAACTTTGACAGGCGCTGTTCCAGGTCACCCGCCTTCCTTGCGGCGAAAACCGCCGCCTTCAGTTCGCTTAGGTCTAGATTGGATGAAGATTGTTTTTCCAGCTCTTTCTTAATTTTTTCATGTTCGTCCTTGAGATCTTTAAGCGTATTCTCCGCATTCTCCTTTTTCTGATTCAGCAGGCTGTATGCCTTGGCCAGACCGGATAGCCACTTTTTATTATTCATCAACGGCCTCAGCTGGTCAGCATTGTCGATATTGAGATCAGGGCGAACCCCTTTCAGCAGCTGCTCTGCCTCGTTACGCAACAAGCGCCTTTTTCCATCTTGCTGGGGACGATCCTTGATTGCTTTTTCAACAGCCCCCAATTCCCTGTGAATAGAGAGAATCGTTTCTTCGTTATCGATGAGTTCATTACGGACTGTTAACGTTTCCGTTTCTTTTTTCAGGTTCGACAACCTGGCTTCGGCCCTTGACCGGGCTTCACTTGCTTTTTGAAGGTTAATCATCGCGGTCTTACGCTTTTCGTCAAAGTCTTCCGGAAGCATCAACACCTCCCCCAATTCTTCAATCCGTACCATGACCCCGCGACGCTCAGCCAACGCGCCTTTTACGCGGTTGAGCCTGTCCAGGCGGCTTTTTTCTTTACTTTTCTCATTGATCGTCTCTTCAACCTGTTGAATGGCGGATTGAATGGCAGCCAGTTCTTTTTGCAGCCGTTTCCATTCGGTAACCGGCAGGCTTGAATCCTTGATCCGTTTTTTAGCGTCGTTGAAACCGGATATAGCCTGATTCACCTGTTTTGTAGATGCGCGAGGTTTAAAAATGTCTTCAGCGCTGTTTTGCAGATCAGATAGTATTTCTCGAAGGCTCGCAGTCCCCACCGCAGCACTGAAAAGGGCCTGACCGAGGTCTCCGGACTGATTCAAAAGCTCCTGCCCCCCGGCGATAAGGCCGGAATGATCTATGCCATACAGTTTTGTGAACAAAGCCTCATCCATACCACCTGGCAAAAATGGCAATAAATCAGAATCGTCCAGGGAAACATCCGTACCCGGTTCTAGTAAAGTCCCCTTTGTTCCCTTTCTCCGGATAAATTCTATACACTTCCCATTTGAAAGCCTTAGCTTCCCACCGATTCTCAGTTGAGGGTTGGCATGAAGATGATTGTCATTGGTGCGGGCAGGGATACCAAACAGCCAGGCAATGAGCGCTCTTAGAGAAGTACTCTTTCCTGCTTCATTATCCCCGTAGATCAAATGGAGTCCGTGCACGCCGTCTGATAAATCCAACAATTTGCCGGTGAAGGGACCGTATGCAATCAAATCCAGGCGGTCGATCCTCATTTGCCGCCTCCCACCCCCAATAATCGTCCAATCAGCATATGTTTTGCCTCCTCAAGCAACCGCTCAACGGCTTGATGTTGATCGAGATTCAAAATAGAATCAGCACAAAATGCTTCTGACGGGATTTTTTGTCTGAGATCGGCAATCACCTCCTTGAGGCCGTCTATTTCATTGGGATCGGCTGGCGTATTCAATATGTCCTTGAGCAGGTTTCCCAATGCGCTGTCGTCAGAAAGCGTGGATTCCAAATCGCGTTTACCGGCCGTTGCATTTTCAACCCGCTCTATCCATAAATCATCTCCGGCGATCTCTGCACCAAGCGCTTTGATCTGCTGCTCAAGCCTTTCCGGAAATGCAGCAAGGTTATCGGATATTTGGGTCGCCCCTTCAAACCGGATACGCATGGCCAAAGGCCGCCCGTCTGCTGAAGCTATTTCGGTTTCGATGGATTTTCGAGTGCGCTCAAGGACCTCTCTATTGTCACTGACATCTGTCAGGTCTACGTTGCATGCGATCCAGCGCAACACATCCAGCGGATAATCATCTACCGAATGGACAGCCCCGTCTTCAACAGTGACGAGCACACATCCCTTTGCACCGGTTTCTCGAATGTGACGGCCCTGAATACAGCCGGAAAACACAATCCATGGATCTCTGGAAACAAATTCCTGTTTGTGAACGTGCCCCAATGCCCAGTATTGATACCCTTTCGATCGCAGATCGTCGACCAGGCAGGGGGCATACGCAGCATGGCCTTCCCGGCCATTGAGACTGGTATGCAGCAGGCCGATATTGAACATCCCTTTCTCAGCCAAAGGAAATTCTGTGGCCAGGTTTTCATCAACATGCTGTGTCCCGAAACTCTGCCCGTGGATGGCAACTGCCAAATCATCCAGCCGTATGGTTTCTGGCTTCCGGGATGAAAAAATAGTCATATTGGATGGGGTTTCAAGGGCTTTGGTCATCCGGTTGGCGGCATCATGATTGCCGGCAACCGCAAAGACAGAAATATCATGCTGGTTGAGCCTTCCCATCTGCTGGCTTAAAAAAATACCGGTACTATAATCCTTCCAGTCACCGTCATAAAGATCACCTGCCAGCAAAACAAAAGAGACCTTTTCTTCAATGGCCAGCTCGATGAGGTTTTCGAAGGCTCTTCGGCAGGCGTCGCGGATGGATTCTTTCGGAGCAGACTCATAACGGGACAAACCACGCAAGGGGCTATCCAAGTGAATATCTGCTGCGTGTATGAATTTTAACATTCTTATTTTACATTCTCCATTCTTCACTTTTTTCCGGTTCAATTCTGTCGTGACCACAGGATAGATGTCCCAACCCACTATAGTAAATGGTATCTTTACTTACCCCGTGTTGGGATTATGCTTTATTGCTTTTAGATATTTGAATTCACTTGCAACCAGCCAACCTGATTTTGATCCTTTTCGCGAATACGAATCCACCATTCGGTTTCAGGTTCTTTGTTCCCGTTCATATTACCGATGAACACTTCACATATTTCCTAACCCATCCGAACGATGCCAAATCCCTCCGCTCTATACTGAAGAAATTCGATCGTATCCCCCTGGTTCAGTTTAGTTCAACCATGTGAGCATATAAGATTTCTCATATCATTTTGGTTTTCTTCCCACCATTTCTTCCAGTTATTGAAAACTTGACTTCTTTTTTCTGTGTTACCCGCTCCACCGTCATCGTAGAAAGTATAGTTATCCCATCCTCTTTCTTTTTGACTTTTGTCATCTAATTTTTCAGCCACACGGCAAAGTGTATTTGCCGCAAGATGATGAACTTCAGATGGATAGTATCTTTCAGGTGGACACAAAATGAACAGCGACACTCCCTACTCATGCGGCATATAAATCTTCACGTAGATATTCGCGCGTTTTTCATCAGTGAAAATATCGTAAGGCAGTCCTTCAGGCACCATGTCGATCATTTGTTCTTCATCTCTTAAAATCAGCTCCCATTCGCCACCGTAATCCATAAATGCCCTTGAAAAACAGTCTTTATGGACATTGGTGACGATGATGACGCCACCCGGCTGGGTATGCTTCATCATATAACCAATAATTCTCTTGCAGATCTTCTGGGAGAAATAATCAAACATGCCTGCACAATAGGTGAGAGGGAATTTTGTATCTATGGGGTCTTCATCCCGACCGGCAATGATGTTCAGCAGATTACGGTTCAGGGTGATCAGTTCGAAATGGCTCACATCCAGATACTGAATCTGGTCCTTGAAGTCAACAAGCGCAAAGGCATCCATATCAAGCAGGGCGGCCTGAACCGGTTTTTCAGGAGTAAATTCCGTCTGGTCGACAAACCTCAAAATTTCTTCTCCCGGGCCTGATCCCAGCACGAAAAGGGAGAATGGTCCTTTATTCTTGTAGTACATGGAAACAATTGTGTTATGGAGAAAATTGATTCTATCCTGATGGGCGGTAACCGCATCCAGGTCGAGCGTCAACCTGTTGATCATCTTTGCAAAAAGAGTATCTCCCCTGTATGGATCATCAAAAAGCTGTTTGATGATTTCATAATTGCCGGCATAGCCTCTGTCTTTGTCTATAACAGATGCCACAAAAGGAGATACTCTTAAAAAGGGGTCCATATTTTCCCGGAAATATTTCTTGAACAAAAGGCTCTGCGGTTTCCCCAGGTTATCCGTAATTTTATTCAGCTTTTGAATAAAGGTATACATATCCTTGACGACAAAAGATTCAATGCCCTTTAAAAAATAGATCTGCTCATGATCTTCCTTGTATTTGTTTTTGATATTATCAGCATCGAGCTTCTGTTTCAAGCGCAACAGATACATCCGCCAGTCAGCCACCAGTGCTTTAAATTCTCCTGAAACATCCTCATATTGCGTTAAGCTTTCCAGATAGTCCTGTGTGTCTTTCTGATCATTGATGGCGTCGGAAATGGTTTCAATATAGGGAACATCCAGAAACTTTTTAGAGAACTGCAGTATCAGTTCTGTGCTGTCGGATTTCTTTCGAATAATATTTGCAGTATCATCAAGAAGAATATTTCCCCTTGACTGAATGATCAACTGTACCGAGTCACCCAATTCCATATCGTAGGGCAGTTCGTCCGGAAAGGAAAGTCGTGTGGAAGATGGGGTATAGTCAGCGACAAATCCTTTAATCTTTTTTTCTTTAATGTCCTCTATGTTTCTGATGGTTGCATCCATTGGAATGGTTGGCACATATCGTGGTGCCCTTATTTTCCCCAGAATGGAATGAACGATTTTATTTTTTACAAAGGATGCACCGACTTTCATGTTGGCGTGATCAAATGTCTTGGCATAGACGACTGTCCCGGATGCTTCTATTATTTTTTTGCCTTCTGCGTCCAGAAAAACAATATTGTCCAACTGAAGGTCTTTATCAAAAAAGCATTTCTTTTTTTCACATAAAAATGAAAAGCCCTTTACCGACAGATCAAATACCTGGTAACTTTGAAGTGATTTTTCAAACCGGCATCTCGTTCGTTTGATGCTTTTTCTTCTTGCTTTTCTGATTTCTTCAAAATGATCTACCATACCCATATTACCCCCACCTGCATGTTAAAAATTTCTGGAAATGTATTTACCTCCGCGCTTTCTTTAAGACGATACAACATCCACTCCCCTGCAGTGGATTTAATTCAACTCCTCCAGCTTCTCGCTGGTCAGATATTTCAGGTACAATTTATCATTTTCATCCATAAACGCATCGAGAAGTTCGGGATCAAATGTTTTCCCCCGCTCCTGATCCATGATTTCAATTGCTTTCCGGGTTGGCATCGCTTGTCGATAGGGCCGGTCAGACGTGATGGCATCCCAGAAATCAGCAACGGTTGAAATCCTCGCCTCTATGGGAATCCTATCGCCGCTCAAACCTTCCGGATAGCCAGTGCCATCATATTTCTCCTGGTGGCCATAGGCAATGTTTACGGCAATAGGCGCTATTTCAAGCTTTGAGAGAAGCTTTTTCCCGATAACAGGATGCTTCTGAATATGCTTGAATTCCTCTTCTGTGAGCTTTCCTTTTTTATTGAGCACATCATCCCGAATGCCTATTTTTCCAATATCATGAACGATCGTTCCCAGATAGATTTCATTTACCTTGTCTTCAGGCAATTGTATTTTTCTTGCCAGATCCCTGGCATAGTTTGCCACACGTTCCACATGACCGCCCGTATATTTGTCTTTGGATTCAATGGCAGAGGCAAGGACCATTAAAAACACTTCAAGCTGTTCCGAACGTAATCTTTCCCTGTATAGTTTTCTCAGGCTGATAACGTTTTTCACACGGGCTTGCAATTCCAGATGGTGGAACGGTTTGGTCAGGAAGTCATCTGCGCCCATTTGAAGTCCTTTTATCCGGTTATCTTTATCCGCAGTTGCGGTGATCAGAACAATCGGGATATTTTCTGTATCTTTGTGGGATTTGATATTCTGGACGAGTGAGTATCCATCCATTAAAGGCATCATGATATCCGAGATAATCAGATCCGGATGCTCTTGTTGAATGACTTCCCAGGCAAGCTTTCCGTTTGGTGCAACAAATAGCGTGTAATCTTTTAACACAGTCTCCAAAAGATCCCGGACAGCCTTGTTGTCTTCTGCAATAACCAGTTTGCCCAATGAGTCTTTTGCTTCAACGAATTTGACTGTATCGAGATCTTTTGTTTTAATGTCCGAGGCAAGAATCTGTATGATATCTTCGTTGCCGATTTTCGCGAAATCGGTTTCTCTCCGGACATTTTTCCTTCGGTCCTTCTTGCCATAACTTTTGCTGGTCGTTCTTCGGTCTTTTTTCCGTCTTTCGATAAAGACATCCGGTTCCAGCTCTTCAAGATTTAAAGGTATTAGAATTGTAAAAGTGGTTCCTTGCCGTTCCACACTTTTGACAGTTATCTTTCCATGCATGATTTCAACAGATTCTTTGGCAATCGAAAGTCCAAGGCCTGTGCCTTCATATAATCGTGTCCGCGAACTGTCACCCTGCTGGAACCGGTTAAAAATATTTTTCAGGACATCTTCACTCATGCCAACACCCGTATCCTTGACTTCAATGAAAATATGGTTTTCTTTTAAGGATAACGTGACGTCTATGTTTCCTTTCTCAGTAAACTTGTAGGCATTTCTGATCAGGTTGTTTAAGATGTCTTTCAATTTTTCCTTATCGACAAGCACCTGGCCTATGGGAGACTCACAGAAAAAATTGAGTGAAATGCCACTGTGAGAGGTCAGATCTTTAAAGCTGGCGACGATTCTATAAATATAGCTTTCGATATCAACCTCGTTCAAGACCAGCTTTAGCATGCCTGCATCAAATTTGGAGAGCTTTAACATATGGTTGATTTTTTCAGTAAGGGCCAGATTCTGTGTATTGATCTTCTTGATGGTGTCTCTCAGCATTTCCGGCATCTCACCCAGCTCACCTTCCATGATGTATTCAGTCCACCCTCTTATCAAGGTCAAAGGCGTTCGCAATTCATGACTGAGATTGGCAAAAAAATGGGACTTCATCATATCAATTTCTTTCAGTTCCCTATTGGCCTGTTCAAGCTGAAATTTCTGTTTGTTCAGGTCGAGTGTTTTGAACGCGATCTCTTTCTGGAGTTCCTGGGAAAACTGTGTTTGCATGGTCAGATTGGCTTCCTGTGCCAGATAATGCTCTCGCTTGAGTGCATTGATCCGGTCTGCCAGACCAAAAGACAGCAAAAGGGCTTGAATGGTCGTACCGATATGCATGGCAAAGGTTGAAAAAAAGGTTCTTTCTATGATGCCGCCGTAATCCAGAGCGACAAGAATCATTCCGGACAACAGGAACAGGGAGGCAAAAAAGAAAAACCGTGCTTCCCGAACGCCTTTTATCAGGCAGATCAGCCCTGCCAGAAATAATAAAACGGCAAATATGACACCTGCAAATGCAGCAAGCTTCCCGGCAACCGAGATGTCGATAAAAAACAACATCCACATGCCGATAAAAGAGATAACAGTTAAAATACGTAAAAGAATATTGAATTTTGGAATATTTAAGCGGGTATTTAAAAATTTCTGACAAAACAGGGTTCCCCAGAAAACGCCCATGAAAACAAAAATATTTACACATTTATTGGCCCAGGACGGATAGGATGGCCATAAATAGGCAAAGGCAAATCCATCCAGTGTCATTTGAATCAACAGAAGACTGCTGATAAACAGAACATAATGGAGGTAATGGATTTTTTCCTGTATGCCAAAAAAAATAAACAGATTATAGAAAATCATGATAAGAATGGCGCCATAATAAAGGCCAAAAACAAAATGCTTCCGAATGGCATGATCAGAAAATGCCTGGGGCTCCCATAAAACGAAATCCATGATCATGGAAGCCTTGGATTTTATCCTCAAATAGGCAGTACAATTTGCCAGAGCATCTATCTGGAACGGAAACGTCAGGTTTAAATATTTTTTGTCCCGGTCTTTGAATGGCATCAGGTCTCCCTGGTGTTTTTCAAGAATCTGCCTCTCCCCCTCAAACAGATAAAAATCGATAATATCATGATGGGACCAATTGCTTTCAATGATAAAAGGCAGGGTTTCATTCGATATGTTAACCATATCAAACCGAATCCAGAAGGTGGATTCGGTAAACCCGAAACTCGGTATTGATTTATTACTCGGATAGAACTTTTTTCTCAATTCGGAAGAAATAATGTCATTGATGGCATATTGGTTTTCCGGGTCTTCAAATATCGAGATGTAGGTTCCTAAAGGAATTTTTTTACTGTAGTGGCTGTCAACCCGGATGAGTTGACTGGCTTTTACCGGAAATGCGCAGAAAAGTGCACAAAAAACAAAACAGCACCAGCAGCAAATGGTCTTATTCGTCTGAAATGGTATCATTTCAACGCTTTCTGATAAATGATTGAGATTGTACTATTGAGCGTCTAGTATACAGTCGTTTTTCTTCAAAGCAAAACTTGTACTACCGATTGATTCTTTGTCATCTGAGACTTCCAATAACAAAAATTCGAATGCCATACACCTTTTTATAACTCACTGTCATAAAAATACTTTTTTTATCTTTGAATCCTTCTAAAACCAAATACTAAATTTTCAGGAAGTAAAATGATTAATTAACATATAATTTTTCCAAAAACAAGTGATTAATAATTTTTTAATAATAAAAATAACAGGTTGTGCATATGCATATTTTGGATGCTGCATTATACGGTCAGCCTGTTCCTTTCCCGCTTCATTTCTTCCTTGGCAAACATGACTTTTCCTTCTTTTATCACAAGAACCGGATTTTTAACTGCACCGATCCGGTCCAGGGGATTATCGGCAAGTACAGCAATATCGGCAAATTTTCCTTTTTCAAGAGAACCGATCCGGTCTGCCATTCTTAGAATTTTCGCATTGTTGATGGTGGCGCATCTCATAATTTCCGCATTGGAAAAGCCGATTCGGGAATAAAATTCCATTTCACGCCACAGGGTGCCATGATTTGAATAGGGAACACCGGCATCCGTACCACACCCAATGAGAATGCCGGCTTCCTTCATTTTGAGAAGGGATTGGACCCCATATGTCAGATACCCGTAATAGAGGTCCGGTTTCGGGAAGAATATCTTCTTCTGATATAGTTCGGTGCATAAATACTGGCTCACTTTCTTTTGAAATGCTCTCTGGGATTCGGCAATGGCCGGAAGCGCATATCTGTCGAGATTGGAATTAAAAAAGCCGTGCCAGATTTCCTGTTCGTTTCTTACAAAATCGGTTTGAAATTCTTTTGGCATCAAATCAAATGTTTCGGGTGTCGCATACATCTGTCCCAGGATCATGGTCGGCACAATGGACATGCTGTTATCTGCCATGCGCTGAATATCCTTGTCTGAAAGCGGCTGATCAACGACCATATGTTCGAAGTTATACAAGGGGAATTCCTGGGCCCTGTCAAAACCAAACTTATAATGAACATGGGCGACAACGGGAAGGTCGTGTTTTTCTGAAAATTTGAGAATTTCCCGTTTATGCTCATCCTGATAGACAGAATTTTTACCCGGTTTTCCGCAAAGAACCGACTCATCATCCAGTGTAAGTTTGATAAAAGACGGTTTGAGTTGAAGGTTTCTTTCCAGCCGGTCTTTCAGTTCATCCGTATTTTTAAAATTGATGAACATTTCTCCCATGAACTGATTGGCGATAGGCGCCAATCGGGATACATCCGTTGCCCGGATATCACCCGGATGGCTGCCGTCAATGTTGAACCAGCGTCCGCAATAAATGACGCGCGGTCCGGGAAGATATCCGTTTTCGATCTCGTACGTATAATCCATCAGGAAATTTACAAATGCTGCCGCATCTCTTACTGTGGTGATGCCGCTTACAATGTGCTGGGTATAATTTCTTTTCATCTGCTTGACAGTGGCCAAAGCGGTTTTCATGTCAAATCCGCCCACAGTGGGAAGGGTTGTATGACAATGCCCTTCTATCAATCCCGGAATCAGGTAACGGTTCCCCATATCAATGGCTTCTGTCTGATCGGTTATCGTGATGGTGTCTTCGATTTCTGCAATCCGTCCCTGCCGGATCAGAATCGATTTATTTCCAAGAACGGTTCCGGTTATTACGTCTACAATATTGCAGTTCGTTAAGACCATATTCTTTAAATAATCGAGTTTCGGTATTTTCAGTGATGAATAACCGGCGCAACCCTGCGTCTGGGTAAATAAAAGACCGGATGCTGCGGCTGCAGACCATTTCAAAAAATGCCTCCGGTTGACAGCGGGTACCTGATAATTTTCCATTATACTTTCCTTTGATGATGCATGATGTTTTTTATTTTTATCCTAACCCGGCCACCTTCAACAAGTCGATGCGATGGTTCAATTGTGAACCCGGTTTCGTATTCAGCATTAAACATGCTTCCTATTTTCATAGTTCAGCATAAAAATGTATGTTTCTATATCCGAAATATTCAGGCTTCACAATGGTTAATTTAAATGAATGGTTAATGGGATAGGTTACATGGCTTCGCGGGTTACTGTTTGACTTGAAATGGAATCCTTATTATATAATCAGCCTGAAAAATAAAGCATAAGGAGCTGCATTGAAACCTGACGACATGATGTTGCCAAAATACCGGATTCTACGGGTTGCCTTTCTGATTTTTCTCATCCCTTCTTTTGCATCTGCCGGCTATGTTTGGGATATCAACATGCCCCTGCCCCAGGATGACCCGCGCTGGCTGACGGTGGCAGAAATGTGGCAGAACCATTGGGACGGTAAAAATATCGATGCCATGATAGATATCTGCCATCAGCTCGACAAAACATTTCCGGAACGGATTGAACCCTCTCTGTGGCTGGGCAGACTCTATTACATCAAGGGCCAGTTTCAGATGAAGAAGCGGGCAATGTATCATAAAAAGGCTGAAGGCTATGCTGTCAAAGCCCATAACATTGACAATACCAATTTCTGTGCGTTTTTTATCCTCGTTCATGCATTGAGCAGCCGTACGGACAAAAAGGCCATCCTTCAGGAATATGGAGACTGGATCAAAGCCATGGCGCCTCTGCCAACCGGCGAAGACCTTCCTGCCATGCCCCCTTCGACAGAGCGGGATCAGGCCATGACTCTATGGAAAAACCGGATTGAAATTGCAAACCTGGAAAAAGCGGTAAAACTGTTTGAAACCATTGCAGACAAAAATCCCAAAGACGATCTCGCACAGCTCTGGGCAGGTTATGCGTATCACCATCTTGGCGCCTATTATTCATACATGGATCACCATGATGAAAAAGGGGTTCCCTGTTATAAAACATCCGTGGATTACCTGAATAAATCCCTGGACATCAATCCCTACAGTGTGCCTGCCCACTACTGGTGCCAGCTTAGCATGGCACGGCGCATTGAAAAGGCCAATGTGGTGACCCAGGCCCTTTATCTCAAACCGATCATGGATCATCTGCTGTTCTGCATCCAGGAAAACGCTCTTTATAATTCATGTGCCCCGGTATATATCGTTGCCGCCATGATTGTCGAGGCGGGGTGGGTGTGCAAAAAAGGAATGGAAATGGCGGGATATACGGTCGAGATGGTGATGCTGGCTCTTGAAATCGGTGAAATTCTTTATCCGGATCAATATTTCATCCCCTATATTCATGCCGCCCTTCTGGATAAATACCAGAAGAAGCCCGGCGAAGCAAAAGCCGTTCTTGAACGGGTCCTGAAGAAAGGTCTGCCAGAAGGAAACGATCCCAACCATATTGAAAAAACAATCAACTATGGGCGCGCCAGGCGTTTCCACGACAGGCTTGTTTCTGATGAAGGGAAAGGATAGGGATCAGGAAGGAAGGATTCCGCCGATACAGATCTGTTTGATTTCAACAAATTCTTCAATACCATATTTCGATCCTTCGCGTCCGATGCCGGATTGTTTGACCCCGCCAAACGGAGCGGCCTCATTTGAAAAAATACCCGTATTGACACTCACGATCCCGTATTCGAGACTTTCCGAAATTCTGAAGATACGGCTGATGTCTTTGGTATAAAGATAGGCAGCCAGACCGGATTCCGTATTATTGGCTATTTGAATGGCTTCCTGTTCGGTATGGAAACGGGAAACAGGCGCTACCGGACCAAACGTCTCTTCATGCGAAATTCTCATGTCTGCGGTCACATCACCGATAACTGTGGGCTGGAAAAACGTGCCACCCAAAGCGTGTATATTTCCCCCGGCAAGGATTCTGGCATGTTTGGACACGGCATCCTGAATCTGAATGTCGATTTTGTCCAAAGAGGCCCTGTCAATCAGAGGCCCCAATTGAGCACCTTCGGCAAAACCGTCTGCCACGCTCAGTTTTTGAACCTGTTCAACCAGCTTTTGAGTAAATATATCATAGACTGCATCATGGACAATGAATCTGTTGGCGCAGACACAGGTCTGACCGGCATTTCTGTATTTTGATATCATGGCGCCCTTTACAGCCGAATCGATATCTGCATCGTCAAATATAATGAACGGTGCATGGCCACCCAGCTCCAGGGATACCTTTTTAATGGTTTCCGCACAGTTTTTTAAAAGGTGTTTTCCCACGGCTGTGGACCCGGTAAAGGTCAGTTTCCGGATCAGGGGATGGGTGGACAGAATCCCGCCAATTTTTGCGGGATCGCCTGTCACCACGTTCAGGACGCCTTTGGGAAGACCTGCCCGCCTTGACAGTTCTGCAAGGGCCAGGGCGGAAAAAGGGGTTTTCTCAGATGGCTTTAAAACAATGGTGCATCCTGCAGCTATGGCAGGGGCAATCTTCCGGGTAACCATGGTAAAGGGAAAATTCCAGGGGGTTATTGCGGCACACACGCCAATCGGATCTTTGCTGACCAGGATACGATTGCCCGGATGATTCGTAGGGATGATCTCACCATAAATCCGTTTTGCTTCTTCGGCAAACCATTCGATATAGGACGCACCATAGGTGATTTCACCTTTTGCATCCTTAAAGGGTTTGCCCTGCTCCAGGGTCACGATGGTGGCCAGGTCTTCCTGATGGTTCATGATCAGGCGCACCCAGTGTTTTAAAATCAGGGAGCGTTCTTTGGCGGTTTTTCTTTTCCATTCCGGGAGCGACCGGTGTGCGGCTTCAATAGCACTATTGATTTCAAATCCATCAAGAAGCGGTGCGGAACCGATCACAGAACCGTCAGATGGGTTGGTTATGTCGAATGTATGCCCTGATGATGCTGCAACCCATTCGCCATTGATATAACACTGTTGCCTGAAAAGTTTCGGATCGTTGAGATAGTGCATTAAAAAAAGCCTCTGCGTTTATTCTTAAAAACTCACGTCTGGGTTCAATTATAAATGGCAGGTTTTGTCAAGGAATTTTGATTGTTCCCCTAACAATGCGTGGAATGAATTTAAAAGAAACCAAACTTTGGCCGGATTGATTTCTGAAACGGGCTTGACTTTCAGCCACGAGACATTATTTTATTTACAAGTACTATAAATATAAAGTATTTCTTTTGTATATACGGAGGTGTTACATGGAAAATGAAAACTGCACATATCAACGAATTTCAAAATTTGGATTTGGCGTTCTTTTTTTGATCATCGCTGTCCTGTTTTTGATATCCGGTATTACCGTGTTACCGGTTCTGGGACTGATTGTCGGCGGAACGTTTCTTGGCGTGTCCATCTATTTTTTCAAGGCCCATCTGGATAGCAGATGCGAAATTGTCCCCTGATTAACCCATTTCATTTATAACCTGCATGGGCGGTCTTCTTTAAAAGGCCGCCTTTTTTATTGTCCAATAGCCATGGAATTTTTTCCCGGCAGGGTCAGGATCGTTTGATAATCCGGATAATAAGTGCTATGTCAAAGCCTTTCAGGCAGACTTGGGACCTGTCTTTTTAAAATTATCAGAAATAACAGGTGACTCATGAAGGGATATATTCAGGTCTATACGGGAAATGGAAAAGGAAAGACCACCGCAGCCATCGGATTGTCTGTGAGGGCTGCCGGAGCGGGACTCAAGGTCTTTATCGGCCAGTTCATCAAAATGGGGGATTACAGTGAGATCAAAGCGTTAGAGCGTTTTTCCGATCTCATCACCGTAAAACAGTTTGGCAAAGGCCGGTTTATCAAGAACAAACCCTCTCCTGAGGATATCCAAAGTGCATCAGACGGTCTCAAGGAAATAGAAAAAAGAATAAAAGACGGTGAATTTGATGTGGTCATTCTGGAAGAAGGAAATGTGGCGGTCAGCCTGGGACTTTTTCCCGAAAAAGACCTTCTTGATCTGATGGACACCAAACCGCCTCAAGTGGAACTGGTTATCACCGGCCGGGGCGCCCTCCCTTCCGTGATTGAAAAAGCGGATCTGGTGACCGAAATGCTGGAAATCAAACACTACTATAACAAAGGCGTTGTGGCGAGAGTCGGCATTGAAAAGTAAACGCAAAAAACCGGCCCCGGTGATTTCGGTGTTTGGCACCGGATCAGATGTGGGAAAAAGTATCGTCACAACGGCCATTTGCCGCTATTTTTATAATCATGGGATCCATGTGGCGCCGTTCAAGGCCCAGAACATGTCCAATAACTCGGGTGTTACACCGGAAGGCCTTGAAATGGGCCGGGCCCAGATTGTTCAGGCAGAAGCAGCAGGCATCCCCCCCCATGTGGACATGAATCCCATCCTTCTGAAACCGACCAGTCAGACCGGCGCCCAGGTGGTTCTCCTGGGAAAAGTATTTACGACCAGCACGGCAGTTGAGTATCACGGCAAAAAAGAGCATCTTTTTACTGAAGCGAAGATGGCGTTGAACCGGCTGAGAGACGAGTATGACCTGATCATCATGGAAGGGGCCGGATCATGCGCGGAAGTGAATTTGATGCCCCACGATATCGTGAATCTGCCCATGGCGGAATATGCCGGTTCATCGGTCATTCTGGTCGCTGATATCAATAAAGGGGGGGTGTTTGCCCAGATCCTGGGAACCCTTTCCTGTATATCGGAAACCCAGAAGGCCCTGATCAAGGGATTTATCATCAATAAATTCAGGGGCGATAGCCGTCTCTTTCATGACGGGGTCTCATGGATCGAGGAGAAAACGACCCGGCCTGTTTTTGGCGTGCTGCCCTGGTATGACCATATCCTGATCGAGGCCGAAGACTCCGTGGCCATCGAATCGGTTCCAAAGGGTCTGAAAAACAGATCCGGGAAACCGGTGGTGGCGGTCATCCGGCTGCCGCATATTGCCAACTTCAATGATGTTGATCCGCTTTCACGGGTCAAAGATATTGATTTGAGATTCCTGGACCGGCCGGAGGATTTGACGATGGCGAGCGCCGTGATTATTCCCGGGTCTAAAAACACCATCGAAGACCTCCTCTGGTTGCGGCACACGCAGTTTCACACTGCTTTGACGGCGTATGCCAACAATGGCGGGCATATTCTGGGAATTTGCGGTGGATTTCAGATGCTGGGAGAAATCGTCCACGACCCGGAAGGGCTTGAAAGTGACAAGGAATCGATAAAAGGGTTGGGGCTTCTGCCGGTTCATACCACACTAAAGGCGCCCAAGACCACGTCCCTCACCTGGGTCGAATGGCAGGGTGAAAAAGGCCTTGGTTATGAAATTCATATGGGACATACCGGGAATAAAGGTGGTGAACCGGTTTTTCAGGTGACAAAAAGAAACGAAACCCCCCTGAAGGATGTGGATGGATGCGCGACAGACCACGGGAGAATCATGGGTACCTATCTTCATGGCCTGTTTGATTCACCGGGCATTTTGAAAAAATGGCTCGGACAGATCGGCTTGCCTGAAGCGGATGTGCCTGAGACAGGGGGACTTGAAGCAAGGAACCGGGAATATGATTTACTGGCAAAACATTTTGAAACATTCGTGGATATGGAAAAAATAGAAGACATGATGGGATTGTGAAAGGGGAGACAACGGTTTTGAAACAAAAAATACTGGTCATCGGTGGGTGCAGAAGCGGCAAGAGCAGTCATGCCATGATGCTCGCTGAAAAGATGGCAGAGAGAAACAGAGTCTACGTGGCCACGTGTGTACCGCTTGATGACGAAATGAAAGACCGGGTACAAAAGCATCAGGACGTCAGAGACGCCACATGGAAAACGGTGGAAACGCCCCTTGACCTGCCCCAGGCAATCGAAAAACTTCATGGCCAGGCAGACGTGATTCTGGTCGATTGCCTGACCTTATGGGTCACCAAAATGCTCATGGCAGACATGACCCAATCGGATATTTTTAAAATGACCGAAGAGCTGATAGCCGCCATAACAACAGTCAGATGCCCGGTGATTCTTGTTTCAAACGAGGTGGGCACAGGCATCGTTCCGGAAAACAAGCTGGCCAGATTATTCCGGGATATGGCCGGGTTCGTGAATCAGAAAATGGCCAAAGCCTCGGATCAGGTTGTCTGGATGGTTGCAGGAATTCCGGTCACGATCAAGCCGTCCCCAGGTGACTCATGAAAAAATTCGTTTCCGCCATTCAGTTCATCACCACGCTCCCTGCAGGAAAAGCCGGTTTCTTCGACCCGGATGACATGGCCCCCTTTTTTCCCCTTGTGGGCCTGCTGTGCGGATTTATTCTTCTCCTTTGCGACCAGGTTTTCATTTCATTCTGGCCGGTGCCGGTGGCATCCCTCTTAGATGTTCTGGTCATGATCATGCTAACCGGCGCCTTTCATCTGGACGGGCTTTCAGATTCGGCAGACGGCCTGTTGAGCCACAGAGGCAGGGACCGGATGCTTGCGATCATGAAAGACAGCAGGATCGGCGCCATGGGAATGATCGTAACGGTTTCCGTTCTGGCCGTAAAATGGGCAGGTATCTCAACCCTTGACGATCATCGATCACTTTTTCTTTTTCTTATCCCCGCATACTCACGGGGAAGCATGCTGTTCGGCATGAAATTTCTCCCCTATGGCAGACCGGAAAACGGTATTGGAAAGGATCTGTTTGACCGCCCCATGGGGATTTCATTTTTCAGGTTTTTAGCCCTTCCGCTACTCCTGTCGCTCTTTTGCGGATTCAGGGGAATGGTGCTGAATATATCTTACGCCATTTTGATCGGCCTGATTTTATTGTATTACAAAAAACGGCTCGGGTGCATCACCGGCGACATGCTGGGCGCAATGACGGAAACGACCGAAGCCTTTTTATTTCTCCTTGTGGCAGGAGGTCTGGTATGATCAAGGGCCACGGGGGAAATGTACGGGACGCGGCTGAAAAACTGGACTGCCGCATAGAAGACATCATCGATATGAGCAGTAACCTGAATCCGATAGGATGGCCTGAAGGATTTCATGACTACCTGAAAGACCACCTCCAGGTGATCGGCAGCCTGCCGGAAGTGGATGCAGGCGGCATCTGCAGAAAAATCGCAGACCGGTATGGACTCGAAAAAAAAAACATTATTGCCGGAAACGGCACCACCCAGTTGATCTATGCGATTCCCCAGGCGCTTTCCCTTTCACATTCCCTGATCTTGGCGCCGACCTATTCGGATTATGGGGATGCGCTTTCCATGTATGAAAGGCCTTTTGGGCTTTTCTTTGCGACAGAAGACAACGGATTCAGGCCGGACATGGAAGCGCTTTCTTTAGTGGCACAAAAAAAAGACGCGGTTTTCATCTGCAACCCCAATAACCCCACCGGGCAGGTGATCCCAAAAGAAGACCTGACGCGGATAGTCAAAACATGCCCGGATACGCTTTTCGTGATCGATGAATCCTACCTGCCCTTTGTGCCCAATTATCAGGCCCTGACATTTTCGAACGCCCCCCTTTTCCAAAACGTGCTTGTGCTGAACTCCATGTCCAAAATCTTCCGGATTCCCGGACTCCGAACCGGTTTTCTGATCGGTCATGCTGGGATCATCGAAAAATTTCACCGGTTCATGACCCCCTGGAGTGTCAACAGCCTGGCCCATATGGCCGTGTTTTATCTGACAGACCCTGAAAACGGGATCGACGCCTTTATCAAAAAGACGATTACCTTTGTGGAAGAAGAGAGAACCCGGTTTCTGTCCCGGTTCAGGCATGTGAAGAATATCACGTTTTTTGAAGGTCACACCCCTTACATCCTGGGGAAATTAATCGGGCCACAAAAGGCAGGACCGGTCTGTGACGCGCTTCTTTCCCACCGGATTCTGATCCGGAACTGCACCAATTTCAAAGGCCTGTCAGACCGGTTTATCCGGGTATCCCTGAAAGACCGGGATACCAACACCAAACTGGCCGACAAACTGATCCAAATCCTTGGCGTGAATGGATAAGCCTATGTCTTTTGTCATTTTAATATCAGCGTTTCTTCTGGACCTCCTTGTGGGTGATCCTGAAAAACTGCCTCATCCGGTGAGGCTCATGGGAAAGGGAATCCTTTTCTTTGAACCCGGATTCAGAAAACTCCCTTGTGGGACTCAGGTAAACGGCCTTGTGTTTGCCCTGTTTTTAATCGGCCTTTCCCTTATCTCAAGCCTTTTCCTGATTCAGGCCATGCACGCCCTTCATCCGGCCCTGGGAACGATATCCGAAATTGTGCTTTTATACTTCTGCGTTTCCGTAAAATCACTCAAACAGGCAGCCATGGGCGTCTATCATGCATTAGCAGAAGAAGGCATAGACGCTGCCCGTCAAAAACTGAAATGGATCGTTGGACGGGAAGTAGATACACTTTCCGAGACGGGTGTCTCCAGGGCTGCGGTTGAAACCGTGGCCGAAAACCTGGTGGATGGCGTCATATCTCCGTTATTTTATGGCGCTCTTTTTGGTGTGCCGTTTGCCGTTTGTTTTAAAATGATCAATACCCTCGATTCAATGGTCGGATACAAAAACGACACCTATATCGATTTTGGAAAAGGTGCGGCCAGAATAGATGACGCGGCCAATTTCATCCCGGCCCGCCTGTCTCTTTTTGTGATTTCCCTGGCTGCCCAGCTCCTGTTTAAAAACGGCCAATCCGCGTTTGCTTCAGGATTAAAAGACCGGAACAACCATAAAAGTCCCAACTCCGGATATCCGGAAGCCGCCTTCTCAGGTGCGCTTCAGGTAAGGCTTGGCGGTCCAAACAGGTATCACGGCAAAATCGTTGAGAAACCGTATATTGGAGAACATTTTAGAGATGGGGTTCCCGATCATATCAAGGCTGCCTGCAGACTCATGATGGTATCTGCCTCACTATGGGTCTTTTTATTATCGATCATCACACTTTTACGGGGAGGATGACATGTACCCTGACCTCACCTGTCACCCAAAAGGACGTTATCCGTTCAGGCTGGGATGCCCGTCTTTTATCTACCCTGAAGATATTGTTCCCAATGTGGAAAAGCTCGGCCCCTTCATGGATGAAATTGAACTGCTCATTTTAGAAAGCATGCCCGCTGAAAGGCTGCCTTCAACAGACCAGATCAAAACCCTTCTTTCTCTCAAAGAAGAATTCAATATCACCTACAACGTCCATCTGCCAACGGATATTTCACTCTCGGGTTTTTCTGATGTGCCTCGGAAACTGGCCGTAGATATCATGAAGAAGGTCTTTGAGCGGATGCATCCCCTGTCACCGGAGACATTCACCCTTCATCTCCCTTTTGGGCGTGAAAAAAACCGTGAGATCCAAAGGCCGGTATGGGAGGAAAACAGCCTCAAAAGTCTTGAGGAGCTGGTCGCCACAGGAGTTGATCCCCAGACCATTTCCATTGAAACCCTGCTTTTCCCGTTTGAGTGGTTAAAGCCGGTGGTCGATACGATCCACACATCCGTGTGCATGGATGTGGGCCATCTGATCCTCACCAATCAGGATTTACGCAAAATGATCCTCCTTTATGGAGAGAAAATCACCATGATGCACCTCCATGGTGTAGACAGAACCGGCGAAATCCCAAAAGATCATCAAGCGCTTTCATATCTGACAGAAGGCGAAACCGATACCATCGGAGCGATGCTCAAAACCTATCAGGGCGGCATTTCTCTTGAGGTGTTTTCCTATCAAAACCTCCAGTCCTCCCTTGAGTTCTTCCTCACGCTCATGAAATGACAGACGTTGAGAGGTTGGGAAATTGAGACGCTTTGAAAAAAGCAAAATAAGGGATTTGCTCAACCGCTCAACTTCTCAGCTTCAGGTTTTTCAACGTTGGCTCTGGACCGTTAACCCCCTTACCCTGGATTTATCGCTCCAATCGCCTGATCCGTCCTTCTGTTTCGGCATGGATCACCCCACCTGCCTTGATGGTGTCCACCATCAGCTCTCTTAATGGCAACCCTGTTTTTATCAGTGGTTTGTCTTTGAACGTTTCATGGCCGTCACCTCCTGAAGCGAGAAAATCAGTCAGAACGACACGGTAAATGGTCCGGGAGGATAGAGGTACGCGGTTTTTCCCTACGCAGATATTTTTTGCCAGATGGTCCTTCACATCAAAAAAAATACCTGAAACATGCAGAAAACCGCCATCTTCTTCTTCTCTTGAAGCGCTGACCGATCTGTTCATTGCCTGCTCAATCTCGGCGCCAGTCAGGTCCATCATGACAAGTTCATTTTCATAAGGCATGACTCTGAATACATCCTCAACCGTCACCGGCCCTTTTTTAATGCTGCTTCTGATGGCTCCGGAATTAATCAGGCCGATCCGGGCACCTGTGTATGTCACCATGATATCTGTGATAAAATTGCCCAGTCCGGTTTCCTCATAGCGAATCCTGTCACGCTCGCCATCCATGAAAGTTGCGGATTGGCCGATCACTTCCCTGAACCGGTTTCCCAGTTTGGCATGGTATGAATTCACAATGGTTTCCACTTCAGGCTCCGGGGGTATATCGGCTGTCACGGGAATATAGGTGTGTCCGATGAGTTTCGCCCTTTTTGTTGAGGCATCTATGCTGAAATCAATACGGCCAAGGTAGCGTCCCTTTTCAAAGGCCTGGAAAACGGGTACACGCCCCACATTTCTGTAGGGAGACAAAAGAATCTGATCATGTCCGCCGATGATGGCGGCAAGATCCGGCAGGGCTGTTGCAATATCCCGATCGGTCTGATGACGGCTATGGGAAAGCAATAAAACCGGTCCCTGATCTTTGACGCTATCGTATACCTGACTGACTGAGGTGACAGAATCGAGTACCTTCAACGATGCGACATTATCCGGTCGGGTCGTGGTCAGAAGACTCCGGGTGGTCACCCCGATCACCGTGAAGGACAGGTTGGTGTTTAAGGGAAAGGTTGCGTGGGACGGACAAAGCAGCTGACCGTCATTCTGTTTCACAATGTTGGCGCTTAAAAACGGAAAATACGCCTGCGCTTTCAGTTTCAGAAAATTCGCCATGCCAAAGTCGAATTCATGATTGCCTACGGCCATGGCATCAATACCCATGGCATTTAAACACAACACATCCGGTTCTCCCTGAAATACCGTGGACATGGGCGTGCCCTGAAGGATATCGCCGGCAACCAGAACCAGCGTATGCACATGATTGATGCTGTTCTCCGCACGAACTTCCTTGATCAGTGCGGCCATTCGGGAAATTCCTCCCACTTCCCTTTGGCCGGCCTCTCCCCTCACCTCGAACGGCAAGAGGTGACCATGAAGATCATTAAAAAAAAGAATACATACCTGGGTGGGTTCTGATATCCTTTTTGATTCCTGAATACCGGCACATCCGGATACAGCAAACAGCAGCAACACAAAAAATAATACGGAAAATATTTGATTACGTCTCACATGCATGGTCAATTCTCCCTGAATATCACTTTCGATTTCCGGCACCCAAATATCTCATGAAATGATTATGGTCAAGAGGTGCCATACCGTCTTGGGTTCTTGCCAAAGCGTTCTGAAAATAGGTTTGCATGGCCTGCTGATGCTCCCTGTCCAGCCGTTCGATGGGAAACTTCGGCCTCAGGGTCAATCCCGGGGGGAGGGATAAATTGCTTTTTTTTAGGGGTGGCCCCTTTTTCCCGGAATCTGAAAAAGCAAGGCTTCGGAAAACCTGCTGTCCATACTTGAGCACATACAGAAAACTATGATGGGTGGAAATGGCCCCGGCCCAGGGATAATGGTCGAGAAAGTAAGCCCGGGACAACCGGTCCACTGTTTTTTCCAGGGTGTCATCCGGTGTCGCCTTTGGGGGCTGGCCGGTTTCATACAGGGGAAACTGGCAAAAAGAATCCCCCCGGCAATAAAACACGTTTTTCAGGCCGAATTGACGGGGATTTGCTGCGATAAGGGACCCGCTGGTGAGTCCGAAGTTTCCAAGGATGAACTGGCCGATACGGTTCTGTTCCTGTTCAATCAGCCGGGTGGTCTCAAGGGCATCGGCAACGCTTTCTCCGGGATGGCCACTGAAGGTCATCCAGGCCGTGGCAATGCCAGCCTGATGAAAACGGGCATTGACCTTTCGAATCAAAGGCACGGAAATGCCCTTGTCCATCTTTTTTAAAACACGTTCCGATCCGCTTTCCACGCCAAACGCCACGGCCCGCAGGCCGGATTGATACAATATGGCCAACCGCTCGGCCGTGTAGTAGTTCTCCATCCGAAAATCGGCCGACCATCGGATGTCTGCCTGTCGTCGTATCAGCGCCCGGGCCAGATCCAGGACAAACTTCGGCGCCATCACATCCACTGAAAAGTAAAAATTGCGCACGCCGTATTCATTGGACAGGCGGACCAGCTGGATGGCGGCTTCATCGGCTGCCATCTCCCGGTAGCCATGGCATTGGGATCGGTTTAACCCATAATCGCAAAAAGCGCAGCGGTTCCAGTAACATCCCCGGGTAGGGGCAAAAAGCAGGGTTCGTTCAGGCGCCAGATATCCATCCAGATCCAGATCGGAGTAGTCCGGCCCAGGCAGCGACGTGAGATCAGAGACATGCATCGGGCCAGTTTGTAATTTTCCGCCGGGTTCGCGAAAAAGCAAATTGGGCACCTCCCCAAGTCGCTTCCAATGCATATCCTTATCATTGGCGGAAATATCACGGCCTAAAACCTGTAACAGCTTTGGAAGCGTTTCTTCACCTTCCAGCAGGCAGGCCGCATCTGCCACGGTGACCACCCAGCGGCGGGACGCTTCAGTGCCGTGGGACAACATCTGTTGCAGGCAGCTTCCCCCCAGCACGATAAAAACAGCGGGTTTCATTTGGCGCAGCATTTGCGCAAGGTAAAATGCTTCCGGTATCTGGCTGATAAACGTCAGGTTGATGCCCACCACATCCTTGTCCGCCACTGGCCAATCCTTGAAAAAAACGCTATAAAATCCATCCAGTGGGCTTTGACGGTTTTGAAAATAGCTTTCCAGCAAATCCGGGCTCCACGGCACCCCCAAATGCGTTGCCCGGTTGAAGTGGAACTGAAAGGGAAAAGACGCGGCACTGGTGCAGGTTAAGGCATCCTCGGCAAGGTTTCGTGCCTGACGGTATAAGCCGAAATCATAAAAGCGGCCCGGGTCCTGAAAGCTTTCCACGGGCAGGACTCCCGAGGTCAGCAGGCGCCGGGCTGGCATCCTGGCGTCGGCAAGAGCCACATATTCCATGGCTTCAAAACGGCTGAGCTTTTTTTGACCGTTTAGATCTTCAAACCGTCCGGCGATTTTCCGGGTGCACTCCCGTATATGCCCATGGCCAAGCAGGTGATGGGCCGCAGACACGTTCAAGTCCAGAACCGTGGCGCCAAATCCCTTGTTTTTCAAACAGGATTTGAGGTAAGGCAGAGACAGATAGGGCTGAGTGGGATCGGCAAAAGGCGGGTAAATCAGCCATGTGGCCATATGCGTAAAATCTCCTTTTTAGGGTTCAGGGCCTTTTTCTGCCTGAAGTTTATTTGTCGTTGCCAACTAAATACTTGCTCAGCCGGTTCAAAGAAAGCTATAACATTTTGCGGTTCCAGGCAATGACGTTATTGGAAGGAAAATGAATGAAAATCTATTTTGCCGGATCGATCCGGGGAGGCCGGGACGATGCTGACATTTATCATGGCCTGATCATGTTTTTGAAGTCTTTCGGCCAGGTCCTGACCGAACATGTGGGTGATACCGGGCTTACGGAAATAGGCGACGACGGACCCGATGACCGCTATATCCACGATCGGGATATGAAATGGCTGATTTCGTGTGACCTTGTGGTGGCGGAAGTGTCGATGCCATCCCTGGGTGTGGGCTACGAGATAGGATGGGCAAAGGCATTGGACAAGCCTGTTTTGTGCCTCCATCGTCCCAGGCCAGGGCGCCCCTTGTCAGCCATGATATCCGGATGCGATAAAATCGAAACCCGTGCGTATTCTTCTTTTGAAGAGGCCCAGAAATTGATCGGCGCCTTTTTAAAAAAATTCGATAATACCATGCATCTGTTGCCAGGTTGAAACCAGGCATATAAGGAATACGAGTAATGACCACCATCCCCCTTGAATTGCTTGCCCCGGCCAAAAATACCGACATCGGCATGGCCGCCATAGACCATGGGGCGGATGCCGTCTATATCGGCGCACCGAAATTCAGCGCAAGGGCGGATGCCGGAAACACACCTGCGGATATCTCACGCCTGATCCGCCACGCCCACCTCTATTATGCCAGGGTCTATGTGGCCCTAAATACGATTTTCACCGACCGGGAAATCCCCCTGGCCCTTGATATCATTAACACGGTTTTTGATATGGGCGCCGATGGATTGATCATTCAGGATGCGGGCCTGCTGGAACTGAATCTGCCGCCCATTCCCCTTATCGCAAGCACCCAGATGCACAACAATACACCTGAAAAAGTGAAATTTCTGGAAGATGTGGGGTTTCATCGGGTCATCCTGGCCCGCGAATTGTCCTTACAGGAAATCGAAAAAATTCGCCTTGAAACGACCATTGAACTGGAAACCTTTGTCCACGGGTCCTTGTGCGTATCCTATAGCGGTCAGTGTTACATGAGTCAGGCCGTAGCGCAAAGAAGCGGGAACCGGGGCGTCTGCGCCCAGCCCTGCCGAAGCCGCTATACCCTGACAGATAGCACTGGCAACAGGGTGGTGGACCGCAAGTTCCTGCTCTCCCTGAAAGATTTGAACCTTTCCCGTCATATCCCGGATCTGGTGGAAGCAGGCGTAACCTCCTTTAAAATCGAAGGCCGTTTGAAAGAGATGGATTATGTGAAAAACACTGTTGCCGCCTACCGGATTGCCATTGATCAATTTATAAAGGGGCATCCGGCGTATGGAAGGTCTAGTGCCGGCACGGCGACTTTAGCTTTTTCACCTGACCTGAACAGGACCTTCCATCGCGGCTATACCTCCGGCTTCATCAATGGACGAAAAGAAAAAATCGCATCCCTTGACACCCAGAAATCCATTGGGCAACCTGTGGGAACCGTGACGGCCATGGGTAAGGATTTTTTCCAAATCAGCAACCGCACACTTGTCAATGGAGATGGTCTGTGTTTCTTTACCCGGGAAAAAAATCTGGTGGGATTCCGGATCGATCAGATCAGGGAGAACCGGATTTATCCCAATTCATTGAAGGAACTTGGTGTGGGCACCCCATTGTTTCGCAATCACGACCATGCCTTTATCCGCCTGATGAAAAAAAACGCCGCCAAGCGTCAAATCGCTTTGGAAATCAGCTTCACACAGGAACAAAACGGCATTTGCCTTAAGGTAACAGACGAAAACGGCAACCAGAGTCAATATGAAGAGCCCCTCAAGTTTGAAGCGGCCCAAAACCCGTCCCGGATGAAAGAACAGATTTACACCCATCTGTCCCGCACCGGCGATACGCCTTACACGGTCATTCAGGTGAACGTTCACCCTGAAGTCCCTGGTTTCATTCCCCTTAGCACCTTAAATGACATCCGGCGCAAAGCCCTTGAAAATCATACTCAAATCCGTTTCCAGGCCTTCCCCAGACAGCGCGTTCAACTGGCGCCCAATTCCGTGGCGTACCCGGAGACAGAATTGACCTTTAATGCAAACGTCCTGAACGGGTATGCGCAAAAATTTTATCGGCGTCATGGAGTCCGGCACGTTGAGCCCGCCTTTGAGACCCTTCTCAATGCTACCGGAAAAACAGTGATGACCACCCGTTATTGTATCCGGCATCAATTGGACGCCTGCCTTAAACGGCCTGAACATAAACATCTTCTCAAGGAACCATTGCGGATTGATGATGGCCGCCACAGGTACAGACTGGCATTTGACTGCAAAGAATGTCGAATGTCCGTTATTCTGGAAGGTCTATGCAGGGAATAGGTTCACATGTTCCATGATGGCGCACCACTCATCATGGGTTTTCGTCTTAAACACTGCTTTTTTTGCACCCATATGGCCATTTCTGTTCAAGTATTGACATCAATTCGAACGTACATTATAAATAAACAAGTCTTTCAAATAATTAGTTTTAAAATTTAATAGTCACTGTTTTACGCCGGACTGTGATACTGGCATCAGGCCCCGGTTGAAATGAGAAAAAACAGCCAGTCAATCACAAAAAAGGCGTGCCAACATGAAATGGTTTTATGCCCCTTTATCCTTGTGTCTGCTCTGTGGGATCATTCTTTCCGGTCAGGCTTATGGTTATCCTTCAAACAAATGGCAGCATATCAATGCCGGTCATTTTATTATTTCCTATGATGATGACACCGAACATCTGGTTGATGATGTCATCAAAATTGCCCAGGAAACCGCTGAAGTGGTGGGGAATTATTTTGGGTATGATATTTTGACAGATAAAATTTCAATCGCCCTCTCAGATCATTATGATGACACGAATGGTTATGCCTATTATACGTATTCCCTTGTGAGGCTTGATGTCAGAAAGACGGAAATGACGCTCTTCCGGGGAGAAACCGAACAGCTCCGCACCCTTGTTTCCCATGAACTGGCTCACCTTTATTCCTTGCGGATCATGAAATCTTCCTTTTATCTCAATGCCGGTATCGGCACCATATCGGATAACGATATCGGATGGTTCTACACGTCGACCGGAAACACCCGGATACCGGAATGGTTCATCGAGGGGCTTTCGCAATCCGGCTCACACGAATTCAAGGCAGATGGCAGAGACGCCTACCGGGAAATGCTTTTAAGAGACGCCTTTATCCATCAAAGACTTCTTTCACCGGATGAAATGTCGATTTTCGAAGGCACCTCACGAGAATACGAACTGGTGTATAATCAGGGATTTGATTTTGTATTGTTTCTCCAGAAAAAATATCCGGACAAGAAAATCAAAACCCTTTGCAAAACCATCCGGGCAAGCGGTTTTAAAAACGGATTTGAAGCCTTTTACGGAAAATCCGTGGATACATTATATGAAGAATGGGTCAAAAACCTTGGTGAAAAGTATCAGGGTGAATATGACAAGGTTACGGGACGCCTTCTCTATCCTTTCAAAAAAAACGTGCTCACCACGGAGCTGTATTCCGTGGAAGACGGGAAATACGTTATCGCCAACTGGGCGCATGACTACAACCGGTATGATCTTTATGTCATGTCAGACGTCAGTAAAGAAAAGGACGTGTCAGGTAATACCGGAGAAGAGAATGGCTCAAACGGCAGGAAAAAAATAGCACGAAAAATCAACGACGCAGGCATGATACTGAAAAGGGATGCTCAGGATGGGTCCGTCTATTTTAACCGGTCGGTATACAATCGCACCACAGGCGTTGACAATTATGATATTTACAAATTGAGTCCTGATGGCCAATTATCCCGCGTGACCCATGGCAAAAGATGCCTTGCATTTGATGTGAAAGACGGGCACCTCATGTATGCCGCTTATGATAAAGGCACCACAACGCTGATGCTCCGTTATCCGGATGGCCTGGAAAAACAGTTGATCCTTCTTGAATCCGATATCGCTGTATTCAATTTGTCCATGATTGATACTGAATCTGCCGTTGTCTCCATGGGAACCGGCGATTACAAACGCGCAGGCCTGTTGAAAAATCAGGAACTGACATTTATCTGGGGAGAAACAGGAGCGGACGTGACAGACTGTGTGTATGCCGGTGAAGACAAACTCGTATTTTCCGCAACCATCGACGGCAGTCCTCAGCTTTACTGGTGTAATATCAAAGAAGACCCTCAAACCTGGTATAAGCTGACCAATATTTCAGGTGGTGTCCGGTTTCCCTCCCTTGATGTTATGGAAGACGGCAGACCTACTGTTTCCTGCTCGGTATTTGAAAATGGCGATCATAAGCGATATGCACTGGATGATCCATTTAAAAAAACAAACGCCGTATCCGTGGATATGGCTGAAAAATCGCCAGCTCTTTACGAGGAAGACGCAGGCCCTTCAAAGGATGAAACGATATTTCACAAAGAGGAAATGCTTGCGGCCGTCCCTTCGAATATCGTTTTCAGTACGCCACCGCTCAATGTCTCCTATCAGAACGTCAGCCAGGACTCCAGCGACTCGGACGGCGGATCAACCGGCGAGTTATCCATCGGAACGACTTTGAATCTTATGAACGCACCGGAAAACAGCTATGAATTGATTGCAAACGTTGACCTGAATTTTCCCACAGGTTTTGAAACATCAGAACTTCAATATCTGTCCGGTGACCTGTTTCTTGGCATGGATATCCGGCAGTTTTATCTGAAAGCCGGTTTTTCGATCGACACATATTATATGGAATATGATGAAGGCATCTACCATGACCTCTATAAAACCTCAAGAGTACAGAGTCAGGTCAGTCTTTTCTACCAGTTGTTTTCAGATGATGCGATCCGGTTGTCGTTTACAAGTGTTCAGGATGACCTGGACATAGAGCATACCGTTGATGGAGAGGGTTCTGCGGAAGGAAACATTGGCAAGACTTTTAAATCAAAAATCTGGGCGCTTCGCTGGGAGCATGCAACAACCCTATCAAAATTTGATCCTGCTGACCTGGGAACGCCCTATTTCAAACTGGGTGCGGATATTGAACACCATGATAATGCCTACCCTGTTTATCTTGACATGCAGAATGAATTCGGAGAAGCATATCTTTCTTCAACCGACAATCATTATAATGATACAGGTGCCATCCGAACCAGTTTCGATACAGAAGGACGCATGATGTTCGCCATGAACCGGCTGACCGTAAAATTACTTGTTGATGGTTTTCTCTGGGATGGCGGAAGCAGGGGCGACAAAATCGCCCCATATACATACGACTATCTGGGATCAGAAAATTTCTACAGTGGCTACACCTATTATCAAACCCGGGTCCGGAAATCCCTTCGGGGCGTAATCGAAGTTCGTGTAAATCCTCTTATCTCCATCCTTGACCGGACGTTCTTTTACGAAAGGTGCAACCTTGGCCTGAAGTATGAAATCGGAGAGATCGGGTATTTTTCGTATGGCACAGAAACGGCGCATCCCCAATCCTTCCAGACCACGTTCACCTGCCTGTTTGATTTCTGGAAGGACCGGAAAAGCTCTTTCTACATCACCTGGGCCAAACCTCTGGAAAAAATCGGAATCTACCAGGATGATCTGGACAGCCGGATATATTTTGGTTTTGTGCTATAGATTTGGCGGTCTATTCACAATCTTTGTTCTCGCGGATTTGAGTTAAACCACCAATTCCGCCATCAGCCAGAATCTGGTCTCGCAGTGCTTCGGCTGCGCTGGTGCAGAGTTCGATGTTACCATAAACCGCATACGCATTACCAACAGAAGCCATATTTTGAAGGCCTTCCAGACGGGTTAGAGAGTCATTATTATAAATGCGCAACGAATGCCCGACTCGCGTAAGACTCTCAAGGCCAATCAAGTCTGCTATATCTGATGCACTCATGATTTCCAGGTCGCCGCTTACATAGTTATAGCCAGAGAGAGCAATCAGGTCTGAATGATTTTCAATCAGATAGTTACCTTTCCACACAGGTCCGGGGTAGGCGCCATCCAGATTGCCTTCAATCATGATAGTGCCGAAAATGCCATCACGGGACAGAACTTGGTCTCTTAAGGCTTCGGCATCAGATGTAAGCAGATTGGCATTCATGGTAATGGAAAAGAAGCCGGAAACAAGACTCAAATCATCCACTCCCAGCATGGACAGTTTCTCATTATCATTGATTTCCAAATTTCCGCCGATTGATACAAGATTTTTCAACGCTGTCAGGCTTTCCAGAGAATCATTTAGACTAACTATCAGGCTCCCGTTGATGGTTGAGATATTGTCAAGCCCCTCAAGACCGGTCAGGAAGGAAGACGATCTGATAGAGAGATCCCCGTTTACAGATGTCAGGTTAGCCAGTCCCTGAAGGCTCGTAATATTTTCTTCTCCTATCCGGATATTTCCACCCACGGATTCAAGACTTCTCAGGCCATCCAGGTTACGTATGCTGTTGCTGTGTATGATCACATCCTCGCCAACCGATTCCAGATTCTGCAACCCGTTCACGCTTTTCAGGTGATCATGACGACGGATGAACAGGCTGCCGCCGATATGCTTTAAACTGCTCAACCCGTTTAAACTCGTAACCACTTCTGTAAACAGATCCGGATACTCACTATGACCAATAACAAGACTGCCCGAGATGGACGTATAGCCGGCAAGCGCAAATGCAATCACATCCAGATCACTATAAATCCCGTAATTTCCGTCATACTCACGGTTTACATCACAACTGAAGACCATCAAACTTGAAATCAACGCCAAAACCAAAGTTAATTGTCGTACCATCTTCCCTCTCCTTTTCCATTCAACACTCACTGAACTCATTTGCGTATCATACCCTCAATGTGGCCCTGTTCAATGAACGCTGACCTGCTAAAAGACATATTGGGTATTCTGGCGTACTCATATATCCAATTTAAGGTATAATTCCTTAAAAATAACCAAAATGATTTAAAATATTATATAAATTAATTAAAACTATTGCAAAAATTAAAATGAGTGTCAAGCGCGAAGTTTTTAATATTTATAGCGCAAAGAATAGCCATATCCCTTTTTGGTTCTGCGCGAAACAACTTGTTCGTTTTTAAGCGATTATAATATTTATAACTCGTCGCGATCTAATGGTTTTCGCCGGAGACTTTATTTAAAAATTGGATTTCACCGACCATTCCGGTTTTGGTTATCTTTTTTCCCTTCAAACCTGAAATCAGCAAGATTATACAATATTTTAAGTTATAGGCTTGTCATTTTGCTTTCTTGATAAAACCTGAACATCAGAAACAAACCGTTAAACAAGGAGAACGCTAAAATGGAAGCTTTCACAATTTTTCAGCAAATCGATAATGGCGCCGTTCATTACAAAGATCATTCAGACAGTCTGCCGGGCATAAAATGGATGAAACATCCTTCCTTTCATGGCATTCATCTTAAACACATGATCCGAGGGAAAGATACAGGGCATATTTTCAGTTCTCATCTGGTTAAAATCGGTCCGGGCTGCTGCCTTGAAATGCACTGTCATGAAAACCACCTGGAATTGCATGAGGTGATAGAAGGTGATGGTTTCTGCCAGCTCATTGAAAACCGGTTTGATTATCGCCCTGGAAAGATGGCGGTCATTCCTGAAAAAGAAAGCCACCTTGTTCAGGCAGGTGGGAATGGTTTGATTCTTCTTGCCAAATTTTTCCCGGCAATGCTATAACCTCTTAAAATTACTAACAGGAGTGAAAATGCGCCAAAACGAAAGTCTAAAAGTATTCCGTTCCCCTGATCTTCCGGGTATTGAAGGGGTATCCGGAAAGTATATTCACAACCATTTTCGCCGCCATTTTCATAAAACCTATGTCATCGGCCTTGTGGAACAGGGGATGAGAAAGATAACCTCTGACACAGGCAGTACTCGAATTGCTGAGGGAGAGATATTTATTTTAAATCCGGGTCAGGTTCATGCCTGCACCTCTGAAAGGAACGTCGGGCACACCTATAAAATTCTCTGTGTTCCTTCTGAAATCCTTCAAAAAATCGCTTCGCAGATTTCAGGAACGCAGGTAAAGGGTCCATGTTTTAACCAAATTCTCTGCAAGGATAAGGTGCTGTCAGAAAAATTTTTTCACATATTTGACATTATGGAGAATCCGGGATCAGATATCCGGTTCAAGCATACCCTCATCTCATTTTTTGCCTATTTGATAATCACCTTTTCAGCATCTTCTTGTTCCATGGGACTACCAGGGGACGAAAAAGGGATTTTCAAAAAAGCTTGCGAATATATCAAACAAAATTATTCACAAAATCTTTCTCTTCAAAAAATAGCAGAGAGCATTTGTCTGAGTCCGTTTCATTTTCACAGGGTGTTCAAAAAAAAGATGGGCATAACGCCCATTGAATATCTGAACGATTTCAGAATCCGAAAATCCAGAAAACTGCTTTTGTACTCCCACAGTATGGCTGACATCGCTCTTCAAATGGGATTCTATGACCAGAGCCACTTTTCAAGAATATTCAGAAAAACAGTAGGTGTACCCCCAGGTAGGTATCGCGGAACAAATAGAGATGAATCATTGACCGGCTGATTCATCCGAAAAAAAATAGAGTGCTGCGCAAAGAATTGGCCTGATGCCAGATTTCTTGTTGTACCATCTGCGGGTCATGTCACAGCGCTTTTAAATGTCGGTTTTTTATATCCGGAAATTGAACTGTTTTTAAAAAGCGACTTGCTATTAACGAATCGTTCATGCTAAAGGCTTATTCATATAAACCACTCAGCTATAAGGGACTCCCCCTGATTAGCCTATTACCCCCTACAGGGCACACACCTAAACGATGCGAGGGAATTAACATGAAAAAATATATGGCCATTATCATTGGTTTTGGACTCCTTTTTGCCGGAAGTTTGCATGCTGAAGAATTTACATTGAAAAGTGACGATTTAAAAGGTCAGCTGACGCAAACCCAGGTTTTCATGGGATTTGGCTGTTCAGGGAAAAACATTTCACCATCGCTGAAATGGACCCACGCCCCCAAGGACACAAAAAGCTTTGCTGTAACCGTATATGATCCTGATGCGCCAACAGGAAGCGGCTGGTGGCACTGGGTCATTTTCAATATTCCCTCAAATATCAATAAATTGAAAGCAAACGCGGGAAATATTGAAAAAAATCTGGCGCCCAAAGGCAGCATTCAGAGCATGACGGATTTCGGAAAACCCGGATTCGGCGGCGCCTGTCCGCCTGAGGGGGACAAGCCCCATATGTATATTTTCACCGTTTATGCACTGAATACGGAAAAACTGGATTTAACTGCAGAAACGTCACCGGCCATGGTTGGTTTTGTTCTGAATCAGCATATGACAGCAAAGGCTTCTCTGGTTGCCTATTTTGGCCGGTAATCATCCTGTGTGAAATGAACGTACTTGCCAATTGATACACTTATGGAGCAACGCCATTCGTGGAGAAAAAGAATGCCGGTTACGATTGAACGCATAGAGGATCAAAATCTGACCGTGTTTCTGGTCACAGGTGAACTGAAAGCCGATGAACAATTGAACGCAATGGAATCATTCTATGAAGGGAAACCCACGGCCAATGTCCTTTGGGACTTCAGAAAGGTAGAGGGCGCACGCAGCTCTTATATGGAAGTGGAAAAAATGCTATCCTATGCAAAGAGCAGGGGACAGAGACGTGTTTCAGGCAAAACCGCACTTTTAACCGCTGCTGCTGTTGACTTTGGTCTGGCACGAATGACGGAGATACTCTCCGAAGTAAAAGAAATTCCATGGGAAGTGCATTCGTTCACCTCTTTGGAAGAAGCGATGAAATGGCTTGGCGTTACCTATGTTGATAGCAAAACCATATAACATGTGGAACCATGACTGAAAGATTCACCGGCAAAAAACAAAATCCGGTTATGGGGTGCTGGATATTGTATGGCCTTAAATTCACGGGATTTTAAACATTCCGATTCTATCCAAGAGGTTTTCTCATGGCCTATAAAGAAAGAAAAGACGATCGTATTCATTCACTGAATCTGTTAAGTTACACCTGTCTTGATCATGCGAATAATGAATTGTCAAGAGGAATGGGCAGAACGCTGGATATCAGTGAGAATGGAATTCTCCTCGAAACCCATGTCGAGATAATTGAAAATACGAACATTTCGATTAGTATCGGCCTTAAAGATGAGGTCATTGATATTATGGGGACAGTCATTTACACCAGAAAAGAAAAAGACGGAAAATATCAGGCTGGTATTGAGTTCAAGGAAACAGATGAACGCGCCAAACAGATTCTGAATAAATATATTCTTCTTTTGAAATAAATCACTGTTTCCGAAAAAGGGATGGATGAATACAATTTAAACCAACCGGCGATGAGACTTTCCGATCTTCTGGGTAACAGACGGTGAAACGCCTGCCGACTTTGCACATTCCGGCCATGAGTTCACCGCTTCCGCCACCTCACCGATGATATCATGGGTATTTGGAATGCTGATCGATGCCCCCACTTCTGTCAAATCCTCCAGAACAAATTGATCCCGTTTGCCGTTGATGCTCATCTGATGCATGCTTGTCCATCTGCCGGCGGGATTATGCGAGTAGGCCAGGTCAAAGGCAGGCGACAGAGCCCATCGCCCTTCCCTGTCCATGAGAAATGCGATATTTTTGGTGTGATCATCCTGGTTTCGCGCCAGCACGTTGAAGACCATGCGTCTGTATTGCTGAACCGCATCTTTTTTTGAAAGCCTTAATTTTCGCATTACAGAGAAAGCCTGTTCATAACTGCAGGCGCCTGCCACATTGAAATCATAATGCGCGATACCGCATAGAGACTGCAGATGATGTTTTTCTCCTTTTATCCGGTCAAACCGCCGGGTCATGAAATGCGCCCTGCCGTTTTCCTCCAACAGGCGGCACCTGGTCATGATGACTCCCGCCTTCTTTGCCATCAGATAGTATGCATATTCAATACGGCCGAATCCTTTGGGCTCACCCAGTTCGAGATCGTCCACACCATCGAATTTCAGAATCCAGTAGTCGTAGCCTTCAGGCACATTGCCCTGGCCGGAAATAATTTGATCTTCGTCGTTCATGGCAATGACAGCCTTTGGCCGAGCGCCGCCTGCAGAGGTTCCCACACGAAGAATATCCATCAGGGCGTCTTCATTTTCCCTGTCGCCCGCGCCGATTGACACATTGAGCTTCTTTCGCTCGGCCATCACCTGCTGGGCCAGTGCCACCAGTTGAGCAACCTCAACAGAAACAGATGTGTCAAACTGTCGATTGACCGGAGGCTCGAATTCAAGGGCGCCCATCCCCCGGTTACCTGTATAACAGAGGCGCTCCACCGGACTGAAGCTTTCCCGGGTCCTGCCCTTTCTCATCAGCCAGGCATCGATGATGCTGTTTCCGAATTTATCGGGCAACGAATCTGCCAGAAGGCCTGGAAGCCCCAGGTAGGTATCTCGGTTCAGTCCAGGAAAAAAAAAGGTACCATTACCCTGCCGGGCTTCCCGGATGCCCATGTGAATGGGGGAGATATCGAGCCCCTTTTTCAGGAATGCCGGTGCATATTCAAAGACACCGTGCTGCCTTTCTTCCAGCCATGCCACAGCACCCACAACATCGCCCCATAGCCGTATAAGGGCCGTATCCACTTTGGCTACCATTCGGATGTTCCTTCTGACCGCTGACTGCCTCTCTTTCCGGTTGCCCGCTCCCGATTTTTCCCTTTAAGTTTTACCAGTTGCAGCGGGCTGATCTGGGGTAAAGGGACAAACGCATCCAGAGAATCCAATGCGCCCAGCTCTCTCAATACGGTGATCAGGGTCATCATTTTGCCCTTTCCTTTTTCAAGAGCCTTGATGGAATTTAAGGACAGCATCACGTGATCGGCCAATTGCTGCTGGGTCAGGTTTTTCCGAAGCCTCAACGTCCTGATCCTTTCGCCAATCTCTGCCGCAATCCCTTTGTCGGTCATTGAATAATAATCCATAATAGACCCAATTAAGTATATTAATTGTTAAATTAATTATTAAAAGTCAATTTTTAAGCTATTATATTTATACAAATGATGAATGTCAAGCATGAACCCTGCCGATCGCCTGGCATCGAATATATAGACAATAAAAGCTTAAAAAAAGGCTATTAAATGATATTATTAGATCATATAGACTTTTTTAAAGCCATTGTAAAGGTTTAGACACTGTGTTTATTCTTTTAAAAGATATCAGGCATGATTTCTGAGTTTCAGGGCATCGGACATCAAGTGTTCGTATGTATCAAAAAGCTTATCTACCGGCATTTTTTTACCTTCGGCAACCGTTCTGCCCATCTCACGGTAGTGCGTCTCGCTATGGGCGAGGACAAGGAGTTTCTGCCGGGTATGGAAGTCCGCAAGCCCGCCTAATGTTTTTCCGGTCTTTAATAGCTCCCGCCATTTTTTAAGCATGAAAATCCTCTCAATAAAATTCTCCCTTATTTTGATATCATGGAGCCTGCAATCATCCTCCACTGGAATTCTGGGGAAATGATCCATGAACATGCGGGCAAATATGCCGACGCCCACTTTTCTTGCGGATTTACCATCTTCGCCGTAAACCTTCACGTGAATCATGCCGCTTGAAGGGGAATCACATTTGAAAATATAGCCACAGAGATTCTCTTTTTCCAGTTCCAAAAGACGCTTTCCTGCCCAGGCTTTCATCTGCCCGGTGAAATCCTTATGGGTACGGATAGTCATCAGTCGGGGAGCAAACGGGTCGCCCACCAGCCGGACCGGTTCCCGGGGCACCCCCATGCCGCACTCCATTTCCGGACAGACCGGCACATAGTCCACATACTGTCCCAGGGTATCGGTGAGAAATCGATCGTGTTTGTGATTGCCGTCCCAGCGAACCTTTTTCCCCAGAAGGCAGGTGCTGATGCCGATTTTAATGGGGTCTTCTTTCATTAAAAATTACCTGTAACCTTTGGGATCGTCTTTACGTTATTCGTCGATACAAATATCTGTGGCAGGGACAAGTATGGGGTTTAATACCCATTCCGTAGCATTCAGTGGGAATCCCCGGTTTATGACAATTTCTTCCCCTTTTTCGTCATCCGAATTTGTCTCTTTTTCATAGACGATCATATTAAATTTCCTGCCCGGATGGTGATCAACAATTTCAATAACGACGTCATAGATATGACCGGCTCTGGTGTCGAAGGCCAACTCATGATTTAAATAATAAAAGATGAGCGATCGTCTGTCATCGATGCGTCCTGTCACATTCATGGAAATATGGTTACCGGCAGGAACCGTCTCAAATGGAGTTTGTCTCAATACAGGTGGAGAAACAGCCCCCATCAGGCATGGCAGTTTACGTTTTATGATTTCGCCGGTTATTGTATTTTTTGAAAACATGAAAGAATTGATACGATATAGGGTGCCGAAATCCGGTGTTTTGGCAGATAATCTCAAAAAAGCCGACACCCCATCCTGAATGTCCGGTATTTCCGGATGGGTCTCAGGTGAGCAGCTCATGAGCAGAAAAACCAGGCACGTGACCACTGTAATATTTCGCAAGCTCAATATACCCCTTATAAAAATGCTGACCAGCATAGCGATCATGCGTTTCACTCCATGTTTTTTAATCTTAAAATATTAAAAACCAATACCATTCGGGCTGTAGATGTGTCAACGCTTATCAAAAAGCATCCACAGGACAACCCCTTTTGTTAAATTGACATTCAGCTCTTTTTATGCGAAGAAGATCAGTATATTAACTGTTTGACCTGTCTTCACCGAATCATTTCAACGCTGTTTTTAAAAACTTGAATCATAATAGATCGCATGATGATCACATAAAAAGGAGGAAGCATGATGTTAAAAAAAGGGATAATCACTTTGACTGCTATGGTAACACTGACGGCTTTTGTTTCTACCGGATGGAGCTTCGGCAGCAATGCAGTCATCGGTAAGGGGACCATTGCACTGAGTGGAGATTTGGATCTGAGTTTTGTCATGTCTGATTCGAAAGATAAGAAAAATACATATCCGGACAATGAAACAGACTCGTTTGGTGTCAATACGGGCATAGGCTACTTTGTTATGGATAACCTGGAACTGGGTCTTATTTTAAGTTATGAGTCCAACACTGGAAGCGGTGATTTTGATAGTACGGCTGAGAGTTATAAATCCGACAGCGACTATACAACTTTTTTAATAGGCCCGTCTGTTTATTACCACTTGCCGGTTACAGAAAATCTTTTTGTTATATTTGGCGGCGGGATAGGTTTTGCCATGGAAAAGGATGAATATAAAGAGAAAGGTGACTATCAATATCCCAATGAAGAAGATGGGACAATGGCGTCGATTCCATATAAATTGAAGGAAACAAAAGACGGGAATGGCATTTTCTATGGGTTAAACCTTGGTATTGAACGTTTTCTGACAGACTCTGTTTCATTCACTGGAACAATCCGATATCTTAAAATCGATATGGATGGCGATCGAAAAATAAAACAAGAAGACGGCGGTACAGCTTTCCCAACAGACAAATCTAAATTTGACCAATCTCTGACCCAGACAGGCATATCCGTGGGTGCCCGTATCTATTTTTAAATGAAGCCTTAAAGCAAATCAAAAAAAAGACCGGGGATGCATTTTGCATCACCCGGTCTTTTCTTTGGGGATGGAGGAAGGGTAATGATTTTTATGGGTTAAAACTTTTATTCAAAATATCGTTTCAAGAGCCCGGCAAATGCCTGGCCATGCCTCGCTTCATCTTTGCACATTTCATGCACCGTGTCATGAATGGCATCGTAGTTCAGTTTTTTGGCTTTGGTGGCGATATCCTTTTTGCCCTTGCATGCACCATATTCGGCTTCCACACGGACCTTCAGGTTTGTTTTTGTATCTGCGACCACCACTTCTCCAAGGAGTTCGGCAAATTTTGCAGCATGTTCAGCCTCTTCAAAGGCAATCCGCTTATAGGCTTCGGCAATTTCAGGATATCCTTCCCGGTCTGCCTGACGGCTCATGGCAAGGTACATGCCGACTTCGGTGCACTCTCCCATGAAATTGGCACGAAGGCCTTCCAAAATTTCCGGATCAACATCTTTTGCCACACCGATGACATGGCCGTCTGCCCAATCCAGAGCACCTTCTGTTCTCTCACTGAATTTCTCTTGTGCCGCACCACATTGAGGACATCTTTCCGGAGGGGTATTCCCGTCATGCACATAACCACAAACCGAACATACATACTTAGCCATTCTTTAGCTCCTTTTCCATTGATTGATTGATCATTTGATTGGTATTCCACCAGCCTTTCCGGATATGGGCATCTTTTTCCTCTTCAGCTATCTTTTTAATCTTGTATGCTGAATCCCTCAAGATTCCATATAAAATTCCGCATCCGGAATCATCGCGATTGTCATCGCCCTGATCGGCAAGCCTGATCATCTCGTTCACAAGCTCCAGGGTTAATTTGATGTTATGATCGCATGGTCTCACTGGCTTTGTCCTTTTTAATAATTTGACATAAAAAAAAACGGCTTTATTCTTTAGCAGTATGACATTTCAACATATGTGCCAAAACGGTTGATTTTTTTAAAAAGGCTTGAATGGCAAGGGTTCACCAACAGGATATGGCTTTTCGATTCATATGCAGAAATGAAAGACCGCTTGCGCTCTGAAGCGAACCAGTCATCCATTTTACAATAACAATTTAATATTAAAAGGAATTTTAATTCTCTCTGTCTCGAATGACGGTGTGACACACTTATGTATCACTGAACATTCACAGGGGACGAAACGGCAAGCTTTAAAAAATCTTTCAACAGATACAGGTTGATTTCCCCATCCTGATAAAAATCGATTTCCGAAGCGTCCTGGTATAAACTCTCGGGTATTCTATCTGACGATTTTGGATCGATCTTAAGCGTTGCAAATGCGGAAAGCCCTCTTAAGGACGGATCTTCTGAATCGAAAAATTTCGGGAGAAACTCGACCGCGCCATCAAGATATTCCGGCCTTTCTGAAGCAAGCCTCGTCAACCCCCATAACACACCCTTTTGCAATGCAGGTACTTCCAGGAAATTTGCCCCTGGCGATATGTAGGAAATTAATATTTTATGATACTCCCTTGCCAGGACATCACTTAATGCCATGATCTCTCCCATGGCTTCCGGCACACCCCAGCCAATGCCGCCAGACTCATCATTCAGGGTCCACATCAGCCGTCTCATAATCACTCTGGCATACTCAATATCCGCATCTGCAATTTTTCCGGCCACAACCCCGATAACCGTAACAGCTTTCCATTTTATCAGGGGTTCCTTACTGCAGAAAAGTGAAATCAGAGGGCCTATACTTCTGCCATAAGGATAAAAAAGAATTTTTTTTATCCCCTGATCCAGATCTTCTGTTTCAAGTATTTCAAGAATGATTTGCTTCAGCTTTCGACCAGCCATAATTTTCCCCGTGGTTTATCCATCATTGCTTACCCAGGAAATACAATTGGCAGGGCAATGTTTTATCGCCTCATCAACTTCTGTTTCCGGATACTGATCCAGGTCTGCAACCTCCATATACCCAGCGCTGTTTAGTCTGAAGACAGATGGGCATGCGCCCCTGCAAACCTCGCAAAGGATACAAAGACTTAGCTCTATTTCTGGCCGGCTCATTCCCGATCGTTTATTCAAATGAGGCATTCACCGCCTGCCCGATTTTTTTTCCCAATGCATAGCATTCGTCAAGGTTATCCTTGTCCGGGACATACTGCACCTTCACACCCGGATCAACCAGGTCAATCCCCATTTCCTCGAGCGCGCTATTGATTATTTTCACAGCCTCCCCACTCCACCCGTATGAACCAAAAGATGTGCCGATTTTATTTGCCGGCCTCAACCCCTTCATATACGTCAAAAAATCGGCCACAGTGGGATAGATTGTATTGTTAAGGGTAGGAGAACCGACAACAACCGCTTTGGCATCCATCACTTCTGTCATAATGTCGCTTCTGTGAAAGCTTCTTAAATGGAGAGGTCTCACATCCACACCTTCATCCGCAATACCTGCGACAATTTTATCGGCCATTTGAACCGTACTGTTCCACATGGTATCATAGATAACGACCGCTTTTTTCAAAGGACGTCTTTCGCTCCAGGTCGTATAGGCATCAATAATTCGTGATGGATTATTTTTCCATATCACCCCATGATCCGGGCATATGGTATCAATAGGAATTCCCATGCCCCTTACCGCTTCAATCAGTTTACGGACTTTATCCGAATAAAGAAGCAGAATATTGGCATAATATTTTTTTGCATGGTCCATCAGTGATGTGTCTGCCGGATCATCAAACATCTCCTGACTGGCATAATGCTGTCCAAAGGCATCACTTGAGAAAAGAAGCTTGTCGGTTACATCATAAGTGAACATGCTGTCCGGCCAGTGAAGCATCCTTGTCTCAAGAAACAGGAGCTTCCTTTTTCCTGTTGTCATTTCACTTTTGTTTTCAACGGGCTGATAATTCAGTCCTTCACCAAAATGACGCCGCAGGTTTTTTTCTCCCAGCTTTGAACAGTAGACCGGTTTATCTATTCCTATTTCCTTCATAACTTCCGGCAGACCACCGGAGTGGTCTGCCTCAGCATGATTACTGATCAGAAAGTCTATCTGTTTTGGATCAACTATCTTTGAAATATTTTCAAGGAGCTTTTTTGTGAACGGTGCTTTTACCGTATCAATCAGGACAATTTTCTCGTCCATCACCAGATAGGCATTGTATGTTGTGCCCTTTTCAGTGGAATATCCATGAAAATCCCTGATGTTCCAGTCGATAACCCCAACATTATAAATACCTTTTACAACCTCTTTTGGTCTCATAGCTCCTTTAATCCTCTATCTTATTCTTCTTTTGAAAATTCATCTTTTGACGCACCGCAAAGAGGACATTCCCACCCATCCGGAAGATCCTCAAACGCCGTACCCGGATCAATGCCGTTATCAGGATCACCTTCAGCCGGATCATAAACATAACCGCACAAATCGCATACATACCTGTCCATACATACCTCCTAATAATAAAATTCAAGATTAATTTGGGTTCACGCTATGCTAACACCAATAAAACTTAAAACCTCTTTATTCGCAACTATTATTTTAAGTGAAAATCAGTTTGACACTGTATTTTGAAACACAGATGTATCAAAAAAAACGTTTCATCCAACCCTGCCGGTGAATTAAATATTAAACGTGTCAATCAAATGCCTTTCCAGGTTCTATCCCGAATTTTTTCAATATGGGGACCATGGGGCAGAATCCGGTAAATGAGGATTGAAGCAAATTGGCTCCGACAAATGCTGTAAAAATCAACCAGTAGGAACTGTGAAGCCATGCAAGAAGAAGACTGATCAGTATAAACGACCCTGCAATTCTCATTATTAATTTGTCGATTGTCATGTTACCCTCCTTGTTCAATGTCTTTTTTTTAAATATTGATCCCTTGACGATACACGAAAATATCAATTGCACATTTTGACTTATTCGCGAATTATTCAAAATGTATGCCTGACTTAAATCTGTCCATTTAAAAAGTAAAGATGACATTTGGCACATTTAATGCATTAATGTCTGTTGAAACGACAATAAATCCAGTCCGATACCCTAAACGGAGGAAATCATATGAAAGTGAATCATTCTGACAGAAAAAATGGCACTAAGCAAAATAAAAAACAACTTTTCAAAACCAATCTATACAATCTGATCGCTGCAGTTTCTGATGCCGTATCTCCGGGTGAGGAGGCGCTGATTCCGGTGGCGGTGACACAAGTGATAAAGGACAACAAGGGAAGATTTATTGACAATTACCGATTTAATGCCTAAAATTCCTGATTTAATCAAGGCCAAGTTGTCGGCCAACGTATAAGCCGTGCTTTCCGGGCCGTTCAGGATAGATCGTTTATTATCAATAAGGAGAAAAAAAATGAGTTTCAGTTCAGTTGGAGATATCATCAATTTTGCCATTGAAAAAGAAAAGGAAGCGGTCTCATTTTATCAGGACCTTTCAAAACTTGAAACCGCATCCGGCGCCAAAGAAACGTTTCATAAATTTTCAAAGGAAGAGGAAAAGCACGTAACCATGCTGGAAAATTTCCTTAAAAACAAAAAACTGGCCGAAGAATATCAATTCAAAAATATTACTGATCTTAAAATAAGCGACTATCTGGTTGATGTAAAGTACGATCAAAATATGTCTTATCCTGACCGGTTGAGACTGGCCATGAAACGGGAAGAAAAATCTCTGGCCATGTACAGAGAAATCTCCAGCAAGGCAAAGGACAATGAGCAGTTGAAAATATTCAATATTCTGGCCCAGGAAGAGGCAAACCATAAACAGATCATTGAAACCATTTATGATGACTATATGGCGGAACAGGGTAACTAGTGATCATACGAACCGCTTGATATCCCTGTAGAACACGCCCATAGGACTCCGTGATTCCGATCACATGACAAATGGTTTGAGTGTTCATAAGGCATGTGATTGATATGAAAGAAAAAATTGTAATCGTAGGCGGGGTCGCAGGTGGTGCGACTGCAGCGGCACGGGCAAGGCGATTAAATGAAGATGCCGACATTGTTATATTTGAACGCGGTGAATTTATCTCCTTTGCCAATTGCGGTCTGCCCTACTATATCGGCGGGTCCATTAAAAACCGCGACGACCTTTTTGTAACCACTCCCGAATTATTCAGAGAAAGATACAATATTGATATCCGAACGTCTACAAGCGTCCTCTCCATAGACAGGGATAACAGACACGTTGCTGTCACGGATTTAAAAACCGGCAGAACCTATAAGGAATCCTATGACAAACTGATCCTTTCACCTGGTGCGGAACCGGTTCTTCCCACAGTTGAAGGGTTGGATTTAAGCCAGGTATTTACACTCCGGACGATTCCGGATACCGATCGGATCATGGCCTTTGTGGAAACACACACGCCCAAATCCGCAGTCATTGTGGGAGGAGGGTTTATCGGTGTGGAAATGGCGGAAAACCTCACTGCAAAAGGCGTTAAAACAACCCTCGTTGAAATGCTGGATCAGATCATGCCCCAACTCGATTTTGAAATGGCATCCATGCTCCATGAACACATGTGGGAAAACGGGGTGATGCTGGATCTTGAAAATCGGGTAATCCGCATCACACGGCATGATGGAAAAATCCGCCTGTTCACTGAAAACGGGTATCACCTGGACACCGATATGGTTATCTGGGCTGTGGGGGTGAGACCGGAAAACGGGCTTGCCAAAACAGCAGGTCTTGAACTCGGTGTCCGGTCAGGTATCGAAGTGAATGCCGCCATGAAAACATCCGACCCTGATATTTTCGCGGTTGGCGATGCGGTCGTGAACCGGCATCTTATCACCGGAAAAGAAATGCTGCTTCCCCTGGCTGGACCGGCGAATAAACAGGCAAGAATTGCGGCTGACAACGCGCTGGGCCGCGCGTCCCTTTTCCATGGCGTCCTTGGCACATCCATTGTGAAAGTTTTCAAGAAAACCGCTGCAATCACCGGTCTTACCGAAAAAAACCTCAAAGCGGAAAACATGGCTTACATCAGAAGCTATACCTTTTCAGGTTCCCATGCCTCCTATTATCCGGGGTCAGAAACCATGGGCATCAAGCTCCTTTTCTCACCGGGAACGGGAAAAATCTTAGGCGCACAGATCGTCGGTGGTGAAGGGGTTGACAAACGGGTTGACATTCTGTCAACCGCTATCTATGCGGGGTTGACAGTTCACGACCTTGAACGTCTCGAACTGGCCTATGCGCCGCCCTATTCTGCGGCCAAAGATCCGATAAATATTGCCGGTTTTGTGGCCTCAAATATTCTCAATGGAGATATTGACGTTATCCACTGGGATAAAATTGGCGGGATTGACCAATCAGAAACAACCCTGATCGATCTTCGCACCCCACTGGAAATCGACATGGAAGGAACCATTGAAGGTGCCATCCATATTCCCATTGAACGTTTACGGGAAAAACTGAGCGAACTTGACCGGAAAAAATCGTATGTCGTCTTTTGCGCCATCGGATTGAGGGGGTATCTGGGGTACCGGATCATGTCCCAGAAGGGCTTCAACGTCAAAAGCCTGAACGGCGGATTTGAAATTTATAAAACAACCCTTCCGGTCTGATGATCGGCAACCGTTTGGGTCAATCGATAAATTTCATTATCCTGTTTGAATTTCCCTTTAGGCCGGCCACGATGTATCCCCCATCCTGGGTGGCGGAAAGCGCGGTTCCTGTAGAATCGGGTTCCTCAGAATCAGTGTCATACTTTTTATCGAGCAGGACAACGCCGTTGGTTGATAATTTGGCCATCCACAGGGTTTGCACAGCGCCGTCTGGCCCTGTTTTATATCCGTATCCGGTGACAACATACGCCTTGTCCACCGTCTCAATAACATGCTTTGCATATTTCCATGTCAAGTAGGATGTTTCGTATCCAAGCTGGGCCATAAAAGATTTCCGCCATATCAGCTCGCCTGAGTCTGATATTTTCATGACAAAGGAAGAATTGTCTTTCTCAATATCGCCTTCATCCGACATATAAATACTTTCAATTGCGCCTGTTGCAATAAAGCCCCCTGCCATCAACGGTTTGATATCCCTGAATTTGTACAACGTCCGAACGGCAAAGGTGACATTGCCCAGGGGCAATCTGGTGATAGCTGTTTCATGAACGATATTTGACCAGAGAAATTCACCGGATGCGCTCAGTTTATGCATCCAGAACTGGTTTCCGTCTTCTGTTTCGGTTTTGGTCATCGCGATGAAGCCGCCGTCACTGGCCTGGCAGTCCAAAATTGAGAAATCGTTTTCAGGGGTTGTTTTCCATTCAACACCACCCAAGGCATCCAGTTTGACGATAAACGCCGTATCAGCTTCAGGATCGTTATCCACCAAGCCACTGATGACACATCCGCCATCATCCGTCCACATGGACGATTTGATATCTTCATTGGCACTGACTGTGTATGTGGCCTGCCAGATCAACTCGCGGTTCTCGTCCAGTTTTTTAAGAAGGAGCTCTTTTGCCTGAATACTTTTCATAAGATAACCGCCATCCGTTGTTTCACGGAAAGCCAGGGCACCGTCCCGGTCAAAAATATCCTGCCATAACGGATTCCCCTGATTATCAATTTTCATTAACATCGATTGATTCGGTACATATGAATAATCATAAACGATATACCCACCATCCCTGGCCTCGAAAATAGTTGATGGCCCGGCGTACGTCTCTGCTTCATCATAGATATGTTCCCACTCAAGTTTGGTCGTGCTTGTGTCACAGGCAGTTATTGCCATTAAAGACCCCACCCATACAAAAATAAACATGATCATCGATAACGGATTATTCTTTTTCATGAACAGCTTCCTTCCTTTACACGATTTTTAAAACGGCGATTTCCCACAACATAGCCAAACCATTTGAATTTACATAATAAACAAAACAATATCCCAATCCAATATCATATTGAATGATTTCAATTATCTTGAACAGGATAGATATGGCGTGTTAGCTGACTATAGATAGTCGATTATTGTTTTGTCAAGATTAAAATCCCACACATCATGGGATGATGCAATTTTAAAATGTTAAAGATCACCCTTGCAATTCTTCCGGTTCGATAATCTTCAACTTCTTTTGTTTCATGAATTCGGGATATCCGGATACCTTTTCGCCGTTATAGGTCATGGTCACAGCCTGGACCGGGCAATTGTTGATGCAGCCAAAGCAGAGCACACATGATTTCCGGTCTATTTTGAACTGATCGATATCAATGGCATGTGCCGGACACTTGTCCACACAGGTTCCGCATTGAATACATTTATCTTTGTCTATGGAATGATTCTTTACAATTTTTTTCGTCCACCATTCAGGGCCGAAGAAAATGGACATTTCCCTTAAGGTCAGCTTTTTGGAGAACACGCTGTCTTTTCCCTGTTCGACCTGGCTGACCAGAAACGACGCATACGCCCGTGCATCCTTATACGTGTTTTCATTCGGCAGATCACGGCTCATCCAGGTCTTGTGGTGAACCTTTTCCTCAGACCAGGCCAGGGGAAACGTGCTCATGTTCATGAACCACTTCAATCCCACAGGCACCCCTCCCCTGTCCGAAAGATGCCTTAATATGGAACAGGCTGCATTGTGCTGGTTTCCTTCAGGCCCCCCATAGGTGACATAGGCGGCAACAGGCGTACCCTTTAAATCCGGCATCGCATCGATCCATTTTTTAGCATAATCCGGTGTGTCATAATAAAAAACCGGCGAGCCTGCAATAATCAGATCCACATCTGGAAAATGCGACAGATCAAATTCTCTCATCTCAGATGCAGTGACCGTGATACCCCGCTTTTCAAGTGTCTTTGAAATCAGCCTGCCCATCCGCTCGGTGTTGCCGGTCTGACTGTACCAGAGAACAAGGACATGCTTCACGTCTCTTTTTTTCATGGGCACATTTCCCTTGATTGTGTCAATCGTCATACATGCCGAAGCCGGTACCGGAGTTATCGATATGGCAGCAGCTGAAACAGCCATATTTCGCAAAAACGTTCTCCGGGTTGTCTTTTTCAATTCCATTTTGTCATCATCCTTAAGATTGGCTTTCAATACGGTCTCCCCTTGACGAGACAGTCACCGTCAAAGGGAGAAAAATGAAAAAAGTCATTACATATACGTTCCCGCATCCACCCCCCGGATTTCACTTCGTTTTTTATACCAGTCCATTTCATCCACAGGGGGTTTAACGATATCTTCAGGATTCTTACGCACAAGTGAAATGGCCTCGACCTGGCAGGTGGATATGCAGAGCCCACAGCCAATACATCTATCCTTCAGGACGACATATGCGCCATCATCTTCCTCGATGGCATGAACCTGACACCGCTCATCCGCGCAAATGCCACATCCCACGCACGTATCTGTTTCAATCTGCGCAATATAAGATGAGTTCACCCCTTCCGAGATACCATATTCATTGATCGCTCTCAACACGCCGCAACAGCAGCTGCAGCAATTGCAGATATATATATGGCCATTTTGAAAATTACTGGTCATGTGAACCAGTCCGGCTTCTTCGGATTTTCGAAGCACTTCATAAGCCTCTTCCTTGGTAATCGGTTTGGCGCCAAAAGGATGGTTATCAAAAATACCGGGAACAGGAGCAATTGCAAGGCACACTTCCATGGGCCTGTCACATGCTTCCCCCAGGAGTTCCTTTTCTTTTTTACAAATGCAATCGTTTACGGCAAAAGACAGGCCTTTTTCAATAATGGATGACACCCGTTCATACGGCATGGCTTCCTGGGAATTTTTAAGCTCCTGTTCCACAGGCACGATATGCATCAACTGGGGTTTATTGGAAAAAAACTGCATACCAAAGTAAGGCATATATTCTTCCACCATTTCAACAAATTCCCTGGTCAGGTGTTTGAGCTGAAACTCATAAATGCCAAATACCCAGGGCATCATCTTAAAGAGTTTGGCTGTTCCGAAATCAACGCCAAAAATCTGCCCCTTGTGCCACATGGTGGTCAACTTTCCGGAAAGACCATCAAGAGATCTTCCCGTCCTTCTGGATATCTGTTCCGGCGTTTCAAAGGACAGTTTCAGATCGCAGAAAAGGTCTGCCTCGTCAGGCTCGAAAATCTTTTTCAAAATCTTGAGTTCAATACCGCTTTCTGTGGCCGGATAACCGTTTGGTAACGTATCCAGAACATTAGCCAGTTTTTTGTAAATATCTTCCGCCATGGTACACCTCTTCAGTTAAAAGGTTAGAATTGACACGGCTTCCCTTTCCCACAAGAGTACCGTGTGATGAACAGATGGTTTCTTATTAAGGCTTTATATGAAGTCCCAGATACAGATTATCTGTGATCATTTCCTTTAATCGCTGATTTCCCTCATAATCATATTTTTTGATATACCCTTCAATATAGAGTGTTGCAAATCCGTGAACAATGGACCATGCACAAAGTGCCAGTTCCATGGGATCACCTGCTTTGATATATGTTTTTTCCTGGCATGCCATGATGCTATCCAAAAGAATCCTGAAAGATTCACCCGATGCTTTTTTCAGCGCTGGCGGTGTCTGTTGTCTGTTTTCCCCCAGCCCGAACATCACCCTGAAATGGGATGGGTGTGCGATGGCAAAATCGATATAGGCAAGCCCGCTTTCCCGAAACCGGGAAAGCGGATCGCCGGAAACCGTTTCAAACCGTTTGTGGGTCTCTTTTACGAGCGTTTCAAACCCTTCCACCGCAACTGCGGTAAGCAGGTCCGCCTTGTCCTTGAAATGACGGTAAGGGGCAGAATGGCTGACCTTGGCATGCTTGGCAATCTCCCGAAGGGTCAGCCCTTTTACGCCTTTTTTTTCAATTAATTTCAGTGCGGCATTTATGAGAGCGTCTCTCAAGTGACCATGATGATAGGATTTTTTTATCTGTTTTTTTGCCATGTACCTTCCCAATGTTTACACAGTAAACATAGACTTAAAAAATAATGTTGCCGGTGTCAACATTATTTTCAAAAATGATCGTTTTCAAAATGCAACCCCGGGCATCTGGGACCTTCTGTCATTTTATAAATGAATGACCATCTGTGAAGATTTTATAAGAAGCAGCCCGATAATTCATCAAATATTACTTGTGAACAACCTTGCATTATATTATGCTTAACAAAAATTTTTTGATGTTCCAAATCAGAAACAATACCACAGGACATCATTTTTCCGGTTTGACCCCAGAGTACCAATTCTTGACTGTGCCTTAAAAATTTTTCTTAAGGATAATTCCCCGATCTATATTATCTCAGATATGTGCCCCCAGTTGCTTTACCTAAAAAGGAGGAAATAATGGCTGGTATCATGAAAACGAATCTTTCATTGAAAAAAAAATTTCTCATTCCCACATTAACACTCATGATCCTTGGAATGCTGATATCGTCCATCATTTCATATCAAAAATCCAGGACAGCGATTAAAGAAGCCCTTATCGGCCAGACAACTCAAATTGCAGAGTTCACCATAAAATTCCTGACTGCATGGATGAATGACCGAAAGATTGAAGTACTTTACTGGAGCGAAATTGATATCTTCAAGACCGCATTAAAAGACGATGAAGAAGGCGAAGCAGCCCGAACAGCAGCAAACGCCTATATGAAAAAGCTTAAGGATAGCGGCAAATATTATGAAGATATTTGCATAGCCGATCTTTCCGGTAGTGTGATAGCGGCATCCACTCCTGACACTGTCGGTAAACTTAACATTTCTGACCGGCAGTATTTTAAAGAAAGCCGGAATGGCAATATTGTCATATCCGACATTCTGAAAAGCAGGCTGACAGGAAATCCGATCACATCTGTATCCGCACCCATCAAAATCAACGGTAAAATAGAGGGCGTCCTGTTTTCCGTTGTGGCACTAAACAGTTTCTCCCATGAATTCATTGACCCGATCAAGGTGGGTGAAAACGGATATGGCTATATCTACAACCAGGAGGGCTACATTGTTGTACACCCTGACAAAAACCAGATTTTAAAGCTGAATATGAAGACATTGGATTTTGGCCAGGAAATGATGAAGATGGAAAACGGAACCATCACATATGTCTGGAATGGCGCAGAAAAAATCGTTGTCTTCCGTAAAGACAGTCTGACCGGTTGGACCCTTGGTGTGGGTGGCTTTACCAGTGAAATTTTTGCGCCCATCAACCGACTGAGGTCTTTCAATATCCTGTTTTCCGCATTTATTGTTCTTCTGACAGGCACACTGATCTTTTTCATCGCCAATTCAGTGGTAAAACCCATCAACAGCGTTGTGGCAGGTTTAAAGGATGCGGCAGAAGGGGAGGGAGATCTCACCAAGCGCCTTACCGTTGCCAGCAAGGACGAAGTCGGTGAACTGGCCAGATGGTTCAACATTTTTATAGAGAAAATTCAGACGATTATCACGGAAGTTGCTCAAAACGCAGGTCAACTGACTGTTTCTTCAAAAGAACTTGCTGCTGTTTCAGCACAGATGTCCTCAGGAGCAAACCAGATGTCCACAAAGGCAACAGCTGTTTCAACTGCCGGGGAAGAAATGAGTATCAGCATGAATACGGTGGCAGACGCGATGGACCAAACCACTGGCAATATCAATATGGTGGCTGCATCCACAGAAGAAATGGAAACAACCATTAATGAAATTGCCCTGAATACGGAAAAAGCCCGGGAGACGACGCATGAAGCGGTCAAACAAACCGAATCAGTCTCCAAACAGATGGGTACGCTCGGTAACGCCGCCCAGGAAATCGAAAAAGTTATCGGGGCCATCACGGAGATATCCGCGCAGGTCAATCTGCTGGCCTTGAACGCTACCATAGAAGCAGCCCGTGCAGGAGAGGCCGGCAAAGGGTTTGCCGTCGTCGCCAACGAAATCAAGGATCTGGCCATGCAGACCTCAGGCGCCACCGGAGAGATCAAACAGCGCGTCGAGGCAATCCAGAATTCTACAGAATCCACAGTAAAAGAAATGGCAGCCATCACCAGCGTCATCAATAATGTAAATGAAATCGTCACAACGATCGCTTCAGCCGTTGAGGAACAGTCTATTGCAACCCGTGAGATCAGCGGCAATTTATCCCAGGCCTCAACCAACATGAATGAAGTCAATACAAACGTTTCACAGAGTTCCGATGTATCCAAAGACATAGCATCTGAAATCTCAGAATTAACCCGGACGATCAGTGAAATGGCCAACAGCAGCTCCAAGGTAAATAAAAATTCATCTGAACTCTCCCGCATGGCAGAAAAGCTGAATAGCATGGTCGGCCGATTCAAGGTAACTGCCCGGTAAGCCTTGAAGTTGCTCTATGCAGCTCCGTGGCTCACTTGACTTTCATGAGAAAACCGGGTTACGGTTTCCCATATCTGCCGGAGATACCGGCACAAGCCTTGATGTTAATACCCGAAGCGTTGGGTGGATGCCACATGGAAACTGCACTGAAACTGATTTTTAAAATCGTCTGCCTGTTTATCATTTTTTTCAACATAACTCCGCCTCTTTCTGCTTCAGGGAATGTCTATAAATTAAGCTATGAAACGGAGTTGGCGCATGCCGGTGCCGGATTGGCCGCAAAGGTCGGGGCACACTATTTGGGCAGAGATCAAAATACATTGGGTTCAAATGACTTGCAGTCGCTCTCAAGGTCCGATGCAAACTGTTTCGACCGGTCTGCCACATTCAACGGGTCGGAGCACAGCGACATGTGGAGCAGCCATACAAGGGATATACTGCTCTGCTGTCTGGAGCGGATCGCTTTTAATGGCCTCGGCGACCGGATATCTTCGGTACCGTGCAGGGAAGCACTATCCCACGGATATCATTGCGGGTGCTCTCATGGGAAGTCTGACCGGCTACATGGTACCGGCGTTTCACCGAGTAAAGGGCCAGAAATGGTCTGTTCTTCCCTATACGGGACCAGCATATATAGGATTTCTTTTCACTTGCAGGTTTTAGACCCCATGCGCCATTTTCCATGTATGGAAATAAATTGACAGGACTGTGGCAACCCGGTATGGTTGCCCAGTACCGGTCGGTCGGTATTGCCTGTGCCGATTGGAACCACCCCCCTCAATCATTTGAGGATTACAAAAAACACGTGTCACACGGGGGTTGCCATGACGACACCATTACCGTTTCAGATCACCATTGCCCGGCAACCGGGAAGCGGCGGGGCCGAACTGGGCCGAAGGATCGCCTGCCGAATGGGTTTGGGCTATCTGGACCGCCAGATTCTCCAGCATGCCGCAGAAGAACTGAAAATGACCGAAGCGGATCTGGCCCATCGGGAAGAGCGTATCAAAAGTTTCTGGATTCGACTGATAGAAACATTTTCAACCACATGTCCCGAATACATCATCAGCACCACCCCACCGCCGCCGATCATTTCAGATGATAAGTTGATCGAGGCGGAAAAGCGGGTATTGCTGCAACTGGCTGCCCAGGGGTCATGCGTGATCGTTGGCCGTTGCGGTTTCCATGTTCTTGGCGGACAGGCCCGCTTGCTGAATATCTTTATCCATGCCCCCAGACGGTTTCGTATCGAACGGCTGATCAAATTCTACGGCGCTGATAGCGAAACCATTGCCAGTCAACTGATCGATTCCATGGATCTGGATCGAAAGCGGTATGTCGAGCGGCTCACGAAAAAATCATGGTATGATGCCCGTAATTATCATCTTTCCATCGACATGTCGCAAATGGGATTTGACGCGGCTGAAGAGACGATCGTTTCTCTGGCAAACCGGATAGGTGGCCAAAAACTTGCACCGTGATTGAAAATAACATGACAATGATTGATGTGATATTGTATTAAGCCTTGAATGCGAAAGGTAACAAAAGCCATGCAGGTGCTGGATGAACAGAAAAGGGCAAAAATTCTCACGGCAGCGGCTAAACTATTCGCCACGCAACCCTTTCATAAGGTTTTGCTGAGTGATGTGGCCGAAGCAGCCTCCGTGGGAAAGGGAACGCTTTATACGTATTTCAAAAACAAGGAAGACCTGTATCTTTCTGTGCTTTACAGCGGATTTTCCCGCCTGATTCACTGCCTGCGGGACCGGATGGACGAAGAGGCCTATGGCCCTGAGGAAAATATGGAAGTTGTCATCCGGGAAACCATCCGGTTTGCATACCAAACCCCGCATCTGTTTGAAGTGATGCGAACGGTTCCCAGCTGGGGACCGGTTGAACGCGCCAAATGGGATGCAAAACGCAGGGAATTCAAAGACCTGATCGAATCGATCATCTGTCGTGGGATTTCTCAGGGTATCTTTATCGATCCCCATCCGGAACTGACCGCCCGATATATCCCCGGATTTGTCAGGTCAGCGTTAATAGACGGCATCGAAACAATTGACCGGGAAGCTTTGACCGATCATATCCTGAGGTTCGTCAAGGCAGCGATAACCGTCAAGGAGGATGTATGCTGAACCGATCCAGATGGGTGTGGATGACAGGCGTGATGCTGCTTTTTTTTATGAATGGTTGTGCGGTAAACCAGGACAAGGACGTACAACGCTATCGGGATGTCCTTGATGCCGAACAATACACACCCGAGGCAGTGTTTCATCCTGAAGATCCACTTACGTTGGCGCAGGCGATGAAACTTGCCAATGCGCACAACGAACAATTGGCCATTGCCGGAGAAGATTACCTTCAAACGCTAATCAACAAGGACCGGGCCTTTGCGGCTTTCCTGCCGACGATCAGTTTTGCCCCGGCATTCATGCACCAGGGAGAGACATCACTTGGCGCCGGCAATCCGCTTATTACCGAATTCGTTCCCACCCAAACAACCGATGTGCCGATAACGGGAAATATGACACTGAATCCGTTTCGCGATGCACGAACATTTCAGGCAGCCGGATCTTCAGCACGAATGAAAGAGGCGCTGTTGCTGGATCGGCAGTCGCTCCTTATGCTGGATGTGGCAGAGACCTATTTTCAGGTAATGCATTCGGAAAAACAGGCAGCGGTTTTGCAGTATTCCGTCCAGGTCGGCAGTCAGCAGTTAACGGATATCCGGGTGAAAGAAAAGGCGGGCATGGCACGGCCAATGGATATTTCCCTTGCTGAAGCGCAGCTTGCGAAAACACGCAGCAACCGGATTCAGGCGGAAAACGACGTGAAAACCGGGCGGGCCATGTTAGCCTATTTAATTGGTGTACCGGAAGTAAAGGGACCGTTTGCAAACGATCTCCAGATCCCTGCGGCCGAATGGCAGGTGGAATCGCTCCTGACACTGGCCGATTCCCACAGGCAGGACCTGATTGCCGCCCATGAGCAGGTGAAGGCCTCGGCAACCTCACTTGAAGCGGCATGGGGCGACTATTTCCCGTCGATTTCCCTCAATCTGTCATATTACCTGTCCCGGGAATCATTTCCAAGCGATGTGGACTGGACCTCTCTGATCCGGATCAATGTACCGATTTTTTCTGCAGGACTGATTCATGCGGATGTCCGGACCGCATATTCCCGGCTGCGGCAGGCCCGGCTTGCCGAATTGCATGCCCAAAGGCAGGTGGTAAAAGATCTGATAGTGGCTGTTGAAAATCTCAGGAAGGATGACCAACAGATCAATCAACTGAACATTCAGGTACAGGCCACCAGTGAAAGCCTGAAGCAATCAGATGCTGCAGTGAACGCAGGGATAGGAACCAACCTTGAGCGTCTGATCGCGCAAAACGGTCTCCTTTCTGCCGAACTTTCTCTTTCAGCAGCAGAATTCAACCGTAACGTCGACTATTTAAGACTGCTTCGCGTAACCGGATCTCTCAAACCTGATATTTCCGCTGGACTGCCACGGGCTGCAAGCAATTTCAGTAAAATAAAAAAATGAGACAAAGATGATACAGACAACCCAAACCAACCAGACGACACCAGATGACAAGGACCCCGTAATGACGACAGATATCCCAGGAAGCGCCCCCGGCCTTTCACGCAAAAAAAAAATAATCCGGATGGGAGCAGCCGGGCTGATTGTCCTGGTGCTTGTATTCAGCATCCCCCACTTCATTCATTCCTTATCCCACGAATCCACTGACGACGCATTTATAGATGGCAAGATTATTTCGGTCAGCCCCCGGGTGGCCGGGCACGTGATCAAGGTCTATGCAACAGACAACCGGTGGGTAAAGGCCGGTGATCTCCTGGTCGAACTGGACCCAGGTGATTTTGACGCCCGCCTGAATGCGGCAAAAGCCGCTCTTGAATCGGCAAAGGCAGCTGATCAGGCACGAAATATAGAGGTGGAACTGACCCAGATCACCGCAACTGCGGAACTGGATGAAGCCAGGAGCAGCATGGAAGCGTCTAAAGCCGCTGTTCAGGAAGTCATGGCCCGGCTCGCCATGGCCAAGGCAGCTCTCGATCAAATCCGTGCAGAAGCCGATTCGGCAAACGCCAGACATCAGATGGTATCCCCGCAGGATCTGGATCATGCAAAGGTTGCCGAACACATCACTGCCGCAGGCCTGACAGCCGTTCAAAAAAGAATCGAAATCCAAAAAGCGGCGGTTCAGGAAGCAGACGCTGCACTGAAAGCCGCAGAGGCCAGATTACACCAGGCCGATGCTCGTCTGGTCATGGCCCAAGCCGCACCCCAACGCATCCAGCAGAGCCGCTTTCAGGCCGATGTGTCCGGTTCCAATATGGACAAAGCCGAGGCGGAAATGATCCAGGCCCGGCTAAGCCTGTCCTATACGAAAATTTTGGCCCCCTGTGATGGCGTTGTGGCCAAGAAAGGTGTTGAACCCGGCCAGTTCGTGCAAACCGGTCAATCCCTTCTGGCCATCGTCCCCCGCGAAGTATGGGTAACCGCCAATTTCAAGGAGACACAGATCAAGCGGATGAAGCCAGGTCAACCTGTCGAGATCACAGTGGATACATATCCGGATATTGCTTTTCACGGCCATGTGGACAGCATCCAGCGCGGTACAGGCGCCAGATTCAGCCTGCTGCCGCCTGAAAACGCCACAGGCAACTATGTCAAGGTTGTCCAGCGGGTGCCGGTTAAAATCGTTTTCGACCCACAGAAAGACGCGCCCCCTGTTCTTTTGACTCCGGGAATGTCGGTGGTGCCGGATGTGAATGTCGGGGATAGCGGATGGCCGGAAGATGCTCCGGATAATAATCCCCTTCCGCCTGGGAACAAAGGAGCCAAGGAGACGACATGAATGTCTTTTCCGAAAATACCTCTGCCCCGGCCTTAGCAGTCAACAAGTGGGTGGTGGCCATTACGGTGATGTTCGGCGCATTTATGGCCGTCATGGACATCAGTGTGGTAAATGTGTCCATGCCCCACATGATGGGAACCTTCAGTGAAGACCTGTCATCCATCACCTGGGTGGCTACGGCGTACAGCATCGCTGAAATCATTATGGTGACCATGGCCGGCTGGTTCAGTGCACTTATTGGCCGAAAGCGCCTCTACCTGTGGTCATTCGGGATGTTCACGCTGGGCTCGATTCTCTGTGGCACGGCCACATCGTTTCACCAGATGCTCATTTACCGGGTATTGCAGGGCATCGGCGGCGGCGCATTGATCCCGGTTTCCCAGGCGATCTTAAGGGAATCGTTTCCCCAGGAAGAACAGGGAATGGCCATGGCCATATTCGGCATGGGCGTGGTTCTGGCACCGGCCATGGGACCGATTCTGGGGGGCTGGCTGACGGATAACTACGGATGGCCCTGGATCTTTTTCATCAACGTCCCGGTCAGCCTTGTGGGTATGGTGATGATCGGCGCCTTTGTTCATGATCCGCAGTATCTGAGGCGCGGTGTAAAAAACGTCGACTGGATGGGCATCGCTCTTCTGACCCTCTCGCTTACCACCATGCAGATCGTCCTCGAGCGGGGTCAGGGTGAAAACTGGTTCGATTCCAACCTGATCATTCTGGGAACAACCGTCTGTGCTGCCGCGCTGGTCGGCCTGGTTTTCTGGGAACTGAAAAACCCGGAACCGATCATCAATTTCCGGATTTTAAAAAACATTTCCCTGTCCCTTGGCTCGGCCATGGGGATCATCTTCGGGATCGCGCTTTTCGGCACCACATTCATCCTGCCGCAGTTTACCCAGAATCTTCTCGGATACCCGGCATTTCAGGCAGGATTGGTGCTGGCGCCGCGAGCGCTTATGCTTTTGATCTGCATGCCTGTCGTGGGCCGGCTTTATAACCATGTGGATGCACGGATTCTGGTGATGTTTGGCGTGGGAATCACGGTCTGGTCTTATTATGACCTTTCAGGATTATCCCTTGCGGCAGGGTTCTGGAATCTGGTTCCCACGCTTTTGATCATGGGGATCGGCATGCCATTCATGTTCGTCACCTTAAGTACCCTGTCATTATCCACTGTACCGAAACCGGACATGACGGATGCCACGAGTATTTACACGCTCTCACGCCGGGTCGGCGGCAATATCGGTTATGCATTGGCCGCCACCATCGTATCGCGTGGGCAGCAGATTCACCGGTCCTACCTGATCGACAATGTCAACCCGTTTAACCCGAATTATGCCGAATACAGCCGAGCCACCGAACAAATTCTGAGTCATGCGGGACTGAACCCCCAGGCCATGCACCATGCAGCCATTTTTTTGACCGACAGAGTTGTAAAAATACAGTCCGCCATGCTGGCCTATAACGAAGTATCATGGGTTTTCGGCCTCTTGTTTCTGAGCACCATCCCCCTGGTGCTGTTGCTGCGGGGAAAGTCCGCTAATGCAAATTGATATGGATAACAGAATTCTATCTTTAAAAAATGTTTTGACAAATGTCCATTCGCCACACTAATGTTGACAAAGTTCAGTGAACGCACTCATCATTATTAACAGCAAAACAAATATTCCTATAATTGGACTATGAAAAAAAACGGATAGCGTTTAATTACATAGCCATGCCGGTATGGCCAAACGTTGAGGAGAAGACATGTCTGATGTTCAATTATGCGGCAACATCATCGACAATATCAACAAAGTGATTGTCGGGAAAAATCATTCCATTGAACTTTTACTGGTGGCCCTCATCGCAGAGGGGCATGCGCTGATCGAAGATGTGCCCGGACTGGGGAAAACCCTGCTCGCAAAATCCCTTGCCAGAAGCATCGGCGGTTCATACAAGCGGGTTCAGTTTACACCGGATCTGCTGCCATCAGACATAACCGGATTCAATATCTTTGATCAAAAAAAAGGGGAATTCACATTTCAGAAAGGACCGGTGATCACCAATATTCTTTTGGCAGACGAGATTAACCGCACCATCCCCCGCACCCAATCGAGCCTGCTGGAAAGTATGGAGGAACACCAGGTTACGATTGACGGCCATACGATTTTACTCCCTGCCCCCTTTTTCGTTATCGCGACACAAAATCCCATCGAACTTGAAGGCACGTTCCCTTTACCTGAGGCCCAACTGGACCGGTTTCTCGTCAAAATCAACCTGGGGTATCCCAAAAAGAATGAAGAAATGAAGATCCTTGAGCGGTTTCAGAAGGAAAACCCCCTGGAAAACCTGAAATCGGTTGCAACACCTTTACACATTACCGAACTTCAGCATCTCCGAAAAAACATTTATATCTCTTCTCCAATACGGGAATATATCACAAATATTGTCCGGGCAACCCGTGATCATCCATCCGTGCGATTTGGCGTCAGCCCCAGAGGGGCCATCGGTTTGATGCGCTCAGCCCAGGCGATTGCCCTCATCAGAGGACGTGATTATGTACTGCCCGATGACATCCAGTATTTATCCCCCCCTGTTCTTTCCCATCGTTTGATTTTAAGTACGGAAGAAAGACTTCGCGGCACACAAGCCGAAGATGTTTTAGACGGCATTCTATCCAATATGCCTGTACCGGCAACGATGGAGTGAGCAGACAACATGAGTGCTATGACAATCACACAACGGTCCATGGTAAGTTCAGGCGTAATTAACGCTTTGGCCGGAATTCTTTTCTTCTTTTCCATGGTATTCGGGCTTCGAAGTTTTATAGTGTTTTCCCTGCTTTTTGTATTCATTCATGTAAGTACGAGGCTCTGGTGCAAGGCAAGTATTCGCCATGTCCACTACGATCTAATTCTTGACAAAAAACGGGTTTTTCCCGGTGAGTCATTTGCACTGGATATTGAGCTTGAAAATGCCAAACTGCTCCCCATCGGTTTTCGAATCGATGTTCCCCCAAACGACCTGTTTCGTTCAACCTTCACTAGTAATGGCTTTAACAGACAGGGGACATTGATGTGGTTTCAAAAAGTGACCTTTAACCTGAAATGTGAAGCAGCTTGCAGGGGAATATATGAAATCGGCTCTGCCAACCTTATCATTGGTGATTTGTTTGATTTTTTCCAAAATGAACTCTCAGAAACGCCTTCAAGGCGCCTGATTGTATATCCACGAATTGTCGAACTTTCCCCGTTTTTTATTTCTCCAAAAGCGCTTTTTGGAATTCCAAAGGCCAAAACACCGGTGCTTGACCCTGTGTATATAGAAGGTACCAGGGATTATCAGTCTGGAAGCCCGTCAAAATATATCCACTGGAAAGCCAGCGCAAGGTACCTTCGTCTGCAGGAAAAAATTTTCGAGCCGACGGTTCAACAAAAAATTCTTTTTGTACTGGATGTGAAAAGTTTTTTTGAAAATAATGCAGACACACCATTTGAAAGGACCATAGAAGTCATCGCCTCCATTGCGGTTCAGTATGACCGGATAGGATATCCCATAGGTCTGATGACAAACGGTCATGTAAATGGCAACGGTGGATCTGTCGTTCCCATTTCAAAAACCCCTCAACAGCTGGCAGCCATTCTTGAATCCCTGGCAGGCGTGAATATAAAGCCCAGCGGAAACGTAGGTGCGCTTTTGAATGCAGGGCTTGCGCTTTCATCGGGAGTGAGCTGTATCTATGCGTCCTATTCAAATGACCATGCGTTTTATGATGCCCATGCATATTTCAACCAGATCAACATCCCGGTGGTCTCTGTCATCAGTTGTCCTGATGCAACTCATGATCGAATTATAGGAACCTGTTTTACAATCGATGACATCTGTGGCAAAAACGCATTAATCGCTCAAACAGCCTAGTGTAAATATGAAGCAACCGGACATGAAACACCATCATGCATATCTACTGCGATTATCCTTGGCAGGCATGGAATTTTGCTGGGCCTATGCCTGGATGATGTTTTTTTCCCAGGGTCTGACCACCCGTTTGTTTCCTATTAGCGCGTGCGTAACCGCCTTTTTCTGTTCAACCCTGCTCACCAGCTATTTAACAAAAAACAGGTTTCGCATCATATATGTCATCCTCCTGCATGCCATGGGTTTTATTATAGTCACGCGCTGTTTGATTCACCTGCTTCAATCAGAATTTGACCTGTTTTATATCAAAAACCTGTTGACCCGGCATTTCAACATTGCGGATCTTTCCCTGCAACCGGTAGCCATTTTCTTTATTTCAACCTTATTGTTTGCAGGGATATCTCTGTTCTGGATTCAGGGGGCTTTGTTTGCAGGAAGATCCATTTCCTCAGACCAGGTGATTTCAAGATTCGATTCGGGAATCAGATCTTTTTTCTATCTTATTTTCGTAAATACCTTGATCATAAGATTGGCCAATCCTATAGCGGATCTCTTCCTGTTCCCCTTTGTCATCTTCGGTCTGCTGGCCACAGCCTTCTCAAGAAATGAAATCGAAGAGACAAGGGTTTATATGAATGGTTACCAAGGCGCGGGTGTCATTATCGGTTTTTCGGTTGTGACTGTCTTTTTGGGAACAGGTATGGTCATGCTTTTCATTCCGTATTTAAAGCATGCGGCAGCCACGGGATATGCCATGCTGAAATGGTTAATCGTGCCTGTGGTCGGTTGGGTACTACAAATTTTTCCATCGTTTTCTCCCACATACCAGCTACCGAAATCAAACAACAACATGGCATGGCAACAGCAGGGCCCCTTACAGATGTCTGCCCAAGGGTTTATGGAATGGATTTTCCGGGGATTGGTTGTCTCCATCGGCTTGATTGTGCTGACGGCGTTGTGTATTGTTGCCTTTCATCTGCTAAAAAACCTTTTAAGCTGGCTTCTTTCAAGAACAGATGCCGGTACGCCAGCCTTTCAACATGGAAATCTGTTGTACCGGATGTTTGCCTGGTTTGAAAAGATCTGGTCTTTCCTCAGAAAAAAACTGTTCCAGGCCATCCGGCGTGATGACAGCGTCGCCCAAACATATGACCGATTTTTATCCTGGGGGCGCCGAAGCGGGTTTCATATCTTCCCGGCGGAAACGCCTGCGGCGTATGGTTCGCGCCTCATAGACCAATTCCCTGGACTGGGTAAGGAAATCAACCTGATCATAGATATGTTCAACAGAGAAGTATACGGCGGTATCAACCACCAAAAGCAAGACATCAGAAGAACCCGCATGGCGCTTAAACGGCTGGGACGCTTCCGTTTCTGGCCGTTACGCATCAGATCAAAGCTAAAGGGCGGAAACAACCCTGCTGCTTTGCATATGCATCCCCGACCCGTAGCTTTTTTATCGGAAGGTCTGCGCAAGGACCGCCAGGAAAAATAAAACCATTGATTTTTTGTCATTTTTATCTGCCATCTGCCAGGAATCACCTTCCCGCATTCTGGTGGCGACGCCTATTTCAGGCAAGCGGCAAACCGTTGCGATAGCAGGCTGTCGGCAATTGATTGATGACACCTCCGATACATTTATTGCAGGATTTGCAATCTGCCTGTTTTTTTCCTTCTTTAAATTTCTTTACAAGATCCGGTTCCCTGATAAATGGTCGGCCCATGCAGACAAAATCGGCATAGCCTTTTTCCACGATTTCTTCCATAAAATCTATCCTGCGAAGCCCACCTACAAAAAATGACCGCATATTGCCCATAGCGGGTTTAACATGAAGCTCATCCTCGAGATTCCATCCTTCCTCAAACTCATATTTTCCTTCCATCGTTAACTTCATCTTCAGCCATCCCGGCCCTTTTTTCCAAAGCGGAAAAGATCGTATTGACTCACGAACGGGCACCGCCCCTCGCCAGCAGTTCATATGATTATAGAATTTGATCCCAGAGGTCAGTTCCACAGCATCAACACCAATCTCCGAAAGCCATGCCGTATATTTTTTTGCCAGTTCGGGTGTCACCCCTGCTTTAGGCGTTCGATCATTGCAATTCATTTTGACAAGAATGGGGACACGATCATCTATGGTATGCCGGATCTTTTCAATGATCTCCCGTAAAATACGAAAACGTTTCTCATCAGAACCGCCCCAGTCATCCTCCCTGACATTAAAAAACGGGCTTATAAACTGGTTCAACAGGTCCCCGCCTCCTGCATGAACAAAAACCATATCAGAACCTGCTTTGACAGAGTGTTCTGCGGCTTTCACAAACGCGTCGATAACCTCCCGGACCTGTGCATCTGTCATTTCAAGTGGTTTTATAAAATATGTCGGGTCGCGCCTTTTCCGCGAAGGTCCAAGTGGCGTCTGGCCGATCAGTGCCTTATGGGTCTGCTGTCCGGCATGACTGGTAATCATGTGTATGGCAGGATGTCAATATTAAAATACATAGCCATATTAACTATGTTTTAATTTTAAATACTTACATATCATTTAGGATGGAAACCCTTTGCCGGATGCCAAGTGTATCTTTTAAAAAAAAGGGGTTATGTTTCGCCTTAAAATATTTGCTTGCGATTTTTGACGACAGATATATAACAGAACCTATAGGAATTTATCTTATAGAGGCGCGACGTTCAGCAATTAAGCGCGTTTTAAAAAACGACAAGTTTACATTCATCCTTTGATCCAATAACGAGGCTTTTATTGAAGGGGGGATACCCCATGAAAAAATCTTACAAAGCCTATTCGGCGATATTTATAATGTTTTTATTTCTTCCTGCGCTCAGTCTGCTGAGTTGTAACACTTCCAACAGCGACACACCGGAAGCATCCGATTCTGTTGAACCATTGCAATCCAATGATGCACAGAACTTCGAGGACCTGAAAGAAGATGTGGATATTTTAGAATATAGTGATTTTGAAAAATTTGTCATGGGGAACAACGATTTTTCATTCAGCCTATATCATGAAGCAAAAGCGATCAATGGCGAAAAAAATATGTTTATATCGCCCTACAGTATTTCCTGCGCCCTTGCCATGGCCTGGGCGGGCGCCAGAGGCGACACAGAAGCACAAATGGCTGAAGCCCTTAACTTTTCCTTTTCCCAGGCAGACATCCATACATTTTTCAATGACCTTCATGAAACACTTAACACCAAGGGGGCAGATAATCCTGAAGGATTCAGGCTTTATGTCTCAAATGCACTATGGGGCCAGGAGGGATTTCATTTTGAGCAGGATTATCTGGATATCATTTCTGAAAAATATGGTTCAGGAGTGATCAACTTCCTTGATTTTATTTCCGAACCCGAACCTTCGAGGATAATCATCAATAAATGGGTTGAAGAACAGACAGAAAAACGGATTAAAGATTTGCTTCCCCAAGGAAGCGTCACAAGCAATAGCCGTCTGGTTATCACAAACACCATTTATTTTCTGGCAGACTGGTTAAATAAATTTAAAAGCGGCAAAACACAGCGCCAGGATTTCTATTTGGTTGACGGAAGTATCGAAACCGTTGATATGATGCACCAGCTAAATGTATTCCCCTACACTGAAGGTTCTGATTATCAAGCTGTTGAACTTTTATACAAAGATGAAAAGACATCCATGATCGTCATCCTGCCGGAAGACGGTGAATTTAACACTGTTGACCATTCGCTAAATGCAACAAGAGTCAGGCAAATGGTCCGTGAAATGTCAGATCATAAAGTATCTCTCTCTTTACCCAAATTTTCCTTCGGGTATACCATGAATGGCTTGGCCGGCATTTTAACAAACATGGGAATGATAGATGCATTTTTTCCGGCAACAAGTGATTTTTCAGGTATAACCGGAAACAAAGATTTGACCATTTCGAAAATCGCCCATAAGGCCTTTGTCAGAGTGGATGAAGAAGGAACTGAGGCAGCAGCCGCAACAGGTACGCTTATGGGGGCGACATCCGTACCGGAGGTGGATACTGCAATGAAAATCGACCGGCCATTCATTTTTGTGATATTGGATAAAGAGACCGGTTCTATCTTATTTATCGGAAGTGTGGTCGATCCGACTTTATCATAATACTCAAGAAAAAATTTTATTAAAGCCTTATCGATAATGATAGTGGGAAGCCAACCCCTATTATCGATAAAAAATGTTGTTACTTCTTGTCGTTTTTATGATCTGCCACCTGGCAGGAATTGCCTTCCCTCATTCAGGTGGAGATGCCCATTTTGGGGAGAATATACAACTGCAGCAGCAGGTAGCCGCCGATAATGAGTAGTATGATTATCCAGTCTGCCATCTTCTTTTGCTCCTTTATCTATGTTGGTCTTTTAAACTTCATGGTAAAAATTCTATTTTTTACGTCGCCATCAAACCTTTTTCCTGTCTCCTGTTTAAATAGAATCGTAGACTCTAAATATCACCATTACCCTAAAGAGGCAACGGTCGTCTTTTTAAACCCGAAAATCCTTTCTGAAAACTTCACATACCATGCTGCGGACTGAACCTGAATGATATAGGCGACAGCAATAACAAGGGCGGCATCTGCCCCCTCTTTTCCAAATGCATTCATGGCAATGGCAAGTGCAATAGACAGATTCCGCATGGCAGTGCCGTAAACCAGGGCCACAGCATCACCATAAGGCAGAAACCGCCTGCCTGCAATCGTACTTATTGCATAATTTCCTACGTAAATAATTCCCAGAGGGATCATGATGTAAAGAATCATCTGGGGCGAACCATATATTATTTTTGCCTTTATTGCGATGGCTGTAAACACAATCCCCAGAACACCCAGGGTTGACAACCCCGGAAACAGCGGAGAGATCTCTTTTTTGAAAACAGTCTCTCCATATTTACCGATCAGGATCTTCCGTGTCAGATATCCGATTCCAAGCGGCAGAAAAACAATGAGAGCGATCTGTCGTATAATGGAAAGCATATTGACATCAATCGAAGTGCCCATCAAAAATTGAATGTAAAAAGGTGTAACAAAACTTCCCAAAAGAAGACCGGTAACCAGCATTTTTATGGCGGCTTCAATATTGCCATTGGCCAGTCCGGTCCATGAAATCGTCATGCCGCTTGTAGGTAAAAGCCCCACAAGCAAAATGCCCAATGCCATGTACGGTTGATTTTCAAAAAATATCATTCCGATCAGGTATGCAATAAACGGACTAATGCCAAAATTGATGACCTGGGTCATCACCTGTGTTTTTCCATCTCCGCCCTCGAATATCTTTTTGACGTTCATATTGACCATCATGGGATACACCATCAAGAACGTAAAGGGCAGTATCAGATTTTTTAAAAATCCGGTATCGGTTGAAAGACCATATAGAAAACCGGCTGTCATCATCAAGGGAATGGCCAGCACCAGATTTTTATTGATGCCCGAGAGTATTCTTTTCATTTATCCGTCTCCTTTGTGTAAATGCATTTCCTGATCATGCAACTCTTGATAGTGCTTCAGACGATTTATCAATATCCCGTCCGCCTCTTTTGGTCAGAAACCATATGGGGCATGACGATCTGAATTTGCAATGAATGTGGGGATCGCGGCATGCCATGTCTTTTTCACACATATAAACCTGATGCTTCATGCACATCATCCCTGGTCCATTTCCCGATCTATCCTTGCATCCTTCCATGATTTTCTCCTCTACGTCTTGTTTTAATTGAGACTGTTCTCCAGCGCGGACACGAGCACATGTTCTCCCTGAAAACCGATAAACCGCTTCACTTCTTTGCCATCCTTGAAAATAATCAATGTGGGAATGCTTTGAACAAAATACCTTGCGGCAGTGTCCTGATTGGTATCGATATTCATCTCAGCCACAAGCGCCCTTCCTTCAAACTTTCCCGACACTTTTTTGAGGATGGGGGCCTGAGCCTGGCAGGGCCCGCACCAGGGGGCGTTAAAATCGATCAGCGTCACCCCTTTTTTGATAACGGTCTCAAATTCTTTTGCATTCATTAATTGCTTTGCTGCCATGTTTTGTTTCCTCCATGTTTACAGGTTTCAGCGTTCCTGCATATATAGTAACAACAACCATGCCAAACGCTTTCCTATGTCTTGCAAACCGTTGATATCATCGCAATTCTGAATTTATCCTACTGATATCATTCAATCATTTTTAGAATCGCCCGGCATGCCCGTTTAAGAAAATTTGGGCTTGACACCGCCCAGTCGTTACCGTAACGTTAATGTAACGTTACGGTAACGGTTGGGTATCATTTTCCTGAAATGAAACATGGCGGAGGTCTCATGGCAAACAGCAAATCCAGCACGCTTGACGAACGGTTTCTGAACCTCATGATGGAAGCCATGGCAGATGGCGTATTCACCTTGAACGACAAGGGGATGATTACCTCATGGAACCGGGCCATGGAAAGAATTACAGGGTATACGGCCCGGGAAGCCATGGGACGGGGCTGTTCCATGCTGAATTTCAATCAATGTTTTAACAAAAGCTGTCCGGCTTCCGTGTTTGAATGCGGCATTTTCAAAAAAGGCGCAGTGGACGGAAAGGAATGCATGCTCCATCACAAGGACGGCTACAATGTACCGGTTTTAAAAAGTGCCCGGGTTGTCAAGGATGATGAGGACAACATCATCGGCGTGGTGGAAACCGTTACCGATCTCACCGAACTGCAACGATCCAGGAATATGATCGTGGAAGTCAAACGAAAACTTGGCGAAATCTACCAGTTCAACAATATTATCGGAAAGAGCCATGCCATGCAGCGCGTTTTTTCAGCCATCCAGTCTGCATCTGCAAGTGATGCCACCGTGCTCATCTCAGGCGAGAGCGGCACCGGAAAAGAACTGGTGGCAGGTGCCATCCATTTCACCAGTAACCGGTCAGAAAAGCCCTTTGTCACCATCAATTGCAGTGCGCTGTCGGAGTCACTCCTTGAAAGCGAACTGTTCGGCCATGTAAAGGGCGCGTATACAGGGGCGATAAAAGACCGGCCCGGCCGATTTGAAGAAGCAGACGGGGGCACCCTTTTCCTGGATGAAATAGGCGATATCAGCCCGTATATCCAGGTGAAACTGCTCCGGGTGCTTCAGGAAAGAGAAATCGAGCGTGTGGGGGAAAGCAAAAAACGGAAAATCGACATCCGCATCATTACAGCTTCCAATAAGGATCTCTATGGGCAGGTTCACAAAGGAGAGTTCCGGGAAGATCTCTATTACCGGCTAAAGGTGTTCCCGGTCCATATCCCCCCGCTGAGAGACCGGAAAGAAGACATTCACCTTCTCTGCCACCACTTTGTCAACATTCAGAATCAAAAAACAGGAAAAACAGTAAAAGACATTTCCAGCTCAGCCATGCGCGTTTTAATGGATCATCCCTGGCCGGGCAACGTCAGAGAACTCCAGAATGCGATCGAGCATGCATTTGTGCTATTAAACGATGATGCAATCGATCTGGGAGATCTGCCCATCGAGCTTAGAAGAACGCCATACAGCTATGCCAGTCACAATGAAAAACCGCGGCTGGCAAGCACCGGCCAACTGACAAAGGAAGTGCTCCTGAAAACTTTGGGGGAAAGCGGCTGGAACAAGGCTGAAGCGGGACGGCGGCTTGGAAGAAGCCGCACCGCCATATGGAAACACATGAAAAAATGGAATATTCCGCTTCAGCAGGATGACCTGACCGGCGCTTGAATCCATTCGCTGATTCATGAATTCAGTAACCTATGGTTGCACATTGAAATTTTTAACCACAGAGGGCACAGAGATTGAACACCTAAGGTTTTTCTTCTCCGTGCTTCTCTTTGTGCTCCGTGGTTAAAACTATTGTATCCGTGATTCAGGCCTTTTATCTGCCTGATCATTTAATGTTTATCAGTGACATGCGATATATGCTGAGCCTCCCATCTTTTATCCAGAAAATACAGGATAGGCACGGTCATTCGTGAGAACAGGAGGGATGCCACCTCGCCTGCCATCAGGGAAATCGCCAGCCCTTGAAAAATCGGATCAAAAAGAATGACGGACGCGCCCACGACAACCGCAGCCGCCGTCAGCATCATGGGCCGGAACCGGACCGCACCGGCATCAATCACGGCCTTGTCAAGGGGCATGCCTTCAGCTATGCGAAGCTCGATAAAATCAACCAGAATGATTGAATTTCTGACGACAATGCCCGCACCTGCAATAAACCCGATCATGGATGTGGCCGTAAAAAAAGCATTCAGCCCCCAGTGCGCCGGCATGATCCCTATCAATGAAAACGGGATGGCTGCCATGATCACCAACGGTGTGGAAAAGGATTGAAACCATCCAACGACCAGAATAAAAATCAGGACCAGAACAATCGCAAAGGAAATGCCCAGATCCCTGAACACTTCATAGGTGATATGCCACTCCCCGTCCCATTTCGTGGAAAAAAGACGATCCGAGTCCGGTACGGCTGCCGTGTGCTGGGCCACTTCATACCCTTCAGGAATTTTCATCTCACTGATTTTCTTCCACATCTCCAGAATCGCATACACCGGGCTCTCTTTCTTCCCGGCAACATCGCCGATCACATAGACCACAGGCATCAGGTTCTTATGATAAATACTCTTGTCCGCCTCTGTTTTTTTCACCGTGACGAGCTCGGACAACGGCACAATATGGCCGTCTGCGCCGGGTATTTTAAGCGCGAGCAGCCGATTGACATCGGACCGTTCGGCAATCGATTGCCTCAAAAAGATATCGACGTCCTCCTTCTCCAGCGAATTGTGAAGCAGCCCGGATTTGGTGCCGCTTAACTGCAGGTTTATATTCTGCACGATCATCGATACCGGGATGCCGTGAAGAGCCGCTCTTTCCTGATCCACGTCAATAAAATACCTTGGCTGGGAAGATTCCATGTACCAGTCCACATCAACGACACCTTCGGTCTCTGAAAAAATGTCCATGACCTGTTTTGCGATTTCCCGCTGACGGTCGTAATCCGGCCCATAAATTTCAGCGACCAGGGTGGATAAAACAGGCGGCCCTGGAGGAACTTCAGCCACTTTGACCCGGGCACCATACCGTTCTGCAATCTCTACAAGCGCGGGCCTTACTCTTTTTGCAATATCATGGCTCTGGCTCTTGCGTTTGTGCTTGCCGGCAAGATTGACCTGGATATCGGCCATATAAGGGCTCTTCCTGAGATAATAATGCCTGACCAGCCCATTGAAATTAAACGGTGACGCGTCACCCACATAAATCTGGTAATTCACCACTTCATTGACCGTTTTGATGTAATCGCCCATGCTCTTTGCGACGGCGGCCGTTTCTTCCAGCGTGGCAGATTCCGGCATGTCAATGATCACCTGAAATTCACTCTTGTTGTCAAAGGGAAGCATTTTAACACGGACCATGCCGACCCCTACCATACCACAGGCCAAAAGCAGCATGACAACCACCAGGATCAGGAAAGACCACCTCATGGCAGGTTTGTGAATGAGCGGGTCCATGATTTTTCTGTAAATACGCGTGGACCAGTCTTCCTGCTCGCCGTGTTCATGGGCACCATGACCACCATGACCATGACCCAACAGACGCACCGATGCCCAGGGGGTGACAATAAATGCCACGATCAGGGAAAAAACCATGGCTGCGGTTGCACCCACGGGGATCGGGCGCATATAGGGTCCCATGAGCCCGCCGACAAAGGCCATGGGAAGAATGGCCGCGATGACTGTAAATGTCGCGAGAATGGTTGGATTCCCCACTTCACTGACCGCTTCCAATGCCACCTGTATCTTTGAACGATCCCGATTTGACACCATCCGGAAATGCCTGACAATATTTTCCACCACAACGATGGCGTCATCCACAAGGATACCTATGGAAAATATCAGGGCAAACAGCGTAATACGGTTTAAGGTATACCCCAACAGGTAAAACACAGCCAATGTAAATGCCAGGGTAACCGGAATGGCAAGAGCCACAATCATCGACTCTCTTCTGCCCAATGTCAGCCAGATCAGAAGGGTCACTGAAATAACGGCAATGGCCATGTGATACAGCAGTTCATTTGATTTTTCTTTGGCCGTCTCCCCATAATGCCGGGTAACGGTCATATGAATGTTATCCGGAATGATATGCCCCCTGACATCTTCAATGCGTTTCAGGACATTTTCTGCTACCGAAATCGCATTGATCCCTTTTCGTTTGGCCAGGGTCAGCGTCACTGCCGGGTACTCCCCCATCTGAGATGCATCGGCAGGGGCATTTATTTCGTCATCGGCCGGTCCATTTCCGTAAAATACGTAATTATCCGGTTCTGCAGGGCCATCCACCAGAGTCGCCACATTGTCAAGGTATACGGGATGGCCGTCAAATACGCCCACAACCAGGTGCTTGACATCTGCGATGGTTCTTAAAAATCCCCCCACCTGAACCAGAACCTGGCCATCTATTGACGGGTAACTGCCGGCCTGGGATTCCGTATTTGCATCTATAAGCATTCTGGAAATAATCGTGCCATCCAGTCCATAAGCTGCGAGAAGAGATGGATCAAGTCGCACCTCCAACTGACGGTTCTGCCCGCCGATAACCCCAGTGATGGATACACCCGGTTCCCGCTTGACAATGTCCTCAATCTCATTCGCCACCCGCCGGAGTGTGTAATGGTCAACCGTCTCACTCCAGAAGGTCAACGCCAGGATCGGCACATCATCGATGTATCTGGGTTTTACCATCGGCATACTGACCATATAGGGAATACGGTCAAAATTGGACGTGAGTTTGGATTGCAGGCGGACAATGGCATTTTCTTCGTTTTCCCCGACATAAAACCGGACAACCGCCATTGCCATTCCCGGACTTGACGTGGAGTAAACATATTCCACACCGGGAATTTCCCACAACAGTTTTTCCATGGGGCTTGTGACCCGCTGTTCCACTTCCTTTGCCGTAGCGCCCGGCATCTGGACGAAGATGTCCACCATGGGAACAATAATCTGCGGCTCCTCCTCACGCGGCAGCGCGATAACGGCAGCCATTCCCAAAAGAATTCCGGCAATGATCACAAGCGGTGTCAACTTGGAGCTGATAAATAACTGGGCCATTCTGCCCGCCGGTCCGGCGTTCTGTTTCATATTTCCTCCACCTGTGCGCCATCAACAGTTTTTTCATCCACGTGGGTAATGTAGACATCTCCTTTATTGATCCCGGAGAGCACCTCAACCTGAGTGTCAAATACCCGTCCTGTCCGGACAAGTCTGAAATGGGTGATTTTTTCGGCATCCACAATATAGGCTCCGGTAAGCTGGCCATGATGAACAAGAGCCGTATCCGGAATCAATATGATTTCTGTTTCACCCACCGGAATCATCACCCGCGCAAACATGCCTGCACGAATTTGCGGAACATCCGGCAAACCGGCTTTTAACTGAAAAGACCTTATCGTCGGGTCTGCAGCCGGATTGATCGTTTTTATTATTGCATCAAAAGAGGCACTTTGAAGTGACGGCACCACCACAGAGAGCTTGTCGCCCACAGACACATAGCGGATATAGGACTCCGGCAACACCATATACACTTCATATGAACCGGTATCTTCAAGCTTTAAAAGGGGCACGCCTGGTGCAGCCATGTCTCCCAGATTCACCATTTTGCCGGTGACGGTTGCATCATAGGGTGCGGTGATGGACGTATCCTGATAGGTTGTTCTGGCTGCCTCAAGGGCCGCCTTTACCTGTTCAATCTTGTTATGGGATGCGTCCCTCATGGATTTTGCCTGGGCCAGAGCGCCGGTTGCCTGCTCATGCTTTCCCTTTACTTCATCATATTCCTGAAGGCTCACAGAATCGTTTTTAAGAAGGGACTCATACCGGTCAAATGTTTTTTGCGCCAAAGACATGGATGCCTGAGCCGCTTCAAAACCGGCCTGGGCGGCCTGGGCGGCCTGATTTGCTTCAGCAAGCGCAGCTTCAGCCTGACGCAGTTGCGCAGCTATCTGGCTGTCTTCAATTTTGATGAGGAGATCTCCTGCTTTTACGACATCGCCTTCCCGAACCAGAATCTTCTTTATTTCTCCCATGACTTTTGCCGACAGAACGGCTGCAGTCCTCGGCTGAATGGTTCCTGAAGCTTCGTAAATTTCCGGTTGTTTTACGATTTCAGCCACAGCCGTGTTTGCCTTGACGATCGGCCGGGTCTCCTGGGACGTATTTCCCTCGTGGATTTTATCCTTGCAGCCGGCAGCAAGGAGAATGAGTAATGCTGCAGCCACCCCGATTAATTGATGTAGTCTTTTTTCTGTTCTCACGGCATTTCACCTTTTCCCTTATTGACATTTTATTATTCAAAATTTGACAACAATTCTTACTTCTTCATTTATATTAGCCTTGTTATTGAAACGCTGCATCAAGCGTGCCGGAAGCCAGATCCAGTTTCACGCGGGCCTGCATATGATCCCTCAATGCCATATAATAGTTGTTTTTCGCACGGTCGAGCGTCAGCTCCGCATCCAGAAGCGATACAACTGAAAGCTGCCCGTTATTGTAACGGTCCTTTACAATTCGAAGGGCTTCTGTGGCTTCGTCAATTGAAATATCCGCCACATGAATTCGGGTAGACGCACTTTGAAGCATATAGTACGCCTGTTTGATTTCAAAACGAATATTCAGGGTCATCGCTCTTAACTGGGACTTGATTTCATTATGGCGGTACAAGGCTTCCCGGGTCTGGGCCGAGATGCCCAATCCTGAAAAAAGGTTCACCGTCACATTGGCGCCGACCGTATAATTATCCGCAGTTTCATCAAAATCGGGGGTATTGATTTCATAGTTTCCCTGAATATTCAAAGACGGCAGATGGCCGGACCGGGATTTTTTTATCTCTTCCTGAGCCATCTTTTCGAGCCAGGTCATTTTCAGGAAATCCGGACGCTTCGTCATCGCCGTATCGATCCACACCGCCAATTCCTTTGCCGGAACCTTTTTTTCAGATAAAGGCGTGACCGGTTCCAGACTGGACGTGACATCCTCATTCAGAACCGAATAAAGGGCCGCCTCAGCCACCAGGATCTGGTTTTTTACGTCAACCTGCCGTTGCTCCAGCTCTGCAATGTGAACCCGGGCGCGAAGCAGATCACTTTTGACGGTAAGGCCGTTGTTGTATCTGTCTTCAATCATTTTCAGGTGCGCTTTTGCAGTGAGGAGAGACTGATCGACGACCGAATTGCAATTGCTCACATAAACCAGATCCGTATAGGCAAAAACGGTTTGTGAAATGATTTCCTGACGGGTGCGGTCAAGATCGGCAATGGATGCCTGATAACCCATATCCGCCTGTTTAAGGCCATGCCATGATTTTCCGCCATTAAAAACCGACCAGGACAGGCCGATCTGGGTATTGAAATTATCTATTGCGGACGGATCATTCAATCTGTCCGGAATAAAATCCGCCTGGGCAATATCTGCCTGATTCAGTTTCATGCCGAATGCCCACATGGGATTTGTGGTCTTCTGATAGGTTTCAGATGCAAAAATCTGGGGATAAAAGCCGGATCGCGCCTGGGTAATCCGCTCTGAGGATGCCGACATTCTGGCCTGAGACGCGTCGATCATGGGGTTTTTCCCCAATGCCTTCTCTATGGCAGACTGAAGGGAGAGTTTGTAACTCTGATCGGAAGCAGATTCGGCAATCGCCGTGTCGCTTGTTTTCAATTGAAGCAGTATGATGAGTATTACGACCAGACTGGAAATTAAAATTCTCATGTTTTTCATATCAATGCCACCTTCCTGATGTTTATGTAGTTAATTAGCATCCCAATTGGACTTTCGAAAATGCAAAAGGAATGCCATCTTCCAGAAGTCTAAAAAAAAGCAACCACCTTTACTGAAGTGATTCGTTGGATTATCGATATGCGTATCGGAAAAAAAAAATTATGTATTTATAAAACAGATGAAAACTGAAATCAAGAAAGGTTTGTTTTCAAGACGAGATTAAGAATAAGGAAATTTATCTATGAAATTCTTTTCCACCATGAAGGACACGAAGGTCATGAAGAAAAAAATACCATATGGCTTAAACCATTTTAACGCTTCATGCCCTTCATGAACGTCGTGGTAATAAATACAAATTATCTTTAATTTAGATATGGCGGTGGAACTAAAAAAATGCCCAACCCACTCTGCTATCGCCCGATGCACGTCAACGCATGAACATCCGGGGCACAATTCGGATGAGTTTGAAAAATCCTTTTGTCCGGAATGCCAGGCCCTCCCCATACAGGCATTCTATAAGGCCCTTGATGCCATTATAAATACTACAGTTTTTCAATACGAACCGCGCACGCTTTGTATTCCGCAGTTTGGGTAAACGGATCAAAGGCTGCATTGGTCAGAAAATTGGCATTTCCCTCCCGGAAATGAAACGCCATCCATACAAGCCCCTTCTGCACCTCATGGGTCACCCGCGCCCGGACCCTGACTTCACCCCTTCTGGAAGCCACTTTTATCATTTCACCATCCATGATAGACAGTATGGTCGCATCTTCTTTTGAGATATCTGCGGTTTCTTCTCCCAGAAGGTCATTCAATCCTTCACACCGACCGGTCTGCGTCCGTGTATGGTAGTGATAGAGTCTCCTTCCCGTACTCAGCACGAACGGATACTCGTCATCCGGCACTTCCGCAGGCGGTGTCCATTCCACGGGAATAAATGCACCCTTGCCCCGGGTAAACCGGCCTTCTTTATGAAGATATGACGTTCCCGGATGCGCCTCTGTCGGGCAGGGCCACTGAAGCCCGTCTCCCTCAATCCGGTGATATTTGATGCCGCCCAGTGCTGGCGCCAGTATCGATATCTCGTTATCCCAGATCTCTTTAGCGCTGTCTGATGACCAGGCCTGCCCCATGCGTTTGGCGATTTCCTTGAATATCCACCAGTTTGGTTTGGACTCTCCTGGCGGCGAACTCGCTGTCCTCACCCGGCTGACACGACGTTCACTGTTCGTAAACGTGCCGTCATTCTCGCTCCAGGCAGCCGCGGGCAACACCACATGGGCGAATTTGGTGGTCTCGTTTAAAAAAATATCCTGACACACCAGAAATTCGGCAGAAGCGAGTTCATGCTCTACCTTATGAATGTCCGGTTCCGTACTTGCCAGATTTTCACCAAAAATATAGAACCCCCTTATCTTGCCTGAAACCAGACCATCCATCATCTGTGGCATCATCAACCCATTTTGAGAGGGCAAATCCGACACATTCCAGAATGCCTCAAACTTTTTTCTGGCTGTTTCATCCACCACTGTCTGATATCCGGGGAAAACATTGGGCAATGCCCCCATATCACAGGCGCCTTGCACATTGTTCTGGCCCCTCAAGGGATTAACCCCGCCGCATTCCATCCCCATATTGCCCAGAAGCATCTGAAGATTGGCCGTAGACACCACATTATTCCGGCCACAGGTATGTTCGGTGATGCCCAGCGTATAACACAACATGACCGGTTTGACGGAGGCAAGCATACGGGCCGTGTCAACAATCAATTGAGGAGCAATGCCTGCGATCGCTGCGGCCCGTTCCGGCGGATACTCACTCACTGTCTCTTTCAGTGCGTCAAATGCTTCGGTGTTGGATTCAACAAAATTTTTATCATACAGATTTTCGCCGATCAACACATTCATCAGCCCGTTTAAAAATGCGATATCGCTACCGACCCGGATGGGCACATGCAGATCCGCATAATCGACCAGCTTGTGGGCCCGTGGGTCCACCACGATCAGCTTGGCACCCTTAAGCACCCCATTTTTCAGGAACGTGGCTGCCACAGGATGCGCTTCTGTCATATTTGAACCAATTACCAAAAACATCTTTGCCCTTGAAAACTCACCAAATGAATTGGTCATTGCACCTGAACCAAATGATGCCGCCAGCCCGGCGACAGTCGGGGCATGTCAGGTGCGGGCGCAGTGATCAATATTGTTGGTCTTGAACACCGCGCGAAAAAGTTTTTGCATCTGATAGGAATCTTCATTGATACTTCGGGCGCAACTCACGCCTGCCAGGGCATCCGGGCCGTCTGTGGCGATAATTTCCTTGAACCGGTTTGCAACCAGGTCGAGCGCTTCATCCCAGGAGGCTTCCCTGAAATGATCGTTTTCACGGATCAGGGGGGTTTTCAACCGTTCATCCGAATAGATAAAATCATATCCGAAACGGCCTTTAACGCACAGCCGTCCCAGATTCGGTTTCCCCTTTTCAACACCTGTCACCTTGACAATCCTGCCGTCCTTGACATGAAGCATCTGCTGGCATCCCACGCCGCAATACGGGCAGGTGGTGCGGATTTTTGTCACTTCCCAGGGCCGCCACCGATAAACGGCCTTTTTCTCAACAAGGGCGCCCACAGGGCATGCCTGGATACACTCACCGCAAAACACGCAATTCGAATCTGCGAGAGACGTATTATTTTTTGTGACAATTTTCTCCCGGCCATCCTGTTCGCCAAAATCGATCACCCGGTTGACCTGCACTTCGTTGCAGGCACTCACGCACCGGCCGCAGAGAATGCATCTTGAAAAATCCCTGATGATCAGCGGGTTTACGATTTCCTTTGGCAAAGGCGATTTTCTCTCAGATGATTTTTTCTGAGTCACCTGATACTGATACAGCAGATCCTGCAATTTGCAGTCGCCCCATACCGGGCAAAGCTCACTTTCATTGTCATCCTGCTGAACCGCCAGTTGAAAACCGGTCCAGTCCGAATTCCCTGCACTTGACGCCGCACAATTGTGATTGCCATGGGCGATCAGTTCTTCGAGCGTTTTTTTCCGGTCCGTCACAACCTTTTTTGATTCGGTTCTGATCATCATGCCAGAAGTACAAGATGTGTTGCAGGCGGTTTTAAGCTCTTTTTCACCTTCGATTTCCACCACGCAGATCCGGCATTTCCCATGGGGGGTCGTTCCCTTTAGATGGCAAAGCGTTGGGATCGAAATGCCATAACGGGACGCTGCTTCAAGGATGGTCTCTCCGGCCGCAAAGGAAATTTCCCGACCGTTTACACGCATTGTTTTATCAGCCATTTTTGTCTCCTTCAAAAAGAAATCATATCATCCACCCACCTTCCTGTTTCCGAAATCAAGAAATTTTGGGTCATTGTAATCATTATTATTACAACTATCTAAAAATAATTAACTCTAAACACCTATAGCTAACCTTTTATGACTTATTCACCACAGCGAGATATCAGACAAATATCGCTATGTCAATATTGACACAATGGATATCAAAAAAATCGGGTTGCCCGCCGGCTAAACGGCCATGGATTGGGATTTAAGGATGGATGCTATCTGGCTACTTGTTGTCATCGATGTACAATCGGGGGGCGAACTTCTCATCAAAAAATTCATCTGCCTTGTCGTTCACCTGGCCGTGAATGAGTCTGAATCGATTCAAAAGGGATTTGGCCAGGGGCGTCAGCGCGGAACCGCCACCAGCGGCCCCGCCGGTATTCCGCACGAGAAGGGGTTGGCCCAACGCTTCTTCCGTTGTCTTGATCTTGCCCCAGATCGCCCGGTATCCCATTTTTAATTCCTTTGCGGCTGCATTGATGGAGCCGCACTTTTCAATGGTGCTCAGGATACGAAACCGGCCAAGTCCGAAAATGACATTGCCTTGACTGTCTTCTATCCAGATCTTCGAACGGATTTTAAAAACGTTGTCCTTATTTTTCATAAATATACATTCCTGTTCCCTGTCTTTTTGTCAATCATAAGATTCATTCTTCAGGTACGATCGTTTTTTTTCAAAGCATCAACAATTGATTTACAAAATGGATAAAAAAAGATAATAGTGGCCTAATTCTTAAGTCTGTAACATCAATATTAACTGATCATTTTTAACAAACACATCCAAAAATGATTTGAACTGCCATAGCACAGGTTGATTTTGCAGTATAATGTTTATAACAAACGATATGGAAAAATTAATCAAAAATAGCCCTGCCGAATCCTCAGAATCTCAAATCATAAAAGAGGCGAATGATGACGATAGCAGGGGTAACGAAGCCATCTATAAAATTCTTGTAAGCATATCCGAAAAATGGTGGGGGAAAAATGGCTTTAATGAGCCCTCAGGAAGCAGGGTCGCACCTCAGCCTGAAAAAATGGCAGACGCTCCGAAACCTGTAAGTGTTAAAGCCCCGGAAGACCTGGAGCAAACAATTATCCTGTCCGGAAAGCCCCGGTCTGAATCTGCCGGAAAAACAGGGCAGACTGAATCGGACCCTGAGAAACCGGCTTCCGGAGAAGTGGATCTGGAAAAGACCATTATATTATCCGGAAACAGCCCCCTAAAACCCTTTGTGCAGGACAACCCTGCACCTGTAAAAAAAGAAGATCGAACGGCTGACCGGCCTGATTCCAAAGAACCGGAATGGGATGATCTGGAAAAAACCGTCATTCTGCCGGCAGCCCTTTCCCATGAGGAAAGCCTTGACGATCAAACCCTCATTATCACCCCAAAAGCGGACAAAAGAGAAATTCTGCCGGACAATACACCAGAAATGCCGGATATCAGGGAGAGGGCGATCGCTTTTGGGGAACAGGACATGATTGAAAAGACCCTGATGATCAGGAAATCGGATGATGATGACATTATCCTTGAAACCGTCACACTCGGACCGGACAGTTATGAATAGCCACAAGAATTCAACGCCTTTACCCATAGGCAAAATCTCTTCAGAGTTAAGAGAGATTTACCATTCAGATGAGATTCAGGCTGAAAAGGCTATGGAAACATACCTTGAACTCATGTTGAAAGGATTGTCATCTGATGAAAAACGGGCAGGTATGGAAGACATTTTGGCCGTATTCAGACCTGCCACTATCGCACCTGATGATACTCCGGCTGAGCCTGACAGGCTGGATGATCTTTGCAGATTTTTCTCTTTGTTATTGGGCCATGACGTGCCCACAGACAAACTCTCTTCATCTGAGCTGATGCAACGGTTGAGTGATTCGCTGAACACGATCTTTAATTCACTGAACGAGCTTGTGAGCGCGATAAACAATTCCATCACCAGAGACATATCCCCGGACAAGACCATCCGGCAACTCATCAGTTATCATCTTGGAGACGAACACCATCTGCAGGAGCTTGCAGCCTATATCGGAAGAATCAAGCATACGTTTCTGATCACACAGGAAGCTTACAAAATGTCTGTACAAACCATCGTCGATAACATATTAAAAGAATTCGACCCGGAAAGAATCCAGTCAGAATCACCAGGGAAGTTCGGTTTTGGTGCAATCAAAAAAGCACAATACTATGATGTATTTGAAAAAAAATACGGCAAGTACAGAAACTGGGTAGAATCCGGCCGTTTCATGGAAAGCTTTTTACGGGAATTTGAAAAAAATTGTCATAATCAATCTAAAAGCTTGAATAATTTATAGCCATACGATTAACACACATATAAACTTTATAATAATAGATATCATCCTTACATTTATTGTAAGCTGGCATACGAGAAACAGGAGATTTATTTATGAAACACACCATGAACTTGTTTTTAATTCTTTTGGCAGTTTTCTTTTTAAATGCATGTGCATTTGGGCCTGTTGAACCGGCAAAATGGAACTATGAAAAAGACGCTGTGATGATCCGTATAAAAGCAGACCGTCAATTAAACCTTTATGGCGGGAAACCCCATACGATTCAACTGTGCATCTACCAGCTCAAGGAGCCGAATGCATTTAACCAGCTCTCCGGCGATGAGCAGGGGCTTTATGATTTACTGGAATGCAAACTTTTTGATGAAAGTGTTTCAACAACCAAAACGCTCATCATCCAGCCGGGCAAGGATTTGACATTTACGCTGGATCGTGCAGATGGTGCCAAATATATCGGTATTGTTGCCGGCTATAATATGCTGGATGGTCAAAGGATAACCAAGCTCTACGACATTCCGGTCATCATTAACAAAAGGGGATTTATCAAACGAACAAAATATTACTCGCCAGTTCAGTTAAGCATTGATATGACCTTAGGCTCTCAACAAATACAAAAAATCGGGGAGTGACGTTTATCATGGAAAGACCACTATTCTGGCATCAGGGACTTTTTCTTCAACCCCAGCATTTCCAGCTGGAGAATTCTTATTTTCAATCCTTGCTCACCCCGTATCATAAATTTATCCAGCCTTTTTTATGGGGAGTTGCCCATCTGGAAATTCAAAAGACAGCGCTCAATAATTTCTCGTTCACCGTGATCAAGGGTGAATGCCTTTTTTCAGATATGACCTATGCGGTTTCACCTGGGAATGCGATCATAGAGACCCGGTCATTTGAAAATGCATGGGTGGAGAGTGACAAGCCTCTTACGGTTTACCTGGGCTTAAGAAAGTTGAACCCCACAGGCGACAATGTGACAACGCTTCCCAATTTTGACAACCTGTCAGATACAATTACGCGGTTTGCCAGCAGGGAAGAACCCGAAGACGTCAGGGATATGTATAAGGGCGGCGTGACTGCCCAAATAAAACACATGAGTTATGTGATTAAAATTTTCTTTGAAACGGAAATAGATCAACTGGGAAACTATGACTTGATTCCTGTTGCCCGGATCGAAAGAAACGGAGATGAGATTCTCCTCTCCGATAAATTTGCCCCCCCCTGCCTGACCCTGGAAAGCAACGATAATCTCCATAAGCTGATCATGGAAATCAGGGATCAGGTTGCCTCCAAAAGCAACCGGCTTGAGGCCTACAAACGTGAAAGGGGCATTCATACGTCTGAATTCGGCGCACGGGATATGGTATACCTGCTTGCTTTAAGATCCCTGAACCGGTATGTCCCGCTTCTTTTTCACATCACGGAAACAAAAAATATTCATCCCTGGCATGTGTATGCCAGCCTCAGGCAGCTGATTGGCGAACTGTCGACGTTTTCAGATCAGGTGAATGTAAATGGCGAAGAGGCAGACGGCACCCCTCTTCTTCCGGTGTATCAGCATAAAAACCTGTGGTCATGTTTTTCAAAAGCACTGTCCCTGATTACCCGATTGCTTGATTCGATCACTTCCGGGCCGGACCATATCCTAAAGCTGGAATATGACGAAACCTATTACACAACTGAAATCAGCCCCAAAATATTTGAGGGGCAAAACCGTTTTTACATTGTGATTACAACAGAAACGAATCAGGAAACCGTCATTAATGCCATAGACTCGGTTGTTAAAGTCAGTTCCAGGGAATCTCTGCCGTTAATTATTGCCCGGGCGCTTCCCGGCATTAAATTAACGCACATCCAGATTCCTCCCCAGGAGCTTCCCAGACGGGCCAATTCCATTTATTTCCAGGTTGACCATCACAGCGAAAAATGGCAACAGGTGCAAAAAAACGGCAATCTTGCCATGTATTGGGACTCGGCGATGGAGGATTTGGCCATTGAACTGATGGTTGTCGGGAGGGCATGATATGCGGTTATCCGATTCTTTTATGAAGCTTGTTGCCTATATTAATTATTTTCTGAAGAATCTCCATGAAAGATCCTATACCTACCAGATGGTCCGGCCTGAAGTGATTCGTCTGATAGAACAAAGTGAAAAAGATGTGGCGAAGCATTCGTTTGCCCGAACCGATTACGATCTCGCCCGTTTTGCCATTTGTGCCTGGACGGATGAGGCGATTCTGAGTTCAGGCTGGGCTGATAAAGGGAAGTGGCGGAAAGAACCGCTTCAGCAGGTATACTATCAGGTCACCAATGCCGGGGAGTCTTTTTTTGAACGCCTGAACGCATTAGGGCCCCATCAACGGGATGTGAGGGAGATTTATTATCTATGTCTGTCAATGGGGTTTGCCGGGCAGTATGTCAATGAAGGGGATGAGTACATGTTGGACCAGTTAAAACTGTCAAACCTCAAATTTTTAACAGGCACCCGGGCAGGCGGGCCAACGCTTGAGAACAGTGACATTTTCCCTGAAGCCTATCTGTCTGATGCGCCTTCTGACCTGTCAAAAGGTCGAAAAAAATTCAGGCGCTTTTCTGTTTACACGCTGGCAGGCATTTGTGCGCCGGTGGTTTTATACATTGTGTTGTTTGTTATTTTTCGGTTTGTTTTGAGTAATATTGGAAACAACTTAATACAGAGTATACCAAAGTAAATCAAATGATCGGAAAAATTCTTAAAATCAGTTTAATTGTATTGCTGGCTATCCTGGCATGTCTGCTGATTGCGGGTTTGGTTTTGACACTCGACTGGCCATGGTGGGCCAGCCTTTTCATCATCCTGGGGATTTTCGGCATCGTCATGGGGGTTCTTTTCATCAGGCAGAAATGGCTGAATTATCGGGAAAAATATTTTGTTGAACAGATCATTTCCCAGGACAAGACACCGTTTGAACCGGGAAGCAAAGAAAAAGATAAAAGCACCGAACTTAAAACCCGGTGGACCGAAGCCATGCATGAACTGAAACAGTCCCGGCTCAAGGAGCATGGCAACCCGCTTTATGTTCTTCCATGGTACATGATCATGGGGGAGAGCGGCTCCGGAAAAACAACAGCTATCGAGAGTGCCAAGCTTGATTCACAGTTTGCCCAGGTAAACCGGGTATCGGGGCTTTCCGGAACCAAAAACTGCGACTGGTGGTTTTTTGATGAAGCCATCATCCTGGATACAGCCGGACGATACGCGGTTCCTGTGGATGAAAGCCGGGACAAAGATGAATGGCAGATGTTTCTGTCCCACCTTGTGAAATACCGGAAGAAGGAACCGATCAACGGTCTTATCGTAACCATTCCCGTTGACAGACTCCTTCAGGCAAAGATAGAAACTATCGAGGAATACGGAAAGACGATCCGGCAGAGGATAGAAGAACTGATGCTTGTTTTAGGCGCGTCTTTTCCCATTCATGTGATGGTGACAAAATGCGACCTGATCAAGGGGATGACGGAATTCTCCAGTTATCTTCCGGAAAAAAGTCTGAACCAGGCCATGGGACTCATGAATAATGATCGGTCAATGGATTCTCCGGCATTTGTGGACCAGGTGATGTCCTCTATTGGGGACCGGTTGAGAGACTTAAGATTGATCCTCTGCCAATATTCAACATCAAAATCATCCAGATATGGATTGAACCCCTCATTCCTTCTATTTCCGGAAGAGTTCGAATCCATAAAGACCCCGTTAAAAGCATTCGTTAAAGGCGCTTTTCTGGAAAACCGATATGAAGAGGCGGCCTTCCTGAGAGGCATCTTTTTCAGCAGTGGAAAGCAGGAGGGTACCCCATACTCGCACTTTCTGAAAGAGCTTGGCATTATTGACAAGGAGAATACCCTGCAGGAAACCAGCAAAGGCCTGTTTCTTCACGACTACTTTGCCAAAATACTTCCCAATGAGCGTGAATTATATGCCCCGACAAAACGGGCGCTTGAGCTGAACAAATTTACAAAAAATCTCTGGCTGTCATCATACATTGCCATTGCCATCGCCATTTGTGGATTATTGAGTTTTTCTTTCATGAAAAACATCCATTCCCTGAATAAAATCTCCCATGAAATTTCCGATTCATCTTTTCTGAGGGGCGATTTGCTTTCAGACGTCATTATTCTGGACCGTTTCCGAAAAGCCATTCTCGATGTAAACGCACAGAACAGAAACTGGTGGATTCCGAGGCTGGGCTTGAATGAAAGCAGAAATGTGGAAGATGATCTGAAAAGAGAATATTGTAAACGATTCACGAATGCATTCCTGAATTCTCTTTTTACAAAACAGATCTCCGACAGAATGACCGCTTTCAATCGTGAAACGCCTGAAGAAATGGTCGGCGACCATATCGCCCACCTGGTGAGAAGAGTCAATCTTCTGGAAAATGCGATCAGAGGCGATGACATCGAAGCCCTCAATAACGCCCCTCAACCGGACTGCACTGTTTTATTCCAGGGAGGAAATGCCATTCCTGAAGTCCTGGAAAAACTGAACGGTCTCTATCTTTACTATCTTTATTGGGGCCGAAACTTTTCGGATCTGACACAGGAAAGAGCCCCCTTGCAGACATGGCTTAATCATCTGGTCACAAAGGATGATATTTCACTCAACTGGATCGTGGCCTGGATCAATAAAAACCCGGAATTGAAAGGGTTGACCCTTGATGATTTCTGGGGAGGGAGCAGAAAAAACAATGCCATAGAAAGTAAAATTCAGGCGTCTTTTACCATCAAAGGAAAAGAAAATAAAGACGCTTTTCTAAAAGAGCTGGAGCGGGCATTACCTGACCCGTTGATTGTGGCCGGAAAAAAAATGACGTTTGAAAGCTGGTATAAAAAGAAATACCTGGATGCCTGGTATCAATTCGGGTTGTCTTTTCCCACAGGAAAGGACAAGCTGAATGGTGAGGAGGAATGGAAAAAAATGGCCTCCAGAATGCCAACAGACCAGAGCCCCTATTTTCTTTTCTTCAAACAGATGTCAACCGAGCTTACACCTGTTGCAGAGAAAGACACGTCATCCTGGATATCCATGGCCCGTGAGTTCAATACGATCAGAAGTCAGGGTGAAAGTTTGCGCGCCGCAGATCAGCAGCAAGGGCTTGCCTCGTTGACAAGCAAAGGCAAATCAATCGTTAACAAAATCAAACGGATCAGAAAGGAAAGTGGCGAGAGTACGGCCACCATATTCAATGGTTACATTGATGCGCTTTCCGCAATAGCGACCAATGCGCCATCCCAACAACTGATGTATCAACTCAGTGAAAAAACCTTTAATGAAGACCCTGTAACAAGCGAATCCCCTTTCTGGCTGGCCAAAAATGCGGTTGATGTCCTCCGTGCATCCATGGCAAATCTGGATGCTTCGGATAAAATGGTCTGGAAACTCATTACAGGACCGCTTGATTACTTATGGCAATTTGGTCTCATTGAAACAGGTTGCCAGCTTCAGACCCTCTGGAATGAGACAGTGCTTGTTGAAATTCAAGGTGTGTCAGACCAGAAAATGCTAAATGATCTGCTCCTTGGGAAAGAGGGCTATGCAAACAGGTTTCTCTCAGGCCCGGGCAAACCCTTTTTAAACCGCGACCGCAATAAAGGGTATCAGGCAAAATTCGTTTTGGATCGAAGTGTCAAATTCAAGGATGCCTTCCTCAATTTTATAACAAAGTCCGATCGCGCACCCAAAATAATTAAGGATAATTATACGGTAACCATCAAAGGACTTCCCACAGATGTGAATGACAAGGCAAAAATCAAGCCCCATGAAACCCTCCTTGAACTTCAATGCGGGGATGAAATACAGGAACTTAAAAACCTGAACTATCCTGTGAGAAAAAATTTCAATTTTTCTCCCAACAATTGCGGTGACGTTTCATTAAAAATTAAAGTCGGGCAGCTCACGCTGGAAAAAAAATATACGGGCTTCCCCCCATTTTCAAAATTTTTGAGAGATTTTTCAAGCGGGTCCGTTAAATTTTACCCGTCTGATTTTCCGGACAAAAAAGCGAATCTGGATCGTATGGCCATTCAATATATTGTGGTAACGTATCAGTTTACAGGCAATTGGCCTGTCATCAACCTGCTTGATGTGGCGTCTGGAAATACACCGGAGGAGATAGCAGCGTGCTGGGATTCTTTAAACTAAAACGTTCATGGGAATGGGCGGCTTATGGTAAACATCCTGTTGCAAGAGATTATTTTTCAACATGTGATCATATACCTATTCTGAAAGCGTTTTCAGCCTGGGTTGAAAAGGGGTTTCAGTCACTTAAACCCGGTCAAAGCAAAGAATCATGGAATTCGTTTCGATTCTGGATCAAAGGCCCTCAAAAAGATTTGATCCTGGGCACCCTCCATGACAGCAGTGACAGTATCGGAAGAAAATTTCCCCTGTTAATCATCGGTACCGGCCCTTTGAAGGATTGGGAAAAAAACTGGGAAATGCTGACCCATATTTGCGAAAAGACCTGGACAAGAGCCGAATACCTGGCCTGCAAACGGTATTCGGACATCAAAATGCTTGAGTCGGATATCCGGGCAATGCCGACGCTTCAGGCTGACGGGTCCGACCATACTGATAAAAACCATCAGGCTGATCCGCCTCAAGGCATTACAAAAAGCCCTGATCTGAAACCACAGCTTAGAGAGCTCGTTCAAAACGGCAAGGCCCTGTTTCAAATAGCCCCTCTACCCTCTTCTGATCTTCAGGAATCAGCAGACCATTTGCATCTTCTGTTAAAAAAAGAACTCGGCCCTTACACCCCCAATGCCATTTTCACAACCGTTTTATCCGGAGAAGAGAACATGATCGTCTTTAAAAGACCACTGGTCACAGAGGATTTTTCGTTTCTGGTAGAGGCGGCAAAATTACCGGGATATGGCAGGTGACAAGGTGAAAAAAACAAGTTTCTATGACGAAGCCCATGTTTTTCTGGCAGCAATACGGTTGTTTGATTTTAAAAACAACGCCATTCCTACCCACGCCGATATCAGCAACCTGACAGGAATGAGCATGGATAGGGTAAGCCATATCGCATCAAAACTGAGGGATCTGGGGGTCATCGAAATGGTTGAAGGTGCGTTTGAAAAAACGGGATTCATGATATCCGACCATCTGAAAGTGGAAGAACTTCCAAGGGAGACGCCCAAAATCAGCCTGGCGGATGAACTAACCCGCTTTAAGGAAAAATCAAAAAGCGCCCTTGAAGACAAGGTCAAGGCTTTTACAGAAGAGAAGAAAAAAAAGGAACAGCAACTCTTTGATGACCTGCAAAAAAAATTCCAGGAGGAATTAAAAAAGAAATAAACAAGATGTTGATTTTACCCCCTCAAATTCTGGTTGAGGGGATAAAATATGATTCAACCTCTGGACCCCAGACGCAACCCTCCATGAATAAAGTACACATCCCCTGCAAGTGCTTCGTTCCGATAGAGCTCTCCAACAAGTGAAGCCACCTCTTCGGGTTCGATCAGGCGCTTGATAGGCACCTCGCTTATTATCTTTTCCAGGGCAGTCTGGTTCATCCCTTTGACCATGGCTGTACCCACATAACCGGGAGCGATGGCCACACATCGAATTTTATCCGCAAGACCCCGACGAAACAATTCTGCGGTAATGACCTTCGGCATCACGCTCATGGCAGCCTTGGACGAGGAGTAATTGATCTGTCCTGCCGTTCCCAGAGAGCCTGTGGAGGAAACCAGGCAGATGAGCCCGCTACAGGTGTTGTTGATCATTCGCTCCGTGCATTCGCGTATGGTTAAAAACACACCTGTCAGGTTAATGTCGATAACCGCCTTGAACTGGTCCAGAGACATTTTTCGGGTAACCTTGCCGGTCTCCTTGTCCGGAGAAACCATCATGCTGTCTTTGATGATCCCCGCAAAAGGGGCGACCAGGTTGATCTGGCCGAATTTTTCGATGGCGGTATCTGCCAGCGTGGCATTGTCTTCTTCTGTGGTAACATTGCAGACCACAGAAACCACGTCTCCATTCAAGGCTTTCAATTCAGCTTCAGCCTTGTCCAAAAGATTCCGGGAGATGTCTGCAATGACGACCTTGCCGCCATTTTTGACCCAGTATTTTGCCATCTCCAGTCCGATACCACCGCCGCCGCCGGTAATGATGGCAACTGCATTTTTAATTTCAAGCATGATTATTCCTCCTCTTCGGTTTAAATGGGTTGGGGTTAATCATCATCTGTTTCAGGATAAAGTCGGTCCAGACACTTCGGGCAGATGGAATGCGTAAATTCAGCCTCAGAATGCTGCCCGATATATGCCTCCAGTTTATTCCATACCCCCTTGTCATCCCTGATTTCTTTGCAGTGGCTGCATATTGGCAGCAGTCCCCTTAAAATTTTCAATTCGTTAAACGCCTTTTCCAGGTCAGCCTGGGTTTGTTTACGTGCTTCAATTTCCATCTTCAGTTTCTGGTTCCGGTCTTCAAGCTGCGCGGCGTAATTCTTCAGTTCGATGGCCATGGCGTTGAATGAATCCGTCAGGGTTCGTGTTTCATCATTGGCTGCATTGTTAAGGGTGATATTCAGCTGACCTCCTGCAATTTTGTCAAATGCATTTTGCAATTGCATAAAAGGGGTTGAGAGTTTTTTTGAAATCATGTTTCCCAAAACAAATGCCAGTAAAAGGGAAACAATCAGGCCCACGTATATAAGGATTTTAAAAAATTGTGCTGATTTGGCAAGGGTAACCATGCTGCTCTGTTTCAACGCGTCATGTCTCTTTCCGATATCGATCACGTCCTGACTAAAGTTTAAAGCGGCCTCCCAGAACTCCCGAATCGCCTGACGATGATCTTCAAAGGGAAATAGCCCCCTATCCCTTATATCCTGATCATAATAAGTCAAGAGTGTCTCCCCTTGCAATGCGAATCCTTCTTTTTTTTTGTAAAGTTCTTTTGCGACCTGTTTTATATCCGGATCAGATGTATAGTATTCAAAAATACGGATCTGCTCCTCAAGCGATACCAAACGGTCAAAAAATTTATTGCGATCCGCCTCCGATCCAAGAATCAGATAAAGCATCAAATGCCCTTTGGCCCTCGTGATATAGCTGACAATTTCGCTGATAGCCGTAATTGCTGCCTGCCGGTTCAGGGTTTTTGTGATGTATTGTGTGAAAGATACACCCTGATTTCTTATATCGGAAGAAATATCATGAAACGATTGAATCTGAACCTTGAAGTTCCTGGGTATATAAATGCCTGTCCTTTTAACTTCATCATTATAATCTGCCAGCAGCTGATTTCCTTTTTCAAGAAGTTTATCCTTTTCAGTTGATAATCTTTGGACTATTTCAAGTCCTTCCGGATCCAACTCCCGGTTTTTTAAAGCTGAAAGATGCATATCCAGTTGCTTGACATGAAGAAAAAACGATTTCCGGTCCATGTCATCGTTCAGGCATAAAAACTGAACAAGACTCGCTTCCGCATTCTTCGCATGATAACTCAACTCGGTTGACAGCTGGGCAACGGTGACCATTTGACGAAACGAAGCATTTTTTAGCTCTATCTGTTCAAGAATATTGAGGTTTGCCCATAAACCGATGGCCCCGACGCAGAGAATCAGGATGAAAAAAAGGCCATAGCCAAGATTTATTTTGGTTCGGATTTTCATAGTACTTTTCCCTGAATCCAATTATATTTTGAATAGGATTAAACACAATCACTGAGTGAGTTGGGGCTACAAAAAAAAAACAAGTCCGGTTCTGATGCAGCGGCAATTTTGCTTTTAACAGTCAAGCTCGTTTTTTTTTAAAAAAGCGGCATGAAGACACCGATTTCATTCCAGCGGGTTTGGCGTAAAAGCGATCTCTGGTAAGACTTTGGCAATACTGAATGAAAACTCTTTATATGTGCTGCATTATGCATTGAATCTCTATTGAATTCTCTCTCTTATAAAACGAATCCCATTTTATTTCAATTATTTTTTATGGCTCATTCCCGTCATCAGCTTCCGGACAGTTTTCAACAAATCCATATTTCATCATAATGGCATTGAATCAATGATTATCCTTTTTTTTTGCGAGTTCCATCTTAGATGGCAAAAATGCCAAAGCAGCTGCCTTCTGAAACCATTCCATCGCCTTGTCTTTATCTGCGGGAATACCCTGGCCATTTAAATACATATGAGCCAGATTATGCATGGCGGCAGGGAATCCCTGTCTCGCTGCCAGTTGATACCACTGGATCGCCAATGGATAGTTTCTGGGAACAGACGTTCCTTCAAAATAAAAAACGCCCATATCGTACTGCGCATTGGCCAGCCCCTTATGGGCCGCCTTTTCGATCCATTGAACGGCTGTTTCAGGATTCTTACCGGTTCCCTTACCCTCCAGGTAGAGGTAACCCAAATTATATTGCGCCTCGATACTATCCTTTTCCGCTGCTTTTTTAAACCAGTCAAAAGCGCTTTGAAAATCCTGTTTCACAAAAAGGCCCGCTTGGTAAAATGCCCCCAATTCGTATTGAGCCATCGTGAAACCCTGATTGGCAGCTTTTTTAATCCAGCGGATTCCGCTTTCCACATCCTTTGCCATCCCCTGGCCCTCCAGATACAGATATCCCAAATTGTATTGTGCTTCAGGCAAATCCTGTTCTGCGGCTCTGCAGTACCAATAGGCGGCTTGTTTGAAAGCTTCTGGATTGTTTTTCTTGTGATAATGAACCCCCATCTTGAATTGCGCCATGGGTTCTCCTTTTTCAGCAGCCCATTGGTAGGATGACATGCTGTCTTCATCGTCTTTTTTACCCAATTGCATGAGCATTTGCCATGCAGGGAAAAATTTTTTTTCCGCTGCTTTTTTAAGCCACCTCATGGCCAGGTCTTTGTCTTTTTCAACACCATTGCCGGTTAAATAGAGCTGCGAAAGGTTATACATCGCCAGGGGCATTTCCTGCTGAGCAGCCTTTTCAAACCATGCGGCACCCAGTGCCGCATCCCTATCACCATATGTCCCCTGTGAATAAAAAATGCCCAGATCATACTGCGAATCGGCCAGACCTTGCTCTGCTGCCCGCCTGAGCCATTCAAAGCCTTTGACAACATTTTTCTCCACGCCCGTACCATTGAGGTAAAAGTAAGCCAGATTATGCTGCGCTACAGCCAGGCCTTGGTCTGCAGCCTTGGTATACCACTGGAAAGCGGCGTGAATGTCTTTTTTTACAAACACGGGCTCTGCAAAGATCACCCCCAAATCATATTGCGCAGTCGAAAGACCTTGGTCTGCAGCCTTCTTTAACCAGCCAAGGCCTTTTGTGATATTTTCTTCAACCGGATTGTCCCTTAAAAAAAGCCACCCCAGACGATACTTTGCTTCGGCAAATTCCTGCGAGGCTGCTCTTTCAAACCAATAAACCGCTTTGTGGGGATCTCCGGGAATAAGCTCTCCCTTTGAATAGATGACCCCCAAATCGTGTTGGGCGGCAGCAAAATCCTGTTCAGCTGCTTTTTCAATCCATCCGATCCCCTTATTCACATCCTTTTGAACGCCCTGGCCCTTCAGGTAAAGCCAGCCAAGGCCATACTGAGCCTCCGGAAGATTCTGTTTTGCAGCTTCATTCAGACTCAAGCTTGCCTGAACATAGTCTGCCTCATGGGTGTATATTGCTCCCAATTGAAAGTGAGCCTGCTTATGACCGTGCAAAGCAGCTTTACGAAACCATTTGGTGGCGACCTCAATGCTTTTTTGAACGCCATTGCCTTCAAGGTAAAACTGGGCCAGCGTGTAGCAGGCATCTGGCCAATCTAGTTCAGCAGCTTTCCGAATCCACGCGACAGCTTGCAGAATGTCCTTTGGAACGTCGCGGCCGTTCAGGTAGGAAAAACCCAAAATACACATGGCTCCGGCATGCGATTGCGCCGCTGCCTTTCGGTACCAGAGGATAGCCCTATGGTTATCTGGCGATATGCCAAACCCTGTTGAATAATAATTGCCGACATAATACTGAGCATTGGCCAATCCGCTTTCAGCCGCCAAAAGCATGTGAGCAAAGGCTTTTTGCCGATCTTTCAGGCCGGTTTCGTGCCTCGCATAAATGTTTCCCAGGTAGTAGTCGGCCTCGGCCACTTTCTGGTCGGCCGCCAGTTGAAACCATTTGATAGCCTGCTGTTGATCTACTTTGGATGAGTTGCCAGCATAGAACAGTTTCCCGAGACGCATTTGGGCATCAACATCGCCTTTCTCCGCCAAGGGCCGCAGCAGCTCCTCGCCCTGGCCAAGACTGATAGGGTAGGAACCATCTTCATTTTTTTCAAGATCTTTGGTCTTAAATATTCGTTTTGATCCCAATTGGCCCGTGTCAACACGCAGTATCCAATCGCCGGTGGCCGGACCGGATAAGACAGATGTTTGCCAGGCGGCGAATCGTTCCGGTGCCTTGGCTTTGAGATCCGCCACAAACGCATCTTCTGTCGTCGTCGAAATCGCCTTAAATGGAACTTTAAAAAACAGGTTGGTTTTAAAGATTGTATCATCGCATGCAGGTTCAGCCTTGCCGGTTTTCGTTTTTAATGGGGTGTCCATTCGTGACTGCAGTCTCGTGATGCGGTCTTTTGCCTCCCTCACGCCTTGGCTTAAAGATTGATTTTGGGGATCTCTTTGCGCGAGCCGGGATAAAATTTCAAATCCCTTATGGCTGCTTTCCAGCGAGGCGTTAAAGCTGCCGCAGACTTCACCATATTCTTCCAATACATCGGAACACCACAAGTGATAGTAGCCAAGATCAAAGAGGCGGTCTCTTCTGGAAGGGGCTTTGCCAACCAGATCTTCGCCGATTTGAATGGCTTCTTGAATGACGGTGAACGCTGAATTCAGGTCTCCCACCAAACGTTTGGCCTGGCTCAAGCGGGCTTTGAGCAGACCCATTTCACGGCGGACCTCCTCGGTGACCAAGGGGGCGATACGGGCAATTTTTTCCAGCCGCTCAAATGCATTTTGGTAACTGCTGACAGCGGCATTTGCATGTCCCATCGTCAGCGAAGAATAGGCCATCAAAAGCATGAAGTACGCCTGATCGGCCAGTGTCATCTCATTGACAGGATAGGCCATGACCCGGGTATAGATCCAATGGGCATCTGTAATTTTACCCGATGCGACCAGAACTTCAGCCAAAGAACGGTGCAACAGGGCGGCCATCGCTTTCCAGTCATCTGCAGCCAGGGCCGGATCAGAAACGATTCTGACACCTGCGGTCAAACTCTCTGCAGCACTTTTCAAATCCCCCATTTCTTTCTGCAACACTCCCATTTTCAGCAATGTATGTGCCAGATGTCCTTGCCGGTTGCGATCATCGAATGCGCTGCCAGAAAGACGTTCCCAGAAGCCCTTGATGCCTGTGAAGAAATTGATCTGCTCTTTGACTAAGCCGGCATGGGCCATTTCATCACCCAGATCGGTTTCAAGACGTTTCGCAAGGATGACCTGCTGATCGAGCGAGAGATCTTTTTGGTTTACCATGGAAACGACCCAGGCCATCCTGTCTTCCTGTTGCCTTGGATCATTCAGCAGGAATTCCAGAAGGGTTTGAGCCGCAGTCTGCCTTTCATCCATCCCATGAGCACCGGCAAGATATCCGGCCGCACGTCTTTGGTCCTGAGCCATGATATAATGGTAGACCAGCTCACTGCTACGCAGGGGATCCTCGAGATCGCAGGTTTCAAGGTAACCGGCTATTGACCTGTGCCCGGCAATCCGTTCCTGCTCATTTGAGGCATATTTCCAGATAGCCATCTGCCGCATTTGCGGATGAACGAAATCCCACCGGGCTTGAAGGCCGTGTTGAAAAAGATGCCCCCTCATCGATCGGCGCAAGCGTGCAAAGACAAGATCCGACCAGGTTCGATCGGTCAATCGGGCAATGATTCCCTGAAAATCCTGTTTGCGCCAACCCGAACGGCTCAATGCGATGCAAGTGACAAATGCCCGGGCTATACGGCCATTGATCGCTTCTGTATCTTCTAAAAACCAGTCATACATGGCGGCAATATCCGGTGGAAACTGCCTGACAGTATCTATCAGGAGCTTTTGAAGCCGCTGTTCCGCTGTCCCGCTATAAACGGTTTCCATTTTTTCAAACGCATCCATATCAAGCAGGTTCAGCTTTGTAAGCGCGAGGTTCAGCCATAGCGGGTTACCGGCTGACGGGTTCTGCACCAGAATCTGCAATACACTTTTGTCCATGCGTCGATGGTAGCGCTGGCAGATTAACTCTGCGATTTGGGCGCTTTCATCCGGTGTGAGCAAGGGCAGTTCATATTCCCGCAAACCGGTTCTTTGTTTGAGCCTGTCCAGCGTTTCACCGGACCGGATCATGCCGATGAAATGCGTATTTTCAGGCCAATGCCAGGGAAGCCAGTTCAAGGACCGCCCCCGATCTGCGCTTGCAAACTGGTCAAGCCCGTCTACCATCAGGATGACAGATTTATTCTCAGCCGCCTTGGTGAGGTAATAGGCAAAGACCTCATCCAGCCTGTGACCATTGACAGTATCGGGCAGATTGATACTCAATCCTTCAGACCGGCTGATCTGCGCTATCCAGTGCTGCAAAATTGCATCAATGGCGTCTCCGCGGTCACCCACACCTACGGTATGGGCGATAAGCAATACATCTTCCCTGATCAATTCGTTATAAAGTCTGGCAAAAAGCGCACTCTTGCCCGTGCCTGGGCCTGAAACGACTAAAATCCCCCAATCGGTTTGAGGTGTGCGCGGTGACAATGCAAATGCTTTAAGTTCATTGATAGTTGATTCACGGCCCACAAAATCCCGGATTTGCTGGCCGATAAAATCATTTGTCTGTTCCTTCTGGTGAGCTTTCAAGGTCGAATCACCCATCTGCTCAAAAGGTTGGGTAAGGGTGTCAATTTCTGACCACAGGTCGTCCAATACCATCTGTCCCAAATCTTCGAGATTGGTGAGCCTTTTCTGGCCTGCATCCCAGTTTGCACGATAGCTGCGAAAACGATTTGGAAAAGCATCTTTCAGTCTTTTCTTCAGCGTCTTGAGCTGCTCAGCCTCGACCATATGGCCGGACTGGGAATCGCTGAATAGGCTTCGGTCTTCAGGCGGCATGGATGTATAGGGTAAGGGGTCGCGGTTGTAGATAAAACAACGCCTTTGCGAAGGATCACCTGCAAAGGCACCAAATTCGATTTCCAAGGCTGTAACGCTGATCTGTTTATCTTCAATGGCAATCCCTTTTTCGCGAATCGCTGCTTCGGTTCGCTCAGGCGGTGGAATCCAACCATAGCGATCTCCCAACAGGATAATTTGCAAGGGGCGGCTGCGATCAATTTCATCCAGGCAGACGCGCAAGATCTCTATTTCCTTTTGATTTTCAGCTTCGATCGATACGGTTTCAACACCCCAGCGCAAATCGATCACCTCCAGGTTCAGCCGGCGCTCCTGTAGTCGTTCTTCCAATTCGGGGAAGATATGCTTGATCAAATAATCCCGTTCAGCGTGCATATCCCTGAATGTTCCTGTAATGAAAACAGGAACGCTTCGCCATGGTGAAACAGGAGTGATCTTTGCCATTGTCTATCTGCCCGTATAACGAATTCAGCCATTTATAATTGGACATGATACAGATAATCTTTTTTATCATTTCGGAAGAATTACAACTTCAAATAGGTCGCGTACCAAATACGAATAGGGTTCGAACCAAGCAAGGCTTTAGAATGGGTTGATTATACGTTTAAATTTTAATTTTTCAAGCATTTTTGTTATTTGGAAGGTCCAAAGGAGAGCTCCGGATAAAGTTTTTTCATGCATTCAGGGCAAATGCTGTGGGTGAACTCTGCTTCCGAATGTTTCTGGATGTAAGCATCCACCTGATCCCAGTACCCGCTGTCATCTCGTATTTTTTTACAGGAAGCGCAGATGGGGAGCAGACCGCTCAGCTTTTTAACCTTTGCCAGCGCATCTTGTAACTCCGCGATCAATTGACGTCTCTCCCGGTCCACCCGGTGTTTGTAGAGAGCCATTTCCACAGCTATATGCAGTTGTTTGCCTTCATAGGGTTTGATGATATAGTCAAAAGGTTCGGTTGCCTTTGCCCTTTTGAGAAGCTTGTCATCGGCAAATGAAGTAAGAAATATAATGGGCACCTCATAACGGGCACGGATGACGGCGGCGGTTTCGATGCCATCCATTCCACCTTTTATTTTTATGTCCATAATCACGAGATCTGGCTGCGATTTTTCCATTGCTGCTACCGCCTCATCACCGGAGGGGAAAATTTCGCATACCACATGGCCGAAACTCTCCAATCTGAGCTGCATGACCTTCGACACGGCGGGTTCATCTTCAACAATCAGAATTCGGGCAGGTATATTATCATTTAACTGCATGTCGTCTCCATCTATATAGATGTGAAGTGAAAGAGCACATCTGAGATTATATTACCGCAAGAATTAAGCCGAAAAAACAAGAAACGTAATACTCCGTAATCATTGAAAATATTTTAAACGCTCCTGAAAGACTGATATGCTGTGATGAAGGCGGACACCTACAGGGATACCATGGAACGACTGGCTTTTCCTTCACTTTGCCCGTAGGGGTAAAAACGTTTCTGTCGCGAACTTTACTTGACGCGCGCTATCTGATATGAATTTTACATTTACACAGGATATCAGATGAATCAAGATCGTTTGAAAGGGACCCATTTTCCGACATGTATTATTCTGCAAGCTGTTTTACTGATTTGCGATATTCATTGAGTTTACAGGGATATTGAAGAATTAATGAATGAGCGTGGAGTAGATGTTGACCATTCAACGGTTCAACGCTGGGTTGTCACATATACAGAAATGATGGAAGATGCCTTCAGGAAAAAGAAAAAGCCCGTTGGTAAAAGTTGGCGAATGGATGAGACATATATAAAGGTCAAAGGGAAATAATGTTATTTATACAGGGCCGTGGATAAAGAGAACAACACCATTAATTTCCTGCTTACAAAGAAACGGCACAAGAAAGCAGCCAAACGATTTTTTGTGAAAGCCATTGAAAATAACGGTTTGCCAGAAAAAATTACGATTGATAAGAGCGGATCGAACAAGGTTGCTATTGAGGAATACAACGCTGAAAACAAAACAGACATTGATATCCGGCAAATAAAGTACTTGAATAATATCGTAGAGCAGGACCATCGTTTCATCAAACGAATCACAAGGCCTATGCTTGGATTTAAAGAATTTTATGCTGCCAGTGTAACACTCAGAGTAATTGAGCTTGTCCGAATGATCCGGAAAGGCCAGATGGAAAACCGGAATAACTGTGGGCAAACTCCGGCAGAAATATTCTATTCTTTGGCCGCATAGTTTCAGGAACTGAAGAAAAGTTCGACCTTGTTATATTTTTTGCGACAACACACATTCATTCTGATCTCCTTCCATTTACATTTTCTGAAACTTTGATGGGCAATAAAAACAGTTGACTTAAACGGACAAATGACGTTAATATATATGCCAAATGTCACTTTTTACAAAAAAAAGGAAATAAAATGCAATACGACTTTTTGCACAATATGTATAAAATGCCTGAAAGTATGGTAAAAAACATACATAACGAAAACGAATTGATTGATACTATTCGTAATAATTTTACGTCCAGCCATGCAAAAAATTTTATTTCATATTCAGAACTATCTATAAATACCTGGTCAAAGATATTGCCCATATCTGTAAGGACATTACAAAGAAGTCTGGATAACAAAAAAAAGACGTTAGAGCTAATTGTCAGTGAAACGTTCATAGAAATAGGGGAAATTTATAAAATTGGCCTGTTGGCATTTGACAATGACAAAGAAAGGTTAAATGAATGGTTATTTACGGGAAACGCATACTTTAACCATAAAAGGCCAGTTGATATCATGGATACTCACAAAGGGCGTGACCTGATAAAGTCGGAATTAACGCGGATAGAATATAGTGAGTTCGGCTAATGATTTTATTCCGGATGTCAAAAGTTTGGCATTCTGATGATTTATGTGGTAAAGGTGCTGAAATAGCTGGTGGCCGCTGGAATCAGAAAGGGTTGCCAGCATTATATTTAGCGGGGAATCGGTCCCTTGCTATTCTTGAAACGATAGCCCACTGCCAATATATTAAAGATCTTTATAACAGGCTATTGTTGTCTATAGAAGTGCCGGAGGACAAAGTGGAGGTATTCGATACGGATTATTTACCGAATGATTGGAATGTCACTCCATGGCATAATTTTACTATTGATGAGGGAACGAAGTGGTTAGAATCATATGATGCCTTAATACTAAAAATACCGTCGGCAATTGTCCCTGCCGAAAAAATATTCATGGTGAACCCTCGCCATCCAGACTTTAAGAAAATTAAAATTCATCAAAAGGAAGAATTCAAACCTGATAACAGGTTAGCTCTTTATATTTCTTAGAAAATTTTTTCATTCGACTAAAAATAGTCATAAATTTATTAAAAATACATAAATTTTAAATATTTATTCTGTCTGATCAGAATGATTATGTAAACCTTTTTGAAAAAGTACACTAAATCAATATAATTTCAATTGTTTAAGCTGCATTTAGTGATCTAACCGCCAGAATTTCAGTGTCAGCGATCTGTTAATTACTTCTCTTTCTTAAGTATTTTTTAATGATCATAGATTTTCACGGTAAATTTCTGCCCGTAATTATGAGATAGACATCCCCTCAAAAAGCAATTTTTTATCACCAGCCCATGAGTATTTTTGATGGATATGATTTTTCATTACCGAAAGTATCAAGGGGAGATTTTTTT
>JAHIVH010000053.1 GCA_018816735.1 Pseudomonadota bacterium | reverse complement strand
TAGGCAAACTGGCCATTCATTTCGCTCCTGTTCCGGGCAGTACAGAAAACTCTTTGACTTTCACCCTGACAAAAATATAGGATCAATTCATCGGTAAAATGAAAATATAACCAGTGGTAGAAGAGTCAAATGACGGCCATGAGTCTTTCAACTATCTCCGTGGTCGGCAACCCTCTCAGATTGCGACAGGTAAAAATTACTTGATGTGAACGATCGATTAGCTAAGGACTTGTAAAATAATAACATGGCCATTTCTTGGCAGTTGTGTTAATGTGGCTGCATGGATATTGAATCGGCAATCAGGGAGCGTTATAAAAATCTCGAATGGGCCTTAGATGAAAGGCTTAGGCGCTTATATGCTGCAGCTGAGGCCAAAGTTCTTGGGCATGGCGGCATATCGCTCGTTCAGAAAGCCACTGGAGTGGCACGAGGCTCAATAAAGCAAGGGTTGAAAGAGCTTTTGTCTTCACAACGGGAAGCATCAGGAGATGATTCTGGCCGGAGGATACGCCGTATAGGAGGGGGCAGAAAGACATCTGTTAAAGATGATGCAAAATTGCTCGCAGCATTGGAAAGCATGGTCGATCCGCTCACGCGCGGTGATCCCGAATCGCCGTTGCGTTGGACCTGCAAGAGTTTACGGCAGTTGGAATCCGAGTTGCGATCACAGGGATATGTTGTCAGTCATACTTCGATAGGCGATCTGCTGAAGAAGTTGGGATATAGCCTTCAGAGCAACCGCAAGATACTGGAGGGAGGTGACCACCCTGATCGTAATGCGCAATTTGAGTTTATTAATGCCCGAGCAGAAGATGCCATGCGTAATGGGCAGCCGGTAATTTCAGTTGACACCAAGAAAAAAGAGTTGGTTGGGCAGTACAAAAACGGCGGGAAAGAGTTGCGGCCAAAGGGGGAACCTGAGCAAGTCAAAGTGTATGATTTTGTTGACAAAGATTTGGGGCGAGCAAACCCTTATGGCGTTTACGACATAGCCAATAATTTTGGCTGGGTCAGTGTCGGCACTGATCATGACACGGCAAGCTTTGCTGTATCCACAATACGTCGCTGGTGGTTTGGAATGGGAAAGGAGCTCTATCCTGACGCCCGAGAGTTGTTGATCACGGCGGATGGTGGCGGCAGCAATGGTTCTCGGGTACGATTGTGGAAGCTTGAATTACAGAAATTGGCCAATGAGCTTGGTATTCCAATTCGAGTCAGTCATTTTCCACCAGGAACAAGCAAGTGGAACAAAATTGAACATCGCTTGTTTTCATACATCAGCATGAATTGGCGAGGGAAACCACTGGTCAGTCATGAGGCGATAGTTAATTTGATTGCGGCAACCACTACCAGAAAAGGATTGAAAGTGCGAGCTGAGCTTGATTCCGGGCAATATCCGACAGGCATCAAAGTAACAGACGAAGAACTCGAAACTATACATGTTTTACGGGAAGTTTTTCATGGCGAGTGGAATTATTCAATCGTCCCCACTGAAAGATAAATGGCCATGTTATTTTTTTTACAGTACCTAAGGGTAGTTTGATATTTTCAGATATAGATTGGCAATCTCAGGACTAAACGATAATATCTTCGGCTTCACACAGCATTTTTTGGAAATTAAGTATCATGCCCCTGGGGCTATCTTCCCTTTGTCATCCCCGATCACTCAATTTGTGGTCAGTCTCAAAGCCTATAACAACAAATGAATCTCTCTCGCGAAACCCGTGGCAACGGAATTTTTGTGATACCCTAAATTTGTAAGTTTTTCTAACACCACTAATTCCATGATATTCTTTGTAATCAAGCCCCTTGTCAATATAGATCTGCTCCCAGGTTAATTCCTCGAGTTTCCTAAATGTATCAATGAAAAGAGGTTGTTCAGCAGATTGAATAATAGTAAAATCCATCCTCTTATCAACTTTTGAAAAATCAAGTTTGCCTCCTGAAAATCGCGCTTTCAGATATAATTCAAAAGATATTTGTTTATTATCCCAAAGAAATTCCGTAAGTATGCCGTAACAAGTCAGATTTAATAACTGAATATTTTCACCGTTTCGATTGATATTTAACGGGTTTATTGATGCCGCAGACGAAACAAAGGAAACAACAACTTTATCTCGTTCACAGGCCTCCGCAGGTGAACTACCCCTAACGTCAACCCCATCTAGTAGATATGTAAAATCAGGGTTCTGCTTGCTGTCGGAATCCCAAAATGGTTCATTGGTTAGGTTGGCGATTGCAGATTTCAAACGACGAACTGCGTCCATTTTTCGAAGTGTATTATTGACAAGAAGCGAGTGTAGGTTACTTGTCGGCGTGATCATCTTGCTCCACACATCGCTTTTCTTGAGTAACATGGTTGAAAATCCCTGCATTTCCTTCAATACACCAATAAAAGGAAGAAGACCGTTTCTTATAAAAGCAGCTTGATCAGTGAATTGGCCTGTCAATGAAAGTTCGTTGAAGAGTATCTGCATGTTACAGACCTAGAATCTGATCGAGGTCATCGTCAAATTGGTCAAATAGGCCTTTAGCGTGCGTAATAACGCTGCCATGCTCATTAAGGACAATATCTATATTTTCCGAAATGGCATTTCCGTCTAGCTGGAAAAAATGAACAGCAACATCCTTATTGGCAATTTCATTTTTTACAATAGATTTTCGGACACCATTGAATACATGGTCGCTGTGCGTTTCAAGTATTACCTGAATACCCGCATTGGCTGCAAAGCAGAGAAATTCTGTAAGGTCGGATTGTGCCTTTGGGTGCAGGTGGATTTCCGGATTTTCAATGACAACGATATCATCTGGATTTGCGCTAAGACATGAGACAAGCACACCTATAGCGAAACTGACTCCAGAACCCATGTGATAGGGGCGGACAGGTTTGCCATTGCCAAGAGATAATTCCACCGAAAGACTGTTGCTGAGTCCTAAATCTCTGATAGTATTCTTGATTCCAAATAACTTTCCCAACCAGTAATTTACTTGGTACTCAAGCGTTACGCTTGCTGTGTCTGCAATTAGAGCTGGGGCAACAGCTTGCTTGCGGTTTTTGTACAAAAAATCGACAATAAATTCCGCCTTGTTTCCAAGAAAATTCACCCGGTCAAAATTTTTTGGATATGAATCCTCAGGACCGATTCGGTTTGCAGGCAAATAATATACATGTCGTTCATCAAAGCTTAAGATTTTTTGTATATACTCGGATTCATGAATAAATGTTACGACGACATCATTGCTATCGTCATTTGCTGAGCAAAACTCAGCTTCAAAAATTTCTTTCCCACTCAGCGCTCCAACTCGAAAAGTGCGAGCGTTGATCCGATGATTGCGGCATTCATCAAAAGTGCCCAAGCGCAACCACATTCCATTAAGCGGAGACGAGGAATTCTTTAATGCATTATTACATAGCAGAAGAAATGCTTGAATCGCTGAAGACTTACCCGATGAATTTGTCCCTGAAAAAATATTGATTCGACGCAATGTGATCTCAGTCGTGTCGAAACATTTGAACCCGCGTATAAGAAGAGCCTCAAGCATTTCGTATCTCCTGAATGATTTCTTCAATAAGCTCAAATCGTTTATAGACACTGATGTTGCTGTCGACGGTATATGTTGTACTGCGTATGAAATTATCGTCAGATAGAAGTTTATTGAATTCTGTTTTTATTATTTTCTGTTTTCCTTTTTCTTGTGAAAAATTAATCAATTCAATAATAAGATAACTTACCGTTTCAAATAATGCCATGCTGATTGGACGACGCGGCCCATGACTTTTTTTCGGTAACCGGAAACATCCCGGACCCAAAATTGTTCTGCATGCTTGCATGGTTTTGTCAAACATTGCCGGGAATTGCATACAGAAATCGCTACCTGCTTGATCGTTTAGGAATATCATTGTTTTGCCAAGAAAATCCTCAAGATCACTGCGATACTCAACCGGTGGACATCCCTTTTCCTTGACGGACAAAAGTTGCTTTTTGCGCCAAAGATAAAAACCTATCATCCGGAGAACAAGATATTTATCCTTCATTCGATCCGGCTTAATTGAGTTCTCAGTCGCTTTTTTGAAACTGTCAAATTTTACCAATCTCTTCAGCAATCTTGTTGCAGCGCCCTGATAAATGGCATTTCTCATTTCCTGATTATTTAGTCGCGTACCTCCGCGATTGACTCGGTCAAATAAATCGAAGGTTACGCGATCCTGAGTTGGCGGCTTGATTACATGCAGTGTGAGCTGACAATCTTCGATTTTGCTCTGTTGCGCCTGGGTCAGGTATTTGTCAAATTTAGTTCCGTTTTTTGTCGATTCACTGAAATATGCCCCATTCAAATTAGTTAAAACATTGAGTTTTTGAAGCGGAAACTCATGGCTCATGAACTGAAAAAGTGTCGTCAAGCGCTGACGTCCGTCAACGATGATATATACCCCCTTATCGTCCTCTTTCACATAGATGAGAGGAAGAGGAATTCCCATTAGAATTGATTCTATCAGTTCACTCTTTTGTTTTTCAGACCAAACAGAGTGTCGTTGAAAATCAGGGTCCAGTTTGATAAGAGGGGGTGTTTTATCCAGTTTCCGTTTGAGTTGGAAAACTGAAGCACTTTCTGGGACGATATTGACAATTGCATCGGGATATATACCTGTAGTATCGGGTTCAGGAAGAGACGAATTTTCTCTCAATTCTGCACCAAGCGTTTCCTCTCCTTCAAAAGTATCTTCGGGGTCAATTGGTTGTTTTTCTCCTGACATAATATTAATCAGCTCCTGATAGCTATAATCTTATGCATAGGGTAGAAGGAACAAGATTGAGGCTGCATCATGGTGCCACCTTGAGTTCCCTACTGTTGTTGCCAAATAAACACCCCGCACCTATCTTCGTCATGGGGTAAATTCGGTGTGTTGATTAATAAAATCGGCTTTATGTTCCTGATATCTACTCGAATCCGAATGAGTTATCAACCTATCTCCTTCTGCTCTATCAATTCAATTTGCATATCAGCATCACAGAGTAATAAACGCAGAGCAGGGTTAACACTACCGCCATTTTTAAGATTTTCAATGGCAAACTTAACTCTTTCAACAAAATTGAAACTTGATATGTTTACTGGACAGACCTTGGCAGGGTTGGGTGGTACATTTCAGGGACCTTCAGAAAAGACATTCGGGGTGAGGGGTATACTTAAGTTTTCGCTTAATAAGCACATTTTAGTGCAATAGCCCAAAATTTTTCTAATGATTTCAAGGTGCCTATCGCACTGATTCGACACAAATGCCGAAATCCTGTAGGCACACGTTTTTCTCTCG
>JAHIVH010000052.1 GCA_018816735.1 Pseudomonadota bacterium | reverse complement strand
GTGGTGGCCTCCTTCTTTCCTCCCAGTCAAATTATCGATGTATATTTCCTACCTATATATTTTGACCGAGCATATACCACCAGTCAGATTTCTTTGCAAATCCTATCGATTTTATTGGATGTTTTTCGAAGTGATTAACACCTCGAGTTACTGATCGCCCCCGACTTGAGGTTTAAAAATCATGATCAAGGCAGGCAGCATGAACAGATCCCCTATCAAGGCAAAAAGCATTGAAAAAGCGGTCAGCACCCCAAACACTTGCGTGGGCCTGAAATTCCCGAGCACAAGAACACCAAACCCGATGAACAAAAGGATCGTTGTAATGACGATAGGTTTTCCGACCATGGCAAATGTCTTTAAAATAGCTTCCCTGGGTGTAATGCCAGGTTTGGAGTTCCGTTTGTACCATGCAACAAAATGAATCGTGTCATCAACGGCGATCCCCAGCGTGACACTTGCGATCATTATCGTTGCCACATCCAGGGGAATTTTTAACCAGCCCATGATACCCAGAGTCATGGCAATGGGGAAAGTATTCGGGACCATGCTGATAATCGTTAATTTCAAATTTCTGCAGACCAGATACATCATGATAAAAATCAAGACAAACGCCACAAACAGACTTCTTCTCTGACTGATTTTTAGCAATTCCTCCATGGCGATATATAGCGTGGTAATCCCCGTAAACCTAAAATTGTAACCTTCACCCAATTCCTCGTTGAGATAGGTGTCATAAAATTTACTCAATTCCACTGCCGTTTCATTCGCACCCCATTTGGCCAGGAATGCCATGCACACTTCTTTTCTATCATCTGAAATCATTCTGTGCAGAATATCCTGATCAGCCATTTCATAAAAATCCACAATATCACTTTGAAGGTCGGGAATGGTTCTATATGCGTCATCATTGTTATTGAACGCCTTGTTGAATTCTTTGGCATAGTCGACGATCGAAGTAGAGCTTGTGATATAATCCCGGTCATGATTGGCGATGACCTGTTGTACGATTTCAACTTTTTTCAGTGCTTCTGGTTGTGTAAAATCGATATTTCCTTCTGCATTTAAAAGAAGGATAAAGGGTATGGTTCCACCAATGTTTTTATCAAGGAACATGGCGTCCTGTTTAAGTTTATTGGAATCATGCATATGCTTTGAAGAATTGGTTTCAAACTTTAGCTGCATCATCCCCATGATGGACAAGATGAAAAACGCCAGAAACACAATCATCGATCCATAGATATACCGGGTTGAAAATCGGCCGATTCTATTTAAAGCCATAGAAAAATACCCGGATTCATTATCAAAAACACTATTCTTCCGGGATATTAACACCTTCTCTATACGCTTTTGAAAAAGAATGAGGGCTGCGGGAAGAAACGTCACATCGATCACAAATGCAAAAATTACACCTATCGCAGTATAGAGTCCCAGCATCTGTGACGGCCTTAGCGGAGCAGACACAAATGAAAAAAAACCAATAGCAGTCGTTAATGTTGTAAAAAGGCAAGGCAGCCATACCGTCTTTGTTGCATCAATAACAGATTCCCTGTAATCCATACCTTTTGACGGAAATGTTTTTTGAAAATGAGTGATCAGATGAATGGAATCGGCAATTGCAATGGCAAGTAAAATCGCTGTCATCGGACTCGTCACATAGTTTAATTTTTCACCACACATGACATAAAAGCCCCTGCCCCATATTTGAGTGATAACAAGCGTCAGCATCGAGAAAACTGCCAGTGTAAAATTTTTTAACAACATCAGCGTGACGATAAAAATCAGACAGGCAATGATGGGAGAAAACGTACGGATATCGATTTTTGACAACCGGTTGATTTCCATCTCAAGAAAAGGGATGCCTGTATAATAGAGCCTGGTTTTACCTTTTGCAATCTGTTGAGTTACGTCTGTAATCTCTTTTAAAACACTCTTTTTACCCGCCTGATCCATCGGTAAAAGCTCGATAAAAATCGCCGTTGTGCATCCGTCACCTGAAATCAGACTAGACTGAAGCAGAATATTCGATGTGATGTTTTCTTTAATTTGAGTCAGCTGCTCCGGTGCCAATGTCCCATCAGGTACCAATTTTTTAAAAATAATAGTATCATCTTCACCCCTCATTTCTTCCACATTTGCGAGACTGATAACTCTTTCAACACCATTTATTTTGTCGATTCCAGCTGTTAATTCCCGTATTACATCCAAAACCGGCATGGAGAAGAGATTGTCTTCTCTCAAGGCCACAACGACAAACTCTTCACTGCTGTATTCCTTCAGAAAATTCTGATATTGCATGTAAACAGGATCATCTTTCTCGAAAAAAACACTGATATTGTTGTCCTGTTCCTGTTGAACCATGAAATACAGGAAAAAAACAGTGGCAAGGAACATCAGAAAAAGCGTGATTCTGTAATGCGCTACAACTGGACGAACAAGGGCGTCGATAATCTTCATATACGTGAGTACCTTCTGAATCATAAATGACCGGAGATGGAAAAAAATATTCTCTGAAATCAGATTTTGTGACAGCAGACTGTTTCAAGTCTCACTATACATAATGAAACGAAATGACTGTGTCAACCGTTCAATATATGGAAGCCAAGGGGAAAGCCCACTCAAAACATGATAACCATTCGATTCTAAAATAAATATTCAACATCAAAATAATTAAATAAATAGTTAGCTAACTATTTTGGACTGCCCCCTTCATCAACCCCAAGTTATGTCCAAAATGCTTTCTCCTTGCGTATTGCTTTAAAATAACTCATAAACCGTATATCAAAACCAAGGAGGCAAGCTGTCTAATAATGAAACAGAACAATCAACCATTTCTACCATCCATATATCTTAGAAACAGCTACGTTCAAACCATACTGGCCAGCAGCAAATTAAGGGTAATGGGACAAAATCCCATGGTTGACAACGAGAAAGAAATCATTCTCGATGCAGGCGGCGGGATAAGACTCCAAGGATTCCTCTCACGCCCAAAGTGCATGCAACCCAAGGGCATCATTATTCTGATTCACGGATGGGAAGGCAGCGCGTCTTCTACATATATCCTGAGTACAGGCAGGTATCTCTTCCGGATGGGATATTCTGTTTTTCGTTTGAATTTAAGAGATCACGGAAACAGCCATCACCTGAATGAAGGCCTTTTCTACGCGATCATCCTTGACGAGGTTTTCAATTCGGTCAGGCAGGCCGCACAAATGGAAAATGGCCGGCCGGCATTTCTGGCCGGATTTTCTCTGGGAGGCAATTTCGTTCTGCGGATTGCAAAGAAATGCATCTCTACTCCCATTCCCAACCTGAAACACATCGTTGCCATCAGTCCAGGATTAAATCCAACCCTGTCAACAGAGGCCATCGACAAGGACCTGTTGCTGAAACATTACTTCCTGAAAAAATGGCGAACCTCTCTCAAAAAAAAAGAAAAAATATTTCCGCACCTTTACCGGTTCAATGACCTGCTATCCGCAAAAACGGTGAGACGGATGACCGATCTCGTGCTTGCAAGGTACAGCAAATATGGTGAAACGCTATCTTACTTCAAGGGGTATACACTCACAGGAAATGCACTTCAGGACATTTCTATTTCCACAACGATAATCACCGCTCAAGATGATCCCATTATACCTGTGGATGATTTTAAAAGACTTGTCCTGAACGGATCAACGGAGCTGATCATTCATCGTTTTGGTGGTCATAATGGTTTTATCGAAACAATTCCGTTTCAATGCTGGTATGAAAAAAAGATTGTCGATATTGTAGAGACACATGCAAAGTAAAAAAAAGGGCTCAGCCAGCTATGCTGACAGAGCCCTTTTCCTACGTATTATCTGTTTTCAAAGAATGATGGTTTAGGATCTTTCCATTCCCAACCACAATACCATGTTGTTATTTCCCACTTCTGCCTTGTAGACATGAGGTGTGATTTCATGGCCATACATATCTGCACTTGGAATTTCTACCTTGATCATGGAACCAATAATCATATCCATGAGGTAAAGTGTGATATCTTCTGCCAGATTGCCAAGAACTGTCAGATCACCAATCAGAAGGTAGAGGTAGCCAATATTGAAATTGCTGTTTGCCCGATCCATGAACGCTTCAATATAAGTTCCATCCTGGCTCATTTTCATGTTCATGGCCACATCCACATCCACACTCAGCCGGATCAGATTGGCTGATGATGCCTGATCTGATATCTCAATGACCAGATTTCGTACAAGGTATGTTCCTGCATACACTTCATCCTCGTCACTTGATGCCACATGAGTCACTGTCGGTCCGGACCAGTCTGCTATCGGAGGCGTTTTCATGGAGACTTCTATCTTCGGAAGTTGAAAGCCAAGCGAATCTTTCACCACTGCTTCAAAAATAGGCGTCACATCAAATTTGTTAAACATACCGGACTGGATGGCTGCAAACAGCGTCATATTAACCATATCATCGCTTACACCCACGGACAGATTGTGGTTTCCATATCTGAAACTCAACTCATCATAAGACGGAAGACCGCTGTCAGGCGTGGCATAAAAATGATCGAGCCCCGGGTTTAATTTATTCTGGGAAACAGGCTTTAATGCTACACCAGAATGAATATACATCTCACCACAATTGGAGCATGCCGGGTTGTTTTCATAAATATAACCGGTCGGGAACCAGATGGCGCCATAAATTTCTGCACTGGGTAAGCCGATACCCAAATCAGCCAAGTCAAGCGACATGGCAAGGTCATTTACATCCATAATGGGAATGCTGATAATGTCAAACATCGCCCTTAATACAGATCCAACCATATCCTTAATGATATCAATCACCCAGTTCATGATGTTGTTCAACCACCAGGGCAGGCCAACAAGTTCGACATTGATATTGAGCTGATCAAAAAAATCTTCGTCCAGATCATCAACATTAAACTGAAGTACAATATCGTTTGTGGGTTCATCATAAAGAAGTTTCATCATGAATTGATCCAGAACGATATTCTGAACACCGCCCCTCAGTCGGAAAGGAACGGTAAAGCTGCCAAATAGCCATGCATGGATATCGAGTTCTCCGTCAATTGAAACACCTTCCATTGAAACATCTGTTGCAATGATTTTTTCATCATCCTGAAGCAGAATAGGTCCCAATGACATTTTTCCTATATTGAGGTCATGAATGGTTGTTGTTACTCCCCTGACGTAAAGCATATTGAGCGATGTGGTTTGAGTGTAAGGAATAACCTGATCAATAGCATCCGGAAGTTCGTTGTTCACAACATCGATGGCCACCTGAAGAATATTATTAAGGAAGTCTTCGTTGATGAGAATATTGGCTGCTTCTTCTACGGTATCATACTGAGCCGGGTACCCTTTGTTTGCTTCACTGCTGCCATGAATAAATGATATTCGTTCCCGATTTGACAGGTAGTTCACATCCCTTACTCTGAAATTGCATGTAGACAATATGCCATCTCCCATAGTGAATTCATAGGAAAATGATCCATCTGAAGCAAATGGAACATCTGCAATTTTCTGTTCATTGTCATTTAACACCACAAGATCTTTAAGGTCGTTTGTACCTTTGGTTACCTTACCGGTAATCACGACAGAATCACCAACAATAACCTGACCTGCTGTCGTATTAAGAGTAATTGTTGGAAGCGTACTCGAAACTACTCCACCGAGATCGCAACCTGTAAAAACCATCACCCCCCCAAAAGCAAGAAACAGTAAAATACTGAAAACAGCTTTTGACGCCTTCATAATCACTCCTTTCACACTCTTTCAAATTAATGTACTAAAGCATTCTTCCACCAAGAATGCCTTTCCCATCTTTTTTTAAGGTCTTATCCCATGATCAAACATCATGCTAAATAAAGAAAATACTGCATATGGAATCGATGATGCGTTAATGGCCGAACGTTTATTCATAACAGCCTTAATTAATTTAGCATTGTTACATAATTGGCTTAAAAATCCACGCTTTTCCATATACACGCCATATACCCCAAATTCACAGGCACAAGCACCTTAAACCACAATCAAAAAAAACACTGTTTACCTGGATAACTTACGTACATTTTAATACATATCGTTCTTCTGTGTCAAGCAAAATATACAAGCCAAACAACATTTCTATCTCTGAGATCCATTTGAATTAATTATTAATTTTATCAATCAAATTGATTAAATGTTTGGTTGGTTTATGGCAGTTGAAACGCTCATATTTTAGCCAAATCACTTTGACAGAATAGGCTTGCATGTATATAGTGCATTAAATTTCATATGACATTTGAGAATAATAAAATAACAAAAACCCCCAAGGATTAGAACCATTTGTGTTGAAAGGATTATCAATGGATAATTTACAGCAAAAAAAATGGCTGTGGGAAAAACTGGGCAACACGTGTGTTCATCATTTAAAAAAGCACCGGTTCGATGCACATTTTGTTCTGTCAACAGGTGAAGCAAGGGCCTTGATATTAAGCATGGTTGCCACATATGATACGTTTGGTTTCGGCGGGTCTGACACCACACGCTCTCTTGGCATCATCGAGGCATTGACCGCAAACAATAAAACGATTTATGACCACAACATTCAAGATCTCCCGTTTGAAGACGCCATCAGAAACAGGATGGAACAAGGCCGATGCGACTGTTTTTTCGCGAGCGCAAATGCCATTTCCCTGACAGGAGAGATCGTGAACGTTGATGGTGTAGGAAACCGGACAAATGCCATGAGCTTCGGGCCCCGAAAGGTTATTCTCGTTGCAGGCATGAACAAGGTTGTGCCGGATCTGGATTCTGCAATCAGAAGGATCAAAGAAATCGCAGCGCCAATGAGAGCGAAAAGTCTCAATATGCCCACTCCGTGTGCAGAAACAGGCATCTGTGTGGATTGCAATGTGCCCATGAGAATCTGCAACATTACAACAATACTTCACAGGAAGCCCATGTTCACAGATATTTCTGTCATTCTTATCAATGAGGAACTCGGCTATTGAAAAGAAGAAAAAAATGAAAAGATCGATTGGTTTCATATTTCAAATTTTTATTTTAATCGTTCTTGCCGGTTGCAATATATCCGGGACGATAAAGGACACAAATGGTACGCCTGTACAAGGTGCCATCGTCTATCTTACGGGCAATGATACAAAAACCGCTGTCACCGATAAAGATGGCAAGTTTCGATTCACCAATATGAGCCAAGGCACATATTCAATTCAGCCAGGCAACTATGGCCCGTGTGCACCTGAATCTTATGATATCGAAAAACACGACTCTGATATCAAAAATGTGGACTTCGTCTTTTCAAACGTCACCCGGATTGGATTGACATATGGTGCCGGCCCGGCCCTTTCACGTCTCCTTGGAATAGATGTACACAAAAACTGCAGGGAAGCCTTACAGGAGAATAACGGCATTGTTGTCACCTTCTCTGTTTTTGATAGCAAAACAATCCGCAGTGAAAAGCTTCATACAATAGATGGTGTGCTGATCCCCGGAGGGGTGGATATTGATCCGGCCAGATATGGCGAAAAACCTCATGAAAATCTTGAAATAATTGACAAGGAACTGGATGAACTGGAATTTACTGTTCTTGATTATGCAGAAGACAACCATCTCCCCATATTTGGCATATGCAGGGGTCATCAGGTCATCAATGTTTTTTACGGTGGCACGCTCTACCAGGACATTCCCTCACAATACCAGGCAGAACCTTCCGTGATCCATCGGGATCGGCAAAACGACTGTTTTCACGATATTGATATCCTTCCGGGAACCTGGTTATCTGAAACGATGGAAGCAATGCTTTTGAGCGTCAACTCCATGCATCATCAGGCAGTAAAAGATCTGGCGTCCGGTTTCACGGTTTCAGCAGTGTCACCGGATAATCTTACAGAAGGCATAGAGCGGGCAGGAGAGAATCTTGTTATTGGCGTTCAATTTCACCCGGAAATCATGAGAAGTACACGACCTGAATTTGACAGGCTTTTTGAAATGTTTGTAAACCACGCAAGAGAAGGGCAAACGCTGCCGGTTGTTGATTAGCTTTCAGAGTTTCTCATTTTTTCATATAAAAAATGCACCTCGAACTTATTTATGGGATTTACCGAAGACGAAAAACTTAGATACAAACAGCACCTCGTCCTTGAAAATTTTGGGACCAAAGGTCAGAAAAAGATATCCCGTGCAAAAATACTCGTGATCGGCGCAGGGGGTCTTGGCTCCCCAGCCCTTCTGTACCTTGCGGCAGCAGGAATTGGCACTCTTGGTATCGCAGATCCGGATAGCGTGGATATTTCAAATCTTCAAAGGCAGGTCCTGTATACAACAGCTGATATCGGCGAAAAAAAAGTGATAGCTGCCAAAAGAAGAATCCACGATTTAAATCCTGACATAAATATCATTTGCCATGAATTTGCCATAGGCTACGAGAATATCACCCATATTATTGAAAGGTACGATTTTATTATTGATGGAACGGATAATTTCAGTTCAAAATTCCTGATTAATGACGCATGTGTTTCCATTGGCAAACCGTTTGTTCATGCCGGTGTCGTCGCCTATGAAGGGCAGGCCATGACAATTGTCCCGGGGCAATCGGCCTGTTACCGATGCGTTTTCAGAAATCCTCCCCCGTCAGAACTGAAAGGATCTGAACAATTGGGGATATTGGGCCCCATACCTGGTATATTGGGAGCCATTCAGGCCACTGAAGCGATTAAATTCATGCTTGGAAAAGGCAGACTCTTGCTAAATCACCTCCTTATCTATAACGCTTTTGACATGACCACAAGAACAGTCAGAGTAAAACAGAGAAAAGACTGTCCTGCATGCAGCGGTTAAAGGATTTTAAGCGGTTGGCCAAATGATAATTTGACAAACCCGCTGACAATGGCCTATATGAAAAAATTTTTATAACCTTCAATATCTGGACAAATATCGAGATAACCCGATGATAAAAAAAAACTACGGGAAAACATTGAAAGAACAGCTCAAAGCCAGTGCAAAAGACAAGCTTTACCGCTTTCTGATGGCAGACGGAATGGTAAAGGGGGCTGTCGTGCATGGCACCCGAATGATTAATGAAATGAAAGCCAATTTCGATCTGGGTGTTCTTGAAACGTTGATTCTTGGCCATGCATATTTAGGTGCAAGTCTTATGTCATCGATGTTAAAGGGTCAGGATCAGCTTGCTTTGAAGATAGACTGTTCAGGCCCTGTAAAAGGTTTATCCGTAGAGGCCAATGCCATGGGAGAAATCAGAGGATTTCTTAAAAACAATCCCATTCCCCTGGACAAACCTTATGACAACTTAACGTTATCTCCATATTTCGGTGCAGGATTTCTCTCTGTCACAAAATTTCTTGAAGACGGGAAAAGCCCTTTTACAGGCAAAATCATTCTGGAATACGGAAGTGTGGCAAAAGACCTTGCCAATTATTTTCTCAAATCAGAGCAAATCCCCACAGCTTTCAGTCTGAGCATCTATTTTGATAAAAAAGGAGACGTCACCGGTGCAGGTGGCCTTTTTCTGCAGGCCATGCCAGGTGCAAAAGAATCAATTGTAACTGAAATTGAAAAAGAAGTGCGGCATCTGTCATCAATCGGTACTGAATTTTCACTTGGCGAGAACCCGGAATCACTGGTCAGCACGGTTTTTCAAAATTTTTCTCCTGTAATTCTTTCAGACCACCGCATCGAGTTTTTCTGCCGGTGCAGTGAAAAAAGAATCCTCGACTATATAGCCATGCTGCCGGCTGAGGATGTTGAAGAAATTCTCGAAAATGGCCCCTTCCCTGTAGAAACAAGATGCCACAACTGTAACACGCTGTATCACTTTTCAAAACAGGATATCGAAAACAGATATCATCGCAGGAAATGACGATTCATTGTTTCATAGAGGGGCCGGTCTAAAATCTCATGGTATACCCCAAAAGGTAAATATGATCGGACAATTCCCAATCCCTGCCGGAGTATTCAAAATCGGCTCGCGTATAGCGGTATTCACAGGAAATACTGGCATTAATCAAAATCCTGTACTCCACGCAGGCTTTCACACCTGTATACAAGGTGGATTCATTTGAAGTTAAAGGATCGGGTGCAAAGCACAAGTCCATAATCACATCCACAGGGACTTTCCATTGGCTTGAGTAAAGATCATACGCCATCTGAAAGAGAAATCCGAATGCCAGGAGGTCTCCATCACGTGACCCTTTACGATTCTCTATTTTACCGATAATCGGCTCAAAACCGACACCATATCTTAATCCGGGAAGAAATGGATCTCCGGAAAGCATGAAATTCCCTTTTAGTATTGTATATTCATCATCATTAAATAAAATGTTTACGCCTGTAGACAATGAGCCATAACCGGATTCCCTGATGTAATTAAACTCTGCGCCTACGGCCTCATGACTGGCCTTAAACCCTATCTGATACTGGCTTGCAAAAGAAATACCCCCAAGCATAAACACGATCACAACAACCCCAAAAAGGTAATGTTTCATTGCTATTTTTTTTACTCCTTATTGTATAACCGCCGGAATAATCTCCGTTAAGAAGGATTCCCGCGCAATGTATATATGATGATCAGAAAAATATAATTCAAATTCAGCCCATGCCATATCAAACATATTAAGCAAATCATTTCTTGGAATATTCAAAGACTCTGAAAACGAATTCAAATGATTGTAACCTTCTTCTTCATCCATTTCAACCTGGCCGATCGCCAGACAAATATCATTTACATAGCATGGCATGGTCTGAAGAATCGTCAATTTGGAAACACCAATTCGTTTTTGCTGAGAAATTCTCATACTTTCAATGGTATTAAAAGGAAGGCGCCAGTCTGACGCAATTTTGACACCTATATTTTCATATGTCACTCCAAGGATGTCCCGGGCAGCAGAAGCATTATCCACATTTTTACTCATGGCCAGACGTTTAATTTGTTTATAGGCTTCAGGCAGATAATTCATGATTAATATCTGCCCGAAATGGTAAAACATCACATTGACACATATTTCCTCGATACCTTCTGCCTCCAGACGAACAGCTATCTGCCTGGCCACAAGACTTTTCAACAAGGTAAAATGAAATAGTTTTTCAAGTTCTTCTTTTAATAGCGGTTCTTCTGTATCGGAACATGGCACAATCGCCTCCATCACTTCTTTTGCCTTATCATATCCAAGGGCCATCAACGCCTGGGACACAGAAACAATTCCCGTTTTCTCTTTTGGCTCATGTTTACTATTGATATACTCAAGTAAGGCCAGTATCAATGGGAAATCGGTCATAACCGCATCAACGATTTTAATCATACTCCTTTCATCCAGTGACAAAACCTCTTTCAGTTTCGCCACATTATATGGAAGAGGTAGAATTCTCCCCATTTTATTCATTCGAATACCAAGAACGCTAAATAATTTATCCCGCTTGGAGGTTCTTTGTTCAAATGTCTGTCCAAGCTCCCCCACGTTAGGATTCGCTTTTTGGGCCTTGGCACCCTGAGATGCAATTTTTTTTAATAATTGCTTTTCTTCAGTAGAAAATGAATCGAACGACAATTCTTTTCCCTGTGAGAGAATCATCTGTTCTGCCTGATCCAATGCCTGCTTTTCATTCTTTCGTCCGGATAATGCCTCCTCTATGGTCTGAATAAAATAGGATACAAAAAACAATCCCTGCATTTTAGGAAACATCCGGTTCAAAAGTCCTGTAAGAATCAAGGACGCTGGTCCAGCGGAATAGCATTCATCCGCATCGGAAGATAAATATTCATTTTGGATCAGGGCGTTAAATTTTGTTATTGAATTACCGTTCACCTTTATGCCTATATCGGTCAACGCATCCAAAAACGTCTCACCATTGTAGCGAGACGGTGGATTTTGATCCTGGCCTTCTATTGCCGTCTCACGGTCAGCCATCAAAAAAAGACAGGCAATTGAAACCAGGTCAAGCGGAAGTGGAATGTGATGGGACCGTATTCCCAGCATTTTCTTAATATGATCTTCCAAAATCCCGTCAAGCTGCCTTTCTATCATCACAACCCTTTTTCCCGTGAATTGATTTTGAAACTGATGAGGAAAATCATCTGATTTGGTCTTACTCCTTTTGATCAACTGACAGACCATTACAAAAACGGACCGTTGTGTCAAGCTTGAATTACTGTTATTACAGGCAACTACATTTATATTTTTTTCGATTGATTTTCTGACTATTACTAATTATTCTGTCTTCTAAAAGTAATGATGGCATGAACCACATCGGTTTTAAAAAAACATAGCTGTTTTAACCAGGGTCACAAATGACAGATAACGAAAAAAACAAGCACTCGGATATTATTTTTGTCAAGCAGCCCTCTAGCGCTGACATCAGAGGACGTCAATCTGTCAGGGCAACATTCAAACTGACAACAAAGGCAATTCATGCCATCACCATCGTCTCTGTGCACCTTGGCATCAAACAGAAATCCCTTTTTGACCTTCTTTTTGAAGATACACAAATCCTGAATCATATTGCAAGCGGGCTCACCCCCGATACGGCAAGCGGATTACCGCGGGTGCAAAAAACCTTTGTTCTCAGCCGAAAAACCTTAAATGCACTTGAAGCGATTACCCAAAATTCAGCGGCAACAAGGGATAGTCTGGTAGAGTACACGATCAACCGCCTGGAATCAATTATTACTGTTGAAAAAGAAAAACACAGGATTCGCAAAGCGCTTCTCGAAGAATTCGAAATTCATTGTAAACAGGGGAAAAAAATTCTACGAAAGGCGTTGGCACACCTGGGAGATGAAGATCCGGTTTGCCATGATATTCAAAATGCTGTACAAGCTGCATTAGGTGCGCATCAGAATATTGAAAAATATATTGATAAAGGCAATATTATTGAAGACTATTAGTTTGTATATGTCGATAATTAAACATCAATTTTTTAAGGTGCATCACCCATGGTAATCAATCATTTGATTAACCCGGATGGAAAAATCACTTTTGGTATGTATGCCGATCCTGTTTTAAGTTTGAATTATATGGATTTTGATCTGAAGACACCACGGGGCTTAAAAATACCGCTGTGTCTTAAAAAAATAAAATTCAATCAATTCCATTTTGTGGGTATTACCGGGCCGGATCTGATGGTAGGCCTTGCCATTGTTGATCTGAAATATGCCACCAATGGATTTTTCTATGTATATGATATAAAGAATGCCATTATAGAGGAAACCAAGAAAACCACTCTACCGAACAAGCACATATATATATCCCCTTCTCCGGAAAACCCTGAAAGCAAATTCAAAGCAAAAGGGCTTGCTATATCCATCACAGGCAATAAAGTATATGCGGAAGGAAACGGTATTGCAATTGATGCAGCTATAGGCTCAACACACACGACGCCTTTAAGGTTATGCACCCGGTCCGGATACAATGGATGGACATATACACAAAAAACAAGCCCGATAAAAATTTCTGGTTTCATTCAATTTAAAGGCCATAAAATTCCCATATCCTCCCCGTCATCCATGGCGATAATGGACTGGACAGGCGGATTCATGAGAAGAGACACATTCTGGAACTGGGCGGCAAGTGCCACCACACTTTCTGATGGAAGAAATCTGGGGTTTAATCTCGCCTGTGGCACAAATGAAACCGGATTTAATGAGAATGCGTTCTGGATAGACGGCGCTATGACCACGACAGGTTCGGTTAATTTCATATTTAATGAAAATGATATGCATGCCCCTTGGCACATTCAGTCAAACGACGGCAAAGTGGCGCTGATATTTATTCCGGAAACCCATCGTGCAGAAAATATCAATGCATTTCTTGTTGCGTCAAAATTCACTCAACTCATGGGAAAATTCGCAGGCAGCCTGAAAACAAACTCCAATGAAATTATTACCCTGAAAAACTGCCCTGGCTGGGCGGAAGATCATTACGCAAAATGGTAATCAGGATATTAAATGAACACTATCGATGCAAATGTTAAGAACGATGTTTTTGCCAAGTTCGTTGGCATTGAACTGATTGAAGTTCAAAAAGGAAAGGCCGTCACCTCACTTAAAATCAATGAAAATCATATGAACGGCATCAATATCGCACATGGCGCTGCTGTGTTCGCTCTTGCGGATTACGCATTTGCGGCAGCGTCAAACTCTCATGGCATTACCGCAGTTGCTCTGAACGTAAGTATTTCCTATATCAAAGCAGTTCAATGTGGTACAGTCCTGACTGCGACGGCCACTGAAATTTCTGCGAATTCAAAAATAGCCAATTATATGATTAACATTACAGATGAACAGGGTAATACTATTGCTGTTTTTCAGGGACTGGCTTACCGAAAAAAACCTTAAAAAAATGATTGAAGAACGTAACCCAACACATTTTCTCGGAGAAAGGCATGGCTTCATATGATAGAAATCCGGAAAAAGACAGGAGACAAGGACCAGATTTCTGGATAAAATTTTTAAAAGGGCTTGCTGTCTCAGCCTGGTTTCTTATGCTGGGCATACTGATTGTACTTGAAGTTGCCAAACCGGAGTTTGAAACCTTTTTTGACCGCTATTATCATCTGAAGCTAAGAACCTCATGGGATCTTGAACTTGCAAGACAAATCTATTATTTAATGTTTGCAGGCTTAGGTCTTAGTATTGCAGGGCTTCTCATTGGCTCAAAAAGGCATCGCCGGAAAACAGATGCAAGACCTGTTTCTCTCATCCTTGTTGGCCTTTTTTCTATTTCCGGAATCATTCTTTACAAGCTCTACTTTACATAGCCCATTATCTTTTCCGATGATGAGAAGAAAAGAGTCCCCTTATAAATTTCTTGACGAACTCTGATTCATTTACTAATATTTCTATATTTATATCGTTCACGAAAATGTGCGATACCCTATTCCAAACAAAACAAATAAAATACACCAGAAAAAAACTATCTCTTAAATGTATATTTTTTTTATCGACAACAAAATCTGAATTAAACAACCTATCATTTATTTAAGGAGAAACACGTCATGAATAATGCAAAGGAAGTTTTCAAACAGATGATCGATTTTAACAAGGGGTCCATGTTAAATATGTGCCAGAGCATATCACTGATCCAACAGCAGACCGAAAATTTCACCAACACCATGCTGGAGCAGACCACATGGTTGCCCGGCAGCGGTAGGGATATGATCAGTGAATGGTCAAAAGCCAGCAAAAAGGGTATTGAAAGCTTTAAAAAAAGTATTGAAATAAGCTATGATAAAATCGAAGATATGATCAGCTGAAACATGTGTTCCCCGAGACAATGATTGATATGCTATAATAAATATCCATAAAATATCGAATTGCCCGCTCCTGATAATATGAACCATTAGTATGATTTTAATCTTGACATGGTATTTTTTGTCCACTAAACTGGTCCGACCATCAGATGAGGTGATAACTTATGCTAAAACCCGTAGAAAGAAAAAATTTATCAGACCAGGTCTTTTCGCAGCTTCGCGATGGCATATTGAATCAGACCTATACCCCAGGGGACAGGCTTCCATCTGAAAGAGAACTTTGCGATATGCTGAAGATCAATCGAAGTTCGGTAAGGGAAGCTCTAAAACGGCTGGAACAGGCCCGACTTATCGAAATTAAGCACGGACACGGATCAGTAGTACTCGATTTCAAATATACAGCCAGCTTTGATATGCTGAGCCATATTGCCATGCAACCTGGAGAAATCAATTACATCAGTGTCCGAAGCATTATTGAGATCCGTACGGTTTTGTGCGGAGAGTCAGCGAGGCTGGCGGCTATGAGAATCCAGAAATCTGAACGGGACAGCATTCAGTGTATTGTGGAAAAAATAGAAACCTGTCCATCGGATGATTTCAAATTATTCCAGATTCTTGATTGGGACTTCCACTACGCCCTTGCCCATGCCAGTGAAAATATCGCACTTATTCTGATCTATAATTCCGTAAAAGAAATTTATTTTAGCATGCCTGAATTTTTTATTTCCATGTTCAAAGATGCGATTAAATCGCCTCACCTATATCGAAAAATACTGCAAGCTTTGGAAATAAATGATCCGGAAAAAGCAAAGGCATATTGTGTTGAACTGATTGAGACTGGCAATAAACAGTTTATGATGGTCTACGAATCCATGTTACCGAAGGAATAAGGTCGGACATGAAAAAACATGCTGAAGTGAAAAGGGTGAAAAAATAAGGAAATAAGAACATGATAGGATTCAAACTTGATGAAGTAATGACAGGCACTCATGAATTCTCAGAAGTGGGTTGGCCAAAGGGGATGCACCCTTTTCACTACAGCCTTACCTGGGGGAATCAAAACCTTTTGAACTTCCTGAATCCATTTTCAAAGGAATTTTTATCAAGCGAGACAAAGGGCATCATCACAATTGGGGGACTCGTCAATAAAGCTGTCTGTCAGGGGACGTTGCAAATGCTCTATTTCTCAGAACGAAAAATTCGGTATGATTTCACTTTTAAGGACAACAAGGGCGCACCCTATCGATATGTTGGGGAAAAGATCAATCTCTGGCCCTGGAACCTTCATAAAACACATGTGACATGCTACGGAACTGTCACCCATCTTGATACAGGAAAAAATATATCCACGTCGGTTGTTTATTTCCCTTATCGGGAAATAATTCCGTTTATCTTTTCTTTCAGGTTGAGGTGGGGGAAGGTATTTAAATACCCAGCAGGAGGCTTTCATGACATATAAAATTCTGTCCAATAAAGACGTAAAAATTTTTGAGGCGCTGGGAAGCGGAATTATTCCCGGAGGAGGCCAGCATTTTGAAATGGGTGCTCGGGACCTTTCAGAAAAATGGCTGCCCAGAACGGATTATCTCTTATCCCGCATGAATTTACTTTCAAGAACAGGAATGCGTTTTCTGGGCAAACTGATCAATATCTTCTGGCCAATGGTGTATTTAAGACAATTTAGTCAAATGATCCATCTGCCGGAAGACGAACTGGTCATCCTCTTCCATCGTGCTGAAAGCTCAGGAACCCTTTCCTCCGCCTTGATTCTTCTTCTGAAAGTTCTTATCTGTCCTCCTTTTTATGGCTTAAAAGAAGTGAAGGAAAGTATCGATTACAAGGAAAAATTTCCAAATCCCAAAAATTTTGAAGGGATTAAGGCATAATCAAGGAGGACTAAATGATCAGAGAATTCAAAGATATCAAAAGAGATATTAATGAACATGCAGACGTTTTAGTGATTGGTTCCGGTGCAGGAGGTGCTGTGGCCGCCAAAGAGCTTGCGGAAAAAGGCATTGACGTGATCCTCATTGAGGAGGGCAGTTATTTCACCAGCAAAAATTACAACCAGGACCCAAACGACATGATGGGAATGATGTGGCGGGACAGTGGGACAACCCTTGCTTTGGGGTTACCACCGGTTTCCATAACTCTCGGAAAAGCCATTGGTGGCACCACACTTATCAACTCTGCCACATGTTTCAGAACACCAGAAACTGTTATCGAAAAATGGCGAAAGTCCTATGGATGTGAAGGTCTCGATTACAAGGAACTTCTTCCCTACTTTGAAAAAGTGGAAAATGAAATTTCCGTGACCGAGCTATCAGAAGATGTTCTGGGGGCTGTGTACCAGGTTGTAAAAAGAGGTGCCAAAGCATTAGGACTTTCCGCAAAACCTCTCAGGCACAATGTAAAAAACTGCGAAGGTGCCGGCATCTGCCAGTTTGGATGCCCAAGAGGTGCAAAACAATCCACAGATGTATCCTATATTCCAAAGGCCATTCAGGCGGGCGCCCGGATATTTGCCAACTGCCGGGCGACAAAACTTTTGACAGAAAGTGGCCGGATAAGAGGTGTGAAAGGGAAGGTGATTGATCCCTCAAACGGAAAAGCCAAACATAATATTCACATTACATCAAAAATCGTCTGCCTTGCCATGGGTGCCATGATCACACCCGCCTTTCTTTTAAAACAAAGACTGGCCAATACATCCGGACAGGTGGGCAAAAATCTTACCATTCATCCTTGTGGCAGGGTGGTCGCTGAAATGGAGGAAGAGGTAAATGGCCATCATGGCGTTTCACAGGGAGGACAGATTGATGCCTTTGCCGGTGAAGGCATCATGCTTGAAGGTATATTTCTCCCACCGGGACTGATGACCATGTCTCTTCCTGGTGTAGGGGAAGACCATAAATATATTGCCAAGCATTACAAAAACCTTGCTGCATTTGGCGTTATGGTGTCGGATACGACACGGGGAAGAGTGTTTCGTCCCTTGCTTCCGGGGTTCCCTTTTTCTTCCTGGTACTCACTGAATAAAACAGATACGGGAAAACTAAAAAAAGGCATTGAGATCACTGCAGAAATTTTTTTTGAAGCCGGCGCCAAGCGGGTATTCACAGGATGTACGAAAATGCCCATCCTGAATTCAAAAGAAGACCTTGAAATATTTAAAACCATGCCGGTGCGTGCCTGGCATTTTGAACTTGCGGCATTTCATCCACTGGGCACTTGCCGTTTTGGAAATGATCCCGGGGAATCTGTCGTTGACATGAATTTAGAGAGTCATGACATCAAGGGTCTGTTTATTCCTGATGGGAGTCCCTTCCCCACATCCCTGGGAGTAAATCCTCAAGTAACAATCATGGCTTTTGCCACACGCACGTCAGACTATATTGCGGAATCGATAGAGAGATATTAGAAACGATTTTTTGCGCTTAAATATCGGTAAGAATTATTTCTGAAGCCCATATGTCATGCATATGGCTATTTTTCTTTTGACTCCACATGTTTCTTGACAGCGTTAAGATAGCCCTTGAGACTCGATTTTGAAATATACCGCTCCACGAATCCCGGAATGGGTATGGAAATTTCAACAATTGGTGCATACGTATAAACGGTTTTCAAACCATCATCAACTGCCTCCAGGTATCCAAATCCTTCGATGCTTTTCAATCCGGAACTGTTCGCTTTTACTGGGATATTACTATCACAATACTTTTGTATTTGCTTTTCACTGAGGAGATGCCACTCCACCCGATAATTTTCAGAGGCCCGGAATGTTACATTCACTGTATAGGTTACAGTTACAATCGGGACATCAAGTTCTCCCTCGATTAATGTTTCACCATTATTCATGTCATCTATGGGTGTAATCGTATGAATGGTTTTATAATATTTAAGGCCAGGCACATATTGGCCCATGCTATCCCAATCCTTTAGTACCTCCCAAACGTCTCCTGGCGGCTTGTTGATCAATATCACGCCAATCACACGCTTTCTTTTCCCCTCACCTTCTACTTTAAATTCTTCCGTAAAAATCTGAAGTTTTCCAGCTTTCAGTGTTGCCATATCAATGGTGAATCCGTCATTAATCCCGGCAAACACTTCACCAGCCATCATAAAATATAACCAGGCGATTATTATTCGGATAACCTGTTTCATACATGCTCCCTTTCCTGTCTGGCGCCTATAATTTTTCCTTTTCAACTTGCTTCGTTCATCATTGTCATATAGTGATTAAACAGATCATCATTGAAATGATGTGTTTTTACAAGTTTTAAGCTATATCATACCCATAAAATTAACAAGCAATGAGATATCATCCTGCCAAATATGAGAAGCAAGGAGGGAAACATGCGTTTATCAGAAAAACTCGGCAACAAATTTGTGATAACCACAGAGCTTGGTCCGGTAAAAGGCGCCCAGTTCGAAGTATCTATTGAAAAAGCAAAAAACTACCTGTTTCTGGATGGCATTAACATCCACGACTGCCCCATGGGGAATTTAAGAATCAACGCCATTTCCATGGCAAGCCTCGTTCAAAGCACCCTTGATATGGAAACAATTCCTCACTTTACTTGCAGGGACAGAAGTCTTCTGGGCACCCAGGCTGATCTTTTGGGAGCACATGCGCTTGGCATCCGGTATATTCTGGTGACCACAGGTGACCCGCCCAAACATGGCCCCTACCCATCCAAGGCCGTTTATGATTATAATACCCTGGATCTCATACGCCTGATTAAAAAAATGAATAATGGCCTTGATTTTAACGACAAGGCGTTTGGCGGCCAAACCGATTTTAAAATTGCCTGTACAGCAATGCCCACGTCAAAAGATCTGGCAAGAGAAATCGAACGTATGGAAAAGAAAAAAAATGCAGGTGCTGATTTTTTTCAGACCCAGGTGGTCTATGATATTGAAAAAACAATCGCGTTTTCGGAAAAAGCAAAAAAAATGGGGCTGCCAATCCTCACAGGCATCATGCCCCTTAAAAGCCTCAAGATGGCTAAATATATGAAGGAAAACGTTGAGGGAATCGATGTTCCCGATAAGGTGATTGAAGAAATGGAAAACGGGAAATCAGGTGTGGACATTGCCTGTGATATGATAAAAGCGATCTATCCTTACATTGACGGCATTCATATTATGGCCCTCGGTGATATTCAGGGTACAAATAGAATAATAGAATTTACAAAATCCTTATCTTAATAAAAAAAATCCGCCAGCCTGAACCATACAGTTTGGCAGGGCAGTTTCTGATTATAATGATTTTATGACAGTGAGGTTTTCCAGAATGTTCAACATCTGACTTGCGTGGAACGTATCCCTGATCGCCCCTTCATTTTCGTATGTATTAACCTTGTTTTTCCAGATCTCGATATAGTTCCTTTGTTCATCCGGTTTGGCTTCAATCCCTTTTTCTGCCAATATTGCCCGGTTATAATCCTGATGAAGTTCTGGTTGAAAAGACAGCATCTGATAATCCTGCTGGGAAATAATACCGGCTATGTGCAGCGCTTGGCTCATTTGAGTCATTTCTCTTGGTGACATTTGTTCAATATCATAATCCGACATTATTTTTTTTGCGGTATAAACATTTTTAATATGCAGGGTACCAGGCAATGAGGTTTTCTTGCCACTTTCAGACGCTCCTGAAGGAAATCCCGTATCCTTAGATAGGGTCTGATGGGTGTAAGTCTGAATTTGTGACTGTGTGAACCCCTGAATCTGCATGACAACCTCCTTGTCTCCAGAGTAAGATTTTGCAACATTTAAGCCAATTTATTTAATCATTACCATAAAAAATAACCATATATCTATACTACCGATATTATAAGACAACCATGATAATTTCCGCCCTGAATTGGACATAGGCATTGCCTGCATTCATTTTATTAAAAGCACGATTACCGGAAAAGATTTCCTATCAGATACAAGGATTTTATTTACTTGATTTTCAACCAACCTGTGTATATATCGGTATTTAAAATCGAAATTTCTCCACAGCTTACTATTGAAATATATTTTTCGCATAGAATGAGACCTCGCACTTTTCATGGAAAACGATTCAAGATCATTAATGAATACAGGGAAACTGGAGAAGACCAAATGAGTGAGATCGAACCCATCATCATTGACGAATCATCATTTTTATACCATCACTGCGCCTTACCGCCACTTCCTGCTGTGGTCAACCGTCTGAAAGATATTATGTGCTCAAAGGAAATTAACGTATCTGAAGTTTCCAATCTTGTGAAAACCGACCCTGCTCTGGTTGCTCAGATATTAAAAATTGTCAATTCAGCATATTATAGTTTTCCAAGAGAAATTGTGGAAATCAGTTTTGCCATTGCATACTTAGGTATTAATGAAGTCTACAGGACCGTTCTCTCTCTCTCCGTCATCAACACCCTGGATTTAAATGATTCGGCCAATTTTAATAAATTCTGGTTTCATTCCAACTACACAGCCCTTTTAACCAAATTCATCACAGAGAAATATGCGCCATTTCTACCACTCGAAAAGCTATGGTCTGCGGCCATGCTTCACGATATTGGGAAGTTAATTTATTTGAAATTCTTTCCTAAACATTTCAATATATTAATTAAATACTGTGAAACCCAGGGGGAACTCTTCAGCCATGCTGAAAAACATTTTTCATTACCATCAAGCGCATTCTTCGGCAAACTCCTTTGCGAAAGATGGCGGCTTCCGGGCAGGATAAAAGATGCCTGCAAGGCCCATAGCCTGGATGATTTGAAAAAAATTAAGGGTGAGAGTGCAACGGATGATTTTATTCGAATGATTTCTATAGGAAATTTAACAGCGGTCTTGGCAGAGAACAACCTCAAGGAAGAATTGAAAGAACTTGTTTCCTCCCAGATCAGGACGTCGTTAAACCTTTCATCAGAGGAATTTCTTGTTTTAATGGAAGATGTCAACGCATTTAAACAAAAAGTATATCAGTTGATGCCCTGATTCAAATAAAAAAGCCTGGTCATGGACCAGGCTTTTTTTTATCAGAATGGCGGGAGCGACGAGACTCGAACTCGCGACCTCCTGCGTGACAGGCAGGCGTTCTAACCAAACTGAACTACGCCCCCGAAGACGATTTGGATTAACATGGTGGGCGAAACAGGGCTCGAACCTGTGACTTCAACCTTGTAAGGGTTGCACTCTCCCAGCTGAGTTATTCGCCCATCTGCGTCGTCTCGAAAAACGGAATATACCTACCAATTTGATTTTCTACTGTCAAGCTAAAAAGCATCTTTTTAACTTATTCATCAAGATTGTGGAAACCGCTTGGAATTATTATCAAGTGTTTCTGGTTTTGGTATTTGCATGGCATCCCCGACAAAAGCACGAGAAAGAACCTCATCCATGTGGTCAACCGGAATAATCTCAAGCTGTTTTTTAATTGTTGCCGGGACATCAATGATGTCCTTTTCATTTTCAGCAGGAATGAAAACCCGCTTTATACCGCCCCGATGGGCTGCCAGAAGTTTCTCTTTTAATCCGCCAATAGGCAGCACACGTCCTCGTAGGGTGATTTCTCCAGTCATGGCGACATTCCTGTCAACCGGACGCTTCATCAATGCGGAGACAATAGCTGTACACATCGCAATACCCGCAGATGGTCCGTCTTTTGGAATCGCACCTTCAGGAACATGAATATGCATGTCATAATTCTTGTAAAACTCTTCCTCTATACCAAATATATCTGATTTTGAACGGACATAGCTCACTGCGGCGCGTGCTGATTCCTTCATCACGTCGCCCAGCTTGCCTGTAACGATCAATTCACCTTTTCCAGGCATTAACACGGTTTCAATATATAATAGTTCTCCACCCACTTGCGTCCAAGCAAGGCCTGTGACAATACCAATCTGATCCTTGTCTTCCTTTCTTTCAATCCTGAATCGATAGGGGCCTAATAACTCCTGAACAACCTTGGGAGTGATTTTAAAAGCGGCATCCCCTTTTTTCTTAACGACTTTTCGTGCTGTTTTACGGCAGATAGAGGCTATTTCCCTTTCAAGGTTTCTGACGCCAGCTTCTCTTGTATATCTCCTTATAATCATATAAAGCGCATTTTGAGCAAACTGGATATTATCCGGCGTCAATCCATTTGTCTTGATCTGCTTGGGAACAAGAAAATCTTTTGCGATATTATACTTTTCATGTTCCGTGTATCCGGGAATACGAATAATTTCCATCCTGTCCTGAAGTGGCACCGGAATGTCATGAAGGGTATTTGCTGTTGTAATAAAAAGAATTTCTGAAAGATCATAATCCACATCCAGAAAATGATCGTTAAAACTGTAATTCTGCTCCGGATCAAGGACTTCTAGAAGTGCCGAGGAAGGATCGCCCCTGAAATCCATACTCATCTTATCCACTTCATCCAGACAGAAAACGGGGTTATTGGCACCAACTTTTTTAAGGCTTTGAATGATTTTTCCAGGCATGGCACCTATATAAGTTCGCCTGTGCCCTCTTATTTCTGCTTCATCCCTCACACCACCCAAAGATAGCCTAATATATTTTCTTCCTGTCGCCCTTGCGACAGATTTGGCAAGGGACGTTTTACCGACACCCGGAGGGCCAACCAGACATAAAATAGGTCCCTTGATTTTTTTGACAAGTATCTGGACAGCGAGATATTCAATAATCCTTTCTTTGGGCTTTTCCAAGCCGAAGTGATCCTCATCAAGAATCCTCTCGGCCTCTGCAAGATCATGAGAAAGCTTGCTTCTTTCAAACCAGGGCATTTCTATCAGCCAGTCAATGTAATTTCTTACAACAGCAGCCTCGGCTGACATGGGTGACATCATTTTGAGCTTGCTAAATTCTTTCCTGGCCTTCTTTACGCTTTCCTTTGACATGCGCTTGGCTCGAATACGCTTTTCAAGTTCCTGAAGCTCTTCATCAAGCCCGTCTTCATCTCCCATTTCCTTTCGGATGGCGCGCATCTGTTCATTCAGATAATATTGCTTTTGCGTCTTCTCTATCTGATTTTTAACACGCCCTTTTATTTTTTGCTCCATCGAATAAATTTCAATTTCATTCTTTAATAGCTGAAGAAGAATCGTCAGTCGATCATTCAACGGGCCGGTATTTAAAAGCTTTTGTTTATCTGAAATTTTAAAACCGATATGGGAGGCAATGGTATCTGCAAGCTTTGAATAGTCCGTCATGGCAATGACATTATTGATAACTTCCTTTGGAACGCCCTTGTTCAGTTTCCCGTACTCCTGGAAATTTTCAAGTACAGCGCGGCTCAAGGCGACCGATTCGGATTTTTCCCCCAGATTCTCATCGATCTCTTCAATTTCTACCTGAAAGAAAGTCTCTTCATCTAAAAAACGGGTGATACGCGCTCTGTTTTTACCTTCAATCAAAGCTTTTACAGTACCATCCGGCAGTCGAAGAAGCTGAAGCACCGTGCCAATGGTACCAACCGGGCTAATATCTTTGTCTTGGGGTTTATCCACGTTGGCCTTTACCTGCGTGGCGAGAAAAATATGCTTATCCTTGTTCATGGCTTCGGAAAGCGCATTTACCGATTTTGTGCGACCAACAAAAAGCGGCGCTACCATATGAGGGAATACAACAATATCTCTCAAAGGCAAAAGGGGAAGAATCAGTTTACCCGAATCGGAATCATTTTGTTTGAAAAATTTCTGTATATTAATCATCGACTTATATTGACTTATTTAGGGATACGGATCAGAAAATGAAAGATTATCAATTTAAGAAAATACATGCAGGAAGGATTCCAAATATCCAATCCTTCCCACTCATGTGCATTCAAGGCCAATAAAAAATAGCGGCTATTCGCTATGCCTGTTTCTTTGTCTGCTCATACAACAGCATAGGTTCTTCTTTTTTCAGAACAACTTCTTCACTGATGACACATTCTTTTACATCTTCTTTTGAAGGAATATCATACATGATATCAAGCATCGTTTCTTCCAGGATCGCTCGCAATCCACGGGCACCTGATTTTCGTTTCACAGCTTGTTCTGCAACCGCTTCAAGTGCTGAATCGGTAAAACGCAAATGTACACCTTCGTATTCGAAAAGCTTCTGAAATTGTTTAATCAGTGCATTTTTAGGTGCTGTAAGTATTTTGATCAATGACGATTTATTCAATTCCTGAAGCGTGGCGATGACTGGCAACCGCCCAAGAAACTCCGGTATTAGTCCGAACCGGGTTAAATCTTCTGTGGTTACCATATGGAGCAAATCATTTACGTGGTTGCTTTGCTTTGAAATAACATTGGCGCCAAATCCCATCGATTTATCACTAATACGCCGCTGAATAATTTTCTCAAGCCCTGTAAATGTCCCTCCGCAGACAAACAGAATATTCGTCGTATCAACTTTTACAAAATCCTGCTGGGGATGCTTTCGGCCGCCTTTAGGCGGTACACTTGCTGTTGTACCCTCAATTATTTTCAATAGTGCCTGCTGGACCCCCTCACCAGATACATCCCGTGTAATGGAAGGATTATCTGACTTTAAGGCAATTTTATCGATTTCATCGATATACACAATACCCCGCTTCGCCTTTTCCACATCATAGTCAGCATTCTGCAGGAGAGACAAAATGATGTTTTCAACATCTTCCCCCACATAGCCAGCTTCTGTCAGTGTCGTTGCATCTGCAATGGTAAAAGGCACATCTAAAAATCTGGCAAGCGTCTGGGCAAGCAATGTTTTTCCACTACCAGTGGGTCCAATGAGAAGAATGTTGCTTTTCTGGATCTCCACATCACTTGAAACGATTGAGGAATCAAGACGCTTATAATGATTTCTTACAGCTACAGCAAGTATCTTCTTGGCATAATCCTGTTCAATCACATACTCATCAAGACGCTCCTTTATTTCCTGAGGCGTCATCACACTCTTGGCTGTACTGACCTCTTTTTCGCCTTCTTCCTCAATGATTTCACTGCAAAGCTGAATACACTCATCACAAATATATACTGCAGGACCGGCAATAAGCTTTTTTACTTCTTTCTGATTTTTACCGCAAAAAGAACAAAAAAGCTTTTCATTCATGTCTCCCTGTTTTGACATATCATTCCTCCGTTTCGGAAAGATTTTCAAGATCATCTCTGTTTTTGATCACATGGTCAATCAATCCGTATTCTTTTGCTTCAATACCGGACATGAAACGATCTCTATCTGTATCCTTTGATATTTCATTCAAATTCCTGCCTGTATGCAAAGACAATATGTTATTCAGAACATCTTTCATTCGAAGGATCTCTCTTGCCTGAATTTCAATATCAGAGGCCTGCCCGGATGCCCCACCCAAGGGCTGATGGATCATAATGCGGGAGTTCGGCAGGGAATACCGTTTCCCCTTCTGGCCTGCAGCAAGAAGAAGTGCACCCATACTGGCTGCCTGGCCAATACATACCGTAACTATATCCGGTTTGATGTACTGCATGGTGTCGTAGACAGCCATACCGGCTGTAACCACTCCCCCTGGAGAATTGATATAAAAATTAATATCTTTATCAGGGTCCTCAGATTCAAGAAATAAAAGCTGGGCAATCAACAGATTGGCCACATCATCATTTATTGCCGACCCAAGAAAAATAATTCTGTCTTTTAGAAGTCGCGAGTAAATATCATACGCACGTTCCCCTCGGCTTGTCTGCTCAACAACCATTGGTATTAGAGGCACTTATAACTCCTTATCCAAAATAATTTAAATATCCTGACTCATCTAAACAGGTTTTCAAACAAAGGTTCATATCTTATTTATCGTATTTTCCTCTGCTATTCTTTACTTTCACCCTCATTTGTTTGTAGTTCAGGCTCTTTTTCTTCAATGTTACCTGTTTCCATTATAAGCTTTATGGCCTTTTTTTCAAGTAAAGTGTATTTAAAAAATTCTATTTTCTCTGGATTTTCTTTGTAAAAGGCTTTAATACCGGCTACCGTCTGATTAAAATTGTCCGCCAGATCCTGAAAACCTTTTTCAAGTTCATCTTCGGAAATGGCCAGTTTTTCATGGGTAATAATCGAATCAAGAATAAGGTGCCTTCGGACCTGTTTCTCCGCAACCCCTCGATATTTTTGGGCAAGAGACTCACGGGTCTGACCAATCTGCTCAAGAGTTACATTATTTGCATGAAACGACCGTTCGGCCTCGTCAAGAATACCTTCAAGCTCATAATCCACCATTGTATCAGGAATCTCAAAATCCATTTTTTCTATGAGCTGTTGAAAAATCTGCTCGTTTAATTCCTGTTCAATTCGCTTTTCATATCCCTTGGTCAGGTTATTCTGAATTTCCTGTTTCAAGGCATCAAGGGTTTCATATGGGCCGAACTGCTTGGCAAAATCATTATTCAGGTCAGGCAGGCTTTCTTCCCGAATGCTCCGTAAAACCACCTTATAGAGTATTGTATTTCCACTGAAATTCGTGTTAAAATAATCTTCAGGGAATGTAATTTCGAATATCTTTTCATCACCAATGGACATACCAACGATCTGATTGTCAAATTCTGCAATAATTCGCCCAGAACCAATTCTCATGGACTGATTTTCGACCCTGGGGGTATGCTCAAAAGGATTGCCATCCTTAAAGCCTTCATAATCAATCAGTGTAATATCCCCCTGTTTGGCAGGTCGTTTTTCTTCAATTTCATCATACTTGGCTATGTTTCTCCGGAGCATCTGAATCTGGGTGTCTATCTCTTCTTCACTGACAACGTATTTTGATTTTTTTAATTGCAAGCCTTTAAAATCGACAGCTGGGAGTTCCGGTTTAATTTCAACGGTCGTATCAAATTTATATACCTTATTTTCTTCAAGATGTGGAGGGTCCATTATCGGATCACCCACTACGTTCAGATTATTTGACTGAATGGCCTCAATGAGTGAATTCTGAATCAATTTTGAAACCACATCTGCATGAACGTCTTTTTTAAACATTCTTTCCAATACGGACCGCGGCGCTTTTCCAGGCCGAAACCCCTTGATTTTAGCTGTTTTTTTCAGAGATTGATAGGCTGAATCGATTTCAGACTGAACGGTCTCCTCAGGCACTTCAATATGAAGTATCTTTTTTACTGAACTTACATCTTCAATGGTAACTTGCATTACATCCCTTTCTGTTGGCAATTGTGCGAGCTGCTTTAGAACTTACCAGCCAGCATCATTTTATCCCTGGTTTAAAAATTATCATTCTATCTCTATTTGTTAACTTTATGACCGCATAAAGCTTGACTTTATTGCCAAATAAATTAACTATTCCATTCACATATCCCGATGAGATAATATTAAATCCATGTAGGTGTCAAGCAAATTGAAAAAAGAAACAACCGGCAGAACACCATCTTCACTTCAAAAAAGCAGGCGCAAGCAAATAATCCTGCTAATCATCATATTTTTCCTGTACTATCCCATTCTTTCCATCATGGCATATGCCGAGCCGGAAGCCCAATACAAAATGCACACCATTGTTCTTGACCCCGGGCATGGCGGGTATGATACCGGCGCAAAGGGAAGCGGGGGCTTATTTGAAAAAGATGTGAGTCTTGCCTTATGCCAGCTGATCGCAGAGATACTTCAGGACAGGTACAAAGTCATTCTTACCCGCCTAAACGATGTCAATCTGGATATTTACCAAAGAACATCTGTTGCCAATCATCAGAAAGCAGATCTTTTTATCAGCATCCATACCAATGGAAGTTTCTATCATCAGGAGAAAGGTATCGTAGTCAGCTATTATGCTGAACCACCGTGCTATGACATTATTTTCAATGCAAATTCAAAATCTTACGCCAATGAGCCGCAAATACCCTGGAAACATTATCAAAAAACCCATATTCCTGAAAGCAAATTATTTGCAGAGTCAATTGCCAACTGTTTGCAACCGGCAATGCCTGTGCCTGATACACATATTAAAATAAAAACAGCCCCTCTTTCAGTTCTAGAAGGAGCTGATATGCCATCAATATTCATTGAAATTGGTTTCCTCACGAACCCTGTGGAAGAACAATCATTGGGCGATCTCACGTCTTTAAAAAACTATGCACAACTGATAGGCGTTGGAATTGATAACTATTTAAAAAAAAATAACTAAAAATCTTGCACGAATTTTAAAAGCATGTTAGGTAGGCCGCACATTAATCGGGGCGTAGCGCAGTCTGGTAGCGCGCCTGCTTTGGGAGCAGGATGCCGGGGGTTCAAATCCCTCCGCCCCGACCACCTTTTTTAAAATCATCTACTATATTCAATTAAAAACGACTCCCATAGACAAGTTTCATTTCTGCCGTTAATGAGACTCAGCTATAGAGACCGACAGCTATTTCTTTTTTTCCACCGTAAAATGCCGATCCAAACGCATTGTGCTAAAAAGGCCATAAATATCATCTGCAATATTAACAACTTTTAATTTGTGACCTTTGTTATTCAATGAATTGTGAGTCGCAATAATCACCCCAATTCCCACAGAATCGACCATTTCAACACCAGTTAAATCTATTGTCAGATCACAGGAGGATTCCTGAATCAAGGAATTCAACTCAGCCCTAAACTCATTTGCCATAGATGCGACAACATCCTGCCCTGGTTTTACAATTACATGATTCTTTTCTTTAATAATCTCACTCATATGAAAACTCCCTGTGAACGAATTAACAGTTAATTATATAATTGCATGTAAACTAATTTTGATCATATCACATTTGAAATGAAAATTTTAACGTAGAATTTTCCGGATAATTATCAAATAACTAAGGAAAAATTAAGAATTATAAATCTTTGTCTTTTTTAACACAGTTCAAAACAAATCTCAAACAAATTGTTCGCTCTGTTAAATAATTCATAAAGCCGTTGACAGAATTCGCCCAGATGCTAATTACTGACTTTAATTTACAGACGGCATTAACTTATTATTACGATTATTTTATGTTATCGTTATACCATTGAACCAAATAAAAAAGACCATTATAGGGTTGGCATTGGCCGTCTTAAGCGGCACCCTCCTCACCCTGTCTTTCCCGAAAGCCGGGTATTTTATCCTTGCGTGGATTGCGTTTATCCCTCTTCTGTTTTCAATTCGCAACCATTCTATTAAATACAGCTTCAGATTGGGCATGACAACTGGCTTTTTCCATTACACGACGCTTTTATACTGGCTTGTCTACACATTAAAAATGTATGGCTACCTGCCTGTATATACAAGTGTTTGTATCCTTTTATTGCTGGCATCCTATCTATCACTTTATATCGGCCTTTTTTCAGCCCTCCTTTCAAGACTTGCCAAAAAACCGCTCTCCATTCTTCTGATATCTCCGGCCCTTTTTGTCACACTTGAATATATACGCTCCTACTTTTTATCGGGATTTCCATGGGGACTTTTGGGGTATTCCCAATATAAAAATCTGCTTTTGATTCAATTTTCAGATATCACCGGGGTTTTAGGCGTTTCATTTTTAATTGTGCTGTCAAATTCTGCTTTTTTTCTGATCTTTCTTTTTTTTACCGGAAAAAAATGGCAGGGCCAATCCATCAAAAAATCTGATGCTATTTTTTCAATGGGCATTTTCCTGTTTCTCATTTGCCTGGCGGGCGGATATGGCGCCATGAGAATGCAAACCATCAAAAGCATTGAAGAACTCTCCCCCCAGGCTGTAATGACTGCGATTCAGGGCAATGTCGATCAATCTGTAAAATGGGATCATGCCTTTCAATATTCATCCACACTGAAGCACCTGAAGCTCTCACAGCAGGCCATGACCGACCATCCGGATTTGATTATCTGGCCGGAGACCTCTGCCCCGTTTTATTTTAACCACGATATCGGTCTTACAAAAATGGCATTACGGAGAATACGGGAAACAGGAGCCCATTTTTTAATCGGATGCCCATCTTTTAGGAATACAGAAAACAATTTTGAATATTTAAACAGTGCTGTCATCATTACACCCAAGGGTGAAATCAGTGATCAATATAATAAGGTTCACCTGGTCCCATATGGGGAATATGTGCCATTCAAGGAATGGTTACCATTTCTTGGAAAAATGGTGGCACAGGCAGGTGATTTTGTTCCCGGTACAAAGGGGCAAACCATATCATGGAATTCCCATGCCATTGGCGCACAAATTTGTTTTGAGATTATTTTTCCCAATCTATCCCGGTCAACGGTGGAAAATGGTGTTGAAATAATTATTAATATAACAAATGATGCCTGGTTCGGTAAAACAAGTGCGCCTTACCAGCATTTTGCCATGACAGTATTCAGAGCCATAGAAAACAGAAGGGCACTTGTAAGAGCAGCCAATACAGGAATAAGTGGTTTTATCAGTCCGACCGGCCAGATTCTGGATACCACCGCCCTGTACCAGGAAGCAGTTCTGACAAGGCGCGTCCCCCTTTTGCATATCAAAAGTTTCTACACCCGTCATGGTGGCCATTTGACCTATATATACCTTGCTATAGTGGCCGCTTTGGTGTTATATCTGTTGAGAATCAATAATGAGGTTGCCACACCAAAACAAGACACATAACTAAACGTTACTTTATTAATATAAATGAACCCTATGATGATATGTGCACCAATGCACAGCCCATCTATCAAAGTTAATCAAGGAGGCAGGCATCATGTCGACAGAACTCAAACAATCCATCAAGGACCTTCATATCAAAATGGCTCAATTGAAGGGCTGTCTTTGACCCGGATAACAAAAAGCACAGATTAAATGAACTTGAGGCCATGATCGCCCAAAAGGACTTCTGGAACAACCCTGATGCAACCACATCTGTTTTAAAAGAAAGAACGGTTCTAACCCACGCCATTTCAAATTGGGAAAAATTAAACCAGGACATAGAAGAGAATGAAATTCTTTTAGGGCTTGCCATTGAGGAGTCTGATTCAGATACCTTAAAGGATGTTGAAAAAAACATTGACAATATCGAGGACAGAATCAAAGAGCTTTCTATCAGCCTGATGCTCGATGGAGAAGACGATGACAAAAATGCCATTGTTTCCATCAACGCAGGTGCAGGCGGAACAGATTCCCAGGACTGGGCAGAAATGCTTTTCAGGATGTACTCCCGATGGTGTGACAGAAAAGGCTATAAAATAAACGTTATTGATTTCCAGCCTGGTGATGAGGCGGGAATTAAAGGCGTTACATTCACAGCAAATGGCGAAAACGCATATGGATACCTGAAAGTGGAGTCCGGTGTGCACAGGCTCGTCAGAATTTCCCCCTTTAATGCCAATGGCAAACGGCAGACATCTTTTGCGTCGGTTTTTGTGTATCCTGAGCTTGATAAAACCATCCAGGTGGAGGTTGCAGATAAGGATATCCGGATCGATGTTTTCAGGGCGAGCGGCGCAGGCGGACAACATGTGAATAAAACAAGCAGTGCTGTTCGGATAACCCATATTCCCACAGGTGTTGTGGTGCAATGCCAGCAGGAATCTTCCCAGCACCGGAACAGGGAAATCGCCATGAATGTGTTGAAGGCAAGACTGTATCAATACGAAAAACAAAAACAGGACAGCAAGCTTCAAGAAATGCACGACAGCAAAGATGACATTGCCTGGGGAAGCCAGATCAGATCCTACGTCATGCACCCGTATCAGATGGTAAAAGATCACCGCATTGATTTTGAGACAGGAAATATCCGAAATGTTCTGGATGGCGGTATAGATTCATTTATCGAAGCGGTACTCCTTTCTGACAATAATAAAAACCGGGTATCGCTTTCATGAATCCGATAGATATTTTAACTGAATTCTATGATCCGGAGTCAACGCTCTTTAAAACGCTCGTCACTCACAGCAGGTTGGTGGCGAAAAAAGCCCTTCATGTGGCAGGAAATGTGCCGCACCTGAAACCGGATCTGGAATTTATCGAGGAAGCTTGCCTGCTCCATGACATCGGTATTTATTTAACCCATGCGCCACAGATTGGCTGTTACGGGGCAAACGCATATATCCTGCACGGATATCTTGGCGGCAACATTCTTAAGGAAAAGGGGCTGAACAGGCATGCCATGGTTTGTGAACGACACCCTGGCACAGGAATCTCTGCAGAAGCGATAAAAACCCATCAACTCGATCTTCCGGAACGGGACATGCTGCCCGTATCCATTGAGGAACAGATCATATGCTTTGCAGACAAATTTTACTCAAAAACACCTGAGTCGCTTCAGGTCGAAAAATCGGTTGATGACATTGTGTCCATGCTCAGCCGGTATGGAAATGAGCAGTCCCAAACATTTCTGGCCTGGCTGAAACTGTTTGGCTGTTAAAAATATGTTTCAGGAAATACTTAAAAAAAAACTCCGACTCTGTTTGATTCTGGACGATGGCCCCTCTTCCCTTTCCATCCCGGAGCAGGTTATCCTTGCCATAAAAAATGGCATCTCCACAATTATCTTAAAACACAAATGTCGTGAACCCGATAAGCTTATTCCTATTGAACATGCTGTAAATATATGTAAAACGAATCATATTCTCTTTATTGTTTCTGATGATATCCTGTTGGCCAAAAGCATATCGGCAGATGGTATTATCCTGGAAAAAACAGGACCATCCATTCCTTTGATCAAATCTTTACTGGGGGAACATGTCATCATTGGAAAAACCATCCGGTTGCCGAACGATTCAAAGCAGGCCATATCGAATCTGTATGATTTTTTTCTTTCTGGTCCTTTTTTTAAAACCCCAAACGAAAATTATCTGACACTTCTGAAGACTGTTCTGAAAAAAACAAGTCTCCCTGTGGTCTGTTTTGGCCGGATCACCGATGCCAATTATAAACAATGCATTGAGCAAGGGGCTGCAGGTATTTGTATCGACCATTATATTACCCGATCAGGAACTCCCCAGGTGCCTGCAGAAAAAATACGATTGGCTATAGGCTCTGATGCCCGTGACCTGTTGACACCCTGGCAAGATGAATTTGATTTGATAGAAAAACTTCTTCTTTCTTCAAAATCGATCAACTGTCAGTCGGCCTTGGTCATACCACCGGGAGATGACGCATCCCTGCTTTCGTCACTTGCAAGACCAACCATCACAACAGACACCCAAAGAGAAGGTGTGCATTTCCGGAAAGAGTGGCAGACATATGAAGAAATCGGGGAAAAGGCGGTATCCGTCACCTTAAGTGATCTGGCAGCATCATTTGCAACGCCCGTGGCGGTGTTTGTCAACCTTTCTCTTACCGAAACAATTTCGGAAGATGCAGTAAAAACGATCTATAAAGGTATGGCAGCCGCCCTTGACAGGTATGGATGCGCCTTAGGCGGGGGAAATGTTTCCCGCGCAAAGGAATTGTCTTTAGATCTTTTTGCCATTGGTGAGAGTTACAGCACGGTTTACCCGGCCCGTACGCAGGCGTTACCCGGGGAAGGAATTTACATTTCAGGTCCGGTTGGCAAAGCACGCGCCGGACTTTTTTCGCTGATGCGTAATGACCCTGATTTTCCGGAACTGATTCATGCATTCAAACACCCGGTCGCCAGATTTGATGCCGCCAGAATACTTTTCGAAAATCAAATCAAATGTGTGATGGATATAAGCGATGGCCTGCTGGGCGATATTACACACATCGCAAGGGCATCCGGTGTAACTGTCGAGCTTGATTTAAGCCAGGCTTCTTTTTCTGAACAATTTTTCGCCTTCTCAAAAAAATACAATCAGATTCCTGAAAAAATGGCGCTTCAGGGAGGAGAGGATTATGAATTGATGTTTACATGCAGACCTGAGACATTTGATCAGATCAAAAAGAAGCTCCCGGAGGCCTTTAAGGCAGGTCATGTAAAAGAATTCATGGGAACGTCTGTTATTCAACCGTTTCCGGACATATTCTCCTTTCAGCACGGAAAAAATTCTATTGACACCCTGTCTCCATGATATATTGTAGTTCACTTTATGCTGAAAGAAGAAAGGATGATCGATGAAATTATTCGATAGCCACTGCCATCTTGACGATCCATCTTTTGACAAGGACCTGGATAACGTATTCACGCGTATGAAAGAAAGAGATGTGCATGCCGCCCTGATAGCAGGCGTCACCCTCGAAACAGCAAAACAAGCCATAGCGATAGCTGAAACCAGAGGCAACATTTATGCATCCGTAGGCATTCATCCCCATGACGCCAAGGCATGTTCGGATGACATCATCAATCAATTGAAAATCCTTGCCAGGAATCCAAAGGTGAGAGCCTGGGGAGAAACAGGACTCGATTTCAACCGGATGTTTTCCCCGAAAGAGGTCCAGGAAAAATGTTTGATCAGACAACTTGAGGCAGCTGACGAACTTGGCCTGCCGCTCATTTTTCATGAACGAGACTCCAACGGACGTTTTTTGGATATCCTGAAAGCAAATTTCAGACCTGAAAATAAAGGTGTGGTGCATTGTTTCAGCGGAACCAGAAAAGAACTGGAAACCTATCTTTCCCTTGGCCTCTATATCGGCATCACAGGCATCCTCACCATTAAAACCCGTGGTGTAGATTTGAGAAAACTCTGCAACTACATTCCGGACGAGCGGATACTGATCGAGACTGACGCCCCGTACCTTACGCCGGCCCCTGAAAAAAACCAGACGCGACGAAATGAACCGGCGTTTGTGCAGTCCACCTTTCTGAAATTGGCTGAAATTAAAAATGAACACCCTGAGGTACTCGCTGAAAAACTATGGGACAATACCTGCCGGTTGTTCAATATAGAATTGAAATGAATCGCGCCTCGAAATGAATTGCTGACTTTACTGCCAAAACCGTTCAGGCCAGCTCCGAGAGAACAACGGTCTGAACACAGGCTGCCTGTATATTGTTTTTAAAAACTTCTTCCACAGGAGGGCGACATGTGGCATTTGTTACGGACAAAACAACACCTGAATCTTTACAAACCGGCTGTTCTTTTCTTTCTGACAATCTATATTGTACCCATACTGCCCACTGCGTCCGGCAGTTCCATGCCACCGCCGCACAACATGCAGAATGTCCAAAAAGACAATCACAAAAAACCCATGGGTCAATTGACCCCGAAAAATGCGCCTACAACCACTCCAAAAATTCCTGATATAGCCATCGCCTATGCAGGTAAAATTCCATACCGGTTTGGTGGCGAATCGACTAAAAAAGGAATGGACTGCTCGGCATTTTCCAAAATGGTTTTTGAACAAGCAGGAATCACACTTCCCCGAACCGCCAGAAAACAGGCAGAGGTGGGGAGACGAATTCCAACCAATGATCTTCTGGCAGGCGATCTCGTATTCTTCGATATCTCCATGAGGCGTAAAGGGGTTGACCATGTGGGAATCATGATCAGTAAAACAGAAATGATTCATTGTGTTTCGAAAAAAGGCGTGATTGTGACACCGCTCACCAATTGGCCCTACGCACCGAAAGTCGGTAGAAGAATAATGACAACTACCAGATAAGCACTCAACACACGCGCCAATTTGTAGAAAGTTATCTCTGTGAATGAACATGGCGTCATTCATCGGAAAAAGGCAGTTCCAGGTCATTTGTCGAGTCAATCAATTTTAATGCAACCAGGTAAGAACAACCGGTTGTGATGAATGTCAGGATGGCCAGCAACAGCATATACACCATTTTTCGATTCTCCACTTTTTAAATTTGCCAATCGTTTACTTCTTCTCTCTATTCTCTACGATGACTCTATTCAAAACAAATGAGCATTCCGTTAAAAATGTGTTAAAATCAAAGATTGAATTTAATGAAAGGCAAGAGTGTTATGGTTACCGGATACGGCTCGTTTTACTTAAGAAAGTAAACGTACGATATTAGGGAAATATTCAGTCTGTGTTAGTTTTATATAAAATCGTAACATGTTTTTCAAATTAATCCGTCCCCCTTCAATTTTAATAGGATTCTAATCTTTCCCACATCACTCCTTAACAATTTTTTCATACGACTCACCAAACTTAATTTGAAATTTACACAATTTTTGAGGGAGGTGGTTGCAAATTTGATAATACGGGGAAAGAGGCTGATGAATTTCTATTTCAAATCATTTTAATCCCAGATAACAAAATTATTCTGGGCCAATAAAATAACCAACAACAAAAAGGAACGACATAATCATGAAATCAATGCCATTGATCGTAATACTGGCCATCGCCTGCCTGATTACTGCAATGCCTTCATTTGCAGGTGTAACCTATAAGGATGGTGATAAATATCTCAACATAGGAGGGAGAATTCAGCTGCAGCATTATACGATGACCCCTGAAGAAGGACCAAGCGAAGAAACACTTTTATTCAGACGATTCCGTCCTTATATAGAAGGCAGCGTGCATAAAAACTGGAAAGGCAAATTTGAGTGGGATATGGGAAAAAACGAATTTGCAGTAAAAGATGCCTACATGGCCTACTCAGGTTTGGAATACTTTGATATCATTATTGGAAACCATGATTTTCCTTTTTCAAGAGAACTGCTGACTTCCTCAAAAACACAACAGCTCGTCGAAAGAACATTTGTTGGCGACCATAATTATGGAACCCCTGATAAGCAGACAGGTGTGCATTTAAAAGGAAACGCCATGGAAAAAAAACTTGCCTGGGGTGCGTCCCTTTGTATGGGTACTGTGGATCCGGACAATAAAAAGCTCGATTTTGACAGCGTGGTTCAAACAGAAGCGGGTGACGACTGGAGTGAAGGTTTGATGGCTGGTGGACGAATCGATTTTTTCCCTATGGGCCACATGAAATTTTCCCAGGGCGACTTTGACAGAGCAATAAAATCCGCTATCGGATTTGCCGCATTCACCTGGCAAAATGACAAAGATAATATAGATCCGTCAAGAACGAAAAATGATGTGGACACCATAACCGGCTTTGAATTGAGTGCTGCATTAAGAGGGTCTGGCTTTTCAGTGGATCTGGAATATAATAGCTTTACCTCCAAACTGATGGATGATAATATCACTTCAGGTCTTTATGAAGATAGTGAAACCACGCTTACCAATTATGCTGTTGAAACCGGTTATATGATCTCCCCGATCAACGTTGAAGTGGTTGCCGGATATGAGAACCAGAATGCCGATAATTATGACGAACCCTGGACGCGTATCTCAGGCGGTGCCAATTATTTTATTGAGGGGCACGATATTAAAATTCAGACCACCTACCGTGTGGGCAAGAATCTCGATGGCAAGAAAGACAATGACTGTGATGAAGTCTTTGTTCAATGCCAATATGTATTCTAATAATAAATTAACCGTTTTCTAACACAATTCTAACAAATTACATATAAATTGCTCTAACAATTAACAATACCTAAACACATAAAGGAGATAAAAAAATGAAACACAAAAACAGACTGACATTATGGGTTGTTTTTATGACCTTTATCATCAGCACCAGCTTGTCATGGGCGGAAAACATCGTTATCAAGGGATCAACCACCGTACTTCCCATTGCCCAGAAAGTGGCAGAAGCCTATATGGCACTCTATCCGGACGTTAAAATCAGTATCTCAGGCGGTGGCTCCGGGAATGGCATTAAAGCCATCGTTGACGGCACAACCGACATTGCAGACAGCTCACGCTTTATCAAGGATAGTGAAGTGACAATGGCTGTTGAAAAAGGACAATATCCTGTGCCTTTCAGCGTTGCCTACGACTGTATCATCCCTGTTGTACACCCGTCGAACCCAATAAAAGATCTGACTATGAACCAGCTCAAAGCCATATATAAAGGTGAAGTGACGAACTGGAATCAGGTTGGCGGCGCGGATCTCAAAATTGTTGTTATATCCAGAGACACCTCATCCGGAACCTATGAAGTCTGGGAAGAAAAAATCATGAAAAATGAAAGAGTGTTTCCCGGCGCGCTTCTTCAGGCATCAAATGGTGCTGTAGCCCAGGCTGTAAGCAAAAACAAGAATGCTCTCGGTTATATCGGCCTGGGGTATCTTGATAAAAGTGTCAAGGCGCTTTCCGTCGGAAACATCGCTGGCTCTCCTGAGACGACACTTGACGGAACTTTCCCGATAAGCAGACCGCTTTACATGTTTACCAACAAGTGGCCTGCCGGCGAACTGGCTAAATTCATGAATTATGTCGTTCATCCGGAAAAAGGTCAAAAGCTAGTAAAAGACGCTGGATTTGTTCCTTTGTATTGATTGACACTATCAAACCTCTTCCAGACAACTGGGAGAGGCGATAATCCAGACCTTAGAACAAAATTTTAATGTTTAGGTTTCAGATCAAAAGGCAGCTATAGCAATGATCATTTCCAGCTCTAAATTAAAAGAACAATTCATGCGATATGTGTTTTTTATTATCGCAACAACATCTGTTGCCGTTCTTTTGATGATTACAATCTTTCTCTTTACGGAAGGGCTGCCTATTTTAAAAAAAGTCAGCATCAGGGCCTTTATTTTTGGAGACTACTGGTATCCCACATCTGACCCCGCTGATTTCGGTATTTTTCCACTGATCATGGGGTCTCTGTCCGTCACCTTCATTTCCGCTATCATTTCAATCCCCCTGGGTGTCATGACAGCCATTTACCTTGCTGAAATTGCATCTTTCCGGGTCAGGGAAATTGTAAAACCGGTTGTGGAACTTCTGGCATCCCTGCCATCGGTGGTCATCGGTTTTTTCGGAATGGTTCTTGTGGCGCCGTTTCTTCAGGAAACGTTTGGCATTGCAACCGGCCTTAATATGTTTAATGCCTCATTAATGCTCGCTTTCATGTCGGTACCGACGATTTGCAGCATTTCTGAAGATGCCCTTTACAGTGTACCCTCCAGCTTAAAAGAGGCCTCCCTCGCTTTGGGAGCAACACCTCTTGAAACGATCATCCGGGTAACGATTCCTGCGTCACTTTCAGGCATCAGCACAGCCATTATTTTAGGCATGTCCCGTGCCATAGGAGAAACAATGGTTGTGCTGATGGTTGCAGGCGGAGCAGCCATGGTTCCCAGCTCCATATTTGATCCGGTCAGACCGCTTCCTGCAAGCATAGCCGCTGAAATGGCCGAAGCCCCGTACAGAGGCGATCATTACCACGCCCTGTTTGCCACTGGCATTGTCCTTTTTATTTTTACATTCTTATTCAATCTGATCGCCGATCATATTTCATATAAATACAGGCAAGTTGGGGATGCGACCTTATGAAACGGAAAATCACCCAGCAGACGTTTTTTTTGCTTTTCCGGTTCGCGGCATTTATAAATGCCGCGGCACTTGCCATCATCATCTATTTCATGCTTGCAAACGGATGGAAAGCCATCTCATGGGAATTTTTAACCAAACCACCCATGGATTCCATGACCAAAGGGGGAATTCTCCCTTGTATCATAGGCACCCTGTGTCTTGCCCTAGGATCAATTGTAATCGCCTTCCCCATTGGGGTTGCCTCTGCCATTTATCTCAATGAATATGCCGCAAAAGGCCGTGCATTACGAATCATTCGCCTGGGAATAAACAATCTTGCCGGGGTGCCATCGGTGGTATTCGGCCTGTTCGGTCTGGCCTTCTTTGTCATTTATCTCAAAATGGGGGTATCGATTTTAGCAGGTGCGCTGACGCTGGCCGTGATGTCTCTACCGGTAATTATAGGCTCAACCGAAGAAGCGCTCAAGGCGGTTCCGGATACATATCGTGAAGCATCTTTGGGCCTGGGAGCAACAAAACTTCAAACCATCATGAGAGTTGTATTGCCTGCAGCCATGCCCGGTATTTTAACAGGGGGCATTCTGGGAATCAGCCGCGCAGCAGGTGAAACAGCACCGATCATGTTTACGGCAGCGGTTTATTTCTCACCCAATCTGCCGACTTCCATTTTTGATGAAATTATGGCATTACCTTATCATATTTATGTACTGGCAACTGCAGGTGCGGAAATAGAAACCACCCGTCCCCTTCAATATGGCACAGCACTGGTGCTGATAGGCCTCGTGCTGGGAATGAACATCATCGCGATTATTATGCGGGCAAGACTCAGAAGAAAAATGCGGCAATAAAAAATCAGTTACGATGGAATATAAAATGAACGAAAAACCTAAAATCACATCCAGGGAACTGAATTTCTATTATGGAAAATTCAAGGCCCTTGATTCGATATCGATTGACTTCCGGCTTAATCAGGTAACTGCTTTGATCGGACCATCCGGATGTGGCAAAAGTACCTTTTTAAGGTGCTTGAACCGCATGAACGATCTGATTCCCGGCATACGGGTGGAAGGGCATGTGAACATAGATGATAGCGATATTTATGCACCGTCCGTTGATGTGGTCCATTTAAGAAGACGCATCGGCATGGTATTTCAGAAACCAAACCCCTTTCCCAAAACGATATTTGAAAACGTTGCTTATGGATTGAAAGTCAACGGAATGAAGGATAAAAATTCAATTGCCGAACGCGTTGAAAAAAGCATCAAACAGGCTGCTCTCTGGGATGAAGTGAAAGACCGGCTGCATGATTCGGCGCTTGGCCTCTCAGGTGGCCAGCAGCAAAGGCTTTGTATTGCGCGTGCCCTTGCCGTGGAACCGGAGGTTCTTCTGATGGATGAACCCTGCTCGGCGCTGGACCCGATTGCCACCCAGAAAATAGAAGAACTCATTCATCAATTGAAAGAGACATTTACCATTATCATTGTCACGCACAATATGCAGCAGGCGGCCAGGACATCTGATATCACGGCATTCTTCTATATGGGCAAGCTGATAGAGGCAGGGGAAACAGACACCATTTTTACAAAACCAGCCAAAAAAAAGACAGAGCAATATATCACAGGCCGTTTTGGATGATTTTGAAAGGATTTTTATGTCTATACATTTACAAAAAGAATTGACGAAAATCAAAAAATCCATTCTGACACTGGGCGCGATGGTAGAAGAGCGTGTTAGAATGGCATCCCAATCCATTTATGAAAGAGACGCTGAAATGGCTCGGCAAGTTGTTCAGGCTGACCATGAAGTGGATGCCATGGAAGTGGAAATCGAAGAGGAATGCCTGAAAATTCTGGCGCTCCATCAACCGGTAGCTGTGGATTTGAGATTTCTCATCTCTGTCATTAAAATAAACGGTGAGCTGGAAAGGATCGGTGATGAGGCCGTAAACGTTGCCCAGAGAGTCGAAGTAATGGCCAAGCATGGCAAATCGTTCGACTTCGACTATTCAATCATGTCTGCCAAAGCCCAGAACATGCTTAAAATGAGTCTGGATGCATTTGTGAACCTTGACATCGATCTGGCATTTAAGGTGCTTATTCAGGATGACGACGTGGACATGATTAAAAAAACAGCCTATGATCAAATAAAACAGGCAATGGCAGAAAATTCAAATATTATCGGATATCTGATTAACCTTCTCCTGATTTCACGACACCTTGAAAGGATTGCAGACCATGCAACCAATATCGCGGAAGAAGTCATTTATCTGGTTGAAGGTGAAATCGTCAGACATGGTAAAAACCTGGACCCTGGCAATGATGGAAAGACGGCATGAGAAGGATCAAACGTCCATGTCAAATAGATGACCCTAACCCAAATGTGTTGAAGTAATCGCTATGGTAAAAAAAATACTTGTTGTTGATGACGAAGAAGATATTCTGGAGCTTATCAAATATAATCTGGAAAAGGATGGTTACGCTGTTACATGTGCCACTTCAGGAGAAAATGCGGTCAAGATTGCCGGTTCAACCTCTTTTGATATAATTCTTCTAGACCTCATGCTTCCCGGGATTGACGGCCTGGAAGTCGCTAAAAAACTGAAAAAAAATACAAAGACCGAACATGTGCCTATAATCATGCTCACTGCCAAAGGAGAAGAATCCGATATTGTGACCGGTTTGGAATTGGGTGCGGATGACTATATGACAAAGCCATTTTCACCAAAGGTCCTTACTGCAAGGATTAAAAGCGTTTTAAGAAGAAAGGACAAAAGTCCCAATGATAAAGACTATATTATTGATGTGCATGGATTCCTGATTGATTCGGGTAGAAGAGAAGTCACTGTTCATGGTACGACTGTGGATTTGACATACACCGAATTTCAAATCCTTCAGTTTCTGGCCAATAATCCCGGATGGGTATTCAGCAGAAATCAAATTGTTGACGCCGTTCGGGGTGAAGGATATGCTGTAACCGATCGAAGCGTTGATGTCCAGGTCGCAGGAATCCGAAAGAAACTTGGCGAGTATGGCAAATATATCGAAACCGTCAGAGGGGTTGGATATCGGTTTACGGAAGATCAATCATGAAAAAAAAAACACGTCTCATCTGGCATCTTTATCCGTCCTATTTTATCATTATCTGCACCGCATTGGTGGCGGTATCACTTTACACGTCAAGCTTCATTGAGCAGTTTTTTCTGAAAACAACGGAAAAAAATCTTCTGGTCAGAGGCAACCTGTTAAAAGGCCATATTTATCAACTCTTGGCCGCACCCAATACAGCGGCAGTAGACGGCCTTTGCAAACAAATTGGCAAAACATCAGATACGCGAATCACCATTATTGCACCGGATGGAACCGTTATCGGGGACTCGGAAAAAAACATATCTACGATGGACAACCATAAAAATCGTCCGGAAATCCTTGCGGCTCTGGAAGGAACAAGCGGCTCATCCATCAGAGACAGTGAAACATTAAGAATAAAAATGATGTATGTGGCCATGCCCATACTTGAAAACAATTCGGTCATTTCGGTTTTAAGAGTATCTATCCCTATTACATCCATCACACAGACCATCCAAACCGTTAAAACACGGGTAATGATGGTTGGGTTTCTGGTAACCGTTATGGCCTCGTTGTTGAGTCTTCTGATTTCAAAGCTGATCAGCAAACCCATTGAAGATATGAAAAAAGGGGCGGCAAAATTTGCTGAAGGCGATCTGGAACACAGGCTTCACGATCCCAATATTTCTGAATTTTCAGGACTTGCAAGTGCGATGAACGGCATGGCCGCTCAACTCAAGGAAAGAATCGATGCTGTAAAAAATCAGAGCAATGAATTTGAAGCTGTTTTATCGAGCATGTCAGAAGGGGTTATCGGTATTGACCGTGATGAGAATATTTTGAATATCAATCAGACGGCCTTCGATATTTTAAAACTCAGCCGGAAAAACATTAAAGGGCGAAGTATCCAGGAAGTGATCAGAGACCCTGATTTTCATAAATTCGTTCATCTTACTGTTTCGAGCCCCAAACAGGAAGAAGACGACTTTATGATCTATGATCTGGGAAACAGCATCATCAATGCGAGAAGTGCCCCCCTGAAAGATTCGTCAGATAAACGAATAGGAACCCTGATCGTATTGAATGATGTGACCCAGATCAGAAATCTCGAGAATATCCGGAAGGATTTTGTTGCCAATGTCTCCCATGAAATCCGAACACCCCTTACGGCGATTAAAGGCTTTGTGGAAACATTAATAGGGAACGATGATGAAACGCCGGAAAACAAGCAACGTTTTCTGGGCATCATTATGAAACATGTAAACCGGTTAAGTTCGATACTTGAAGATCTCCTTGTTCTGGCCAGAATCGAACAAAAAAACGAAGAAAAAGAAAACACTTCCTTTGAACTGAAGAATATCCGGGAGATTATCGAGACTGCCCTTCAGGTCATTCAGTCAAAAGCCAATGAGAAAAAAATTTCCATAGGACTCAATGTGGATGACAGCCTCATGGCCAGACTGGACACTCACCTGATCGAGCAGGCACTGGTAAACCTGATTGATAATGCCGTCAAATACAGCCCGGAAAACACAAGCATTCTCATTTCATCAGGCATGGATGATTCCGGCGGACTTTTTATCCGCATAGAAGACCACGGCCAGGGAATTCCTGAAAAACATATTCAACGCATTTTTGAACGATTCTACCGCGTCGATAAAGCCCGAAGCCGAAACCTCGGCGGAACCGGCCTGGGCCTTTCAATCGTGAAACACATCGCATCTCTCCACGGGGGCCATGTGTCTGTGAAAAGTATTTTTGGAAAAGGGAGTACGTTCTCCATTCATCTGCCCAAGGGTATTGTTGAAGCCTCTTAGACACAATCAGGGTAAGGCACGTGATTCATCCGTCCATTTACCCACAGATTTTCAACTTTCTTTTGAAAAAATAATCAAAAAAAATACCTTGTCCCCCATATGGGCGATTTATCAAACCCTGAAATATGCTTCTATGAATTCACGACCACCGAAATGTTTCAGCGGTCTATGAAACGAAAATTTCAATAATAATGGGGGGAATATGAGATTGGAGGCACCGGTTTTTGAAAAGATATATAACGATTACATTTCGGAAGTCGCTTCAATTGATTTTGTTGAGAAAGCGTCTTTACTGGGAATTAAGGTTGATAAAAAAACCATTCTAATTCCGTTTTTTGACAAGATATTCACGATCACGCCCGAGGGGATTTCAGACCCTCAAGGGAAAAAGCCCCACCATGCTGTCAGCGTCATTCTCTGCAAATATCTTCTGTTGTGCCAGGAAACAGTCAGTTTGGATTGTGAGCTGGTTACTTACAAAGATTTCAGGGCCGCAGCACCTTATGTTGGCGGCTTTCGAAATACAGCGGAAAAACCGATCATTAATCATTTTTCAGGAAAAATTGCAGCGCTTGAAAAATGCTGCGGGGAATTGGGGGGTAATGCCTCAGACATTGGCGTATCTGCTCAATTGTCATATGTATTCAGGGCGCTTCCCAAAATTCCGGTCTATTTGTTATTCAATGATCAGGACGATGAGTTTCCTGCAGATTGTTCCATCTTGTTTGAAAAGAGAGCCGGCCGCTACCTCGATATGGAGTGTTTAGCCATGACAGGCATGGCTTTAGCACAAGGGTTGATAAAAACTTATGGTTAATCTTTGACATCCGGACTTCCCCGGAGATATAAGGGTCTATGCTGATTGAAGGATATAAGGAAATTTCGATTGCAAAAGCAGGTATCTTGTCGCTTGCAGGACAAAAAAGCTGGGGGGCGCACTTTGAGCTTACGTCGGATGTCAGGGCAATTTTCCCTTATATCAATGCCATGATAGCGGGCGCCAGATATCATGATCAGCCCGCATACATCATATTTGTATTTGAAGGCGTTCACTGTACGCTCTACCCGAAAGAGGTCGTTGCCGCCCCATTCAATGGCAGGGAATCCGCAAATGCCTTCGCCCAAAAACTAGTTGATTTCTTAAATGATTTACATCTCAGGCAAAATGAAATCATCCCGAATTACCGTAAATACAGGCCTGTTTCCGCCATTGAAATCTTTCGTCTGCTTCCCGGAAACAATTGTCAGGATTGCGGGTATCTGACCTGCATGGCTTTTGCCGCAGCACTTTCCCGGGGCAAAACAACCGCAGACCATTGCCCGGGATTTGCTTCTCCAATTTATGAATATGCGGTTTATCCGGTTTATGACAATGACGGAAAACTTACACAAACCGTCACGATTGAAAAAGATCCTGAAAAACAAAAAGAAATGCCTGATAGAGCTCTGGAAGTGGTTGAAACCGGATCAAACAATGATGAAAACAGAGACACCAAAAAAACACAGGCGCTGGGACAGCCGCCATTGACTGACCGTGAAAAACAAGTTCTGCGCCTGCTATCTGGCGGCTCAACCAACAACGACATTTCAGAAATGCTTCGCATCAGCCCGCATACGGTAAAAAGTCACGTCATTCACATCTTTAATAAACTGGGTGTTAATGACAGAACCCAGGCCGCGGTTTTAGCTGCAAAGCATGATCTCATTTAACCCCAAATTTTTTCCTCTCAGATAAAGAAGATTCCCGCAGTTATTTTAAAAATTCTATCATCTCCACTTCATGTGATTGACAAATCAGGGCCTGACGCGCTGACCGGCATCTGTTTTCAAATAACGGATAATGATGGTTCAAAAAAGGATATCATAAAAAATTTGACGTTTTAAAAAAACATATTGACGTTTACTGACATAAATAGTATTTCCATATTTCTCGTTTAGTATACATAATTTACTTTATAAACGTCATTTTGGATTTATATGCAGGATTCAATCATTCATGACAGGCCAATCAGGGGCCTCACAGGGTACGTTCACAGCGGCAGGCGGCATGAAAGGGGTTCTGATGTGGGATAAGCTGGGAACGTGGATGGCAGATGGCGGACCTGTGATGTGGCCCCTGGCGGTGACCTCCATATTGGGGCTGAGCGTGACCATTCGTGAAACCGGTTGTTTCCTGCTTTCTTATAAGTCCTGGGATTCAAAACAGATGGCGCGGGTACTCGAAGCCGTCGAAACAGGAGATTTTTTAACGGCCCGGCAGCTCAGTCAGGGGGTTGATCCGGTCTCCCGGTGGTATCGCAAACGCCTTTCTTCTTGGGACATGACGAAAAATTCAGGATCAGGTTCAGAGAACCTGCCGGAGGCAGGGCTGGTCGCGCTTTCTTTTTTGTCAACCATTGCAGCCCTGGCTCCCCTCATGGGGATTCTGGGAACCGTGCTGGGCATTATCCAGTCTTTTTCAGCGTTAGGAGATATGGCAGCCATGCATGAGGTTTCAGCAGGAATCGCCCAGGCTCTGATCAGTACGGCGGCCGGTTTGATCGTGGCTGTGAGCGCCCTGTTGCCGCATAACCTTCTTTCCGTGCTCCATACCCGCTGGCATCATACCACGGTGGTTTGGGCCGAACGACTTGAATGTGCACTGGGGGATGCAGGGAGGATTGATGAAACATCCCGCTGACACATCCCCCCGGCTTCTCAAACCGGACATGACCCCGCTGATCGATGTGGTGTTTCTTCTTCTGGTGTTTTTTCTTTATGCCGTGATGCATATGGCCGAGATCAATGGGGTAACCCTATCCCTTCCCCGGTCTGCAAAAGCGGATACCGTAACTTCCCGTCCTTTGGCCATCATGATCACCGCAGACGGGACAATATATGTGAATGACCGGGTGATGGGTCCGGATCATGTGGTGCACGCGGTGGCTTCCGCAATGGGTGCTGACCGGACAAAAGGAATAATCATCCGGGCCGACCGTGACAGTCGGACCGGTCTGATTGTGGAAGTGATGGGATTGTTGAAAAATGCAGGGTATGAACTCGTTACCCTGGCTGTGGAGGTTCCATGACACGATACCGGGAATGGATATGGAATATCTGCTGCATGGTTCTGGCAAGCGCTGTTCATGTTTACGCTGCCGCATGGGTTGCTGAAGTCCGGGACTCACAGCAGGCCCTTCCTGACATGGGCCGTCCTGACCTGCTGCAAGTGGATATCCGGCTTTCGGATGGGATTGAAACGTCACACCCACCAGAAGTTCTTCCGAAACCGGCATCGCAGACACCGTCACCCCCCCATGTCCGGAAAACCGTGACTAAAGAAAGAAAAAAAGGCCCTGCCACCTGTTATACCGAACCCGGCCATGACAAATCTCAAACAAAATCCCTCGTCATCTCCTCCAAAGAGGAGGATAAGGAGGATGCAAATCCTGAAGCCTTATCCTCCTCCCCTGTAGATGAGATAAATGTTCCAAAGCAGGTTGCCGCACATCCGGTCCTGAGAAAAATTCCGGAATCTGATCACCTCTCGTGCGAGGAATCCGCCACCCCTCCCGGGCTCACCTCGCCCATCCGGCCACGATACCCGCGTTCAAGCCGCATGAATAAGGAGCAGGGGTCCGTTATCCTCCGGTTCCTCGTTCGTGAAAACGGACAGGCCGAAGACATCCGGATCGTTCAGGGCAGTGGCTATAAGGGGCTGGACAAGGCAGCCGTAACTGCAGTCAGAAAATACAGATTCCTACCGGCATACCAAAATCATCAGCCAAAGGAATCGCGCTGTTCGTTAACAATTACCTTTCGCTTGAATACTTGAACGTATTGAAAAGGAGTTTTGCCATGCAACCCGATCAAGCCCCGTCGAACAGTCTGCCCCAATCCCGGGTTGAACAACCGTCAAAAGGCAAAGAAGCCATGCCCGATTCCCGAGAATTCGATGAGATCGCCCGCACCATTTTCGCTCCGGCCTATCCGGTAATCGCAGCCCAGATTGTCCAGGAGACGGGAATCAGGGAAGGCTTCTGCCTGGACATCGGCTGCGGGGGCGGGTACCTGGGGCTGGCCATTGCCGATATGGGTCCTTTTGACCTGGGATTTCTGGACCCTTCCGACGGGATGCGCGACCTGGCTGCCCGGAATGCGATTCAAAAAGGTTTGAAAGAACGGTTCCAGGTGCTTTCGGGAACTGCCGAGGCCATACCTTTACCTGAAAACTGTGTGGATCTGGCTGTCAGCCGGGGGTCGGTTTTTTTCTGGAGCGATCCGGTCATGGCCTTCCGTGAGATATACAGGGTGCTGAAACCCGCCGGAAAAGCAATGGTTGGCGGGGGATTCGGGTCCGCCCGTATCCGCGATGACATTATCCGGAAGATGGAAGAACGCAATAATGGGAAGGACAACTGGCGGAAAAAAGTTTCCGGTCGTTTGGGGCCGGATGCGGTTCAACGATTTGCGCGTTTGCTTGATGAATCCGGTCTCCCGGACTGCCGTGTGAATCAGGATCCGGAAAAAGGGTTGTGGATTACCATAAAAAAGGAAAACAGTTTATGACATACAACACCCGAAACAGATTACGCATACTACCTATGACTGTTCTGCTTTCCTTCTTTTTCCTTCACGGCCACTCCCTGGCAAGAGATATTGTAGACATGGCCGGACGCATGGTGACGGTTCCGGAAAAAATCAAAAAAATCTATGGTACATCTCCGCCGGCCACCAACCTGATCTGCGCGGTGGCCCCCGAAAAACTCGCGGGTCTCAACACCCCCATCCGCGACGCGGAAAAAAAATTCACGGACCCTATACTTCTGAAGCTCCCGGTGGTCGGAGGTTGGTTCGGCCAGGGCCAGACGCCCAACATGGAAAGTCTCTTGGCAGTTCACCCCGACCTGATTCTGGCATGGCAGTCCAAACAGTCCATGAAAAACACGGATATCGAAAAAGTGCTGAAACCCTTGAACGCACCGCTGGTATTTGTTGTTCTGGATCATGTGAAAGATTATCCGGCAGTGTTCCGCTTCATGGGCATGCTTCTGGAGGAGGAAAAACAAACGGAAGCTCTTGCCCGGTACGCCGAAAAAACGCTATCGGACATGAAATCGGTGCGGGCGGCCGTGCCTGAAAAAAAACGGGTGACCGTTTACTATGCGGAAAACGACGACGGCCTTTCCACTGAATGTGAAGGTTCCATGCATGCGGAACTGATTCCCCTCTGCAGCGGTGTCAACGTTCACACCTGCATGGCGAAGGACGGCTACGGCATGGACAAAGTGTCCATGGAACAGGTGATCCTTTATGATCCCCAGGTGATCGTTACCCACTCCGTTCCCTTTTATACCGGCCTGTTTGCAGATAAACGCTGGAAGTCCATCCGGGCCGTCAGGGACAAAAGGGTTTACCTGATTCCCAGGGAACCCATGAACTGGTTTGACAGGCCGCCGTCGTTCATGCGTCTCATTGGGGCAAGATGGCTTGCCCACAATTTTTACCCGGATGTTTATCCCTGGAACGCGGATGAAGAGACCCAGGCGTTTTATTCCCTTTTTCTGGACCGACCACTCGCCAAAGCCGAACTCCGGGAGATTTTCGAACCATGATGAAACGTTTCCCGGTGGTCCTTGCCATTTCACTCCTTCTTGCCGTCGCGAGCCTGGGATCCCTGCTTCTGGGTCGTTACCCTGTAAGTCTTGACGATATGATGAATTTCACCTCCTGGTCTTTCCACGGCTGCCCTGGGGGAAAAGAGCAGGAAATGGGTCTTTTGCAGAATATCTTTCTTGACATCCGCCTGCCCCGGATCATCGGGGCAGTGATGGTGGGTTCTGCCTTGTCGGTTTCCGGCACCGCCTTTCAGTCCATGTTTATCAACCCCCTTGTGTCTCCGGGGCTTCTCGGTGTTCTGGCCGGTGCATCTTTCGGAGCCGCCCTTGGCATGGTTTTCTTCAACAGCCTTCTTTGGGTTCAGATTTTAGCCTTTGCATTCGGGTGCGGCGCTGTGAGTCTTTCCATGGTTCTTGCTCGGTTTAATACCGGAGACCGTCTTCTGATGCTGATCCTGGGAGGGATCATAAGCGGCGCTTTTTTTACCGCGCTTCTCTCTATCGTGAAATATCTGGCTGATCCCTACAACCAGCTTCCCGCCATTGTGTTCTGGCTTATGGGCGGCTTGTCGACACTGACCAACGACCTGCTGATATACCTAAGCCTTCCCATTCTGGCATCAATGGCTGCCCTCATGACCCTGACCCCTTACATGAACGCCCTCAGCATGGGGGACGAGGAAGCCCGGTCCCTGGGGGTTCATGTGGGGTTGGTCCGGGCCGTTCTGATTTCCTGCGCCACGCTGATGAGTGCGCTCACCGTAGTCATGGCCGGTATCATCGGCTGGGTGGGTCTTGTGGTGCCCCACATTGCCCGGATGCTCATCGGCCCGGACAACCGGATCCTTATCCCGACATCGGCCCTGATCGGCGCGTTGTATCTTCTCCTTATGGACGATCTGTCACGACTGGTTTTCACTGTGGAAATTCCGTTGGGCATTTTAACCGCCCTTTGCGGGATTCCCTTTTTCGTGCTGGTGTTAAAACACGCCAGGAAAGGATGGGGATGATGGCCTTTATATCGGTGAACCAGGTCAGCTTTGCCTACAATGGGAAATCCGTTCTGGATCAGGTTTCCGTGGCGATTCCCAAGGGAGAAATCCTTTGGGTGCTGGGGCCGAACGGCAGCGGCAAAACCACCCTGCTGAAACTGATCCTGGGGTTTTATCGGCCTGATGCCGGAACCGTATTGGTAAACGGCTGCCCGGTTTTAAATCTTCCCTCCCGGATTCTGGCCAGAGACATCGCCTATGTTCCCCAGGTCCACCACATGGCCTTTTCCTTCCGGATGCTGGATGTGGTGATGATGGGTCGGATTCCCCACAAACCCTTTTTTTTCAGGTATTCGAAAGAGGATGAGCATCTGGCTGAATCGGCCATGGCTCGGCTGGGTATCGTTCACCTGAAGAACCGGCCCTACACGGCTGTAAGCGGCGGAGAACGGCAGCTCTGCCTGATTGCCCGCGCCCTGACCCAGGGAGCCCGCACCTTTGTCATGGACGAGCCGGTGAGCGGCCTGGATTACGGGAATCAGATACGCTTGCTCACCATCATTCAAAGCCTTGCCCAGGAAGGATACACATTTATCCAGACCACCCATTTTCCGGATCATGCCCTGTGGATGGATGGTCAGGTCCTTATGCTGAAAAACGGTAAAGTGGTGAGAGAAGGATCTGCGGAAAATGCCATTACCCGGACGTCCCTTTCGGATTTGTATCACCTGGACATGGATGTGACGCAAACCCGCTCGGGCATCCGGGTCTGCGTACCCGACGCCCTGACATCCCAAATCAAGAAGAAAAGCAGAACAGACACATCCAATGATCAAACAAAAGAAGGAAGGAATCGGCAATCCGGATTCGTCCTGATCAAATCGAAAAAAGGAGATAAAGGAAAATGGGGAAGAGATATGTCTATGTAATGTTGACAGTCATGACAGTGCTATTCATTCAAGCAGTGAATGCAGAGGAAGGGAAAACCCGTATATCGGAACAGAGCACCTTTACACTGGGAGAAGTGGTGGTGGCAACGGACAGCGAAACACCTGTTGACACTGACAACCACGTGGACGAACAAAAATTGCGGCAATTCAACAGGGACACATTGGCCGATGCACTGGATCTGCTGCCCGGTGTGACCCTGTCCCGGACCGGTTCCCGAAACGAGCAGACGGTTTACGTCAGGGGATTCGATATCAAGCATGTTCCGATTTTTATCGACGGCATCCCTGTTTACGTGATGTACGACGGGTATCCGGATCTGGGGCGTTTTTCCACATTCGACCTGTCCCGGGTGATCCTGTCCAAAGGATTTGCATCCGTGCTTTATGGCCCGAACACCATGGGCGGTGCCATCAACATGGTATCAAAACGGCCTGAAAATGCATTGGAAATGAATGCCGGCGTGGGTGCGGCAAGCGGCGATACCTGCAACGCCTATATCAATCTGGGCAGCAATCAGGGGAACTGGTACATCCAGGGCGGCGGCGCTTATGTGGATCAGGATTACTTTCCGTTGTCATATAATTTCAATCCTGCATCGGCCGAAGGGGGAGATCGCCGGGAAAATTCATATCATACAGACTGGAAAGCCAACCTGAAAATCGGCTACGTGCCAGGTGGCCGGAATGATGACGAATACGCTTTCAGTTATATCCGGCAGGAGGGAGAAAAAGGCTCCCCCCCTTATGCCGGCGCAGATGCGTCTCAAAAAGTCCGATACTGGCAGTGGCCTCAGTGGGATAAAGAAAGCTATTATTTTACATCGAGAACGGGAATCGGTGAAACAGGCTACGTCAAAATGCGTCTTTATTACGATACCTATAACAATTCCCTGTTCAGTTACGATGACGATACCTACAGCACCATCAGCAGGCCATACGCATTCCGGAGCTGGTATGACGACCATACGTCCGGCGGTTCCATGGAAGCCGGGGCCCGGTTTTTTGAGGACCACGACCTGAAACTGGCATTTCATTACAAAAAGGACACCCATAAAGAACGCGACGAGGGCCAGCCCTGGCGGACCTTTGAAGACGATATCTATTCCCTGGGTGTTGAAGACACCATGGATATGACGTCTTCACTCCGCGTAGTGGCGGGTGCCAGTTACGATACAATACAATCCGGCCGGGCTGAGGAGTATGATTTTAAAACAGATGTGGTGAGTGTTTTTCCCGATGCAGATGCCTCTGGCGCCAATGCTCAGGCGGGACTGTTCTATTCCATTTCAGATAATGGCGTACTCCACACCACCGTGGCCAGAAAAACCCGGCTTCCGGATATGAAATCACGCTATTCATACAGATTTGGCACTGCTCTGCCCAACCCCGGCCTGGATCCGGAAACGGCCGTCAACTATGAAATCGGATATAAGGACACGCTGGTGGAAAGAATACAAATCAAAGCCGCCATATTCTGTAACGATATCAGAGATTACATCCAGTTTGCCCGGGTGCCTGATCCCAATGATCCGGATACGCTTCTCAATCAGAATCAGAACGTGGGAAAGGTGCTGATTTATGGTGCTGAAGCCGAAGCCGGTGTTAAAATCACGGAAACTATAGAAACCGGTCTGAATTACACCTACACTGAATGGGACAACCGGAGCAACTCAGACAAGGTGACCAACATACCCAACCATAAATTTTTTGCTTATCTGGCATACCAGCCTTTTGATCGGTTAAATTTGCAGACGAATATTGACTATGTGTCCAGGCGCTACGGTTCAACGGATGGCGTTCGTGTGGCAGAACGTTATGTTGTTGCCGATGCCAAGGCGCTATATCAGTTGACCAAAAGCATCAGCGCAGAAGCGGGCCTGAATAACATCGGCGACACGGACTATGAGATTGAGGAAGGCTACCCCGAAGCGGGCATCACCTATTTCGCCAACCTCATGTATCGCTACTGATCGAAAAGGAAGGAGGAAAAACCATGGAAACGGATGTCCGAACCATTGACTGGAGCGCGGCCTGGGCCAAGGCCCAGACACAGAGCCGGTCGAAGAAGCCATACAGAGAGCCGTCGTTCTGGAACAAACGCGCCCGGGGATTTGCAGACCATCAAAATCACAAAAGCGACTATCCGGAACAATTCATCAGCATGCTTGATCTTCAGCCGGACTGGAGCGTCCTCGATGCAGGATGCGGGCCGGGAACGCTGGCCATTCCCCTTGCCAAACGTGACTTTTCCATCACCGCCATGGATTTCTCGGAAGAGATGCTGTCCATCCTTAAAGAACGCATGACAGATCAACGCGTCACGGGGATCTCTCCGGTTCTGGCAAGCATGGAAGACGACTGGGAGGCACACGGGGTAGAACCCCATGACGTGGTCATTGCGTCCCGCTCCATGGTGACTTCTGATCTTTCGGGACTGCTCGCCAAGCTCAACCGGTTTGCCCGAAGAAAGGTCTATATATCGGCCATGGTCAATCCCGGCCCCTTTGACCGGAGAATCATTGAGGCTGTGGGCCGGACCCATCACCCTGGCCCTGATTACATCTTCATCCTAAACCAGCTTTACTGCATGGGAATCCATGCCCGGCTTGATTTCACCGTCCATCCCGTGAACCGGACCTATGAAGATCATGACGATGCCCTGGAAGAAAGCAGATGGATGCTCGATGATATGACACCTGCCGAAGAAGACCGCCTCCGGCGTTATTTCAGGGACAACCTGGAAAAACAAAATGGCTGCTGGCTGCTCCCCGCTGCAGAACCAGTGCGCTGGGCAGTGATCAACTGGGATACGGACGTTATAACGGCCTCAACATGAGACTGAACGTGACGTATCAGGGACGAAAAAGCCCCTATTTCATCTATTGTTGCAAAAGTTGTGAGTGCCGTAGCTTCATCATGCTCACGGGTGAAGTCGTAGCACTTTACGTCAAACCCTTGAGTATGATGAAGATGCTGTGCTATCGGCTTTTCCGAAGGGTAAAAAATTTGATGATTTTTTTCATTTTCTGGATGACATTTACCGTTGATTCCAGAAACGATTTTATTCATTTTAGCCGGAAAGGATGGTCAATAGAATTAATTGAGCTGCCATCAGTTGTGTTAAGGTGTGTTGAAGTTGCAAAGTTCCTGGCATTCGATTCATTTAATACAATTTGGCATGATGGTGAATTACGAAGTAGAGCCGAGAGTGCCTTTACTTTCTTAATTTCAGAACTAAAATCTGGGAATCATTTCTCTAAGGATATTTTATTCAAACAATAATATATGCATCAGGCAGGCATACAAGATGTTCCCTAAAGGAATACCATTACTGAAAATTTAAAAACCGGGTCCTTCTGAGCCGTTAGTTTTACAGGGTTATGCGTCAGCGCTTTTGGTCGGTAGTTAGAGGCTCAAAAAAGTTGTCAACAAATCAATAAATAAGCGCAACAACAGTGAATCATGTGATGTAGCTTGGCAGGGTAATCAGGAAACCGCCTGCAGGTATGAAGGAAGATTCTGAAAAAATAGTTACAACGTGACCAGGATATGTCTCCAGTGAATCAATAACTAAACCAATTGCTTCATTCCGTTAATAATTTCGGGCGCATATTTTAATGGGACAATGATCCAGAGGAAGTAGTCCTCTGGAGACTCCATCGAACAAAAACTGACTTCCAAATGAAGGAGATCAATAGGAACTACTTGTCTTCGGTGGATTATATTCAAGCGTGCACTTTTGACAAAGTGATCCATTGTATCCTCAAATTAGATGTTTTTCACCCATTGTCTTGCAAAACTTATCGAACAATCAAGTTTATCAAACCACCATTTTTGACAGATGGTGTATGCTTTTTGAAGTATGGCTTCCTGTTCAGAGCGCGATAATTGGGTCGTACCATAGTAAATGTCCTGATCCATAATCGAAATCCTTTGCCGGATGATGTTTCCAGATAATTTTACCCATATATATCCTTAATTAGGTCAACAGTTGACCAACATTTCGGCAGGTTAAGTTGACAATTCCGTTTGAACAAGAATCTCCTGAACCAGATAATCAGAAAAAAAAGCTTTAGACCACAGACTTAACTCTTCCCGTTGCCCTGAATTTTTTAAAAATGGTTCAACGTCATTTCTTGCCAGATCGAAATCGATTTCTTTTATTTTCTCATATAGAAGTTTGGCAAGCTTTTCTTTGGTCAACGATTCAGATATATCAATATGCTCTGTTTGTACCATTTTATTTTTAAGATAAATCAAATCACAAGGGATATTATTTTTTATAAACCAGATCATATCATACCAGTCCCGCCCTTTAATATTGGTTTGTCTTGTCCGACATAACAATGCATGCATTTTTCCGGCAAACAAACTGGGCAAGGCCATGGTTTTAATTGTGAAGGGTATAGGGTGGAGATGATATTTATCTTCACTTGTAAACCCAACGGCAGGGTCTATATCAACTTCCAGTTTGATTTTCATCACAGCATTTTTATGCGTTTTCAAATTGGTATCAATTTTTATTAAATGAATCAATGTGTTCGCTTTAATAAAAGCGGATTCAATCGTACTTTTATTCTTTTTATTTTGTTCTTCTTTAGAAACCTCAAAACCCCATAATTCCAGTTCAGACTTAACTGCACCAAGATATTTTTTAATATCAAATTTTTTTTCTGGTGCGATTAACGAAAAATCCAAATCTTCAGAGAAACGATCCAGTTTATATAGAATCCGCAATGCACTTCCACCATAAAAAACTGCCTTTTCATAGAATTTGGAACGCCACAAACCAAGCAAAACGACTTCTTGTATGATCTCTTTTAGCGCATTTTCATGGTCATGAATCGTATTTAATTCATACCTTTTTAGCATTTGGTTAATTTTTTCATCAAACATAACTGTCCTTTAAACAATTGGCGAGCAGCTTTAATGATTGCCTATGATATCCGGTCTCTATTTCTTTTAATAATGAGTAATTAAGGTTCTCGTAAAAACTTGAATCCAGTCGCATTAATTCAAGGAATTCCTGCATTTCCTTTTTCGCCTTAATGTGAGTTTGGTTTGCAACAATGTCGCATAACGCCTTTTCCGGGGATGCAATTAGAAAATTTTTTCCGTCTCCCGCGTTTTCAAGTTTAATTCCAATATTAAAGGCCGGTTTAGGGCAATACAAATAGGAAAAACTGCCAACCGGCGTTTCAAATTTCTTCTTTCTTTTCGTTGTCATGCTGATGATAAGTTCAACACGTTCCGGTATCATGTGCCAAAATTCCAAAGCGGTTTGACCCGTGATATAAGATGGCCCATAAATCAGATTTGCCAATACATACTTGTTGTAAGGTTTATTGTAGTCCTTTCCTAAAACATAAAGACCTTTTTTTACCCTTATGATATCCTTGCCCCGGATGAGCCCCCTGATTTTATCTCGTGGTTTTTTGTAATCCTTTAATGCGTGTAACAACAAATTGTAATCAAACTCTGCCGGAAATGAAATTAATCTGTTCATATATTAACCACTATGTCTAAAAATTTGGACTTATTGGTTGCATAATAGATTGTGACAAATGAATAGTCAAGCATAATTCACCGTATTGGTTGCTAGTTTTAAAATTGAGCCAACGTATTGAATAAATGATTTCAGAGAGGGGCAAAATAAATTTTGCAGAAGGGACTGATCCGGAAAACCGAAAAGAACGAAAACAGAAATAAAAAACAACAGAAAAGACAAGGTATTATTGGATAATACTTCCCACAACGAAAAACGTTTTTTAAAAAGTGGTCACAATTAAGAAAGGGCTACAAGGCTAAATCTTGTAACCCTTTGATTTTTTTGGTAGGCGCGATTGGATTTGAACCAACGACTTCTACCGTGTCGAGGTAGCGCTCTACCCCTGAGCTACGCGCCTAAAAACTTAGGTGTCATTATCAATCATTTGATTTTCTGTCAAGGCAAATGCGGTCTGCTTATTATTTTCATTTAGGGGTATGGAAGAACGTTGGCATTATCTTTTATTATTACCTGATTCCTCGGTGTAAGCCTGGAGGAGGTTCAACCCCTTATACGTATAATGAAATCCTGAAATAATCGAAAATCCGGCCGTCAATACATAACAATAGATGATAAAATGCTGAAGAAAATGCTGAGTCAAAGTGACGTTAACCAGAACCAGAAATACGGTTACGAGCTGTATGGTTGTGGTACATTTACTGACAAATGACGGTTTGACCTCAAAGGGCACATCCCACATATAGAGAATGATGATCCCGCTTAAAATCAGAATATCCCTGCTGATGACGATCACGGATATCCACCCGGGAATGATTTCAAGTATGGCCAGGCATATAAATGAGGACGTGATGAGCAGTTTGTCTGCAAGGGGATCAAGATAGGCCCCAATCAAGGTCTTCTGATTGAAATACCTGGCAATAAACCCATCCAGACCATCACTGATGCCTGCGTAAATAAAAATCAAAAGCGCATGAAATGACATGTGGTTGATCAGGAAAATAATGAATACAGGTACAAGAAAAATCCTTGAAATCGTCAGAATGTTCGGCAGATTCATAACAGATTGTCACTCGCTTGTAATTTTAACTCATCCTTTGCTTTTCTGTATTTTATATTGTATCCGATTTGATAAAAAAAATACATCCCTATTATCGGGCGGCTTGAATAAGCTCAATTTTTATGGCACTCTGGGATACCAGTGAAATATTCAGGCCAAAATTATCAAACGTATTCAATAATAAAGCATTGGCCAGTTCTTTCCCGTCACCCTGGTACTGGACAATGAGAACGGTTTTATCTGATTCCATCTCTTTAACCTGGCTCCCCTTTACACCCGGAATTTTTTTCATGGTCTCCCTGAAAACGACAAAATTGGACAAATAGTTTGTCCCTGCCACGGTTACTATGATCTCTGTGGGTTTTTTATCAGACTTGCGCCAGCCTGAAAGAACCATGGGAGCAATGTCCTCTCCTGCCAGCACACCCACTTTTGTAAGTGCGGCTCTGCCGCCCGAAATTTCATTCACATCCACAGAAACAGCTGTTTTCTCATCACGAGCAATCTCTGTGCCGGTATCTGTTCGATACACCTGAAGGGATATTTTTCCGATAAATGACTTAATATCATTTCCCATGGTATTGGATGCCCGAATCGCCTGTGCGGTTCCTATAATCACAACGTCTGCCTGATATTTTGACGCCAGCTCCATCGCAGCCTGATGGTCGAGAACCGCCCCATATGCTGCAGCAGTATCTCCCTCAAAATTCTTGGCATCCATGGTTTTATGGTTAATCACAGAAAATCCCTTTTTCTGCAACGTTTCGGAAAGGGCAAGCTCTGTTGATGTGATGATATCTTTCATGCCACTTCCCCACCAGTATTGGCTTGCAATATCTTCAAGATTCTCTTCTGAAATCAGAAATAAAATACCGGGCATGGTTTTTCTATCAATCACAATTCCTGATTCTAAAAGGAGCTGTTGCAGTTTGTTCACCGAAACAGTGGCCTGAACCATTACCCTGTAATATTTATTGTATTTTTCTTCAGTCAATACCTTATAGTCCTGAATCAAACTATCCTTATACGCATAAAGAATACTGTTCAGCGTCTTAAAATTTGCAACAAGAGATTCAACAGGGAGAAGTCCTGAGAGAATATTTTCAATTGCGGATATCAGACTGTCTGATATGGCCCTATCCCTTGCGTTTGCCGCATCATCTTCATTTAAAATGGCACCGGTTCCCATGGTGGCAACGATGGTTGTCCTGGTCAGGTTTTCTGATGATCCCATTATCGGGAAAAAAACAATTATAAAAAGCAGACCACTATAAAGTCTTTTTTTCATGAGCATATTTTTTATTACTATCATTTTATCTCTCCAAAACCCTATGCATATGGAAAAACAGATCAGGTTTTTCGCAAAAGGGTATAGTCCGCAAGATCCATCAATATACTTTTGTCTTCTGATGCATCAAATATGTCAAGTGCGCATTTTGCTTTTTTGACCTGATCCTCGGCAAGCGTTCTTGTGTAATCGATACCGCCATATGTCTTCAGCATATTTTTGAACACCCCAAACTCATCATCGCTGAATTCATCCCGTTTCCGGATAATATCTTCCATGGTTTTTACGTCATTGTTTTTTTTGCTGCCACGTGCTTTCTGAAGTGAATATATGACAGGAAGTGTCAGTTTGCCTTCTCTCAGGTCTGCACCGATCTTTTTTCCCAGATCACTGGTTTCAGAGGTGTAGTCCAAAAGATCATCCGCCATTTGAAAAGCAAGACCCAGATGGTAACCATATTCTGTCAGGGCCTTTTCCTGGTGTTCCGTTGCATCTGCTATCATTGCACCTGTTTTACAGGCACCCTGAATCAGAATGGCTGTTTTCTTTTCAATAGTGGCCATATAATCTTTTTCGGTAAGGTTGAGGTTCCCCTTGTTAATCAGCTGAAGAATTTCTCCCTGAGTCATGCTCTCCGTTATTTGAGCGATAATTTCTATAAGCTCTCTTTTTTCATATGCAAGCGCGATGGAGAGCGTCCTTGCGAGCAGAAAATCTCCAATCAAAACCGCCGTGGCATTGTTCCAGACGGCCTGGGTCACTGGCTTGCCGCGCCTCAGGGTCGCTTCATCCACCAAGTCATCATGCATCAGGGAGGCTGTATGCATGTATTCAAAAATAGTTGAAATGGTTTTGTCAATTTCCCCATGGTACCCGCATATTTTTGCACATAAAACCGTTAATAGCGGCCGGATTCGTTTTCCACCTGAAAACATGATGTGATTGGCGACACTGGTGATGATATCAACAAACGGATTCAGGTTGTCTGTGAGAGCTTTTTCTATATTTTCAAGGTCATCTTTCACAAAGTTTAAAATTCTGTTTTTCAAGTCAGTCATATAAGCTCTCCTGAAATATCATATTCTTCAACATCATTGATACACACATCAACAAAATCACCCACTGTCAAGCTTTCTCCCCGAATAAATGTTACGCCATCCACCTCAGGTGCCTGGAAAACCGTGCGGCCCACGAATAATCCTTTTTCAGGATTTTCCTCAACAAGAACTGTATAGGTTTTATTCAGGTGTTTATGATTTCTTTCAAGAGAAATTTCAGCCTGCATGGCCATTATATGATCTTGTCTTTCTCTGGCAACTTTATAAGAAACGGGGTTTGGAAGGTGATGCGATGGCAGGTCATCTGCATCGGAATACGTAAAGACCCCCAGAGAATCGAACCGGATATCATTCACAAATTCGACCAGACAATCGAAATCTTCCTCTGTTTCGCCCGGAAATCCTGTAATGAGTGTGGTTCTCAAGGCAGCGGCCGGGATTTCCGACCGGATGTTCAGAAACAAGTCTTTGAGAAATTCCGTATTATACCGCCTGCCCATTTTTTTGAGTATGCGTCCACTGGCATGCTGCACAGGCAGATCAAAATACGCACAAATGTTATCATGGGTCTTGATGGTTTTAATCATATCCTTGGCCATGCTTTGTGGATGGCCATAAAGGACTCTGATCCAGATATGCGGTGAAATTCCCGAAAGCGTGTCAAGGAGCCCGGCCAGACCTTGCGGCGGAACCAGATCCTTTCCGTAGAATGTAGACTCCTGTGCAATCAATACAAGTTCTTTTACACCCGAAGATACAAGAGACAACGATTCCTTTCTGATATCCTCAATCGCCCGGCTTCTGTGTCTCCCACGTAATTTCGGTATGATACAATACGTGCATCTGCTGCTGCACCCTTCTGCAATTTTCACATACGCCATGTGCATCGTGCTTCTTAAACGGGGTGTTTCATATTTCTGGAGTGCCAGAATATCCGGGTCAGGATATATTGTTTTTTTCCCTAGCGCTTTTTTTTGCAGTTTTTCAAGAATGTCACCAATCTGATCATACGCGCCGGTCCCGATAAAGGCGTCCACCTCGGGCAGTGTCGATTCAATATCATTTTTAAATCGCTCAGGGAGGCATCCGGCCACAATCAGATTTTTTAATTTTCCCTGCTTTTTATACTCTGCAAGCTCCAAGATAGTATCAATCGATTCTTCAATGGCATCCTGGATGAAACTGCATGTATTCACAATAATCACCTCTGCTGAAGAGGGGTCATCGATCATTTGAAAGCCTTTCCTTTCGGCAAGGCGGCCGATCATGATCTCACTGTCAACCAGGTTTCTGGCACACCCCAAACTGACGAGATGAATATTCATGGATTATTATTTTCCTGTAAATTTTGGCGCCCGTTTTTCGGCAAATGCAGATACGGCCTCCATCAGATCGTTTGACGGCACAATATTCGTGCTCATAGATGCCACATACTTCAAACCGTCAGCAATCGATTTTCCAATGCCATAATTGAGGACATCCTTTGATGCCTGAACAGCCAGCGGAGATTTTTCTGCAATTTCAAGCGCCATATTCTGCGCTTCCACAAATAAAATTTCCTTATTCGGGTACACGTTATTGACAAGAAGAATCTCCTTGGCCCGTTTTGCACCAAAATCTTTTGCCGTGAACGCCAGCTCACGGGTGATGCCCTGGCCGACAATATGGGGAAGTCTCTGCAGGACGCCGACATCTGCGACAAATCCCACAGCCGCCTCTCTTAAAGAAAAAATAGCATCTTCAGAGCATAACCGGATATCACACGCAGTGATCATATCGAGTCCTGCGCCGACACAATGCCCGTGAACCGCAGCAATAACAGGTTTTCGGCACCATTCAATACAGCTCATTGCATCCTGAAGCGGATATATTTTTTTCAACATTCTCCACTTGACCGCTCCTTTCTGGTCTGTATCCATGATCTCAGGCATTTCATTGACCATGCCAAAAAGGTCTATGCCTGCTGAGAAACAGGGTCCCTTGCCTGCAATAATCACGGCCCGGATATCATCATCCTGATCCAGATCCTCAAAAATGGGCAGCGTCTCCTTCCAAGCAGGCGGGTTCATGGCATTTTTCTTTTTTTCCCGGTTAAGGTAAACCCATGCGATTGGCGGCTTTTTTTCTACAATATAGAATTCGTATTCGCTCATGGTCATCTCCTGTTTTAAATATATAAATTAGTGTTTCCCATATTCAAAATTCGTGAATCCTTTTGAATATATATTCTCAAAAGACCCTTTCGACCGGCTCACAACAATCAAAGATTCCGTATTTTCAAGTCTGTTAACCAGATCAAGACCTTTTTCAGCTCCCATGACCATGACGGCTGTTGCAAGACCATCTGCCACCATGCATGTATCAGAAAGAATGGATACACTCACCACACCGTTTTTTACCGGGTAACCGGTCCTGGGATCAATCACATGGGAATAGGTTTTTCCTTTATTTTCAAAAAAATTTCTGTAATCCCCACTGGTGGCCAAGGCTTTATCAGACAACTCAACAACTTTATATATCTGATCAATGGGGGCATCTTTTCTGGGTGTGTTGATGCCCACCTTCCATGAATCGCCATTTTCCTTTTTCCCGCTTGCATAAACCTCTCCACCGATTTCAACAAGGAAACGGGTACAACCATTTTGTTTTAAAGCAGTGGCAATATCATCCACACCATATCCCTTTGCAATTGAGGATAAATCAAGCGTAACCCGGGATGATTTTTTCATCAGAAACCCTTTTTCTGAAATGGTTATCAGATAAAATCCTGTGGCAGGAAGGATGGTTTTGACATCATCATCAGAGGGGATACGCCCAGTCATTTGACCCGTTCCAAACCCCCACAGATTCACGAGAGGTCTTACGGTTCCGTCCCACGCACCGTCTGTATCCTGATAAATACGCTTGGCTGCCAGCATCACGCTTAAGAATCCATTAGAAATGGAAAACGGCGCATCTATCTTTTCAAACCGGTTAAACCTGCCGATTTCACTGTCCGCAATGAAAGTGGACATGCTCTGATTGACCGCATCAAGCCGTTTGTCAATAAGAGCCTGCCATTGCTCCTGATCTCCTAAATGATCTCCCACTATTTTTATTCTATACGTTGTGCCCATGGTTTTTCCGGAAAACAACATCTCCCCTGTCAATCCCATTTCCGGAACCACGACAATCAAGATGGCAACGATCAGCTGATGAACACTTTTCCTCATGGCAGGCCATTAACATTTTAAAAAGGGTTTAACGGATATAACGGAAGAACGGATATGGGTGAAATGTGTCACTTCAAAACATTCTTTCCGGGCGATCTCCTTAAAATTCTGACATATAAACACAGCTGCCCCCTGGAGTCAATAATGGCATTTTAATTAGAAGCCTTCTGAAACCAAACATCAGATATCTGCATGCTAATTTCTATCCCCATACCATATCCATTGACACGTAAAAAATTTTTCATATATATAACTCTTTACATCCGTTTTAATAAAGTCCACTTTTATTTGCCCTTCAGGAAAAACATGGCAACTGACAATTTAGACAATCTGATCAAGGCATCTGTCAAACCGGGCCCTTTCTTTAAAACAAAAGTAAAATGCCCTGTCTGCGGGGCTGAAAATGAACAGGTTACGCTTAAAACTCATCTTTTCACAGAACGGGATCTTGATATTGATTTAAGGCCCCAAACCATTATCTGGCTGTCAAAGGATGTCAGAAAAATTTTTCCACGAATGTATTATATGTGGCACTGCACGAAATGCTATTTCACTGCCAGCCACCTTTATTATAAAAATCCGGTTGAAAAGTGCACACTTACTCTGTCCAAGTTCAAAACCCGATTGATATCTTTATGCTGGAGTGACCCTGAAATCATGGCTGTGGCAAAAATGTTCAGCATGAATATCGATTTTGACAACCTTGATTTTTTTCAGGCCATCAAGCTCCACCTGCTGGCTGTTTTTGAACTGCAGCTGATTCATGAAATTGCCAGCAAGGATGCCATGAATCTGGGGAGATATTGCCTGCGACTGGCCTGGTTATACCGGGATATCACTGAACGACCTGACATCAAAAAGGTTGTGGACAAAAAACTTCGGCTGATTATTGCGGCTGCCAAAAAGAAATGGCCCGACATCCCTGGAAATGAAGAAGACGCCCTGAAAATGGCGGTCCGCTATTATCGGGTCACCCATGAACAGTCCTATATGGTCAGTCTCGATGTTGATGAAATCATGCTTTTTATCCTCATTGCAAGAATCTATCTAAAACTTGATCAATTAAACAGTGCCCGAAAAACATTGCTGGATGCAAAAGAAAAAGCCATTAAATTTGAAGAAAAACGGCTTCAGGAAGAAAACAGCAAACTCCCCGACACAGGGAAGCTTGCCCAATTATCCACAGACAGCAGAAAAATAGAAATAGCAATAAATGAGGTGCAGAACATCGTTGATGATATCCTTCAGGAAAAAGAAAAACGGGAACTTAAAAACGCAAAAACGCTTTTGCTTCAACTGAAGGACAAAAAAATTTCTGAAATCCGGAAAATACTTCTGGAAAAAGAGTTCAGCATCAATGTAATCGATATGGTTGCACCTGAAAAAAAAGGGTTTCTTGGGATTTTCAAATAAAATCAAACCACATTCAACACCAACTCGACAACCGACAGCAGACTGATCACCCACATCAATGCATGGATTTCTTTCATCTTACCGCCAAATACAGCAACGATGACATAGGAAATAAACCCAAAGCAAAGGCCCATGCTGATGCTGTATGTCAGAGGCATCAGGATCATGGTCAGAAATGCCGGAATAGCGATCTCCATGTCTTTGAAATCGATTTCCCTGATATTTCTGAACATATATATCCCCACAACGATCAGTGCTGGTGCAGTTGCAAAAGAAGGGACAATGGCAATAAGCGGGGTGACGAGAAGAGCTGCCAGAAAAAGAAGTGCCACGGTCACAGCTGTCAGGCCGGTTCGCCCGCCTTCGGCAATGCCTGATCCGGATTCAATATAGGTCGTGGTTGTGCTTGTTCCGAGAAGTGCGCCTGCAACAGTTGCCAAAGCGTCAGCTTCAAGAATCCGGTCTATTTTCTCGATCGTCCCGTCCGCTTTGACCATTTTTGCCTCATAGGAACAGGCGACAATTGTGCCCACTGAATCGAAAAGATCCACAAACATGAATGAAAAAATCGCTCCCCAGAGGCTCCATTTCAGAGCACCGAGAATATCAAGCTGAAAAAAAACAGGTGATAGCGATGGCGGCGCAGAAAAAAATTGTTCCGGAAGGGAAACTTTTCCTGTCATGACCCCCAGAAGGGTCGTAATAATGATACCTGCCAAAATAGCACCTTTAATTTTCCGGACTTCCATAATGGCAATAATCACAAGCCCGATCATTCCCAGAAAAACAGTTGGTGAAAATTTGGAAAGGGTTACGAGCGTGACCGGATGATCGCCGATCATCCCCAGATTTTGAAACCCTATAAATGTGATGAACAAACCAATTCCTGCTGCTGTTGACAATCTCAAATGAAGCGGAATCGCTTTGATGATCCATTTCCGGATTCCGACAAGTGTCAGAATGAAAAACAGCATGCCTGAGATAAACACAACACCCAGAGCCGTTTGCCAGGTGATTTTATTTCCAAGGACCAATGAGTAGGCAAAAAAGGCATTCAGCCCCATTCCCGGTGCCATGGCAAAAGGAACCCTGGCCCATAATCCGGCAAGTGCTGTTCCAAAAGCAGACGCAAGGATTGTTGCTGTAATAAGCGCCTCCTTGTTCATGCCGGTCGCGCTTAAGATGTTGGGATTTACAAAAATAATGTAGGCCATGGTTAAAAATGTGGTCAACCCGGCCATCAGTTCCTGCCTTATCGTCGTACAATTCGTTTCAAATTGGAAAAATTGCCCCATCATAAGCCACCCCTTTTTACAATTACCAGATATGTTTAATTATTCAGGCTATTATTGAATGAAAATTTTATCAATCATCATGAATGCGGTCAATTCATTTTTAAGATTATTCATATCCGTCATTTTGTTGCTATTGCAACCCATTGTGTATTTGCCTGATATATCCTCTCCATTGATTAGACGTCTAAATCCCTTTTATCAAATGATAAATCTGTATATATCAAAGAAATTTCTTGACAAGGTTTGTGTCAACAATAAAATAATAAAATTTGCCCCTGATGAGGCATATTTGCTTTTTTTGCTATTAAAGATTACTTTTTAGTCTTTTTTATATTTAAAAACCCTAGAGGAGATTTTTTTATGGCACAACAGGTTGTAGATCGAAGAGATCAGGATTTTCTTTTGCATGAAATCATGAATGTAGAAGAACTCTCAAAAACAGAGAAATTTGCAGATTTTAACAAAAAAACCGTTGATATGATTCTTACAGAAGCCCGCAGTCTGGCAGTCAATGAACTATTGCCGGCAAACAAGACCGCCGATGTGGAAAACGGGAACCCCGAAGGTGTCCGTCTTGAAAATGGCGCGGTCAAAGTTCCCCCGTCTTATCACCGTCCTTACAAGCTTTTGCGTGAAGGTGAATGGATTGCCATGACGGATGATTTGGAATACGGCGGTCAGGGCATGCCCAGAACTGTTGCCACAGCATGTGGAGAGCTCTTTTCTGGTGCAAATATGGCATTCATGATGTATCCGGGTCTGACCCATGGTGCAGGCGCGATCCTCAAGGAATTTGGTTCTGACAAACAGAAAAAACTGTTTCTGAAAAACATGTTCACAGGCAAATGGGGCGGAACCATGTGCCTTACTGAACCAGAAGCCGGATCAAACGTAGGTGCATTAACCACAAGCGCCAAACTGAATGATGATGGTACTTATTCCATTACCGGAAACAAAATTTTTATTTCAGGCGGCGACAGCGATATGGTGGAAAACGTAATCCATCCGGTTCTTGCAAGAATCGAAGGCGCGCCCGAAGGGACCAAGGGAATTTCACTCTTTCTCGTTCCCAAAATATGGGTAAATGACGATGGCAGCCTGGGAGAGCCGAATGATGTTATCATTACAGGTGTTGAAGAAAAAATGGGCATTCACGGCAGCTGTACCTGCTCCATCAACTTTGGCGGAAAGGGAAAATGCAGAGGCACGCTGATCGGCGAAGTCAACAAAGGCATGAAAGCCATGTTCGTCATGATGAATGAAGCAAGACTGGGCGTTGGCCTGCAGGGATACGCACTGGGAAGCGCATCCTATGTCAATGCCGTTAACTATGCCAGGGAAAGAATCCAGGGCCCCAATCTTTTGAAAGCATTTGATAAAGGTGCGCCTTCCGTTCCGATTATCCAGCACCCCGATGTCCGGCGCATGCTTCTTAATATGAAAGCCTATGTGGATGGCATGAGAGCACTCATCTACTATATATCCAACTGCTTTGATCAGGTAGCCATTGCAGCAAATGAAGACATAAAGGCAAAATATCAGGGACTCATTGAAATTCTGACCCCCATCAGTAAATCCTACTGTACCGACAAAGGATTTGAAGTTTGTTCTACAGGCGTACAGGTTTATGGTGGCTACGGATTCTGCAGTGAATTCCCCCAGGAGCAGCTTTTAAGAGACTGCAAGATCACTGCTATTTATGAAGGCACAAACGGCATTCAGGCCATGGATCTTCTGGGAAGGAAACTCGGTATGAACAACGGCAAACCGATGATGGATCTTTTGGGTGAAATCAGTGCCAGGATTAAAGATGCCAAAGAAGCTGGCCTTGAAGAGCTGGCCGGCAAAGTTGAAGCGGCTGTAGGCAAACTGGGTGAAATCGCCATGCACATGGGAAAAACCGCCATGTCGGAAAAAATCATGGATGCATTTGCAGAAGCCGTTCCATTTCAGGAAGCCGCAGGCGACGTAATTATGGCCTGGTTACATATCTGGAGAGCAACTGTCGCCACAAAGGCGATCTCAGGCGCCAAGAAAAAAGACGTTCCTTTTTATCAGGGCCAGATTAAAACCGCCCAATATTTCATTGAACAGCTCCTGCCTGTAACACTTGGCAAAATGGAAGCCATCAAAGCCACAACATCTTCCATCATGGAAATGCCGGAAGAAGCATTTGTCATGTAGTGATTTTCCTGGTTAAAACAATAAAAATAACTCCGGGCATCTAAACCCGGAGTTATTTTATGATTCAAACTAATATCTGTAGTGTTCAGGCTTGAATGGGCCTTCAACCGGAACACCTAAATAGTCGGCCTGAACTTTCGTTAGTTTGGTCAACTTGGCCCCCAGTCTTCCAAGATGGAGCCGGGCCACTTCTTCATCAAGATGCTTAGGCAGCGTGTATACTTTATTTTCATGTTCCTTTGTGGCAAGCTCAATCTGGGCAAGGCTCTGATTGGTAAAGCTGTTGCTCATCACAAAACTCGGATGCCCTGTGGCACACCCCAGATTAACAAGCCTTCCTTCTGCAAGTACAATAACCGATCTTCCTGATTTTAAGGTCCATTTGTCCACCTGAGGCTTTATGTTCAATTTCTTGCATTCAGGTGTTTTTTCAAGATACCCCATATCTATCTCATTATCGAAATGGCCAATATTGCAAATAATCGCCTCATCCCGCATCATCTCCATATCTTTCCCGGTAATCACTTTATAACACCCGGTAGCTGTTACAAAAATATCCCCCAGCGGCGCAGCTTCTTCCATCGTAAGCACCTGATAGCCCTCCATCATGGCCTGCAACGCACAAATGGGATCGACTTCTGTAACAATAATTCTAGCGCCAAATCCCCTTAACGATCTCGCGCATCCTTTTCCCACATCACCATACCCGCAGATCACCGCCACCTTACCTGCAATCATGATATCCGTGGCGCGCTTGATACCATCTGCAAGGGACTCCTTGCACCCATAAAGATTATCAAATTTGGATTTGGTCACGGAATCATTTACGTTGATTGCGGGAAAAAGGAGCTCATTATTGCCTGCCAACTGATAAAGCCTGTGCACGCCTGTTGTGGTTTCTTCAGATACGCCTTTGATTTTTTCAGCAACACTGTGCCAGTGAGTCGGATTTTTCTGGTAGGTTGCTTTCAATCTTTTTATCAGACATTTCATATCTGCACTGTCATATTCCTTATCCAGAATCGACGGGTCATCCTCAATTTTCACACCTTCATGAATCATCATTGTGGCGTCACCGCCATCATCGACAATCAGATCCGGCCCACTGCCATCCGGCCAGGTCAGTGCCATTTCCGTGCACCACCAGTATTCGTCAAGTGTTTCCCCTTTCCATGCAAAAACGGCAGCAGTGCCTTTTTGTGCAATGGCCGCTGCAGCATGATCCTGTGTGGAAAAAATATTACAGGATGCCCAGCGGATATCCGCACCCAGTACTTTCAGCGTATCAATCAGCATGGCTGTTTGAATGGTCATATGAAGACTTCCAGTGACTTTCAGTCCTTTTAAGGGCTTTTCTTTGCCATATTTTTCCCTCACAGCCATCAGGCCTGGCATTTCATTTTCAGAAAGCTGCATGTCCTTTAATCCAAAGTCTGCCTGTGACATGTCCGCAACTTTATTTTTTAGTGTTAAATCCATTTTTAAAAATTCCATACGATCTCCTTTTATTTTTTTATTGCTGTATGAACGCTCAACCGAATGGATTCTTTCAATACAAACGATGCCTCAGAACGGAGTTCGAATCCCTGATCTGACAACCATCGTTTAATTTCTGAATCCTGAAAGCCAAGCCATCTATCACCGTATTTTTTCCGCATGCTTTCATTTTCATGCTTTCCAAAATCGGCAATGATGATTTTTCCATCAGATTTCAAAATACGCGCACTCTCCATAATCGCGGATTCCGGACTGGGCAAATGATGTAATACAAGAGAAAAAATGACTGTATCCACTTCACCATTACCTATGGGAAGATGTTCAAGCTCTCCAAGCCGGAAATCAATTTTAGTGTTGCTGTTTTTAAATCTCTTTTTTGCCTGTTCAAGCATTTTTACCGAGCTGTCCACACCGATTGCCCTGGAAATATGAGCACTCAGACATGCAAGCAGGTCACCGGTACCGCATCCCAGGTCTGCAACGACACAATCCTTTTTGATATTATTAAAAATGATTTCATTCAGTTTGATATCTGTAAGGATATCATGTTTAAGCCTATCCCATTCTGAGGCAATCGAATTAAAAAACGTCTTTGTAAAATTTTGGCGGTCATCAATCAGCCGGGAAGCCTTATCAAGATCTTCCAAAAGTAAAGGATCATCTTTAAAAAGATAGGATATGGCATCTATAAAACGCTTGGCATCATTTGTCTGGTTTGCAGAATAAAAGGCCCATACCCGATCTCTTCTGCACGACAACAGACCGGAATCATTTAATATTTTTAGGTGTCTTGATATGAGAGACTGACCCATGTTTAATAGTAAAACAATTTCATTCACGCTTAGCTCATACGTCAAAAGAACGTTGAACACGCGTATTCGGGTAATGTCTGATAATGCTTTAAAATAATTTATACTTAACATAACAATATATCCGGATTTAGTGATATTAATATACACGGATATTGTACGTCAAGAAATTATTTTAAAAAATATTAATCTTTTTTAAAATACACCAAAAAAAAGTTGCATGATCCACTATGCATAAGGTAATATCAGTAAAGACTTCATGAAATCCGGATACAAAAATCACCTTATGGTTCGGCACATATAGTCTGGCAGCAATCACATAACAAAGCGAATTAACTTTAGATAAAAAATTATCTGTCAATTCGCTTCATCATCTGTGTTGTTATTAATCAGGTTGACATATCGGAACCGGCCCAGCCTGAGCGGACGGTTTTTTTAAATACCCCAAAACGTTCAAGGAGGCATTGTGGATTTAAAAGAGTTGGGAGAAAACCTTGGCTTGGAACTGGATGAATTTGTTGAAATCGTAAAACTCTTTGTGTCCACAGCAGATTCTGATATTGAAAAAATAAAAAACGCCATTTGGAAAAAAGATGCTGAAAGTGCATCTGAAGCCGCTCATTCCCTTAAAGGGTCTGCAGGTAATTTGGGATTTATGGAAATGTCAGATATTGCCCTGAACGCCGAAAAAAATGCCAGCGATAACAATCTCACAGGATTTGAAGATGTTACAAAAATTTTAACTGAAAAACTCAATGAGGTTAAATCTCTTCTTCAAAAACTCTAATGCTTATTGAAAACGAAACTCAATGCATCCTTTTGTTTACCTGATATATCCCGAAAAATGCCCTTGATATTATTAACTTGATAGTTGCTACATAACCAAAAAGAGGTTGTATGGATAGAGACGGCCAGCTTTCAATACTTGTGGTTGACGATAATCCCCTGAATGTAAAAATGCTTGAAACACCTCTTGCAAAAGAAGGCTATCGAATCATCACAGCCAATGACGGGCCGGATGCAAGAGAGAAAGCTGTTTTGGAGCATCCGGACATGATCCTTCTTGACATCAAGATGCCGGGAGAAAACGGGTTTGATGTTATTAAATTCCTTAAAAACAATGCATCCACAGCATCCATTCCTGTCCTTTTTTTAACGGGTGTCAGTGAAATCAACTCCAAACTGGAAGGTTTCGATCTTGGTGCAGTTGATTATATCACAAAACCATTTCACCCACTTGAGGTTATCGCAAGAGTTGGTCTTCACCTGAAGCTTTCTATTGCGACCAACTCATTAATTGCGAGTCAGGCGGAAAAGCTGAAACAGATTACAGAAGCACAAACATCCCTTCTCACGACTCCGGACCAACACCCCAAAGCCAATTTTGGTGTTGAGTACATCGCTTTACAGGAGGCTGGTGGTGACTTTTACGAAGTTCTTCCTGTTTCAGACGAGATTTACGTATACTTCATTGCAGATTTTTCAGGTCATGATATAAGTACAAGCTACCTGACCACGTCCGTTAAAGCCCTTTTAAAGCAGAACTGCTCACCTATTTATCAACCCCAGGAGAGCATTAAAATGATCAACGACGTACTGGTTGAAATTCTGCCCACGGGCAAATATTTAACTGCAAGTTATGTGATGCTCAATAAAAAGAAAAATCAGATTACCATAATAAATGCCGGTCATCCACCAGTCTGCTACATCCCGGTTGGCGGTGAGCCGGAACTTATTCAACTGAGAGGCGATGTCATTGGTATTTTTAAGGACGTCCTTTTTGGTTCAAGGACAATAAAGGTTTCCAAAGGGGACCGATTTTTTCTATATACGGATGGTATCATTGAATCATCCCAAAAAAAAATTGTCTGGACCGAAGGTGCGGATAAAATTCTTAAAGCATGCAGGGTTGTAAAGAATATCCCCATCAGGCATGCTCCCAAAAAAATCCTGGAACATATTTGCCCTGACCTCACATGCCTGGAAGATGACATTGTTATTCTTGGATTTGAAGTATAAGCCGAGTGTACTGGATGAGCACAATAATATGTATGGATAATTAAACCAATGATTCCAATGGCAGAAAATTTATTATTTAACATTGAAAAAGGTCAGGCAAGTATCTCCATATCACTTTGCTCCAGCATGGAAAATATTGACAGGGCAAGCAGTGAAACAAAAAAATTTCTCGATGACAACGGATTCTCAGGCGTTGCATTTGACGTGTGCCTTGTACTGCGCGAAGGCTTGTCCAATGCCGTTCGGCATGCACACCGTTCAGATCCCCACAAGGTGATCAAGTATATTTTAACAATCATGGAAGAAGAACTGATGATTGAAATTGAAGATGAGGGTGAGGGTTTTGACTGGCAAGCCGCCATGAGCCATATGGGTAGCATGGAGCAAGGCTCCCTTCTGGAACATGGAAGAGGGTTCAAAATAATGAATCAGTACTTCAGCGAATTCCGATATAATAAAAAGGGAAACAAACTCTTTTTAAAAAAACATGTGTCAAAATAGATAATTATCCGGTTCAGGATATTTCATCAAGTACTTTCCTCACTGATATCGCAAGCTCTTTCAAACCAAACGGTTTCTGAATAAACCCCATACACCCTCTTTGGATGATATGACTTGCCTGGCCCTTCAAACTGTAACCGCTTGCCAGAAGAACCTTTACATCCTTGTTAATCTCCTTTAACCGGTCAAAGGTTTCTCCACCACCCATATCCGGCATGATCATGTCCAGTATCACAAGATCAATTTCTTCAGGATGTGTAGCAAATGCAGAAATTCCTTCGTGCCCGCTTGAGGCAAGAATAACACGATACCCCAATAGGTCTAGCATCTCCTTGCTGATATGTCTGATATTTTCTTCATCATCGATCAGGAGAATGGTCTCTTTCCCATTTATTATCCCTTTATCCACAGGTAAAGCCACTTCTATTTCCTTTCCCGAATAGGGCAAATAAATGGAAAACGTAGTGCCCTCATTCAACTCACTATAAACATTGATAACGCCCTCATGACTCTTGACAATCCCGTAAGCAGAGGCAAGGCCAAGACCGGTGCCTCTCCCCATTTCCTTTGTTGTAAAAAATGGATCAAAAATTCTTTGCATTGTGGCTTTGTCCATCCCGATGCCTGTGTCGGTGACCATAAATTTAACATACTTCCCGGGCTTTGCCTCGTATGGTTTCAGGAAAAATTTATCCAGGATAACATTTTCTGTTTTCAGATAAATCTTCCCCCCCTCTGGCATGGCATGAGCTGCATTCACAAAAAGATTAAGCAGCAATTGCTCAATCTGACCCCGATCAACATCAACTGTCCAAAGATTATCCTGATACTCTTCAATTATCTGGATTTCCCGCTTTGTGCGGGCGAACATATCCGCACTTTTCTGGAGAATTGAATTCAAATCCGTGGGTTTGACTTCATATTTGCCATCTCTCGCAAACCCCAGAATCTGCCGGGTCAAATCCGCGCCGCTTTCAACCAGGCCTATAATCCTTTGGATAAATACGTGATTGGGATCTGCCTGCTCCGTCTTCAAGTTCATCAACGAAGCATTGCCCAGGATTCCTGTTAATAAATTATTAAAATCATGGGCAATACCACTGGCAAGTGTGCCGATGGACTCCATCTTGTTGGCATGGGACAATTGACTCTCCAGTCGCTGTGTTTCCTCCTGGGTTTTCTTGTTAATGATAATTTGTGAAATCAGACTGGAAAAAATTTCAAGCGGCCTCACCGTTTTGGCTGTCGGTTTTTTCCCTGATTTTGACCCATCAACAGATATCACACCGATAAGGTTTCCTTTTTTATCATTCATTCGCACGTAAAGCGCATCTTCAGGATGCCATTGATTGTCAGAAGTTTCTTGTGCAATGCCTTTGCTCCCACTTCTTGGCTGCCCGATCATGTCAACCCGGGAATGAGGAAGATAACAGGAAAATTGGCCAACCTTGATACCCTGCTCAAATAAATCATTATACCAGATTTTTGGTACTTCTACAGATGCCAGCTTCCTGACAATGTCATAATCCATTCCGCCATATCCGATAATATCCCTGAACGGAGAGTTGTCTTTAAGATATGAGATAACCACTCTCTTAAAGCCCGAATGCTCAATGATCGCATTACTGATACTTGTAAAAATCTCTTTTTCATTCTTCATCGATATAATCGAAGCTGCTGCAAGACTGAAAAGTTCGGTCTGTTTGGATAACTTTCTGATGTGCTCCCGAGACTTGGTTAATTCCTTTTCTACCCGTTTCCTCTTCGAAATATCAATCAGGGACACAAGGGAGCATTCCTTTTCCCAGATAAATGTAATGGTCATATAGACGCTCTTTTTGCTTCCCCACCTGTCAATGAAATCGAATTCATAGTTTTTTGGATCAAAAATATCACTGTTGATTTTAATATGACCGTTATCTGTAAATTTTTTTAAATCTTCAGGTGAAATAAACTCCTTCCAATGTTTAATACCTATGATAGCCTCTCTCTTATATCCTGAAAATTTTTCAAACCCCTCATTCACAAATGAAAGAATACCATCTTTTTCTACGATAAATATAGCCGTACCTGTATTTTCAATAATTGTATGCTGCCTTTTAACATGTTCCTCAAGCACAGATACCGATTTCCGATACTCAGTGATATCCTGAAAAAAAACGATTGTCTCCGGGGTGCTTTTTTCGGCTGAATCAGTCATGCTGGCGCGGACATTAACAATTCTGGATGCACCTTGTTTTGGCTTAAGAACACATGCCATTCCATCCTTTGCTATCCTAATGTGATTTAAAATATCTTCTGCAGTTTGTGAACAGATATCCTTCATGTGCACATCATGAATCTGAACAACTTCTGAAAATGATACAGAGGAGGCCTCCTGCAGTGCCCAGCCGGTCATTTGCTCAGCCATCTGGTTAAGATAACAAACTCTTCCGGAAGCATCCCTAATAACGACCCCCTGGTCCAACTGATCCAGAATGGCCAATTGTTTTTTCTGCTTTTGCCCGATTTTTCTGCTTATCATGAATAAACTCAACACGATCATCAGAATAATTGTCAGCATAACGCTCATGATGTTAGAATGAGTAAACGTTTTTTCAGGAAATGAAATCAGAGATCCTATAGACATGCACAGGTCATCAACCTTTCCCTGCTCAAAAACTGATGGGCTTTTTTCATGGCTTGTATCAATTGCTCTTGAATTTTCCTGTACAGGTATGGAAAAAACTTTCTCATTGTCCGGCAGATGGGAGGAAGCGCTATTCTGTTGACATGAACAAAAGAAAAAGACACTCTGAATAAAAAAAACAAGCAGAACAATCGGAAAACCCAAGTGTGTATGAGCTTCATCCCTGAAAGAAATCATTTTCCAGCGCCTCGCTGTTTTCAGTCTTTTAACCTCGGATATTCGCATTCAGGAGCAATCGTATGCAAACCATTTTTACAGCCCCACATCCCCCTTGCCGATTAACTGAGCCAATTTGTAACTATTTGAAAAAATTTATGATGGATCAATGCTGACAATTCATCCCCCTGTCCTGCCCAGAACCCTCAAACAGATGTCAGATTGTGACATCTATGATTCTTTGGGAGAACAGCTGTCCACACTAACAGAAAGCATAAATAAAATCAAGTATTTAAATTTTTGCAGACCTCAACTGATTGATTAAATTAATCATACCAGCTCAACCATATTAAAATAACACAATGCGCGACGGCAGAATTTGAAATTCAGGCATGCTCAATGCTTTTATACTTGATATCATATTTTTTTTTCACTAAGTTACTCTGCCATGGGATATGTTTTTGATTTCAAAGATTCACTGGCATATGAAAAGTGGGTAACCAGTCAGAACAATTCCTTTGCCATCGACCTTGAAACCTGCATCATGCTGGATCTGCTAAAGCCTTCCAAAGGTGAAACGTTACTGGATATTGGCTGTGGTACAGGTACGGCCTTTCGGCCACTTATCGAAAAAGGCATACAGGTAACAGGAATCGACCCGTCACCTTATATGCTAGATATTGCGGGCAAAAATGGTGGAAACAAGGTTGATCTCTACCGTGGTTTTGCTGAAGATCTCCCCTTTGAAGACAATTCCTTTAATCATGCTTTGATTATCACCACATTAGAATTTTCTGATAATCCGGTGATGGTGCTTGAAGAAGCCTCAAGAGTGGCAAAAGACAGAATTTTCATAGGCGTCCTCAACAGATATGCCATCAAGGGGGTTCAAAGACGGGTCAAAGGCATATTCTCAAAAACGATTTTCAATCGCGCCAAATTCTTCAGCATTTGGGAAATCAAGCAAATGATATGGGAAACACTTGGAGATGTACCTGTTTCATGGCGCACGGTTTGCCAATTCCCTGCATCATCTGGCAAGATATTCAATAAAATTGAACGGTCCAGAATCGTTCAGAGATTTCCGTTTGGCACGTTTGCCGGGATAGTTGTGACACTTGTGCCCAAAATGAGGACCAAACCACTGGCACTTAAATACCGGCCCAAATTTAAAACGAGCATCGCCACAGGATATGAACCGGTAAAAAACAGTGAGAATATGCCTAAATGATAAAGTGAGCCAACATGGAAGCCTTTTTATACGAGAAGCAAAAAGATGGATCTGTCGTATGCAGTCTCTGCAGGCACCGGTGCCATATAAAACAAGGGCAGCGAGGTATATGTGGTGTGCGGGAAAATATTTCGGGAACATTACAGACGCTTGTGTATGACAAGCTGATTGCAAAAAACATCGACCCCATTGAAAAAAAGCCGATTTATCACCTATCCCCTGGCAGTCTGTCCTACTCTGTTGCCACAGTTGGGTGTAATTTTAAATGCCGGTTCTGCCAGAATTCCGATATCGCCCAGATGCCTTCTGACCGAAACGGCATGATTATGGGAGATCCCTTCAAACCTGAATCAATCGTAAGCGAGGCAATAAGAAAAAACTGTAAAAGCATCTCCTATACCTATACCGAGCCTACCGTGTATTTTGAGCTGGCCTATGATACTGCTGTTATTTCCAAAAAGCAGGGTTTAAGAAACATTTTTGTGACAAACGGCTACATGACACCGGAAGCACTCGCCATGATCACACCTTATCTGGACGCGGCGAATGTGGATCTGAAAGCATTCAGTGACGATTTTTACCGGACTTACTGTGGTGCAAAGCGTGATGGCGTTCTTGATACGCTGAAGCAGATGAAATCCGCAGGTATTATGATAGAAATAACAACGCTTGTCATACCGGGTCTAAATGACAAAAAAGAAGAAATTACCAGCCTCGCCCGATTTATTGTCAACGAACTTGGGCCGGAAACACCGTGGCACGTCAGCCGCTTTCATCCGACCTATCATCTTCTGGACTATCCATCCACACCGGTTGGTACGCTTGCAATGGTTCGGGAAACAGGCCTCAAAGAAGGTCTATACTATGTTTATACAGGGAATGTGCCTGGCGATGAAGGAGAAAACACATTCTGCCATGCATGTAAAAATAAAATTATAGAAAGGTGGGGTTACAGAATAAACAATTATTATATAGAAAACGGCTGTTGCCGCTACTGCAAAACCCCCATACATGGTCTTGATATATAGCCGATGAAAACATTTAAATTATTCTTCAAGCAGGGCTTCGATTGCTATCTCCAGTTCCCTTTCCATAAAATAGAGTTGTAGCAAACCAAACCGCGCTTCCGAATAGGCCAGATGAAATTCACCCATCTGGGTCTGGGTCAGCGTGCCTGCCCTGTATTGACTTCTGGCATCATTGTAGTTTTCTGCTGCAATTGAAACAGCTTCCTGTTGAAGATCGATCCGGTAGTTCAGTGTTTTAGCCTGCTCTGTCAATTTGCTGACCAAACTGCCTGTTTCCTTACGGACCTTTGTAAGCTCCTCGTCTGCTTTATGCATGGCAGAAAGCGCATCCACCCGTCTTGAACGTTTGGCACCCCCTTTGAAAAGATCCCACGACAGTTGCGCTCCAGCCGTCCAGGACGTGTATTCTTCAATATCGTAATTATTTGTATATTCCATGCCTCCCAAAAGAGCCAGCTTCGGCAAATATTCGCCTGCGGCCATTTTGGCTTTCATCTTAAAGCCTTCTTTTTTCCTTTTAATCAATTCAAAGCTTAGAAGGGATTCTTCCGACAATTTCTTTTCCAGGGTTTTTATTTTCTCAACCAGTTTCCAGCCACGATCAAGCATGCCTTTCGGCATAAGAAGGGGTTTGTCGACGCTTCGTCCAATCACCGTATTAAAATCGATCAACGAATCTCTAAAGGACACTTCCGCTTCTTTTAAACCATTCAATGCGATATTGATTTTGAGTTTGGCATTCCTCAAATCGAGGGATGTCACCAGCCCTGCATTCAAAAGGTCTCTTGCATCGTTCAGTTCTTCCTCACACTGAGCCACACGGTCTTTTAGAATTTTGAGATAGGAGTCCTGGAACAGAACCTTGTGAAATGCAGATTTGACATTTTTGCGTATATCGATCACAGCCATGCGTTTTGCGAGATCAGCCTGAGTGATCAGATTTTTTCGTAGCCCCCAGCTTCGCCATACGTTGCCGCCACTGAAAATCACCTGGCTTAATGTGAGAGCGGCAGTATCCTGTTCTTCCGGAAGCTCAAAATACGGATGCAATTCGTGCAGCATATCTGTATATGTGTCATTAATATAACCTAGTACTACATAGTCTCCAGGACTTAAAAGAGCAGCTTTGTCGCTATCAATTGAAGAAAAATCGACGGATTCCCCGATCAGATTATCAAAAGGATTCTCTTTATCCGCTCCCATTATGGCATGCCCTGCTCGCAAAGAGATCTGCGGCAGTGTGAATGAAACAAGCTCATTGGCCTGTGCCTTGGCGGAATCCACATCATATTCGGCCATTTTCATTTCCTGGGAGTGGAGCATGGCTTCCTGAAGAGCTTCTTCAAGTGTAATGGCAAATCCGCTCACTGGAATAATAATTAAAAAAACAATAAAAATCGAAAAAAAGGGTGTCTTCATTTCCTTCTCCGTTTTCTGTTACTAAAATAATTTTTGATGGCCATGTTTGTCTTCACGACGATTTCATATTCCACGGGAACAATAAGAAGGGTCAATACGGTAGCACTTATAAGCCCTGTTGCAAATGTGGTCGCCATGGGAGACCATTCAATTGATTTTCGCGGAATCCCGATGGCCATGGGTAGCAACCCCAGTACCGTAGTAACGGTCGTAAGTAAAATGGGCCGCATCCTTGCACTGCATGCCTCTATCACGGCTGTTCTCATGTCCTTGCCCCCTTTTCTCCTCACATTCATGAAATCGAGTAAAAGCAGAGAATCATTTACGGCTACACCTGCAAGTCCGACCACAGACATGAAACTGCCTATGGTAAAGGTGGACCGGGTAATTACAAGGCCTGCGACAACCCCGATGACCGAGAAAAAAACAGCCGATATAACGATAACAGGCTGAATATAATCATCAAACTGAGCGGCAAGAATGAGATATATGGCAAGGAGCGCCAGAACAAATGCATACATCAAGGAATTGTAAGCTTTGGATGTGGTCTCGAACATCCCGCTGTAACTCAAGGTCGCCCCCGGATATTTGTCGGAAATGGTTTCAAAATACCGGCTCACCATATACCGGACGCGGCCTGCGGATAATTTTGATTTTTCCTTGATGTTGGCAGTGATCGTTACAGCAGGTTTCCCATTAAACCGGGACCGTAAAACCGGCTCATTTGCGTATCTCATATCAACAAGATCCCTTAAATACACCGCAGCCATGCTGTGCTCGATAACCGGTATGTCAAGAATATCTCTGGGGTCTGACAGTCCCACCTTTCTGGGATTGACCGGGTCGTCCGTTCTTGCCAGACGGACCATCAGTGGTATTTCCTGGTCAAACACCTGAAAACTACCGGCACGCCATCCATTTAGCGCACCCGCCACAATCGCTGTAATGCTTCCGGGTGGCAGTCCATATTCAAATGCTTTTTCCTGCTTGGGCGTATATTTGATCACTTTTTGAACCGGGGAGCGGTTATCCACCAGATCGACCAGATCGCCACTGATATTCTCCTGTTTTAAAAACGCCTGAATCTCGTCCGATACAATCAGATTCTGTTCCAGCGAATCGCCTGATATTCTGATGTTCACGTCTTTTCCCTTGGCCGGACTGGTGCTTTCCGCAAACACCCGGATAAAGGGTATTCTGCCTTCCTCGGTAAAGTGGCTTTCTGCAAAACCTTTTATTTTTTTTCTGACATACTCAATATATCGCATGGGTTCTTTGTTCATGCCCTCCGGCAATTCCATCCTTTTTTTCGGAGGCAGGCTTACAATCAACTGACCGTAATTATGAGCCTGATGCCATTGATACTCTTCATCTTCATAATAACCGGCATTGCCTGATGCTGAATCTACTTCCCGATCTCCAAAGGATAAGATAAAATCAGCCAGCTCACGGAGGACCTCATCTGTTGTCTCAATGGATGTTCCGGTGGGCAGTTCTACAGTCACACGATATCGCATCATGTTATCAGGAAAAAACTTGATTTTAACCAGAGACATCATTCCTGTTATTGAAACAGCAATAACCCCTACGGAGATGATGAAAGCAGCCAAAGTGAAAAGAAGCATCTTTTTTTTATTGTTCAAAAATAATGTGAGTAGGCCCTCATAAAAGCGCCAGACTGGCGCGAAAATACCTGAAGTCAAATGATGGGCATGATCTTCTGCCGTTTCTTTTGAATGATTCGAATGCGAAATGCTTCTCGGTCCCCATTCATAAATATGAAGAGGTAGTATAAGAAGGGCTTCAAAAAGAGAGCCCAACAGCGCAAAGCAAACCGTTTTAGGCACAACAGAGAAGAACTCACCCGTCACACCCGTCATAATGAACATCGGGATAAAAGCAAAGATGGTAGTCATAGCCGAGCTGATAACCGGGATCATCACCTCTGACACACCATCCACAACGGCGTCCCTGATCGGTTTACCCATCTGTTGATGCCGGTAGACATTCTCGATAATAATTATCGCATCATCTACAATGATACCGCTTATCAGCACAAATGAGAACAGGCTGATGCTGTTGATGGACAGATGGGTCACCCGCATGATGATAAGGGCACAAAGGAATGCAAAGGGGATGCCGATTGCTGACAACATGGCGTTCCTGAAACCCATGGTGATCCACAGGATAATTACCACAAGAACCATACCCATAATCAAGTTGCCGTTCAGCGTATTGATCGCGTCAAAAATTTCAACCGTTGAATCATGGGTCAGGACGATTTCAATGCCGTCTTTCTCATGGGCTATTGCAAATTTGGCACAAACATCTTTAACATGCTCGGCAATTTTTACGGCATTGCCACTGTCTTCCTTTTTGATGATAAGGCTGATGGAGCTTTTCCCATTCACCGTATTAATTGTGTAGGGAATCCGGTTCCCCAGCCGTGCAGTAGTGACAAGATCCCTGACTCTGATGAAGTTACCGTCTCCGTCGCGCCTCACAACCACATTCAACACATCTTCCTGGGTAGAAAATTTTTTTCCGGCATCCAGCATATATTGAAAAAACTGCCCTTTAAACCGGCCGGTGGGTATTTTGGTATTTGCAGAGTTGACCGCTTCCGCAACCTGATGGAAGGTCACCCCATTCTGTCTTAGTTTATTCGGGTCTACCGATACATGGAACTCTCTCTTGAAATCACCGTAAATTTTCACTTCCCTCAGCCCTGGAATCACATCGAGCTGTGATTTCAATTCATCTGCAAGAAGTTTCTGACTCTCTTTGGGGATATCACCAATAATATTGACCCTGATGACCGGGGCAAAATAATGGGTATCTATAAAATTAAAGGAAGGATCCTCCACTTCCGGCGGGAAATCATTCTGAATGTTCAATATTCTGAATCTAAGCTCGTCGAACAGTCTTCGATAATCCGTATCATCAATAAATTTCACACCTACTGTGGAATAATTTCTAAAGGACTCGGAAGAGATAAACTCAATATTCTGCATACTGCTCAGCGAATTTTCTATTCGCTCTGTTACCAGATTCTCCACATCTTCCGCAGACGCCCCATAAAAATACGTGGTGATATACACCATGCCGGTGTCTATTGGCGGTAAATTTTCAACAGGGCTTGAGAACAGACAATAAATACCCGTGATGGTCATTAAAATAAAAATCGAATTGACAAAAACAGCCTTTTTAAGAAAATAGTCAACGATGAATTTCATATTTTTTTTTATCTCTGGCCTATATCCGCATTTGCCTGTTTCAATTCTATTCCCGGAAACAGTTTTTTGTTTTCAGCAATGGTAAAACTGGTTTCTGATTCGCCGATGATGATAACAGGAACAGATTCCCCTGTGTCCTGAATCGTGACTCTTGGATTTTCATATCGGTTTGTTACAGCGGCTTTTGGAATGAGAAGACCTTCCGTTTTTGTCTGAAGCGGTATTTCAAGCTTCAGCCCCCCCCGTTTTTCTCCCTGATAATTTCTCAAAACGAGTTCCAGGCTCATCTTTCTGGTCATTTCATCGAATACCGGATTGATCCAGTTCACGGAAACATTGACGTCTTTTCCTTCCAGTTTGCCGGTAAAAGGATCCGGAAGCGCCTTTATTGCCGACAATTCACCACTTGTGACCGTGAGGGGCACGGCAAGCTCTCTGAAATCGGAAATTCTGGCAAGAGGTACTCCCGGTGCGATGATTTCACCCACTTCAGCGGCCTTGGCCGTCATAATAAGCCCCCTGGAGGGTTTTGACTTGATCGCACCGGAAATGATCCATTTATCCTTTCCTATTCGCGTCCATTCGTTCTGTTTTTCATACACCTTTATCTGTGCGCCACTGAACAATTTTCCAAGCTGTTTGTGATCGGTTGAAGGGCCGGAGCGGACATATACATTATCGCTCACAAAATATGTCACGTTTGGAATGGTCAGACTATAGCGTTTCTTCTGTTCCTTCAATTCTTTTATGGCGATCAGCATCATTGCCTTATCCTGAGCTAACGACTCCAGCTCCAGTTTGGCCTGCATGAGGCCCTGTTCGGCTTCATCTCTTTTCACTTCCGCAATACTGTCACTTTTATGAAGGTCATCTATCCTTTTAAATTCCTTTTCCAGATAGGAGATATTGGATTTCAGCCTTTCCATGTTAATTTCAAATTTTTTCAATGATAGAAGTGAATTTTCCAATTTATAATTTATAAATGTCGGATCAATTTCTATGATGGGTGAGTTTCCGATGTCGTCACCCACATTATAATTGATTTTAATAATTTTCCCCGGCACCTCGGAAGACAAGGTGAGCACTTTGGCGCTTCTTGTATACCCGTAAAGCTGGGTTTCCTTTTCAGCCCGTTCCACAATCAACCCCTGGGCGGAAAGGAGTCCCTTTGTAAAAAAAAGAATAAACGCAAACAGAATAAATCCCGTAAGTTTCTTTTTAATCTGAAAGATTACCACTGTTTTTCTCCTTGAATCATGTTCGCAGAACCATAATGCATTTTATATAAAAAGGCAAATGCGTTTGTATTTTAACAGAAATTCCCATGCAACAACTAATTATACCTGATTGGTTTGATTTCAGGCATGTACTTTTGCATCATTGAGAATACTTTTCAACCATAATATGTTGAAAAACGAATTTGTATTATCAGGTTTTTATTGATATGGCCAGTTCCCATGGCAATGGAAATATGAATTGCTTTATAACACCGATTTGTGCGGATTTAAAGATGATGACACCCGGTATACGGCCAACAATTAATCAGCCATTGATCATTGGGCAGAAAACCATAAACAACCGTCTCTTTCTGGCACCCATGGCAGGCTTGGGTCATATTGCCTTCAGGGAACTCTTGTCCCAATGTGGGGGCTATGGACTTCTTTTTATGGAAATGTGTAATGCCAGGGCTGTCCCCCATGAGAACAGACATTTTTCACCGGTTTTCAGATGGCGCGACGAAGAACTCCCCTATCTGGTCTGCCAGATTTTTGGTGCAACACCTGTTGATATGGCCAGAGCCGCTGAACGGATCGAAAGCGAAGGGTTTTTCGGGGTTGATCTCAATTTTGGATGTTCGGTTCAGGCGATCGTAAAAAAAAATTGCGGCGCCGCGCTTCTGAAAAATCCGGTACTGTCATCTGAAATTGTTAAAACAGTGAGAAAAGCTGTCTCTGTTCCCGTATTTGTCAAATACAGAATTGGCTGGGAGGATGATCCCGGCTTTTCCGTAGATATGGCCAGACGATTCGAAGATGCAGGGGCGGATGCCCTGACGTTTCATCCAAGGGTGGCGCCGGACAGACGATCCCGTCCCCCAAAATGGGATTATATCAGACAGGTCAAAGCAGCAGTATCGATTCCCGTTTTTGGAAATGGCAATGTTTTTGATGAGAATGACCTTGAGGCCATCCTCCTCAAAACAGCCTGCGATGGCGTTTCTTTAGGCAGAATCGCCATCGCAAAACCGTGGCTTTTTGCCGCCTGGTCCAAAGACATCCAGCCGGCAGATACGATATTGAAAGAAACCATTTTAAAAATGATCGCCCTTTTAAACCGTCATTTTGAACCGCATATGGCGATCAAACTGTTCAAAAAGTACGCCATCTATTTTGCCGCCAACTTCAAATTCGGCCATGCCATATATAAGGAACTGTCAAAAGCCGGGAATATGGAAGCTGTGGAGCAGCATATTCACCTGCTGTTTGAAAAAAATCCGGCAACCCTTAAACGCCCGGACCTGAATATGTTTACCCGCTAAAACATGATCCTGGCAAACAGACCGTATGATTCTGTGTCTGTCCATTCAAGGGTCTGAAGCTGACTTGCGACATTATCGGCAATGCCACTTATCACAATGTCAGGATATATACCTCCCAGCGAAGATTGAAGCTGGTTTTTGATATAAGGCGAATACTTTGTCCTGTCATTCACTGTATTCAATTTGTAGTAGAACAGACCTATTTCCGTGTAACTGTTTACCTTGAACGCGTATTCCGCATGTATATCTGACGAAACTTCCATCAATGCCAGAACCCCTTCCCCTTTACCTTCCTCAGGGATGTCCGGCACATCAGGTAAACCGAAGAGTTCAAGCACACCTGAAGCTTTAATGTCACTGGCAATGCTTCCCTTTGGAATACTCTTTACGCCTCCAAAATTTTTTCTATCCATAATGTCTGTATAGAGGATGGAAAGTTCGCCAGGAATATTAAAAAAATTCGTCCCGATTTTCAACCCGTAACTGAGTGTGGCAATTTCAACATCCCGTGGATCATATCCGGCTACAGCCTGACACTCTTCACCTTTGATCAGCTGGTATGCGACTGCCGGCATGAATTTTAAATTGCCCACGCCTAAGCTGTATGTAAGCTGGGTATTGATCAAGTGATGTGAGAAACTCTGGCCATACTCATATAATACATTGTCGGCATCTGTCGTCCAGGCATCTGAAGCATTTCCTTCACCCTTCACCAGCTGATAGGCAAAATTAAAACCAATATTATACTGATTGGCTTCAGCCCAGAAAATCCAGTTCTCCGCACTGTCAGACATCATGAGAGCGCCCAGCTCTGATGCATCTTTCACGCCTCTTGCAAAAGCAACGCCCACGCCCGTGTTCTCTGAAATATGAAAGTCAAGCCCGATGCCAGGCACTTCTGTCAGTGCGGTACATGTATAAACGATAAAATCCTCTTCAGGGTCTGCCTTGAAAAAATTAAAATAGGCGGCATTGGCTGTGGCTTTTATTGGAATCATCCCGGCCATGATGCCAAAGGGCCTTCCACCCTGCATTTCAAAGGGCCGGTACATGACAAAGGCGTATTCCATCTCGAAATTATAATTACTGTAATTTCTGTTATTTTTCTGGTAGTCTGAATCCGAAGCATCAAAATAATCATTATCATCGATATCCGGATCATTTGCATCAAACGTGATCTTGGCAGCAGCAAACCAATCAGATGCCCCTGGATCGCCATAGCTCAACACAAAATTACCAAACCCCCTGAAATTCTGATCACTCCTGTAGTTGGCGCCTTCCCTTTCTGAAAACATGTCAAGCGGGGTCTGGTAGGAATCCTGTATTTTCATTATTGCATTGATTTCCCCTGTTATGGTCACACCGCTCATATTCATTGCAAAACATGGCTGAGAAAAAACCATAAAAATCATACCGAACACACCTGAAATCCCTAATAATTTTTTCATTCTTGTCGTCTCCTTGCCTGTTGATTAAAATCCCTGCCCCTCCAAAATACCAGCTTTCAGAAACATTACTTCCATGCAGATACTGAACATTTGATTGTTAAATGGAACTTTTCCGGATATTGACTGTTTCCGGACAACAAAAAAAACTTTTTGAAAACTCACCTTGAACAAAACCGGTATCATATCCGGTTATTTAAATGGTTGAACAGTGGATACGATTTGGAAAACAGAACAGCATAATGCACTGATAATACATGAATCTTCTGATGCATGTCAAGGTATTACTTGTTTTGTGTAGAAGAACCTTCACCTATGGCGCCACCAGATTGAAAAGTGCCGCAGCATTCTCCCCCTTGATCAGCCGGGCATCTTCAGGCGACAGGCCTGAAATTTCGATCTCCTTGAAATACCTTGTGGGTTTGATGAGCGGATAATCACTCCCGAAAAGGATTTTGTCCTTTCCTGCAAGATCAACAGCATACTTGTAAATTTCCGATGTATACAGAAAAAGAGAGGCTGCGGTATCATAATAAATATTTTTTAACGTTTCCCGGACCTCTCTTTTCATCAGGTTGTAAAAAAATATGCCGCCTCCCCAATGGGCCAGGATAATGTTATTTTCCGGAAAACGCTTGGCAATATTATAAATCTGAGGAAGTGTGATTTCCGTCTTTCCAGGGTAAATATGCCCGACAGATTCGTTGGTGTGAAACATGACAGGACAATCATTTGCCTTGCAGATTTCCATAACCGGGGTCAAACGGTCCAGGGCATCATCATCAATGCCTGACAGGTAAAAGGCAAGTTCACCGACCCCTTTCAGATTTCCTTTTATACAGCGTTCGGTTTCATCGGCAATTTTTCGACTATACGCATCAAAACAGGCCAGACCGATTAATCGTTTGGGATACTTTGAAACAGCCTCCATGCAATAGTCATTGTTCATTTTGACTGTGTCAGGATTAACCCAGGGAAACCCGCACACGACAGATATGTCAACACCACTTTCGTCCATTTGCTTGATCAAGGCTTCCGCACCGATCATTTCTGATTTGGATGATGCATAAATCATCTTAAAAGCAGGTTCACCATCAAGAAACCGTTCCCGGTTCAGGCCAATCTCTTCCGGAAAGATATGCGTGTGACAATCAATGATCATAACCTGTATCCCTCAATAAATAATAATAATGAAAAGGCCGGCAAATTTCCTTCATATCATTTACCGGCCCTTTTTAAAATCAATTTTAACCTTTCTTGAATTATCCGCCAAATGCTTCCAGAGAAATTTCAATAGCGGCATTGCCACTTTTTTCGATAGAATCTATTTTCCCAAGTGTTATCGGTATCAAATTGTTAATAAAAAATTCGGCACTCTTGATCTGCCCCTCGTAAAAAGAGACATCTTTTTTCTTTGCCCCGTTCTTAAGGGCGGATTCAGCAACACCTGCCCGCCAGATAAGCATCCATGCCATCACCATATCACCCACGACTTCCAAAAAGGGAACCGAATGGGCAAAGGCCACTTTAAAATCGCTGCTCATGGCCGTTTTTCCCATATGCATGGCCACATCTCCCAGACGTTTGACAGCATCTTCCATGCTTTTTGCTATGGATAATAAAGCGTCAAAGTTTTTGGCTTTATTTACAGATTGCTGCATAGCCTCAATAAAATTCATGAAGACTTTTCCGTTTTTCATTCCAATTTTTCTACCCAGCAAATCCATTGCCTGGATACCATCTGTTCCCTCATATATGGATGTGATTTTGCAATCCCTTACAATCTGCTCAACCGGATAATCTCTTGTGTAACCTGCACCACCATAAACCTGCAATGCCTTTACGCACATGTCAAATCCCTTGATGCTGTTGTAAGTTTTTAAAACCGGGGTTAAAAGATCGGCCATGCCCTGGGCCAGTTCCCTGTCTTCTTCTTTTTCTGCGGTTTCGGCCTGATCAAAACAGTTTGCTGTATAGTAGGTAAAACTCCGCATGCCTTCCACATACGCCTTGATTTCAAGCAGCATGCGTCTGACATCCGGGTGATTGATAATGGCAACAGGCGGGGCGCTGTGGTCACTCATATTTTCGAGAGATCTTCCCTGCAGGCGTTCTTTTGCGTAATTCAGCGCATAAAGATAGGCGGCTGACGCATGTGAAAACGCCTGAAGGCCCACGCCCAGGCGGGCTTCATTCATCATGGTGAACATGATCTTCATGCCTTTGTTTTTTTCACCCAGAAGAAGTCCTCGGCATTTGCCTTTGCTCCCCATACTCATGCTGCATGTGGCACTGCCATGAAGTCCCATTTTTTCTTCCACACCGGTGCATACAATGTCATTTCGTTCCCCCAGGCTGCCATCATCATTGACCCAGATTTTGGGGACGATAAAAATAGAAATGCCCTTGGTTCCTTTGGGCTCACCTTCGATTCTTGCAAGCACGGGATGAATAATATTTTCCGTCAAATCGTGTTCACCTGACGTGATAAATATTTTATTACCGGTCAGAGAATATGTGCCGTCGTCATTCAAAACAGCCGTTGTCTCAAGATTGCCCACATCCGACCCGGCATTGGGCTCGGTCAGAAGCATGGTCCCGGCCCATTTCAGGGCATAGAGATTTTTCAGGAACAATTTTTTTTGTTTTTCCGTTCCGTAAAGCTCTATCATCTTGCCTGTACCATGACCCAGCATGGTATAGCTGGCAAAAGAAAAATTGGTCCCGATCAGAAACTCACTGACTGCTGTTGCAAACGTATGAGGAAGGCCTTGTCCTCCCAGTTCCGGTTCTTCAGCTACGGCTCCCCATTCACCCTCGCGAAACAACTCAAAAGGCCGTCTGAAACATTCCGGCGGACGGACGTTTCCGTTTTCAAATTTGACGCCTTGCCTGTCACCTTCCGAATATGTGGGTAGAATTTCCTTTAAAGCGAAATTCCTCGCTTCAGAAACGATCATTTCAAATGACTTTTGATTGAAGTCCTGAAATTTTTCCAGTTCGGCCATTTTTTGCGCCTCCAGTTGTTCAAAAAGAACAAAATCCACATCCCTTTTTTCTGCAACATATTGTGCCATGACTTCTTCTCCTTCTATTTTATATGTTTCCTTAATTGATTGAACCCAGCGGGGTAAAACGATACAACCAACACACTGTTATGTGACATCCTTTACATATGCCACTACAAAATCCGGCGGGGCAAATATCGCTTCAACGGCTATCAGCCATTTTTTCGTTATTTCAGATTCACCGGTTGCCAGGGAGGTCTTCTTTTGCCTGCCATACCACACATGAAGGGTAGACACCCCTCTGGTTTTCCAGGCATCTTCAAGTAACTTTGTCACTTCCGGATAAGGTTGGAAAATATCCCTGCTGTTCATCCCGATGATCATGGAAAATTCTCCACCGGTGGATTTTTTCCACCCTGGATCACAGTCGATCAATTCATAATTTTTGCCTGTTTTTTGCCACGTGGAAATCAATGGTTCGCCTTTTTTCTTTCCGGCAAATCCCATGCTGAAAATCTTTTCAGCAGTTATTCCCGTACGGACAATCCCTTCTGCCTGAAAAAACGTCTCGACTTTTTCTAAAACAGACGCCGGTGTCTCTCCAAAAAAACCGGCGATCTTACATAGATCAACCATCGACCAGCGTCTTTTGCCTTCCTTGATTTTTCGGAATGTTCTGGCATCTGTTTCACTTTTACCCAGGCCGGCATTTCTGCTGAAGTGGGTTTCCTTGATGCCCATTTCCCTCAAACGCCTTATAATCCATTGGGTAATGGCGATCTCGTACTCTTCGCTGTTCCATTTTGGGGGTTGTGTCATGGCAAAATTGTTATCGGCCTTTTTGCCCTATGTCAAGGGAATAATAGTCAGTATTAAACACCACTTTATATCTCATTTTGTCTCGATGCCAAGAATTCCATTGACAAGATGCTGAATATAAAAGATATTTTTTTAATTGACATCAAATTTGTGAAATGTTAACAATCATACAGTCGACTCTAAAATATAAACAATCCCCATAGCCGATAGTTTTAAAACAGGGGAACGGGTTCTGAGAGAGAGCCCAAAAGCTTGCGACCCATTAGTGGTTCGCTTCAACCGATATGATCCTATATCTACTTAAGGAAAGCCGTTATGCAAATACGCAAAGTCATCAAATCTCTTGCAGAAGGGAAAATCCCACAGGTGGGATATCTCCCTGACTCGTTGCTGGATTCACTCGCCACAATCAGCAGTTACAGGGGAAAGATCTCCCGCCTCACATCCCTTGAAAGGGTTCTGACGACGATCCGCCATAAAGAGCCCGACCGGGTGCCTGTAGCCCCTCTTGCCAATGCCGTCGCACGGCGAATCATTGGGGTTTCCTTTCCTGAATATTCCACAATCGCGGAAAAAGCAGCAGACGTATTCACCGCTTCAGTGGATTTTGTGGGGGCGGACTTAATCGTAACGTTACTCGACTTATCGGTTGAGGCCGCTGACTTTGGCCAGGAAATAGTCTATCCGGAGCAATCGACTGCTCAACCCAATTACCTGAATCCTTTGATCAGGGATGTTGATGATTACCTTAAAATCAAATCCATCGATTTTTCCAAGGCCAAAAGGATGAATGAATTTGTCAAATTATGCGAGATTATGGTGAACCGCATGGGATTTAAAACCCTGGTTTCAGGATTTATCTTCGGCCCTTTAGGTATCCTTTCCATGATGCGCGGCGCCAATCATTTTTTCAAGGATTGTCTGAATTATCCGAAAAACGTGAAAAAGGCCTGCGGGGCCATTACGGAAACACTGGTTGAATTTGCCCAGGCCCAATGCGACACAGGAATACCCGCTCTCGCCATCGATACACTTTTTGCGTCCTGGAATGCTCTTCCCAAAAACGTCTGGGAGGAACTCGAAGGCCCCTTTGCCCGCGAAATTGCCATGTGTATCAAAAAAAACGGCGGCGTTGTCGGCATACATAATTGTGGCCACAACCTTTATTTTGATGCCCAGATAAGATCCATGGAACCTGAAATCATCAGTTTTGCCCAACTGCCGGATGATTGCAAGACCCCTCAGGAAATGAAGGCACGTTACGGGGATTATATTACGCTAGTAGGATACATTCCCACACCGATACTGGTGAACGGAACCCCCCAGCAGGTTATGGATGAATGTAAAAAGCAGATCGACATTCTGGCCAAAGACGGTGGGTACATACTGGCACCCGGATGCGAATATCCGCCCAATATTTCTCTTGAAAATGCCTTTGCGCTTGTCAAGGCCGCGGAATTGTATTCGTAAATTAACCATTAAATCAAGGACAGGACCTTAAAATATGACAACTTTCCACCCCATACTCAAAAATTTGGAACAGGCTGTATTTTCAAAAGACCCTGATCGTGTGGATGAATTGTTTCAGGACAAATCCATAACCGATCTCGATCATGCATTAATCGTCAACGCGCTTACCCAGGGATTGGAGACTGCGAGAAAAGAACTGGGCACGATGACGGTCAGTGTTGCAGAATTTCTTCTCTCGGTCGATGCCATGAGACAGGGATTTGAACATCTGAAAAAACTGGCGCCTGAAGACAAGGACAGGCCAAAGGCTGTCATAGGCGTCATCAAGGGTGACGTGCATGTTTTGGGTGCAAATATCATTGCCGGCGTGATGGAAGCATTGGGATATGATGTCAAAAACCTGGGACAGGATACAGATGTTGAGCAATTCTTATCTGAATTGAAACAGTCCAAGGCATCGATCCTGGGGCTTTCCTCCATGATGTCGACCACGCTGGCCGATATGAAAGAAACCATTGCCAGATGCAAACGTGAATTACCGAATGTCAAAATTATCGTTGGCGGCGCATGTCTTGATGAAAACCTGGCTAAAGCCATCGGTTCAGATGGATATGCCGCATCTGCCGCACAATTGCCCGAAACATTGGATGAAATTGAACGGTTGATCGATCCAAAAAAAACCAGCCGGAAATATGTGGATTATGATCGAAAAATACAGGTAATCGAGTCGTCGTAATGTCCAAATAATTGTCAAATAGTATTTGACAATTATTTGGACATCCTCTAAGACTGACTGATCAGTTTAATAGTACAGAGTAAGGAGTTCTAATGACAGCTATTCGAAAAACCCTGGGGCTTCGGCGAAATCTAAAGGAAGAGCAACGCCGTTCCCAGATCAAGGAAGCCGCGATCAATCTTTTTTCACAAAAAGGCTATGACCAGGCAACCATGGACGATCTGGTCATAGAAGCCGGCATCAGCAAATCGCTGATATACTGGTACTGGAAAAGCAAGTCCGCCCTCCTCTCAGAACTCATCGATACCTGCATGACAACCTATACGGATCTGCTTCAAGCCGGTGTCGCGTCAGACGAGCCCTACTTGCAAAAATTGAATCGCCTGATATGGGAATTCACCGAAACCTTCAAGAAAAATGATCGCCTGAACAAGCTGGTGCACTTCTGTTCATTGCACCATCCGAAAAATCCGGATGAAAACTTTGGAGAACAGGTCAACACTTATTATCAGGAAGTGTTGTCTCTGATAGAAACGATACTGACCCAGGGCATTGAAGAAGGGGCCATTAAAAATGATGTTGACACAAAAGCCCTGTCACTATTGCTGCTAACCGCCGTTGAAGGTTTTATTTACATGTCTATTCTGGAGGAACGCCCTCCGGTTGAACGCATTCTGCTGACCACATGTTTTAAATACCTGTTGCCAGGCGTGATGGCAGATCAAAACCTAAAAAAAAAGGAGCTATGAACCATGGACCCGACACAACAAAAGACGGCCAGTCATTTTCAGGAAACTTTTCTCAAATTCGATATTGACGCTATCCCGGCATGTGCCCAGCAGATGATCGACTCCCAGATGGGTATTCAGGATTTTTTGGACGCCTGCATGCCGTTGATGGAAACTATCGGCAAAAGGTACGAATCCGGTGAGTATTATTTACCGGAACTGGTTGCCGCAGGAGAAATGTTCAAAACAGCCAGTGCCATCTTTAACAATCAGATCAAAGGCGACAAAGCTGTCCTGAGAGAAAAGCTCGGCAAAATTGTTCTGGGCACCCCCAAAGGGGATATCCATAATCTGGGCAAAGATATTTTTGGTGTGCTTGCTGAAGCAAACGGATTCGAGGTGCATGATCTGGGGATCGATGTGCCGCCTGAAAAATTTATCGAGGCCATCGAGCAAACCCAGGCCACGGTTTTAGGCATGTCATCTCTCTTGACCACTGCATTTGAACATATGAAGGACGTCGTAAACCGTTTGGAGAAAAAAGGATTAAGGCAAAACGTTTTCGTTATCATCGGCGGCGGCGCAACTGAACAAAGCCTGGTGGAAAAACTATGCGTGGATTCCCAGACCAGAGACGCTTATGAAGGTATCAAGCTCATTAAAAACTTTATCCAGAACAAGAAGGAGTCCAAACCATGCCGGAAACACGCGTAAAAATTTATCCGCAGGACAGCATGACCGCAGAGGAACGGTTGCAATGCGTCACCCGACTGGAAAAACCGGATCGTGTGCCCCTTTCCATGATGCTTTATTATTATGCACCGCTTCACGCTGGCGCTAAAATGAGCGATTACATGAAAAATCCGGACGTCTATATGAGCGTCATGAAACAGGTATGGCATGACCTGGGCCCCTGGGACATCTACTATAACATCAATCCCGTATCCCGACTGGTTTACAGCTATGTCATGATGATGCGCATACTCTGGCCGGGCATCGAACTGCCTGAAAATGAAATGGCCAAAATCGATGAGATTCAATACATGGAGATGGAAGATTATGACCGCGTGCTGACATTTCCGTCATTCATATCTGATTTCAAATTCAGAGCGGAAATGCTGAGCCGGTTCTGCCAGGATTGCAAAGGAGACACCACTGCCAAAGTATTCATGAAAATGATACCCGGGTTTTTAAGACAAATCTATTTCTGGCGAAAAGACTTCAAATGGTGGCGAAAACAGGGCGTTGTTCCCCAGATCGGCTTTCAGGCGGAAATGCCCTTTGATACCTTTTCTCAAGCCCGGAATGTGATAAACTTCTCCATGGATCTATTCAAGGTTCCGGACAAAATCCGGAATTGCAGCCTGAAAGTATCGGATAACTTTGCCAAATTCAGTGTATTGACTGCCCGTGTCATGGGAACGCCTCTGGTGCAATGCTATTGTCACCGAACATCGAACAGTTTTATTTCTCCCAAACAATTTGAAAACCTGGCCTTCCCCAGCATGGAAATCATTGTAAACCACATTGTCGATGCAGGGCTAACCCCCATTCTCCACTGTGATGGCGACTGGTTTAAGAATTTAAAAATCATGAGGCGCCTGCCCAAAAAGAAGATCATCATCCAGCTGGACGGATTAACCGATATCTTCAAAGCCAAGGAGGAAATTGGCGACCATATGTGCATTTTCGGGGATGTACCTGCGGCAAAGCTTGTTTCAGGGACGCCTGATGAAGTTGAGGAGTATTGCCACCGGCTGATTGAAGAGGTTGGCAAAGATGGCGGATTTATTCTGGCAGGCGGGTGTGAAATTCCTCCGAACGCCAAGGCCGAAAACCTGCGGGCCATGATTCGGTCTGTTGTCAAATACGGGTACTACTAGTCAGAGGTAAAAAATGGACGGGTTGATATATTATCCAACGATTTCAAATGACGAAAAGCTTAAGACATATTTTTTGAAGAGGATAGGATGTCATTCGGAAAGAACACTTTCCTCTGCCAAGGTTCTTGATATCGCCCATGATGCATGGAAAAAATGTTTGGAAACAGCCACTCCCAAAGCGATTGTCAGACTCACGCAGGTCGAGGAAATCAAAGAAGACAACATCTATGCCCAGGGTATATCCATTGAAAGCAGCCTTTGGGCAGGATTGGCGAAGAACGCTTCAAATCCATTGACTCTTGCCGTATTTGCACTCACACTCGGTTCAAACTTGAGCCAGGAAACCCTCAACGCCCAGAAACATTCTCTTTCAGAAAGTTATATTCTTCATGAAGCAGGGTCCATCATTATAGAAAATGCCGCAGACCACCTCGAAACCATGATCAGGGAAATCCCTGATCTCAAAAATCTGACATCTTCAAGACGCTTCAGTCCCGGTTACTGTGACATCCCGTTATTAAACCAGAACGCATTTTTCCAGTTCTTGGTTCCTGAAACCATAGGCATCCAGATGATGGGGTCCGGGGGTATGCGGCCGGAAAAATCGATCACAGCAGCCATGTTGTTTTCAAACCGCCTGCCTGATATTTTTCCCTGCCTGGATTGCAGAAATGACAAATGCCAGCATCGCCGGGGAAAAAGAAAGGAAACAGGCCCGTAAACGACTTGAGCGTTATTGGTTTGTTTTTATCGGGACGTTTCCTTTGCTGGAGTAATTAAATACCTTTTCGCCTTTGCCGGGTATTTCAAAACGCATGTTGCCTGTCAGTTCATATGCGGATTGAGAGGCTGATAAGAGATTATACACGGCCTGGCCCATTTGCAAAAAATCAAGATGAACAGGAACCGATAAGGTTGATGTCTCATTTTTTCCTATGTTTTTAACGACTTCCGCTTTGCTTTCCGCCAGTTTTCTGCCCCCCAGCTGAATGGCGTAGTCAAGTCCTTTCAGTTCGACAGGAAAGCTGTTTTTATTGATCATATCCAGGACAACAACAAGAGACGCACCTTTAAAGGACACGCTCTCCACATCGACCCGGTTGATGGAAATCTGAGGCAATTTGGGCACCGGTATTTTTCCTTTGGATTGAAATGGGATGTCCATCCCGTATTTCCCGATTGATCCGGTGAGATCATATTCCAGCTCATCTTTTTGAAGAATATCTGCGACAGAGCTGAAAAATGACGAGTAGTCAATCTGAACAGGAATCTGGACAATCTCCGTACTTTTTGCCGGGAGATGAATGCCTTTGTCCAATTTGCCATTTATAAAGGATTGCCCGTCTATCTTGAGATTATAGGTCAGATTGTTCGCAGGGATACCGATGGCATTCGGATTGGTTACCGCAAAATCGAACACCAGCGTACCCTGAAACAGGGACATATCGCGCATGCTCATGCCTTTGAATTCAACTTCCGGTTCCTGAATGATTTTTTTAAGGGACGCACATCCCCCGAATAATACCGCGCCAATCGTCAATATTATAAAAACATATCTGCTACACATCGGTCACCTCGTCTAAAAGAAATTACTATTTTATCAGAAGGCAACCATAGAATGTTTAACCGGCATTTTCAATTGCTTTCTGGTTACGCTATTATGAAATGTGATGCAGCATACGTAGATATGCAAAATTTCTCCGAAATACATTTTATGATCTTTTGAATTATCTCAATGGTTTTTCAGTTTATTATTAGACCAATCCGTGGTAGAGATCGTCCCATAGGACTTTTGGGAATGACGTATGTAAAAACCCGGGTGAGAGGTCAATGGAAACCGTTGAAAGACATGTGGTTCTGATTGCACCGGATGTGCACTGGAACACGGGGAATATCGGGCGGACCTGCATTGGTGCTGACGCGTTTCTGCACCTTATAAAACCTCTTGGATTCTCGCTTGAGAGCCGGGAAGTCAAACGGGCCGGGCTCGACTACTGGCACAAGGTCAGGCTTTCTGTCTGGGATGATTTTAGTGATTTTCTGTTTAATATGAAACCGGAAACAAACGAGATGGCTCTTTTTTCAAAAAACGGTATCCAATCCTTCTGGGAGCTTCAGGCACCCAAAAGACTTTTTCTTGTATTCGGGTCTGAGACAAATGGGATTCCTGGAAAAATTATTGATCGATACCCGAACTGCACTTATTATATTCCCATAAAAAAGGATATTCGGTGCCTTAACCTGTCAACGTCTGTAGGAATCGCCCTTTTTGAAAGCCTTCGTAAAATGAATCCGCCACACGAGTGGTTGCAGGATAGTTAATAATCCATATCCAGAAGGAGAGAAGTGGTGCCACGCAATCGTTTACCTGGCACCCTGTTCAAATGACTATTTCAATTCAGGAAAAACTCAAACGGTTCTACAGCCAGTTTACAGGTGAAGACCAGGTACTTATTACGATAAACGCCGATCCTGATGCCATTGCCTGTTCCATGGCCATTAAACGGATTCTCTGGCGAAAGGTCGGCAATGTAACCATTTCCAACATCAATGTGGTTAAACGGCCTGATAATATCGCCATGATCGAGCTTCTTGGCGTCAAACTGGTTTATGTGGATCAGATTAAAAAAGAAGATTTCACCAAATTTGTGATTGTGGATTCCCAGCCGGATCATAATGAAAAATTTACGCAGTTCGCTTACAACGCCATTATCGATCACCACCCAGTGTCTTTTGACAAGGCGCCTTTTGTAGACATCAAGCCCAAATACGGTTCTGCCGCCGCCTTGTTAACCGAATACTTAAGGGCTGCCAAAATAAAACCCTCCATCAAGCTGGCCACAGCTCTTTTTTATGCTATTAAAACAGACACATGTAATTTTGAAGGCAAATCATCCAACGAGGATGTCCGGGCCTTTCAATTTTTATTTCGCCGGGCCAATATTCACCTGGCAAGAAAGATTGAGCAATCGGAAATTTCAATGGATTTCCTGAAGTATTTCAAGCTGGCACTCCAGGAAAAAAGCATCCGCCGGAAAAGAATTTTTGCCCATCTTGGATCGGTTGTTAACCCGGATGTGTGTGTCCTGGTCGCAGATTTTTTCATGAAAGTGCACACCATCAATTGGAGCATCGTATCCGGCATTTACAATAAAACCCTTATCATTATTTTCCGAAACGACGGTCTTAGAAGGGACGCCGGTAAAGTGGCCAGCGGCAGTTTTGGAAAACTGGGGTCAGCTGGTGGTCATAAAAATATGGCCCGTGCCGAAATTTCCGTGCCTGACCTTAAGGATATCGTGGATATAAAGGATTCCAAAAAGCTGTCAACCTGGATCATCACCAGGGTTGAAAAACGGGCTGAAAGCAAATAGACTTGGCAAGGCAATTTGCAATGGACATAAACGTAACCATACTGGGATCGGGGACGGCCGTACCCTCCCTTCAAAGAAGCGCCTGCTCCGTGATGATGGAAATCAACCGGCACACCATTGTATTTGATTCCGGTCCCGGCACCATGAGGCGACTTCTTGAGGCGGGGAAGACCCTGAACCACATCAGCCATATTTTCTACAGCCACTTTCATCCTGACCATACCAGTGAAATGATCCCTGTCCTTTTTGCCACCAGATACCATGAACCCCTGAAGCGACAGGGGGGAATCACCCTTACAGGCGGCAATAGATTTCTCGAATTCTTCGACCGCCTGAAACATGCTTATGGCAACTGGATGGCGCCTGAACCGGATTTTCTCACACTCATTGAGATGAATCCGGATGAAAAGCCTGAAATGACCCATGACGATTTTACGGTTCGGGTGGCAAAAGTCGCGCATGCAGATGAAAGCGTGGCATACCGGATTTCAACTTCAAGCGGGAAGTCCGTTGTTTATTCAGGAGATACGGATTTCAGTGAAAACCTGATTGAACTTTCGAAAAATGCGGATCTGCTTATTTGTGAGACGGCATTCCCGGATGAGTTCAAAAAAGACAAGCATTCGACACCGGCCATAGCTGGCGAAATGGCAGAAAAAGCAGGTGTCAGGAAACTGGTTATCACACACTTTTATCCGGTGTGTGAAAAAGTTGATCTTGCAAAACAATGTCGCAGGGCATATAGTGGCCCGCTGATTTTGGCAGAAGATCTTTTACGGATACGTGTTTGACAGATCCGTAAAGAACAAAACAGCAACTATGAGAGGCAAAACTGATATGCGGTATTATCCTGTTTTTCTTGATGTGATGGGAAAACACTGCCTGGTGATAGGCGGTGGAAAAGTGGGCACCCGAAAAGCCAAAATGCTTTTCAGATGTGGTGCGATTGTAACCGCTGTAAGCCCTGTATTTTCAGAAACCCTGACAACGTTTGCCGAACAACACCCCCTGATTCTAAAAAAAAAGGAATACGACCGGTCCGATATTGAGGCTGCATTTATAGTGGTTGCCACAACAGATGATAAAGCGCTTAATCTCCGCATCAAAAATGATGCTGAAACCCTGAACATATTATGCAATATTTCCGATCAACCCGAAGAGAGCGATTTTCTGGTTCCTTCTGTGGTCAGCCGTGGTGACCTTTCAATCGCAATCTCCACAAACGGCAAAAGCCCTGCTCTTGCAAAAAAACTGCGCCAGGATTTGGAAAAGGAATTTGGCAGCGAGTATGCTGAATTTCTGTCTTTAATGGGCAATCTCCGGGAAAAACTCCTCCATGAATCTCATGATCCGGACACCCATAGGACCATTTTTGAAGACCTGATCCAAAAAGGGCTTCTGGACCTGATACGAAAGGGAAACACGGCAAAAGTGGATTCATTGCTTTACGAAGCAACGGGAAAGGCATATAGGATGAGTGACCTGATTTTCGATTCTCAATCCAAATCTTAAATCAGGCTGTTGATTAAACCCAGAGGGCCATCAGAGATAATGGCTCTGGCAAAGCACCGGAAATAAGGGAATCATCATGACGCTGATTGCGGTATTGATATTATATTTCTTAAGCACACTCTGTTATGTTTTATATTTTGCCATCCAGAAAGAACATTTTCAGAAAACGGGTTTTATTTTGATCCTTATCGGATTTGTGATTCATGGTGGCCAGACGCTGATGGCATTTGTTCAAACCGGAGAAATGCCCGCTCAAAATCTGCATCAGACCCTTTCCATAGCCGCCCTTTCCCTTTCCGGTGTATTTCTTATATTAAGATCGAGGTTGAATCTTAAAATTTTAGGTACGTTTGCAGCACCTCTTGTGACCATTATCATGATTGCTGCTGTGAAATTTCCGGATGTTGCCGTAGCATCCGGTAATATATTTAAAAGTATATGGCTGACCGGACATATTATAACAATTTTTATTGGTGAAGCCGCATTTTCCCTGGCATTTGGCGCAGGGGTTCTTTATCTGATCCAGGAACATGCCATCAAAACAAAAAAACACGGTTATTTCTTCAAGCGCCTTCCTTCGCTGGAGCTGATCGACCAGACAGGTTATCTTTGCATTATTGTAGGATTTACGGCTATCACCATAGGCCTTGCGACAGGGATGGTTTATGCCAAAATGATCTGGGGACGATTCTGGAGCTGGGACCCCAAAGAAGTGTGGTCCGGCATATCATGGCTTTTGTATGCCGTGCTGTTGCATGAGCGCCTGACCGTTGGTTGGAGAGGGAGACGATCGGCCATCATGGCAATTATCGGCTTTATCGTGCTGTTATTTACGTTTTTTGGCGTTAATATGCTCCTTGAAGGACACCATGGTAAATTTACAACATGGTAAATGAATAATAGAAATACAAGATATGCGTCATGACTGAAATCGTATTATTGGGATTGAATCATAAAACAGCACCGGTTGCATTACGGGAACAGCTCGCCTTCTCCGGTGAGGAGGTGCACCTGGCCCTCGATATATTGCGGGAGATCGAAACACTTAAAGAAACCATACTCATTTCCACATGCAATCGAATGGAAATCCTTTTCACAACTGAAGAACCGGATAATTGCGTTTCATCTGTTCTCTCCACCATCTCGGATTTCAAATCCATTTCTCTTGAACAATTTGAAAAGTCAATCTATGTATACCAGGGAGATGAAGCAGTCTCACATATCTTCAAAGTGGCTGCAAGCCTCGATTCAATGGTCCTTGGAGAACCCCAGATCCTGGGTCAGGTGAAAGACGCATACCGGGTGGCCACAGAAAAAAAAATATCCGGTGTTATCTTAAACCGTCTTCTCCACAGAACGTTCAATGTGGCCAAACGCATACGAAGTGAAACCGGTATTGGAGACAGTGCTGTATCCATCAGTTATGCGGCAGTTGAACTGGCGAGAAAAATATTCGGCAATCTTGATGAAAAAAAAGTGCTTCTCGTAGGCGCCGGTGAAATGGCAGAACTGGCGGTAGAGCATCTGATCAGGAATAAAGTGGAAAAAATTTTTGTAGCCAACCGAACATTCGAGAGAGCCGTCTCACTTTCAAAACGGTTTCACGGAGAAGCTCTAAAATTTGAGGAAATCATTCCGTCCCTTGAGCATGTGGATATTATCGTAAGTTCCACAGGTGCACCGGGATTTATCATCAAAAAGGAAGATGTCAAAAAAATCCTGAAAAGCCGGCGAAGCCGGTCTCTGTTCTTCATCGACATCGCTGTTCCCCGGGATATAGACCCTGACATCAATAAACTTTCCAATGCGTATGTTTATGATATTGACGATCTTAAAAATGTCATAGACGAGAATCTTGAAGAACGGCAGAAAGAAGCATTAAAAGCAGAGCGCATTGTCGATGAGGCTGTCATACGTTTCCGGGAGTGGATTGACAGTCTTCATGTAGTACCAACCATTATTGCGCTGAAGAACCGGCTGAACGATCTTGCAGAAGGAGAATTCGGAAAAACACTGCAACATCTGAAACATTTATCAGAAGAAGACGCCAATGCCATTCACAAAATGACGGATGCCCTGATCAATAAAATACTGCATGATCCAATCCAGCTCCTGAAAAACAGTGGTGACCACAGGAATGTTTCCATGTATCTGGATTTTACAAGAACATTATTCAGACTGGACGAATAAAACACCGGTTTTATTATACCAAATGCCATCATAAGAGGTCATGATGCTGAAAAATAAATTCGCCTTAAAAAACGGATATGTCATTCTTCTTGTTTTTATCGCAGCCGGTATTTTTCCGTCTGACTCTCGCAGTACAGACAACGACAAATTCTCGCCCTATATCGAAAGATTCAGCAACGGTCGCATAGACTGGGACAACGGGATGATTTACGGTATCGGGAAGGCATATCCGGATATGAACGACGGGTCACGGGCGATGGCTGCGAGAGCGGCAAGAGTCACTGCCATGCAATCGATCTTGAAAATCTCAGCCGGTGTAAATCTTGACGATCAGACTGTCCTTGATCAACTGGGGAAGGGACAGGTTCTGATACACCTAAAAGCCTTGATACGGCCTATAGACCATAGCTCGGAATGGAAGACGGAAAACAACCGGCCCTATATTGAAATAACGCTTAAAACACCTATTTCAGGGGTAGAAGGGTTGACCGCAAAACTCCTTGGGCATCTGAAAAATAATACAGATATCTGGCACGATTTCCCCAAAAAAATCATCGCACCGGAAAAGGAAGAAGATGTCGAATCCTGGCTCGTAATAGATGCAAGAGGACTTGCCAGGGGAAAAAGCATTCAACCGGCCCTGTTTCCCAAAATTAAAAGTGAGACAGGTGAAACCCTTTATGAACTCAAGACCGTCGATGAAAAGGCGCTTCAAAATCGCGGGATGGCCCGCTATGTGGTGACCGACGAATCGAAAGAACACATAGAAGGCCAGACCAATTTATCAAAAGAACTTCTTTATGCCATCCAGAAACTTATTTCTGCCAAAGAAGCACTTGCAGATGAAAAGAAAAAAAAGAGAAGCCGTTTTATCGTAAAAGATGCCATAGAGACAGAAGGTATCTCAAAGGTAAACCTGATCATCAGCAAGGACGATGCGTCTCAATTGAAAGCAGAAGACGCATCCAGCATGATTCTCAAAAAATGCAGGATAATCGTTATTGTAAACAGCCCGATTGGTGGCATTAAAGGATGCCTTGACCCCCTGTTTTTCCTATCCGGGATTGATCGATCATGACCGAAAAAGCCCTGAACCGATCACAGAATCTTTATACCGCCCTTTTCACCGTAATAATTATTTTTAGTGTATCCATACTGTACCGGTTCAATCTTTTTTCCTGGGCAGACAGCTATATTTATGACCGCCATTTTGCCCTTCGGGGCAGCGTTCCCACATCAGGAAATATCGTGCTGGTTTTAATGGATGAAACAAGCAAGCAGGTCCTCAAGAGAAGCAAACAAGGCTGGTCGCGAGAGAATCTTGCTTCTGCCCTTTTAAACCTGTGTACGGCAGGCGCAAATGTCATTGGCATTGACCTGATCCTTTCCGAACCGGATGAAGATGAAACCGTTGATGAAACCCTGGCACAAGCAATGGAAAAATGTGGCAACATTGTTCTTGCCCGTTCATCGCAGAGCGGAGGTACTCTCCCCCTGGCCATTTTCTGCAAAACCATGATCGGAGACGGATTTATCGATGTGTTTATCGACCGGAACCATCAGATTCTAAGAGAAATCCCTTTTCTCAATGCAAAACCCCTTGAAAGTGGTGAGCTTGAATATATACCGTCTTTTTCACTGGAACTCGCCCGTGCCTATCTTGATATTGAGTTTGAGTTTGATTTTTCAGAAAAACACTTCTTCATTATGGGAGAAAAAAATGGCAACCATATTAGGCTGCCCTACCCCGATCTTCTTGTCAATTTTCAGGGCAGCCATGATTCATTCACCAGTATCTCTTACAGTGATGCTGTATTGAATCAATTTTCAAAAACGGTTATAAAAGACAAACTTGTCATCATCGGAAGCGCCCTTGTTGAAGACAAGGATTTCTTCTATACACCGTTCACGCATTTTATGAAATCAGACACACTTCAGGACAAATTTGAAAATATTCTGGATGTGGACATGAAGCAGGATTTCGGCGTATCCTGTCACGCCCATGCCGCAGAAACCATTATCACCGGCAAATTCATAAAATGCAGTGGCGATATCAGTAAATGGATGCTCGTTTTCCTTATAGGTGTTATCGGGATGTCGGGGATTATTTTTTACCGGACAACCATTAATCTATGGATTTCAACACTCTTCCTTATTGGTGGTATTGCCACCATTTCCGGCATTGCCTATCTGCTTTTTGTCAAATGGCTTTTCTGGCTGGAAGCTGCTCCGCTTTTAGCAGTTCTCCTGTTACAGTTTGTCATTGGTACAGGTCTTCAGAAAGTATTTGAAAAAAGAAAAAAGCATTTGATCACCGGTCTGTTTGGACGCTATGTATCCACAAGCGTAGTTTCAGAACTGATCAAGGGAGATATCAAGTCTACATTGGAAGGTAAGCGCCAGGAACTCACCATGCTTTTTTCCGATTTAAGGGGATTTACAACGCTGTCTGAAAAACTGGGTGCAAAAGATACAAGCACACTTTTGAACACTTACTTCTCTGCCATGATTCCCCTTGTTTTTAAAAACAACGGCACCCTGGACAAACTGATGGGTGATGCGATCATGGCATTTTTCGGCGCGCCTGTTTTTCTGGCAGATCATCCTGAACATGCGGCGATTACAGCGCTTGACATGATTCATGCGCTTTGGGGCCTTCAAAAAAAAGATATCAAGGGCATCGAAAACCTGAATATCGGTATTGGCATCAATACCGGTGAGGTTACTGTGGGGAACCTGGGAAGCAATGAGTTCATGGATTACACGGTCATCGGCGATGCGGTAAACCTCGCCTCCCGCCTTGAAGGCCTTAACAAAGTGTATGGGACCCATATCATTATCACCGAGTTTACCCAAAAGAGACTAACCAAAAACTTTCTCGTCCGCGAACTTGATATCGTCAAAGTAAAAGGCAAGGACGATGCTGTTCGTCTATTTGAGCTTGTGGGTCTCCACAACAAAACGGAATCTGACAAAAGGGATATGATCAGGGAATTCCAGGAGGGATTGTCATTGTATCGCAGCAGAAAATGGAATGAAGCAAAAGATGTCTTTCAGAGTATCTTATCACGACACCCGGATGACGGCCCATCTGCGCTTTATTTCAAACGAACGGAACAAATGAAATCGGAAAATCCAGGTGAGGGCTGGGACGGAATAACGGTTTTCACCCAAAAATAATTTCACATTTTTCTACTCAAACTGCCGTTTAAATTCTGAAAATTGCATCCTCAGATCCTGTAGTTCTGCTTCAAGCACGTCTACTTTTTCCGCCAACTGGTCTACCCGGTCATTATCAGCATCTTCTTTCTTTCCCGTATTATCTGAACCCAATTCTTCCTGTTCACTCATACAGAAGAGTTGAGCATATCGACTTTCTTTTTGACCGGGCATACGAGCTTGTTTTTCAACAAAAGGGCCTTTTTCATGACTCATCAATTTTTGCAATATATGCTCTACAGCAGCCAGTCCGTGGAACTCCACCATCCGTGTTGTCCGGGATTTCAGCTCGCCAATCGTCTGAGAGCCGCGTAAAAGCAATACACAAATAATACCCAATTCATCTGCTGAAAAATCAACAGCCTCTTTCATATTATGCTCAAATTTGACCGTCCGGCTTCCATGGGTTTTGACCTGCCAAACAAGGTGTTTTTCTCTCAGACGCTGGAGTGCACTCTCCACTTCGTTTTCATCGCAATTCATTACCGGATTCCGGTTTGATTTTTGATTGCACCCATTCAGCAACGCATTCAGGGTTAGTGGATAATAATCCGGCGTGGTCATCTGCTTTTCAATCAGAACCCCTAATATACGAGCCTCTATTTCATCAAGTGAATATTCCATGAGATATCCTTAATTAGTGTCTGACCGAAAACCCCTCATTTTTGATTTTTTCGAGAGGGCCGAATCGGCGTTTCGAGTCATAAATCTTGCCTCAGGATCTCCGAGGAGTAGATTTAGGAACTCTTTTATTGTATTTCCCTGTTTTCAGAT
>JAHIVH010000051.1 GCA_018816735.1 Pseudomonadota bacterium | reverse complement strand
GGACCGGTCTATTTTTTATATGAAACACCATAGGCCCTGAAAGTCAGAACTCACCCTTTGCATTGTCTTTTTCAATGCTTTTTCAACCTGATTTCCTTTAGTTTTATAAAAATCCCCTTTAGTTTTATTTCACAACAAACAAAATTTTATATCGATGAGCAGGATTGAGATCAGCCGGGTTAATACAGTTTTATATGCGTAGTTCCTTCAATGAAGGACTGACAATTAGTTGTGCAAAAGGCTGATCAGTCATGTTATTATCGCGCTCTATGGCTTCAGTTCGTCATCGACTTTATTCCTGCTTAAATGTTTTTTCTTAATCCATACAGGGGACCAGCTCAAAACCGAGTTGCTCTGCCCTTTTTTTAATATTATTGATGACCCTTTGTCTGGTCTGTTTTGACAAATAATCTTCTCCAAGATCCATGAAGGTTTCTCCATGTTTGATGATATTATAAATTGCTTTTGAGATCCTGTGAGCAATTGCAACGATGGCTTTTTTAGCACCACGCCTGGACTTTAATTTAAAATATTTGGCTCTGTAATATGAGCCTTTCTTCTTGACGGCTGCCCACGCAACCTCAATAAGGATTGTCTTGAAGGGATGACTTCGGACAGAAGTTCTGCCGGATTTCCTTTTGCCAGCACTTTCATTATTCCCCGGACATAACCCAGCCCAGGATGCAAGCGCTCCCATGCAGATAAATTCGTCCAATGTAACTCCGATCTCACTGACAATTGATTGGGCCGATTTTTTGTCGATGCCTGGAATTTCATCCAGTCGATTTAATAAATCTTGATGTCCGGCTGTAAGCGTATCCATTCTCTCGGTAATTTCTGTAATTCGTTTTTCAAAGATTGTAATCATTTCCATCATACCAACCAGTTGAAATCGATGGTGATCCTCAAAAAAACCTTGAATACTCTGATGCAATTCCTTGGATTTTTCTTTCAGCCCCCCTTTGGCATTCTCCTTGATAGTGGCTAAACTTAATTCAGATCCTTTGCACAATAGAGAAATCAGGTTACGCCCGGTCATCCCAAACAAATCAGATACCACGGAATCAATTTTTATGTTGGCGGTTTCAAATAGTTTGTGAATACGTCTTTTATAATCAGCAAGAGATTCTGTATAGGTTCTCCTGAGCCGTGTCAGTTCTCTCCATTGCCGTATATCTTTTGAGGGAATAAAACTACCTCTTAATAACCCATGTCTCAAGAGCCCCGCAAGCCATTTGCTATCACCGATATCTGTTTTGCGGCCAGGAACATTCTTAATATGCCTGGCATTGACAAGGATTATTTCCATATGACCCTCAAGAATATTATGAACAGGGCGCCAATAGACTCCAGTACTCTCCATTGCTAATATGGGACAACAATTCTCTGTCAACCATTTTTTCATCGTTAGCAAATCATTGGTAAATGTCCCAAATTCTTTAATCTCATAATGTTCTTCGCCATTCTCAGCTACCGTTATGAGACAAGCTGAAATTTTTTTCTTATGAACGTCTAATCCGCAACAAACAGGGTGAATAATTTGAATAAATGTGGTATCCAATTTTTTGGTCATAGCTATCCTCTTTATTTTATTGTGGTAGATAAAAAATTTGATAGTTATGACCATTTCACTATTTTTTCAAGTGTTTCATGCTTTGTTGTGCCCGCCAGGGCATGGCTGTTATTAGAAATGCCAGTATTGGCAAATCTAATAAATGCCGATTTATCCAGAGGCTTCACCGTTGCCCAGTTGGCTGAGAAGCACGGTTGGACTGAACCAATGGTCTGGTCACTGGCTCTGGAAGACAAAAATGATCTTGAAAGATTCATAATCCAGGCCCCCTTTTCTGCGCAAGGCTTCAGCGCATTCTTCGTTTCCGCAATGCAGAAATTAAGGATACTTTGAGACAGGGTAAATGCTGCGGTGTAGTGACAGTTCACGTTCTTTCGCCCCTCAAGGGTACTGAAAAGAGTCCTTTGGAGATCTGCTCTGCTGGCATTGAACCTGAAGTTTGTCGCTTATCACGCCGGGCCGGTTAAAGTTTGTCCATGTTTTTCCGGTAAATGCGATTGTGCAAATCAATTGCACACATGGTGGGCCAGGGCCGTTTTTATGGCGAAGTCGGAAATTTCCTGTCCTAGGCCGGGCAGATCCGGTATCTGGTATTTTCCGTTAACAGGCTGCCAGTCATACTTGCACAGCACGCTGATTGCCTCCTGGGTGCTCCTGAAGTGATGTTCATGGATACAGAAATTGGGGATGGCTGCCTCCAGCTGGAGAGCCCCAGCCGTAGAAATCGGGGCACCGGCAACATGGGCCTGGACGGTGACATCAAAGACCTGGGCAAGATCACATATTTTTTTTGCCTCTGAAAGTCCGCCGCAGTTGCAGACATCCGGCTGGATCAGTTGAACACTGTTATCCCTGAAAAAATTGATGTACCCCCATCTGGAATAGATTCGCTCGCCTGCAGCAATGGGAGTGTTTACCTTTTCCCTTACCACCCGGTGCATCGACGGATTGAGCATGGTCGTCACCTCCTCATAGGCAAAAACCTTGAATTCGTCACAGAGCTGCCCAATGGCAATGGCGGAAGACGCATCCGTTCTGCAGTGATTCTCCACAATGAGATCAAAATTATATCCCAAGGCATCACGGATCGCCCTCATCCGTTCTTCTACCAGATTAATGGTGTCATGGGAGAGGATGCCGTGGAATTGTTCGTGGGGCAGGGGAGTGCCGTCCCTTCCGACACTGGTGAAGTCGATTTTAACGGCATCGTATCCCTCGGATAGAGCATGTTCGGTGATCATGACATAGTCTTTGGTTTTGCCGTAGGGCCCGGATTTCGATGTCCAGCCGAATTGTAGCTGGGAGGCGTAACAACGCAGTTCATTCCGAAATTTTCCGCCCAGCAGCTGGTAGCAGGGTATGTTCAGAGCCTTGCCCTTGATGTCCATCAGGGCGATGTTCAGGGCACTGATGCCTGAAAAGACAATAGCGCCGCCGCCCTGGCCCCAGAAGGTCGTTTTGAAGAGTTTTTCCCATACAGGATCGATATCCATGGGATCATCGCCGATGATCAGATCAGCCAGATCCCTGATCATGCCAAAGGCGGCATTGGCGCCGGCACCATAGGCCACGCCCGCTTCTCCGTCACCGTAAATACCCTGGTCCGTATGCACCCTGCAGACAATGGGCTTTCTGGCATGCCTTTGATCTCCTGCATCCAGTAAATAGATATCCACCTTGGTAATTTTCATATTATTTCTCCTTTGTTTAGTTCAGGGGCCATACAACAATATGCTATTAATTTGCAATGTTATTGTCTTCCGGCTTTTCGCAAAAGTCTCTGCCATACCACTTATTATATATTTTTGACAAACTGCCATCTTTTTTCATTTCCTGGATAGCTTTTGTAACCATTTTATTTAATTTTTCTGAATTGATATTGTCTTTTTTAAACGGATAGGCTTTTGCCCCGACCGCAATGTTTTCTTCAACCATTCTTGCATTGTAAACCCCATTTTTAATCTTAAATGCAACTTCTGCTCCAGCACCGATGATAACCTCAACTTTCCCCTGGCGGAAGGCTTCATACAGCAGCTCAGAACTATCATATGCAACCAAATTAATTTTTATTCCCTGTTTTTCGGCAATTTGTTCAAATAAATTTCCGCCGTTGGAACCTGATGAAAATCCACAAGTCATTCCTGAAATATCTTTTAATTTTTTAAGATCAGTTCTTTGGGACTGTACAACCAATTTTTCTGGAATATATGCGTATGGTTCTGAAAAATCATACTTGGCCTGTCTTTTCTCATTAATTGTAATCGTATTTCCGACTGTATCAGCCTTGCCGGAATCCAAGTATCCAAATAAGGTGTTGAATTCACCCGTAATGAATTCAACTTTTAGGCCTGTTTTTTCAGAAATGGCATTCCAGATATCCACCTCATGTCCTTTGTGGACGCCATTTTCTATATAGGTATTGGGTATTGAACTAGAACCAGATGCCACTATGATTTTAGTGGGTGTCTTGGATTGTGCTTCTTTCTGTTCATCATTATTCTTTTTTTCACATGCAACCATGCCAAAAGTCATACAAATAACTAGCAACACGACAAGTGTTTTTTTCATGTTTTTTTCTCCCTTTTTGTTAAATGCCCGATCAGAACCGTTCGATTTTTTTTTCCAAAACCCCTTGAATTTTTTCTATAAAAATTACAAGTATCAAATAAATTATGGTCACACATAAATATGCTTCAAAAAAACGAAGACTTACGGCAGCTTCTATTTTTGCCTTTGCCATTATATCAGCAAGCCCTACTGTAAACCCCAGTGCAGACCCCTTAATAATTCCGACAAACCGATTCCCGATGGATGGCAATGCGACTACCAATGCCTGTGGCAAAATTGCACGTATCATTGTTTGATACTTTGACATCCCCATGGAATAACATGCTTCAAGTTGTCCGATGTCCACAGACTTTAAAGCCGCCCTTAAATCTTCTGCCATAAAGGACGCCGTATTCAAGGTCAGGGCGACCACAGTTGCTTGGAACGCCGTCATAGACTGAAGTGCCGGGATTACGCAGGGCAAACCAAAATATAATATGAATAATTGTGCAACGAGTGGCGTCGCCCTGAAAAAAGTAATATACACACCAAAGAATTGATATAATCCCCTGATTTTATAATATCGTAAAATTGATATGAGGATAGACAACAGCATAGTAAATACCAATGATGCCAACGATATTTCTATTGTTACCCTTAGTGCAGGTAAAACAATTGAAAACAAATTAATGAACCATTGAACGTCAAAATTCATCTATTTGTAGTTACCCTTTATTGATAGATACTTTTTCAACAAATCTTCTGATTCGTTCATTTGCACTGTTTTTAAATATTTCTTGAGGAGTTCCCATTCCTGCAATATAGCCATTCTCCAGAAAGATCATTTTGTCAGCAACTTCTTTTGCAAATTCCATTTCATGGGTTACAATTATCATTGTTTTCTTCTTTTCTTCTGCCAATTGTTTAATTGCGGTCAACACCTCTCCAACTAGTTCAGGATCCAATGAAGATGTCGGCTCATCAAACAGGATCACATTTGCATTTACAGCCATGGCTCTTGCAATTCCTATCCTTTGTTGCTGACCGCCTGACATTTCCCTTGGATATGAGTCCCTTTTTTCTATAAGGTCCATTTTTTCAAGTAAACCAAGGGCAATTTTTTCAGCTTCTTTTTTCTTTTTTTTT
>JAHIVH010000050.1 GCA_018816735.1 Pseudomonadota bacterium | reverse complement strand
TGGATCCCCGGCCCATTGACCACAAAAACCACGTCAAAGGTTTCATGCCCAAGGGCTTTGTAGTAATTCACGATATTATTGATGGTGATATTCAGGCTCACCGGGTCGTTGTCAAAATGAAATAATGTATCATAGTGCATGGTGTTATCCTTTTGGTTGTCATATGATCAGGTTCAGAACTGTTTTCGTATCATATAGCCCGGCACTTGTCATTATTCTATTGGGGCAGAGCCTGTCTGTTGGCGTACAGGAACGTGTACGTTATTATCGAAGACATGACCATCTCATCAAAGGAGGTTCTATGTCGATAATGAATGCAACAACCGTGAGGAAAAAATTTTAAAGGGAATAAATACGCCCCTTGATGAGTGTGTGGAGGATGACGATTAATGCAGGATTCCTGGAAGATCCTCTATACAAAAGACGCATTAAAAGATAAAAAAAAATAGTTGAATCCGGTTTCAAGGATAAGATTGACCGGCTTTTATCCATCCTCAAAAATAATCCATTCACGCCATATCCACCCAATGAAAAAATCGTGGGCGACATGGCAGGAACTTACTCACGGCGAATAAATCGTCAACATCGGCTTGTATACTCAATTCATCTTCCTGAGAAAGCCATTAAAATAATTGCCATGTGGAGCCATTATGAATAAATACCCCTAAATAATGCTCACAGCTTGCTCCCCATGATAATTTCATTGACATGTCCGGCATGCCATACTAAATGTTCATCGAATGTGTTGCTTTACAAGATACAACATAGCAACAATGAATAGAAGTCATCTTATACAATCAAACTTCACATATAAGGAGAACAAGTATGTCGGCAACCGTAGCAGTCAACAAACGAACCGTGGTTCATAAAAAAAGCGACGGCACATCCGTGGCATTTCCCGATATATGCCTGACCCAGTGCGGCCCGCCCGTGGTGCCCATTCCCTATCCCAACATCGGAAAATCCTCGGACCTTGATAATGGAGCCCAAACCGTCACCGCCGATGGTCAGCCCATGGGCCATGAAAAATCCTTTTTCAGCAAAACCACCGGTGACGAAGCCGGAGACAAAAAAGGCGTTGCCTCGGGGACCACCGGAGCCAAGGCCGAATTCGTCAGCTTCTCATTTGATGTCTTTGTGGAAGGAAAAAGTGTGGTCAGGGCCAATGACCTGATGATCCACAACAACAAAAACACCCCGCCCACGCCCTTGATGCAGCCACCCCTTGTCCAGGAAATCGTTGAGGAAACACCGGAGATACCGGAACAGGGTAAAGTGACCGTAAAATTTATTGACCCATTTGGAGAGCCCATGCAAGGCCTTCCCGTTGAAACGGAAGTCGACGGTGAAAAGAAAACAGCGCGCACCATGAGCCGTGGACAGATTATTCATGTATTGGATAAAGATCAGGTTGACATCACGTTAGATCACAAAGATTTTGGTCTTGAGCAAAATAATATGGGGTTTCAGGAGCCGAAAAACCATGGTTGAATTCACGAATAGCGAACAGAAAAAGTCATTTAAAAAAAAAGCCACCCTAAAAATTGATGACATCCTTGAAATTGAGTTTAAACCGGAAGACGCTGTATTGCTGTCACCCTCACTTGGAATGCCTGCTGTTGTAAAAAAGGAAGATGACTGCACAGCCATTTTGGAGCTTATTCTTTTAGCCAAATCTGACAAACTCCAGCAGGGAAATGTGGCGTTCCATCTGAGGATGTCACTCTGGAATGAAAAAGACACGACCAATGACATCGTCTCAAACAATAAAATTTTTGAAACATATTGGTATGATAAAAGCACCGTCAATATCTCGAAACCCGTCCGCGCAAGTGCGGATAATTTTGGTAACGGACTGACCGGGGCCGACAGAAACGATGCGAATTTTAAGTTGAAACTGGCCCATTTAAATATTTTCCCATGGATTTTAGACCGATTAAGTTCGTATGCTTATTTATACAAAGTATCGGTTAATCTGAAAGACTATCAGCCAGGCCTATACAATATCTGGTGGGTTAACAAAAAAGATTATATTGAACTGAAGAACAGGCCCAAATGGTGGAATCTTGTTCAGCATGCCAAGGACCTTGTTTCAAAAGACTATAAAAAAGAATTGAAAGAATACGGCGGTGGCGTTACGGGAAAAGAAAATGTCCAGGCATCCATCTACCACCCTGTGTATATCACAAAGAAAAAAGAACTCAATATCGGCCACGTCACAGATGTTCATCTTGATTCACGGATGAATATTTACAGTCAATCCATCGCCAGTGTCATAGAAGTGAAGGAGAATTGTGAGGGTGGCATAACATTTGATGACCGTGACCGGAACGTTAAAAACAAGGATTGGTATAATCCCATCAAGGATATCTTTATCAATTTTAACAAGCTGTTCACTGAACTATGCACACGATTATTCGACAATGGTTCTGATATCATTGTGATTACAGGTGATTTGATAGATTATAATCGTTCGATCCATACGCCCCAGACATTCAGAGAATCTCCGGAAAAACCGAGTATTGCGTGGGACAACCTGAACAGGGATTATTATCAACATGCCTTGAACAAAGACAAGATGAATGATGATCGCAACTGGTTTCTTTTTTATGAAAAATTGCTGGAATTATATGATAAAAAACAAAAGCCCATCATCACAATTCTGGGGAATCATGACTATGTGAATTTCGGGGTGTGCCCCTGGCCACTGGGCGGGGGCTTATGGGATGGGGTTTATGACCAGAATTTAACACGATATGAGTCTGCGCTGATGTTTGGGCCAGGATATAAAAATTCCAAGGAGTTTATATCCGATTTAAAAGAACGCACGGACTTTGTAAAATGGTACACTTTTTTTATTAATCCATTTCCTGACTTTGTTGTTGAATATGGTGACCAGAGTCTGTTTATGGTTGATTGGGCAACCAACAGCAGTGTTTTCGGAGCTTATGCAGAGGGCGCCGGAGCCCTCAATCATGCAAAAAATCTTTTCAGGGAAAATTCTGATTTTCAGATGTCCCATGGCGGGTATAAGTCCGAAACCGCAGACAGCTCAAAACCCTTTGAAATCAGAAATTATACCATTTATCAATCGTGGATAAAATCCAAGCCGCCGATCAAAATGCTTTTTATGCATGCTACGGCAATATGCCCGAGGGATGATGTTTCCATCGGTGAGATCAATTTTTCATATAAATGGACAGATGATAAACTCCGCTACGGTACGTTTGACAGCCGGAGAGAAGAGATCATAAGGGATGTGGAAACCGGGGATCTGGGCATTATTGTATCGGGCCACAGCCATCGGAATGTTGTCATGGAAGTCAAAGAAAGCCACAAAGGTTATGCGTTTACACGTGCCAAGGAAGAACATGTTAATACAGAATTTATGGAGCCCAAACATGTGATTATGGTTTCATCCAGTGGGGGCCCCCTACCCAAGTATCTCCCTGGAGCACCCTATATTTGCGCCTGTGATGACGGCCCAAACAGGCCCAATAAATACAAGACCGGTTTTTTCTATGAAAAAAGCACATTTTCAAAAAACAAGCTCTTCCGGTATGAAGAAGGTATAAGCCGGCCCTCTCTGATCAGCGAAGAATCCTCAATCAATCATAATTGCCTGAAAGCATATATTGACGACGGGAAATGTCCCGACTGCGGAATGAGTGCAAGCGATATGGTTAAGAAACCGCCCAGACGTCACAGGCCGGGCGGCAATATCCTTTTTTTCGAAAATGGCAAGGTGAAGATAAAATCAATTTTTTCGGAAATCAAACAAAGCAAACCCCGAAAAGGCCCTCTATGCGAGAAACAGGGGGTGTTTGTCGATGAGATGATGTTGGAGGGGATAAAAAGCGAAATTAAGTTCAATAATTGGAAACATAAAATACCAATCAATATTATTTCCAAAAATCCATTCAAATATTATGGGAATATGGAATTCCCGTCACGGGTTCAGTATGTTACCTTTTCCGAAGGGGAACTTGATGGCGGAGGCCGGGTACGGATCGAACCGTCAGAAAAACCATATGAGAAAATTGTCAAACAGGATATTGTCAAAGATAGTTTTGAGGGTTTTAAAGATTCAGCAAAACATAAAGAAGATTTCGCATTTACCAGATATTATTTTGGCCTTAATGATATCTGGGATCGAGAAATCAATATCAGTAAACATTTCTTGGCAAAAGCCCAAGATTGGGCTCAGAAGAGACGAACTGACATCATTAACACAGCAGAATTCTTCTCATCCTATGATCCGGAGTATGAGAAAACTCATATTGATGAGTTTGATGGCATGATCATCGAATTCAGAACAATCCCCGATTTTGAAAAAAGGAAAAATCCACATGTATGCGGATATTAGAAGGTATTCAATTTTTTTTATGATAATTTTCGTTGCAATATTATCTTGCTCGGAAGGTGGAAAAATGGATAACGATGCATTAAAACTCCTTAAAAAAAATGTTAAAAAATTTAATGAAACATATGCAGGAAAAGAAATTGATCTTTCATTTGAGGATTTAAGCGGATTAAAAATAAAGAATGCCAATCTGTCCGGAGCCCAGTTGAAAAAAACTCATTTGGAAAACACCTATTTTAAAGATTCTATCTTGGAAAATGCTGATCTGTCAGGCTCTTTATTTAACAAAACGGTTTTTGATAATTGCAAAATGAATAATCTTACAATTTCAAAGACCTCCATGGAAAACGTTTTAATAAAGCAATCTGAAATGAGAGAATCTGATCTGCATGAATCACAATTTAAAAAAATAAAATTTGATCAAACGAACCTGACCAGATCGAATTTAAATAACATATCAATTAATGACGGTGTTTTTTATAAATCTGAAATTCAAAATTGCCAGATCATTAATAGCATGTTCAAAAAGATAATCATCAATGATTCGAATTTTATTGCCTCTGATTTAACGGATTCAATAATTCAAGGGGATATTGTGGAAGACTGTTCATTTGGAAAGTCAATTCTTGTCAGAACAAATTTTTCAGGCTCAAATTTTAAGGGGCGATTATGGAGCAATCCTACATTTAGAAGGGCTGAGGCTAAAGATGCAAATTTCAGCAACTGCAAAATGTATTTTGTTGGAATGAGCAGAGCCAATTTTGAGAATGCAAACTTTTCAAATTCAAACATTGAACTCCTGGATGCTCAGTTGGCAAATTTCACAAACGCTAATTTTTCAAAATCAACGTTAATAGGTATGAATTTTTGTGATTCGAATCTTAACAATGCCAATTTTTCAGGCGTGCTGTTTTTGGACTCACTGATATTGGATGGAGCCCAATTAGGTGGCGTCCAATTTAATGATGTGGAAATAAGATCCTGTACGATAGATCTCGAAAATACTGTGTACGAAGGCAAAGGTCTTCCGATCAAGTAAATGAAAAATTGGCTCTCAATATTCTTGTATTCTTTTTTTAACGGTGAATTCTTTTATGGGGATGTGTGCCAATTTGTCGGGTTTCGTCCCTCAACCCGACCTACGATGGGATGGTTCATGGAACAATGCAGGTGGTGTTTTATGTGATTATCAGATCTTTTGACGCATTTTTACATACCAAAACACCATGACCCATTTGCGTGTCGGGGCGAAGCCTTGGCGAAGACCGATCCAGATTTTTAAAGCTTGTCCCCGCGAAGGCGGGGAGCTGGCCCCCGGAGGGCTGCCGGAGGCGTTTTTCTTCGTTCGGCTATCTCGTAAAATTTAGTTTTATTGCTGGAATTTGTTTGCAATGTCTAAATTTTATTTGTTTTTTCGAGCGCTTATGCTTATATAACAACTTGAGGGGATGCTCATAAATTTTTCTTACTGAGGCACAAAGATCACAAAGGAAAAACTATTATTCCCAAGCTTTTAGCCCTTCTCTGTGCTCTTTGTGCCTCTGTGAGAGACCTGTTCTTTGGTTGTGGCTTTGCCGCGCTAAGATCTTCGTGGCCTTAAGTGAGCAACACGAACGGGTGGTAAACAATAAAGCAATAGGCTTGGATGGTGATCATACCAACCGACACCTTCATGATATGTGACTCTCATTAAGGACAATCACACGTGGCCATAGTACGTACCGGTCTTGAAAATTTCGTAGCCAGCCCCCCGGACTGGATCAAAGGAAAGCGTCTGGGTCTTCTTGCCAACCCGGCATCGGTAAACAGGGATTTTACCCATGCCAAGGATATGATCCATGGGCGGTTTAAGGGCGATCTAACCTGTCTTTTCTCGCCCCAGCACGGTTTTTTTGCGGACAAGCAGGACAATATGATTGAGTCGGATCATATGAAAGACCCCCAACTGAATATTCCGGTTTACAGCCTGTATGGTGACAAACGAAAGCCTGACCAGGCCATGTTCGATAATCTGGATATTCTCCTGGTGGATCTCCAGGATGTGGGCACCCGTGTATATACCTTTATGTATACCGTATCT
>JAHIVH010000049.1 GCA_018816735.1 Pseudomonadota bacterium | reverse complement strand
TTTGGATTCATTTACAGTGCCGTTTTTACCATTTGGTGTCCGGCCCACGTTATAGGGCGGGCTGGTAAAGCACATATCTGATTTGTTGTTTCCCATCAGGCGCTTTACATCGGTTTCACTTGTAGAGTCCCCGCAAAGAAGACGGTGGGGGCCAAGATAAATGAGATCACCCGGTTTTGTATCCGCTTCCTCAGGGAGGTCAGGGACTTCATCGTCATCGGTAAGCCCTTCAGTTTCAACCGGCTCATCGATGGTTCCCGAAAGAAAACTTTCCATATCAAAATCCGGGAGGTTCAGGTCACTGACAATTTCATTGATGTCAAGCTCGTTTGCAGACAGAAATTCGGACAATCCGTCTTCCGTAATGTGGGCGTAATGGGAATTGAGGATCAGGAGTTTTTCTGCGGCTTCGGTTCTTGATCCTGCTTCAATTTCAACCACGGGGATGTTGCCAATGGTGTATCCTTCATCCATTAATTTTTTAACAGCAAAGGTCCTTTGATGCCCATCAAGGATCGAATCGTTCCACACGAAAACCGGAAACGAAAATCCGTGCTTCATGATGGAGCCTTTCAGCTTATCGAGTTCAGATACAGGAAGTGTTTTCAGGTTTCCCTGGAAGTTCTTTAACTGATCCAGGGGCATATATTTCGATCCCTTGCAGGTGATGTTGATTTCAGTCATGTTTTAACCTTTTGCCTAAATTTCTTTAACCCGTTAAAAGTGGGTTAAGTGGCTAAAATCAAAGATGATATTCACGGAGTTTTAACCCCCTTTTAACAACTTTTTTAACCCATTAACTACCGACTAAAAGCGCGGAGGCATAACCCTGTAATATCAAGTGTTTAGAAGGACCCGGCTTTTAACTTTCCAGTAATGACGGTGCCTGACAGCCGATTTTGTATACATTTATAAGTTGCTATAATCACAGCCAATCCAATTCCTGTTCTTTATCCCCATAATAAAAATACTTCCTGCCAAACAGTCTTACGGCTCGATAGTAAACGTATGCAGCCGTATATAATGCTGGCCGTCTGTACCACAAACGCTCTCTCACCTGCCTGCACATAGCAGCATAGAACTGTCTGTCTGCTTTCTTCCTGTGTATCTCTTTATATCCAAGGAAGTAGTTGTAATCGTGGTGGTCACAGGACTCTTTGAACACGAACTGTGGTGGCTTTATCCAGCCGCCCTTTGCACCGCACCCGTTGCATATGTGGCGCTTCTCTTCTTCGGTTAGTTGTCTGAATTTCTTTGCCATGGTAGGACGGTAGCAAAGAAAAAGGGGGGTGTCACACTAGATAGGGTTATATCATATATGAGAAAAAAATATTTGTTCTACATTCGCCTTCGATGCCAGCCGGTCGCATCTATATGCATGAACTGCCCATAATCCTCAAGGTAATGTTCTGAGGGGTCGAACAACTTTTCCCCGCAATATGGGCAATGGGTTATTTCAAGCTGGGTATACCAGACGGTTTCACCGACTTCCTCCAGATAATGGTTTTCATTCAGATGATCTTCCGTAGCATTTCTCTGAATGATAAGGCACCAAACATATTCTTCTCTTTCTGCATAGTGATTGTCGTATACAATTCTAACACCTTCCTTTGGCAGGTTTGAGCAGGTATGGTATTTATATTTCGTTTCCATGAATTGCGCCTTTCAAATAGCCTGTCGCTTTCAAATTGGCTATTAATATATGCCGCTTTGGGTAAATTCATGTATAAAATCGACGTATGCCCTTTTGTTTGCATCACGACGCATAGCGGATCTATACACGGTCCCTAAAAGTTGCGTAACTTCTTCTTTTGATTTCGATGAAAGGCCGGTCTTGATAGCTTTCGTTACTGTATTATAGCCATCCTCCTCTATGCCATTAGAGAAAGTCACTTGCTCTTCATTGAAGTGAAAATGGTCAAGAAGCCTTTGGATAACGTTTATTATTATGCCATCATTTAGTTCCCGCTTTTGATTAATGTCAAATTTGCAGATTGCGGATTCGATTACCATAGCACTGTTTTGTAAAAACGTATTGTTGGCAATTTCACCTAAGGGATAATAGGGAGCACTTTTGTAATTCCTGAATGATTTTTCATCCTTAAAAAAAGAGCATCCTTCACAGTTTTCGATTGACCGGGATTCACCGCAACATAGACTGCATATCAAGTTATCGTTTATTTTGCACTTTCTTTTTCCCTTCCGGGAATTGCATATCGGACATTTTGCCATATTTCACACCATTTTTATTTAAATTTATCCATTTTTAAATTTGATAATCATTAAGCGATGTGCCCCTCTGTCATTGCATTCGAAGACCAGCGCCAAATTTTGAGATTTATATATCAGAAATCATCGAATTTCAACCTTCAATGCGATTCAATTTTTCGGTTTTTCCTCGAATTTTCATCATCTCAAAATAAATATTCTCAGGCACTTCACGAGTAGGCCATCCGATACCACACCGGACGCAGCTCCTCCGTCGGTTGATCCGGGTATTATCCTTTTCATCGGGCCGACTGTCATCTACTTTTGTTTTTTCATTACCACATACCGGGCATAACATTATTTTAATCCTCCGTTATTTAAATAATTCATTAGGACTTCCCATGCCTCATCACAGCCATGTGCTACGACCGCCAAATATCCGGCCTTATTTAGCCGCTGAAGCCATTTTTTCTGGTCGACGGATACATTCCCACCAGTTCTTCTTTTCATCTCGATATAGAGGCCATTATAGGGCTTCTTTGCCACCGGCAGACACAAATCCGGAACTCCTTTTTTAACCCCTTCCATTTTGAGTTTCTG
>JAHIVH010000004.1 GCA_018816735.1 Pseudomonadota bacterium | reverse complement strand
CAAACATGCCTGCTTTTCTGTTAAATCCGACCAAGCATCTGGAGCAGCCGATGCAGACGTCATCCATAGCTTTTTTGCAACCAACGATTAAAATTTTTTCCATGCTGTCTCCTTTTTCAAGTCTATGCATTTGTCATCTATTATCATTGTCAAATTGTCATCCTTGCCGGAAATTGAAAGAAGTATTTTCCCTCTAAAGCATCCGGAGAGTTCCGGATACCGGCTCCTTAATTGTTTAAAATCACACCTCATTTTAAAGTTTTAATCCCATTCTTAATTTAAACTACTGCTTTTACTGTAAATAGCCAATTATTCCATCTTGCCCGGATCAGGTGTTCTGAAGTTAGGCATTTATTCAATCGTCATAAACGAGTTGACATTCATCAGGGATTTTAGTATGTTTCGATTTAATGTAAGTTCTTATATTATAGTCTTTCCTCTATATTTCTTGATTTTGTCGAAAGACGAAGTAAAAAAAATCTTAGTCCACAAAACGATGCCGGCACTAAACGTAATTACAACTAAGTATGCAATAACGGAGGTATGACCTATGGGTGCAAAATTGCAAAAGGCATTTGAGCTGGTCAAGGAGGCAGGGGGGCTAAAGGCCCAAATGCGCCTGGCTATGAAATCCGGAATAAGTTCTGAAAAGGCGGATAGTGAACCGGACAGCCCGGAAAAAATAAGTAAAATGGAAGTCGCCCTTAAAGAATTAACCGGAAACGATGTTAAGTTATGAATATTAGGAGGAGTAAGTGAAATGGTAAAAGAAAAGAATATCGAATTCGAACTTGACAAGACGTTTGACCCGGTTAGATGTCGCCACTACCTGAACGGAGTCTGTACCGTGCTTCACTGCCATCATTATGCCACACTGTACACACAGCTGGCGGATGACGCAGTAGACTTCAATGGTAAGGAACTGCTAAAAAAGGCAGCCGAAGACAGCTTTTATGCTGTGCTGAACGATTATTATAGCCAAAACGGTATTGAGGCTATAGAAGCCAAAATTTCGATTGCCCAACAGTACTGGCAGGTTGTGGGCATGGGAATGATCAAGTTTACCGGAGTGGGCCAATATACAGTCACAGCTGAAATGGATTACTCTCACCTGGATGAGGGCTGGCTCAAAAAGTGGGGTAGTAGGACTAAACCGGTCAACTTCATAAGTGCAGGATTTGTCGGTGCCGTGGCAGCCCTTACAAATAACAAGCCGCTGGGTTCATATAAAGTGAAAGAAACTAAGGGACTAGTCTGCGGTGACGATGTGTCGGCTTTTGAGGCTATTTTGAGTTAGACGGAAGTCAGTCTTAAAAACAGCGTGAATACCAGAAATTGATGCATAGCAGATTTGCTGACAAGGAGACGATATTATGGCAATAAATAGAAAAAAGATAATCGAAGAAATGTCCAAGGTGAAAGTTGTCGGTAACGACCAGGGCATGATACCCGCCTTTGGCGTCTACGTTCAACAGTTGCCGGGGGACTTCTGGAACGGCTTTGCCCAACGTATGGTCAATAGTGTCCCGGCCGACCTTATCGGTGTGGTTGAGAATCTGCTGATAAACGCAGCGCATGAGTGTGGTTACCACACAGGTTATGGAATCATCACCTCAGACGAGTTTAAAACCGTTGTCAGCCCTATGATTGAAAATGAGCCGGAAGACGTGCTTCACGGGGCCTTTGCCATATTCACTGCCTGGGGATGGGCCAAGTCGGAGATCGTCGAGCTTGTACCGGGTGAAAAGATGGTTGTGCGGGCTTATGATTACTATGAGAGTGATCTGATGCAGTACGGAATGTGTTTACGTCCCAGCGCCTACATGATTCGAGGGATTTGTGGCGCCTTCATGGATCTTGCTTATGGTGGAGCCTACGATCCAAAAGGCGAGTCGGGTATATATACCTTCAAGTGCGACCAAACCAAGGGTATCGAAGTAGGTAACGACTACGGCGAGTTTGTAGTCACAAAGGCATAGGCCTGAAAAATGTCATGGAAGTAAGCCTTGTACGGCACTGCTTTGTTGTTTTACGAGTTTACCCGGCCGCAGGTTTTTGCACATCTTAAAAGGAAGGTACAATGAAAATCAGTAATCCGCATTTGGGTATAGCCCGCAGATTGATAGTGGCCGTCGTTGTAGTTGCGGCAACAACTTGTATCATGACAAGCATTACTTCGCCCGTGTGGGGTTTCTTGATAGGTGCCGTGCCTGGATGTGTTCTCGCGTGGTTTAAAGGGGAAAAATTCCTTGGTCAAAGCGCTGATTCGAGTGACCAAACTGACGTCAAAGCACTCAAATCAGGGATGCAAAGGATCGCCGAGTCAACGAAGGAGAATATCGAAATAATGGGTGTGTTTTCTGAAGGGCTTGCGGAAATATCGTCCGATATGCTGAAGGTGGTTGAAAACGTGTCTTCGCGGTCCATCTCTGTTTCGGATGCCGCAGAAGAAATGAGTTCAAATATGAGTGCTATAGCCGCTGCAGCTGAACAGGCGTCAACTAATCTGGGTTCAGTGGCTGATGCGTCAGAACAGATGAGTTCGACTATAAATGAAAACGCTCACAATTGTGAGAAGGCTCGTAACATCACAGGTGATGCGGTTTCCCGGGCTGGTAGCTGTTCAGCAAGCATGGGCGAACTTGGCTTTTCGGCGCAAGAAATCGAAAAGGTAACCGAGACAATAACTGAAATATCCGAGCAAACCAATTTGCTGGCGCTAAATGCCACGATTGAGGCCGCTCGTGCCGGTGAGGCTGGAAGGGGGTTTGCTGTCGTGGCTAACGAAATAAAGGAACTCGCCAGACAGACAGCGAAAGCCACCCATGAAATAAAGGTCAAGGTGGGTGCAATACAGAAATCAACCAATAGGACTGCAGAAGAAATAACGGAAATCACGAGTGTGATCAGTGATATAAACACCATAACATCAACTATAGCTACAGCGGTTGAAGAACAGTCTTTGACCACCAAAGAAATTGCAAACAGTATCGCCGAGGTATCGCAGGGGATTCAGGAAGTCACTGAAAATGTGGCCCAAAGTTCTACTGTTGCCGGTAAGGTCGCAAAAGATATCGTTGAAATCAACAGCACAATGTCTCAACTCAATGATGCGCAAAGCAGAGTGGAAACCAGCGTTGAGCAAATGAAAATAATTGTAGGTCAGTTCGAAGAAGTCTTGCAGGACCTTTGAAGGTGGCCGCGGCTTGCCTTTGATCGGTGTATAATATATGAGGTGCCATCCGCTGACTTTTTTTCCGGTATGTATATCATCCGTACTTTTGAAAAAGAAGCCCGGATGATAAACCGGGCCAGACTTTCAAGGCCGTCCTGATTGTGTGGCCATATGATAGCCCCGCAGTATATGTTAAACCCGGAATTCGGGGAACATTGATTGTTACCCTATCCTGTATAGAGCATCCTTCATAAATAAATGGGCGGTTGGGAATTTGATGCGACTGTAAATCGGTTGGAAGCGATGTTTTTGAATTGAGAATTGATTATGGTCCAGAATACCGGGTTTATTTTGGGCAGGATGGAAGGATGCATATCCAATAATTTTGCAACACTGCCAGGCCCACCGATTTTTCCATTTGATAATATTTCATTATATGGGTAACAGTTCTATTGCCGGTGCTTATATGGCGTTACTTTCAGACAAATACCGCAGCGAAGCATTGATGATTTCCAATAGCATGACGTATATCGATTTTTCAAGCAACAGTCGGTTTATGGATGAATTTACGTCTGCGTTGTTCTTACCGCATACCCATATTGAATCGTTTCCAAATGTAAAAGCAGCCATCAAGGAAAAAAAAATTTCAGTTCAGTAAAACAACGGGCCGTTGCCATCAATTTTTACTGTATACCATGAGTGGCTTTCGACCAGCTCGGAAAAAATAGATTTCTGTAATTCTGTTGATGTTCTTAAATTTCTAATCTACGGCTTGATGATTTTTAATTGTAGGGGCGGGAGTATGTCATACATTTCAAATGCGGACTGGAGTACCTGCACAGAATGCGGACAATGTCTCATGCAATGTCCGGTGCTGGAGATGGAAAAATCTGACGCGGTTGCGGCAATTCAAAAACTTATCCAGGCAGAGCCAACGCCGGAGGTGCTGGACAGATGCACGTTCTGTTTTGACTGCAATCAGTTCTGCCCGGTTGAGGGATTGCGACCTCATGAACTCATTCTCCAGCGAGGCCTGGAAAAACGAAAAAAAGTGCCCGGGGTATTGAAATATCTTTCCAATGGCCGGGGCGTAAAAAATATGTTCGGTGATCTTTACAAAAAGCTGGCACCGGATGAAAAGCAGATCCTTGAAAAATGGTCAATCGCACCAGTAGGCGGAGAAGTCTTGTGGGTGGGATGCATCGGCAGACTCAGCTGCCAGGATCTGGATCAATCCAGGGTACTATCACCCCTCACCAAATTCGGACCTCCAGGATTTTGCTGTGGAGAAATCCCTTACCGGCTTTGCTCCTGGGAGATGTACGAGGACACCATCAATCGGACGCTGTCTGTTCTGGAAACATTGAACGTAGATCGTCTGGTCTGCTATTGCGGTTCCTGCTATAATTATTTCACCAGCATTCTCCCCAAGGTTTGCGGCAAGTCCCTGCCTTACCCCGTGACCTCCTTTTATGAATGGTTGTGGGAACAATATGAGCAGGGGGCCATCCAGGTAAAAAAGCCACGGACGTTTAAGGCCGCCATCCATGAATCCTGTTACGTCAGTGAACTTGGCGCTGAATTTTCCGATTGCCTGCGTAAATTATATAACGTCATAGGCGTGGAAACGGTGGACCTGGCGCATTATGGAGACCGGAATCTGTCCTGCGGCGCCGTCAGCATGGTCAGAAGCATGAACTTGGTGTCGACGCTGTTTAACGAACAGCGCACGAAATACTGGGAAGTCTCGGACGCGGGCGTGACCGATATGGCCTTAAACTGTCCTGGATGCTATATAACATTGAGCTTTACCAACCGGTTCTTCGGGAAAAGATTACGCTACATGCCGGAAGAACTGTTGTCCGCCTTTGGCGATGAAATCACCATTCCGTTGGGCAAACGCATACCGGCCATTGCGAAAACTGTAACCATGAATTTCCCAAGAGTGATGTTCTGGTAAACGTATTTTTTACAGGGAGCCTTGATCCTGTTATCTGTCGGAAGTCAGAAAATGATAGAGAAGGCCGGTCATCTGTTCCATACAATCCAATGACCAGCCTTCTGCTGTAGAGGAAGAGAGCCAATTTTAGGTTATTTTTCAAATGTTCTTTATCATTTGTTTGAGTGCATTCATATCTGCGGTGTCAGGGTGGCCAACCGCTTGAGGCGCATCTTTGAGCCACGCCGGCGGCTGGGGCTTCCCTTTTGCCTTTTCCAATATTTTCGGAT
>JAHIVH010000048.1 GCA_018816735.1 Pseudomonadota bacterium | reverse complement strand
TATCTCCTCATCCTCGTCGACCTCAATCTCCTCGATATCTTCATCTTCATCGAGTTCGATCACATCAAGGTCCTCATCATCGTCGATTTCAATTTTCTCTATCTCCTCATCCTCATCAATCTCAATTTCCTCGATATCGTCATCTTCATCGAGTTCGATCACATCAAGGTCCTCATCATCGTCGATTTCAATTTCCTCTATCTCCTCATCCTCGTCGACCTCAATCTCCTCGATATCTTCATCTTCATCGAGTTCGATCACATCAAGGTCCTCATCATCGTCGATTTCAATTTTCTCTATCTCCTCATCCTCATCAACCTCAATTTCTTCGATATCTTCGTCTTCATCGAGTTCGACAACATCAATCTCTTCATCTTCATCCTCTTCATCATCAAATATATTCTTGGAGAGGCGTTTCAATATGGCTTTGATTTTTTCAATAATATCCTTGGTATCTTCATCCTCGGATGTTTCATCCATTTCCGCCAGGAAATCACTGATGACTTTCAAGACTTCAGATATTTTATTAAGGTCAACTTCACCTTCGGTCTGGATGGAATTGGTAAATGAATGAAGAAGATTACTTTTTGCCTGGTCTGACATTTCAAAAATATTTGTCGGGCTGATGATAATACCTTCAGGATTTTTTTTTATGCTGTATAAGCTATTCAGGTCGTTATTGATCGACGATCTCAGACTGATCAGGTTCCTTCTTTTCGAGTGCAGGGCTTCAGAATCGTTTTCTATTTCCCAAACATAGCTGATAATGGAATCCTGATCAATTTCCGCCAGTTCTTTCAGGGCGGCCTCATTGTCGTAGTGTTTCAGAATAAACTGGACCAGACGGTATTTATAGGCACGGGCATTTTTGTACTCAAGATTGGTAACCGCTTGATTTATACCTGACAGGGTTATTGTATGGGCCACAGCTATCTCCGAAAACAATTCAAAATCAATAATTTATATGTTTTGCTAATATCCCCCAATAATATACAGAAGAAAATTAAAGGGTTGAATCCTCAATTGAACCCGGGACATTATAAATGAATCTTTGCAAAAAGTAAATTTTGTGTTAATTATTTAACATCTAAAAGAAAATGTCCAAGGAGACCTATTGAAAATCACAGATGCCAAAAACATAAAAGAAAGTGAAAAAGAACTGATCGATACAATCACTGGTGATTTGAACTGGGACTCAATTGAAGAAATTATCAAAAATAAACATCAAATCGAACTGGAAGATGACATCGAATATCAAAAAGGCGACATTATCGTTCATAAAAACGAGATTGCCTATAAGTTGGATTTTAAAATAAGGGTTTCATTATCTGTGTTGTTTAACAGGCAGGGTGAATGTATTGATATCGGCACCCCGCATTCAGATGATTCTAATGATGGCTCGTCGGGAAAAGCATCAAATACTGATTTATCAGCCGATGATCTTGACTTGTCAATCTGATTGGCTGTTTAACGCTGTTTATCGGGGATGTAATGGAGTTGAATGGGCTGCCATGCGAAAAAGCAAAACGTATGGTTAAACAGTTAACACAAATTTAATTTTCGGAATATATTAAAATGAGCGAAGAATCCAAAGAAAATCAAGTCCCGGAAAATGAAGAACATGCGAATGGAACAGATGTAGAAACCGAAAAAAATGATGAAAAAGAAAAAACTGTTGCTCTGGCGGAATACAAGAAAGTCCGGTCACAATTTGACAATGTATTGAATAAGCATATTCTCCGATTGATTGAGATAGATACCGAATCCCGATTGCAGTTCGACACGTGCACGGTGGCCTGTCTGGTTCTCCTGGTTGAACGCGACAGGGAAATCAAAAATTTCCCCAATTCACCACCCCGTCGATATATACGAGAGACCTTTTTGAATGATTTGAACGATATCGGCCTTGAATTGGACGACGACCTCATGGAGACATTTGAAACCCTTGTAAAGTTAGGTTACGTGGGCATCGACCAGGAAGAAAAATACAGTGCCCAGATTTCAACACTGGCCCTTGTGAAATTTATTGATAATCTTTTTTCCGGAATGCCGGGGTTGAATCTGGTCGCTTACATCATTCAATGTATCGATGAGATTCTGTCAGGTCGCAAAGAGCTTAAAGAGAATCTGAGCAATTTTGAGCAAACGCTTGTTTCACGCGGCGTTGCCATCTCAAAACAGAATCTTAAAGATGAAGAAAAAGAAACGATAAAAAAGACAGCCACCACATTTAAAATCAGCAAGGAATCATTGGCGGCAGCAGAAAAATTAAAAAGAACCAACGTGCAGAAACTGGCCAGTCTCAGAACCCTAGCCGTAAGAGAGCCTTCCCAACAAAAAAGTGCCGCCGTATCTCAGGTCAAGGAACTTTTTCCCAGAAGGGAACACGGAGAAGCCGATATACCCAATTCCGCTGCAGTCAAAGAAGCAACGCAGGCCGCTATTGAACTTGAGCAGAAAAAAGAGGAGATTCGAAAGCGCGAAGAAGAGCTCAGGAAGGCTGAAGAGGCAAACCTCGAACTGGAACGAAGGAAAAAGGAAATTGCTGAAAAGGAAGGGGAAATAAAAAAAGCGGAACTTGCGGCCAGGGAAGCGGAAATCGTTTTGAAGGAAGCGGAGTTGAGAGCATCTCAGATTGCGGCCAGAGAAGCTCAAATGGCCGCTAAAGAAGCCGAGCTTGAGGCCAAGGAAGCTGAGTTAAAGGCTGCCCATGAAAAAGAAGAAGACAGTGAGGAAACAGAAGAAGATACGGATGAAGTTTTAAGCATAGAAGATAAAATTGCCGCATTCGAAGCAGAACTTGCCATGCCCTGTCCCGTCTGCAGTATCGGAAAAATCGTTTCTGAAAAAACAGAAAAGGAAAAAGAATATTTTGCCTGTACAAATAAAACATGCAAATTTGTCAGCTGGTCAAAACCCTACCATTTCCAATGCCCGTTATGCAAGAATCCATATCTGGTTGAATTTACCTTGCCTGATGGCCTTTTCGGATTAAAATGCCCACGAGCCGTATGCTCATTCAACCAGCAGGGCATACAAGATCCTCAGACCCCCAGACAGCCTATTGGTGCAATGTCGCCCGGCGGTGAACAGCCCAAAAAAAAGAAAAAAATTATCCGACGAAAGAAACGGTAACTGTCAGAGCAAACCTGAACGACTGCTTTTTATTTGCCCAATACGTGGTTCTCCAGAACGAAACACGTGAACTGGCCAGTAAAAACTGGGTCGCTGTCACGTGTAACCGTAACAGATACCATTCTTTTTTTACCCTGACCGGAGGTTGTTTCTGCTTCGGCAAACAGGGTGTCGTTTACCCTGACCGGTTTTAAAAATTTGACTTCTGAGGAGCCCAAAACCACATGAGGATGATTTACAGCAATCATTGCCGCATAATCTGCAAGCCCGAAAATAAAACCGCCATGGACAAGACCGGTATCATCTGCGCCCATTTCAGGGGTTGTTTTCAGCTTAACGCTGCTTTTTCCATTTTTTGTATATTGGGGCGTACCACACAATTCACGATTTATTGCAAGATGTGTTATGATATTATCTGATTCTTTTTCCATGGTTTCATTCATTTTTAATTGATTGAAAATTCAAAACGGCTTCCATTAAGACCGTCACTTTTGACAAAAATGGTCCCCCTGTGAGCCTCAACAGCCAGCTTGCAGAACGCAAGGCCCAGTCCGGTTGAATAAATTATCGTGTGACGTTTGTTTTTTGCCTGATAGTATTTGTCAAATATAGCGTCCTGATACTCAGGGGGAATACCGGGCCCGTTATCCTTTACAAAAAAAGCTATTTTTTCATTGTCATCCAGCTCATACCCAATTTCTATTTTTTCTCCTTTGTGCGAATAGTCAATGGCGTTTATGATCAGGTTCTGCAGCACACGTAGCAACAGCGATCGGTCGCCATCGACGGATTTATGGGCGATGTCAGGGAACTTTGTTACAAAGGTCACATTTTTAATTTTAGCAAACGCAGGCAATCGTGAAATGGCTTCTTTTATCAAATCATTCGGAATCAGTTTCTCATTGATCAAATCAAGCGTGCCTTCTTCCAGTCTTGCGATATCGAGAAGATCGGAAATCATTCTGAAAAGCGTGTCACAGCCAGATTGTGCAGCGGTCACATATTCCATGTTTTCTTCTGATGCCGTGTACGTTAGAATATCAAGATTAGCGACCACTTCTGATATAGGACCCTTTAAATCATGGATCAACATATGAAAAAGATCTGAACGGAGCTTCTCCAGCTTTTTCAGCTGCTGATTTTTTTTTCGTAATGATTTCCGGTTTTCCTTTAAATTTTCAGCCAATCTGTGGGTTTCAATTGTACTGATAAAATAACCTGACATGTCAAGCAATAGTTCCTGTTCCTGTTCGGAGAATGCATCTTCTCCTATTTTATCTGTCAAATTGATCACGCCAATGACTTTTTTATTACTGAATACAGGTATGATGTAGAACGCATCTTTTTGATATCGATTTTTATTTTCTTCTGAAGATTGAGAAATGCCCTTGAATTGACTATAGAGAGGCTTTTTGGTTTTGAACACCCGAGCGGACGGTGAATTTGAGTCCAGAGGCTGTTTAAGGCCAATGATCGCCTGATTGGTAGAGGCCACAACTTCCAGTTTATTACGACCTTTTACAATCATGATCGAACCCTTTGCCGTATTTATGTTTTTTACAATGCACATCAATACCCGGCTCATTTTCTCATTGAAATCTATACTTGAATTATTCGATATTTGGGTGATTTCGATAATCGCATTCAGTATTTTTTCATTGGTGCTCATATTTCAGTCTCTTTTTTATGCGGTTTGATTATGCTGCTAAATATTATCCTGTAAAAGTGATTTGGCTTCTGAATTCCCTGGATCTAGTCGTAATACATCACTTAATGCCTGATCAGCTCTGAATATCTGACCAGCTTCAATATAGAGTTTTGCGATATGAAGTTTGACTTCAAAGTTCTGGGTATCCTGCTTTTCAGCAATGAGAAAATGTTCCAGTGCTTTTTTACTCTCTCCTATTTTCAGGTAGACGAGACCCAGCTTGAATTCCATATCCGTTCTCGTAGGGAGTTGCCTCAATAGCTCTTCAATCAACGTTTTCGCGAAATCATACATCACATTCTGGATACAGAAGTCGATCAGTTCTTCTCTTAAAGGCATTGGATCTTCGGAAAATTTCAAGGTCCGTGAGAATACTTTTTTTGCTTTATCAAACTTTTTTTTCTGAACGAGAATTTTACCAAAATAAATCCCTCGGGAAACGTGTCTGGGACTGATGCTCATCGCCTTGTCAAAGTAGGTTTCCGCTTTTTCGATATTATTTTTCTTTAGGCTGATTTCCCCCAGGTGATGGTAGGCAAATACATCCAACTTGTTCATTTTGATAGCTTTTAAGAAACATTTCTCAGCAATGTCGATGTCCTGCTTTTTATAATAGAGCTGACCCAGGACGCGGACAGGACGAGAGGAGTTTGGATCGGCCTTGAGCGCCAATTTTGCTTCTTCAATGGCCGCATCAAGATCACCGGTCTCCTCAAATACTCTGGATTTTTTTAGATAAAGCATCATGGGAGAGGGGTTGTTTGTCCTATCGATGACATTTACAATTTTATCCCCGATGGACTTCACTGTTAATGGTTTTAAAATATAGGCATCAATGTCTGACTCCCCAGCTTCTGCAACGATTTCACGATTGGCCTCTGCTGTGATCATGACCACAGGCGTATCTCTCAGATTCTTGTCTTCACGAATATTCACAAGCAGCTCAACACCAGTCATTATTGGCATATTCCAGTCAATAATCGCCAGGTCTATGTCGCCTTCCTTAAGAATCTTTAATGCTTCGCGGCCATTATGCGCCACGCGGAACCTTTTACCGAAATTTAAGACCTTCAGCATCGCGCGAATGGACTTGCACATATTTTCCATGTCATCAACAATCAAAACACTCATATCCTGCAGATCAATCATGTTGGAAACTCCTGAAATTTTTTTTTGATATGTGCATTCAAGTGTCAGATTAAATAAATATAACAAATAGTAATAATTATCAAGCTAACAAATGAGCAAGGCGTAAAAATAAGAAGGATGTATTATATGGCATATTGGTTATATTTGGGGGTTGTATCATTCAAATAAAAAGGACAATAGACCGGGCCGGTAATCACGGCTCGATCTATTGGTAGAGAGGAATTTCAATAATATATATTTATTACGACCGAAATTTTCTCAGCAAACCAGCCAGAAAAAACAGTCCTGTTCCAAAAACAAACATGGTGGCCGGTTCGGGAACGGGCGTAATGGTAAGCTCAAGTCCTTCGGTTCTAAAAACAGGATCCTCAATATCCTCCAAGTCGGTAACCGGTGGTGGTGAGGACGTGGAACCACCGCTTGTCGTATTATAGGCATAATAGGTGCCTTGACTCAAACCGGAAAAGCTTTGTGGTTGAGAGCCAGATAATGTCCCTATTCTACCTGAAGAGCCATAAAAGTCAAAAGAGGAACCATCATCAGTAAGGGTAATTGAAAGATCGCTATCAAATCTCAGAGTCAATAGCCATGCATCAATTGTGTTACCGGATAAAATTTTTCCAAAATTGGCAATCGTAATGGCGTTTGCACTTCCTGAGAGGCATAAAAAAAACATACCTGCTAATAAAAGTTTAACCCAATTTTTCATTTTTTCTCTCCTGCTTCATTTTTTATATTTCTGATAATTTAAAAACAGACGTTTTTAAAACATTTAAGATTATGCCGTACTTATAAGCAAATCATATGCCATTTCTGTAATGAATCATGTTGTTAATATGAATACAATAACTTAGCGTTTGAATTCCCGATAGAATCGGCCTGCCGATATAGAACAAATTTTACATATATGAGAACATTTCGTCTCAGTCAGTGTGAAATAAAAGACATATGATAGCTAATACAGGAACCGGACAATATTTACAAACTGATTTTAAAATATTTGAGTTCTTGTATCATTTAATCACTTGGGATGACAGTAAAAACAGACTCAGGAAACAAATAGACAACTGACCGGACCGTTTCGATATTTTATTCCGGCAATGGTACTTTACTGCATTTTTCAGATATGGTATGACTCACGGTCTGATACAATTTATTTACAGGATAATTTTATGAGGATAGGCACAGGTTATGATGTTCACCGGCTGGTTACCGGTCGAAAACTCATTTTAGGGGGTATTGAAATACCCTATGAAAAAGGACTTTTGGGGCATTCCGATGCAGATGTGCTAACGCATGCCATATGTGACGCGATATTGGGTGCAGCTGGCCTGCCTGATATCGGCCACTGCTTTCCGGATACAGACGATCGGTTCAAAGATATTTACAGCATCAAACTGCTTGAAAGGTCAATGGACATGGTCCGAATAAGAGGGCTTGATATAGGCAATATTGACACAACCGTTTATGCCCAGGCTCCCAAATTGTCTCCTTACAGGGAAAAAATTCGTGCAAAACTGGCAGAAACATTGAGCATCAATATTGATCAGGTCAATATGAAGGCGACAACCACAGAAGGCCTTGGATATATCGGGAAAGGTGAGGGTATTGCGGCCATGTGTGTCGTTCTCCTTGTTGATAAACAATAAAATACAGGTACGAAAAAATGACTTTACGCATATACAATACACTCTCCGGAAAAAAAGAAGACTTTATCCCTCTGGTGCCAGGGAAAGTTGGCATGTATGTTTGCGGGCCAACCGTTTATGACTCATGCCACATTGGTCATGCCCGATCAGTCGTCGTGTTTGACCTGATTCTCCGGTATTTTGAGAAAAGGGATTTTGATGTAACTTACATCCGCAACTTTACAGATATTGATGACAAGATTATTAACCGGGCAAATGAGCTTGCGGTCGGATATAAAGACATATCTGAAAAATATATTGCCGAATTTTACGAAGATATGGATGCACTCAATGTAAAACGGGCATCCATTGAACCCAGGGCCACGGAACATATCAAAGGTATGATTTCCCTGATTTCAGGATTGATCAACAAAGGTAAGGCCTATGCTGTGGATGGGGATGTGTTTTTTTCAGTAGAAACATTTGGTGAATACGGAAAGCTTTCCGGAAGGCAGCTTCAGGATATGGAAGCCGGCGCCCGAATAGATGTTGATGACAGAAAAAAGAACCCGTTTGATTTTGCGCTTTGGAAATCATCAAAACCGCATGAACCATACTGGGAAAGCCCTTGGGGAAAAGGTCGCCCCGGCTGGCATATTGAATGTTCCGTGATGAGTTCTGCATTTTTGGGAGATACTTTTGATATTCATGGCGGAGGCAAGGATTTGATTTTTCCCCATCATGAAAATGAAATTGCCCAATCCGAATGCGCAACGGGAAAAAAATACGCAAGATACTGGATTCATAATGGGTTCATAAATATAAACCAGGAAAAAATGTCAAAATCCCTTGGGAATTTCAAAACCATAAAAGATATCCTGAAATCATATCACCCGGAAGCTGTCCGGCTGTTTTTACTGTCCAGTCATTACAGAAGTCCGATTGATTTTTCGGATCAATCCATGGATGAAGCCACCCTGAACCTGGAAAAAATATATACCCTGTTAAAACGGGTGAGTGACATAATAGATCCATTGGACAAAACTGAGGTAACGGAATCCGGTGCACACTGGATTGATTTTTGTGAAGCAATGGACGATGATTTTAACAGCGCAAAAGGGATTGCCGTTATTTTCGAGGCCATCCGGCACATGAACCGGGTGCTGGATGATTCATCAGACCAGACGTCGTCTCAGTTAGTCTCGCAAGTTGCTGTGATTTATCGCGACATCATTAGAATGACCCAAACCATAGGTATCGCCGCCGAACGTCCGGACGAATTTTTTAAAAAGAAGATCCGTCTAGCTGTGGAAGAAAAATCCGTTGATGTGGCAGTTGTTGAAAGAATGATCAAGGACCGGAACGATGCCAGAAAAGCCAAGGATTTTACAGCAGCAGACCGCATCAGGGATGAACTTCAGAAAATGAATATTGAAATCAAGGATGGCCCGTCAGGTACCACCTGGTCTGTTGCCGGATAGTTGCAAACCATTGAAAAATTAATCAAAAATATACTTTTTCGCGCAGAATCTTATGGCGGATTTTAAGCTGACAACATCGTTTATTCCAAGAGGGGATCAGGAAGAAGCCATCCGGTATCTGAAGGAGGGCATCCTCAAGGATAAGCCCCATCAGGTACTGTTGGGCGTTACAGGATCGGGCAAAACATTTACCATGGCCAATGTCATTGACCAAGTAAACAGGCCTGCACTCATCATCGCACCCAACAAAACCCTTGCCGCACAACTGTATAGCGAATTCAAATCGCTTTTTCCTGAAAATGCGGTTGAATACTTTGTAAGTTATTATGACTATTACCAGCCGGAAGCCTACATCCCTGCGAGCGATACATATATTCAGAAAGATTCGTCCGTTAATGAAATGATCGATAAGATGAGACATTCTGCAACGCGGTCAGTGCTTTTGAGAAAAGATGTTATCGTTGTTGCTTCAGTTTCATGTATTTATGGTCTGGGTGCTCCGGAAGATTATCTGGCCATGCGGTCTGAACTGGAGAAAGACGCAGAAAAATCGAGGGAAGAACTGATATCAGAACTGGTCGCCATGCAGTATGAAAGAAATGATATCGACTTTCACCGGGGAACATTCCGTGTTCGCGGTGACCGGGTTGAAATATTTCCTGCATACGAAGAAAGCATTGCTGTTCGCATTGAATTCTTCGGTGATGTGGTCGATGGAATTTATGATGTGGACCCCTTGCGTGGCACTACGATAAGAAGCCTTGGGCGTACAGCCATTTTTCCCGCAAGTCATTATGTAACCCAGAAACGGACCCGAAAACGCGCCATAGAAACCATTACCCAGGAACTGAAAGAAAGACTTGAGGTGCTTCGCCGTGAAAACAAGCTTGTTGAGGCACAGAGGCTTGATGAGCGAACCAGTTATGACATAGAAATGCTTAGAGAAATCGGGTACTGTAATGGTATTGAAAATTACAGCATCCATCTGACCGGCCGTCCCAAGGGATCACCACCACCAACCCTTATTGATTATTTTCCGGATGATTTTCTGGTGTTTATTGATGAGAGCCATGTGACCGTACCCCAACTCACTGGAATGTACAGGGGAGACAGATCCCGAAAAACCACTTTGGTGGAATACGGTTTCCGGTTGCCTTCTGCGGTGGATAACCGGCCGCTGATGTTCGAGGAATTTGAAAAAAAAATAAAACAGATTGTTTACGTTTCCGCAACACCTGCCGATTATGAGATAAAGAAGGCCCCGGAAGATATTGTGGAGCAGATCGTCAGGCCCACCGGACTTATTGATCCTGAAATTGTCGTATACCCGGCCAAAAATCAGATTGATCACCTGTATGAGGAGATCCGGAAACGTATCACGGACAACCAGAGAGTCCTCGTTACCACGCTTACCAAACGGATGGCTGAAGATTTGACCGATTATTTTACAGATATCGGTCTCAAGGTCAGGTATATGCACTCTGATATAAAAACACTCGAACGGATAGAAATTATTCAGGATTTAAGATTGGGTAAGTTTGATGTGCTTATTGGCATCAATCTGCTTCGAGAAGGACTTGACATTCCGGAAGTTTCCCTGGTGGCCATTCTTGATGCAGACAAAGAGGGCTTCTTAAGATCAGAACGATCCCTGATCCAGACTTGTGGCAGGGCCGCACGAAATGTAGCCGGAATCGTTCTCATGTACGCAGATACCATTACGCCGTCTATGCAAAAAGCGATTTCCGAAACAAAAAGGCGTCGCAAGATTCAGGAAGCCTATAACAAAAAATTTAAGATAACGCCTGAATCTATCCGTAAAGACGTGTCACCCAGGCTTGGTTTTGATAATGTATTGAATGATTATGAGGCGGGAGCTGATTCACCCCGCAAAGTTTCAGAAACAATTCTTGATTATGATTCAATCGACAATCTGGATGACATTATAAAAAATCTTGAAAAAGAAATGAAAAAAGCAGCTTCCGAGCTTGCATTTGAAAATGCGGCCGTATTGAGAGACCAGATCAATGAATTGAAGAAAATTTCACTTTTAACCTGATGATGTGTCAATCGTCATTCCTGTGACAATGATAGTGATTTCAAAAGATGATGACTCTGAAAACTGATCTTATAGAAAAACTGTCACGATGCCCTTCAGATCCGGGTGTGTACCTGATGAAAGATAAGGAAGGGACGGTTATTTATGTGGGAAAAGCGAAGCATTTAAAAAAGCGTTTGGCATCCTATTTTATTAAAACGAATCATCTGGATGTAAAGACCGGTGTGCTTGTCAGCAAAATTGTGGATTTTGAAATCCTTATTACCAAAACCGAGCAGGAAGCCCTGATCCTTGAGGCCAATCTGATCAGGCGGTATAAGCCGCAGTATAATGTTATTCTGAAAGATGACAAGCGTTACCCGCTAATCCGCATTCATGTTAAGGACCCATATCCGTATATTGAAAAAGTCAGAAAAATTGCTCAGGATGGCAACCTCTATTTCGGACCTTTTGCCGCAGCATCATCTCTGAATTTCACATTAAAATTTATTTACAGGACTTTTAAATTAAGAAATTGCAAAAAAAAAACGTTTCAATCCCGGACGCGGCCATGCCTGAACTATCAGATGGGGAACTGTCTTGGTCCGTGCTGTCTCAATGTAAACAATGAGACATATCAGGACATCGTGAGAGAGGTCATCCTTTTTTTAAAGGGGAGAATGCCTGAACTTGCTGTGAAATTGAAGACCGCCATGACGTCGGCAGCGGAAAATCAGGACTATGAAACCGCAGCACAGCTCAGGGATAAATGGTTTGCCATTGAAAAAGTTATTGAAAAACAAACCGTTGTCTCCACCGATATGGCAGACAGGGATGTGATTGCCCTGGCACGGGCGGAATCCACCTTGATCATTACGGTTTTGTTTGTCAGAACCGGTTACTGGATAAGTACGCGGCATTTTGCGATAGAAGATCCGCTTTCTGATACCAGTGAAATTATCGGGGCATTTATTAAACAATATTATGGGAGTTCGAATTTTATACCGTCAGAAATCATTGTGCCAAAATCGATTGAAGACAAAAGCATTCTGGAACAATGGCTCCGGGACATAAAAGGAAAAAAGGTGGAGATTATCCATCCCATGCGGGGTGAAAAGGTTCGTCTTTTGGATATGGCAGAGCGGAATGCCACAAGCGAACTCAAAGACAGGATTGAATCCGGCTCACTTTCCAAAGCCCTCCTGGAGCGGTTGAAACAAAAACTTCACCTTGAAAGACTGCCTTCGAAAATTGAGTGTTTTGATAATTCAAATCTTTTGGGTGATGAGCCAGTATCCGGAATGGTGGTTTTCAACGATGGCACCCCAAGAAAGTCCCTTTACCGGACATACCGGATCCGGGACGTGAAATATCAGGATGACTATGCTTATATGAAAGAAGTGCTTACAAGACGATATCAAAAAAATGAAGGCGATATGATATATCCGGATCTGTTGATGGTTGATGGTGGAAAAGGACAACTCAATATTGCCTTGTCTGTTTTAAAAGAACTTGATATTGCAAACGAATTTCAGGTTGTTGGCATTGCCAAGAAAGACGGGAAAAAGGGTGAGACCGAAGACAAGATTTTTATCCCTAACCGATCCAACCCGATTAATTTTGGCAAGGATCATGATCTGTTGCTTTTTTTGCAGCGCATTCGGGATGAAGCGCATCGTTTTGCCGTTTCATTCCATCGAAAAATCAGAAATCGGTCGTTGATTCATTCATCACTTGATGATATTCCGGGTATTGGGAAAAAAAGACGGGATATGCTTTTAAGAACGTATGGTGGTATATCTGAAATGAAGCTGGCCGAAGTAGAGGACCTGGCTGCTTTGCCTGGAATGAATCGGATTTCAGCAACCCGGCTGAAAAAGCATCTGGAGAGCTTTTAATTGATTTTCATAATAAATTATGACAATAAGGCACGGTAATGTGCTCATACATGTATTGACATAATTGCCAAAAAGTCTATAGTCAGAGATTAATTATTTTATAAAAACAAGTTAATTTTATAACAATTTAAATTCGGTCTTTTTCCATTATGAGGTATGAATGGGTTTAAAGGAAACGATAAAGGCAACCCTTAAGGAAGCAGAATTGTATAAAAGCCAGGGCCTGCTGAATGAAGCCAGGCAAAAATACAACAAGGTTGCCCAGCTGATAGAAAATAATGCTCAAATCCCAAACAGTAAAAGCTTGCTGGATTCAGTCAAAAAAAAGATGAAGGCATTGGATGACAGTCATCTCAGGGTCGTAAGCGCCCCGACAACGCCTGTGATGTCCGAAAAAGCTCAGAATCTGATAAAAGAACTTTTTACGTTCTCAAAAGATTCCGATAAGGCGTCGCTGGCCTTGGAGGGAGCAATAAGTCTTGCCAAGTTCGGGCAATATCATCGGGCCATTGAAGAGTTTAAAAAATTACTGAGCGATGAGAATGTACGAATAGCCGCAGCAAAAAATATTATTAAATGCTACTACGAGTTCGTTTCCATCGACAAGGCGGTTGATGAGTACAGAGCATGGAAAAGTTCCTCATTGTTTTCCCCTGTCCAGCTTGAAAAAGTTCTGGGCTTTCTTGCGGGACTCATTGAAAAGTCAGGTAAATCGTTTGACCTTGATAAAGTTGAGGAATCGGCAGAAACTGTCCTGATGCCTGACGAAGCTGTTGAAGAAATTCTGGATATCAGTTCCGTGGGCATATCGCTTGAAAAAGGCGTAAAAAGTGGCAGTGAAATAGAACTCGATGTCAGCTTTCAGGCCGGTAATGTGATCAGCGTCATTATTTCAAGCAAGGAAAAAGAACTGATCGATAACCTGAAAATCGGTGTAAAATTGAACAATGTCAATTTCTACTCACCAATAGCTATTTTCAGAGGGTCAGGCATCATTTCCGCTTCAACAAAAATCGATTCAGGCCCCAAAAAAGGGGATTATTGTCTGGATATTAAAGTGACCAATATTTAACTTAGATCTAAGTGACACCTGAAGGATAAATGATCAACTATGCATTTTAACGTGGTGCTGGGGTAGAATGATATATGGCAATATTTAATCTGCAAAAACGTGAAATCGAATGCAAAATTGTATACTATGGTCCTGGACGATGCGGCAAAACCACCAATCTGGATTATATATATAATAAATTCAAAAAACAGGTTCAGGGCGAAATGGTTTCCATCAATACAGAGGGAGACCGGACACTGTTTTTTGACTTTCTTCCCATCGGTATAGGAAAAATCAAAGGGTGTGAAGTCAAGGTGCAGTTGTTTACTGTGCCTGGGCAGGTCCAGTACAGTTCAACCCGAAAACTTGTTTTAAAAGGCGTTGATGGCGTTGTTTTTGTTGCAGATTCGCTTGAAGTAAGGCGTGAAAAAAATTTATTGTCATTAAAAGATCTTCAGCAGAATTTGAAAGAATATGGCTTGAGTATTTCTAAAATTCCACTTGTGCTTCAATACAACAAACGTGACCTGGCTGATGAAGGTCTGCCTATCATGTCAATTGAGCAGATGGAAAAAGATTTGAACAGACAACTGAAGGTGCCTTCATTTCCTGGTGCGGCTATCAAAGGCGACGGTGTCGGAAAAACACTTCAGGAATGTCTCAAACTGACCCTGATCAATTTGCAGAAAGAATTGAAGTGGGCGGATTAATCTTAAGGGATGGTTTACTTTCTTACCCATATACAACTAAAAAAAAGCTGAAAAATGAACAGTAACATTGGAATAACAGGAAGTCTGAAGTTTATCACACTAGGAGATCTCATGCAGTTGATCGGTACCAATGGGAGTACCGGTGTACTCAAAATTATGAATAAGTACGTGGAAAAACCTGGAGCTATTTATTTTGTAGACGGGAAAATGGTTGATGCCGAAGCAGGTTCCCAGGAAGGCATTGAAGCGGTCTATTCTCTTTTCGGATGGGTGGAAGGGGCCTTTGAATTTATTGTTGAGCCCGTGAACAGGGCCAATATAATCAAGGAAAACCGTATGGAAATTATTTTAAACGGGTTGAGAATGTTGGATGATGGCAAAACCCCGAAACTGGGCCCGGAACAATTAGCGGCGGCAACTGGTACGGATAACAGGAAAGCCGGCGTTCCTGTCATCCGGGGACCTCTGATCGATTACATGTATGTTGTGGATGAAGATACCTATGACAATGGCAATGCAATCGTTGAACAAGGAAAACATGGCGGCTGGATATGGGTTATTCTTGAAGGCATTGTTGAAATAGAAAAACAGACACCAAACGGCCCGGTGACGATTCTTCAGTTGGGGACAGGTGCATTCATCGGCAGCATTTCCACGTTTCTCATGCAGGGAGCCGCCAGAAGTGCGACGGCAAAAGCCGTGGGTGAAGTTCAACTGGGTGTCCTCGATTCCCAGCTCCTTTCCAAAGAATTTACCATGCTTACAGCAAAGATGAAAGATGTGATTCTGAGCCTTGATAAACGGTTGAAATCCGTTACAAACAGCGCTGCCGATCAAAGCATAACAGACATGCTGAAGGACAATTTCGACAAGGAGAAACGAACAGAAGTCGATCATGAAGCGTTTCAAAAAAGTCTTTTTACCATAACCAGTGGAGAAGTCTATATTGTCGCCAAAACGGAAAATGGCATTGTGCCCCTCATGTTGCTTGAAGAAAGTGATTTTATCGGCCAGCTGTCATTCCTTGATTTTGGATACGACCATGAAGGAATCACCTATTATCATTCAGATGATTTTAAAACGGAACCCCTGAATCTTGAAATGCTGCATAATGAATTCAACAGACTTTCTGAGACATTCAAGAATATTATTGACAATATGGTGTCCTGCATTTCGATCACAACCAATATCGCGATTAGCTATATCAAGAAAAATACAAAGAAAACGGATATTGAAACACCCCAAAAGAAGGATTAGAAATGACAATTGTATATGAAACAGACCTTCCAGGTCTTAAGCTGGTTAAAAAGGGTAAGGTTAGAGACATTTATGATCTGGGCGATTGTTTTTTGATGGTCGCCACAGACCGGTTGTCAGCGTTTGATGTGATCATGCCCGATCCGATCCCTGAAAAGGGAAAAGTATTGACGCGGATTTCCTTGTTCTGGTTTGATGTGATGAAGCCGCTCGTCAATAATCATCTTATCACAGGTGACGTGGATGAATTTCCCGAAATATGCAAACCTTATAAAGATGTTCTCAAAGATCGCAGCATGCTGGTCAAAAAAGCGGAACCCTTGCCCATCGAATGTGTGGTCAGGGGATATATTTCAGGATCAGGATGGAATTCCTATAAAGAGAACAAAACGGTTTGCGGAATTAAACTTCCAGAAGGTTTAAAAGAGTCAGACAAGCTGCCGGAACCTATTTTTACCCCATCAACCAAGGAAGAACAGGGAAAGCACGATATCAACATTGATTTTCCGACTGCTGTAAAAATAGTGGGAAAAGACCGCGCGCAAAAAGCGAGAGACCTGACTCTGGCCATCTACAGAAAAGGTCTTTGGATCGCTGATCAGGCTGGCATTATCATTGCGGACACCAAATTCGAGTTTGGCATGATCGGTGAGGAAATGATTCTGATCGATGAAGTGTTGACACCTGATTCATCCAGATTCTGGCCAAAAAACACCTACAAGCCTGGAGGATCACAGAACAGTTTTGACAAACAATACGTGAGAGATTACCTGCTGTCTATCAAGTGGAATAAAACCCCACCGGGCCCGACTTTACCTGAAGAGGTGATAGAAAATACTTCCAGAAAATATCTGGAAGCACTGGAGCTTCTCACCCGATGATTCTATGTTGATATGAATTACACTGAAGCAGATATCAATATTTCAGATATTGATCAAACCGATGATTTCTATAAAATCACCACTGCAGATGTTGATGATGACCTGATCCATTCCATTCAGTCAATCGGGCTCTTGAACCGGCCGCTTTTGATGCGTAAGGGCCATGCCTTCATTATTGTCAGCGGATTCCGGCGCACAGAAGCGCTTGCAAGAACAGGGGAGAATCGGTTAAGCGCCCGCATCTTGCATCCCGATATTTCACCCCTGGATTGTCTCAAGTTCTCTATCTCTGATAACACCACACAGCGTGAATTGAATATGATCGAGAACGCGAGAGCTGTTGATAAACTTGCCAATCTGACCACGGGGGCCGAACCATTTTACACCCTTGTCGAAACATTTTTAAAATTGGGCAAGAACAGACGGCTGATTCATAAAATTCAATCCCTGAATTCCCTGCCTGAGCAGATTAAAACAATCATTCTCAAAGAACAGCTCGATTTTTCAATTGCATCTGAGCTGGTTGGCTATCCTGAAAGCGATTTAACTGCCATAGCCATTTACTTGGACACTTTGAAGCTGAGCCTCAGCAAACAGAGGGAATTTCTCACTTTGATTGCCGAAATATCAAGAAGGGAAAATATTTCCGTTCAGGAGTTTTTAAATGAACCTGATTTGAAGGCTATTATTCAAAACAATGATCTTGAAGGCAATCAAAAAGCAGGTAAAATCAGAATCTATTTAAAAAAAAGACGGTACCCGTCACTGACCGGGACAGAAGAACGTTTTATTCAGCTTGTCAAAGAACTGAAATTGAATCCAAATACCAAAGTCTCTCCACCCAGGTATTTTGAAGGCTCTGTATTCAGTCTGACCATGAATTTCAGTTCTTTGGCTGAACTGATAGAACAGAAGGAATCGTTTGACCAACTGATCCGTCATCCCATCACAAAAAAACTGGTTGACAAGGATTTTTATTGAAATATCACAACTGGTGATATTGTCTTCAGGGAATTTTCAAATTGCCGATTTCCAAAATATATATTGACCAGGCAGTATCGGATTCGCCTGTGGTCAAAAAAATAACATCCTGTCTTAGCATCCCTTTTGAAACGGTTCCGAATTCGCAACACATTTACCAGATTGTTTCAGATCAAGCTGATCCCGTATCCGCAGGAAAACAGGTTCTGTTTCTGACGGAAAACAAAGGGCCGTTTATCAGAAAATGTCCCGGAACCCATAACTACACCTGCTGCGACTATCAGATTCTCCATATCGGCACCTTCTGTACGATGGACTGTTCGTATTGTATTCTTCAGGCCTACTTTCATCCACCTGTGCTCCAGTATTTTGTCAATCATGATGCGCTTAAAACAGAACTCAGAGAATTGTTCGAAAAAGAAACCATTTCAAGGATAGGCACCGGTGAATTTACCGACAGCCTGATCTGGGAAGTGTGGACAGATACATCAGAAATGCTTGTCCCCATGTTTGCCGCCCAGGAAAGAGCTGTTCTTGAGCTGAAAACAAAGACAACGCATGTGGCCAAAATGGGATCGTTTGATCACAAGAGAAAAACGATTCTTTCGTGGTCGTTGAACACCCCTGCTATTATCCGGAGTGAAGAAAGAAAAACATCGTCATTACAGGCACGGCTCTCTGCTGCCCGAACGTGTGAACAGATGGGATATCCGCTTGCCTTTCATTTTGATCCTGTGTTTATCTATGAAGGATGTGAGAGTGACTATCAAAAAGTTGTAAAAGATCTATTTGATGCGGTTTCAAAAGAAAACATCACCTATATCAGTATCGGATCATTTCGGTATATGCCATCCATTTATCATATTATTGAACGACGTTTCCCTCAGTCCCGCATTCTTTATGGAGAGTTTGTTACCGGCCTGGATGGAAAAATGCGCTACTTTAAGCCCCTTCGCATGCGAATTTATAAAGTCATCATTGACGCCATTCGAAAATTTGCACCGGACGTCCTTGTGTATTTCTGCATGGAAGATGATGAAGTCTGGAATACGTGCATGGGATTCCTGCCAACATCCTTTGGAGGGCTGGGGCATATGCTCGATAGACGGGTTCAGAAAATATGTCATCTCAAATCCTAAAATTTTTTTCATCCGTTCTACTCAAAAGAAGAACACTGTTTCTGATATTTTTTTTTAGTCTGACCACGGGTTGTCTGTTTCTCATGTCGACTCATGCTGCAGAATGGTATCAGGTCCAAACCGTTTTTGATGGAGATACCATTGTTCTTGAAAACGGCCTGACCATCAGATATTTAGGCATTAATGCTCCTGAAATCCGTCATAAAAAAAATAAGGAAGAACCGTTTGGAAATGAAGCCAGAAAAGAAAATCAAAACCTGGTGCTTCATAAAAAAGTGCGTCTGGAGTTTGATCAGGAACATCAGGATCAGTATGGCAGAACACTGGCATATGTCTTTCTTGAAGACGGCCGGTTTGTAAATCGTTTAATGGTAGAAAAAGGATATGCCTGGGTATTGTATCATAAACCCAATATCATGCATGCAGACGATCTGTTAAAGACACAAAAGGCAGCCATAGATCAAAATAAAGGCATTTGGCCAATCTGGAAAAAAAGCGAGGGTTTGTTTTTTGGGAACGCCCAGTCCATGAGATTTCACGATGTAAAATGTAAATTTTCAAAAAATATCAGGGGAAAAAACAAAGTGATTTTCCATAGCATGATTGATGCGTTTAAAAACGGCTATTCTCCCTGCAAGCATTGCGTCAATCGTTACAGGGACCAATGAACGGTCGTGACGATACAATTATTTTTTTTCAAGGACGTTTTGAATAACTTTCGACAGTTTTTGGATGTCTATTGGTTTCATGATAAATTCCCGAATGCCTAAAGTTTTTGCCTGAATTTCATTGATTCGCTCACTGAATCCAGTGCATAGAATAATGGGGATGTCCGGACGGACGCGCATCATTTTTATTGCCAGTTCTTCTCCGGTCATATGGGGCATCGTTTGATCTGTTATCACCAGATCAAATTGGTCTGGGGAGGACTGAAATAATTCAAATGCCTCAGCTGAACGGGTTTTAATCGTGACGCGATATCCCAGACGTTCAAGCATGTGCTTCCCCATATTGACAAGTGCATCTTCATCATCAATTAGAAGTATTTTGGCATCCCCCTTTATCAACTGTTTATTAATGGATTTGGGTTTAACTTCTTCCAAGTCAGTTCTCGGTAAATATACCTGAATGGATGTCCCTTTTCCTAATTGTGACTGCACATCGATTTTTCCACCATAATTCTGAATAATTCCATGAACAGCGGCAAGGCCTAAACCCGTGCCGACGCCTTTTTCTTTTGTCGTATAGTAAGGTTCAAAGATTCTTTCCTGGACTGATTCTTCAATGCCTGTACCTGTATCCGAGACAGTCAGTTTTAAATACGGGCCGGGCAGAAGCCCGGTTAACTTTTGAAGGATTTGTTTTGAAACATCTTCATTTTCAAGTGAGACTTCAAGAATACCGCCTTTTTCCCGCATGGCATGGGCTGCATTGGTACAAAGGTTTATTACAATCTGATGTATCTGGGTGGAATCTGCCAAAACAATACCTGTTTCATTGCCGATATGCGTACGGATATCAATCGTTGCCGGTATCGATGCCCTGATCATTTTCATGGCTTCGTTGAGGATAGGGCCCACATTCAGTGGTTTTTTCTGAATTTCATCCTGACGGCTGAATGTTAATATTTGATAAACCAAGTCTTTCGCTCTTCCGGCCGCTTTTAATACTTCAGCCAAATGAGAATTCAGTTTTGGCAGCATTGGAGAATCGAGTTGTGCAAGTTCTGTATATCCAATGATTGCACTCAAAATATTATTAAAGTCATGGGCGATACCTCCTGCCAGAGTGCCGATCGCCTGCATTTTCTGGGCCTGTATCAGTTGTGCTTCCAGGTTTTTCAGTCGGGTGAGATCACGCGCGTTGACTACAATACCGGTCACTTTCCCATCTTTATCAACATAGGGATAATGGTTTATGTCCATGAATTTTCTGCCGAATTCCGGAAAGTAGAACCAGCCCTGAAGATTGTTTTCTTCACCTTTGAGGCACCTGTCCAGATGGGGTTTGATTTTTTCCTGAAAAATTTCCTCACCCAATATTTCTGGTATGGAATGTCCTACGATGTCTTTTTGTTTTTTGTGGTAAGATATCAGGAATGCATCGTTAACTGCCTGAAAGATATATTTTGTGTTTACCAGAGTCATCAGATCTTTGGAGGTGGAAACTATTCTTTCAAATTGACGCAATTCATCTTCTATTTTTCTCCGTTCGATGAGTTCTTGATTCAATTCCTTGTTTTTTCCTGCCAGATCTTCCATCTTTTCTTTGATCGCATCCCGCATTTTTAAGAAACTTCTGGCGAGCTGGCCTGATTCGTCAGAACCTTTAATATTGATTTCTCGTTCAAGATTTCCTTCTGCCATTTGTTTTGCGGAAATGGTCAGTTCCTGGATCGGTTTCACAATTCTAACGCCTAAAAATCCCACACCTATCATGATAGCAAGACCGATGAAGGATAAAAAAAATGTCTGTGTATATGCAGATTGCAAGTTTACGATGACCATTTCCCTTAATGACGCAATTTCCTTTGTAATATTCCTATCCGCGTTTGAAATGATGGTCATTACCTGAGCCTGGGTATTCTCTAAGGTTTTTGTTTGATTCTGGAGTATTCGAAGTTCATTATAGAGCTTCCGAATGCCATTTTTATACAAATTGACATTTTCATAAATGGTTTTTCCGATAGTGGCTATTTTCTCCCCTGCAGTTGAAATGACGGCAAGGTCAGACTCAAACTCATGTAGTTTATATAGAACGGCTGATTCGTTATCCAGTTCCATTATGCCCTGATGGGTGAAACTCTGATGGGCCGCAAGCAAAAGCATCTTGATCTGCAAAACAAGATTCAACAGGTCCGGCAATATCGTGCTTACCTGATCCAATGAATATACCTCATAGTCCTTTCCTTCCAATTGTCCATGAATCATCATGTCTGTGACTGTTTTTTCAAGTTCTGAAATCGACAAGATCAATTTATCTTCAATTGTTTTGTCTTCTGCGATAAGGTTCCGGATAGCAGAACATTGGCTTACGATCGTTTTAACCGTTTCAGAAAACAGGTAAATGGCGGAACTGATTTCATGGTCGTCTTTATGGGCATACCATATGCTTTCTTCAAGCGAATCGATCAGAATGGCTGAATAAGTATCCAAATGTTTCGGATAAACGATAAATGTACTGACCATGAAATGGATATCGGTCAATGCATGACTCAATTTTCTGGTAAGCCCCGCATTTTTGATGATTAAAGGCACGTCCTGATCAACAATCGAAATCACTTTGTTTTTTGTCTGATGGGAGAGGACAAGATTTGTGATAATAACGCTTCCGAATGTAGATAAAATCAGGATATTCAAAATAATCAGCTTGGTAGAAATACTGTTTGTCTTGAATAGAGGCATTTTCATTCAAAGTACTCCTGTTTTAGAAAATAAATAATGTACGGAAGGAGAGTATTCAAGGCAGAATTCATTTAAGTTTGTTTAAGACAAACGAACGTGTGTCTCCATCCGACATAATTTGCCCTGTCAAAATGCGAGGGAGGCTTATTTTTTTGATCGGATAAGCATGGCACTTCGAATCAAAGAAGGTTTCGGGGTGATACCCAGTTTATGCATGGTATCCACATTGATTATTCTTCGACCGAATTCGTTTTTTTTAATAGGGATGTCGCTAACAGGTTTTCCATGCATGGCCTGCAAAAGGAGTTCTCCGGCCAACCGGCCATGTTCATCACCGGATTTAACGACTGCGCATAGTGCACCATATCCCACCCTATATGTGGCATTAGTAATGACCGGCCCATTAAAATTTTTAATAATGACCGGCATGATTTCTTTATCGGAAAGCGGTTTGTTATTATTATCGGATAGTCCTTCCATGGTAACATACAATAATGCATCACAGCTGTTATTTAAACGTTGGGTAGCCTGAATCGCCTGATTAAGCGTTGTAACAGTTTCAGACCCCAGAAAAATAATGGGATAATTCTCTTTTTCTGCCAGAAGTTGTCTTTCAACAGCATGTGCTGTTGGACTGTCCTTGGATATAAATGAAAATGATTTTACAGAAGGCATGAGCTCGGTTAAAAACAATAAAGACTCTTTCATCGGTTCTCGTTCAATGATACCGGACACGTTTTTTGCCGGATATCCATATACGTCGGGAGCCATGTTAACACCGCAAAATATAACCGGCGTATTTACTTTATCTTTTAAATAGGGAACGACAAACATGGCCTGGGCGTCATCATCTGCAACAATGACACCGTCAGGATGATAGGTTAGATAGAGATCATATGCCTGACGACCTTTTTGGGGACCATTGACAAAATCGGTTTTTGTATTCATATAAAAATACTGAATCTGGCATTCGGCTTTTAAAAAAGAATCTATGCCCGCCTTGATTTCGACAACCCATGGATATGATTTTTCATAGCTCATCACCACAAGCACTTTAAAATTCTTTGACTGTGCATGCGCGTCAATAATGAAAATAGACAAAAACAACGTGAAACAGGAAAAAAGGATTGTTTTCCCAGGCATATAAGGCCCTCCATAATGAACGAAGACTGTCCCGCCATTTTATCAGAATTTGAGAAAATCGTTTATCGGTAGTGCGCGCTTTGGAAGAAATATATATAAGAGAGTTATTGTCTTTCCAATCTGCTGGATTTAAAAGATAATGCTGACTGTTTATAAATCAGAAACGCTACCGTGTCAAGATAATCGAAATCGGTTTGTAGATAAAAGAATGAACAGCCATTCTTTCATGAATTGTCCTGTAAGATTTTTATAAGTGATACGTAATTATAAGCTATCTTTCAGTGTGAATATATCCGAAGACGGATTTGAGTTGGGCCAATAGTTTTTAAGATCTATTCTGCAGGATGCACCTTCACCATTTTCGATCAGAAATGAGGAGGGGAGATTAAACGACGCATAGGATGCATAGGATAGAACCGATACCTTATAAAGAGGTGTTGATGATTTTTCATATTTTTCAATCGTAGAAATTTTATCATCCGACGATATCAAAATTGTCGCCACCTGTTTGCTCCCGTTAAACAGATCCAACTGTTTACAACTGTCCGGAAGAATTTTTGCCATCGCTTTATCGTAAATTCCAAACAAAGGACGCCCTGCAAGCAGACCAATGATATCTTCCGGCAACACAGGGATTGAAATGAGTTTTTCCATAATTTTGCGGTTGCTTTTTTTTTTAAAAAACGGGTGGGACCCATTAGGGGACTGGAGGTAAACAAATTTTCCGTCATATGAAAAGGTTTCAATGACGCGTCCTGAAATATCCATAATAGCAAGCCGAAACCGGTCCGGGTAAATGCCGGCAACCGCCAGACGAAGAGATATTCTTCTATTGTTCTGAGAGAGCTTAATATCTCCCAGTCCTTTGAAGGAATGTAAAAGAGCGTTATCCCGTCTGATTTGAGATAAAATTTCCATACTGAGCGGATCCATGGAAATCGCCAACTGATCTTGCAGTGGATGAGGCTTATTAAAATGCCCGCAGGCATTCAATAAAGAGACAATAGCAAGGATAAGGAGACATCTGGTCAGTTCCAAAAAAAAATTCATATTTAAATATCGGTCTTTTTATTCAGGAGATGGCGTTTCCTGAGTTAACTGCTTTAATTTGGTCTGGATTAACTCAGGATTTTTATGATTGAATTCCAGAGACTGTGTGTAACATTTTATCGCTTTATCCGGTTGATGGCTTTTACTGTATGCATCGCCCAAATGTTCAAGAATCAGAGGGTCATTCGGAACAAGCGAGACTGCTTTTTCAAGGTAGCTGATTGCTTTTTCAAAATGTCCTTTCTTATAGTAAACCCATCCAAGACTGTCTGTAATATAACCGTCGTTTGGTTTGTAAAGCAGGGCTTTTATGATCAGTTGTTCGGCTTCATCCAGATTGATACCCTGATCTGCATAGGTATAGCCCAGATAATTAAGCGCATTTGAATTTTTGGGATCAAGCAGGATAACGGTTTTCATTTCTTTAAGAGAATGGTCGGCATTTCCCATTTTATCGTACAATACACCCAGATAAAAATGCATTATCGGATTATTCGGATCGATTTCCAACCCCTTTTTAAGGGTTCGTTCAGCATCGGTGAATTTACCAATTTCTTCATAGAATGAACCCAGGTATCCAATAAGCTCGCTGTCTTCAGGATGTAAAGCAAGCGCTGTTTCCAGTATATCGATGGCTTTATCCGTATTGCCCATTTCATGATACATGAAAGAAGTATGGAGAACAGATTTTACATAAAATTCTGATTTCACGTCAATTTTATTAAAATGGGAAATAGCGGCTTCATAGTTTTTCAGTTTATCATTCGCCATGCCCAAAAAATAGTGAATATCTGAATTTTCCTTCGATGCTTTTGTCATGCCGCCAAGAACGATTAACATATCATCATACCGTTCGTTATCCAGGAGAAGTTTTACGATTTTTAAAAGGACGTTGGTGTCTTTCATATTGGATTCAGACAGCATCTGGAATATTTGGGATGCTTTTTCTTGGTTCCGGGATTGGTCATAGATGAGCCCCAGTTCGGTCTGAGCTTCTATATTACCCGGATCAATCTTGAGGACATCCTTGTATAGCTGGCTGACTTTTTTCTTGTCATTGGGAAAAAGTTTAATCATTTCAAAACGGGATTCGATGAGCTCGGGTTCGATTTCAATGGATTTTAAAAATGCCGATTCCGCTTCTTTATTTTTTTTCTGTTCTTTATATATTTCACCTATATAGAAATAACCTGCATAAGAATCCGGAAAACGGTCTACCAGTCTTTCAAATATGGCTAACGCATTTTCAAATTCACTATGATCCAGATAAATATTACCTAAGAGCAAATATATATTTTGTTGCTCAGGATCAATATCAAGAACAGTGTTGTATATATCTATGATTTCCTTGTTATCATGATTGAGCAGTTGTTTGACTCTGCCAAGCATGATAAGCGATTCAACGTCTTCAGGGTCTCGATCAACAATCAACTCGAGAAGCTGCACAGCTTTATCGGTACGATTGGCCATCAGAAATAACAATGCCTGTTCTTTTTTGAGGAAAATGGAGTCCGGATCTAATGAAACGGTTTTATCCATAAAATCGATGGCTTTTTCGATGTTGCCTTTTTGTTTATGAATCTCAGATTCCAGGTAATAATAGTATACAGACGCATCTGCTGTATCTTCAGATGGACCTTTCTGGGCAACTGTTTGTTTTTTATGGGTCATTATGCTTGAACATCCGTATAAAAGGGCTACGGTCAACACGCAGGCAATCAATTTTGGAAATGAAACGTGTCTCATCATTATAATTCGTCGTGATTACTAAAGGAGTTAAAATCAGGGATTTCGAGCTGGAAATAATCTTTCATCTTTTTAATAATATTCTTCTCAACCTGCCTGACTCTCTCCCGGGATATTTCATATTTTTCCCCAATTTCCTGGAGGGTTACAGGCGACTCGGAAAAAATGCGTGAATCAAAAATATCAAGCTCTCTTTCGTTTAATGTCTCTTTGAACTCGTTTACTTTTGTATGAAGAATGTCTTCAATCTCCTTTTTGGCAACTTCCGTCTCTGCAGAGACAGATTCTGAACTTAGAAATGCGATTTTCTCTGTATCAGAGTCCTCTTTTATGGGTGCATCAAGCGACATATCATAACCATCCAACCGCTGATCCATATCGATAATTTCACGCTCAGATACACCCAGGCGTTCTGATAACAAACGGGGTTTCGGATCAAAGCCTTCTTCGATAAGTTTCTGTTTTTCCTTTTTCAGTTTGAAAAACAGTTTTCTCTGGCCCTGTGTGGTCCCGATTTTTACAAGCCGCCAGTTATCCATAATGAATTTGAGAATATATGCCTTGATCCAAAACGACGCATAATAGGAAAACTTGACATTTTTATACGGATCAAATTTTCGGACAGCCTGCATCAGACCAATGTTGCCCTCCTGTATCAAATCTAGCAGATTCTGCATCCAGATGCGTTGAAATTCAAGAGCTATTTTAACCACGAGCCTGAGATTGGCGGTGACCATTTTATAGGCCGCATCACTATCATCATGCTCCTGGATGCGGAGTCCCAATTCGACTTCCTCTTCCCTTGTCAATAATTTATATCTATTAATTTCCGATAGATAACTCTGGAGAGGATCATATTTAACAATCGATTTGGTCTCAGTCGCATGAGTACCTTTTACAGGGGCAGGTAAGGATACAGTATTTTTCTTTTTTTCTGACTTCATTATCTAATTTCTTTTTCTATCATGAAAACCAACATATTGTAAGAGATAAAAATATTTTTCTTGTTCTTCTATTTTTGTATAGACATCTTTTTCCACATCTGTTAGTAGAACCGATACATTTTACGCGCCTGTAGCTCAGTTGGATAGAGCAACGGACTTCTAATCCGTAGGTCACACGTTCGAGTCGTGTCAGGCGTACCAATAAAAATAAGGGTTTGGATCATTAATGACTAAACCCTTTTGTTATTTGTGTAAGAATTTTTTCTGATACGCTCAAAGACGTCCGTAGCCAAACGCTCCACACCGGTTAGGGGGTGGAGATAAAGTTCACTGCATTGCGTGTCTCCCCAATGTTTAACCCATTCTCTGGCCATGTAAAAAGAATCCTTATCGTGTTCGTCATCTGTGCCTTCACCGCCATAAAGACCTGAGTGATGCAGTCTTTTAACGACAAGGGCCAATGTCATTTTTGCAAATAAACGCTTATGCAGGTCCTACTTTGCTGGAAAAAATAAAGACCTTTCACGCTTTCTTGCACTTGGTCGCTCAGCGTTTTTAATAGCTTCAGGTGAGGCATTTTAATTGATACTGGGCAACTTATCGGGGGTGAGTATATTTTTATATTGATTTACTGTCAACGTTTCTTTCCTGCTATACAATTGAAAATAAGGCTTTATCTGTTATTTTATCATGCAAACAAAAATGGTCGATTCATCATACGTTCTGTCAGAATACCATTCAAGCCACTCCTTTATGGCGTGGCGTTTGAATGGTATTTTGCCTGAATAGATATAGATATATTTAAGAAGGCTATGGCCTGAACCCTGTTATGCTTTTTCGCATGTTTAGCATATATCCTTCTCCTGCCTTGATGGGAAAGTCGGTGCCCAGGATGACGCCTTCATGATAGCAGGCGGTTTCAAATGCACCGGTTTGGGGGTTGTACCGCTGGACAGAGATGACGATGGATTCATCTCCTATGGACAACAGCAGGGCAAATGCGGAATTATGGTTCGGTTCACAGGGGGTGCCGATCCAGTTGATGCCAGGTAACAGATTGATAGAGGGACATTCATTTTGAAACAGTTCGATTTCCATAGGATTTGACGTTTCGATAGCCATCCCTTGACCACCGGTCAGGAGAAAGTTTTCGCCCGAAATCTCCCCTCCAGCAATAAAAAAAGCGACTTCGATGTTTTTATTGTCTCTGTTATAGTGACGGATTTTTTCAATACCTGTCCCAGGCGTTTCCGACAAAAATGTGAAAGCATCGGTCATGAAATGCGTGTTGGTGGGCTCACTGATCAGATTATATCCTAAGGATAAAGGAACGGTGATGATAAGCGGGTAGGAAAGACGGTTGTTTGGATCCGTATTGGCCTGATACTCCTTACCATTGCTATGGCCGTCATTATCGGTATCCAGATTAGAATCTTTGACAAGTGGATTCAAAAGGTGTTCGGCCTCCCAGCCATCGGGCATGCCGTCATCATCCGTATCCCGATTTTTTGGATTGGTGTTCCGGAGATACTCATCTTTGTCCAGAAGACCATCCGCATCATAATCAGAGGTTTTATTCGCTGTTTCAAGACTGTTGAAATGGGTCATCTCCCAGACATCCGAGATGGTGTCGATGTCCGTGTCCGGGTCTTTGGGCGGTCCCATGAGAGCAAATTCCGTTAAATGATCCAGATACACGATGATTTTGTTTTTTTCCGTGTCATGTTTACATCTGTAACACGGCAGAATGGGCATCCATTTTTTACCGCTTTTATAATAAAGGTTAAGAGATGCCTCATCACGGATACCGGCATCCCGCCATTGCCAGTCTTCATAGCTGACCACTATCATAAAGCTTTTGTCAAACTCAGTGACAGGCCGCCCAAGTTTATCCGTTGCCCAGAGCTGGAAACCGGTTCCGGCAAAAAACAAGTCCTGCCCATAGGGTGACAGGGTCGGTGTACTTGTCTGCTGAAAGCGGAACGTCAACCCGCTAAACACAGGGTCCCTGAAATCCGCTGTCACACGCCAAAATTCAAGCAAGCCTGCCGGAAGAAAGGAAATGGGCCTGTAGATGATGCAGTCGCCATAAATGGCGTCACTCAAATTGCCTGCCGCATCCAGAAACCGGACATAAATACATGCAAGGCCGGTTTCTGGTTCAGGATCGATTGTCCAGGACAGTTTATGCGTGAAAGGGATAAAGGCTGCACTGCTTAAATCGGTAGAGTTGGCGATCTGTATATACCGAATATCCGGATTGCCGTCTGGGAGCGTCAGTCCGCTGAACGTAACCGTGACAGTGGTGGAATGCGTATAGAGGTCATCATTGTTGATCAGCACCATTCCTTCGGGCTTATAGGGATCCCGTGCCGGCTTGGCATACCGTATGGGTGTATTGGAACCGGCTGCGTCCGATAAGCCTATCGGCTGCATATAGTAGAAATAATTGGTGTTGTTTACCAGCTTTTTGTCAGTGATTTCTCCTTTGGATGGATCAAAACTCCCAATCAGATTAAAGAAACCGATGCTGCCGGTTCGACGGTATACACGCATTTCCTGGTACTCGGATCTTGGATTGAAATGCAGGGTCACTGCACCTGGCAGATTTTCAACCCAGAAATCGGAAACCGGAGGGATGGTGTCATCCTTTGTCAACAATGGATTCTGCCCCTTTTTGACTTCACTGCCGTCCAATTCTCCGCCGTTGTCGGTATCCGGATCATCCGGGTTAGTACCGAGTTCAAATTCTTCTATATTTGAGAGGCCGTCATGATCATAATCATTTCCAGCATCACCCGCATCAGTGGGCTTGACAGCTTTGAATCTGTTTTCCCAAACATCGAGCATGCCATCCTTATCCCCGTCCAGATCCTTTTGATCCCTGCCGATGTACGGTGTGTAGGTTAGCCGCTTATAGCGTTCAAATTGCCTGCCGGAATTGTTCTCCCCATTGGCGGAGATATCGATCGTCCAGGAGTGCCCCCTCAAAATATTTGCTTCCAGGGGTCGGTTGATCCGGTCATAGACGTAGCTGTATATCCCATCGTTTTTCAAATCATCATAGGGCCCGCCATCATCGACTAGAAGCACCTGATCAATATCACCATCAGGATGCCGGACCTGCGCCGTGACCGTTGCGCCGGTGACCGGCCCTTTGTTGTCAGTCAGCATGGCCTGAAGACCTACCGGCAGGCCGGGAAGACGCTGAATTCGGGTATTATCTATAAATGCATAGAGTTCCGTTCCATAAACCAACCGCCCGGAAAGACTTCCGACCCATTCCACGGTGCCAGCCAAAGGTTTCATGGTGATACGATATACACCCGGTAACACGGTTTTCGCATAAAACACCATGTGTGTTTTTTTGTCGGTCAACTTTATAAAAGATACACCTGACGGACCGCTGATACTCACATCCATCGGTGTGTTTTTATCACTCCAGTTAAAGCTGAAAAAGGCGTCGCGCACACCGTCTTCGTTGATTTCAATATCAAAAGTCTGTCTGGCGGAAAGACTGCCGCTGTTCTGCCACAAACGCTGGTGCCCGGCAATCGACTCTTCTGTCCGCCGGTAGATGTCAGCCAATGCATTGGGAAGACTGAGACTCCCGGATGAAAGCGCTTTTGCCGTATCGCTCCGGTCAGCGGTTCCACTTTCCTCGATAAAATTATAGCATTCATCGACCCACACATCACCGCAAGTGGTTTCCGCAATCTCGCGCATCAATTCTTCATCTGCATCCTGACCCAGTGCGATGGCATGCACTTTTGTGCCGGCATTGACGATATCGGATTGAACATCGTTCCAGTAAACCGGTTCATTTTCCATACCGTCGCTGAGCAATACCATAACCCACTGATGATCCGGGTCGCCATCGGCATCAAGCATATCCTGTCCCTTTTTCAAACCATCTCCAACGGAAGTCCTGTTGGCGTCCGTAATATCATCGATTCTTTCCTGTGCATCTGCACGAATGCCTGCGTGATCATCCTGATCCGGTATCAGCGTTAACGGATATTCCTCGTTTGCATCATTGGTAAAGCTCACCACACCCAACTGGTCAAATTTCTGCTTCACATCCGTGAACAGACGGGCAGCGGTTTTCGCGGATTCCAGCTTGGCATAATCCCCCATGCTTCCGCTCCGGTCAATGACGAGTATTTGGTCACTGGCATGAATATCATAAATGACCGCCTCTTCCTCTATATCCACAATCCCACTGCCCATAGGACCCAATTCTACCCGGACAGCGAATTTATCTCCAATGGATGCACTCGGGATTTCCGGTGCCTGGACGACCAGCCAGTATTGATCCTGAACATAACCGCCGTTTAATACATCACAGAGAGCGCCCCCCACATTGACCGAAAAATCACGGTTCCATTCAAGGCCTGCAACATAGGTGCTCGTACCGGTTGCACCGGTCACCCGGAGCCATAACAAAAAGCGGCCCGGTTCGTCAGGAGCACCCACATAGGCAGGGTTTTCCTTTCGTGGATTGACGATTTGAATCTCAGGTTCCGTGCACCCCATTTCCCAGTCATAACCATAAGGATTTTCGCCGGTCGCGATAATTCCCACCATCCGTGTATAGATACCGGCAGTTCCCTGGGGATTCCAGACCGCTCTGGCGAACGCCTTGCCTTCAGTTCGCAGCAAAGAGACGACTTCCTCGTCGCCGTCACCGTTGGAATCTTCCTTTACCAGAAGCCAGCTGAACATGAACCGGGCATTGTCATCGCCGATCACACGAAAGTATCCCAGCATGCATTTGTCACTGTCGATCATGCCTTCATAATAATTTGCGCCGTAGGCGGACATGGCATCCGGATTGCTGATGGCGGTGCTCATGCCATTGACCCGCCCGTTTACACCGGTAATCAATGCCGATACATTAAACGTTGATCGCTCAACACCGCGCGTTACCCCAGTAATCGCATCCGTATATTGGTCACCATAAATCAGTATATCCGGGGCTGTTCGATTTTCATCACTGTACTTCAATACAGTCTCAGGGTCACGTCCGCCGAGATAATCATGATGGAGCATAGACAAGTCAAAATTTTTGGCATAGTTGGCCACGGTGAAATCCCAGAAGGTGTCATCAAATCCCTGGTCAATGCGGGTGTGTAGCAGATGATTGACTGCATCTTTCCCCTGACGGCCATCGTCATCTGCCGCCTTCAGGACATCGATCAGAAAATCCATGCCATCACCGGCAGTGCCGCCATATTGTGTCCCAGCCTGATCCGCCAGATACGTCCACCAAAGCGAGGCATTGTATGTCGCACCAAGAAGTCCCGTGGCCTGATCGAATTCGGGGACATTATCATTATCCCGATCCTCTTTGGTTGCCCATGTGGTGTTCCCCAGATAGCTGCTCACCGAGTTGTGATACCGGGAGCCCACCCGGTTATCGAGATCATCGAACACCTTGTCCTGGAGCATCCTGGCCTGACCGTCCATCAGCCACCCACCAGCACTGACCTGGTATTTATATTGGGTCATATGCCATAGTTCGTGCAGCACTGTTCCCCTGGGCTCTGGCCCCTGGGACAACATCCAGTCCGTATCGAGTTCAACGCCGCTGCCGTTTCGATAGGCCACACCCAGATAAGGGATGTTATAAATATAGATGTTCCGGTTGGTAGTGGTATTCCATTTGGGTGCCTTCAGGTTCCAGTCATTTTCATATCGGTCCAGTGTCCTCTGAACAGAGAAGGGTACGCTTTCCACAACACCTGCTCCCCCGGCAACCCAATCCACATCGACCACATCGAGGATACCATCTCCATCATTGTCCGGCCCGGTATCGAAGATGCCGTCGGAATTGCTGTCAGTGGATACCATACAGTCATTGTCTGAATCTGCATCATCAATGCCGTCTCCATTGGTATCCGTATCATCGAAAATGTCACACTCACAATTCAAACCTGTGTTGCAGTCTTCTGAATACCAGAATCGATATGTGTTGGACCCGGCCGCAATATTATCAATACTGGCATCAAGATAACCGGGATTGCTTGCGGCGAAAATCTTTCCAGGCGTGGAGATAATGAAAATAATTAAAATCAGGCATAGTGAACAGGAGAAAAATAACTTTCTGTATTGAAAAAATAATATTGACATGATGACCTCCCATGAAAAAGCATGTGCCAATAGGTATTTTGCACTATTGGCGTTAGGTTTTTTTCGTTTTTGGTGAAGAGACGAAAGCTCCCCCAAACCATCAATTATTTTTTTTAAAGTCGATGCCGTTTCCGTAAGGATTCGGGTTATATGGATAGCAAAATTGTTTTTGTTTGACCTTATGCTTGTTGGTATGGTTTTCCCGTTCCGGGCACACATGGGTATTTGGACAGATATTGAGCATAGCTTGAAAACAATTTCAAGCATCTTTTTAGTAAAATGATCAAAAATAGTATAGGGATGGATAGTCAAACAGATTTTTATATAGGATAGCGATATCTATATATGCAAAGGCATACATGTAATATGCTGAGCTGATGAGGTTTTCTGCAACGCAGTCGATGGAATTTTTATTGACACCATCAGCAATAGGTATCTGTCTTTGTAATTCGCAAAATTTCGCAAGCATCGATCATGATTGCCAACCCGGATGTCATTTGGAATGATTAAAATGGAAAAATCGAAATTGAATACAATTATAATAGATTACGCTTTTAAATTTGCCTATAACCTATAATACATTGTATTTTTGAAACTTAGTTATCCATTGTGATATAGGTTAATGATCTGGTTCATAATTATAGCTGTCGATCAATGACATTAATTTTATCAAACAAAAAGCTTGACGTGGGAGTATTTCTTTGTTTTTAGTAAAACTAATTCTGCGAAAGCAAGTGCGTTTCCAAACTCAAAAATTATAAATTTGTAAACAATTAGATATACAAGCAATACACTATATTCAAGCCGTAGTGATTTTCTTTTCACGAAAGCAAACCTTTTGTAAATTGGGCAGATAAAAATTGTCTCAATGCAGTAAACGGGATTTCCAGACAACCAATTTGTGGGTATTTTTAAGTAACTATCTAAATTTTTAGGTTTTTTATTGGTGCCGGCAGAATTGCCATCACCCGGCTTATTACAAGGCCATTAAAAAATGATCAGATAAAGCCAAACCTGTTGAAAAGCAGGGACGGAATACCACGGATCCAATTTCGCAAGGAAAGCCGGGTTGCCTGATGATAGGGTGACCTGGCTTTTTTTTGTTGGGCGTATCCAGGCTATTTATTTTTATAATTTTAAGTGGAGGTGATGAATGAATATACTTAATTGGCTTAAGACAATGCATGTATATTATGCCCTATATTTGGTATTAATATCGCCTGCTCTACTGTTAGCGAATGTTGAGAATGTCATGGTAACGGATGTCACGACCGTGTCTTTCTCCGTAATCTGGGCATCTTCAGAAGCAAGCACGGCAAACCTTGAAGTATATCATGATGAAGCCGGAACTTCTCCGGTTGCAGGGACAGTGATTACCGCTCATCCTGTGGATTCAGGCGACGCCGCGATTCGAACTGCCGCTGAAGACAATGGTGTTATGAAAGTCAGGGTGACGGGACTTGAACCTAACACGACCTATTATTTTCGGACAGTCACTACGTCTAAATCAGCGTCAGTTATAACATATTTTCCTGACGTCAGTCCATTCATCTCTGTGACTACAGAATCCCAAACTGTCCGGTCGATGGTGAGCGGTAGTGATGAAATTCCTTTCAGCAATGATGTCATTATCAAGGATTGCTTTCTGGAAGACGGCTCTACACCTGCTGAAGGGACCCTGCTTGTCGCCACGGTAGACGGAGGGGACTATCCCATGACCACCTTTGTCGGAGATGGTATCGATCCGCCTTCTGCACTGATCGATCTTAACAATATGTTCAGCCGGACCGACAACATCAATATAGATCTGACTCAGGGGAAAAATCTGACCCTTGTTAATTTTCGGGGGATGCTGGGGAATTCAATTGTCTACCACGATATACCGCAAGATAATTCTCTCACGGAAGTCAAAACACCATCCTCTGGACTTAACGTTGGGTCCAATTTCGTCTCATTCCAGTTATACCCGACAGATACCCAAACGGAAGAGGTCATCAGCCTTGTGTACGACGAGTTCGATTCGGTATGGGCTTATCAGGCTGCTGAAGCACGGTGGATATTCTGGGACAAGACAAGCCCGCCCTTCCTGAAGAAATTAAAGGAGTTGCATCCCTTTACAGGGTATTGGGGGATGATGAACGCTGACGCATCATGGCTGGTCAATGGCGATTTCAGCCAGGCGCCGATTCCCCTTTTTACCGGTCCCAATCTGATAGGGTTCAGATCCATTGAAACCATAGATGTTTTGAAAGCAATCGATCCTATTTATGATCAATTGATATCCATCTGGACCATTGACCATTCAACAGGGAATTGGATTTTTTGGGACAAGACAAGCCCCTCATTTTTGAAAAAACTGAAGGTCGTTATTCCAGGGAAAGCCTATTGGGTCCTTGTCTCTGAGAATTGTCAATTGTAAATGTTAAAATGAAATCAATATATAGAAATGGAGGCGCAATGATGGTGTTAAATAAATTTTCCAGATTGTTTGCAGTACTATTCGGTGTGCTGGTTATCGTGTATCATACTCCTGTGCTCCATGCCGGTTGTGGCGCAGGCTGGACGTATTACGGATATGTTTATCTGAACGATTCTCCAACGCCATTGTCTGGTGACTCAGGTGCGGAGATCAGTGTCACCAATTCCGGAGGAGAGGTTTTGGCGAGCTACACGCTGGGGAGCAATCCAGAGGCAGGCGATATGTACTCTTTTTCAATACCCCATGAAAATAGTGTGGGGGAAGGTTGCCCTTCCCTAACTGCGGCAAAAGGGGAGGGTATACTGATTTATATCAATGATCACCCATATGTGGATAATCCTGTGGTTTTAGGTGACGTCATGAATGTCCTTGAGTTGAATTTACGATTCGATGCCGCTTGTTTACTGCCGGATGTCGTGGGGTTGGCTCAAGATGCAGCTGCACGCGCCATTCTCGATGCAGGGTTTCAATATGCAGGTGAGATGCTGGAAGAATGCAGCAATGAATTTTCTGCAGGTCATGTGATACGTCAAATCCCCGAACCCGGTGAATATGAGTGCGGGCAATCAATTACTACGTATATTTCTACCGGACCCTGCCCCTGTATGGTACCTGAAACTTCAGGTTGCAGTGATATCGAGGGAGCCGGACTTATGTGTGAAGTGCAAGCCGCGTGCAGCAATGAGGTTGCAGCAGGAGCAGTGATCAGTATCGACCCGCCAGTCGGGACGGAAGTGGCATGCGGCTCGACGGTCGTTCTCACCTTGTCTTTCGGCAGACCCGCTGCGCCGGATGTGATCGGAAAAATACTTGCAAACGCACAAACAGATATTCAAGGTGCAGGTCTCCAAGTTGGTAATGTGACTTATGAACAAAGTGCCATAGTTGCTGCCGGAAATGTGATCAGCCAGATGCCGGGGGCTGGGCCGGTGAACTGCGGTTCGGCTGTGGACCTTGTGGTGTCATCCGGTCCATGCACAGAGGACGTTCCTGAACTATCGGATTGCACTAGTCTGGATGGCATAGACCTTGTCTGTCAGGTTGTGACTCAATACAGTGACACCGTGCCTGAAGGTGAGGTGATTTCGCAGGATCCGGTTCCCGGAACAGTTGTGTCATGCGGCTCAACAATTACGCTGATTGTTTCAACCGGCTGCCAGATGACGACGGTTCCTGACCTTGCCGGGCTCTCAGAAGATGAAGCAAAAGCTTCCGTGAACAATGCCAGTTTGATTTATTCAGAATCATATGAGGTTACCGGAAGCAAAAAAGGATATGTATTCTCCCAGACACCACTGCCAGGGACAGGCATCTGCGAGGCGGAAACAGTCAGTTTTGTCGTCAGTTTGAACAATCCACCCACAGCCAATGCAGGACTGGATCAACCAGATGTCGACCTTGGCGACATCCATCTGGATGCCAGCGGCAGTACGGATGTGGATGAAGAGGCGTTGACCTATTCATGGACCATTATTTCACCGGAAGGTTCGACTGCCATTTTAAATAATCCGACGATTGTCAATCCCATTCTGACAATTGATCAGTATGATACCTATGTAATTCAGTTACAGGTATGTGATGTTGAGGAGGCGTGCGATACAGATCATGTCACCATATCAACCGAAGAAAATGTCGAACCGGTGGCCGATGCAGGAGATGACGCTACTGTTGATCAGGGAGATACTGTCTGCCTTGACGGTACAAAATCCTCTGATCCCAATGGCGATAGCTTTACCTATAGCTGGACAGTCACAGCACCGGATGGAAGCAACGTCCCACTGGATGACCCATCCAGCCCGACTCCCTGTTTTACTGCAGATCAAATGGGAGACTACAAAGCCACTCTCGTCGTATCAGACGGTAAACTTGACAGTGAACCCGATGGTGTGACCATCAGTTCCAAAAATTCAAAACCAATCGCCGATGCCGGTGAAACAAAGGCAGGACCTGTCAACACAGTGATATGTCTGGATGGCATGGGCAGCAGTGACCCGGATGGGGATGATCTGTCTTTCAGCTGGGCGATACTTTCAGGGCCAGAGGGCCATACCGCGGAACTGGATGACCCGACTGCCGTAGATCCTTGTCTGACGCCTGATCTTCCAGGGCCCTATGTGGCTCAGTTGATTGTAACAGACAGCAGGCATCTGGAAAGTGAGCCGGATACGGTTGTCATCGATGCAAAAGAAATTCCATGTGTACCTCCTGATGGTGATCTTGATGGTGACTGCGATGTGGATATGGATGACAGGAATGCCCTGCTTGAGTCTTTCCGCAAGTGCGAGGACACATCGGGTTTTAATGCACTGGCGGATTTGGATCATGATGGCTGTATAACCGGTAACGACTATCGTATCTGGTCTTCCTGCTACAATAATTATGTTTCAGGCAAATAACAGCAAGACTGTCCCAGTGTTTTAACAGGCACTGGGATGATAATATTGCAATCACACACTATGTGCAAACAAGGGGTAAGACAACACTACCCATTTTAAGGATTGATTAACGAAGGAGAATCAAAATGGTAACCAAATTAAAGTTCTTGTTCTTTTCAGTAATTGTGTCATGCGTTTTTACTTTATCTGCCCACGCCATGCCGTTCGTCACGCTGGAGGTTTTGGATAGCTTTATCCAAACAGGAGAATCATTTGATGTAGACGTCATGCTCAACCAGGGAATTGTCAACGCTGACAGTTTTTTAACTTCCTTTGGATTTGATGTGGATGCAAATGCAGGAACCACTTACACCGGTGCCGTTGTGGGTGGCCTTTTTACGGACATGAATGACCCTTTGAACACCATGAATGTAACAGGTCTTTCATCTGATCCTCTTGGTATCCAGCAAAATGACATTCTCCTGGCAACACTCAGCTTCACAGCCGGAAATACCCAGGGCGCCTATCAGCTTGGCATCACCGGTATTTTTGACAGTATGTTTTACGGCCTGATGTATTACGATAAATCGATGAACGGTTCATCTAACTGGCCAGGTGCTGATATTTTGGCTTCAACCCGAATCACAATAAATGAAACAACCGGTTCGCCAGTCCCGGAACCTGGAACAATGCTCCTTCTGGCAATTGGTTTTTTGAGTCTTGCAGGCATTCGAGCCAGACCAAAAAAATGAATCGAACCATAGAATCATGAAAAAGCCGGTTACGCAGGAATGGGAAAATTCATCCTGCTGAAGCTGTCATGCCGTTTAATGGAAGTAATGGTGAACGATATTTCTATGTAACCGACTTAGGCTATTCTTCATAAATTATTCAAGTTGTATTTTTGAACATAGGGAGAACTGTTTTTCATGGATTGATGTGAACTTCCAAGTCACCTTAGAACGGATAAAAAATAATTTTTTTTTTGACGTTGATTCTGGAAATTTCGCTGATAAGAAACCACGCGATTTAGCATAAGACCTTTAAAATTATATAAATAATCAAATGCCCAAAGTTCTAATCATACGGGTATAGGGGGAAGCCGTTATGAAAAAAAAGAGAACTGCATTGAAAAGATCAGTGGGGATTATCTGGTTTTATTTTCTATTGATATGTCTGTTTGCATTCAACACTTATGCAGACGAATGGGATGGTTGGACAGTCAGTAACGGTGTTTGGGAAATTGGCGTGCCTACAGCCGGTCCTGGCGCATGTCATGGCGATGGGGATTGCGCTGGGACTGTGTTGGATGGGAATTATCCATTGCAGGATGACAGTCGCCTGATCAGTCCCGTCTTTGAGTTGCCAGCAATATCTGGCGACGAGCAAATAGAGTTACGCTTTTGGCAATGGTTCAACTACGACGGCGGTGACGGGAACGACAAGGGATACGTACAGGTGTCCGTGTGGGATGGCAGTGCAT
>JAHIVH010000047.1 GCA_018816735.1 Pseudomonadota bacterium | reverse complement strand
GCTTCTTCAGCTTTTCTTGCCTCTTCGGCTTTCCTTGCTTCCTCGGCCTTGCGGGCTTCTTCAGCTTTTCTTGCCTCTTCGGCTTTCCTTGCTTCCTCGGCCTTGCGGGCTTCTTCAGCTTTTCTTGCCTCTTCGGCTTTCTTTGCTTCCTCAGCCTTGCGGGCTTCTTCAGCCTTTTTTGCCTCTTCGGCTTTTTTAGCTTCTTCCGCTAATTTAGCCTCTTCGGCTGTTTCGGATGCGGATTCTTTTTTCTCAGCGGTTTTTTGCGGGGTGGCCTTTGCAGCAGCTTTTTTCTTTGCAGCTTTTTTCTTGGGCGCCATGGGTTCCTCTTTGTTTCTGTATCGTATAGGCGTTTATGTTATGATCGATTAATTTAAAATTTCCTCGAATTCTATATAGTAATGAGTTAATTTTGTAAACATTTTTTTAGAATCAGGTGTATTCACGGGTATGACTGGCTTCAATCCAAATAAATCATACAGATTCAGTCTTTAATGAAGATGATAAATTGTCGGGAAATTTAAAAAAAGGAGGGGGGTTAAAAGCTGTATTTGATGTCAAAATAAACGCGGTCGTTATCGCCGATTGATTTAAAGAGTGAATAATAACCGGACTGATAAAGCATAAGGCTTCCGGATAACTGGATGGCATCTGAAAGATCATATTCAGCCATGAAACGTTCAAATGATCCGCCCTCAAAATCATTGCCATAGGCCTGGGCGTATATGGAAAGGGTCAAGGTTTCATTGATAAACGTTTTTGTGAGGCGAAACGCTGTCAATAAAAGATTCTCTTCTGCTTCATCCGGCATATCCTCGAGTTTCCGGTCAAAGTCGCTGATGTATTCGTTGGCCGCTTCAAGACAAAGGGTTGTATTGGTGAATCCTGAATATTCGAGCCCGGCCAATACATTTGTTTTTGAAAATTTCTGATCGGCGTTCGTGTAACGGATACCTGAAAACTGGGCAGCCTCCATTTTTACAAGAAAATTACCCAGGGCATAGTTCATCGCAGCACCGAACATGGTGACGCGCGGATGTTTTATTGTGAGGCCGGATGGGTTGATAGTGATATAGCCGGTATCGTCGAGCACATTGGCAGCATAGAAAGACAAATCCATCCCCCTGAAAGAGCCACTCACGGAAGATGCAAACTCGGGTTTGTCCGGAATATCATCCTCAGGCGGGGGAATGTCGTATGGGTAAAAGTCGCTTCCGTAAGCCGGGATACGGTTAAAGCGGTTTTCATGAATCGTGATCAATGTCCATGTCCAGGGGATTTTTGTATAATCCAGTCGGCACATAAAGACCGGGAGCCTTAAATATTCAATGTCCGTCAAGCCAGGCTCCCTTATATCCAGTGGATTCAAAATATCTGTTACCTGGATATTTTCGGATTTTCCCCATACAACGATCTGCCTTCCGATTTTAATGTCCAGCTGCTCATTCAGTTCCCCTTCGATATAGGCTTCGTTTAATTCTGCGTCACTTTCATAGGTGTCAAGGACCTCCTCGGTATATTTTTCAAGACCATTGATGTCATAGGCAAAATCATAATATCCTTTTCCTGCAAAATATCCTTTCCAGTTTTCAAGGAATTTTGCGTTGACTTCAAGCTGGGTTTCGGCCCGGAGTTGTGACAGCCCTTGCCAGTCGGTCTGATCAGATTCTGTCAGGCGTTGCCCGTCAGCCTGATCCGATTCCGGAGGTTGGTGGGCGAAATTGAAAGCCTCACTCAGCTTGAAGTAACCATTCAGTTCAAAAAGCACGGTAAAGGAAAGGCTCCTGGATGAAGATGTGGCAGGGAATTTTTGAATATCTCCCTCCCCGAATCCATCAAGAAGGCCTGTATTGGCCTGATGGGTTTCAACACCGTTAAATCCCAATAAAAGATGTCGGTCTTCTTCGGTTTTCACATTGTCCTGATCTTTGGGGTGATTATCTTCCGTGTCACCATCGAATGAGGCAAAGAGTTCATCTTCAAGTTTTCTTTCAGACGCCTCCCATGGTGTTTTTTCCAAGGGGGGGGGGCTTTTTGTTTTTGTCAGTTCTGTTGTTGCCAATACACGGTCAGTCAGATCATTTTCGGTTGTTGCGCTGGCCGAAACAGGTCCCTCAACACGCACATCGGGCATGGGCGCTATGGTCGACCTTTCTGCACGATATTCAAGGTCTGGCAGAAGTTCAGGCACTGTTGACGCTATATCCGGATTGTCAGAAGGAACATCCGGAATTTGGGATTTGTTTGCCGTACCTGCACGATAATTCAGGTCTGGCGGATGTTCCGGTTCGATAAACGGCTTTTCCTGCCAGGAGGGTGTGATTTTTTCAAAGGAGATCCGGTCAGTTTTGTTTTCCGGTTTGGCATGTTGGGAGCCTTTCATAAATGATTCAAACAGGGGATCCTGAAGGGCTTTACCTTTGTCATCCGTGATGTCTGCAACCGAAGTTTCTATCCGCGTAAACGGCGTAATGGTAATATCCTTAAATTCGCTGTCTGCATTTCCCCAGCAATACAGGCCAACCTTTCCGGTATTAACGCCTTGATCATATATATCAAATATTTTGCTGTTGCCCATATATGCCTTGATGCTGCTTCCGGCCACTTCGATTTTTAAATCATACCATTTCATTTTTTCATAAGCAAACCGGTCTTCCGCAAGGATCGTGACAATGCCGTTATATTTTTTTATCAGCCGTCTGTATTGCCGCTCCCTGTCCATGGAAAGACGATAGTAGTTGTTTTCGTCCTGATACCCGAACAACACACCTATGGCATCATTGTCGCTGGAACGTAAGGATACGGTCATGGTATAATCTGAAAGATGATTTTCCTCCTTCCATAAAGCCATTGTGCCGGGTTTTACAGGAGCGATGCCAGAGCGGTTACCTCCCCAGATGTTGCTGGTCTGTTTGACGATCCCATTTGTCATGATCCAGTTTGATGGCCCGTTATTCTTTCCTTCATCAACAATGGAGAAATTGTATTCAGCCATGGCAAGGGGGGTCAGAAGAATCCGTTTCGGCGTTTCAGATGACACTTCAGGAAAAAGAAGAGGTGCGCCCTCTGCATATCCGTAGAGAATATTTTTAAAGGAATCTGTTCCAGACGGTTCGGTCATTTGTGCGCCATGCCTTGTCTGTATGGGTTTTACAGAAATATTTTTAAACTCGCTTCCGGTATTGCCCCAGCAATACAGCCCGACTTTACCTGTCCTTAGGCTGTTATCCGTGATGTTGAAAATCAGTTTGCCGTCCTGGTAAAATTTGATCTTGTCCTCGACGCAGACAATTTTTAAGGTAAACCAGATGTTGGGTGTATAGGTGATGTTGTCCTGGGCAAGAATAGTGACCACGCCATTTACCTTTTTAATCACACGTCTGTATTTTTCCTGATTGTTTATGGCAATTCTGTAATAGTTATTTTTATCCTGGTACCTGACCATGGCGCCTATGCCATCATCGTCTTCTGATCGCAAATCCAGGCTTACACCATAATTTCTCCAGAGATATTTACCATAAAGGGCATATGTCCCCGGTTTGTCAGGATCGGTTCCATCTATGCTTCCTCCCCAGATATTGCTTTTTTGGGTCAGAATGGCATTTTCAACAGACCATGAGGACGGGCCGTTGTTTTCGCCTTCGTCAACAACAGAGTAGTTTTCAGGATCAACATGATATACTGACGATTCAGCAGCAATACTGTTTTCTGCGATCTCTTTTCGGGTATAGGGGGTGATCATGAAATTATCAAACTCGCTGTTTTCATTGCCCCAACAGTATAGTCCGACTTTGCCCTTTTTCAGTGAACTGTCCTTGACACTGAATATTTCATTCCCGTCTACCCTGACAGCAATTGTGTCCGTAATGGCTGTTATCTGTATGGTATACCACCGGTTCTGGTCAAAGGGAATGTCATCCTGAGCCAGGATTTTATACTTTCCACTCTCTTTTTTTACCAGTTGCCTGCATTTAAGCTGCCTGTTCATGGTAAAACGATAATAATTGTTATTGTCCTTATACCTGAACATGACCCCCACGGCGTCATCATCCTGTGATTTGATATCCCCCGTAACCGTGTAGTTTCCCCAGTTGTCTCCCCAGAGCACATAGGTTCCGGGTTTGTCCGGATCGGTATTGTTCAGATCCCCCCCCCAGATATTGCTCGTTTGTTTCAGGATGCCGTCAATCACTGCCCACGAGGACGGTCCCTTGTTCGTTCCTTCATCAACGATGGTGTAACTTTTATGGGCAACCCGTGAGAATTCAGGCACCGCTTCAATCAGTGCCGCAACCGGTTTAATCTCCGTGACCGGTTGTGTTTTCTTTGAGACAGGCTTTTCTGCTTCCGGCGGTCCTTCAGGAAGGGGGATGATGTAAGGATTTCTGAATTCGCTGTTTTCGTTTCCCCAGCAATAAAGCCCTATTTTCCCCTGGATCAGTGAATCATCATAAACATTGAATATCGGGGCGCCGTCCAGATAGACTTCAATGGTATTCTCCACGACTTTTATATTCACCTGATACCACTGATTCTGCACATAGGGCACAAAATCTTCTGCAAGCACCGTGTATTTGCCATCCACGATTTTTACAAGTTTTCTGTATTTCTGCTGCCGGTTCATGGCAAACCGGTAATAGTTTTTATTGTTTAAATATCGGAACATGATACCCATGGCATCATCGTCCTGTGCACGAATGTCACATGAAAATCTGTAATTTTTGCAGCAGGTTTTGCCTCCCAATGCATATGTGCCCGGTTTGATGGGATTTTGGGGATCATCATCCCCCCAGATGTTACTTGCCTGGATCAGAACACCGTCACTTGAAATATACCATGATGACGGCCCCTCATGTTCTCCTTCATCTACCAGTGTATATCCTGCACAGTTGATTTCCGTGTTGAGAAGCTTTCTGGTAACGTTTTCTCCGGTGTTCGATGGAAATGCATTTGCTATGCCTGCAAAAAGAAAAACCGGTTCACATTTTAATGTATCTGTCTTTCTGGCGTTGTTTTTCATGAATTCGATTGTCAGATTGTCTGCTCTGAAGGGTGACGTGACAAGGGGAGTCAATTCGATGTTGTCAAATTCGGCCCCGTCATTATTCCAGCAGTAGAAGCCGATTTTTCCTTCATGAATGGCATTATCTGTCACATCAAAAACAGTTTCCCCATTTATACTGACAAGAATTCTATCGCCGAAAAGTATGGCCTTTACCGATTGCCACTGGTCTTTTATATATGGAATATTGTCTTCTGCAAGCAGGCTTGTCTGACCGTTTTTCTTTTTGATGAGTCTTCTGTAACTTTGCTGGCTGTTCATGGAAAACCGGTAGTAGTTGTTTTTGTCCCTGAAACGCAGCAGGATTCCGATGTCGTCATTGTCATGGGACATCAGGTCTGCTTCAAGCGTATAGTTATCTCCCCCCTGATTCCATATCAGACAGGTCCCGGGTTTTTCATATGCATCCTTTTCCTTTGAACCGCCCCAGATGTTGCTTGATTGAACCAGTTTACCCTTATGTTCATCCCATTTTGACGGCCCTTCGTTTTCACCTTCGTCAATGACCTGATAATCACTTCGTATGGCAGGAGGGATGGCTTCAGATTTTTCCTGTAGCGGAAGAACGGACACCTCCTTGTATTCACTGCCCTGATTGTCCCAGGAATAAAAGCAGATCTTGCCATAACTGACGGAATCATCCATGACGTTAAACAGGAGTTTGTCTTCAAAATAGACACGGATATCTTTTTCAAACACGGAAATTTTTATCTTGTACCACGTGTTCATATCGTATGCGAATGTATCCTCAGCAAGAACAGAGGCATTGCCATCTACTCTTTTAATGAGCCTGCGGTAATTATATTCGCGGTTCATTTCAAACCGGTAATAGTTATTTTTGTCTTTGTACCGGAACATGATGCCGATGGAGTCATCATCCCTTGACCGCAGATCCATTTCGATGGTGCAATTAAGCCAGCTCTCTCCCCAGATCGCGTATGCTCCGGGTTTTAAAATCGCCCCTTTGGTCTTCTCTCCTCCCCAGATGTTACTTTTCTGAATCAGCACACCATTTTCCACTGTCCAATCGGACGGGCCGTCTTTGGTCCCTTCATCAACGGTTTCATAATTGCTTTTTTTGGAAGGAGGGGCATCTGAAGACATTGGAAGTACGGAAAGATCGCTGAATTCACTATGATCATTTGCCCAGGAGTATAAACCGATCTTGCCGAATTTATGGGATATGTCCGTAATGGTGAAAATAAGGGAATTGTCAATATACAGCTCGATGTTTTTCCCGATCGCCTTTATTTTTATTGAATACCATTGGCCCTGATTATAGGCAAAGTCATCACTGGCCAAAACGATGACTTTCCCATCCACCTTTTTGATGAATCGTCGATATTTGAGCTGACTGTTCATGGAAAACCGGTAATAGTTGTTGTTGTCACGATATCTGAAGATGATGCCGATTTCATCATTATCCAGAGACCGGATTTTGGCCTCTACGATGTAATTACTCCAGTCTTCCCCCCAGATGACATACGTTCCCGGTTTCTCAGGGTCATTTTTTGCTGTGCTGCCTCCCCAGATATTGCTGTGCTGAATCATGCCATTTTCTGTTTCTGACCATGAAGAAGGCCCGTTTTGGGTTCCTTCATCTACAATGACATATTTACTTTTATTCACATCCGTCAAGGTTTCCTGTATTTTTTCTGCAGGAATATCTTCAGGCACGATGATTTCCGCCTGTTTGAGAACCGCTTTTTTCTGGGCGTCGGCCTTGATTTGTGCTTCAGCTCTCTTTTTTTCTTCAGCTTGCTTTTTTTCTTCAGCCAGCCGTTCTGCTTCAGCCCGTTTCAGTTCAGCTGCCTTTTTTGCCTGTTCAGCTGCAAGTCTTGCGTCTTCGGCTTTTCGTTTTTCTTCAGCCAGCCGTATCAATTCAGCCTGTCTGGCCGCTTCAATTTTTTTTAACTGCTCGGCTCTTTTGGCGTCTTCGGCTTTTTTGATTTGTTCGTCTATCCTTGCCTGTTCTTCCTTTCGCTTAGCGTCAGCGATTCTTTCTTCTTCGGCCTTTTTCAGGGCTTCAGCCCGCCTGAACTGCTCGGCTTTTCTGGCCTCCTCTTCAAGCCGTTTTTCTTCAATCAGACGATCTTCTGCCGCATTTTTTTCTGATTCCAAAGAAACATCCGATGGCATTGTCTGAACTTTCTTTTGCTGTTCCGGTAAAATGGCGGCAGCGGTTTGTTCTGTTTCTAACGGGTTTATCCGGATATTTTTGAACTCGGCATATTCATTTCCCCAGGCATACATGGCTATGCTGCCTTTACTGAAAGAATTCTCGCTAACGGTGAATACAAGGGCATCGTCCAGATAAATTCTGATTTTGCCGGGAATCACTTTGGCTTTGAAAGCATACCATTTTGCAAGGTCGAATCCGGTTTTATTTTCAGCGAGAATGGAAAATACACCATCGTGCTTTTTGACAAGTCTCTGAAAGCGCCTTTGCCTGTCCATGGAAAACCGGTAGTAATTGTTGTCATCCTGATAACCGAATATGACACCAATACTGTCGTCGTCCTGGGCACGCAGATCGGCCGATATTTCATATGCCATCATATCGTTTTTTATATCCAGAAGCGCATAGGTTCCGGGTTTTGCAGGAATTTTACCATCATCAGATCCTCCCCATATATTGCTCGACTGGAGAAGAACTTTGTCATATACGGCCCAGGTGGATGGGGCGTTTATTGATCCTTCATCCACAATTTTAAAGTGGTAAGCACCCATGGCAGGTTGTTTTGCGGCCGGCGGTGTCTGGAGAACAGGGGCTGCTTTTTCTTCAACAGATTGATCACGGGGGGAATCTTTTCTTTCAAATGTCATTGGCAAATCCACTTTTGGAGATAACGGTATGCCTGTATCGATACCGAAAGGTGGCGCTGGGGAAAGGGGCTGCTGTTTTGGAGTCGTTTCAGATATGACCGGTTCGGGAATGGCCTGTTCAATCGGGTTGGATACCTCATACATTTTCGGTTGCTCATCAGAGGAGGGGGTGAGCATGATATTCCTGAAACTGCTTTTTTCATTTCCCCAGCAATAGAGGCCGATTTTGCCTGCACCCAGTGAACTGTCCCTCACATCGAACACACGCCGATCATCAACAAAAACGGAAATGGCGTTGTCTTGCAACCGGACATTCACCTTGTACCAGAGGTCTGTGTCATAACTTACGGAATCCTCGGTTAAAATCGTCACTTTTCCATCCACTTTTTTGACAAGGCGTCTTTTGCTTTGCTGCCTGTTCATGGAAAAGCGGTAGTAGTTGTCCTGATCCTGGTACCGGAACAGAACGCCTATGGAATCATCATCCCCTGATTTGAGTTCGACAGACATCTGGTAGTTGGTCAGGCTGATATCGCCATAAATGGCGTAAGTCCCTGGCTGGGACGGATCTGCATCTGAAATGGTCCCCCCCCAGATGTTTGTGGATTGTGTTAAGATACCGTTTGCCACTGACCATGAGGATGGGCCATTTTTCTTTCCGTCATCCACAATGGAAAAGTCTTCCAGGTCAACAAGGGTTGTTTTTGCGAAATCGGATGGCACTGCCTTTTCCGGAGACGGTTTAACATCAGACGGCTTTGGTGAAACATCAGGAATGACCAGGATATCCTTGAATTCGCTGTTTTCATTTCCCCAGCAGTAGAAACCGATTTTTCCTGATGTGATCGATTCATCTGTTTTATCAAAGATCAGTTTGTTATCAAGCTGAACCTTAATCGTCTTTCCTGTAACGGCAATTTTATATCTGTACCATCTGCTCTGTTCATATGCGTTTTTAATTTCATCAATAAGGGCTGTCCTGCCATTCACCTTTTTGATGAGTCTTAAATACCCAAGCTGTCTGTTCATGGATACCCGGTAGTAGTTGTCCAGATCCTGATATCTGAAAACAACGCCTATCTCGTCATCATCGCGGGAGCTTAATTTCACAGAAATCGTATAGTTATCCCAACTGTTTTTACCGAACAATGCCATGGTTCCCGGTTTGTAGAGATCAGCGGAAGCAATGCTGCCTCCCCAGATATTGCTTGTCTGGATAAGGATATTGTCTCTTACATTCCAGAAAGAGGGTTTGTCGCTGGTGCCTTCATCGATGATGGTCGGATTCCTGATATCAATCGGATAGGCCATTCCTCTCAAGGCATCGTCAATTATGTCCGGTGTGTCGTCTGGCTCAGGTACGGGAATGACGAGATGATCAACTTTAATATTTTTGAATTCACTGTTTTGATTGCCCCAGCTGTACAAACCTGCTTTGCCATTGGGCAAGGAGCTGTCAACCACACTGAAAACCGGTTTGTTGTCTATCATGATTTTTATGGTGTCAGAAAGCGCGTTAATTTTGACGGAATACCATCGATTGGTTTGATAGGGGACGTTGTCTTCCGCCAGAATTGAAATCAGGCCGTTTACCTTTTTTATAAGCCTTCTGTAACTCCTTTGTTTGTGAAGAGACAGTCTGTAATAATTATGTTGATCCTGGTACCTGAATACAATGCCTATGCCATCATCATCTGTGGAACGGAGGTCGGCGTTCAGGCTGAAATCCGTCCATGTCTGCCCGCCCATAATGGCCAGGGTCCCTGGTTTAAACGGATCTGATGCCGTGTTGTCTCCCCCCCAGATATTGCTGGACTGGATGAGAATACCGTCTTTCAGTTTCCACGTGGATGGGCCATCCGTCAGCCCTTCATCAACAATTTCAAAGCCGGCATCAAGAACGCGCTGATCCACAGGCGCTATCTTTTTGATCTGTTCTTCCGGTTTGATGACGTATTCCTTTTTGGGAGGCTCTTTTACTTTTGGCAGAGGGGTGGGCGCCACTTCCGGTTTTAATAGGCCACTATCTTTTGCAGAAGGAATTGGCCCTTTGTCGTCAATTTTTGTTTCAGGTGGTTTGGGCTTTTGAGCGGCCACGGGCTGGGGAGGAGGAGGCTCTTTTACAATTGCGGGCTTTAACGTTTCAATGCCAGACATGTCTGTGGTGACTTTTATCGCTTTGAATTCGGTGTTTTCATTTCCCCAGCAATAGAGTCCTATTTTCCCGGTAGTAAATGAGTTGTCTGTTGCGCTTAGCGCATATTTATCATTAATAAAAACGGTAATATTACCCTGAATCGCTTTGATTTGAAGGCTATTCCATTGGCCAGCGGGATAATCGCCTTTATTTTCAGACATGACAGAAGTGCTGCCATTCAGTTTTTTAATCAGCCGTCGATAGCCGTTCTGGTTGTCCATGGAAAAACGGTAGTAGTTATTTTCGTTTTTGTATCTGAACATGACGCCGATGGCCCCGTCACCCTGGGACCTGAAATCCACGGATAAAGCATGGTTGCTCCAGTCCTTGGTGCCAATAATCGCATAGGTTCCCGGTTTCTCAGGATTTGTCGCAGTTACGCTTCCTCCCCAGATATTGCTTGCCTGACTTAATACACCGTCAAATGCGTACCAGGAGGACGGGCCATCGTTTCGGCCTTCATCGTGGATTGCACAATCCGAGATATCCAGAGAAACGGAATTGTTTTTGGAGAAAATAAATGGCTTTTCGGATGTATTAACTTCGGCTGTGTGTTGTTCTTTTTTTTCAGGTGGTGGCGGTATGATACCCGTTGTGATAAAGGATGCTTTTTTCAGGACTTCATCTATCATGACAACAGGCGTGCCGGAGACAGGAACCACCTTTATATCCTTGAATTCGGTGTTTTCATTTCCCCAGCAGTAAAGGCCGGTTTTTCCGGATGAGATGGCCGAATCAGATATATCGAGAATTAACCGGTCATCCAAATAGATTTTAAACCGGTTGCCCTGGACATCTGCTTTGACATGATACCATTTATTCTGGGTAAATCCTTCTTCTTTTTCGCTCAGAACAGATACAAATCCGCCGGATTTTTTGATAAAGCGGGTAAGGTTTCTCTGCTTGTCAAGAGAAAATCTGTAATAGGTGTTGTCATCCTGATATCTTAAAAGGAAACCAAAGGCATCGTCATCTTTTGCTTTCATATCAAGGGTAAATGTGTAATCGGTCCAGTCCGATTGCCCCCATATCAGATATGTTCCCGGTTTTACAGGGTCTTCTTTTGTTGTGCTTCCCCCCCAGATATTGCTTTTCTGAACCAGAGATCCATTGATAATCTTCCAGTCAGAAGGCGCGTCGTTCGTTCCACTATCAAGAATTGTCACGCCGGATATCTGGTCCAAAAGGTTTTCAGAAGATGCCGGTTCAGTAAAATTCAAGAAGAAAAACAGGAATAAGAGTGAAACAAGATAAATCCGGAATAATTTCATGGGGGCGTTCTCTCTTTTCATTTCAGATCTCCACACATTTCATAGGTCAGTATTTTCCGTCTGGCATTAAAAAAATCCATGCTGCTTTTCGTGTTGTCGCCTTTTAATGATTATGCACTGGCGTACCATATATCAGGAATATTTTCCATCTATTAAGAGGGTTTGGATGAATTTTTACATCTTTTCCCGGTTCAGCCGTTTTCAATTATATCCCTTTCTCCAGTTGCCTTTCCGTGAACATGCCATAGTCCAGGTCCTGGTTATATTTGACATTTATAAACTTGAGAATCGTTTTATGTTCCTGCACGTTGTTTCTTGTCTTTTTCATATAAAGCTCGGTTGCCGTCCATATACCGTCTATTTTTTTAAGTTCCGTGACTTCGAGAAATTTGATATACCCGCCTTTTTCAAGCCAGAATTTACCCCGGATGAGATAATAATTATCCTGCCGGATGAAAAGGAGTGATTTTTCATATCCGGTTTTTTTGATCACATCTTTTGTTTTGGGGATGGCCCAGATTATCCAGCATTTATTCCCCTCAATATCGATTTCTTTCTGATCTTCAAAAAATGAAAAGTCATAGTCCTCAAGCTCTATGGAACCCATATCCGAATAGGTAAAATCAGAACCCATGAATTTTTCGCTTTTATCGGTTGAGGCAATCCGTTTCGTGTTTTTCAGGGCCGGAAGATAGAGCCACTGATCATCGTCTTTTCCCGGTGCATCATATTCATGGGTCAGAAAACCGGTGCCTTTAATGTCAGCGGGATAGAGAAAGAACATGATTCTCAGCGTGTCCGCACCCTGGTCTTTTGAAAACGACTTCATGTTGCGGATACGTTCATTTCCATTCTTATCGATCAGGGTCATTTCCATTTCACTGACCATATTGTCGCCATCATCCTGGTTATCGACCAGTTCCATGATTTTTCGGGCATCTCTGTCATCTGCGGATAAGGCAGAAAAAGGGCACAGAAATGGTATGGCAATCATTGCAAGAAAGATTGAAATCACATGTTTCATCAGCTAAGTCCTTTTGTAGGTTAAAAAGTTAAAATTTTTTACCTGCCATGGCGAGCAACGCCGGGCCAAGCAGGAAATCCGCAAGCAGCGCAATTAATATGGTAATGCCTGTCAGCAATCCAAAGTTGAACAGATTTGTCATGGATGAGAACATGAACATGAAGAATCCCGTGGAAAGGACAAGGCTTGTCACAAGCATTGCCGGTCCCGTATTAAGGAGTGTTTTAAGGATAGCCTGTTTTACGTCGCCGGTCTGGTCGGAAAAGCGTTTGAAATTATGCATGAAATGGACGGTGTCGTCCACCACAATCCCTATGGCGATACTGCCTACAAGAATGGAGAACATGTCCATGGGGATAGACAGCCATCCCATCAGGCCCAGCATGACAACAATAGGGAAAATATTGGGAATCATGCTCAAGAGCCCCAGCCGGATACGCCCGATGAGAAGGATCATCAGGATTGTGGTTACAACGAGCGCAATGACATAGCTTTTTACCATGCTTTTTATCAGGTTGTGAATCGTCTTGAAGAGAATCGCCATCATGCCGGTAGTGGTTATCTTTTCATCGGGAAACACTTTTTTTAAATGATCAGATACCAGATTGATGAATTCACTGTATTGCATGGCATCAATTGCCGGGACTTTTATAATCAGACGGGCTTTTTCATACTGGCTGTCGGTAAAGTCCGCCATGTCTTCTGAGCCGCTGCTTTCAAACAGAAGAAGCTCTTGTGCGGTCAATTCCCGGGTTTCCGGAAGCGTGTAATATTCATCATTGTTGCCATGGAGTGCCTTGTTGATTTCTTTTAAAATGGTTGTGATGGACCATGCTTTGCCTACAAAAAGATCACCAGATGCATAGGTTTCCAGTTTTTGTGCAGTTTCATCCAGTTTTTTCAGAAACAAGGGATCATAAATGCCGTTTTCTTTGCCGGCATCGACTACCACTTCAAGAGAAATGGAACCTTTGAGATCGCGATCGATGGTTTCCGTGCTGATGCGGATCGGGTCGTTTTCGGGAAACCACTGCACGATGTTATGAAAAAATCTGATTTTTGTAATGCCTGCTATGGAAACAATGAGAATAATCGTTGATATGACAATAACCCCCCCCGCTCTGTTGGTGGCAATATTTCCGATGCCTTTAAGAATTCTTTCAGATATATGGGGCATTGTCTGTTCACGGGTCACGGTTTTGACTTTCATGGGAAAAATAGCAAGAAGCGTCGGTAAAAGAATGATGGTATATAAAAGGGCCAGCATGACGCCAATGGCTGCAAAAAGCCCCAGGTCAGCAACAGGTGCGATTTCTGCGGTGACAAAAGAGAGGAGGCCGCCTGCGGTAGTGATACTTGTCAGGATAATGGCAAGGCCGCAATGGCTTAATGCATGGGCGATGGCCTTTTCTTTATCCCCGGTTTTGTTGAAAAATCTGAAAAAATAAACAAGCACGTGCACCGAATCTCCAACGCCTACCGTAAGCAGGAAGGAGGGCAGAACGGTAAAAGGGGTTTTGATTACGGCATGTGAGAGGGCCATCGTGCCAAATGTTGAAACCAGCGAAAAGACAACGATAACAAGCGGAATAATGACCCCGGATACCCTTCTGAACATGAAGAAAAGAAATATTGAAATGGCGATAATGGAAAGGGTGGTAAAAAATGTCATGTCTCTTAGAAGGGCGATTTTCAGGGCATGGGTTACCGAAGGGGAGCCTGCAAGAAAAATTTTGAAATCCGGGGCGTCGTATTTTTTGATAATGCCGTTTACAGCTTCTACGATCATGCTGTTTTCTTCATCAGTCAGATAGGGGGCTGACTTTGCGTTTTCATGCTGTTCGTTCATGGATTCACGGGTGTCCTGAAAACCGTCCATGGCAACATCCGGTTCTCCGGATTGTCCGAACTGCCGGGTTTGAATAAGTAGGGTTGTGTATGTCCCATCTTCCGATATGAGTGTGTGCAAATAGGCGGGGGTGCCCAACACACGTTTCTTGATGATTTCAAGATCTGTTAAAGAGGTGGGCCATGGATCAAACAGATCCCTTACGATAAGCTCATCCTGGTTTCCATAGGTATGTCTGGCATTGATCAGGCTGCTAATTTTTTCTGTAAGCGGTACCTTGTCTGAAAGTTCATCATGAAGTGCTTTTAAACGTTCCAGAAAGGCCATGTTAAAAATGTCCGGTGTTTTGATCGCGATGACGATCAGCTCTTCACGGCCGAACTGATCCCTGAACGTATTATAGTCAAGCAGGATGGGATCTTCATCATGCAACAGACCCTCAATGGACGTATTCGAGTGAAGTCTGGTTGCATTGGCTGCAAGGAAGACAAGGATCATCAACATGATCAGAAGAGTGATAAACCGATTTCTGTAAATAAAATAAGCAAACTGCTCCAACCCTGTTTCAATCCGTTTTTTGAATTCCGGCATTCATGCCCTCCTGCAGTATTTTATCATTGATCGATAGACTGAATTTGTTTTCTTTGACCAGGATATATTTTTAAGGTTTTTTGGCAAATCATCATTGGGAACTATAGTATTCCATTTATTCTTTGTCAAATCAGATAATTAGTTGTAAGGTTTTTTCTTTGAACCGCAATTTTCTCTTGATCCTGAATCTGCAGGATACCATCGCATCAATGGAGCGGCATTTCGTGATTGATCCCATAAAAGGTGTTGAAAAATCACTCAGAAACGATTATGATTCCCGCATGAACACCTGCTCGTTAAAAATGAGCAGACTTTCCGCCGTTGCTTATAGATGTGGCTTTTATCCCCTGATTTTTTTTGAATATGCGTAAAACATATAAATTGTCCGTTATCCGGAACATTTCATGGTGAGGGAAATATCGTTATGAGAGTTGTCTGTGTACTTGGAAGTCCAAGGAAAAATGGCAATAGTGCAACTGTTGCAAGACGGTTTGTTGATAAAGCCCGGTCAAATGGTTCAGATGTTCAGGTGTATCTTTTAAATGAACTTGAGTTCAAGGGGTGTCAGGCATGTATGGCCTGTAAAACCACCCGTGAAGACTGTGTTTTGGATGATGGGCTGACGTCTGTGTTAAAAGATGTCAGCCGAACAGATGTTCTTGTCCTGGCATCCCCCATCTATTTTGGGGGGGTATCTGCACAGATGAAAGCGTTTATTGACCGGACCTATTCGTTTTTGACCCCTCATTTTTATCGAAAGGAAAAACACAGCCGGCTTGATCCGGGAAAAAAACTGGTATTCATCCTGTCACAGGGGCAGAAAGAAGAAAGCAAATTCCAGGATATTTTTGTGAGATACGAGCACTTTCTGAAATGGTATGGGTTTGACGACACGTATGTGATCCGCGCCTGTGGCGTCGACAACGTCGACGATGTATTGAGCCGGCAGGATATCCTTGACATGACCGATATGATCGCAGAAAAGATCTGGAAAAAATCATCAATTCTTTAATGGCTTTTAAAATGACAAAAATCAACAGGAGGTCTGAATGAAAAACATGTCGGTTTTTATTGTTTTCGTGTTTCTGATCCTGGGTGTGGCGGAAACAGTTTTTGCAGATGTTTTGATTATTGCGAATAAGGATGTCCCGGATACAACCCTTTCCAGTGATGATGTAAAAAAAATTTTTCTGGGTAAAAATGTGCAATGGAGCAATAATGCCCATATTATAATTGTGATATCAAAAAATGAAGATATTCATAAAGATTTTCTGAAGCGCTACGTTAAGCGAACCGCGAGCCAGTACAAGGCCTACTGGCGAAATATGCTGTTCACAGGCAATGGCATCGAACCTCGAAGTTTTGACTCTGAGGAAAAATTAATGGAATATGTGGCCAATACGCCAGGGGTAGTGAGTTACATCGACTCAGGCACAGTTCCTGTGAATGTGAATACAATTACTGTGAAATAGCAGGGAGGGATATTATGATGAGAAAACCAGCGGTGTTCGTTGCAGTCATTTTGGGAATTATCTTTAGTGCGATAAGTTCTATGGCCGATTTGGGTGATGTCAATATTCACGGATTTATTTCACAAGGGTATTTACAGTCCACCCGGTACAATCATTATTTCGCTGAAACCGAGGATGGCACGTTTCAGTTTAATGATATGGGTCTAAATTTTTTAACACAGCCTGCAGACAATCTGAGGCTGGGGATGCAGTTTTTTGCAAAGGATTTGGGGGAGTTTGGAAACGATGAAATTGTTATTGACTGGGCATTTGCCGACTACAGGTATCGAAACTGGCTGGGTATCAAGGTGGGAAAATTCAAGTTGACTGGAGCGATTTATAATGCCGGAAGGGATGTGGACACTTCCCGGGCATGCATTTTCCTTCCCCATGCTATTTATGATGAAAATAACCGTGAGTCTATGCTTTCCCACAAAGGCATCGGCATTTATGGTCAACTGCCGTTTAATGTTGAATATAACTTCAGTTATGGCGTTCTTAATATACCTGAAAACGGGTCGGTAGTTACCCGGACAGCCTCTGAGGTTGGAGGCGTTGCAGAAGGTGTTGACATAGATGCCAGTTATATGGTTTCTCTTTTCTGGAATACGCCACTGGAAGGTCTCAGGATTGGGGGGATAGCAAGCGATTATTCTATTCTATTATATACTGCAGGGCCCGATATTAAGCCTTTTGGTGAAAGATATTATGCATCTGTGGAGTATACATACAATGACTTTTTATTGGCTGCAGAATGGACCTATGGCGAAGATAAATTAAAGATTATGAACAATGGGGCTTCAATTTTTAATATAAAAAGATATAGTGAGGGTTGGTATGTGATGGCGTCATACCGGTTCATTGACTGGTTTGAATGCGGCGGATATTACTCCATTTTCTACCCCGATCGGAACGATCAGGATGGTACCGCTCAGAAGGTATTATTAGGCGGAGATGGTGCAGAATACTGGCTGGAGGATGTGACCGTTTTCACCCGGTTTGATATCAATGCTTCCTGGATCGCCAAATTTGAAGTTCATTCGATTAATGGCCTGATGAATATCGATTTTTCGGAAGTATCAAATCCGGCTAATCCCCGCAAGGATTCAGTGCTGTTCGCAGCCAAGATGACCTATGTTTTCTGATAACGATCAGATAACCGCCAGCATGTAACTAACTCAAGGGCAGATTTAGATCTGCCCTTTATTATTTGTCTAAAGGAGTATGGGTATAATGCACGTTGAAACATTATCCACCGGCGATGAAATCAGTTCCGGCCAGGTTGTGGATACAAATTCAAGTTATATTGCAAATTTCCTTCTGGATAGTGGATTGAGGGTGAAACGGCATTCGGCTGTAGGGGATGATCTTGAATCACTGGCCGGTATGCTAAAGGAAATTTCAAATCGCGCAGATATTGCCATAGTCACAGGCGGCCTTGGACCCACCACAGATGATCTCACTGCCGAAGCCGTGGCCAAAGCAGCAGGCGTATCCCTTGAACTGAATGATCAGGCCCAATCCTCCATGCGCTCTTGGTTTGAAAAACGGGGCTTCAATCTTTCACTTTCCGATAATAAACAGGCCATGCTGCCGATAGGTTCGATCTGTCTTGTAAACGATGTGGGCACAGCGCCCGGTTTTGCCATTCGTATCAACCGATGCATGTTTTATTTCATGCCGGGCGTGCCTCATGAAATGAAGACCATGATTTCCTCGTTGGTCATGCCATCCATCCTTAAGCTTCAAGGTCAGGACAGGAAAAATCAGGATGTCCGTATCCTGTCTGTTTTTGGGTTGCCTGAGGCATCTTTGAGCGAGCATCTTAAAGGGTTTGCCCGCATTTTCCCGGATATCCGGCTTGGCTTCAGAGCGGTTTTCCCCACCCTTCAGGTGAAACTGCATGCTGAAGGTGAAGAAAAGGAAAGCCTTGATCAGAAAATGGCAAGCGCCCTGTCATGGATTGAAACAAGGATAGGGAATTTTATCTTTTCCAGGGAGGGCCGGTCACTTGAGGAGACCGTCGGGAAATTACTGAAAGGCCGGAACGCGACCCTTGCGGTTGCCGAGAGCTGCACTGGCGGGCTGATATCGCATATGCTGACCGATGTGGCCGGGAGTTCGGATTATTTTCTTTTATCAGCCGTGACATATTCCAATCCGGCCAAAACAGATATGCTTGGCGTTTCTGAAAGGACACTTGCGGCTTTTGGTGCGGTGAGCGAGGAAACTGTGAGCGAAATGGCGGATGGCGTCAGAAAACGTTCCGGCGCCACATACGGTATCGCCACAAGCGGTATCGCCGGTCCAGGAGGAGGCACGGCAGATAAGCCCGTGGGGACCGTCTGCATTGGATTTGCATCGCTTGGGATTACAGAATCGGCCCGATATTGTTTTACGTTTGATAATCGATCAATGAATAAAAAGATGTTTGCGGCGATTGCCCTTGAAACGCTAAGAAGAAAGCTTGCGGCCTAACCGGTTAGCGCTTCTATTGCTTCTGAAGAACGATTTCCGGTGGATTGTCAGGGTCGCTGACAGTCAGGACAAATTCCCATGTATTTTTGCTGCCGTTTGCAAGGGTGTATTCAATATGGGTATCATTCGGGAACGCCCATCCCGCATCTCCTGCGGCAAAATCCTTGTATGTGCTTTGGATTTCAGTGATATCCGTTAGCCCGAGCTCCTGGAATGTGTCATAATCATCTGTATCTGCCTTTCCATCTCTATTTATTATCGATTTTGCATAGGCATTCTTGGCTTTTGTTTTCATATCGTTTAAAGCGATATGAAGGGATTTGATTTCAGCCTGTTCCGGCATGGCGAAAAATTTCGGGACGACAAATGCTGCAAGCACACCCAGTACGACAAGGACGGCGATAATTTCAACAAGGGTAAAGCCTTTTTCCGTAATCATACTTTCCTCTTCTTCCGGTTTAAAGCATTAAAAAAATTATAATAGCCTTTCGAAAAACCATTTTGTCGCTTCCCGGATAAACTCAAGCTGATGGGGAACGCCGCTCATCTGGTGGTCGCCTTTTTGTTGAATGATCAATCTTTTTGGGTTTTGGGCGCATCTGAAAATTTCATCTGCATTGGATGCAGGTACGACCTGATCTGCTTCACCATGAAAGATGAGGATGTTTTTCAGATGATGGAGTGTCTTTGTCAGGTCGAAGTCGAATCTGGTTTCAAGTGAGGAAGGATCGGAAAGAGGGAGCGTTGCAAGGTTTTCCGGATTCGTGTTGATGGTGGAAAGACTGACAGGCGCCGCCAGTATGACAATAGCGGCAGGATTGAATCTGGGGGCAACAGAAATCACGGATGCACCTCCCATACTGCTTCCGAAAAGACCCAGCCTTTCACCCATATCCGGACGGTTTTTGATAAAAAGGATGGCATTTTCAAGATCGTTTGACCGCCCAACAAAAGTCATGTCATTTTTAAAGACACCTTCACTTGTGCCACACCCCCTGTGATCAAATCTGAAATAGGCAATCCCTTTCTGATTCAGGTGATTGGCAAGCGCGATCTGTTTCGGAGAATTGCCGTCACTTAGAAAGCCATGTGAACCGATAACACAGGGTGGCGCATCTTCAGGCGGCAAATGAAGCATGCCTTTTAACCTGAAACCGTCTGACAGGAATGAAACCGGTTCACAGTTGGCGAATTTTTTAATGTCGGGCTGATGGGTGTCTGCCATGGTCAGATTTATTTAATTTGTATTTTTGCACATATGCTGTATGAATATGAGCTTTGTTTTTTTATACCATACTATAAGTGACTGTGAATAAGCAAATCGACTTTTATTGAAACGTATTTTTTTTAAGGGATAAAACGTATGGGGCTGAAAAAAGGACAGATTGTTGAACTGACCATCACCGATATTGCTTTTGGGGGTAAAGGATTTGCAAAGGTTGACGGATTTGCCGTATTTGTCGATCAGTCTGTGCCGTTTGACAAGGTACTGGCCAGGGTTTACAAAAAGAAAAAAAGCTATGCAGAAGCAAGGCTGGTTGAAATTCTTGAACCGTCTTCCTATAGAATAGATTCCCTATGTGATTACAGCGGGTATTGCGGGGGATGCAAATGGCAGTTTCTCGATTATGCGCGCCAGCTTGAATACAAGAAAAAACATGTGTCAGATTCCCTTACGCATATCGGTCTTTTGAAGGATATCCCTGTCCATTCCGTCATCCCGTCTCCTGAAGTTTTCCAATACAGAAATAAAATGGAGTTCTCATGTTCGGACAGAAGGTGGCTTCTGCCGGATGAATTTGAAAATGAAGATACGGACAGGGGCTTTGGTATTGGCCTTCATGTTCCCGGAACGTTTAGCAAGATTATCGATATCCGTACCTGCCACCTGCAACCCGAACTCGGCAACCGGATATTGGGAGAGGTGCGATCGTATATCAGGGAATCCGGACTGCCCGTATATAATTTGAAAACCCATGAGGGGTATTATCGTTTCCTCATGCTTCGCCATTCAAGTGCGAAGGATACCTGGATGGTCAATATTATAACTTCAGATAACCGGCCGGATGTCATCAAACCCCTTGCGGAATGCCTTGTAACGTCTTATCCGGAAATTACATCTGTGGTGAATAATATTACATCAAGCAAAGCGGGTGTGGCTGTCGGAGAATATGAGGAAAAAATTTTTGGCGATGCCTATATCCTTGATGACCTTGGTCCATACACATTTGAAATTTCGGCCAATTCATTTTTTCAGACCAATACAAAAGGGGCAGAGCGCCTTTATGAAATCGTAAAACATTATGCTGAACTTTCAGGGCGTGAAACGGTGCTTGATCTGTATTCCGGAACCGGCACCATTCCGATTTTTTTATCGGATGCGGCAAAAGAGATCGTGGGGATGGAAATTGTTCCTGGTGCTGTTGAAGATGCCCGTAAAAACTGTTTCAGGAACCGGATTGACAATTGCCGGTTTATAGAGGGAGATATTCGTGATGGGATATCCCGATTGACGGTCAGGCCGGATGTGATTATTATCGACCCGCCAAGAACCGGCATGCATCAGGATGTCGTAAACCAGGTTGTCAGAATGGCTGCAAAGCGAATCGTTTATGTGTCCTGCAATCCCGCGACGCTTTCAAGGGATCTGCTTCACCTGAAAAATGATTACAGGGTGATAGAGGTTCAGCCGGTTGATATGTTCCCGCATACCTACCATATTGAATCCGTTGCCAGGCTTGAAAAAAAATAAAATGCTTCTCTATCACAACTGTCTTGTGAGAATCCAGGTAACGGTATTATTTTTTATCGGCTAATATGAAGGCCCCAGTTCATCCTCATCTTCTTCATTTATCATATCTGTTTGGTCATTGTTGTCTGTCAATCCATCATTTTTTTTGTTTTGCTTGTATAATCGGTGAATGGTCTGGGCATGCCATTTCCCTCTGTTTGAGAATGTGGCGATGTTCTCATTATCCAGATGCTGGGCGATCATTTCGAATGTGGCGCCATTATCCCGCATGTGAACAATGATATCAATCACGTTGTCCTTGTCATGTTTTGTAAATTCTGCAGGGTTGGGTTCACCGGTGTTGTCACTGAAAGATGGAACCGGTTCTTCTCCTTTCAGGAGACGGTCTGCTGATTCAGGGGCCATTTTGGCGGCGATGATATTTAATGCCATTGAAATTTGAGACAGACATCGATTGACGTTTTCTTCTGCTGTTGTAATCCGATCATAAATATCAGTCTGGGATTTCTGGTTATCAGCGATAGCGCTCAAGAGTTTCTGAATATCCGGTAACATTTTGGACATGGATGTCATTGGATTTTCGTAGTTCGATTTTCGATGGTAGGTTGATCTTCTGTCTGCATCAGTTCTTCTGTCATAATTGTTATGGTAATTATCTCTGTAAGATGACTGATGATGACGCGAGTCGTTGGTCCTGTCTTTGTTCATTTTAAGGTTTTTTAAAAAATCACTCATGATCGCCTCCGATAATTGGTTGATAATTGTTTATTTTCCGTTGAGAGACAGGGATGAGGTTTGTTGCTGATACAAAGTTAGCCGGTCGGAAAAATAGTGTTAATCGCTTTTTAAATACTTGGAATCATCTACCATCATATGTCTTTACTGGACAAAAAAGGTGTATCCGCATAACATTTCCGGTACGCATCCTGAGAACCCGATAAAAATAGCCAGAAAATGGTGAATCTACCGGAATGGGCCTGATTTAAGCCTTATTACGGCATCGGTTATAAGATTATTCGAAAATGATGAGATTGAGCACTGAATCAAATTCGGAAATACGGTCAAACCTTCTTGATGCTAATTTCAAAACCCCCCTTACCCTTAATCCTGTTTTCGCATTATATAGAGGTTGGCAATGGGTGTCAAGGGGCTAAAAAATCATTATGAATAAATTTGTATGCCGGTTATTTTCTGTCTTTAAATCAGCAAGAAATGGCCGGGATTTAATCCCGCATACCGGGGGTTCGCCCCAAAAAAATGAATTTTTTCCCTTATGGACAATATGTTGGGAATTTTAAATACTTAAAAGTAATTTTCGCCGATGTGATATGTATCCGGAACCTAATTGTTTTGAGGAGAGTTGCGGCTTTTTATTCCTGTAGGGGTTTCGGTAAATTTTTATGCAAATAAGAATTTATGAAAGAATACAGGAGTTATTCATGCAAAAAGAAATATATGATACCGCAAACGTGTGTACCTGCCTGTTTTGGCGATTGTCTTCAAAAGGGATTCCACCCAAAAAAATCCAGCATCTGATTTACGATGTGTTCAATCTCTTAAGAGAAGGTGGCAGTTTTACAGTGGCAACTGTCAATTATGAGCTTGAGCAGATCGGATGGGAAACCTCGCTTATCGATGATTATTGCTTTGAGTTGATCATCTATATACTGGAAAAAGAATTTGGTTATAAAGTGACAAAGCGGGTGCTTCACTGAAACGGTTATTAAAGTTTTTTTTATGAACCAAATCGTGGTTATGAAACCATCATCCATCATTTTTTTCCATATTGCTTCAGCATTTCCTTTATGAAATGAATAGTTTTCAAGATTTTTTGTCAATAAATTTTCATTGACAGGAAAATCGTTGTATTTCATAGTAAATCTCCTATTCCACAATTGTTCATCATGAAGGGTGTTCAGGAGACAACACGTGACGCAGAAAAACAGTATACTTATTATTGATGATCATCCACTTTTTCGGGAAGGCCTGAAAGCGATTGTAGAGAGAGACAGCAGGTTTCAGGTTGTAGGAGAAGCCGGTACAGGCCGTCAGGGATTGAGAAAAGCCAAACAGTTGCAACCGGATCTGGCTGTTATTGACATTTCTCTTCCGGACATAAACGGCATCCAGGTGACAAGTGAAATGAGAAGTACAGTTCCTTCCACACGTGTGATGATTGTCAGCATGCATTCAAAAATTGATTACATTGCCGAGGCATTTCAGGCAGGCGCCACAGGGTATGTGGCCAAGGATTCTGCTTCTGACCGGTTGGTTCAGGGGCTTGAATCCGTTTTGAAAGGCGAATATTATCTGGATAGTTCCGTGTCCCATCAGGTGGTTGAAAAATTGATGAAGCTCCCTGTGAGAGAAGCGAAAATTACCGATGCCGAATATGGTTCCCTGACACCGCGAGAGCAGGAGGTCATGCGTCTTCTTGCCGAAGGGTCAGCACCCAAGGAAATTGCCGATAAATTGTTTATCAGTCCGAAAACCGTCGAAAATCATCGGGCGAACATTATGAAAAAGCTCGATATCCACAGCACGATGGAGCTTGTCCGGTATGCGGCCCGCCTGGGTCTCATTGATGTGGATCTCTGGAAGGAATAGCCTCTCATTTTGAAATGTATGGGGTGGGGTCCTTTACACCTGCTACCATAAAACCCTTTCGCCGCAATATGCAGCTGTCGCATCTGCCACAGGCCAGTCCTTTTTCCGATGGATCATAGCAACTGTGGGTGATTTGATAGTCGACCCCAAGCCAGGTTCCCAGTTTGATAATTTCCGCTTTTGTCAGAGAGATGAGTGGTGTTCTGATCGAGAGGGCCGTGGTCCCCTCAACCCCTGTTTTCGTCGCCAGTCTGGCCATTTTTTCAAAGGCATCGATAAATTCTTTTCTGCAATCCGGATAGCCGCTGTAATCAACTGCATTGACGCCAATGAAAATATCCGATGCATTCAGAACTTCCGCCCACGCCATCCCATAGGCCAGAAAAATGGTATTTCTCGCAGGCACATACGTCACAGGGATTCCTTCGTTTTTGATAACGGAGTCGTCTGATTTGGGCACATCAATATCATCTGTCAAGGCAGATCCACCTATTTTATTGAGGTCCGTATGGATGACAAGATGTTTTTTCACATTGAAAAAAGCAGCTACGCGTTCTGCTGCTTTGAGTTCATGATGGTGTCTTTGTCCATAAAAAAAACTCAGGCTGAAAATGTCGAAGCCCTCATTTTTAGCGACAGCCATTGCCGTAGTGGAGTCAAGACCCCCGCTTGATAGAACAACCGCTTTCTTCCTGTCGGATTCCATGTGTCACACACCCCGATCGATATTGGGCCACAGAATTTTATGGAGTTGAATCTGGAATCTCACAGTGAGTTTATTTTCGAGAATCCAGGCTGCCAGCCGGGGAGGTTCCAGGGTTCCTGCGACAGGAGAAAACAGGATATTTCCGCCGGGAATTTTATGGTTTAACTGATTAACCATGGCTACCGCAAAGTGAAAGTCATTTTTATCCGCGATGACAAATTTGAGCTGGTCTTTTGCAGAAAGCCGTTTTAGATTTTCTGTATCATTTTTTTCCGATTCGCCGCTTGAAGGGCATTTCATGTCAACGATTTTGATGCATTTCTCATCGACCAGATCAATTCGCATACTTCCGTTTGTTTCCATGAGCACAGTGAAGTCTTTATCAAGAAGGGTTTTTACCAGCGCAGGCGTTTCTTCCTGAATCAGAGGTTCTCCACCTGTGATTTCAACGAGCCTGCATGCGTGATGGGATACCATGTCCATGATCTCTTCTATATCTATCAGCGTGCCATGGGCATAAGCGTACCCTGTATCGCAGTAGGAGCACCTGAGATTGCAGCCGGAAAGCCTTACAAAAACGCAAGGCATTCCCGTAAAAGTGGATTCACCCTGAAGGCTGTGGAATATTTCATTGACTTTTAAGGCCATTTGTCACCTGTCGTTAAAAAGTTGTTAATATATTTGTGTAGCATGAAATCCGAAAGCCGGGCAAGATGATATTTATCTGATAAAAAGCGAATTCATTTGATATTTAATATAAAGCCTTATAGAAAATACTTGAAAAATAATAACTTTGAACCAAACCAAGCATAAAGGCGTGTTACATATGAAACCAGTTGTTGCCCTGGTAGGGCGCCCCAATGTGGGTAAATCCACATTGTTTAACCGAATTACAAAAAGAAGGGACGCGCTGGTTGATAATTTTCCAGGCGTTACCAGAGACCGCCATTATGGGCAGGCAACTTTTGATGATGTTGAATTCATGCTGATAGATACGGGCGGATTCATAGATAAAGATGCAGATGATTTTGCAGATGAAATACGGTTTCAGGTGAATCAGGCGATTGCCGAGGCAGATGTGGTTGTCCTTGTACTCGATGCCAAGTCAGGCATATCTCCTTTTGACAGAGATCTTGTGGATATTTTAAGGGCAGTTGAAAAACCGGTTTTTTATGTGGTCAATAAAATTGACGGTGAACATCTGGAAGAGAACCTTTATGAATTTCATGCCCTGGGCATTGAAGCCTTATTCCCGGTATCCGGAGAACATGGCTATGGGATGATGGATTTTCTGGATGCTCTGGTGGATCATTTCAAAAAAGATATGCCTGTTGAAGATCTGTCGGATATCCCGGAAAAAAAAGATGAAATCGTTAAGATCGCAGTTGTGGGGCGGCCTAATGTGGGGAAGTCATCCCTGATCAACAAGATTTTGGGTGAAAACCGGTTGGTTGTGAGCAATGTGGCCGGCACCACCAGGGATTCGGTGGACTCTTTATTCACGTTTGGTGAAACAGCATATTGCCTGATCGATACAGCAGGCATCAGGAGAAGGGCCAGAGTGTCCCAAAAGATAGAGAAGTTTTCCGTAATAAAATCCTTGAAAAGCCTTGATCGATGCGATGTTGCCTTGATTCTTATTGACGCGGAAGAAGGGATTACAGAACAGGATATCACCATTGCCGGTTATGCGCATGAACGGGGATGCGGCTCTATCTTCCTGTTGAACAAATGGGACCGGGTTGAAAAGGATGACAAGACGGTCAAAGCCTATTATGAGCATTTACGGATGGAGGCGAAATTTTTGAATTTTGCACCTGCCATGACAATTTCCGCCTTGACCGGTCAACGGGTGCATCGAATTTTCAATCTGATAGACGAAGTGTACGGGCAATATTCTTTTAGAATCGGCACCGGCCAGTTAAACAGAATTATTGAGAAGGCCATCGAGAGGACCGAACCTTCGCTTCACAAAGGGAAGCGGCTGAAGTTTTATTATGCCACACAGGTGGCATCCAAACCACCGACATTTGTCTGTTTTGTAAACTTTCCGGAATCAGTTCATTTTTCTTATGAAAGATATTTGATAAATCAGATCAGAGAGCAGGCGAAACTGGATAAAACACCTATCCGGCTGATTTTTAAACAGAGAACGGGTAAAATTGATTTTAGCAAATATGAGAAACAGGAAAGAGGTAAAAAACAGAGAAAGAAAAAACAGTAATGGACCTATTCGAGCACAGGGCAGCTAAAAAGAACATTGGCCGGCCACTTGCCGAAAGAATGCGACCGCAAAATCTTGATGAATTTATCGGGCAGACCCACATCGCAGGCAAGGGGACGCTCATTCGAAACGCTATTTTAAAAGACAGTCTTTTTTCGATGATTCTCTGGGGGCCTCCGGGTTGCGGAAAAACAACCCTTGCCAATATCATTGCAAATGAAACCCGGTCCTTTTTTGTTCAAATATCAGCGGTACTCTCAGGTGTGAAGGATATCCGCGCCATCATTGATGATGCCAAAAAGCAAAAGGACCTGTTTGACAAAAGAACCATCTTATTTGTGGACGAGATACACCGGTTCAACAAATCCCAGCAGGATGCGTTTCTTCACCATGTTGAAAGCGGCCTGATCACCCTTGTTGGTGCCACAACGGAAAATCCCTCTTTTGAAGTCATTCCCGCCCTGATGTCCAGATGCCGGGTCATCACGTTAAATGCATTATCTCCGGAAGATATGAAGACCGTTCTTTTAAGGGCTTTGAAGGATGAAGAAAGGGGCCTTGGGAAGGAAGCGGTGTCTTTTTCGGACGATGCGTTGATGTGCATTGTGAAGATGGCTGACGGTGATGTCCGGGCGGCGCTGAACAGTCTTGAGATGGTTGCCTTTCAGGCGAAAGTTGATGAATCGGTTGAAGATGGCGCCGCAGAAGGAATCAGGGTGGAGCTTGACACAATCGAAAAAATTCTTCAGAAAAAAGTGCTTCTCTATGACAAGTCAGGAGAAGAACATTATAACCTGATTTCCGCCCTGCACAAAAGCCTTCGGGGAAGTGATCCGGATGCCGCTGTCTATTGGCTTTTAAGGATGCTTTCAGCCGGAGAGGACCCGTTCTATATCGCAAGACGAATGGTGCGATTTGCCACAGAAGATATAGGCATTGCTGACACAAATGCCTTGATTGTTTCCTTGAATGCCATGGAAGCCTATCGGTTTTTGGGATATCCTGAAGGCGAACTGGCCCTTGTGGAAGCGGCTGTCTATCTTGCAACAGCACCGAAGAGCAACAGCATCTATACAACCTATAATAAAATAAAAGACGTTATCCGGAATACCGGGTCGCTTCCTGTGCCCCATCATATCAGAAACGCCCCCACCGGTTTGATGAAAGACCTGGGATATGGAAAGGGCTATAAATATGCCCATGATTATAAAGAGGGTTTTGTGGCACAGGAACACCTGCCGGAATCCCTTAAAGGGGATAGATTTTATCTGCCGACCGAGAGAGGCTATGAAAAAATCGTCAAACAACGCCTGGAGGCATGGCTCGCGCTCAGGAAAAAAGGGCAGGACAGATAAAGGAGAAAAAGAATCAGTTGCTATCTGTGTAAGAATAGATGTTCTTTTGTGTCGGCTCTTTTCTGATTTTAATGGGGTGCACTCTTGCAATCCCTGCTTTTGAGGAATACGTATCTGTACCCAGAGATGTCTGGTCAGAAATCACTGATCTGAAACCGGTTGAAAAATTTAATCCGTTCACATCATTGTTCACAGAAATGAGTTTGGGGGCTGACATGGTAATATAAATACCGCACGATTCACCCCAGTCACAGATATAACCGTCATTATTTTGGTCAGTGCCCGCATAAATATTGTATAGCCCTGCTTGAACATCCGTAATTGTAAAACCATACACACCATTTTCTGCGTACAATGGAAAGGCCGTAAATGTTTCATCCGGGCTGGAACCAAAGGGGACAATGACCAGGTAGTTCAAACCCGCATTCAGTGTGTCGGTGCTCCCTGCGACCTGCATGAGTACAGGCATAAAAACCGAATTGGATGTTGAAGAAAAAGTGATGTTCCCGTTATGGGCGCCTATGCTAAGTCCTGTGCGATCCACAGATATCTTATATGAGCCCAGCTTGTTTGAATCAACGGACGATTCTGTGATGGTTATCCAGCTTTCATCTGCGGAAACACCTGATATGGATAGGTTTCCGCTCCCGCCGTTTGTGGTTGAAATCGTGATTGATGTTTTAGACGTATCGAAATTCAAGGACGATGGGGAAACAACAAGCGTGGCACTGGATGTTGTTGTCCCGCTTCCTTCAAGCTCTTGCGCTTTTGTCACGGCAAGATAGGCATCAATCAGGCCGTTTCCATAGTAAATATCCGATCCAATGTCTTCTGTAATGTCTCCGTTTTCAAGAAGGGTTTGGATATCATCCGGTGACAGATCAGGTTTGACGGACTTCATCAGCGCAATAATCCCCACCACATGAGGTGTTGCCATGGATGTCCCTTCCATGAAATAATACCCGTATTTAATGGTGCCGCTTGCATCATTGGCACCGGTGCTCAATACGCCATCTGCATAACCGTCTCCGTTCAAATCAGCAGAACTGTCCCCGCCAGGTGCAGCCACATCAATCCATTTGTCATAGCTCGCCCCGTAATTGGAATAGGGGGCCAGCTTTTTCGCCATGTCGACGGCGCTTACCGAAATAACGCCCTCATGCGCAGCAGGGTAGGAGCGTGAACTGGAGGATTCATTTCCAGCAGCTGCCACCAGAATGATCCCTTTTTCCCTGGCCTGGAGATAGGCATTTTTTGCAGTACGGGAAGAATCCGGGCCCCCGAAACTTAAATTGATCACATCTGCAATTTTTGAAGGTGTTGTTCCCGAATCATTCGAAAGGCCGGCTGCATAGTGGATTGCCTGGATAATATCATAATCTGTGCCGCCTATGTTCCCCAGGACCCTTAAGGGCATGATTTTTACAGACCAGCCAATACCGCATACCCCTTTATGGTTATCGCTTGCAGCCGCAATGGTTCCGGACACATGGGTGCCGTGGAAACTGCTGGTATTGCCATATGCCTTGTCCCCCGGATCATCCGGGTTGCTGTCAATGCCATCCCCGTCGAGGGAATTTGACGGGTCTCTGATAAAATCATAACCCTGAACGGTTTTACCGCTTATATCCGGGTGATTTATCAGCACACCTGTATCAATCACGGCCACAATCACATCCGCAGAACCGGTTGTGACATCCCAGGCCTGGGGAAGATGCAGCAGGGGATAGTGCCATTGATAATTGTAGGACGAGTCATTTGGTTTTGTGCTGAATGGTTTTCGGATATAGTTCGGGTCGGCAGTGATCACGTCCGCACGTTTTCTCAATGCTTTGACGGCAAGAAGGGTATCAAATTTCCTTTTGGTTTCCGGTGGTAAGTTTTCAATGCCTTTTTTGATCGATGATGAAAGCCTGTTGGCAGATAGTTTTTTCAGTGCATTTTTCGAATCTTCCGAATCTCCCAGCGTGAAAAGCATGGCTCTTCCGGGTGCGCCGGATTTTCTTTTAAGCCCGGTTGCATTTTCATAGAAAGCGACCCGGTCGATGTTGCCCGCAGGAATAAAATTATCCGCAAAAGTGACAATGATCTCACCCGGAACAAAATCACCTTTCAAACTGAGCTGGCTGGACTGACTGGGTGTCTGGTTCTGACCGATGTTGAGCACATAGTTTGAGGCGCCTGAAAACGCCTTGACTTCGATAAAATATGTTCCGTTTTCAGTTACCTGAATATATTCCATGTTGGATTTGTCATCCTTGGATGAGTCGGTCAAGTCCCCATCCTTATCGTAGAGATAAAGGTCGAGATCGCCGTCATCCGCATTGGCAATATAAAGGGTAATGGATTCATTTGCTGCCAGGGTCACTTCATAAAAATCCGATTCATCACCGTCTTCATGCAAGGGCCCCTCCTCACCGTTGTTCTTGAAGGTGACATAACCGCCAACCACGGTTGGGTTGGATATTTCCTGGGCATGATCCATATCGTTGTTTGCCGTGTAAATCGCACGCGGATCATTCACATCCCCGTCAACTTCCGTACCCGCCATAATGCTGATGGCGCCTGTAAGCGTAAATGTCTCGTTTGTTGTTGTCACGGAAATGGTTTTTGACGAGGTGGATGTTTTGCTTTCATCATCCGTAACAGTCAGGGAGAGTTTATAGTTGCCACTTGTTGTATAAATGTGAGATGCGGTGATGCCTTCTGAATCCGTGCCATCGCCAAATTCCCATGCATAACTGACGATCGTGCCATTTGGATCAGATGACTCAGATGCATTGGCCATAATATAGACAGGTGCATTTCCGCCTTCTGAAGACAATGAGAATTGGGCGACTGGCGCGTCGCCGCTGTTTTTTCCGCCACCACCGGAACTGCTGCAGCTTACCAGCAGAAGAAAGGCAAGAAATACCTGAATATAATTCGTATGTTTCATATTAGGCCTCTAATTTTTTAATGGCAACGGATCACATGCGAACCTGAAAATTATTTTTCCGGAAGTCTCACAAGAAAGACCGATTTTTTTGAACGCCGGAGTACTTTCTGTGAAATGCTTCCGATCATGGCATCCAATATTCCGCCATGTCCATGAGAGCCCATAACGATCAGATCACAGTTTCTTTCTTCAGACTGGCGAAGTATCTCTTCAACCGGATTGCCTTTTGTAATGACAATCTCATCCATCATGAATGGCTGATCTTCGAACTTCTGTTTGGCGTTTTCGTAAAAATGGGTCAGGATCTCCCGGATAGGTACATTTTCCCGCTTTTTGCCGATTAATGCACCCCTTGCTTCTTCCATGTGTTCGTTTTTGATTTCCTCCCATTTTTCCTTGCCCACATAACCCAGAGCGCTTGAATAGATATTGGGCGCGTCGATGATCGTATGAAGAATGGTAATACTGGCATCATATTTACTGGCAAGGCTTACTGCATAGGCGAATGCCTTTCTGGCATATTCCGAAAGATCCGTGGCATAGAGAATTTTTTTGATTTTCACTTCTGGAAACATGTCTTTTTAATCCTTTTTAATAGTTAGTAGTAAACGGAAAGACCTTAATAAAGCTAACGAACCTGATTAAATTACCCATCACGTCCATAACATGAATCATCTTGCTGAATTTGTGAGCTATTTTTTTTAAAGATATTATGCTGTAGCCCCTGAAATCTGTCAAGATTTTATGCCAGATTTTTCAGTATAACGAAAAATAAAAAAGGGCGCCAGGTGATGACCTGTTCGCCCTTTTTTAATATTAAAACAGATAGGTTTTACAATTCAAGCGGAATGATATTGTTCACGAGGGAAAGTTCGGAGAGTTTTTTAAGCGCTTCCTGGCTCATGGGCTGATCCGTGCTCAGCAAAATAATATTTTCATCCCCGTCAATTTCCCTTCTGCCCACCGTCATCTGGGCGATATTGATATTGAGGTCTCCCAGAATGGTACCGATTTTTCCAATAGCTCCGGGTTTGTTGTCGTTGTAAATCAGGGCAAGATGGCCTTTGGGGTGAACCTCAAGCCTGAATTTGTTAATCCGGACGATTTTGGGATCACTCTTGCCAAATACGGTTCCTGAGAGCAAAGATTCTTTTTCAGGCGTTTTTACTTTGATGGTGATCAGGTTTGTGAATTCATGGGACTCATCGCTGCTTGTCTCCGTAATCGCAATGCCCATTTTTTTTGCAAGGACGGGTGCATTCACAGAATTGACGTCATCTTTGATAAGCGGGGTCAAAAGCCCTTTTATGGCGGCTGTGGTGACAGGTGCCATGTCAAGTCCCTGGAAATTACCCATATATTCAATTTTCACTTCCTCAAGTGGACCGGTTACGAGCTGGGCATGCATGGTTCCCATCCGGTCTGCAATGAAAATATAAGGCGTGAGTTTTTCAAGAAGCTCGCCTGTTACAGAAGGTACATTGACCGCATTGATCACCGTATTGTGCTTGAGATATGCGATAATCTGCTCGGCAACCGCCACAGCCACATTGGTCTGGGCCTCTTTGGTGGAGGCACCCAGATGGGGCGTACAGATGAGGTTGTCCAGTTCCAGAAGCGGTGAATCTTTGGGGGGCTCTGTTTCAAATACATCCAGGGCTGCGCCTGCAATTTTTCCGGATTTCAGTGCATCGTAAAGGGCGGTTTCATCCACAATACCGCCACGGGCGGCGTTGATCAGCATGACGCCATCTTTCATCTGACTGATGGCTTCCTTGTTGATCAGGTTGATGGTCTGTTTCAGCTTGGGTACATGAATCGTGATATAATCTGAACGCTGGTATAATGTTTCAAGCGTTACGCTTTCATATCCGGCCTTTTCGATGGTCTCGGGCGTGACATAGGGATCATAGATGATCACGTTCATTTTAAGGCCCCGTGCCCTGTCCGCCACAATCGACCCGATATTGCCATAACCGACGACGCCGAGGGTTTTGTTGAAAATTTCCCGTCCCTGAAGTTTCTTTTTATCCCACTTGCCCGCTTTCATGGATGCGGTTCCCTGGGGAATATTCCTGGTGAGTGCCATCATCAGGGAAATCGCATGTTCAGCAGTGGTCACCACATTGCCGCCCGGTGTATTCATCACGGCAACGCCATGTTTGGTCGCTGCAGGAATATCCACGTTGTCAAGACCGATGCCTGCTCTTCCCACGACTTTCAGGTTTGTGGCTGATTCAAGCAGATCCTCGGTTACTTTTGTGGCACTTCTGATGACCAGAGCGTTATAATTGCCTATTATTTTTTTAAGCTCATCAGGGGAAAGGCCGGTTTTGACATCAACTTCAATGCCTTCTTCATCCTGAAAGATTTTGATCCCTGCTTCTCCTAAATTATCACTGATTAAAACTTTCATTTTTCTTTCCTTTTATGTTGATCATTCACGTCAGTCGACAGCCGGTCTGAAATCCGTTTGCACGCAAGAAAGCCAGCGCTGCCTACCCGTTTTTCTTTTCAAATGTTTTCATGAAATCCACAAGCGCATCCACAGCACCTTCAGGTGTTGCATTGTAAATGGATGCCCGGCATCCCCCCACGGAACGATGCCCTTTCAGTCCCCCAAAATCGTTTTCAATTGATTGCTTTATAAATTCCTTTTCAAGCGCTTCTGTGGGCAGTCTGAAAGTGACATTCATCAGCGACTGGCTGTCCGGGTCTGCGGTTGCCTTATAGAAATCGCTGCCGTTCATAAAATCATAAAGCAAGGCTGCTTTCTTCTGATTGAACTTTTCCATGTTTTCAAGGCCGCCTATGGTTTCTTCCAGCCATTTCATCACCAGTTGAATCGTATAAATGCCAAAACAGGGCGGGGTGTTGTACATGGAATTCTTGTCTGAATGGGTCGTGTATTTCAGCATGGCTGGCAGATTTTTAGGAATCAGCTTCAGCATGTCATCCCGGATGATTACCATGCATACACCGGCCGGTCCGATATTTTTCTGGGCACCGGCATAAATCATGCCGAATTTTTTCACGTCAAGGGGCCTGCTCATGATGTCCGATGACATGTCTGAAATGATCGGAACGCCCTTGGTATCCGGGAAAGAGGCCCACTGGGTCCCTTTTATCGTATTGTTGGAGGTGATATGCACGAAGGTGGCATCTGAATTAAATTGAATATTTTTGGGAATATATGAAAAATTCCTGTCTTCTGATGATGCGACCACGTTTATTTTTTTGCCCAGAATTTCAGCCTCCTTGATGGCTTTGGTGGACCACGTCCCGGTATTGACATAATCAGCTGTGCGGCCATCTGCAAGAAAGTTCATGGGGATCATGCAGAACTGCATGCTTGCGCCGCCCTGAAGGAAGAGAACATGGTAGGTGTCGTCCAGTTTTAAAAGTCTTTTGGTTCTTGCGATCGCATCATTGATCACATCATCGAACCACTTGGATCTGTGGCTTATCTCGGTAATGGACATGCCGCTGCCATTGAAATTCAAAAAAGAGGCCTGTATTTCTTCAAGCACAGGTAATGGCAGGCATGCCGGGCCAGCATTGAAATTGTAAATTCGTTTTTCCTTCATAATTGTGTTCCTTTTTTTCTTACTATATTTGTTAAATTGACCAGAAGGTATTTTGTGTTGAAAATCACCCATTCGTTCGGTCAAAATGGTTGAAAAATTTCCAAGAAGGACACAATAGTACAGAATACCCTTCATATGTCAAACAGAATTTTTTGAAAGAATTCCGATTGGTTCTGTGGTTTTGTAGATTTTGGAGGAGGTTTTTTTCAGGATTAAAAAATTAAGATTCGCGTGTTATCAGAATACAAGAAAAGCAGGCCGATAATCCCTATTTTTAAAAAAAACAAATATTATTTAATACCGAAAACCTGGTCCTTGAGGACCAGGCCAGGTGTCATTTTGACCGGAGCAACGCTTTTCTTGCTTCGTCACTGCTTTCGTAAATATGCGGAGATGCCTTTCTTTTCATCAAGGCTTCACCCAGTTTCATTCTTAAAAATGTGCTGGTGGTGTATCGGGTGACCCCGATATAAAACCGTTTGACAATTTCATCGACCATGAGCGTATAGGCGTCGATGATTTCAGGGTTGATTGAAAAATTGTCGTAATTGACAATGGTATACACTTTCTTGTCAAGCGGCATGAGCACTTTTTCAACGGATTTCCTGATATTATCAATATCTTCAGCGTAATTCACTGAAAGACCTTCAAAGTTCACAAAGAAGAAATTCTTTTCCGGATCATAGCTCAGGCGGTCATCCAGGGATATGGCAAGCAGTTCGTTTTTCAATCCCATGGGCTCATCAAAAAAAATCCGTTCATCCATCAGCCTGGGCTGACCGTTTATAACGGGTTTGAATGCCATCTGATCAAGAATGTCTTTTTGAAGATCGATGCCCGGGGCGATTTCAATCAGTTCCATACCCAGAGCCCCAAGCGAAAATACGCATCTTTCCGTGATAAAAAGAACCGGCTGGCCCCGCTCGATGGCATAGTTACCGCTGAACGTGATCTGCTCCACTTCCTCAATGAATTTTTTGACATCGCCTTCCTTTAAAATCCGCAACTGCCCGTTTTTAATGGTGACATCCAGGTTCTTGGCCGTAAATGTGCCTACAAAAACAACTTTCTGGGCATTCTGGCTGATATTGATGAATCCACCTGCGCCTGCGATTTTCGGGCCGAATTTGCTGACATTCAGGTTTCCCTTTTGGTCTGCCTGGGCAAGGCCCAGAAATGCGATATCAAGACCGCCGCCATCATAAAAATCAAATTGATACGGCTGATCGATAATGGCATCTGCGTTTGTGCCTGCCCCAAAACTCAACCCCCCTGCCGGGATTCCGCCAATAAGCCCCGGTTCTGCGGTAAGGGTGATGAAATCGAGGATTTTTTCTTCATTGGCCACCTGGGCGATCCCTTCAGGCATACCGATTCCCAGATTGGTGATGCTGTTTGCCTCCAGTTCAAATGCGGCACGGCGTGCAATCACTTTTCGGATATCCAGAGGCATGGGGCTTATGGATTGCATGGGAACATGAATTTCGCTGCTGAAAGCCGGGTTATATTGATAATCGAAAGTCTGCATATGGTTTTCAGGATGGGAGACAACCACGCAGTCCACAAGAATGCCCGGTATTTTGACCTGTCTGGGATTAAGGGAACCGTTCTCCGCAATCCGTTCCACCTGGGCAATGACAAACCCGTTTGAGTTTTTTGCAGCGGTTGCAAGAGAGAGTGTCTCAAGGGTCAGTGCCTCCCGTTCCATGGTGATATTGCCGTTCATATCAGCCGTAGTGCCTCTGATAACCGCCACATGAATGGGCATTGTTTTGTAGGAGAGATAGGTTTTTCCGTCGAATTCTATCAACTCAACCAGATTCTCCGTTGAGCTGGAATTTAAGCGACCACCCTCAAGTCTTGGGTCTACAAATGTATTCAGGCCGACCGTTGTTATGGTTCTTGGTTTTTTTGCGGAAATATCACGGTACATATGGGCAATGACGCCCTGGGGTAAGTTATATGCTTCTATGTCATTATTGACGGCAAGTTCCTGCAGTTTTGGAACCAGACCCCAATGGCCGCCGATGACCTTTTTGAGAAGCCCTTTATGGGCGATATGATTCAATCCTTTTGATTTCCCGTCCCCCATGCCGGCCGCATATACAAGGGTGAGATTTTTGGGTGAGCCGGTGTCCTTAAACCGTTTTTCAAGGGTGATGGCGATTTCTTCGGCAAATCCGACTCCCACAAACCCGCCAAAGGCTATGGTGTCGTTATTCTGAATCACGCTGACCGCTTCCTCGGCTGTGACGACCTTCCCTTTTCTGGCCTTCATGGGCGTAAGCGGAGATAACATGGGATGAGGATTTTTCCTTAAGGATGTATTGATGAATCGATTGGACATGATTTTTTTCCTTTACCACGAACGTTTTTTTATATGGGTGAAGCGTTTTAAATCAAATATCCTGGAACCAGGGGCACGATGTCTGAATTTATTTACGGGCGATGAAAAATATGGAATGTACTATAACAAAACTTCATGCAGGATGTAAATATGGATATGGCAATGCCACCCATTTTTTTGAGAGCATGGAGACTGGCGAACACCTTCCCCTTTTTCGATTTTTGAGGAATCGAAAAAGGGGTGTCGTGTGATCAGGGTGTTTTATAATCCGGGAATTCGACCACCCAGATGACGTCATAAAAATTGAGGGCAGTGTAGCCAAAGGATGCATCAATGAGTTTTGTCACTGTTGTTCTGTTTACCTGGTTGATGTCATTATAGATAATTTCATCTGTTTCTTCGTTGTACCCGACTGCCAGTACAAAATGATCCATGGGAAGCGGCAGGTAATTATAGAAGTAAGGCAGATATTTTAAACCAAACATTACCGGAACACCTTCCTTCACTCTTGCAATGACTTTTTCTCTCAGGATGTCTTCATAGGTCTGGGCGCAAATAAACAAGAAACTTTCAATCTTTTGTGCATAGGTGAATTTGTGGTTAACCCCCAGCTTCTTTAACACGTCAACGATTTCAATCGAACTCAATCCCCAGCCGTCCAGGTGCATATTCCCTGTGGCAGTGATTTCCTCTATGCTCATATCCATACCTTTGGCATGAAGAACAGCCCATAAGCAGGTTTCAATGCAGCACCCGGCTATATAGCCTTTAGGAAACGTTGGCGGAGGCGGAATATCAGGTATCAGTATATCGGTATCCATATAAAATTTATCCCTGACCTCAAGGGACATTTCCGCATGGTGAACGTCTGTTCCGGCAATCAATGTTGTTGTGCCAGGGCTCACCCCTGTGGCCAGTTTTGTTAACTGTGAGTACTCATTAATTGTACAAACACCCTCATCTTCACTTTGCCATCTCAAAAATTCGGAAACAATGATATCTTTCCCGTCTTTATAGGTTCCCACAGCCATAATTTTCAAATCAGCCCCTGATTTTACAAATTCGGCCCCAGTGATTGACAATAGAGAGATGGATTCAAAAGCGGTGTCAAAATTTTCAAAATTAATCTGGAAGATATTTCCCCCCATAAGAATGACCGGTTGCATTTTGGGGTAAAATACATATCCGTCCATGCTGGGTGTCACTTGATATTCACCATCAGGGATTGATTTAAAGGTATATTTGCCGTCCTCACCTGTCACAACTGTCCGTTCAATGTCATTGCCGGATAATGTCAGGGTCACGCCGGCTATAGGGGTGTCCAGATCTGTAACGGTTCCTGAAATATTGCAGCCAATAAACAAGATAGAAAGCAGTATTTGTATTGCTATCAAACGATGACCAGTCATTTTTCACCTATAGTATTATTGTAAACAGTGGTTTTGCTTAACAACATTGTTATCCTAAAATAGATAGATTGTCAACAGGAATAATGGGTTAAGGTTGGAACTGTATTTTTTTTGCATGGGAAATTAGAACGTTAACCAATTGATTATAGGTATGAACGTTGTTATTTTTTATTGACTCATCAAATTTTTTAATATACCCAGTTAAGGAACTGAAATAAAAATATTTTTTCGGGTGTTCATCCATCAGGACATTGATTGTCTTGTTCAAAAGATTCAGGAATCCATATTATATGACAAAAGGAATTATTAGCGGTGGGGTGTGCGGGTTGATCACGGTTGTTGAAGCGCATAAGCGGGGAAACGGCAGAATCAAGCTGACAATCAGCAGCAATTGCGAAAACATCAAAAAACTGGCCGCAGAAATGGATGAAATTGATCCGTATGATGAAATTTTCAGAACATTAAAACTTACCCGAACCTGTGATGTGGCAAGCCAGCATCTCCCCCATCCTTCGTGTATTGTCCCTTCGGGAATTTTAAAAACAATTGAGGTTGAGGCTGATCTGGCCCTGCCTCAGGAAGCTTCAATCAAAATTGAAAAACTGTATTAATGGACATTCCTGCCATCTGACCTGTTACCGGAATACAGATATCATGTCTGAAAAAGCATCCTTCATTTTTTTTTTGATATAAAGGTAAGACCATTTGTCAGGGAATGAAACCGGACTGAACCATACTTCCATTTCAATCCTGTATTTGTCCTGCCCTTCAAGATACCCTTCATGAATGATGTGAAAGGGATGCTTGACGAGTCCTTCGTAAGACATCATCGATTTATCGGAAGCAATCATATTGAAGAGCCCATGCTTGCTGCTGATTGATTTCAGCCCATGAGATATCAGAAGATCCTTAAGGGCGTTATTTTTTGCAGAAGATATGCTGTCTGTTTCCGGCAATATATCGGATTGGCCTGTAATTTTCAGCAGGCGGAAATCCTCGGCCCGATATTCATTGTCTGCAGGTGTCATGGTTAGCCTGCTTCCTGTGAATTGACCGTTTTCCGTGTCGATATCATACCGGATATGAAATAATTTTTCATCTGAGGCATTCAGGGATAAAGGAAAGGTGGCTAATGCAGTCGTTATTATAATAAGGTAGATGGTCGAGAATGTCATTCTCATATAAAAAATGTCCTGCCGGATAATCATGGTTTTTATGGGATCAGTTGCCGTCACCGTTTTGTTATATGTATGTAATGAATTTGGCGGGGGTTGGTCAATAAGTGATTCTTAAATTCAAACAAAAAACAATGTAACCGGAATTGTTTTCAAATGGTCTAAAGATTTTAGATAGTTCATCCGATCAGTACTTTAAATCGCTCCACGTGAATTTGCAGTGGATCACCATTACTGAATACCCAAAAAAAAGCCTTTGTTCGGGGGAGCCGGATGCCATTACCTATTTTCTTTCGATTGATATGTGTTCTGTTTATTTGGACGGGAATGACAACCCTGTTTTCAGGTTGTACCACAACACCGTATCAGGTTCTTCGGTATGAAACCCCTTTGGCTTACGCCAATCATCTGATCCCTGGCATCGAGCCTGAGGAGGCGCCTTCAAAAATAGTTATCCGGGTTGTGGGAAGGGGGGTTGAACCGGCAGATGGCACACCGATCGAAAAGAAACTGATGGCAGAGAGAGCTGCCGTGATAGACGGTTATCGTCAGCTTGCAGAAAGGCTGGCCGGCATGATCATCGAGTCCCGGTCTAGTGTGGGGAACAACTCTCTTTCGCTGGATCAGGTCATGATCGAGGCCAACGCCTATTTAAGAGGCGCGCAGATCAGCACAATTACCTATCAGGCCGGTTTTGCCACCGCTGATGTCAAACTCTATCTTGAGCCCAGAGAATCAAGATATTACATCAAGAGTAATCTCAGAAACGTCATTCACAATTAACTGCTTTTTGTCATTTCCCTAAAAAACGCGTGACAGGAAAAATATTTGAATATATGGCTCTTTCCTTGACCATTTTACACCGCTCTGTTACGACGTGTTCAATATGCTGAGGTTAACAGCACAGGCAGAAAAAATGGTTCTGCCAGACATGAAGAAAAATGCTGTCTCCAATGCAATCATTTAAAATCACCATCATGAAAAAAAAGGTTCTAATTGACCATTATGAAACCGTACGTTTTTCAGTTAGCTTGTGTTTTGGGCGTTATCCTCATTTTTTCACTGTCTCAATGCAGCACACCGGAACCGCCGATTGACAGAATGAAAAAAGACCTTGCCAGTGCAACATCCTATTCGATTATCCTCGAGGATATGAAAGAAGAGGGCATGTTTTCAAAACAGTATTATCATAAATACAGGGTGATCAGGGATAGTGAAAGCACGGTGACCGGTTGGGAGGAAGTTCCTGAAAAATTTTATGAGGAGAATAAAAACTATCTGGGCATGACGCTGGCATCACAAGTGGAAGGTGTTGAAAATGATGCTGTATCACCGCCGGGGTATAATTATGTGGGAAACACGCAATATGGCCATTGGGTGAATGACAGCCGGGGCGGCTCCTTCTGGGAATTTTATGGAAAATATGCATTTTTCTCGAGTCTGTTCGGCGGATGGTATCGTCCGATTTACAGAACAGACTATTCGGATTATGGCCGTTACAGAAATCAAAGAAGACCTTATTTCGGAAAAAACAACGAATATGGTTCTGGAGGATCTATTGTAAAACAGAAGAAACCTGACTTTTATCAACGCCATATGGGAAGAGCAAATACGTCAAGAACATCTTTTTCTGACAAGGTCTCCCAGCGGGTGGGGCGCTCCAGGACAAGTTATCGCAGCCGCGCAGGCGGGTTTGGGAAATAATATTATGATAATCAATATGGATCATATCATCACAGGCGCTGTGCTGGTTGCAGCTTCATATGTTATTTTTTTTATTGGAAAAGTGGTAAACGATTTTCTGCATCATGAATATAACCTCACAGAAGAGCTGGTCGTAAAGGATAATCCTGCTGTGGCGCTTGCCCTTGTGGGATATTATGCCGGACTGGTTTTATGCATTGGCGGCGCATTGACCGGACCCAGCAACGGGGTGATAGACGATGTGATCGATCTGGTGATCTATGGGGGGTTAAGTATTGTCCTTCTTAATATTTCCTGGTTTCTTTGCGACAAGCTGATTCTATATAAATTTAAAATCAGTGAGGAACTGGTGAGAGATCACAATCAGGGAACCGGGGTGGTTTCGTTCGGTATTTCAATCGCATCCGGGCTGGTGATTTATGGTTCAATATCGGGCGAGGGAGGGAATATCTGGACAGCGGTTATTTTCTGGGCCATGGGCCAGGTGATCTTGATTATGGCCGGGCTGATCTACAACTGGATGGTTCCCTTTGATATTCATGCGGAGATAGAAAAAGACAATGTGGCCGCAGGGGTCAGCTTCGCAGGCGCCATGATTGCCATGGGCCTGATCATAGGCCTTTCTGCAGAAGGTGATTTTCAGTCATTCAGAGAAGATCTCCCCTCATTTGTCGCATTTTCACTTCTGGGTCTTCTCATTCTTCCTGTAATCCGGTTTTTGACAGATAAGGTACTTCTCCCTACCGTCAATTTGACCGATGAGATTATTGCAGGCACGGCAGACCAGGAAAAACCCAATGTCGGCGCAGCCTATATAGAGGCTTTCTCTTATATTGCCGCCGCCTTTATCATTTTCTGGTGTGTGTAAGACCACTTCGGATAAAAGCCGCGAAAGCGCGGCCCTGAAAGTATCCCTGTTTGCCACGGGATGCGCGGGCATTGTTGCCGAATATGTACTCTCTACCCTGGCCACCTACCTGATCGGCAATGCCATTTTTCAATGGACCATTGTGATGTCTCTCATGCTTTTTGCCATGGGGGTGGGAAGCCGTATCAGCCGGTTTTACAACGAAAACCTGCTGGATGTCTTTATTCTTATTGAATTTTTCCTGTCCATTCTGTGTGCCGTATCCGCAGAACTGGCCTATGGACTGGCAGCCTACACCAGTTATATCGGGCTTGTGATTTATCTTCAGGCGTTTATCATCGGCATTCTCATCGGCCTTGAGATCCCCATCGTCACCCGCCTGAATGATGCATATGAAGAACTGCGAACAAATATTTCCGCCATCATGGAGAAGGACTATTACGGCGCCCTTCTGGGCGGCCTCATCTTTGCCTTTTTTGCGTTGCCTTACCTTGGGCTCACCTATACACCGATCATTCTGGGAAGCATCAATTTTTCTGTGGCCGCTTATCTCTTGTGGCAGTTTTTCAGTCTGGTTCATCAGAAAAAAATGCTTGTGACGGCTTTTATCATGACACTGTGTTTTCTGATCACTCTTGGCTTTTTGGCCAAGCCCATTATTCAATATGGCGAACAACGGAAATACAAGGATAAAATCATCTACGCCACCCAGACCCCTTATCAGAAACTCGTTTTGACCCAGTGGAAGTCCTACTACTGGTTATACATAAACGGCCAGGAACAGTTTGCCACATTTGACGAAGAAAAATATCACGAACCACTGGTTCACCCGGCCATGAAGTTTTCCGCCAATCCGGAAAACGTTCTCATTCTGGGAGGAGGCGACGGGCTGGCCCTTCGGGAAGTATTGAAGTATAAAGACGTTCGAACGGTCACACTCGTTGATATCGATCCTGCCATGACAAAGCTTTCAACCACACATGAAGTACTGCTGTCGATAAACAAGGGCGCCATGAAAGATCCTAAGCTGACGGTAGTCAACCGGGATGCCTTTAAATTTATGGAAGAGGGCGAGCAACTATACGGTGTGGTGATTATCGACCTGCCGGACCCGGATTCCATTGATCTCATGCACGTTTATTCACAGACGTTTTACAGTCTGATAAAGAATCGTCTCATCAAGGGCGGTGTCATGGTGGCCCAGGCGACCAGCCCCTATTTTTCAAAAGACGCATTCCTGTGTATCTTAAAGACCGTCCGTCATGCCGGTTTTTCAGCCATTCCCTACCACAACCAGATCCCCACCATGGGCGAATGGGGCTGGGTTCTTGGTGTGAGAAAAGAAGATCTGGATGAAGCGAATCTCAAAACCTATCTGTCCAAACTCGATTTTTCAGATATCGACACCAGATTCCTGAACCACGATGCCATCATCTCCATGCTTCATTTTGGCAAAGGCATACTGGAAGCGGACTATCTTGAAACCATTCAGGTCAACTCTCAGATCAATCCTGCCCTTTACCGCTATTATCTGAAAGGATCCTGGGGCATGTATTGAAAATAGGGGATATTCTGGCCAGAATTCCCCCTATTCCAAAATAGCCTTGACTATTTTGGAATAGGGGATAAAATAGCCTCATGAGATACATTGAACCTCACATATACCAAGACATTCTGAAAAAAATGGTGTTCGTTGGCGGGCCGCGGCAAGTCGGTAAAACAACCATGGCTAAAGTCATTTTGGACAGGCATTTTCCTCAAGGCCGTTATCTAAACTGGGATTTGGATGAAGATCGTCAGGATATCCTGAAAAAAAAATGGTCAAAGGAAAATACGCTGATTGTTTTGGATGAATTGCATAAATATCCCAAATGGAAACCATGGATTAAGGGCGTATTCGATACATTGGGAGGGCTTCATTCGTTTTTGATTACCGGTTCTGCAAGGCTCGATGTATACAGGCAAGGCGGGGATTCCCTGATGGGCCGTTATCACTATTGGAGACTGCATCCTTTTACGCTGGATGAAATTCCAGAGGGCGTTTCCAGAGAAGATGCTTTTGAAAGACTGATGGCTTTGGGCGGTTTTCCGGAACCATTTCTTGAAAATGATGCTCGTGAAGCCAGACGATGGCGACGGGAACGATTTGACCGGGTGCTTCGGGAAGACGTAAGAGATCTCGAACCTGTCAGAAATATTCAACTCCTGAGTTTGTTTCTGGATGCATTGAGGCAAAGGGTTGGGGGGCTTGTTGTCCTGTCCAATCTGGCAAACGAAATTGAGATTTCACCAAAGACAGCTAAATCATGGTTGGAAATCCTGGAAAGGATGTATCTTGTCTTTAGTGTCAGGCCATTTACCCGGTCACTTTCCCGTGCAGTGGTCAAACCCCCCAAAGTCTATTTTTTTGATAATGCGGATGTGATTGGAAATGAAGGCATGCGGTTTGAAAACCTTGTAGCGTCTGCCCTTTTGAAAAGAATCCATTTCTTAGAAGACCGGGATGGCTTTCGTTGTGAACTGCGATATATCAGGGATAAGGAAGGGCGGGAAGTCGATTTCGCCATATTGAAGGAAGGCGTGCTCGAAGAACTTATCGAAGTGAAGTATTCCGATGAGGAGATTTCAAAATCGCTTATCTACTACTCAAACCGTTTGAAGCCCAAGAAAACAACGCAGATTCTGGCAAGACTGAAACGGCCGTTTCATCAAAATGGCGTCACGGTGACCGATGCCCTGACTTACTTTGATAATTTTTTTGAAAAAAATTAATCATTACATTTTGTAATACTGCAGGGTCGCATTGGGAATGACTGCCGCTTTCGTGCCGGCACCAAATTGGGGTTTCAGGATTTCAAGGGTCTCTTCCCAGTTTTCCGTCCAGGTGATGACTTCAGGGTTTGAAAACCAATCCCCAAATGTTTTGTCAAGATAGGGTGCCATGATGATCAGGTCCACGCTTGAGGGTATTGTTGAGATGGGATATTGCCTCCCCCCGAATCCGGTTCCCCATCTTCCAAGAAGGTAATGGACCACCTGGCCTTCCGGTGAATCGGCGATGATGATGATGGTGCCGGTGAAATTTTTTAGCGGGATGATACCGGCAAGAAGGGCGATGGGCATTTCATTTGCTTTTACAAACGCATTGGCGATGACAAGATCTTTTGCGAGCGGGATCGGTTCCGTGGCATAGTGCGTTTTTGCTTTTTTCACAGCCTTTATATGGGCAGCCAAAAGATCGCCTGCGAATACGTCTGTGGTCTCGCCTCTGCCATTCACCAGCACGTTTACAAAGAAATCGATTCCCACCATTTTTGCCGCTTCATCGATCTCGTTTCTAAGGATGTTGTTTTCATATTTTCCCATGCCGGTGGTTTCCCTGGCCATGCTTTCGACCTTCAGATGATAATGGGAAATACTGTCTATATGGGCGATGCCCGGAAGTATCAGCTTCCCGCCACCGCTGAAACCGGCCTGAACATGGGGGGTCACACATCCGATGCCGATTTTTATGTCTGCCTCCGCTACCTCCCGGTTAATCATTAAATCCGTTCCACGGCTGGTCTTTCCGATACTCACACAATTCTCGTAGATGTTATGGTTGAAGACGCGAAATTTTTTTACGATATCTTTGCCGAGCTTTTTTCTGAATTCATTGAAAGACAGGGCGCCATGGGTTCCCAGCGCGCAGACGAAAACGATATAGTCTTCCTCTACGCCGCCCTTCAGCAGTTCTTTGACAATAAAGGGGGCGATTTCATAGGCTCTTGTTGGGCGTGTCATGTCATCAAATATGATGACCGCGCGTTTCTTCCCTTTGGCCATTTCGGAGAGAGGCGTCGCATGGATCGGGTTTTTGATGGTGTTCTCGATAGCTTCCAAAGAGATCGGTTTTTTATCATAACCGTTCATTTTAGAAGTGTCTACCTGCCAGTTGTCAGGAAGATCGATATCAAACAGGGAGTTTCCATACCATAAATGCCGGGGTAATGTGATTTTCATTTTCTTCCTCCTTGTCTTTCTTAGAATGTCGATGCCGGGCTCATAGGGATGAGATTTTTTTGATATAGCTTGAATCCAGTTTTTTAATGGCGTCACATCCGATCAGCCGCATCACCCTTTCCATTTCTGTTTTAAGTATGTCAAGCGCCTTTTTAACGCCTTCTTCACCTGCAGCGGCCAGTCCATAAAGGTAGGGACGACCGATCATGCACCCGTTTGCGCCAAGCGCCATGGCTTTGATCACATCAGACCCGCGTCTGATGCCGCCATCAATGAAAATTTCAATTTTACCTTTTACCGCATTTACCACTTCAGGCAAAATATCCAAGGCCGGCGGCGCGAAATCGAGCTGTCTGCCGCCATGATTGGACAATACGATTCCTGTTGCGCCCATGTCTGCTGCCTTTACCGCATCATCGACGCATTGAATCCCTTTTAAAATGAAATTCCCTTCCCATTTATCCCTTAATTTTTTGGCATCATCCCATGTAACAGATGCATCAAACTGCTCATTCACCGTATCGATGGCTTTTTGCGCATCACCGCCATAGGGCAGGTGGTCTACCATGTTGGCCATTTTCAGCTTACCGGACGTAAGAAAACGGAAAAACCATTTCAGCTTTGTCAGTCCTGACAGGGCTGTCTTTATCTGCAGTTCGAGCGGCCGGCCATGACCATTTCTCAGATCGCGCTCCCTGTTTCCAAAGACGGCCACATCCACGGCTAAAATAATCCCGTCATACCGGCACGTTTTGCATCGATTGATAAATTCGGACACCAGATCGCGATTATGCCATACATAGATCTGGAAGAAATTTGATCCATGGGAAAGCGCTGCAATCTCTTCAATCGAGCAGGTGGAAACGGTGGATAGGGAATACGGAATATTCGCCTGATACGCCGCCCGGGCGACAGCTTTTTCTCCCTGATAATGAAACAGCCGGGACATGCCTGTGGGGGCGCAAAATAAAGGCATTGAATACGCTTTTCCCAGCATGGTCGCCGATAGATCGATTTGCCGGACATCCCTTAACACCCTTGGCGCAAATTCATAAGCAGAAAAAGAATCCCTGTTTCGTTTGACCGTAATTTCATCCTCGGCACCGCCTGCAATATAATCATAGACGACTCCGGGAAGGGCTTTTCTGGCTTTTTTGTTTAAATCTTCAATTGAATAGCAACGATTGATGTTTGCCATGATGGCAGTCCCTCCAAATCGGTTATGGGAAAATTAATTTTGTATTGAATTATCGTATTGCGTATTATAATGTCAAACAAATTGTTACTTGATTTTGCATTAAACTTCGGGAAGTATTGTCTCAGCAAATAGAATAAAGGTCAATACATGAAACCCAATGCCATTCTCAACCATCTGGAAGACAATGTGGCCATCGTCCTTGAGCCCATTAAAAAGGGAGGAGACATCCGGATCAGGGACTGCGACGTCATTATCGCCTGCACAGATATCATGAGCCGTCACAAGGTGCTTCTTGCTGATCTGGAAGAGGGCGCGTCTGTTGTCAAATATGGCGAAGTGATCGGTGCCGTACTGGTGGTCGGTCTGGGATGCGAATTGATCAATGCTGAGATGATGGCCATATTTCTTGTCCAGGCCGGCAAAACAGTCGAACATATCATCATTCAAAAGGAAGGCAGCTCTCAAAAAGCGTCTGCCAAAGGGATCGCCATTTCAAAACAATTCATAGAAAAGGTCAGCCTCCAGAAACAGGTGTCTTTTCCGGTTGATCAATTGGTTGTTGGCCTCGACCCTGACAGGCCTTGCCGCTGCCGGCGCCCATATTATTTTGTTTACAACAGGCCGTGGCAACCCCATCGGCCATCCTGCCTGCCCTGTGATCAAGATAGCCAGCAACACTGCCATGTATCATCAAATGACCAATGATATGGACATTAATGCTGGAGAAGTCGTAAACGGCTTGAGCATTGAAGACCTTGGCACAAATATCAGAAAAAAATACTTCAGGTGGCAAACGGCGAATTGACAAACGCGGAACAGAAGAAACAAAACGGCATTGTCTGTGTTTACACGCAAACGGTTTCCTTTTGAAGGACTCCTTTTTCTGTTTTTGAATTATAAACAGGGTGTTGGCCTGTCAATGCCACATGAGGGGTTCGGTAGGCACTGAATCCTGAGTATATTGATAGACTCAGCTACCATCCCTTTTCCCTCAGCCATATAAAAACTTGAATATTGAGTATAAAATATTCAGAAATTAAACACAACAGTTGACTATACACTTCATTAATTATAAGTGTATGTTTTTATGATAAAAAGTTTCAATTCTGTTCAATAAAATAATTTCGTGAATTTAATGATAAGTAATAAAAACACAACACTATCGGCAGTCGCAAACGACAATTTAAGGAAAATATATTTTTCTGATAAACGCCCATGGGTCATTGCTTTTTCAGGTGGGAAAGATTCTACTCTGGTATTGCAGCTTGTTTATGAATTTTTCGAACGCCTTGAACCGAGTCAATACAAACCTGTATTTATTTTATTATCAGACACGCTGGTTGAGCCGCCGTTAATTAAAGATTATATTTATCAAACGCTTGAACTTATTTAAAGAAATATCGATGACAAACAATTACCAATAAAAATTATCAACGTTAAACCCAGGACCGAGGATACATTCTGGTGCAAATTGATCGGAAAAGGTTACCCATCACCGACCCGTTGGTTTAGGTGGTGTACCAGTTATTTAAAAATCAGACCCTCACGAAAAGCAATTGACAGTATTGTCAGAGATCATGGTAGTGTTATTCTCCTTTTAGGAACACGGAAGGATGAAAGCAGCAACCGCAAAAACCGGGTGCAAACTGGTTTAAAGTTTGTTCTAAGCAGTCGAAATAGGACTGAAAATCTTCTTCAATTTTGAAGAGATTAAAGATCACTGAAAATTCAATATAAAAAAGACCACGGAAGAAATCCCACAATCTGCCAGCATAGCTGACTGCTGCGGAATCATCCACCAGATGTTCAAAGAGTTCACCAAGTGTACCGTAATTTTCTGACTCAGTCAGATACTTGAGAGTACCGAGTTTTTAAGTTGACCCTGCCGTTTTTTTATCAATTTTCATGCGAAGTTTCGATGCCTCAATGCCTGACCCAGTTATTTTTGATCGAGTATGTCTCTGACTTTGACACCCAGATTTTTAACAGAGAACGGTTTCTGTATAAAATGTACTCCTTCGTCAAGCACACCGCGATGGACGATAACGTTGGCTGTATAGCCGGATATGAACAGCTGTTTGAGGTTCGGATAAAGTGATAAAATGTTTTGGGCCAGGTCGCGTCCGTTCATCAAAGGCATGACCACGTCAGTCATCAGGAGATGAAGCTCGCCAGTATACTCACGGGCGATCTCGATGGCTTTTTCTGGCGAGTTTGCCGTCAGCACCGTGTAGCCCAGCCGATCAAGCATTTTTGCGGTCATTTTAAGAATTGCCTGTTCATCCTCTACCAGCAGGATGGTTTCACTTCCCATTGAGTCGGCAGTCACCGGGGTTGTTTTACGGGTTGGTTCTTCCGGGGCATTGTGTCGGGGCAGGTAGATTGTGAAGGTCGTCCCCTGGCCCGTTTCACTGTAAACATTGATGAAACCGTCGTTCTGCTTGACAATGCCGTAAACCATGGCAAGACCCAGCCCGGTACCCTTGTCTACATCCTTGGTGGTGAAAAAAGGTTCAAACAGATTGTTCAGGGTATGGCTGTCCATGCCGCTGCCGTCGTCGCTGATCGCCAGCAGGTTGAAGTCGCCGGGCATAAACCCGGCATGGTCGTTGCAATAAGCTTCGTCAAAGGTCCTCGTGCCCGTTTCGATTGTAATCTTTCCCACACCCGAGATAGCGTCCCGGGCATTCACACACAGATTGGCCAGTATCTGATCGATTTGCGACGGGTCCATTCTCACTGGCCAGACTTTTGTTCCGGGCAGCCAGGCCAGGTCGATGTCCTCGCCGATAAGGCGCCGGAGCATTTTGAGTATCCTCTCGACCGTTTCGTTTAAGTCGAGTACTTTGGGTGCGATGGTTTGTTTGCGTGCAAAAGCCAGCAGTTGCCGGGTTATCTCCGCCGAACGTCTGGCGGCTTTCAGGATTTCCTGGAGGGCATCATACGACGGGTCATTTGAGGATATGTTATCCATGGCCAGCTCTGTATTACCGATGATCACACTGAGCATGTTATTGAAATCATGAGCGACGCCCCCGGCCAGCCGGCCCACGGATTCCATCTTCTGTGCCTGGATCAACTGAGCCTGCAGGTTCTCTTTTTCATCCTCCGCCTGCTTACGTTCGGTGATATCCACAATTGTTGTTATAAAATTTACTGGTTTTCCCTCAGAATCATATCGCATGGCCACGCTGATATCTGCCCAGATATAAGTTCCATTTTTGTGAATATATCTCTTGTTGAACCGCGCTGAATCCTTTTCGCCTTTTAGAAGTGGATTTAATTGGTTCTGAATGCTTTCAATATCGTCCGGAGGGGTGATTTCCTGCCATGTCTTCCTTTTTAATTCTTCCGGAGTATATCCCAGAAGATCACAAAATGCCTTATTGACATCTAATTCTCCTGTCAGAGATGTAAGTGATTTTCCGACATTTGCGGTTTCGAAGATCTGTTTGAATTTTTTTTCGCTTTCCCGTAGCGCATCTTCAGCCTGTTTACGTTCGGTGATGTCCTGATTGACGCCAACTGCTCCGATAACTCTCTTTTCGTCATTGAGAAGCGGTGCTGCCGAATGGAGGATGGCCTTATGCGTGCCATCGGAACATTCCGTGTCGATCTCCTGGTCTATAACTGTCTCGCCCGCCTTGATCGCACGAGCAATGCCCCAATCTTCCGGTTCAATGTGTTTGCCTGTGTCGGACCACCACGCTTTGCCAAAATCATTGGGGCCAGCCCCTATTTTTTCGTTGGCAGCGTTTCCCATGAGGATTGTGCCGTCACCATCCGCAACCCAAACCCCGACAGGCAGGGTGTCGAGGACGGTACGAACCAGTGATTTTTCCAATTTAATTTCTTTCAACAGGGATTGATTCTTGGATTCCAGCGCGCGCGCCTGCATTCTGTTTTCAAGAATAATCGCCAGAAATTTGAAGGCGTTTCTGTAAACAGCTTGCGCGTCCCCCAAGGCTGTCGCGTTTTCGGTCATTACAGCATACCCGAAGGACGAACGGAGCGTTGCAATGGGAATAACGCGGTATTCCGTAACCCCGGCAGGAAAATGATCAACAAACTCGAAGGTCAACGCCTTATCAAGTTCGTTCAAAGATTCGATAAACCGGGACCTCACTGAATCGGGATCGGATATTTGAGACACATATGCAAGAGCCAGTAATACTTCATGGGATAGCTTCATTATAAACTCTTAAAGGGCTTTTAGGAATTCCGGTGCGTATTTGGCAAGCCATTTTTCAGGGGGGATAAAATAGGGGTTTTCGAAGATTCCCCCACCTGTGATGACAAAGGGGTGGACCTGCAGAACCTTCATGATCGTAGCGCCGGGAAAACGGTTGACATCATAGAGACAGATACTGATCCAGGCCTTTCCCCATATAAAGGTATTGAGAAGTGATTCGTAGGCCATGAGATGGTCCACCCCTGGAATTTTTTCAAGGGCCCAACCCATTTCAGCCGTTCCCCGAACGTTTCTTGTCCCGGTGCGCAGGTTCTCATCCCAGATATCATTATGGGCCGTTATCATGTCATAAGGGGAAAAGAATCCCTGGGGATGGTACAAGTCCCGGGATCGGAAAAGTCTGAAAGAGTCTGGATCAGGGCGAGCGGCATCCGGACATAACGCATGAACGCTATCCAGTGCATGATCGTGATGTTGCTCTTCGGGGCAGCATACGAGAAGTTCCTGTTCCCGAAGTCCCTGGGCAAGAAAACCATACATAATCTTGTCCCGTTCAGCGTCCGATTCATATAGTCCGCAGAAATGCGTACCCCAATTGCAGGTGTATCCGCCGAATCCAAGATTCATGAACGATAGACTTGAAGTTTTTAAGTGCATGGTCATGGTATCCTCCCTTTGATACGCATCCCCTTTTTGAGGGAAAAGCCAGGTGATTGTAATTTTTTACAACAATGAAATTAGGGCCAGTTTTTCCTTTAGTATTTACCGGTTGCGATGAACCATCAAAATTGGGTTGAGATCGTAAATACGCGTGTCAGAAAAAAAGCGGCAATACAGGCTATATTGCAAGATATGAGATTGATGAGATTGCAGTATGCTATCAACAACGGGAAATAATCAGGGCCGGAATCTCATTGGCGTGTACCTTGGTTTTTAAACTACTCTTTTATACCGGTTGATGTCAAATATTTTTTCTAATATCCGGCTTGCGAGATCCCAGTTAAAGCCCGGCTTGACCCGTGATGCCAAAGGGCAAGGCAGAATGGTGGAAATGGCTTCAAGGAACCAGGTTCTTTTACCTTAATTGTGTTATGTAAAATCAAAAATTGTGTTGACGAATTTTGTCCAGCATGCTAAACACCATTCATACAGTTTTGATAACAGTGGTTTTGCTGTTAAGAAACTTTCCCCCGGTTGAAAATATATTTATCATTTTGAAACACATGGGCAGATGTTTTGTTGGATATCATCCGATGACCTTGTGTATGTTGTCTGGTACCAAACTTAATTGACGGAGAGAACATCATGATAAAAAAAATCTATTGTCTTGCAATCGCATTTCTTATTCCCATCTCCTTTGTAAGCTTGACAGGGTGTGATCTTGGAAATACGAATAGTGGGCCATCAGAACCCGCAACAATCGAATTTATCAGTCCGGCCAATGGAATGGTTTTTCCCTTTGGGACAAACGCCGTTACCATTTCCGGGAAAATTATACCGGGAACAGATCCGGTAAAATCTCTCAAGGTTATAAAGGGTACAAGCACGCAGACACTTGCATTTAGTGCAGATACTTATGAATTCAATTACAATTTTGCGCTTGATCCTTCAAAAACCGTTTCAATATGCACCGTTGAGGTATGTGACACAAAAAATATCACCAATCAGGAACGAATTTGTTTTTATGTCGGAGACTCGGCAGTCACGGGTGATCCTTCCGGAGGCGATAATGCACTTGGTATCTCGATTACAGAAGATTTAATTAATAGCCTGGTTGAAATTGTTGAAGATAAAATAAACGAGGTGATGCCGGACATTATAGAATCATTGCTGCCTATCCATAGGGATGTCCTTGAAAACAGCAATCTTCTTGGTGAAATTGTCATTGATCCCGATTACGTGCCAGGGCGTCGCGAAGATGATTCCTATATTGGAAGACTTGAAATCGGGAATATTGATATTGACAAAGTTGACTGTCTTGAAGGGGACGGGATCATGGTGGGTTTGAGTATCTCCAGTTTATACGTCCAGGGGTACCAGACTCATGTTATCGATCTGCTAGGCAATACAAATTTCAGCGTATCGACAAACGAAGCGAGCGTTGGCGGTTTAATATTATCATTGGGTTTAAATAATGATGACAAGATTACTGCGTCAATAGACATGTCCAATATCAGTCTATCCATCAAGAATCCTGAAATAACATATGGCAGGATAACAATACCCGATGGTCTTCTTACCAGTGTTATAGAAGCGGTTGAAAGTGTATTGAGGCGCATTGAATTCGAGATTAATGATTATCCGATAATGGATGCAAACGCGTTGACACTGGAGATTGCAAACGTGAATATCGGCTTATGGACAATGAGTAGCGATTCTTTTTTCACAACAGATGAAAATTCTCTGTCAATGGAACTGGGTATTGGCATGACAATTGACGATTTCTATCATAGCGCACTATATCCGGATTCAGACCGCTTTATCGTCACCGAAGGTGATATGCCTGAAATACATGCCGCTCCGGGAGAAAATGATCTTGTTATAGCCGTCTCGGATGATCTTATCAATCAATCCGCATTTACACTGGTTCAGGCCGGCCTGTTGACGGATATTAACCTCACTGCGATTCGTGACGCCCGCCGTGACAACCCGCTTGATAAGGAAGTAATTTTGGAAATCGGGCCAATCCGTATTAATCTGACAGAAATAGCTGAGCGTATCAATCTGGATGAATTGGGATTGGATCAACTAGACCTGAAAGTCATGGCATCGGTGACCACACCTCCTGTTTGTGATTTTTCAGGAGAAGGACTGGTGCACTCGGGAACCGAGCCTCTCGGCACATTTATAATTCCGAATCTGGTGATCGAGATTTCAAACATTAATGTGGCATCAGATCCTGACCCTCTCACCATAAGGTTTAGTATAGATATAACCGCTGCTATTGGTATTGATATTGATGGCACACTAATAAAAGGAAACGCCCTGCCGGACTTGAGTGAACTTGATGTAAACGTACTGTATTTTTCAAAACCAGGCATTGCATCATTATTGAATCCCCTTATAGATCTGGGATTAAATATAGCGGAAAGGATTGCAAATGATATGATCAGTGCGACCGTGGAAGTAAAGGTTCCTGAAAATAAAGGATTCACCATTCCGGACATTGAATTAACCGGAAATGCGTTTGAAAACGATTTCCTGATCATGGGAGTCAATGTGGACTTCTGATAAATAACCAGTCCAATAAACCGGTCCTGTCGTACATTTATTTTACGACAGAACCGTTATCATTAATGCTGCCAATGAACTATTATTGCGGTCCATTCACTTTTTGACGTATGGATCGCTATCCACCTGGAACCGATTTTAGTTATGGCAAATGGGTGATCACTTCAACTTCTTGGGCTTTCAGGCGGCAGTTCAATAACAATCCGGCAGCCGGCGTCATTGTTATTCTCAGCATGGACCTTGCCACCCAGGGCTGTGACGAATTTCTTCACAAGGGACAGGCCGATGCCGGTGCCTCCGGTTGTCCGTGTCAAGGTATTGTCCACACGGTAGAAGTCATCAAAGATTTTTTTAAGGGCCTTTTCAGGGATTCCCGGTCCTTTGTCCGATACACTGATGGTTACCCTGCCATGGTGGTGTCTGTCTGCAAGGATCAATATCTCCCTGGAGGCCGCATGTTTACTGAATTTGAGGCTGTTTTCGATCAGGTTGATCAGGATCTGGACCATGACTTCTCTGTCATACTGGAATTCAAGAGACGGTTCTTTTTCAATGTTCAGTGTAAATCCTTCCTGATTCAGTTTCTCCTGCATGGCATCCTGAACGTCTTTGATGACATTGTCAAACGTGCCTTTTTCCAGATTAAACAACCGGGTTTTTCTGTCCAGTTTTGAAAACTCCAATACATTATTGATCAACCGGGAAAGCCTGCTGCTTTCCGACCCCAGAATCCGATAATATTCCTGCTCCCTTTCCAGGTCTCTGGCAATGCCGTTTTCCAGCATTTCAATATACAACCGGATATTGGTTAACGGCGTTTTCAGTTCATGGGTTACGGACGAGGCAAACGCCTGCCTTCGTTCGGACATGTCATTTATTGTCCTTGCGCTTTGATGAATGGCAAAAAGGCCTGCCAATATGACCAGGGCCGTTAGTGTGAGCATGATGCCAAGGGTTTTTCTTCCTGCAGACGGGGGGATATTCTCAAATCTCAGGCTGGCGGTCAGAAAGGAAAAAGGTCTCGGGAATTGCCGGATCAGGAAATTTTTTGATGATCCTGAAGATGATCCGCTGGTATGTCCGCAGATTTCCTTTCCTTTTTCCATGGCGGAAAGATGAAGGTTCGAAAATTTCGCCATGGGTTGATGGTCGAAATGGGTTTCCGATATGTACTTTAAAAATTGGGGGACAAGGAGAACAAACCCTTGCCGGAAGATGCTGTTATTGATCATGACCCGGCGGAATACAAAAATTTCATTTTTGCTGATAAACATCGATTGCAGGGGGGCCACCTCAGCCTCAAAAATTTTTTTGGAAAGGTGGATGGCCGCATCTGTATGTGCTTCACTTTCCGAAACCACGACAGCGCGTTCATTCCCTTTGGGTGCATTCAGTCTGCCTGAACGAAGGGAATCGAAAAAGGAGGCGTTCTCTTTTTTAATGCCGGTATCCTTATCGTCACCCAATGCGTCGTTTTTTTTGTCAGACTGTGCGAGGCTTAACGCCTGTTCGGCCGTTACCTGTTCCCGCCATTTCTCTTCCTGGCCCAGGCTCGATTTCTTTTTGCGCGACTTTTGGGTATCGATATATTTATCCGCAAAAACCGGCGCCTGCTGCCGTTGGTTTGTTTCTGACAGCATGGGTGCTTCCGTTTTGGGCATGCCTTCCTTTAACTGTAGAGTTGACTGCTTCAGGTTAAAGGCCTGGTTGACGTCTTTCAGTTTTCCGACAATATATGACAGGTCGTCTGTGGATTTTCCAAGTGTTTCTTCCATGGGTGTCTGGAAAGACCCGTCCGGGTTGTTCTGGAGGTAGCCTAAAATAAAGGGTTTATCAGAAAGGGTTGAAAGCGGTGAGCGTATCCTTTGCTGGCTGTCCCTGGGGGTGTAAAACAAGTTATATTCGTCAATGGCTCTACCTTCCTCCCTGATCACCAGATCGGCAAGGTCTTTTTCCATTTCCTGAAAAATGGTCTCGGCAAAAAACCGGAGTTCAGCGGTTTCTTCCTGATTGAGACTCTGGTAGGTTCTAAACACGAAGTACCCGATCGGCAATGAAATGGCAACGCAGAAAAGGAACATATAAGTTCGAAGTCTTTTCATAAAAGTTTGTAGCCTTCGCCTCGCTTGGTCTGGATGAGGGTTGAATCAGGTTTCAGGGTAGTAATTTTTTTCTTGAGTTTCAGCATATGGATATCCACGGTGCGGGTTTCAATATCTGCATCTTTATAATGCCACACATGGGTGAGGAGTTCCTTTTTGGTGACGATTCGTCCTTTTTTCTGATTCAGGTAAACGATAATGTCCATTTCTCTTCGGGTCAGGTCCAGGGACTTTCCGTTAAAGGATGCGACAAGCATTTTTCCATCAAAGCAGATGCCATCCATGATCACTTCTTCGTCACCTATCGCTTTTCCTGCCCGCCTTAAAATTGCTTCCAGCCGGACCATCAGTTCCTTTAACGAAAACGGTTTTGCGATGTAGTCATCTGCACCGGCCCTGAATCCGGTGATAACATCATCCTCTGCACCCTTGGCCGTCAGCATGATAATTGCCTGATCCGGTTTTTCTTCTCGAACTTTTTTGCAAATGGTAAATCCGTCCATGACAGGAAGCATCACATCAAGGATGATCAGGTCGAATTTCTCCTCAAGTGCTGCCGTAAGTCCTTTTCCGCCGTCATCAGTGCCTTTTGCCTGGTATCCGTTGAACACAAGAACATCCAGGAGCCCGCCCAATATGGCAGGGTCATCTTCAACGACAAGTATGCTGGCTTTTGGCTGTCTGGTCATTTGAGTATCCTGTTTTTAGAATTACACGACAAAACGTTTTCCATATTTCTATGGCATAAGATGTAACCCATTGCCGGTCATTTTCAAAGCAAAAGTTATGTAAAATTTTCAGGTCCCTTTTTTACATTTCTTTGAATTGTAATATAAATTCAATTGGATAGAATGTTTCCATCCACGAAAAAACCAAACATATTAAAAAAGGAGACATGACCATGAAAAAAGAATCTTTAAAAACCGTTTTATCTACGTCATTTCTGATTGTCATCACTTTTCTGGCCATCGGATACACAAAAATGAGAGAAAATAAAATTCCAGAGCTGAAATATCCGGATGTGGTCAGACTCTCTGGTGCGCTGACAGAAGAAAAAATATTTACCAAAGGCGATGGCAGGTTCGGATTCTCCCTTGTTCTTGATGCTGACAATGTTCTTAAAAATGTCTGCCCTGATGAGAGGAACGTGGATATGGTTATCGTTCTCGATCAGAGCGGTTCCATGTCCGGAAAGAAAATTTCCGATGCCAAACAGGCCATAATAAAACTTCTTTCTGCATTGTCTGATCAGGACCGGTTCGGGCTTGTGGGATATGCCAATTATGCCCAGATCCATTCAGGACTCGTGAATGTCACCCCGGCAAATAGAAACCATCTTGAATCAATTGTCCGGTCCATACAACCGGACGGCGGCACAAATCTGGGAGAGGGCTTGAATCAGGGCCTCCGGATGCTTGAGACGTCTCATCCAGCCGGCAACACCGCAAAAATCATGCTGGTATCAGACGGGCTGGCCAATCAGGGTATCACCGATCCTCAAAAACTGACCCAAATGGCTGAAAATGCTGCAAGAAAGGAATTTCCGGTCTGTGCGGTGGGTGTGGGGACTGATTTTAATGAAATGTTGATGACCGGCATTGCAGACAGAGGCATGGGGGGATACTACTTTCTTGAGACACCAGACTCATTTTTTCAGGTATTTTCCAAGGAATTCTACAATTCAAAGCGGATCGTTGCCTCTTCAATTGAAATCCGGATCCCGCTTTCAGATGACGTAATCCTCGAGAGTGCCGGTGGGTACCCGGTGACACTGAAAAATGGTTATGCAAGCTTTTGCCCTGGAGAGCTTCTTTCAGGTGCCACGCGGAGACTCTTCCTGCAGTTCAGGGTTCCTGCGCAAAAAGAACGGTCATTTAAAATCAGCGGTATAGAGGCCAGTTATCGTTACAAGGATAAAACATGGTATTCAAGGCTTCGGGAAGACTTTAGCGTTTATTGTGTGAATGATCGTGATGAAGCGCTTGCCTCGATCAATAAAAATGAATGGGAACAAAAAGTGCTTCAGAGCGACTACAGTTCTCTTAAAGAAGAGGTGGCCTTTGATATAAAACGGGGAAAAAAACAAGATGCCCTGAATAAGATCGATATGTACCGTGAAAAGCAGCAGGTCGTCAATGCTGTGGTGGGTTCTGACATGGTTTCTGAAAATCTCGACAAGGATCTCCGGTCGATTGAAGAAACCGTGAATGATACTTTTAACGGTCCCCAATGTGAAATTGAAAAGAAGCAGAAGACATACTCAAAATCACTTCAGTTTGAGGCATATAAAGGTAAGCGGGACAGGAAATAAGCATAAAAGAAGACAATCAAACCTGACAAATAAAAAGGAGTTCAAAATGGGTATATTTACACGATTCGTAACAATATTCAAGGCAGATATTCACGGCGTCATGGATCAACTCGAAGACAAGCGTCTTCTCCTGAAGCAGCATCTGAGAGAAATGGAAGATGCCCTCCTTCATGAGCGGTCAAATCTTGAAAAGAGTGTTGGTGCCAGAGAAAAAATAATCAAGGAAAAGGCCTCTTATGAAAAGGAGGAAGAAACGCTTGATCGTGAAATCACACGTTCTATTGAGAAAGAAAAGGATGATGTGGCCAGGCTCCTGATCCGGAAATTGAAAAGCATGAACGGTTTAAGAGGCAATTTTGAAAGAAACATTGACCTTTTTAACTCTGAAATTCTGGCATTTCAGCAAAACATTGAAAAACGACAACTGGAATACGATCATTTGAAATTGAAAGCAGATGAATATTTTCACATGACAGATTTGAAAAAAATGGAGGATGATTTTTCAAAGGGGCTGACAGCGCATTTCTTTTCCGAAATTTCCGAAGCGGAGATCGATCTTGAGCTGACGATCAGAAAAGATACCCTGAAAGGGAGGGTGTAAAATGACCGATACGAATCACAGACCTGTGCGAACGACAATTGTTTTTGGCCTGTTTTGCGGATTGGCATTTATTCCTTTATCAACAGGCTTGAGTATTCTTATTTACTTTCCCAGGGCGTTTGCCATTACATTATGGCTTTTTGTCGCCGTTTACAGTATATTGCTTGCAAGGATCGCCCGAAAAAAAATGACCGATGTTTTCTTTCCTCTGATCGTATTGTTTCTGCTATCCATTTCAGGCCAATTTTACTTGAGTTTCATTGTCATGAGTGCGGGCGTCCTGAGCTGGGTTCGAAGTGGCATCTGTTTTAAAGGGCGACGCTTTTTAATCGCGGAGATGATTACATTTTTTCCCGGTGCAGCGGCCCTTGTCTGTTTTATGCCCCATTCAGCGGTCACCTGGGCCTTGAGCATATGGCTGTTTTTCCTTGTTCAGTCTCTGTATTTTAACCTGACCGATTTGGGTCAGGATCGCTCTGAAAAATCCGGTGTGGATGATTTCGAACAGGCCAAAAGGGCGGCTGAACGGATTCTTTCGGAGCGACCTCGCATTCTTTTTTGATGATGTAAAAGAACGTTTACATTTGTTTATAATTTTTTACATTCAGGGACATACATGTGTAACACATTCGTGATACTTTTCCGCATCGGTTAGACTGTTTCCGTTCTCGAAAGCTGTTTTGCCCGGTTTCTCAACTATAACCTGAGTGCCGATTCGTGGATGTGGGACCTTTGGAATGATTATCATAAAAAAGAAAGTGAGGGAGCATGGCGAAAGCGTTTCGGTGTCGGCTGATACCTTTAATCGGTATTATTTTATTAACCGGATTTCTGGTGATGGCAGCCGGATGTTCAACAAAAAAACATAAAGAGGTGAACAATATGGATTATCAGAATGTGACCCAGGATATTTCAGGAATCATGGTTCAGAATCTTGATGGAGAAGCGGTGGAACTCGAATCACTCTGGAAAAACAGGCGCATTGTATTGACGTTTCTGCGTCATTTTGGATGAATGTTTGCAAGGCAGCAGGCTGCTGCTCTTATGGAAGTAAAGAATCAGGCCGAGTCTCATGGTGTAACCATCGTAGCGATTGGCAGTGGGACCCCTGAGCAGGCAAGGGATTTTGCTGAAAAATTTAACTTCCAGGGGGAAATTTACCTGGACCAGGCGCTTCGTTCCTATAAAGCGTTCAAACTTGAAAGGGGATTCTGGCGAACCCTGGGCCCGGCATCTCTTGCCCGGGGTTTTAAAACCTTGAAACAGGGATTTCGTCAGGGTAGGAATGCAGGCGATCTCTGGCAACAGGGGGGGGTTTTTGTCATCGGACCCGGGAATCAGATCGTTTTTCAGCATCGAAACAGCGGTGCGGGTGACCAAGCAGATTTGGATGCAGTGATTCAGGCATGCCCAATCAATTGAAAGAAATCATAATTGAATTGTCCAGATGCGTGTGACCTGATCAAAAAACTTGACACCCGGGATACCATGATTAAGATGATCAGATGAATCCTATCATCTTATTAATGAAAAGGAGTACCCATGCACCGTGTCATGATACATCCGGCATCATACGATAACTGCCGGAATGCAGTTGATCGTGCTTTTGAACTTTTCCCTCCGGATATTGCCGGGAAAAAAGTGGTGATCAAGCCCAATGTACTAAGGACGTCCAAAGCAGATGAACACATTGTGACGCATCCGTCTCTGTTGCGGGCGGTTGTCGAAAAAGTTGAAACCATGTCGCCTGCCGAGATTGTGGTGGGTGACAATCCCGGTTTGTTCAACTATGGCGACAATGAGAACAGTTTCGAGCAAACCGGCTTGATGGCTGCAGCCGGAGGATATTACAAAAACCTCGGCAACACACCCCAACACGTTCCCTTTAACCCGGATTTCATGTCTGAAGTGGGCGTTTCAAAAGAAATTCTGGACGCAGATATTTTAATCAGCCTGCCCAAGTTTAAAACCCATGGCCTTACCGTCATGACCGGAGCCATTAAAAACAGCTACGGCATCCTGCCCGGTGCCCAGAAGGCAAGGTTGCACCGGATAGCCGGTTCGCCCGAGCGGTTTCATGATGTGATCGTGGCGGTTTTTCGTTTGCGGGTGCCGGATCTTTTTATTGTGGATGCGGTGGTGGGTATGGAAGGGAATGGCCCGGCCTCACCAGACCTAAGAGATATCGGCCTGATTCTGGCATCAAACAATGCCGTGGCCCTGGATGGTGTCATTGCAAGAATGATGGGGCTTGATCCTTCACGCTTGCGTTTTCTTCAAAAAGCAAAGGAAATGGGGCTTGGAGAATTTGATGCTGACAAGGTGGATATAGAGGGTGAAATGCGGGTTTTGAAGGACTTCAAACTGCCACCTTTGGGTGGGGAGTTTATTTTAAACAACCCGGTGATTCAGGAATTCATGGAAACCAAAACAAAGGTAAGGCCCCAGGCGAACCCCGATCTTTGCACCGCATGTGGCGCCTGTATCGATCAGTGCCCGGTATCCGCACTCACCATGAAAGACGATTTGCCTGTGGTGGATGCAGATAGGTGCATCACCTGTTTCTGCTGTCAGGAAATCTGCCCTGAAAAAGCGATGACCCTTAAGTGATGATGGAACATTTCATTGTTTAACCACAGAGTGCACAGAGGGCCACAGAGAAAAAATTAAGTTTGTTTTTGTGGTTTACAAGTAACGCGTTCGTGTGTCATGAGGCTCATAAAGGAATCAAAAGATTTGTTCTGTGGCCCTCGGTGGTGTTTATATTTTTTCACCGCTTTTGAAAAATGGTTGTGATAGGTAACTACCATGAAGGAGTCTAAGACCCCATGAAAAAACTACAAATTCGCCCCCATCATTTGTTTTGCGGACGGTTTCTCAAGGTTGAGCTTCCGGATCGCGGAGAAGCATTTGAAAAAGCCGAAAGAGATGTTCGAGACGTTTTTGAAAAAGATGATATGCGTCGTGTTGAAGTGGTTCAGGGTCCGGATGGAATCTGTCGGACTTGCCCTGATATCAGGGATGGCCGTTGTGAGAGTGCATTTGGAAATGAGGATGCTGTCAGAAAATGGGATGGACATATTTTAAGGGGGTTGGGTATCAATTATGGAGATGAAAAAATGACCGGGGAATGGCGAAAACTGTTAGAAGAGAAGGCACCGCTTCCATTTTGCGAGAACAAATGCCCCTGGAAAACCATTTGTACGGTTTTTGAGTGAATATAGAAGAATGAAGGATAGTGAGATGTCGTCTGAATTTAAGAACGAGTGGCAGCGTATCGAATTCGAAAACACCCCAATATATATCCGTCCGGATGGACCGGACTGGTTTGTGCCCAATCAATCTGCGGACCGGTTTTTCGTTGATCTGGCCACCCATGAAAAAGAACCGGCGGACATCCGGTTTTTATTGAAGCGCTTGAGAGGCTTGTCCGGTTTAACCTATCAATCGCGCGAAGAAAAAATGAATCTCAAGGGACTTAAGGAGTGCTGGATTCATATCACAAATACATGTAATATGCAGTGCGGGCATTGCATGTTTCAATCTTCACCCCGCTCCCGGGAAGAGCTGTCTTCAGGCGATTGTATGGCAGTCATTGATGAAAGTTATAAACTGGGCTGCCGGATCTATTACTTCACCGGAGGAGAGCCTTTTATTTCAAGGGCATTCATGAAAAGCGTCCGTCATGCTTTTCAGTTTCCCGACACCCATGTGGTTGTGCTCACAAACTTGTCCCTTATATCACGGGCAAAGGACAGTCTGCGCAGTCTGCCTCAAGACCGGTTCCATTTTCAGGTCAGCATGGACGGGCTAAAAAATAATCATGATGATTTAAGAGGTGATGGGGCATTCGATCATCTGGATGAAAACTTACATACGCTTCAGGGGTTGGGGTTTCCGGTGACGCTTTCCATGACAGTTACCCGGAAAAATTGGGATGAAATGGCAGCGGTTATTGACCTGGCCAGCACGCACGGCATTTCAAATGTTCATTTTCTCTGGCTTTTTAAGAAGGGAAATGCCGATGACGCGCTTTTTGCGGAACCGGCGCAGATTTTCCCCAGACTGGTTGCTGCCCAGGAAAACGCTGCAAAAAAAGGGGTTACCATAGACAATATTGAAATATTGAAATCCCAGGTGTTTTCCTGCCCGGGAACGCGGTACGACTTGAGCAACGCAGGCTGGCAATCCATTGCAGTGGCACCCGATGGAACCATCTACCCCACACCGGCACTGATCTATACGGAAGACATGGCGTGTGGCCACATCCATGAGGGGCTGGAAAACGTGTGGAAGAATAGCCCGGTTTTAAAACGCATCCGGAGCGCATCCCTGAATCAAAGCGATCTTTACCGGGAAAATCCGTTCCGGTACCTTGTCGGTGGCGGTGATATCGATCACAGTTACATTCATTCCGGAAACATCACCGGCCATGATCCGTATGTGGCACTCTACAACCTGGTCATCCAGTGGATCATCTCCCATGAATCCCGGATGTTCAGTACCGACGGATACCCTGCCTTCAAACTGAAAATGGGGGAACGGATAGGCGAATGCCCGGTTGAAAGCGGCACGGTTTTCTTCACCCACTCCAATTGTGTGCTCAGTCTGCCCGGACATGATACCCGTCATCAGGTGAATCAATTCTACTCGGAAGCGGCCCTGGAAACCAAGGAGGATATCGTTAATCCAATATGCTATGACGAAAAATGGATTTCGCATATCCCTGCGGCCATGCGGTTTCGAAGCTATGGGTGCGGTTCGCCTGTGCTTGATGCGGATATAAAGAAAGGGGAGGCCGTGCTTGATCTGGGCAGTGGTACAGGCATTGAGTGCTTTATCGCAAGCAGGATAACCGGACCCCAGGGCCGTGTGGTCGGGATTGATATGGGCGATGCCATGCTTGGTGTGGCCAACCAGTCCAAAAGAGCGGTCATTAAAAATCTTCAATACGACAATATAGAATTCAGAAAAGCCTTTCTGGAATTCATTCCCCTTGAAGATTCGGTCGCTGACGTCATTATTTCCAACTGTGTGTTGAACCTTTCTTCAGACAAACGTCAGGTGTTTCAGGAAATAATGAGGGTTTTAAAACCAGAAGGCCGGCTTGTCGTTTCAGACATCACCTATGATGATGATCTCCCCCTTGAGATTAAATATAATGAAACCTTGCGAGGCGAGTGTATCGGTGGCGCCTTAAGATACGATGAACTGTTTGGATTGTTGAATGACATCGGATTTTCAAACAGCAAAATCCAAAAAGGATATCTGTACCGTTCGGTCAAAGGATTTGATTTCTATTCCGTTACCTATCAGGCAATCAAGCCTTTAGCAGGCCAAAAACCGGTTTTATATACGTTTCCGGACTTCAAGCCCTTGCTGGCTGAAGTAGAGACAGAACCCACGTGTGCCTGTTTCCTGGCACCCCGGGAAACAGGGACGACCGATCCGATAGTTACCCAAGTACACAGGGGCGGATGCATGGTCTGCGGTTCGGAACTGGTCTATCATGAAACCAGCCAGGACAAGGCGTGTTATTACTGTCAGCAGGTCAAACCATCAAATGGCCGTTGCGCGAATAATGGTCATTTCGTTTGCGATGCCTGTCACAGCAAAGATGCCGTAGAGATTATCCGGCAGATTTGTCTGCACAACAAGGAACAGGATGCCATAAATCTCATGCAGATGATTCGATCCCATCCCCACTTCGGGCTTCATGGGCCGGAACATCATTCGCTGGTTCCTGCCGTTATTCTGACAGCGTTGAGAAATTCAGGTGACACTATAACGCATGACCATATTTTGACAGGAATTCAGCGTGGGCAAACAATTGCCGGGGGTTCCTGTGCATTTCTGGGCATTTGTGGTGCGGCAGTCGGTGTGGGGATCGCATTTTCGATTCTTTTGCAGGCAGATCCATACAAAGGCGATGAACGGCAGGCTGTTCAGCAGGTGACGCATCAGGTTTTGGGAAAGATATCCTCGTACAACGCACCTCGATGCTGCCAGCGGGATGTCTGGTTGGCCCTTACGGAGGCATCGCGACTCATGAAGGACATTCGGGGCAAACAGTTGATCGTTGATCAAACAATAGTCTGCCGTCAATTTCCCCAAAATAAGGAATGCATCCGGAATCAGTGTCCGCTTTGGCCATCGCAATAACTTTGCTTAAAAAAATATTGACAAATAGGAATAAATCCTATTTAAATCCAAGAACGAATTAAGGTTTTGCGTGAAAGAAATGCCATGTTTTTTAAGCATCCTGCAAATGGAGATGTTGTTTTTGAAACGATTTTATGACATATGCAAACAGCATCACCTGAAAATCACCCCGCAAAGAGTCGCAGTGTACGAGGCTGTGAGTGATTCAGCGATACACCCGTCAGCGGATTTAATTCATAAAAGGGTCAGGGAAACGTTTCCGAATATTTCTCTGGATACGGTTAACAGGACGCTTTTAACATTTGCCGATGTCGGTATCATCGATATTGTGGAAGGCCAGGGCGATGCCAGGCGTTTTGATCCAAATCTGGATGAACACCATCATCTTTATTGTCTGGGATGCAACACCATTGTCGATTTTTATGATGAGACGTTAAATCAAATCAAAATTTCGAAAGCCATTAAAGAAAAGTATACGATAGTCAGTAAACGGGTTTATTTAAAAGGATTCTGCGAAAATTGCAGCAAACAGGCATAATGCCGCTTTGATAACATTCGCAGGGCTGTTTTAAATCGCGTTTGGTCAAATGATAATTACTAAATATAGAAGGAGGTTTATATTATGGCCAGTTTAAAAGGAACACGGACAGAAAAAAATCTTTTAACCGCATTTGCAGGCGAATCCCAGGCACGTAATCGATATACCTATTTTGCAAGTGCTGCAAAAAAGGAAGGCTATGTCCAGATCGCCGATATTTTTGAAGAAACAGCGAACCAGGAAAAAGAACATGCCAAACGGTTTTTCAAATTCCTGGAAGGTGGAGATCTCGAAATCACAGGTACTTTCCCGGCCGGTGCTGTAAAAACCACATTGGAAAATCTGAAAGCGGCCGCAGCAGGTGAACATCATGAATGGTCTTCCATGTATCCTGAATTTGCCAATATCGCCAGAGAAGAAGGATTTGATGCCATCGGTATGGTATTTGACAAAATTTCCGTGGCTGAAAAACAGCATGAAAAGCGCTATAAAGATCTGGCCGCCAATATTGAAAACGGCAAAGTATTTAAAAAAGACGACAGCACAACCTGGCGTTGCCGTAACTGCGGTTATGTTCATGATGACAAAGACGCACCGGAGATGTGCCCGGCATGTTCGCATCCAAAGGCGCATTTTGAAGTCCTGGCTGAAAACTGGTAACGTGTCTTGAAGATAACCGTTTTTTCAGATTAGAAAATGCCCGGATACAGGTTCGGGCATTTTTCATAGTAAATCCTGGGAAGATCGTTTAAAATTTACAAAAATAAGGAGAATAACATGAAAGTCGTTGCAATTAACGGAAGTCCCAGAAAAGAAGGGAACACGAATATTCTGATCAATCGGGTTCTGGATGAAATCAAAAAGGAAGGCATTGAGACAGAAGTCGTGCAACTGGCCGGGAAGAAGATAAAAGGCTGCATCGCCTGTTATCAGTGCTTTAAGAATATGAACAAACAATGCGCAGTCAAAAATGATGACATGAACGACTGTATTGAAAAAATACTTTCTGCAGACGGGATTATTCTGGGCTCTCCCACATATTTTTCAAATGTCACTTCAGAAATAAAAGCGTTGATTGACAGGTGCGGGCTGGTTGCCATGGCCAATGGCGGGCTGTTAAAAAGAAAGGTGGGCGCATCCGTTGTGGCTGTTCGACGGGCCGGCAGTGTCAGTACGTTTGATGCCATGAACCGATTTTTCTTATACGGTCAGATGATCGTTCCCGGCTCCTGCTACTGGAATATGGGCATCGGGCTTGAACCCGGTGATGTGAACAAGGATGAGGAAGGGATGAACATCATGAAGGTGTTGGGCCAGAATATCGCCTGGACGCTTAAAAAGATAAATGGATAGTTTTTTAAAAGGGGTCAGAACCCAGGATTGAAGTCCACCTTGGGGTTATATTTTTATCAACAGGAAGGAGCAAAGCGACTCCACCCCCTTTTGGCCCCTGACTTCTGACTCCTTAAATTATTATCTCGCCAACCGTTGACCAAGCGACAATAAGCGACACTGAAATTATAAATTTTTTCATTTTTTAACCTTTCTATATACGTGATCCGCAAGTACGTATTTGTAACCATTGGGTTTGATCATTTAAAATTATGAATGGTCGACCATAATTTAAATATAATAATCCCCTTTGATTTGCAACCGTAATTTTATGTTAAACGATTATTTTTCTTGAAATATAAATATTTTTCTGATCGTATGAACTGCCTGAATCAATGAATGATCAGAGGAATAACGGTGAAAGACAAACAGTATATGACCTGTCAACTTTCATCGTAAAAGATAGTATTCATGGTCCCAAATGTCCGCATCTCGATTACCTGAAAGATCTGATTGAGAAGAAGGCCGGGTTTGATCTGGTTGAATGGACACGGATAAGTGATCTTTCAGAAAAAAGAAGAGAAAGCGGAATTTATACGTCTCAATCCTTGCTACCCAAAAAAGAAAAGGAGGCATGATGAAAAAAGGGTTAATTTGCCTGGCGATAATTTTACTTGCCATGCCGTCTGTTTTGATGGCGGAAACTTTTAAATCCAAAAAAGACGTGTCCGGATTTATTGCAAGCCTGTCTACGGAAATCGTTCAGGGAAAGATCAAGGAGGTATTTGACAAAATAAAACCGTATTGGCCCATTCCTGAACAAGAGATAGACGTTATTGTGTATCAGCTTGAAAATCAGCGGAATCAGATCATTTCAAGATTTGGAAAGCGCCTTTCCATAGAACGGGCGGAAACATTTGAAATCGGTGATTCCTTTTACAGGGAGGTGTATCTCGTTAAATATGAAAAACATGCCGTGGCATGGGTCTTTACGTTTTATAAACCCATGGAACAGTGGATTGTTAATAGTGTGCGTACAAGCGACCAGATGGATGATTTTTTCCAGAAGAAAAAGTGATGGTCGGGAATATTGAATCGAAAGGAAGGGATGTCAAATTTTTTGGCATCCCGGCAATACTCATGGGGCGTTAAAAATTTTGAAAAAGCCACCTTTTAAAATCCCATTTATGCAGAATTTTCTGCAGGAGTCTGACTTCACTCACCTGGCTTGCCAGGGATTGAATATCCTGACTGTTCTTGAATATTTCTCTATCCTGGGCTTTATCAAGCCCGCCTGAGGCGATAAAGGCTCTGATCAGGTTAATTTCGCCTGCGTCCAGCCATACGCCATGGTCCCGGCATTCATCATACATGACGCCGGATATTCGTTTAAAATTCCTTCGGACCATAAAGGAGTCGCAACGGGCACAAGGAAGAAATCCGTCTTCAACGTTAACAGGTTGTCTTAAAAATCCATAGGGAACGGATTGATCACTGTATACATCCCGTTCGGTAGTAAGCCTTCTGAACTCTCTTGTATCCAGCCATATTCCGGCACATTTCGGGCAGATATCGATTTCGTTTCCTCTGAAAACATGGGCTTCCAGGCCTATTTTGCATCGGGGGCATATCGGGGAGGTATTTGTGGGTTCTTTAAAATGTTCCCCATTGCAAAACGGGCAGAAACGCATGGAGCCGTTAAATGTTTTGGTGCAATAATTGCAGATCCGTTGTGCCATGAGAGGGATCTCCTTTTGGGCTTTATGATCAAAGAATTAAATGCCATAGGTGAAGTGAATATCGTTCATTTAAATACCCAATAATCGTTTGTAATGCAAGTTCAATTAAACCGGTACAATACGGGAAGAGAATGGGATATATGGTTGAAAAGGAAGAATATCAAAAATATGTTGTTGGAAGAATTATAAGCGTTCAGAAAAATGCCTTTTTTGTTTTGTTTGAAAATGGAGAGATGCTGGCAAAGGTGTCCGGAAAATTCATGCATCAGTCAAAGATGAAAAGGGATTTTCCTGTGACCGGCGATTTTGTGAATATGTCAATTTTACCTGACCGGTCTTTCGCAATGATTCACGGCATACGTAAACGAAAAAACAGTATTTCAAGGCAGGTCTCAGGTGGCAGTAAAAGACTCTCCGGAGGTCCTGTGGATGAGCAGCTGATTGCCGCCAATGTGGATGTGATTTTTGTTGTATGCGGACTTGATCGGGATTTTAACCTGAGGCGAATTGAAAGGTATCTGACGTTAATCTATAACAGCGGGGCATCCCCTGTGATTGTCCTGAATAAAAAAGATCTCTGCCCGGATTCAGATTCGAAGAAACTGGAAGTTGAATCGGTTGCGTTAAGCGTACCTGTTCATGTGATCAGTGCGATTGATAAAGATGACGTGGACAGTTTACGCGTATATTTCAAAAAAGAGCATACCGTGGCGCTCCTTGGATCATCAGGTGCAGGAAAATCCACGTTGATCAATTCCCTTCTGGGAACGGAACGTCAAAAGGTTCATGCGGTCAGCGAACAGTTAGGAAAGGGTGTGCATACAACCACCACAAGAGAATTGATACCTATGCCCGGAGGTGGTATGATTATGGATAATCCCGGCATGCGTGAGATTCAGCTTTGGGTGGATGGGGAAACGACAGAATCCGTTTTTGGTGATATTGAGTCCATTGCAAGCGAGTGCCGGTTTAAAGACTGTACGCATCATAATGAGCCGGGATGTGCTGTTCAGGAAGCGATTTTAGACGGCACTATCGATTTGAAGCGGGTGAAAAGCTTTATGAAATTGAAAAAAGAAGTGAATTATCTGGAGGAAAGAAAGCAGAAAAGTGCTGATAGAATTGAAAAGGAAAAGTGGAAGGATATACGGAAATACCAGAAAACGCTTAACAAGGATAAGGCGTAAATCAATCATATCGGTTTGGATAACCCATAAGCAGTCTGTTTTTGGGTGTTATATCTTCAGGAATTTTTTGGGTAATTACGGTATACCCCTGTGAAGAAAGATTTGCTGCTCGTGTGGCATCAACGGCAAAGGGGCCGTCGATCCATCCTTCAAGCCCCCCGGTGTCACACACCGAAAGATCATGGCAACAGGGAAGTACGGCTAATCTGGCATTTCCGGATATGGCTTTTCTGATAACGCTGTCTGTAAGACTGCCACAGGCATGGATCGAGAGAATGATATCTTGAGAATTAACGGGAATATCGTCTATAGGTGCTTCCAGAAAATGGACGTGACTTTTCAGTCTGGGCCAGGTTTCCATCAGGGACTGTGAGAGAATGACTGCATTTTTGGGGATGTTCATATCCACAGAAATCGCTTCAGGAGACGTGCTGTCCAGTATCATCATGATATGGGCAAGAAGGCCATGGCCGCAAGCAAGATCCACGACCCTCCCGCCTCTGAAAACTCTGCGTGCGCGTTTTGCCACTTCCCATGATTCATAGAGTTCTTTTCTGGGAAGGACTTCCGCCCGGCATACAGCCCGGGCGATTTTTTCAAATAGTGTTTCCCCTTGAAATAACGATTGATGCCTTTGCATCAGACGGTTTTTAGAGGATCTGTCCATGGCCTTTTTTTTATTTAACCACTTAACTGTTTAAGCCCAAGTAACTCAATAAACTCAATGAACCCAACAAACCTCAAAGATTTATCGCTGTCAGAAATCCTCCATGGATGGCATTGTCAATTTTTCCTATTTTTGTACAGTCACCTATGGTCGTATAGGGAATTCCCAGTTTCTCGATTTCCTTTGACAGTTTTTGAACCGGCCTTGATCCGGATGCAAGAATGACGGTATCAAAAGATTCAGAGACTTCCTTGTCCCCTTGTACATATGTGATCACACCATTTTTTATTCCGGTCACTTTTGAATGGGTTAAGATTTTTACCCCATGCCGGTCAAGGTTTCCCAAAAGCACCCATTTGGTGGATTTCCCCACATCTTTTCCTACTTTGGGAAGCATTTCAAATACAGTGACTTCAGTGGCCCCCTTGAACATGAGTTCCCGTAGGCGCTCCGGTGATTCAGCCTCATAGGCAAAAAGGAAGTGAAGAATTTCCGGTGTAATGGTGCCCTTTGAGGCGATGAGATATGCGGTTTCAAGTCCTACCGCCCCTCCGCCTATAATCGCCGCCTTTTTACCCAGCCTGATGCCCCCTTTGAGCACATCCCAGGAGGAAACCACACTTTTGTCATCAACCCCTTTGATGGGGGGAATCAACGCTTCCGCACCTTCAGCCACAACAATATGATCCGGATTTTTTTCTTTTATCAGATCTGTGGTCGCTTCCGTATTCAGATGAAGCGGGATATTCAGCTTTTTAATCATGGCTTTGTAGTACCGGATGATGGCGAAAATTTCCTGTTTGTTCGGCGGGTTCCCGCCAAACCGCAGCTGACCGCCGATATCATCTGATTTTTCATAAATGTCCACCGTATGACCGGCCTGAGCCGCCGTGACGGCCGTTTCAAGACCTGCAGGTCCACCACCTATGACCATCAGGCGTTTTGGTGAAGCGGTTTTTACAACATTTCTTTCCCCTTCAAATCCGGCTCTCGGATTGGTGATGCAGTAGACGGGTTGTCCGCTGAATATCTGGTCTGTGCATCCTTGCGAGCAGGCCACACAAGGCCTGATTTCATCTGCACGGTTTTCTTTGGCCTTGTTTGGCCACTGTGGATCACTGATGAGAATTCTTCCCAGATTGACCATGTCTGCATAGCCGTCAGCGATAATTTTTTCTGCTTCGAAAGGTGTCGAGATTCGGTTTGAGGCCATGACAGGCAAGGAAACGACTTTTTTAATATTCAGCGCCAGATAGGCGTAAGCACTTCGGGGTACCTCCATGGGCAGCTGGGGCACAGGAGATTCATGCCAACCCCCCGTGACATTGATGGCATCCACGCCACAGGATTCATAGAGTTTTGCAAACTCAGGTGTTTCCGAATCGGTGTTGCTTCCTGGAACAAAATCATTTCCTGCCATTCGAATGGTCAGTGGAACGTTTTTTCCGATTTTTGCCCTTACCATGGTAAGGACTTCCCTGGGGAACCGGGTCCGGTTTTCAAAACTACCGCCATATTCGTCTGTTCGCCGGTTTTTTATGGGCGACAGAAACTGGGTGATGAGATAGCCGGCAGAGGCAAGAATTTCAATTCCGTCAAAACCGGCTTCAACAGCCCTTGATGCCGCATCCACATAAGCCTTTTGAAGGGTTTTGATGTCTTCTATGGTCATTTCCCTGGGGGTTGCTTTTGAATATCGGGAATAAACCGGTGATGGCGCGATTGGGTTTTCACCATTGATAAGAATGGGATGGGAATATGCCCCGGCATGAAACAACTGCACCCATGCCCTTGCCCCGCCTTCCTTTATGCAGGATGTCAGTTTTTGAAAAGAGGGGATATTATCATCCGAATCCAGCCTGAGACCAATGGCGCCAATGCCGATATAATCAATTCCAACCGGTCCAACCGTGATAATGCCTGCACCGCCTGCACCTTTTTCTCTGAAATAATTATAATACCGGTCGTTTAATTGCCCGTCATACGAGTACAGCAGGCCCAGTGCGGGATAAGCGATTCTGTTTTTAATTTCAAGCTGATTGATGGTAATCGGACTGAAAAGATTATTATACATGAATGGCACCTCTCTTTTGGTTTAAAAAAACAGTGAAACGGACATATCAAGCGTTTGATAGAAGCTCGCTAAAAAAGATGACGCTATCATAATCAAAACAGGTAATCGATAAAAAAATGATTTTTGCATCTGCATCATAATTTTATTGAAGGCTTTATGGGTTTCGTTTATAGATAGCCTGTTGTTCCAGGTGCCCGGAAAAATGGATATCCCATTTGAATATGGGGCGGCCTGATATTTTTTACCTTAAATTTGAAGGAGATATCGTACACCATGATACATACCCCCAAAATCAGGATGATTCAATTTATTGTTACCGTGTTTGCCGTCATGTGCCTGTCGCTTCCGGCATTGGCAGATGATGTGACCGATTCCATTAATGAGGCGCTGGACCAGTATAAAAAAGGTGAATATGCCGGTGCCATTGGAAGCCTTAATTATGCATCCCAACTGATTGGGCAGAAAAAGGGAGAGGCTCTGGAAACAGTTTTACCGAAACCGCTTGCAGGCTGGAATGCTGAAAAAACATCATCTCAGGCAGCAGGTGCAGCCATGTTTGGCGGCGGAATCACGGCAGAAAGAACTTACACAAAAGATGACCGTGAGGTTAAGGTGAATATTATCACAGATTCCCCCATGCTTCAGGGGCTGATGATGATGTTCAATAACCCCATGTTTGCAACGTCAGATGGTGGCAAACTCGAGAAAATCAATGGACAGAAAGCCATCGTGAAATATGACGAGTCAAACCGAAGCGGCGAGATCAAAATTATAATCGCCAACCGGTTTCTGGTGGGTGCAGAAGGCAATAATGTTGATCTGAAAGATTTAAAAGATTATGCAGCCGCAATAGACTTCAACAAGCTGGCAAGCCTGCCGTGATCATTTCCGATGATTGAAAAGCGATATAAATGCCGCTTTTTTCAACAGAAGCGGCTTTTTTTACAGATTGTCAATTCGTGTGACATCCTCCTTAAAGCCAAATCGAAATTTAGAAAATAAAATAAAATAAAATAACATACGGATTATTTTATAATTTATTATGTCTTATTCCATCTCTCCGCCTGGCATATCCAATGCAGTATCATACAAACGGTTGCTTTTTATAACAAAAGATATAGACAGGATAATTAACGGAGACAGATATGACAAATAGTCAGAATAAACGAAAAATATTGATTCCATTTGACTGTTCTGATCAGTCCATTCAGACTGTCAATTATGCATCAACCATGCTTTCCCCTGAAAGTACCGGTATAACGCTCTTTATGGTTGAAGACGATATGCCTGAAACATTCTGGGATACTGAAGCAAAACCAGAGCAATCCGGGAAGTTGGAGGATATCAACGCCTGGATAAAAAAACAGCATCAGTTTTTTTCTGATAAACTGGATGAAGCCAGAGTCAGATTTGTGGCAAACGGGTTTGATCCTGAAACTGTTTTAATCCGGAAACAGAAAAGAATGACAGGCATTACCAGGGATATTATCCGCGAAGCAAAAGAAGGTTACGACGCCATTATCGTCGGCAGAACGGGGCTTTCCAATCAACCGGGGGGGGGGCTGGGGCATGTTACCTCCAGATTGATATCCAAAATTTCGGATACGACTCTTGTGATCGTCGGCAGCAAACCGGAAACCAGTGGCATAGTGGTCGGATTTGATGGTTCTTCAGGAGCGAAAAGGTGTGTCAAGATGATCCGGACTTTTTTAAATCCGGAAAATACAAAAGTAAATCTATGTTATGTGTCGCGCACATTAAATGTATTAAAAGGATCGTTTGATTTGTTTCAGTCCTGTCTCTCAATGGGGTTTAACGAAGGAAGTACGCATAAGTCCGATTACAAAGGCGCGATTAATGCGGAAATCGAAAAAGCAAAGGATATGCTTGTAAATGGGGGTTTTTCAAAAGCCAATGTGGATATCCGCATTCTTCAGGGATACATGAGCCGCTCTCTGGCAATCATTCACGAGGCCGCAGACAAGGGGTGCGGCACAATCATGTTAGGCAGAAAAGGACATTCTGCAGTGGAAGAGTTTGTGATCGGAAGCGTTTCCGAAAAAGTGCTTCACCGGGCATGCGATCAGGCGGTGTGGATCGTCAGCTGATTCCATACCTTTCTATCCATTGACAATCAGCGTGAAAAAAAGCTATGACCGTTTACTTAAAGGATTCTCATGGCTTTTAAAAAGTCGAAATTTCCTGCTGCAATCAGTGGATAGAAAGGTTTTTTATTTATGACCACCAGGCCGGAGCAAACCGGAAAAAAGACTCTGCACGAAGGCGTCAAATCCGCCTGGCCGATTTGTCTTGGTTATATTCCCATCGGTCTTGCCTTTGGCGTCCTTGCTAGAAAGGCAGGTTTAAGCCCGTTTCAAATCGGGATCATGAGTATTTTTGTTTTTGCCGGAAGTTCCCAGTTTATTGCTGTTTCCATGATTGTCGAAGGGGCAGGACCTCTCGCCATTATTGCTACGACATTTATGGTCAATTTAAGGCATCTTTTAATGAGTTCATCATTATCCGTATTTCCGGGCAAGGCAGGGAAGCTGCGGCTCTCATTGTTCGCCTACGGTATTACGGATGAAAGTTTTGCGATTAATTTCTCAAAATTTGCCAAAGGGTTTTGGGATCTTGACCGGGCGATCGTATTAAATCAGACTGCCAATCTGGTGTGGATATTGAGCACGATTGCAGGTGGGTTTGGTGGCCAGTTTATTCCCGAAAAAGCCTTTGGCATTGATTATGCCCTGATTGCCATGTTTATCTGTCTTCTGGTGTTTCAACTCAGGGGGCATATCTATGTGATCTCCGCAGTGCTGTCAGGTATGCTTGCCGTCTTTTTGTCCATCCGGGTCCCGGGAAACAGCTATATTGTCATTGCATCAATGGTTGCAGCAGCTGTGGGTGTTGGTGTCAAACGAAAGTTCCTGATCAGGGGGAAAAAGACATGACCCTTCCGGATTATTTCATGCTTATTTTGGGCATGGGGGCTGTGACCTATATCCCGAGATGGTTTCCTATATTTTTTCTGTCCGGAAAGACACTCCCTGGCTGGTTCGTTGAATGGCTCGATCTCATCCCGGTTACGATTTTAAGCGCGATTCTCCTGCCTGCCCTTGTAACAACCGGAACCCCCCGGGTGTTCGATATATTTCGTCCTGAACTTTTTATTGCCTTCCCCACATTTTTGTTTGCCATGAAAACCAGGTCGCTAGGTGGCACGGTCGTTGTCGGTATGGGCCTGTACTGGCTCTGGGGGAAGTATTTATAAAAAATGGGTGAAGGGTAAACGGTCAAGGGGTGAAAGAACCTGAAGCTGAGATGCTGAGTGGTTGAGAAGTTGAGTCAATTCTCATTTCATTTTCCCATCTTCACAATTTCCCAACATCTCAACTTCAGTCTTTCTTCAAGACCCCAAAAACTCAAAAAACCTGTTTATACAGGACATCAATCTCAGAAGGATCATTCACGGGCCGGGCATTAAACAGGGTTGCTGTATCTGCTATGGCATGGAAGCAAGCCAGAGCCAGAGACTCTTCAGATATTCCCGCCTCGCTTAATCGCATGGGATGTCCGGCAGTTTTCATCAATGCTTCCACAGCATCAGCTGCGGCCATGGCTGCATCCTGTTTTTTCATGGTAGACGTATTGACTCCCAGTGCCTGAGCGGCCAACGCAAGTTTGTCACTCGCGTGGTCAATATTGAAGCGCATGACTGCCGGAAGGACAATACCACATGCCATTCCATGGGGAAGGTTACAGAGGGTTCCCAGTGTGTGGGCCATGGCATGTGCCAGACCTACCTGGGCGATAGTGAACGCCCACCCTGCCATGGTTGCTGCAAGCTGCAAATTGATCCGGGCAGACTCATTGTGGCCGTTTTCTATGGCCTTTGGCAGATTTTCATGGATCAGTCGAATCGCCTGCAGGGCATGCCCGTCACAAATGGGGTTTGACATTGTGCTGGTCAACCGCATCAATGCCAGATGGTCATCAGCCTTTCCGCCATTTTTGAGCGTGACACAAACAGCCTTGGCCGTGTCTATCACACTCCCGCCCCCGACACTTACAATGCAGTCGGCTGAAAGTTTTCTGGCCACGTGAACAGCCTCATCCACGGTATCAAGATCACTGTCCTGGGCCACCTGATCAAAGATACCCACACAGAATTTCCCCAGAATTTCCTGTACTTTTTCGGTTAAACCCGCCTTCCGGACACCGGGATCGGTTATGATCAATACGCGAGACGTTCCCAGGCGAACCACTTCTCTGCAGGCAGAAGACAGGCTGCCATGACCGGATATCACCACTGTTGGCGTGCAGTATTGTATAAAGGGCACCCTGGGATCATCGGAGAAAACTTTCATTGTGAAATTGCTTGTATGGTCGGCACTGGCAGTTACATGAACCCGCTTGATCTGGGTGTATTCCGCCAATCCAGCATGCCCCAGCTCCCTTCCAACGCCGGACTGTTTATATCCCCCAAACGGACAAAAGTCTCCAAATGCATGATAATTATTAATCCACATCGTACCGGTTTTGATCTGCCCTGCGATACGTTCAGCCCGTTCATTGCTGCGGGAGAATATGCCACCAGCCAAACCGTAAATGGAATCATTGGCAATGGACACCGCTTCTTCCTCACTGTCATATTTGATGACACACACGACCGGCCCGAAGATTTCCTCCTGGGCAATCCGCATGTTGTTTTTTACTTTTGTGAAGATCGTGGGCTTATAGTAAAAGCCACCGGTGATGCCAGCCACTTCGGCCCTTGACCCGCCGGTCAGCAGTTCTGCACCTTCTTCCTGTCCCAGCCTGACATATCTTTCAACCGTTGAAAGCTGGCTTTCATTGACCAGGGGCCCCATATGCGCGTTTGGATCCAGTTGGTAGCCGACGCGGAGACTTTCGGCTCTTTTCTTCATTTTTTTATGAATTCTTCATAAATTTGAGTTGATACAAGTACCCGTGTTCCTGATTCGCAGACCTGCCCCTGGTGGAAAAAGGTTCCGAAAATCGCCCCTTCAACCGCCAGATCCAGATCAGCGTCATCCAGGATAATATTGGCGGATTTTCCTCCCAGTTCCAGCGTCACTTTTTTGATAGTGTCAGATGCCAGCTTCATGATCTGTTTTCCTACCTGGGTGCTTCCTGTAAAGGCAATCTTGTCCACATCCGGATGGGTGCAGAGGGTATCTCCCAGTTCACTGCCCGGTCCGGTAATAATGTTGATGACCCCTTTGGGGATACCCGCAGCTTTGGCAGCCTCGCCTAAAATCAATGCGCTTAAAGGGGTTGCTGAAGCTGGCTTCAATACGATTGTATTTCCCATGGAAATGGCCTGGCCGATTTTCCAGAATGCCATGCTCAATGGGAAGTTCCACGGGATGATGCCTACACATACGCCGATGGGTTCGCGGCGAATATAGTCACGACCGGGTGCAAATACGTTTCCGGCATAGGGAATGTCTTCTGTCCAGGGGAATTTTGTCGCGGCGAAATGCGCAAAGTTACGCAACAACTGGGGGCCCAACAATCCCCAATATTTTGACAGGCGAATGACTTGTCCGCTGTCCATGGATTCCGTTATCGTCAAACGTAATGCCTGTTGGGTGATCTGGTCGGCGAGTGCATTGATCATCCGGGACCTGTCTTCAGTTTTCAGGTTGTTCCATGCACCACTGTCAAAGGCACTGCGGGCCGCATTAATGGCTGCTTCAGCATCTACCGAGCCTGCCTTGGCCACGGTTGCAAAGGGTTGTCCAGTACCAGGATCAACCGATTCAAATGTCTGGCCATTTGCCGATTCTACAAATTCACCGTTAATAAAAAGCTTGTAATGCTCCATTGCATTTCTCCTTGTGTCTCAGGTCCTGGAACCCGCCTGATGAATTTAGGTTTATTTGAACAGATGGGGCTTGCTTATCCTTGATGGAACGATGCACTCGCCACTTATATATTTATAAAAGAAACATAAGTCAAATGTAGTTTGATGATGATAATTAATATAAATTTGGGGAACTATTTTATACAGAATTATCACTATTGTCCAAAAACGGATTTAAAAAATAGTTGAAAAATCCTCTCTGTGGGGAATGTTTTATTTGCCCTAAAACAGAAACCCACGATAAGAGGAAGATTTTAATCATGGTACGACATGCAAGTCTTTTCAGTCAACTGGTATTTTTTTCAATCGTAATCAATTTAAAAAATTGGTTACAAAACATAATTCTGAACGGTATTCCAAGGGCTTTAGCAGTTGGGATCAATTTGTATCAATGCTATTTTGCCAACTGGCACAGGCCAAGAGCCTGAGAGAAATTTGCAGTGGATTATCATGCTGTATGGGCAAGCTTCGTCATATAGGAATGACTGAAGCACCGAAAAAATCGACCCTTTCATATGTGAATGGTGTCAGACCATGGGAAATGTATGAAGAACTATTTTACGAAACACTTGCATTCTGTAAAAATGCAGGAGTCGGTAAGCATAAATTCCGATTTAAAAATAAGTTGCTCTCATTGGATAGTACAACGATCTCGTTATGTTTGTCACTTTTCCCATGGGCCAAATTTCAGACTGGACCTTGAATAACATTTTCTTTGTAACACGGCTTAAAAGTAATGCAGATTACGATATTATCGAGAGCCGGGTAATACCTAAAAACAGAAATATCTTGTCGGACCAAATAATAAGGCTGACAGGTTATTATGCTCAGAAAAATTATCCCCATCTCTTACGAAAAGTAGTGGTGTAGGATGAAAAAAATTCAAGAGAGATTATACTTCTCACAAACCATTTGGAATTTGGAGCAACAACCATATCCGCTATATATAAGGATCGTTGGCAAATCGAATTGTTTTTTAAGGCCATCAAACAAAATCTGAAGATCAAAATTTTTGTGGGAACCACTGAGAATGCTATATATATTCAGATTTGGACAGCCTTGGCCTATTTTCAAAGGAGACAATATTTTCTGTAACCACTACACATGGAGAAGTTAAAGAACTGTTAACGATCATCACATCGGAAGAATTGAATGCCCTTCGCAAAGAATATCTGCATTTAAGGACCTGATTTCCTGAAGCGATTCAAGGTAGTCTTCGCTGACGGAAAGAAGTTCCGGATGAATAGGTCCATGAATATCCTGACTAAAAAGTACTTTCAAACCATCAGACTCAGCCACAAAGAGTACAGTGCCGGGCAAATGCCCCGGTCTTAATGATTTTGTTGATAATATGTTAAAATTGTGCTTAAGTCATAAATGAAATTCAAAATATTCTTCTGCCGAAGTTGGCCGTTTTTTATCTCGATGGAAATACAGATCAAAATAGTAAGGGGTGCTGATATGCGTCGTGAGAAATTTCCGGATACTTTCATCATGCTGATTGTTTTCAGCATGTTATTTATTATTCCTTCAAATTTTGAATCTGCAATGGAAGTATTGATAATCGCAAATAATAGTGTCCATACAGATTCTCTTTCCAAAGAAGAGATAAAAAATATTTTTACAGGTGTAATGTCAAAATGGCCGGATCAGAAAAATATACATTTTGCCACATTACTGCCAAATGTTTCCAATGTTGACCTTCATGAAGCATTTACAAGAAAATATATTAAAAAAACATCCGGTCAATTTGAAATATTCTGGCGGTATCAACTGTTTACCGGAAACAGGAGAATGCCCCCGATGTGTAAAGATGAGCAGAAAATGATAGAGTTTGTTGAAACAACCGATGGTGCCATTGGCTATGTCTCTGCGTCTGCTTCCATTCAGAATGTAAAAATCATAACTGTCTCTGACAAATAAGGGGTAAGAGAATGACAAGAAGAGAATTTTACATTATGGTATTGCTAATCATCATTATTTTTTTAATAGATAAAAACCATTCCCTTGCTCAGGAGATTTTGGGTTCCGTGGATATCCATGGATTTATCTCTCAAGGATATCTCAAATCCGATAACAATAATTTTCTGTCAGAAACAGAAGACGGGTCATTTCAGTTTAATGAAATGGGCATTAATTTCAATACTTCCCTGACAGATGACTTGCGCCTGGGCATTCAGTTTTTTTCAAGAGACTTGGGTAAAAACGGGAATGATGAGGTTGTCGTGGACTGGGCGCTTGCGGATTATCATTTCAGGGACTGGATGGGCTTGCGGGTGGGTAAAATGAAAATACCTATCAATTTATATAACGAAAGCCGTGACATTGATATGCTGCGTACTCAAGTATTATTGCCTCAAAGCGTGTATGCCGAGCTTTACCGGGATATCTATGCAACACAGAAGGGATTCTGTCTTTATGGCGATATCATGATCGGTTATATGGGAAGAATTGCCTATACG
>JAHIVH010000046.1 GCA_018816735.1 Pseudomonadota bacterium | reverse complement strand
TTACCCCAAAGGCATCAAAGTGACAGACGAAGAACTCGAAGCAATACTTATTTTACGTGAAAATTTTCATGGCGAGTGGAATTATTCAATCCTTCCCAATGAAAATTAAATGGCCATGTTATTATTTTACGGCTCCTAAAATCGGGTTATATATTATATAGTCATATGATACGCTTGACGTATCGCGTATTTTATATTATTTAAAATGATAAAAAGTTTTAAGGATAAAAAAACAAAACAGTTGCATGAGGGTAAACGTGTTCCTGCCTTTCAGTCTTTTTCACGTCAAGCTGAAAAACGATTAAGGGTTTTAGATGCAGCAGACACACTTGAAGCCTTAAAACAATTACCGAGTAACCGTTTTGAAGCCCTTAAAGGAAATAGAAAAGGGCAATATAGCATACGCATTAATGATCAATGGCGAATTTGCTTTGAATGGGAAAACAATAGTCCCGCAAATGTTGAAATTGTCGATTATCATTAAGGAGGTAAAAATGGGAAGAACACCTATTCATCCAGGAGAAATTCTAAAAGATGAACTCAGTGAATTGAATATATCCGCATCTGAGCTGGCTAGAGCACTTAAAATCCCACCAAACAGAATTACTCAAATTCTTGCAGGGAAAAGAGCTGTAACGGCAGACACAGCACTCAGACTGGGCAAATGGTTTGGAACAGGACCCCAAATATGGTTAAACCTTCAGCAGACATATGATCTTGATATAGCAACAAAACAAATAAGTAATGATCTTAAGAGAATAAAAGCCCGAGAAGCAGCTTAAATTAAACTGTAGGCATTTGGATAGAATTCTTCTGCAACAACTGCCTCGTTCAGTTCAAGCAAAAATCCATCATTCGGGGTCTTACCACGCATAATGCTTTTATTTCAATATGTTATCCTAAAAAATGGCCGTTTTTAGGGCCTATATCCCTCTTTTTACCCCCAAAAAAGGGCTTTTTCAAAATAATGAACATTCGGAATCCATCGCCGATCGATTTTTATTACTCTGTGGGTGCTGGGGTCGGACCACGCAAAACGATAAAAAGAGAATATTGGTTAAATGGTTTAAATGAAAGAATTCCTTGCACCATTCGACAATTCAACTGTTTAACCAGTTTTTTTCAACGCAATAAACTCACGTAACCCAATAAACCATGGCACGCTGTTTTTATGGTTAGCTGGCTTTTTGCATTCCTTTTTGAACAGCTTCTTCAATTATAGCTTTGAGAGAGTCTGCACTCATATTTGCCATTGACTTTATGTTTATGTGATCCCTCAAAACTTCATTGATTAAAGTTTGGTAATTGCCCCCCCCTGTTGTTCGGACCTTTTCTTTGAAATGCTCGACAACATCTGCATCCAGGCGAATAGTTATTCTAACTTTATTTGGGTCACGTGGTAGGACTGGACCTCGTTTTCCCTTGCTGAAATCATATTCTTTTTTCATTTTAGTCACCATATTGTTTACGTTCTTTTTTTGTTGCTTTTCTGGCAGAGATGATACGAATAGTTTCTTCTCTCCAGGTAAAAGAAACAACGAGAATATTACCATATGCATCCATGCCAATAGTTAGATACCTTTGTTCATAGGGGTTTGGATCATCAATTGTAATTGCATATTCATCTTCAAGGGCTATCACAGCATCGGTAAAGTCAACACCATGTTTTTTCAGATTTGAGCGTGCTTTATTTTTATCCCATTCGCAATTCATTTTCAATATGTACACCAAATGTACACAGAGTACAATAATTTTTTTCCCTTTCTCCGTTTTAAAAACTGGAGTGAAAGGAATGATAGGCGATAAATACCGTGGGGCTGTCATCATTCGGGGTCGGACCAAGCAAAATGTTTTCATTTCAACCAGTTATTCTAAAAAATAGCCCTTTTTCAGGCCCATATCGCTCTTTTTACTGTCAAAATGAGCATTATAGGAAATTAGGGAACTCATGAACTGGTTGAATGGAAAGATTGGGTGAAATGAAAGAATACTTTTCACTATTTGACTATTTATCTAATCTTTATTCTCCATCAGCATTGGTCATATAAATTTCTGCACCAATCTGTTTAAGTTCTTTAATGAATTTTTTATCAAACGTTACAATGGATGCTTCGCGGATAGATCTCCATAGACTTGCGACGACTGCATCACCAAAGTCTGAAATCATAGCAGGCCAATCATTCAATACAACTTTGTAATTCAGGTCATCTCTGATTTCAATTCCAGGCATGGAAATTAAATCTGCGATCATTCGGTTAATGGATGTTTTGGAATGATGATAGACCTTTTCCAATACGTAAATGAATTCTGATATTACATGCTGATGAAAATGGATGGTACATTTGGACCTTGCTGCCTGCTCAAAAAGCGTCGATACTTTTTCCTGCTGCTCATGATTTCTATCCGTCACAAACGACAACAAGGCATTTGTATCTATAATAAACATCTTCATCGATATCTTTCCAAATTTAATTTTTTAGCGAGCCCGATGTCTTTTTGCGTATCACCAGGGCCGACCTTGATGGAATTTTTATAAGATAAAAAATTGTTCTTTTTCACACGGACGAAAATTTTTCCGTCCTCGACCACCCAAGAAATGGTGTCACTCACGGAAAGTTTCATATTTTCCCGAATAGCCTTAGGAATTGTTGTTTGAAATTTTGACGTAATTACAGATGTTGCATCTTTCATAAAAAGCCTCCTTTAAATTCCTTTCATATTGACAATAATGTAAGGAATTATTTTTGTCAAGTTTGATGGTTTTTGTATGGGGTTGGGCCTCACAAAATGCTTTCATTTCAGCATTTTATTCTAAAATATGACCGCTATTAAGGCCTATATCGATGTTTTTACCCATGAAATAATCGGCAAAACAGAGATTGGTTAAACAGCATATTGGTTGAATAGAAGAGTGGATGATTGGTTAAATAGTTGAGTGGAAAATTGGTTGAATACCATGGTTTATTGGGTACCACAGTTTATTGGGTTTGTTGGGTTTATTGAGTTGAAAAACAAAAAATTGGGATATGGGTTGATTGGTTAAATAGATAAATGGCAGAATAAAAGCAAGGCCAAGGGTTTAGGGTTAAGAGGAAAAAGACCCACTTTCTGTGTTGTAAAGATTTTTATTTTTGGGGGTTGTCATATTGACAATCAGACCAGACCAGACTAAACTATGTTTAAACATAGAACTTTTTATAATGAAGGGCCACTATGAAAATTACGAATATATCAGAAGCAAAGGCCAGTTTGTCTTATTTGATAAAAATCGTTCAAGAGACAGATCAACCCGTGATTATAGGTAAGGCAGGGAAACCGGTTGCCATACTTTCTGCCTACAAAAAGAAACATTTCCCCCGCAGTCTCGGTGGAAGCTGGGAAGGCAAGGTGAAAATTTCCGATGACTTTGATGCTGTTGATAAAGAAATTTCCGATGGCTTCGATGAGTCATCAATTTTTCCAGATCAAAAATGAACATTCTTCTTGATACACACGTTTTAATATGGGCCTTGGAAAACAATCCCACACTCTCAGATAAAGCTGTAGCGGCAATTATTAATGCAGATAATATCGTTTTTGTGAGCGCTGCTTCAGTATGGGAAATTGGCATCAAAAGGAGCATGGGAAAACTTGAAGCCCCTGATAATTTACTTGAAGAGGTAAGCTTGCATCGGTTTACGCCACTTCCTATTAATTTAAACCATGCACAGCTTGCTGGAAAGCTGCCTCACATCCACAAAGACCCATTTGATAGGATACTGATTGCACAAGCTGTTCATGAAAAATTGACTATAGTAACACGAGATGAGTCAATTTTCCAATATGATGTAAAAATCCTGAAGGCTTAAACTATTGTTGCAAAAATCGAGAGTGTAAATCATTCGGGGTCGGACCACGCATAATGCTTTTATTTCATTTGGTTGTTCCCAAATATAGCCCTTTCTAAGGCCCATATCGCTCTTTTTACCCCCAAAAAAGGGCTTTTTAGAAATAATCGGCAAAACAGAGATTGGTTAGAAAGTTGAATAGTTATAAAAGCAAGGCGATAACTGCAGGGTTAAACCTTGTTTGGCAGAATACGAAGAGTGTGGTTAAGAGGTATTTTTTTGTGAAGGAATAAAAAAGGTTGAAGGGTGATTTTGGACATCAACATTCCAGGGGCAATGGGAAATAGAGTGTATGGCAGCGATTCCGGGGCGGCCCCGGAATGCTTTCAGGCCCAACATGGATATTTAACAGATTTTAAGATAAAAAATCTAAGATGTCGCCGTGCTTGACAATGGGTACGTTTGTGGGTACAGTTTAAGAAATTAAATAGATGAGGTATTGACTATGACTGTAAGTGTAAAAAGGAATGATACGTTAAAGTTCCGCATGGACAACGTGACAGCTGAGTTGATGGAGCGTGCCCGTTCTTATGTCAAGCTCGATAAAAGTAAGTTTGTCCGTCATAGCATTCGTGAAAAGGCTGAAGCGATTATCGCAGAATATGAAAACACACTTTTTACGCGAGAAGACTGGTATATGTTCTTTGACATGGTTGATCATCCGCCAGAACCAACGCAGCGCATGAAAAAAGCCGCGGAGAAATACAAAAAGATCACAACCCCTCATGCTGTTTGAACAGTTAAACCCAAAAAAACATGATCGTAATAACTTCGATTGCGGTGTTGAAGCACTCAATATGTATCTGCAACGGGTGGCGAATCAGGACCAGCGGCGCAGCCTGACAAAAGTCTATGTCTTGGCAGATGGAAAACGAGTGGTCGGGTATTATTCAATCAGTGCGCATTCCGTTTTGCGTGACCACTTGCCGGAAGATATTAAGCTGGCCAGTTATAAAAACATCCCGTTTCTGCTATTGGGCAAACTCGCGGTTGATAAAGATTATCAGGGGCAGGGCTATGGTGACACGTTGATTTTTCACGCATTTAAAAACACGCTGGATGCAGCCGAAAAAATTGGCATCCTGGGCATGATTGTCGAAGCCAAGGATGAGGTTGCTGTTTCTTTTTATAAAGGCTTTGGTTTTAAACGATTGCAGAGATCAAAGAATAAGCTGGTTCTACCACTGTCGGTGATGAAGAAACTGGTTGAATAGATCTGACTCTGATTTACAGGGCAGAGGTACGGGACGGCGGTGGACCCCACATGACATTCGGGGTCGGACCACGCATAATGGTTTTATTCCATTTGGTTATCCTAAAATATGGCCGTTTTTTAGGCCTGTATCGCTCTTTTTAACCCCAAAAAAGGGCTTTTTAGAAAAGAATCGGCAAAACAGAGATTGGTTAGAAAGTTGAATAGTTATAAAGCAAGGCAAAATATAATATTATGAAACAACCCCTAAAAACAATTATTAAAGATTTCCATTTGAGGCCCCTGCCCTCGTTTAAGCCTCGGCACTTAGACGTTCTGCGTGGAAGTGAAATTTCCCATTTAACTCAACGAACCCAAGCAACCCAATGAACTCAGGCAACCCAACGACTTACACGGTCTATTTTCAAATTGCAGGGATTTCAGTTGAAGTGACATCCGATCTTCCGGTTACGCCCTCGACATTTGGTAAAAAATTCGAGTCATTTCGAGTTGAGACGCCGGGAGCTGATCTGGTAAAAATCCATCATCATTTTTCACCACCGGATGTGACAAAGTATCAATTGAATGATGAGGTCTACCGGAAAGCGCCCTGGGTCATATTTAAAGAAGACGGGAAGTGGATATACGGTGAAGTCCTGCCCGGGAAAGACAGATTGAACCGGATGGCCGTATTCAGTGAGGATCACGCGAGTTGTGACATGTATCATGATTCGATAACGAAAAGAAACTATGTTGCCGGCAACCTGGCATCCCTTACCCTGTTCCCCACAGACCAGATTATATTTTCGAAAATTTTACCGGAACGACAGGGTTGTTACATCCATTCCGCAGGGTTGATTATCGATGGCAAGGGATATGTTTTTGTCGGTCACTCAGACGCAGGCAAATCGACTCTGACCAACCTGCTACGGAAGGATGCTGAGATTCTTTGTGACGACAGGAATATTATCCGCAAGCAGGGTCAGAAATTTTTGGTTCATGGCACCTGGAGTCATGGAGATATAGAGGATGTGTCTTCGGCTTGCGCGGAAATTCAGGGGATCATGTTTATCCATCAGGCCGACACAAACAGAATCGTTCCTGTAGAAAGCCGTCAGGAGGCCATGAAACGAATCCTCCCCTGCCTCATCAAACCCTTTGTCACTGCCGATTGGTGGTATCATGTGCTGGACCTGGTTGAAGATATTGTAAAACAGGTGCCATGCTATGATCTGTATTTTGATAAAAGCGGAAAAATAGTGGATTGGTTGATTGGATAATTGGTTTGTTGGGTTTGTTGGGTTCAAAAATAAGAAGCATGCGTGTACAGTGGTTTCAGGCAATCTAAATGGTGGAATGCCTTGCACTATTTGACCATTCAACTGTTTAACCACCTAACCAGTTTTTGATTTTCAACTCAATAAACTCAATGAACCCAAGAAACCCAAGAAACCAAAAAGCCCAGTGTCTATGAATTATTCTGAAACAAAATCCGTATATGACAGTGGTCTTTTTCAAAGGCACGGATCTTTGATGGCGCAGCTCGACATGGAGCTTACCGAAAGATGCAATAATAATTGTATTCATTGCTATATCAACCTGCCTGAAAATGATCGGCATGCGTTAGATAACGAATTATCCACGGATGACATCAAGGATATTCTGAAGCAGGCAGAGAAACTGGGATGCCTTGCTGTCAGGTTTACCGGGGGAGAGCCCCTGGTGAAAAAAGATTTTAAGGATATTTATCTGTTTGCCAGACAATTGGGCCTGAAAGTTGTTCTGTTTACCAATGCCTCGCTGATCGATGACGAAATGATAAGGCTTTTTTCACACATCCCGCCACTGAAAGAGATTGAGATTACGGTCTATGGCATGACCCAATCGTCTTATGAAGCTGTATCCGGTGTTAAGGGATCATTTAAAAAGGCGTTTGAAGGAATAAGACGGCTGAATGCCGCAAAGATACCTTTTATTGTAAAAGGCGCCCTGCTCTCTTCAGGTGCTCATGAACAAAAAGCGTTTGAAACATTTGCAGACCATATTCCCTGGATGAAAGGCAAGCCGGATAATATAGTGCTTCTTGACTTGAGTGGCAGAAGAGATCTGAAAAAAAATGATAAAATCCGCAAGTTGCGTATTTCTCCTGACGAACATGTCAGACGCCTGATGAATAATGGAAAAAAACTTATTGAAGAAGGAAGGCGTTTTCAGAAAACATTCAGGGTTGCTCCGGATAACGGGGATAGGCTCTTTACCTGCGGTGCGGGAAAAAATTTGTGTGTGGATGCCTATGGTAACCTTCAGGCATGCCTTTTATTGAGGCACCCGGATACGGTTTATGATTTAAAAAAAGGAACGCTTAAAGACGCCTTTCAGAACTTTTTCCCGGAGCTTCTGAGTAAAAAAGCTGAAAACCCTGAATTTATCAAACGGTGCGGCAAATGCGAACTTCGCGGATTTTGCGAGCAGTGCCCGGCAAAATCATGGATGGAACATGGCACTCTCGATACACCTGTGGAGTATTATTGTCGAATGGCTCATGCGGAGGCGGAGATGACCGGACTCGATAAGGATGAAATTGGTTGAATGGTAGATTGGGTAATTGGTTGAATAGAAAATGGGTCAAGTAGTTAAATAGTCGGTTGGTTGAATGGGAAAAGCTTAAAAAAAATACAAGGCTTGGCGTGTTCAATGATTTTAGACAATTTAAATGATAGAATTCCTACACTGTTTAACCATTCAACTATTCAACTACTTAACGATTTGACTATTTGACTATTTGATTAATCTATACAACTTGATTGGTTGATAAAATGAATAGTAAAATTAATTCTGGTAGTGTTTATGTGCCGTCTGATGAAGTGGTGGCACGGGAAATTGAAGGTGAACTGATAATCGTTCCCCTGACCTCGGGTGTGGGGAATATGGAAGATGAGCTGTATACCCTGAATGAGACCGGAAAAGATATCTGGTCAAGACTTGATGGCAAACGCAATTTGAGAAGTATTTTGGATCAGTTGAAAACCGAATACGATATGGATAGCCAGACAATTGAGGAAGATGCCAAGGGACTTCTGGAAGAGCTTCTGATACGGAAAATGATTGTTGAAAAAAGAAGCAAATAATGAATTGCTGCTCAGTGGTTCAGGCATGGCAGGGCTTATTGCCGCTGCGCTTGAAAAGGGAAAGCACTTTAAATTCATGGTAACAGGTTTTAGCATGTCTCCTTTTATAAAAAATGGGGATGTGGCTGTGATCTCTCCTTTTAAACACCGGCATATGGGGGTGGGCGATGTGGTCGCCTGTCTGGATAAAAATTCTCAAAAGCTTATGGTGCATCGGGTTATTGGAAAAAAAAACACGATGGTCTATTTAAAGGGGGACAATACCCTGACTGAAGATCTGCCGGTTCACAAGGATCAAGTTCTCGGTTATGTATCAAAGCTTGAAAGAAACGGAAAAAACATCACATTTTCCCTGGGACCGGGAAAGCGGATGATAGCTCTGCTGAGTAGAATGGGATTGCTGAAGTGGACAATTGACAGGATAAGAGCATCAGCCGATTGGAAAATGGGTTGAATGGTGAAAAGAAAGAAGCTGGGACGTTGAGAGGTTGAGAAATCAAAAAAAACCGAATTTTCGCATTTGACTATTCAACGACTCAACCCATTTTCCACTCAACCATTCAACCAATTTTTTGCTTTTCAACTCAACAAACTCAAGTAACCCAATGAACCCAAGCAACCCAACAAACCCAAACATAGAATCTCTGGCGTTTAACGACTTTCCTTTGTGGAAAAACAATGGCTCTCGTCCTCTGTTTGCCATTGATCTTGAAATTACGGCACGGTGCAATAACAATTGCAGGCACTGTTATATCAATTTGCCGCAAAATGATCAGGACGCATTGAACGCGGAACTCTCCCTCGAGCAGATAGAGAAGATTGCAGCTGATGCCTTATCTCTGGGAACGCTCTGGATTTTAATCACTGGCGGGGAGCCTCTGATCCGGAAAGATTTTGAGGATATTTATCTGTTTCTGAAAAAAAAGGGGTTTCTTGTATCTGTATTCACCAATGCCACACGCATTTCTGAACGGCATATCCGCCTGTTTAGAGACTATCCTCCCCGGGATCTGGAAGTGACCGTCTATGGAATAACAGAGGATGTTTATGAAAACGTTACACAGGTGAAAGGTTCTTTCAGGCAGTTTCAGCGTGGCCTGAATCTTCTTCTGGATAATAAAATAAAAACAAATTTGAAGACAACAGCAACCCAGGCCAATAAACATCAACTGATCGATATTACGAAGTTCTGCCGGGAAAAAGGAAGCGCTGCATTTCGCTTTGATCCCCACCTGCACTTGCGGTTTGATGGTAATGAAAAAAGAAACACGGACATTATTGCCCAACGGCTCACCCCGGAAGATATTGTTGAACTTGAACGAAAAGATCCGGCACGAATGGCTGCACTTGAAAAAGAATGCACGTGTCATGATTCGGACAGTATGGAAAAAAACAGCCATTCCATTGACAGGCTTTTTTATTGTGGGGTGGGTTTTAATGACTGTTCGATCAGCCACAATGGACTTTTCAGACTTTGCCCGTCTTTATGGCATCCGGATTTTTTATATGATCTGAAAGCAGGCACCCTGAAAGACGCATGGGAGGCTTTTACACCAAGGGTGTTATCAAACCATGCGCATCGAGGCCTGACAAACAGGCGTTGCATGGCATGTCCACTAAAGGATGTCTGTATGTGGTGCCCGGCCCATGCGTTTTTGGAAACAGGCGATTTGAATGGTGAAGTGGCGTATTTTTGTGAAGTCGCACATAAGCGATCAGAGAAAAAGGTTGAGATGAAGACTTAATCAAATCAGCTAAAAATCATGCAACGAATTCAGGAAAATCTGTTTCACAATTGGTTGCGGATTATTTTTATTTGCTGGATAAGAAAGCCATCAAAAAACCTGCGCAACTCACACCGATTGTGAATTCATTGAAAGGCTCATTAAAAAAGATAAAAATAGATGAATCTGATTATAAAAAATACCTCGAAAAGAAATATTTATGAATGTCCTTTTTGATACAAATGTGGTTCTTGATGTCATGCTTGATCGAATGCCTTTTAGTGAATCGGCCATTCAATTGTTTGCATTTAGTGGAACAAAGCGTGATTAAAGGGTATCTGTGTGCCACAACAATCACAACGATCCACTATTTAGCAACAAAAGTGTTGGAAAAAAATCACGCCCAAAATCAAATTAAAAATTTGGTAAAACTATTTGAGATTGCCTCAGTGAACAGCCCCGTGATAGAGAATGCGCTGGCTTTGCAATTTTCAGATTTTGAGGACGCGGTTCTTTATCAAGCGTCATGCCATGCTGGGGTGGACGCTATCGTCACACGAGTCCTCCAAGGATTTAAAAAGTCACAGCTCCCTGTATACAGTCCCGACGAAATGCTTAAAATCCTTGAGGCTATTGGTTAGAATTCAAATCCTGCTTATAGCTTGAACGACTTCCTGGATATTTTCCTTGATCGCTTCAAATTTTTTAATTTGCTATTGACGAATGTTTTATTTTACTGATAGAGGGTATGTATTGCCATTAATTCATAACCTTTTTTGACTATTTTTGTGAAATAAACTACATACTTTTCTCTGTAAATGCGTTAATGATATTTGATAACTCATTGATATTATATATTCAAATAAATAGTTGTGATCATGGTATAAAATTTGCAAAATAAAGACCTTCTTCGATAATTTATTTCGAAACAAACAAAGCTGTTCAAAAAACTGAATTTAACATAACTATGGAGAGAAACATGAAAAAGACCTGGACAAAACCGAAACTGATTGTACTGGTTCGGGGGAAATTAGAAGAAAACGTATTGGCCGTATGTAAATCCATGGAAAAACGATATACCGGCCCGGGAATGCAGCGTCCCAAATGCCAGGACTACATGGGACTCAATGCATGTCATACGCTGGGAAACAGTTAATACCTGTAAAATTCAGTTAAATAATAAAATTGAAAACCTTATTTTCAGGAGAGATGCTATGAAACACGCAAAACCAATCGCTATTGTGGCTTTATTCATAGTCATGGTGCTACCGTCCGTATTATTTTCAACACCATTAATAAATACCTTTGATGGCACCATTTATAAACGGGCGCTGTCCGAGGATTCACCCTATTACAATACTGAATATTCAAAACATTACTCAACCATCGATTTGATTGGATTTAGCGTTTACTCACCCGGTGATGTTGAGATTAATGTGATGTCCTGGGAAAGCACGCCTGAGGGTATTAATACAGACCTGAATGCAGATGGTGAAATAGCCTATTTGGATACCTATCTCTATTTGTTTAAAAATGATGGGCACCTGGATGCATCGGATTTAGTTGCATCAAATAACAACCCAAATGATGATAGCGATAAAAACAGTGCCACAGATGATGGAAGCCTGACTTATGACGATTCCTATTTAAAAGCTCCCCTTGGTACTGGCCCCGAACATCAAAAAAATTATATCCTGGCTATTGGTGCGTGGGACTTGGCCATGGAAGAAATACTGATGGGTATGAATTATGCTGAGCCAAGCAATCCAACTAATCCATCAGAATATATTCCCATTTGGGGCGGCACAAAAAACAGCACTGATTGGTATGAAAATGATCACGGGGATTATCGAATCACATTTACCGGAAAGGTCGAAAACATTCATCTGATACAACCGGTTCCGGAACCAGATACATTTGCTTTATTCGGCCTTGGGTTTATTGGCGTTGTTGTCCTCATCAGGAAAAAAGTTTCCTGATACCAAAATAAAATCGTTATCTTCTACCAGGGAGGAGAGCATGTTCAAAAAAGCAAGTATTCTTTTATGTTTCGTTTTTGCCTTAATGCTTAGTAAAAGCGCATTTGCCACAAAGTGGATTGAAAATTTTGAAAATGATCTAAGAAAAGGACAAATTGAGGAGGCCGTCAAAAATGCACTAGGCCAAGATGTTGGAAAGGAAGATATCATCGCTGCGCTTGAAAATGCACTTGAGAAAGGTATCATCCCTGAGGACAAAGCTGACGAGGTAGGAGAGGTTCTGCTTGCCCAAGGTTGCCCTAGCGTATGCGGCCCATCACCAACCCGAAGATGTGGTTTTCTGGCAATAGCAATTTTTTGCTGTGATTGTTGTACACCACTCCCATTTTGGTGTTTTTAATAAAAAAATCGTTAGGCAAAATATACTGAGTTCTATCTTTACAGTAAATGGGAGCATACGCCCTCAGAATATAATGACACATTCATATCTGCTCACTTATTAAAAGATTGTCGTATATGTCAATATGTTTGAATCAAAAGCCAATATAATGACGAGCCAATGATAGCAACAAGATTTAATCCACAGCATCATGGAACAGCTTTTTAAATTCCAAAAATAAAAATTTTAATCATACCTTTTAAGTTCTCTCATGATTTCCAATAAAATCTGTTACAGTTTACTACTGGTTTACATACTCTTGTGCTGGCATCCAACTGTTATGCACGCTGAATCCAATCCGGCCAGGCCGCGGATCACGTCTGATATTTTCGGTAGGAAAAGCGGCTATGTTCATCCCTATCTGTCTCTCTCCGGCATGTATACGGATAATCTTTTGAATGCGTTTGAAGATAAAAAGGAAGATTTTGGCGCATTTGTCATGCCAGGAATCTGGGTGGCACTACCGGGGCTTAAAACCGGTCTTGATCCGGTCAGCACATCCACGGCAACACCCGGCGGCATGGTCTTTGAACAATTCGACTATCAGAGTTTCAGGCGGTTCTTATTGTATTTTAATGGCAGTTACCAAGCGGAAACCTATGCTGAATATACGGATGAAAATACGGAAAGCAATATTTTTGAGGCTCGTCTGCGATATCAGATGAAAAGTGGCATGGCTTTTGAAATAAACGGCCAGAGATACCGTTCACATGATAAAAGAGGCACAGGATTTTCCACCATGCTCGAAAAATATACAACCAATTATCTGCTTTCAACCGTAACATTCTGTCCGACAGGGAGATTGTCCGTCAGTGCGGATTACGGTATTTTTCAGGTGGATTATGACTCGGAAACCTATCGATTCAGGGACAGGGAAGATACGTCCTTTTCCTTTGAACTGGCCTATCCTGTTCTTCCCAAGACCCGTCTTTTTATCGAGTACAACAGGTTTGATATCAATTACCGGTTAAGTGACCAACCGGGGAGCGATGAGGAACAATACAACATCGGGCTTGAATGGTATATTTCTTCAAAATCCCGTGGTATTGTCAAAACCGGTTATGGCGTAAGATCATTTGAAGATCCTGGTTCCCGCTCAGTGAACAATTATATTCTGGAAGGTCAGATCGGTTACACGATTTCTTCGGATACAGCGCTTGACATAACTGCCCGAAGAAGATATCAGGAAACAAATATCCCTGATACAGACTATATTGATACGACCGAATTGACGGCAAACTGTCATTACAATTTGACTGCCAGAATCTATCTGGACACAGAACTGGGCTTTGAAATGGATGACTTCTATGGGAATAATGCCAGGACCGGGGATGAAAAAACATATACGGTATCGCCGTCTTTAAACTATCTGTTCAAAAAATGGCTTGTCTTCACGCTTGAATATACGTTTGAAGAGCGATCTTTGAATTTAAGCAAGGATTCCTTGTCGACAGAAACAAATACGATTTTATTTAATATTAATGCGGGAATTTAGATAAACCCTAAAAAATTGAGGAGTGTAAGGGGAGATGCATTTATTTCAAAACCGAACACCAACAACGTCTGCTGTTATCTGCTTTGCAGGAATTATCATTTTATTCATGACAAACCCTTTGTTTTGCCAGGATTATACGGTCGGTGAAGATGATGTGATCACCATTACGGTATATAACCAGCCGCAACTTTCCACCAAAGTGAGGGTCAGTGGTGACGGCGCCATTGTCCTGCCGCTTTTGGGTAATATTCGCGTAAAAGGACTCAATGTCATTGAGATATCAGAAAAGCTGACAGGCCTTTATGCAGATGGCTATCTGGTGAATCCCCAGATTTCCGTATTTATTGAAGAATACAGCAGTAAAAAAGCAACCATCCTGGGCATGGTAAAAACGCCCGGACACTACTCCATCCGTCAGCACACCACCATACTTGAATTCATTTCCATGGCAGGCGGACTTGCAGCAAATGCCGGCTCAACAGCCATCATTACCCGAAAATCAAAAGCGTTCCTGAATAAACCAGAAATGGAGACGATTCAAATCGATCTGGCAAGCCTCATTGAAAAAGGGCAAACATCACAAAATGTCCCCATATATAATGGCGACAGCATTTATATACCCAAAATGGAAGTGATATACATTAATGGAGAAGTAAAAAAACCCGATGCCTACAAATATGAACAGGGCACAACCATTATCATGGCGATCACTCTGGCAAGCGGGTTCACAGACAAGGCCGCCCCTGGAAAAATAAAAATTATCAGAAAAATAAATGGCGAAGAAGTTGTTATCACAAAAACAGATATGGATGAACCGGTTCTAGCCGGTGATATCATCGTTGTTCCGGAGAGTATATTCTAATGACAGAAACAGAAATAGAAGAAAAAGAAATACACCTGAGAGACTACCTGAGAATTCTTGATAAACGGAAATACCCGATTGTTATTTTCTTTGCAATCACGTTTACGATCGTTCTTATCAAATCCCTGACCACGACCCCGCTTTATACCGCTGAAGCAAAAGTGCTGATAGAAAAGGCAGATGCCGGATCATTGGTCATGAATTATGCGTTCATGCCTTATGACCCTGAATTCAAGGAAACTCAGACGCAGATAATAAAAAGCCTCACTGTTGCCAGAAATGTTGTAGACATTCTGAATCTTTCAGAGACCTTTGATCTCTATATGGATAATGACAAATCCGGGTTTTCTTTTTTAGGAAGCATCCAAAAAAGGATATCCGGTATCCTGACAGCGATCAAAAATATTTTTGGTCTGGGAAAAATGGCTCCCCTGCCAGGCACTGAAATGGTTGTGGATCCTGAAGAAGCCAAAAAAGACATGATTGCCAATATCATTCGTAACGGGATAAACGTGAATCCGGTGCCTGAATCCAAGATAGTGCATATCGGCTTTACCTCCCAGAATCCGCAGCTCGCAAGCATGATCGTCAATACAGTGGCCAAGGCCTATATGGACCGTCTTCTTGAAATGAAGATGCAGTCTTCCGCCCAGACCATCAAATGGATGCGTGAAAAAGTTGATGAAGAAGGCAAGAAACTTCAGGAATCTGAAAACAAGCTTCAGGAATACATGAAAGAAAGAGATATTGTGACCATTGAAGATCGGGTAACCATCATTCCCCAAAAACTCGCGGAATTAAGCCGGCAGTTGACTGCGGCAGAAACAAAAAGAAAGGAACTGGAAACGCTTTATAAAAATTTAATCGATGTAAAGGAAGAAGAAGCCGATTCCGTTCCTGTGATTTCCGGAAGCAATATCATTCAAACATTAAGAACCCAGATAAACACCGTTGAGCAGCGCGTTGCTGATCTTTCCCAGGTATTTGGTGAAAAATACCCGGATATGATCAAGGCAAGGGATGAGCTTCAAACCCTTAAAAATAAACGGCAGCAGGAAATAGAGCGCATCAAGAAATCCATAAAAAACGAATATGAAATTTCAGCGGATTATGAAAACAATATTCGAGCGCTGCTTGATACAACCAAAGACGAGGCCGTCAAACTCAATGAAAAATTTATTCAGTACGGGATGCTGAGAAGGGATATCGAATCCAACCGTTCCATTTTCGACGGATTGATGAAAAGTCTTAAAGAACAGACCGTAACCGAGCAAACCCAGACCGCAAACGTGTGGATCGTTGAAAAAGCGGTTCCACCGGATGTACCGTCCCAGCCCAATACCAAGAGGAATATTCTCCTGGGTCTGGTACTGGGGTTGTTTGGCGGCATTGGTCTTGCCTTTTTCCTGGAATATCTCGACAACACCGTTAAATCCCCAGGCGATGTGGAAGCCCGGGTGGGCATTCCGGTTCTTGGATCAATATCTCTTCTTAAATCCGTAGAAAACCCGGAACCGTCCAATAACGGCAACCGGGCCAATGTTATCATCAACAAGAAAGAGTCATCTTATGTTGAAAGCTATAAATCCCTTCGAACAGCGATTCTGCTTTCATCTGCAGAAAAACCGCCCAAAAACATACTCGTAACCAGCGCGGTGCCCGGTGAAGGCAAAACAACCATGGCATCCAACCTGGCCATCATTATTGCCCGGACCGGCAAAAACGTTCTTTTAATTGACAGCGATTTGAGAAAGCCACAGCTCCATCAAATTTTCCATCTTGACAACACCACCGGTTTAAGCACCTTTCTGGCAGGGGCCTCAGACTCCCAGATTATTCAGAAAACCCCGATAGATCACCTGAGGATTGTGCCATCCGGGCCTATTCCGCCTGATCCTGCGGAACTGTTGTCTTCCTCGAGGATGGACAGTTTTATAAATGCCTGCAAGGAAAAATTCGACTTCATTATCTTTGATTCCCCGCCGATTTTATCGGTGTCGGACAGCCTTCTTCTAAGCAGGCTGCTTGACGGAACCATTGTGGTGTCACGTTTTGGCAAAACATCATTTGATGCGGTAGAAAAAAGCATGAAATCCCTAAACGACCTTCATGTCAATGTTCTGGGAATGGTCATAAATGGCGTTGATGTGGATAAAAGCAGTTACTATTATAATTATGCGTACCAGTATGATCATTATTATAAGAGTAATAATGATTGATATTCACTGCCATATTTTGCCTTCATTGGATGATGGGCCTTTAACGATAGAGGATGCCATTGAAATGGCCCGGATTGCGGGAGAGGAAGGCATAACCGATATCGTTGCCACGCCCCATGTCAAGGAGAATATCTACCCTGTTGGTGCAATATCGGAAAAAACACATGCCCTTCAGCATGAGATTGACAGAAACAACATTCCGGTCAATATTCATCAGGGGGGGGAGATATTTTACCTGCACCATGCATCACTTGATGTGCTGAATCGGTTCAGCATCAATCAGACCCGATATGTTCTTATTGAATTTCCGCCCACACATCTTCCGACGATTTACGAGACTGTTGTTTTCAATATTACCATAAATGGATATGCACCTATTATTGCTCATCCGGAGAGGAACCTCTCCATTATTAAAAATCCGGTACTGATCCATGACCTCAAAAAAAAGGGGGCCCTTATCCAATTGACTGCCGGCAGCCTCACAGGCTATTTTGGCCGCGATGTTCAGATATGTTCGGAATATCTCATGCAAAAAAAATGGGTGCACCTGATCGCCTCTGACGCACATTCGGCAGATTATCGGCCCCCGGCACTTCAAAACGCATTTGACCGGGCCAAAAAACTTGGGGGAGAACACTATGCAGGCATGCTATTCAATGATAACCCTCGAAAAATCCTGAACAATGAACCAGTATAATGTCTAATCTTCCTTATATCCTTTACATGGCGCTTTTGGCCTTTACCCCTGTTGCGTTTGGAACGGTAAGCGACTGGTCTCAGGGGCTTATGGTTGTTTTTTCCCTGATGGCATTTACGCTTTATCTGAAACAACTCCAGAAAGGTGACAAATCCTTTTATCTTCCTCCGGGTCTTTTGCCGTTATGCGTATGGCTTGCCTATATGCTTATACAATTGATTCCATTGCCACCTGCCCTGGTCAAGTATCTCTCACCGGCGTCTTTTCATCTCTATCAGCAAACCGTAGGCGTTGTGGAACCGGAAAAATGGTTTCCAATTTCGGTGAATATCAAATCCACACTTCTGGAATTTTTCCGGTATGTGTCCTACCTGGCATTCTACATTCTCACGGTGCAATTCCTGTCAAATAAAGAGACATTTAAAAAAATACTACAGACCATTATATATTTTATTGGATTGTTTTCACTGGTTTCAGTTTTTTACTGGCTCATTATCGTCCGGTTTCCAAATCCGCTTACCGGGCCATACGTAAACAGAAATCACTATGCGGGCTTGATGGAAATGACCCTTCCCCTGATGCTGGCCACATTCCTCTATTATCGCCCCACGTTTGTCTACCAGTCATGGCGGGACATCCTGCTTGAAACATTTACCATCCGAAAAAAAAACACCTATTTCTTCTCCGGCGCAGCGTTTGTCATTTCCTGCTTGTCGCTGTTCTTTACTTTCTCCCGTGGCGGCATTATCAGTTTTTGCGCGGCCATGATCTTTTTTTTCGCCATGATACCCGGCAGGAAATTCACAAAAAATAATAAAATGCTGTTCTCGGTCATTGTTGTTCTCATTGTCTTTCTTGTGGGAAGTTCGGTATGGGGCACCATTTTTGACCGGTTTGAAAAAATAATCGATATGGATGGGAATATGTCCGAAGGCCGGCCAACCTACTGGGCAAACAGCCTGAATATTATCACATCGAGCCCCCTGACCGGTACAGGATTTGGGTCCTTTGGCACGATTATACGGGAACACAATACATTGCCGATTGTATGCCCGCCTGCCCATGCCCACAGTGATCATCTGGAACTTTTTGTGGAAGGCGGTATAATTGGCGCCCTGATTGTCGGGTGGTTTTTTATAAGCTATTTTAAACATGTGATCCCTGCTTTCCGAAAACGACGGGATCGATATGCCATCCTGATTTTTCTTGCAGGAATGGCCGGTATTGTCTCCATTTTTTTTCACAGTGTAACTGATTTTAATCTGCACATAGGTGCAAACGGGCTCTACTTCTTCTTTTTGCTTGGATTGGGTGTAGCAGCCGTGAACACCAGATTTAAAAGCAATCAACTGCATACGAACCTGAAACCGTTAGCATGTAATGATATCAAACGCATTTATTTATCCTCATGGATATTGGGTATGGGTGCGTTTGTGTTTTATTCGTGCCTGTTAATTGCTTTTTTCCATATGCTCTATTTTATCAACAACTTTCCTGATAAAAACGCACCCCGACAGGAAATCCGCTTAGTCAGCCACCTGATCGATCGGGCGATCCTGTTCAATCCAATTGATCCCCTGTACAGAATGATATCGGCAGAACTCAATAGAGAGATGGATAACACCACTGCCGCTGATATGGCATTCAAAACAGCTATTTTTCTTCATCCAGCGGAAAGCGGTTCTTTGCAGGAGTATGCTCAATTTCTAGGAAAAAACGGGGATATGGCAAGTGCTGAAAACCTGTTCAAGGCCGGTATCAATAACGGCAGGTTCAACCCGACAAACTATGTGAATTATGCTGACTTCTTGCTCTCAACCGGCGACAGGGATGGGTATATCGAAAATATGAGGCAGGCCATTAAACTCGATGCCGGTCTTTTTAAAAAACAAATCGATCACCTGGTTGACACATTTTCCGAAGATACTATTTTAAAAATGCTGCCGGACAGGGTGGCGCCTTACCAATACTTCGGCGATTATCTGGCCAGAAAAAATCAAATGGATGCCGCAGAAACGGTTTATTTGAAATCACTTCTCTATATCGGGAATGAAACCGACAAGAACAAGCCGGGATATTTTTTAAAAATCGCTCATTTTCTATCCCGCCAGGACAAATATGAAGATGCGCTTTTAATTATAGACAAAGGATTGGCTTATTGCCCGACGGACATCGCCCTCAGACTGAAAGCCGCATCCTATTACGAGAAATTGGGCATTACCTACAGAGCGGAAGAAGAGTATGAAAAAGTGCTGACCATCGATCCGACGAACAAAACAGCCATGAAAAAGCTTAGGGTTAAGTAGCGTATGTGGACATCCGTATGCCATCTTTCATGACGCCAATGATTGTTGGTTAAACCCAACAAACCCGCCAAACCCTCAAATGCTGCACTGCAAAAATTCTTTATTGACAACCCCAAAAATGAGGGTTAATATTTCATAGATTTTTGTTAACTAACGCATTGACTTAAAAGGAATTTTCTTCTTTCGGTTTACACATTATGAACGTTCATACAGATTTTTCATCGCCGCAACACTGAAAAATAATTTATGAAACGATTATCATGTGCTGGCAGCATTCCCCTTTGAAAAGCGACTATCATTTCATGGGGCGAATTAAATTTCACCTTCATAGTTTGGGATAAACCATTATGGATGTTTCGAAAAACATTTTTAACAATTTTGCACCCAAAACACTTTTAAATGATGCCCAGGACTATTTTATTGACACGTTTCAACGATCCTTGCTGTATATGGATACGTTACGAAAAAGAGGAAACATTTATTTTGAACATCTTGCAGCTGATCAGCCTCCGGTTTTGACGTTTGACTATAAAATAATTGTCGATGGGAAAACCCTTGAAAAACCAGTTAATTATTCGCTTGTAAGAATTCTTGGAAGACGGCACCGGAGCCTGGATGCAGATCTGCCTGATAACAAGAGAGGATATGATATCGATTCTGTGGACAGCGCGGCAGATGCCACAAGAAGACCCATTGTGATTATGGATCCCCGGGCCGGTCATGGACCGGGAATCGGAGGGTCAAAGCGGGATTCTGAAATTGGCATGGCATTGATCCACGGCCATCCGGTTTATTTCATTATTTTTTCACCGCGCCCTCAACCCGGCCAGAAACTTCAAGATGTTCAACAGGCCACGGTTAAATTCCTCGAAAAGATAGTCAACCTGCACCCGGAAGCCGGCAAACCGGCAATCATCGGCAATTGCCAGGCAGGCTGGGCTGCCGCACTCATTGCTGCCGAACGTCCGGATGTTGCAGGCCCGATGGTTTTCAACGGCTCTCCCCTTTCCTACTGGGCAGGTGTTGAGGGGAAATATCCCATGCGCTACAAGGGAGGTCTTGTGGGTGGCACCTGGATGGCATCGTTTTATAGCGATCTTGGAAACGGGTTGTTCGATGGCGCCAATATTGTGGCTGGTTTTGAAGATTTAAATCCCGCAAATACGCTTTGGAAAAAGCAATATAATCTTTACACAAACATTGACAAAGAGGAAAGCCGCTATCTTGAATTTGAACGCTGGTGGAACGGATTTTTTCTGATGAATGCCGAAGAGATTCATTTCATCATCTCAAACCTTTTTGTGGGCAATATGCTGGAACAGGGGCTGCTTGAAATGGATGAAGAACGAATCATCAATCTCAAGAACATTGATGACCCCATCCTCGTATTTGCATCAAGCGGCGATAACATCACCCCGCCGCAACAGGCGTTAAACTGGATCGTCAAGGTCTGGGGGTCTGTTGAAGAAATAAAAAAAGACAACAAGGTATTGGTATACCTGTTACACGATACAATCGGCCATTTAGGCATTTTTGTATCCGGACAAGTCTCCAGAAAAGAACATAAGGAAATCATAGGCAGTATTGACCTGATCGGTTATCTTTCACCGGGTCTTTATGAAATGGTCATTATCGAAGGCAAGGATAAAATTGAAAATGGCGATTATGAAGTGAGCTTTGAAGAAAGGGAGATCGACGATATTCTGGGGCTTGATGATGGTGTGGTCGATGATATTGATTTTCAGACGGTTGCAACCGTGTCGGAAACCATGGATACGATGTACAGAAATTTTGTGAGCCCCTTTGTAAAAATGGCTTCAAATGATGTCACTGCCGAAGTTATCAGACAACTTCATCCATTGAGATGGACAAAAAACATGTTTTCGGATTTGACACCCGGCCTTTACCCGATCAAATTGCTCGCACCTGCCATAAAAGCGCACCGGAAAATTGCATCAAAAGAAAATATTTTCGTCAAACTCGAAAAACAATGGTCAGAACAAATTGCAGATTCCCTTGACCAGTATCGTGACGCACGGGATTTTGTCATGGAAACCACCTTTAGAACCATATATGGCAATCCGTTTCTGCAATGGATGTTTTCAGAGGATGCCCCTGATGATAGTGTTGAGCTTTCCATACAAAAGGATACGTCCGATCAGGATCTGGCAGCGTTAGTGGATAAGGGCGGGTTTATGGAAGGTATTTTAAGAATCATGGTTGCCATGGCAGGATCGGATCATATCTTTCAGCGGGAAGAGCTGAAATTGATCCGGAAATTGATTCTCAGCTATAATGTGCTTTCAAAAACCACGGAACCGAATCTGAAACTCAAACTCAAGCAACAGGCAAGAATTCTTCAGGTGGACAGGGAAAAAGCCATTGAAGCCCTGCCCAAGTTGATCAGAGGGGCGGAAAACAGGCTTGTTGCCATCGAAATTGCGGACCTTTTTGTATCAAATGATTTTTATATTAAAAAGGAATCCAAAACACTTCTGAAAAAAATCAGAAAATTGCTTGAGGATCGCAAGACACTGGAATAGCGTTTTTGAGTTACTTGGGTTTTGTTGGGTTACTTGCGTTCAACGAACCCAAGTAGCCCTAATCGGTGGAGTTCTGCGCAGGATGAAACGCATAAAACCGACAACCCTGTCAAACCCGAAATCACCATCGTTGTCCGTGGCGTTGTGACGGAAAAGCCCTCCTGATTTCATTTTTTTGTTGACAAATAAATGAGACTTTATTAATCAAAACATAGTCGTCGATTGTCGACAATCGACGATGCAGATCGTTTCCGTAACAATATCAATAAGTATGAGCGTTTTTTATCCTGACCGGGAGCTGCTGCATATCTTGTTTTTTTTATTGAACGAGACCTGACAAAAAAGTCATTGGGTTCAGGCACAACCGAAACCATTTAACCATGTAAGGAGTACCGCATGAATTCAACACAGGCAAAATACGATGCAATCGTTGTGGGATCAGGGCCTGGAGGCGCAACCGTTGCAAAAGAACTCACCAATAATAACAAAAAGGTTCTTATTCTAGAATGGGGAAGCAATGCGCCGATTAAGGGGTCATTGACGCAGCTGGCATTAAATGGCGGCATCCCCGGAAAAAACTTATTGATAACAGATATGAAGGGTATGGCCATGGTGCGAGGCACCTGCACAGGGGGCAGCTCTGTCTTTTATTGCGGGACGGCATTTGATCCCCCATATGACATGATGAAAACCTACGGCATCGATCTGGAAAATGAAGTGGCTGACCTTAAAAAAGAAATCCCGATCGCACCGCTTAAGGACGATCTCATGGGGCAAGGCGCAAAAATGATGATGAACAGCGCCCTTGATCTTGGCTATGACTGGCACAAATTCAACAAATTTATCTACCAGGACAAATGCGAACTCAATTGCGCCAAATGCAGCTATGGCTGCCCTAAAGGCGCCAAATGGACCGCCAGAAATTTTGTTGAAGAAGCCACAGACAAAGGCGCCAAACTCATAAACGGCGCAAAAGTGACAAAAGTCATATTTGAAAATGATAAAGCTGTGGGTGTGGAATACAAAAAAAACTTAAAGACTGAATCTGCCTTTGCAGATAAAATCATCATTGCGGCCGGTGGCGTGGGGTCGCCTGTGATTCTCAGGCATAGTGGCGTATATGATTCCGGATACGATTTCTTCTATGATCCTTTAATTATGGTATTTGGTTCGGTGAATGGGTTAAAAAGCAACGGAGAAGTCCAGATGAGCGCAGGCATCCACATGAAGGATGAAGGATATGTGATGGTTGACCTGAATTTTCCAACACCCATTTTTCTGGGACTGACAGCGCCTAAACTCAAATTTCATAAAGCCTTTTCTCAGCCAAAAACCTTAATGCTGATGATTAAAATAAAGGATGACCTTGGGGGTAGAATTACCTGGAACGGCGGCGTCCGAAAAAGCATTAACAAAGATGACAAACAAAAACTTCAAAAAGGATATGATCGCGCCAAAAAGATTCTTGAAAATGCCGGTGCAAAAGGGGTCTACAGCGGATGGACCGTGGCGGCCCATCCCGGTGGCACCGCTAAAATCAACCACGTTGTGGATTCAAACCTGAAAACGGAAAAAGACAATCTTTATGTATGTGACTGCTCTGTGATTCCGGAAGCATGGGGACTTCCGCCAACGCTTACCCTTCTGGCACTGGGTAAAAGACTGGCTAAACACCTGGCATAATAAGAACCGGATCAAGGGTTAAAAAGAAAGAAGTTGGGAAGGTGTGATATTGGGAAGATGGGAACGGAATCAAGGTTTCCCACTTCTCAACTTCCCATTCCGGGTTTCTCGACATCCCCCCTCATATTCAAACATGGCGGAAAACTGTGAGAGCGATTCAATGAAAACGATCGATTGTCACATAGACGAAATTAACGGTGTTTATGTAATATAATATGTTTTTCATATCAACTATATGTTATAGTCGAATGTGAAATTTTTCATGGGGAAATCTTTCGTGCAGCTTACAAAAACAACTGATTATGTAAATGGAATGAAATCTATGGATTTTAGAGTCGCGACAAATCTGGCAGAGCAGGTTGCACAATTTATTGAAGATAAAATCATTCGCCTGGAGATGCCGCCTGGAGAAAGGATCTTTGAAACAGCCATTGCAGAAGAACTGGGGGTAAGCAGAAGCCCTGTCCGGGAAGCACTTCTGATTCTTGAAAGAAAAAACCTTGTTGACCTGATTCCCCGAAAAGGGGCGAGTGTTACGGAAATTACTGTCTCCTTTATAGAAAACCACTTTGATATCCTGTTTTCTCTTCTGGGACTGGTGGCCAACAAGTGTATTGAAAACGGGTCAGAAAAAGACTATAAAGCGATCAATGATGCTGCCCATATGGCTGTTTCCTGTGCAGAGGAAAATAATTCTGCGGGGTATTATGAAGCAGTGATAAGTTTCCTTATTGCCTGTATGAAAGCGACCAAAAACAATCTTCTGGAGCATCTCATCATCGATCTGATGCCCAATATCAGACGGTTTCTCTTTTCTTCCTTTGCCATCATGGAACAGGATCTCAAGAAAAATGCCAGCATAGTGATCAAAGGGAATAATTATATTCAGGAAAAAAATAAAAAGATGGCCGAAGAGACCATTTATGAATACTTAAACAATGAAAAAACAATGAGCCTCGAAAATCCCATGTTCCAAAGTATATTTATGACCAAAACAGGTTCAAAATAATTCCATCTGCGTGAACCCGCCTTCCTTTTTTTGAGGTGCTTTTTTAGATGCCCGTTTTTCTGACTTCTTGTTATCCGGTTCCTTTAAAGGTTCGTTATGATGACTATCCCAATCCTTGTCGAATCTTTTTTGAGGTGTCTGTGCGTAGACAACAGTCATGCCGTTGGCCGGATTTTTTACGATATTGTCAAGCGGATTTATGAACAGATTCTTTTCCTGATTGGTAATAACCGGAAAGCCATACCGAACATTCTGATGCTTTAATGGTTTTTGTTTTTCTATCCGCGCTTCGACAAACCGGACATGATTGTCTAACCGTTCATCAATGACGACTTTTGAAAAGGACACCAGTTCTGCTTTATTTTTGGAAAAAATATTTGATAAACCGGCATCGATTTCATATCCTGTGCTGTTTCGCGCGGCCACCGCTGCTGCCAGAGACGTGGTGCCTGTTCCCCAGAACGGGTCTAAAACCATATCTCCTTTAACGGAATACATGTTGATCAGCCGGTAAGCCACTTCAAACGGAAATGCAGCACTTCTCTTTCTGGCATCCTGGTCACCCAGGTGTTGCCGGGTTCCTTTCACATCCATCCAGACATCTGAAAAAAACATATTTCTTTCTTCCCAGAAAAACGCGCTCTCCTGCCTGTTCTCTTTTTCTCTGGCAGTGATGAATTCCCGCTTACCGCCTTTTCTTGCAATCAATATATATTCATGTTCAAGCGTCACATAGGCGCCTGCCGGAAGCATCCCAGACCCCATGAACTTGTTCGGGGCATTGGTCTGTTTGCGCCAGATGATCGCAGGAAGGATAGTCAGTCCCAAATTTGTCAGACAGTGAAGTATCCGTGCATGATTCGGAAACAGATGAAAATTGTCATAAACGGTTCGTGTGGCATCCCCGATATTGATGCAAAGAAAACCTCCTTTCTTTAATACGCGGAAACATTCTGCCCATACACGATCAAGTATGTTGTGCATGGATTCGAACATCAGGCTGATGTCTTTATCCCTGTAGAATGTTTTGATATCCGGGTTCTGCTTGAAAAACATGTCATCCCACATTTCAATCATGGGATAAGGGGGTGAGGTGACAATCAGGTCGACGTGATGATCCGGAAGACCATCCATATTCCCTGAACCTGCATTTATCATTCGATGTGTGGTTTCCAAAAATAACCTTCCGTATACAGACAATTTTTAAAATGCGCGCCGCATTGCATGTGTCACATAAAGGCCATATAATCCAGCAGACAAAGTTCTTGACAACTGACCTGGTTCATTGGATAGAGCTTGTATTAAAAACATAATCTCAAGGTTCATACGTGTATTATCTTGGCATCTATCTAAATAAAAACCGCTCAAAGCCTTCAGCATATGCAATTATTGAAAAGCAGCTGAAGAATCTAAAAAAACAGTATTATGTGATCGATGTCAATGAATTTCCTGTCGGTGCCGGCTTTTCCGTTATTGAAGAAAAAATCATGAAGACCTTTCATGACCGGTCTCTTCTCATCGTAAAAAAAGTGTTCAGCCAGGACAGAAGACCCGCAAAAAAAGTACCGGCCTATCCGGTTATCATCTGCGGATTTGACCCGGAACAAGGCAATCCATTTACCCCCATCAGGCAAAAAGAAATCCCCGTAGAATGCATCATGCTTTCAAACGCTACCCAACCCCAAATTGATACCGGGCTCACTTTAGGATCTGTAAAAAAATAACTTGGTCATTTAGCGCGAGATGTGATAAGACGATTGCATGGATATTGAATCAGCAATCAGAGAGCGTTATAAAAATCTCGAATGGGCATTAGATGAAAGGCTCAGGCGTTTATTTGCTGC
>JAHIVH010000045.1 GCA_018816735.1 Pseudomonadota bacterium | reverse complement strand
TTACCCCAAAGGCATCAAAGTGACAGACGAAGAACTCGAAGCAATACTTATTTTACGTGAAAATTTTCATGGCGAGTGGAATTATTCAATCCTTCCCAATGAAAATTAAATGGCCATGTTATTATTTTACGGCTCCTAAGCCCGTTTCCAGTTCCCGCCTCGTCAAACCCAACATGTGGATTTCCCACATTGAGTTCTGTCGCATAGTTTACAAGCCACGCACTATCTGATATGGATTTGACATTTACACAGGGTATCAGATGAGTCAAGACCGATTAAAAGGAGACCATTCCATTCCGGGGGCTGGTTCCACATATGGGTGTAATTAAACAAATAGGGGAAATAAGTCATAGAAGGGGTTTAAAGCCCACTGATGCTGGCGGTTTTGTTAAATAGGATCCTTCAGAACCTATACCTGATTTGCAGCCGTCAGGATGGGGTTTTTTGAGAAGCCCCTCGAAATTGCTTAGTTTCAATTCATCAGGCAAAAGCTCTGACCTGGCGTTTTGTTATGTCCGCTCTTTACATGGCTTTCCAAAGATCATATTGTGCCTGTGGCTCCGAAAAATTAGATCCGAGCAAATTTTCAGTAGATTTGGTTTAAAAATATGAAAATGAAACGAAAAATGATATTGCTCAAATTATAATTTATGATACTTGGGGTTTGAAGTCCAATGGAACGAAAACGTACGCTAAGCACTATAACTGTCTAATATATCAATAACTATTAGACATCTATTTAGGACTTAAAACTTGTCCATTATATCGTTTTTTGCCATATTATAGACACTTTATGGGGTTTTATTATCCTTAGCGTACGTTTTCGTTCCATTGGACTTCAAACCCCATAAAGTGCTAAAATAGTTTGAATAGTTTCTGATTTTTTGTGTCAATACCACTTAAGAATTAGAAAATATTTGGTTTCACGGTATCTCAATATCCAATAATGGCACATGCTGCTGTGTGCCGAAAGTATCGCGCTCTCCTATGCTGCCCTGTGCATTACTGCTCGTGCGGCGTAATGTTGCTTTAAAAGCCAATGCTGGATCAAAAAACATGAATGTCACAATGTCAATCGGATCAATGCTGTATAGCTTGCAGATATGTTCCCTCGTAAGTATTCCGCTATTTTTTACTTGTTTATAAATTTTCAGATCAGAAAACATCACATCGAAGGTGATCTCATAAGGTCCGGAATTTTTACTGCGAATTACTTTTGCCAAGTCTTTTAATTTTTTCATTGTTAAACCTCCATGATGCAAATGGGAAAGTTTTTAAGAGGCGAGGCAACTTCCATAAGATGGTAGATCGAGAATCTGAACACTGGCCCGATAGGATTATCAGGAGGATTGAGAGGGATGGCAAGATTTCCACCCGTGGCGAGTTGCCCAGGATAGGGGGCATGAAGAACCGCGATACGTGCCATGCTACAAATTGCATTGGCCGATTCCTGCGTTTCTGCCGTGGCTTCGATTAGAATCCCTATTTCAATTGGTACAAAGTCTTTCATAGGTTCATGAGGTCCCATGACCGCATTTTTCCCATATATATGGAACTGCAGTTTTGCTGTTCCGGATTGCAGTTCCGGATAACGCATGCCCAGGAAAGCCCGGATCTGATCCAGAAATTGATCAATCTGTGCAATGAGAATAGGGTCACGAATGCCTCCGATACAGATGCAGCGATACCCCATGACAGCAGCACCTTCAAGTTTAATCTGGTAGTTGGCCGATTTTCTGAATTTACTTCCGGAAACACGAACCACACGTTCATTAATCTGTTTATAACGGGAATCCTTCAGGTCCAAAACCCCTCCAGGACCTGCCAAGAGATCTGGCCGGGATTTTTCATACAGCGTATGTGCTGCAACGGATACTATTGTGCATCGGGCATTAGGGGCCATCGGTTCCAGATCAAAGCTGTCCTTCCTCACCGTCGCAAGCATTACTGCGCCCTTTGGTTCTGCACACAAAGCCCCACATTCCATTATTTTAGCCATATGCCAGTAGATACCCGGCTCAATGTCATGCATCATACAAAAAGCAGCATAAGGGGATGGATCGTAGGCACGTCCGGCCACC
>JAHIVH010000044.1 GCA_018816735.1 Pseudomonadota bacterium | reverse complement strand
TTACCCCAAAGGCATCAAAGTGACAGACGAAGAACTCGAAGCAATACTTATTTTACGTGAAAATTTTCATGGCGAGTGGAATTATTCAATCCTTCCCAATGAAAATTAAATGGCCATGTTATTATTTTACGGCTCCTAAGCGAGATCCGTGGATACCTGAACAAGATCGAAAAATCAGTGAATAATTTTCGGGATCTTCTGGATGACGTTGAATTCTGGAAGGGTCCTGATGCGTTAAATGCACAAACAGACTATGAAAAGGTATATTAAAATGAACACAAAAAACGATCAAAAGGCAAGCGAGGCAAAGGATTTAGCAAGGACCCCCCCCCGGTCTATCCGTTTGAAGACTTTGGCGGATTTACGCAGGTTCCTTGCCCGGGTTGTGAACCAGTTACATGGTGGCCAGATTGAGGAGGGAACAGCGAGAACGTTCGCATATATCCTATCCATAATGAAAGAAATTATAAAAGACAGTGACCTTGAGCAGCGGCTGGAAGCCGTTGAACGGGCTTTGAAAATACAAAAGGAGGCTAACAATTGAAAAAGTTTAATGAGAATCTATTTTCTCACCTGACCCCAAAACAACGTATTTGCCTGGCATTTGAAGCACAGGCCAGAGGCGATGAGGCAGAGTATTCAAGACTGACTGACACCTGCCCCAGAAAAACCTATTCGGGGCCTGATCTTATGTTCCGTGGTTCCTGGGACGCAATAACTGGGTTTTCTCTTGCCACCGAATGCGATTTAAGAGGATATGCGTTGTCATGGCTGATGGCGATCCGGGCGGGGGAAACGGAAACGGCGCATGATATCCTGGGAAAAATGGAGAGCGTGAATAAGGCGTGGATTGATATGCTCAAGGAAGCCGGTCTTTCTGACAAGGCGATAAAAGCAGCGCGGCCGGCAAGCCATTTTGTCGTAGAGACTCTTTTGTCGATGGTGCCAGAGGGCGGCGATCCGGATGCAGATACGGCAAAAGTTTTTGACAAGATAAGAGAAGAAATCCCTATAATTTTAAAAAAAGGAATGTGAAAAATGAGCAAAACAGATGGATTCATTCAATCGAAAGAGAGAGGGCAAGCAGTGTCTGACCTTCTTGACGAACGGCGGGACAAGGAGCTTCTTGAGGCCAAAAACAAAGAGGCAACACCTCCATTCAAGGCATGGCGCCGACCGGCAAAAAAAGAGATCGATTCAGAAGTATTGGCAAAAATTAATAAACCCACAAGAAGGTGGTAATTATGAAAATTGAAGAAATCAAACGGTTGCAAGATCAGTTTACAAAAGAATTGGCAGGTGTTTCCCAGGATTTGAAACTTGAAATCCAGCAAAAGCAAAAAGCAGAAATCCGGCAAAAGTATTCAAAACCTATGGCAGAGGCCCAGATGGAATTGAAGTCTGAAGCGGATCGAATCGAGTCAGAAATTGTACGGCTTTCAGATCCGGTAAGCGCGTTGACCCAGGCGAGTTTTTCGCAAGCTTCCCGTGAGGTTTCCCCCGGAGACATGGCAATGGTCTCGATCATTGGGAACCTGCCCAAAGAGGCCCTAAAGGCCCTTGTGGGGCATCCTGTAAATCCCGTGGTTAGGTTGGCTGCATTGGGCCGGTCCCATTCCCTTGATGATTTTGACTTAAAGGCAGATATCTTGTCTGGTGTCCAATTGCCAGAGGCAGATATTAAGCATTTAAGGAACCAGGCCGTTGAAATTTACCAAACGGTCCTGTCTGGTGCATCTTTGAAACCCGGGGGCATGTTGCCTGATGAAAAAATGACGATCGGACGGCAGATACAGGCGCATAGCAGTAAAATTTAACCCTGGTATCCATGATCAGAGAACCCACCGCACGTAAAAATGTGGTGGGTTTTTTTATGGCCTTTTAATTCCAGCAAAATAAATATTCCAATTCAACGATATATGCAAATAACGTACCATCTATCAAAAGGCTTGTCAGTCAAGCGATTGCATATCATGGCACATTTTATGCTTTGAACGATATATGCCGATTTATAGATGGATACAGCCACCCGGAAGAACATATCCGGCAAAAGGCCCGGCAGGTGACAGATGGTTTTGACCCTTCCTTTTTCAGTAAAAAGTCATTACCAATTACCCGGCAAAAATAATTCTATGCAACCAGCAGGGCAAGCCCCCGGTCATTCATCTTGATCGGGGATTTCTTTTTTCTTTTTCTCCCTCAATTCTTCCAGGGGTTTCCGGTATTCTTCCCGCCACTCAATGGCTGTCCTTTCAACCATCCTCCAGTATTGTGCAATCTTTGCCTGTCTTTCGGGGGTATTGACATTATATGGCATGGGGGACTCCTGTTAAATGAATTTTTAAGGGGTGGATATGCCGGTCGTTTGATTGAAAAGTATAGCACCCTTTGTAAAATAATTCTATTCAATGTGGGGCGGGGATCGGGATTAGATTTTGACTGAATTGTTCTTCAAGATACTTACATAGCGCTTACACAATAAAAAAAGGCTTTAAGCAAAATTTGCTGAAAGCCTTATTAGTTGTGGTGCCCAGGGACGGAATCGAACCGCCGACACGGGGATTTTCAGTCCCCTGCTCTACCGACTGAGCTACCTGGGCAGCCAAAAACGAACCTTGTATAGATGGAAACATGTTCATTTGTCAAGGATTATTTCATTTCATGTCTCCAAAAATAAATTGCATAAGGGTGACAGAAGAAATTGCCGCGGTTTCTGCTTTTAAAATTCGAGGGCCCAGTGAAAGGCAGATAAACCCCTTGTCTTTCGCCTTGTCTATTTCCTGTTGTGAAAAGCCGCCTTCCGGGCCGGTGACAATGAATACGCTTTGGGGATGATCGGTTTTGTCCGCTGTAATTCCCCCTAATGGCATGGATTCGTTTTCCCAGAAAATAAGGCTCAGGTCGGCCTGACTTCCGGTTTCGAGGATAACATCAAACGTGCAGGGTGGTACTATTTCAAGGGGGAGATTACGCCGGCATTGTTTCAGCGCTTCATGGGATATTTTTTGCCAGCGTTCCAATCTGTTTTTCATGCGGTTTTTGTCTGGCTGGGGAATGGACCTTTCTGAAAAAAATGGATGCCATCGCGTCACGCCGAGTTCAGTGACTTGTCTGACAAGAGCATCCATTTTTTTGTCTTTCAGGAATGACTGGGCAACGCATAGCTGCAGGCTTTTTTCCACGGGGGCGGCTATAAAGGTTTCAATGATTTCGACTTCTATTCCCTGTGACGACAGGCTTGTTATCCTGGCTTCGTATTCATTTCCCTGGTTGTCAAACAGGCAGAGATGATCCCCGATTGTCATGCGGAGAACATTTTTAATATGATTGGCTTCTCTGGATTGGATCATGATCCTTTCTTGTGTGATGATGTTTGTATCTATATGGAAACGTTTCAGATTTTTATTTGCTTTCACAGATTAGATTCCTTGATATTATCGGTAAATATATCAGTTTACTTCTTATAGCCAACTGGCTTCCAATGTAAATATTTTTCTGGTCTTGGGCCAAAAACAGCCAAATCTCTTGACACCATTTATTATGTCTGTTAATTTTCAATGACTTATAAAGCTTTGATAACTTCTTTAGGGTGCCTCAAGTATCCACACGATAATGATATTTATTTCTAAAAAAAAGCGAGGTCTTAGATGAACAACGGCAAGGACAACCAAAGGCATGATGTTAAAATTGATTTGCCTGTTGATGATAATCTGATGGAGCTTGTTGATGAGTTAACCGAAAATGATGATGATGTGATAGATCTCGTGGAAGAGCTTGACCCGCATGCAAAAAATGATGATGAAATTATTGATCTTATAGAAGAAGTCGAAGACGATGTATTTGATCTGGAAAATGGTGATGTGATTGATCTGGTCGATGAAGTTGATGATAATGTGATTAATCTTGAAGAAGAAGTTAACGTAAAGGAAGATGAGGAAAGAGCCAATGATTTGGCAGACGATACAGACGAATCGGAAGACTCGGATTACATTGATCTGGAATTAGAGTCAATTGATATCAAAGAAACGGAAGTTGAAGAAAACGGGGATGGCATCATTGATCTGGCAGACGCATTTGAAGAAGCGAATTCAGTTGCTGAACGTGCCGATGTTATTGATGATAAAATAAAAGGGGCTGATTCGTATCTATCGGATGTGGCAGATGCAGAAGATGATGAAAAATATGAACTCAGCGATGTTGAGGTGACTGAAAAACAGATTGATGCTGCACTCGAACGCGTCATTAGAAAAATGTTTGCCGAACGAATAGACGGCATATTGACCACACTCATCGATCGCACCATCATAAGGGAGCTTAAGAAACTTCAGGATAAACTCATGAACTCCTGATCCGCTCTCCCTGAATAGACGATGTCAATTGCAAAAGGGGATCATTTGTATCCCCTTTTTTTATGCCCCATATTTTTTTCTGAATCCTTATCTGACCCTCATGCAGCCTATCAGGAAATTGATTTACATCTATGGCCTTTTAGGGTATCAAGTTTAATTTCAAATCTGAATGTTGCGGCATACAGGTTTTCAATAGTATATCGGCAATAATTTCAGGCGAATACCTGAATTATATAAATAGTGACTGAATAAAAAATTGCCTCGTTTTCTGGTGCGGATTGAAAACAGGTCAAGGAGCAGGGTCAATGAGTTCCGAAATGCTGGACAAAGGGTACGAGCCCCGTGATGTTGAAAAAAAATGGTTTGACTTCTGGGAAAAGGAAAATCTTTTTGGGGCTTTGGATGAAAGCCCGAAGAAAAGTTATTCTATTGTGATTCCTCCGCCAAATGTGACAGGCGTTCTTCACATGGGGCATGCGCTGAACAATACCCTTCAGGATATTCTCTGCCGGTACAGGCGATTGAGAGGGGATAATGTGCTGTGGATGCCGGGAACCGACCATGCCGGCATTGCCACTCAGAATGTTGTGGAAAAGGATCTGACCGCCAAAGGCATTTCAAGGCATGAACTTGGCCGTGAAAAATTTATTGAAGCGGTTTGGGAATGGAAGGAAAAATCCGGAAGCGCAATCATCAATCAGTTGAAAAGTATGGGGGCGTCCTGCGATTTCAGGCGCGAGCGGTTTACCATGGACGAGGGGCTTTCAAAGGCGGTCAGGGAGGTTTTTGTCAAGCTCTACAAGGATGGATTGATCTACCGCGCAAATTATATCATCAACTGGTGCCCCAGGTGTAATACGGCTCTTGCGGATCTGGAAGTGGATCATGAAACCTCAGACGGCCATCTTTACCATATCAAATATCCGTTTACTGATGATTCCGGGGGATTGATTGTTGCCACAACCCGGCCGGAAACCATGTTCGGTGATACAGCCGTTGCCGTTCACCCGGATGATGAAAGATATAAGAATTTAAGTGCTGACCATGTGAAATTGCCCTTAACAGACAAGACCATTCCAATCATTCGGGATACATACGTTGAAACAGGATTTGGTACAGGTGCCCTAAAAGTGACGCCTGCTCATGATCCCAATGATTTTCATATTGGTGAACGGCATAACCTTGACAGTGTGAAAGTCATTGATGATAACGGCATCATGACAGACGGCGCCGGGAAATACATAGGCCTTGACCGGTTCGAATGCCGCAAGGCCGCAGTCAAGGACTTGGAAGAACAGGGCCTCTTGGTCAAGATAGAACCCCATAGCCACAGTGTCGGACATTGCTACAGATGTAAAACCGTTGTTGAGCCCAACCTGTCCAAACAATGGTTTGTCAATGTCAAACCTCTTGCAGAAAAAGCCATCAAGGCGGTTGAGGAGGGTACGACAAAAATCATTCCGGACCACTGGAAAAAAACCTATTTTGAATGGATGTACAATATCAAGGACTGGTGCATTTCCCGTCAGATTTGGTGGGGGCACAGAATTCCTGTCTGGACTTGTGAAGATTGCAGTGATGTGATCGTTGAAGTCGAGACACCCGCTTCCTGCCCGTCGTGTTCAGGAAAAAATCTCCTGCAGGAAACAGATGTGCTTGACACCTGGTTCAGTTCGGCGCTCTGGCCGTTTTCAACCATGGGCTGGCCCGAAGAAACAAAACTGTTGAATACATTTTATCCCACATCCGTTCTGGTAACCGGGTTTGATATTCTTTTTTTCTGGGTCGCCAGGATGATGATGATGGGTATCCATTTCATGGGAGAAGTGCCGTTTAAGGATGTGTATATCCATGCGCTGGTAAGGGATGAACATGGCAAGAAGATGAGCAAATCCAAAGGAAACGTGATTGATCCGCTTACAGTGATAGACAGTCATGGCACGGATGCATTTCGGTTTACGTTGGCAGCCTTTGCCGCTCAGGGCCGTGATATCAAGCTTTCCATGGATAGAGTCGAAGGGTACAGGAATTTTATTAATAAACTGTGGAATGCGGCGCGGTTTTCATTTATGCATCTCGACAAAGAGATGACAACAATCGACTGGGATCATATTTCAGTGGTTGATAAATGGATTTTATCCAGGCTGAAAACGGTTTCCCAAACGGTTGTCCATACGCTTGAAGATTATAAGTTCAATGAAACGGCAGGCGCATTATATAATTTTGTGTGGCACGAATTCTGTGACTGGTATCTTGAGGCCTCAAAACCCGCACTTTACGATAAAATGGGTGAAAAACAGAAGGAGGCATCAAAAAGTGTTTTGTGGCGCGTGCTTCACGATACACTGATTTTGCTTCATCCCTTTGTCCCGTTTGTCACTGAGGAAATATGGCACAAATTGCCAGGAAGTAAAGGAGCGATCATGCAGGCGGTCTATCCTGAAGATAATGACAGTCTGCCCGAAATAACGGTTGATCCGGATGCCGAAGCCACCATGAACCTGATGATGGCATTAATATCTGCAATACGAAACATCCGGGGAGAAATGCAGATTGCACCTTCTGCCATGCTGAAGGTGATTGTGCAGTCAGGAGATCAACATATACGGGAAAAAATCAGCCATCATGGGAATTTGATAAAAAATTTGGCCCGATTAGACGCATTTGATATATCGATTCCGGGGAAACGGCCCAAATCGTCAGCAACAGCGATTATTGAGGGTGCTCAGATTTATGTTTCTCTTGAGGGCGTGGTTGATTTGGATAAGGAAAGAACGCGTCTTGAAAAAGAAATCGGTAAAGTTGAGAAAGAACTGACAGGTGTTGACAACAAACTCAATAACGACAGCTTTATTTCAAAAGCACCGGATCAAGTTGTTTTGAAGGTTCGTGATCAGCAAAAGGGTCTGATTGAAAAGCACGACAAACTGAAAATCAATCTTCAGAAAATTATGGAACTTGTTTCCAGTTCCGATGAGACGTAATCTTTGGTTCGGCAAGTTTAAACGCATCATAAAAGAGACATGATATGCATATAAGTTCCGTTCAGCATCTAATTGATCTGGCCATATCGGAAGACTTGGGGCCCGGAGATATCACGACGGATAATATTGTTGCAGAAGGCCAGATGGGCAAAGGGGAGATTGTGGCCAAACAATCTCTCATGCTCGCGGGTCTTGATGTGGTTGAAGCTGTTTTTAAAACACTGGATGATAGCGTGGCGTGCCTATTTCATTATAAAGATGGTGATACTGTAAAAAAAGGTGATACGGTTTTTACTGTGTCAGGATCGTTAAGGACGCTTTTGAAAGGGGAACGGACTGCCCTCAATTTTCTTCAGAGAATGTCAGGGATCGCCACCCATGTCCGCTCATATGTGGACCATATGAGCCACGCCAAAGTGAAACTTACTGATACGCGAAAAACAACTCCAGGCTGGCGGATACTTGAGAAATACGCGGTTCGTGTGGGGGGGGCCTATAACCACAGGATGGCCCTTTATGATGGTGTATTGATCAAGGACAATCACATTGCCGTTGGCGGCGGTATTCTGGCGGCGGTATCAAAAGTGAAGTGCCATGTGTCTCACCTTGTTAAAATAGAGGTGGAAGTATCGACCATGGACGAGGTCCGGGAAGCCCTATCAGCCGGTGTGGACGTGATTATGCTCGATAATATGGATTTGGATCAGATTCGGGATGCTGTGAAACTGATAAACGGGAAGGTTTTGGTTGAAGTTTCGGGAAACGTGACAAAGGAAAGCTTGAAAAGCCTTGCCGCAACAGGTGTGGATATCATCTCATCAGGCGCATTGACCCATCAGGCCGTATCTGTTGACTTAAGTATGAGAATTACAACCGCGTAAGCTTGAAGGATTTGACTTTCATCACCGGAAAATAGGAGCTTTTGGCATGAGCGATCCCAGGTAATCCCATGTCACTTTCTTTATTGATATATTCATATTCAGTGAACAAGTGCCTTGCACACTCCCGGTCAAAATATTGATAAAGCCCTTTGACGTTGTTGAACGCCTTTTCAAAATGAAGGACGCACATCTTTTTATTTAAAACAGAGGCGATGCCGAACGCATTGATTTTTCCATCAATCCTCAAACAAATCCCCTGCAGCTCGATCGAGTCAATATAGGTAATGGCCTTTATGGCTGCCTCTCTCTCACAGGCAAGCACTTTGTCTTTTTCTTCGCCGCAGTCTTTTTCTTCGCACCATTCTTCAAGAAAGGTCAGACATTCATCCTGGATGACCCCGGTCATCTGTTCGACCAATACCCGATTCTCAAGAACAAATTCTTTTTCAAACTGGTGAATCAGATTCCTTTTTTTGGAATATTTTTTTCCTTTGAGCGAGGCAAGGTCTTTTGCTCTGTAAACGTAATCCTCAAATTCCGGTTGCTCGTTGATTCGAAAGAGTGATTCTATTCGATCCCTGCCATAATGATCGATGTATGCTTCAGGAACATTGCTGTACCCATTGAATTGAACGGATTTCGACAGTTCGTAAAGCTCCTCAGGCATAATCTCTCTTTCCTGCGATATGGGCATGATCAGGTGAGGCAGGGAATGGCCTTTGGGATAATCAATGTAGATCATGAGAATATCATCTCTGATTTGTACAAAGTGTCGTGCAAGGCTGTTGGTCCAGACAATCAGGGAGGGCAGGGTGTATATGCAGAGATCGTAAGGCTGATTCCTGAAAAAGGGTTTGTAGGTCTCATAGTCTCCTGGTTCTAAAAGTCTAAAATCCATTATATGTCTTTCTCAGCATGGGTGCGGCATTTGGCATGATTGTAAACCCCAGTGGTTCATAGAAGGGACTTGCATTTTTTTCGGCAATAAGGCCAATCCAATGGATGCCGTCCTGATTTAACTTTTCAATAAGCATGGCAATAATCCGGGTCCCTATCTTTTGCCCCCTGAATGATTCCTGAACAGTGACATCCTGGATATAGGCATCACTGACATGGTCGCTTATCGCTCTTCCCATCCCGATGATTTTATTTTTGATATTGGCGATTACAAAACAATGGCTGCCGGAAATAATCTTTTTGACTGTTTTTGCGTTGTCCATATCACCTTCCCACCATTTTTCCGCTTGATAAAGGTGCATGATTCCGGCAATCTGGTCTTCTGACGGATGGGTTAGGAAACTACAAGATATCATTTGGATTATTGATCCGATGGGGTGGCCGGCAAGGATGTGATCTGGTCCCGTCCTGATTCTTTAGACATGTACATGGCGCGGTCAGCGCGTTGCACAAACGAGGCTATTTCCTCGTTTAATGCGTATTCTGTCAATCCGATGCTGATAGTGATCTGGATTTCTTTGCCAGGTACAGGTGAAAATGTTGCTTCCATTAATGTGGATTTGACACGTTCGGCAACGACCCTTGCTTCTTCACTTCCGGTTTCAGGCAGGATGATGGTGAATTCCTCACCGCCATACCGGTATCCCGTATCCATACGCCTGAGGCAGGACTTAATCACTTTACCGAGTTTTACAAGCACTTTATCGCCTTCAATATGGCCAAAGGCATCATTATACTGTTTGAAGTGATCGATATCCAGCAAGAGCAATGAAAGAGGATGGTTGTATCTTCTGAATCTGTCCACTTCAAGTTCCAGCTGACTGTAAAAATATCTTGAGTTGTAAAGGTTGGTCAAACCATCCGTAATAGCCAGTTTTTTCAGCTTTTCAAGCATCTGAATGCGGTCTTTGGTGAGTTTCCGTTCATTTAAAACACGTTTTAGCCTTAAAATCAATTCTTCAAAACGAATCGGTTTGAATACAAAATCATTGGCGCCTTTGTTGATGGCCTCTTCATAGGAATAATCCGCACAGAATCCGGTCATGACAATGACATCCGTATTATAATTCTTTTTTATGATTCCTGTAAGTTCAAGACCACTCATCCCTGTCATCATAATATCAGTGATAACGACATCTATTTCTTTATCTTCCAGAATTTCAATAGCTTCTTCAGCACTTGCAGCCGTATCCACATCAAAATTGGACATCTGAATAAATTCCTGCATGGATTCACGTATTGCCGTATCATCATCAACAATTAAAATACTTGCTGCCATATTCTAATTTCCGGTATATTATTTTACAATGTTTCGTTTTGATTGAGCCGGGCATGCCCGATAAAGCCCTCACCCAAATAATTCGTCCTTTATAACGGGAATGCCGCTTAGTGTCAACTTCCTTTTGGTCCTATTTCGAACATGAAAATTCGAATCATTTATTTAAATAGATTATATATTAAATTGTTATTTAAAATATAATTCGTATCCGGAAAATATTCAATAATAATGTATTCCCATAATGGCTGTTAAATGGTATAGAAAAACGTTTATAGTGCGGTATGCTGATTTTCAGCAAGCAGGCACAAGTATGAGAGCGTTTTGTCAATCATATTTGTGCTGATAAGGTTGTATTTATTCAAACAAGATTGATAATTCAATGAAGCATATCAGAAATTTTTCAATTATTGCCCACATCGATCACGGTAAATCCACGTTGTCTGACAGATTGATTCAGGCCACAGGTATTATTACGGACCGTGATTTTAAAGATCAAATACTTGATAATATGGATATCGAACGTGAAAGGGGCATTACCATAAAAAGTCAGAGTGTTTGTCTGCCATATAAAGCAAAAGACGGTAAAGAATATATGTTGAATCTCATCGATACACCCGGTCATGTGGATTTTACATATGAAGTATCCCGGGCCTTGGCATCCTGCGAGGGGGCATTTTTGTTAGTTGATGCTAGTCAGGGTGTGGAAGCTCAGACATTGGCCAATCTGTATCTGGCTCTGGAACATGACCTTGAAGTGATTCCTGTCATCAATAAAATTGACCTGCCTTCAGCAGAAATCGAATGGGTCAAGCAGCAGATAAAAGACGACCTGGGAATGGATACGGACAATATCATCCTTGCGTCTGCCAAAAAAGGAATCGGAATAGAAGATGTACTGGAAGGTGCTGTAACAAAATTGCCGCCGCCGAAAGGGGATGCCAGTGCACCATTAAAGGCCCTTATTTTTGATTCCCACTATGACCCCTATCGGGGGACAGTGGTTCATTTTCGCATTTTTGACGGGACCATTAAAGTGGGCGATGAAGTTGTATTCATGTCCAATAAAGCGGTCCACCGCGTTGAGGAAGTCGGTATCTTTCAGATAGTGAGGGTGCCCAAAAAAGAACTGTATGCCGGGCAGGTGGGATATCTGATCGCAGGGATTAAAACCGTCAGCGATACAAAATGCGGTGATACAATCACACATAGAAAAAACAGATGTGACAAGCCGGTGGAAGGTTTTAAGGATCCCAAACCTGTGGTATTTTCGTCGATTTATCCGGTTGCATCAGATGACTATGAAGAACTTACACTTGCTATGGAAAAACTGAAGTTGAATGATGCTTCAGTTATTTACGAAAAAGATTCTTCTGCTGCGCTCGGATTTGGTTTCCGATGCGGATTTCTTGGACTCCTTCATCTGGAGGTCGTGCAAGAGCGCCTGGAACGGGAATATGATCTTTCCTTAATCCTCACAGCCCCATCTGTTCAATACGAGGTTGTCATGCAAGATGGTGAAAAAGTAATTATTGATAACCCCTCGCTTTTTCCGGACCCCACAACGATAGCTATTACACGGGAGCCGTTTATCCGTGCATCGATTATCGTTCCGGACAGATACATGGGCGCGGTCATGAAATTATGCCTGGAGCGGAGAGGCATCAATAAAAATTATCAGTATCTGACAAACAACCGGCTGGAGATGATTTTTGAACTCCCGCTTGCGGAAGTGATATATGATTTTTATGATCGGCTGAAAAGTATTACACAGGGCTATGGTTCTTTTGATTATGATATTATAGGGTATGTGGAAACAGACTTGGTCAAGGTCGATGTCCTTATCAATGGTGAGCGGGTTGACGCTTTATCACAGCTTGTCCATAAGGATAATGCGGTGGCACGTGCAAGGAATTCATGCGAGAGATTGAAAAAGGAGATTCCCCGCCAGATGTACAAGGTTGCCATTCAGGGAGCCATAGGTGCGAAAATTATTTCAAGAGAGACAATCACGCCATTCAGAAAAGATGTAACCGCAAAATGTTATGGTGGCGATATCTCACGAAAACGAAAACTCCTTGAAAAACAAAAGAAGGGTAAAAAACGTATGAAGACCGTTGGTCAGGTGGAAATTCCCCAATCTGCATTTCTTGCGGTTCTAAAAACATCTGACGAATAGCCGATTGCCAAGTTAAGCCTTTGAAAAAAATCTGCTGCCAGGTATTGCCCTGGACGTTGGCCTTAGACAGTCATTGTGATAAATCAGGCATTTTCTTGCAATGCAAAAAAGGCCTATTGGTGGCAACAATTTTTATAACGCGTTAATATATAATCAAATCTCAATTATTGACAGTCTCTATTAATCTGGTATGGTATTAAAAAGATAATGTTTTGTTGCGTTGTTTTTTGAATGTCTTATCGTTTCACCCATGTTAAACAAATTGTAAAGGGATAACCTATGGACAGCTATGATATTGTGAAAAAAAATTTAAAACGGATGATCAGGTTTCAAAAACAATCATTTAACTACGCATTCAATACGATGATTATGATTCAGGAACAATTTGAAACCATCACGTTCATGGTGGGATTACCAGTGAGAAATCAGGTGCTTGTTGATCAACTGCATACCAATTTTAAAAGCAATTTTGATTATATTAAAAGTGTGGTCGATGGCGGGTTCGAAAAGATGGAGTCATTTGTCGCACCATCAGAATAATTTCAAACCTTTTTCGTAAGTCCTTGATTTGCAGAATATCAAACGTCCATAATTATCGGATGGGACGTTTTATTGATTTAAATGCTTCGGACAAAGCTTTGAATAACCGTTTCCTGGCGTTGATTATCAAAAATAAATTTAACGGCGATCCCATCTGATGTTGCCCGGATAACGTTACCGGATATTTTGATAACACGCAGCTTGTCATAGTCTGTGAAAACCATATTGATATTTGTTCCAACCGGAAGGGGTTTTCTGGTTTCAATAAACAATCCATTTGTGCTGATATCCTGAATGGATTCGGTGAAAACGTGGTTATCTGTCACATAGTCAACGGCCATAAAAAAACAGGGCCTTCTTAAATCTTCACGCTGTTCAGTGAGACTTTCCATTGTTGTCATATTGCTTAATCTCCAATTTTAAATTTTGAAAACGAATACGCCATTAAAATCCTTTTAACCTTGTAAAAATGCTTAATCATTATTATTAAAATTCAGGCAGAAAAATATTCAGTCTATCGAAAGTCGTTTTGATATAAGGTGTGCCTCATTACCGGAAGGAGAATTCCGTTAATATTATCAAAAGTAAGTATTTCCTGTCTATAGATCAAAACGATTATTTTTATGGGAAAAAATCCCAAAATAATAGTGATCTTTATAGAATTTTATAGAAAGAGGCATTTGAAATTATTTTTAATTAAACAACCATTTTTTGAGGAACATGTCAATCCTTGACTTTCAGACTCACAAGAAAATGACTGTGGAAATAGTTTTCCTGCCTTTATTTTAAAAGGGAGGTGGCCTTTTATATTCGACGCCCAGTTACATATTTTTTTGAGGTTCTTCTTCCGGATTGCCATGCCGGCATCCGCTGCAATCCCATTTTTCATCCCATACTGGGTGAATCTGTTGAATATCAACCGGGATCGCCAAATCATTTTCAAATGCATTCTCACCCTGTTTTGGTATTTTAACGATGTAGAGTTTGTTTTTTTTAAGAGATTCCCTTAGCCAGTTTCGGTAATCAGAATCATTTCCAACCAGTACAAGAAGTTTGTTTCCAAATACGGTTTTTGCCTGCCAAGTATGATATAGTTTCAGTTCACCACCACCTGGTATCAATTTTTCTTTATAGTTTTCTTTAAATATTTCTATTTTATAGTCTCTTGCATGAGATATAACGGAAATAAAAAGAATCGTTATCATCATAAGAATTGTTTTTAACGTCATACCGGGGTCATTCCTCAATTCATGAAGTCAATATTAGCATTTTTGTATTTGTATCGGTATTTTTTCTGACTCCCTTTAGAGATAGGCATTTCAAAAGAAAAAAAATGGGCGATTCGTTGCAAACCGCCCAAAAGCTGGTGGGGGGAGTTGTGTGGTAGGAAGGGGTAAATTAGTGAAGACCACTATATCGATTTTATTTTCAGATTGTCTATGGGGTTATCTACTTATTTGCATGGGGGAAACCCCCAAAAGAAATTTTTAAGGTCCTTAAATTGGGTGTTGTAGCGGTTTTTGAATATTTACTCATGAATTAAATATCGGGAATGTAAGGAACATATTTGACATTTCATGGATTTTTTTTTATGATAGCTCTCATCATATCTCATAAATAATTTTTTTTATCTATGAGCCGGGCCAGATCAACAGATCAGATTTACCAAACCCGGAATCCCAGAAAAATATATCATTCATGAACGCGAAAAGGGTATTCCTTGATGGATGAGATTCATAGTAAAAACATTATAAGCGAATTTGTCGCTGAAAGTTCGGATCATCTTGAGTCGATAGAGCCGGATCTGCTTATTTTGGAACAACACTGCGACCAAATTGATTATAATATTATCAATAGAATTTTTCGTGCCATGCACAGCATTAAAGGGGCTTCGAGTTTTTTCGGCTTTGACGCATTGACCCGTCTGAGCCATGCCATGGAAAATGTTTTTATGAAATTCAGGGATGGTGAATTAACGCCTGACCCCGACAGGATGGACCCGATTTTTCAGGGAATAGACAAAGTGAGACTGATGCTCAGCGATGTGCATTCAAGCAACCAAATCCCATGTGATGAAGAGATCCGGAAAATAAATGCCATCCTCGAAAAAGAAATGAGCAATGATCAAATAGTCCCTGCAAAGGATGATATCCCTGTCACCTCAGAACCTGTTTCGGACGAGTCACGGGATGATTCGGTTGTGAATGATTTGATAAATGAGACCATGGATCGAATTGCTGAAATAAATCCGATTTTTATATCACTTAAAAATAATCCCCATGATATTTCAACTGATGATTATAAGGCACTTTACAAAACTGTACACCATATCAAAGTCGGCGCCAGGTTTTTGAATTTCAGGCAATTGTATGAATTGGGCAAGCGTCTTGAAATCGTATTTGGCAGATTCAGACAAATGGCGGACCTTGTAAGAAAGGATCAGGCGGACATTCTGTTTGATGGTTTGAGTAAAGTTCTGGAGCTTTTTGACAATATCCATTGCTCAAATGATATCGACTGTCAAAAAGAATTGCTGAAACTCGATTTTTTGATTGATGAAATGCCAAAGAATGTGTCTGTAGAAACCAAGGCAGAGCCTTCAGATGAAAGAAAAACGCCCATAATCAGCAAGACAACTGCTTTAAGCAATACAGGTAAATTGGCACCCAACAATAAACCGGAAAAAAGTACGTCACCTGAAACCATTCGCGTCAGTGTCACCGTGATTGACAGTTTGATGAATCTTGCAGGAGAGCTTGTGTTGGGCCGGAACCAGCTCAGGCAGGAACTTGAAACTGTCGTACGAAGCAATCCCAAATTAAATACCATTATTCAGAATGTGGATGCCGTGACAAGTGAAATTCAGGAAGATATCATGAAGATGCGCATGCAGCCGGTAGGGAATCTTTTTAACAAGTTTTCAAGGATTGTGAGAGATATTGCAAGGCAGCTTTCAAAAGAAGTCGAACTGATCATAGAGGGAAAGGATGTTGAGCTTGATAAGACCATGCTGGAAGGTTTGTCAGATCCGTTAACACACCTTATTCGAAACAGCCTGGATCATGGCATTGAATTGCCTGCTCAAAGAGAGAAAAACGGTAAGTCAAAAGTAGGTAAGCTTCAAGTCAGTACATTTCATGAAGGTGGCCAGGTTAATATCATTGTTAAGGATGATGGCAAAGGCATCGACCCGGAAGTCATTCTTAAAAAAGCCATTGAAAGTGGCAATATTTCAGCGGACAGAGCGGCTTATTTAAGTGATAGCGAAAAAATAAACCTGATTATGCTTCCCGGTTTTTCCACCGCAGAATCCATTACGGATATTTCCGGCAGAGGTGTTGGCATGGATGTCGTGAAAACCAACATCGAAGCCTTGGGTGGCCAGCTTGAGCTTGAAAGCAAACCGGGAAAAGGAACGACCATTCGTATCCGATTGCCATTGACGTTAGCAATCATCCCTTCTCTGATTGTCGGCTCCGGAGATTTGAGATTTGCTATTCCCCAGGTAAACGTTCAGGAGCTTTTTCTGATCAGGGTGGGGGAAAAATCAAGAAAAATTGAAAAGATTGGTGATGCCGAAGTCTTGCGTGTCAGGGAGCGTCTTCTGCCTTTGGTCAATCTTTCAGATGTACTGGGTATTGAAAAGAAATATTACACACCTCTCACAAATGAGCCTATGGCGGATCGGCGTCTGAAAAGCGATGACAGAAGAAATGAAAGCATTGGTGCTGAAAGTGAGGACCCTGATTCAACCGAAAGGCGGAAACTTTCAAATGACAGACGTTCCAGTTGGCGGAATGACGTTAATGTTGTGGTCTTAAAAATCGGCAATAACAGCTTTGGACTGATTGTGGACAGGCTTTATGATAATGAGGAAATCGTGGTAAAACCATTGTCAACCCATATCAAGGATTGCAGATGTTTTGCAGGGGCAACCATTATGGGGGATGGCCGCGTTGCAATGATTCTGGATGCTGTGGGAATTGCAGAATGTGCCAAACTTAATTTTACGGAAGTGAACAGGGAAGCCCATAGGAGAAACGCAATAGAAGAAAGAAAAAAACAGGGCAGAAAAGGTAATTTTGAATCGATACTCCTTTTCAATTCTGCTGAAAACGAACATTTTGCCCTGACACTTGAGGCGATTTCAAGACTCGAACTAATCAAGCCTGACGATATTTACAGGATTGGCAAACGAGATTTTATTGCATATCTGAATGAAAGTATTCCACTTGTTTATCTAGAAGATATTCTACCGGTAAAACCGTTTCCAAAAGATATGGAACAGTATTTTATGCTTGTCCCCAAAACAAATATAGACTCTGTAGGTATAGCCGTATCTAATATTATGGATACCATTGATGTAAATGTAGATGTCAAGCATGATAAAACAACCCCTCAGGGTTTGCTGGGGACCGCATTTGTAAATGGGAATCTGACCATGTTTTTAAACACAGTTGAACTTCTGGAATTGATTTATGAGCATGTGCCTGCTTTATGACCCTGATCGGCATGATACGGTTTTATTTGGCAAAGTCAGACATTCAATACACTTTTTATTTCCATATCACACCATGAAATCATTCGTGACAGGAGATGCTTAAAGGAATGGCAATCAGTCAGTTTATTACATTTAACATCATGGATCATCTGGTTGGCATTGATATTAAGGATGTCAGAGAGATTAACCGTATTCTGGAGATTACACCTGTGCAACACGCGCCTGATTATGTTCGCGGGCTAATTAATCTGAGGGGAAATACGGTAACGGTATTTGATCTGGCTGTTCGAATAGGATTTGGCAAAAGAGACATTACAGAAGAAAGCCATAATATTATTCTGAAAAAGGATGCCGTAGGGTTAATCGTCGATAACATAGGTGATGTGATCGAGGCTGACGAAAACGAAATTGAAATTCCCCCAGCCAATCTAAAAGGGATGAAATCAAGATTTGTTGAGGGTGTAAAAAAGCTGAATGAAAATCTTCTCGTCATTCTTTCAGCAAGTAAAATTATTGAGTATGACGGGGTGTACAAAGAAAAAGACTGAAAGATGTCTGACATTGAAAACCCATAAGACGATATCAGGGAGATAAACATGGCCCGAACGATTGACATTGATCCCATAACAAGAATTGAAGGACACCTCGCGATTCGTGTCGAGGTTGAATCCGGGAAAGTTGTAAGTGCTTATAGTGCAGGAGAAATGTTTCGGGGATTTGAACAAATATTGACGGGGCGGGATCCGCTTGATGCGCAACAGATAACCCAGAGAATCTGTGGTGTCTGCCCTGTATCACATGGAATGGCGTCTGTTCAGGCTCAGGAGGAAGCATACGGGGTGAGTCCCCCTTCAAATGGCCGTATCATCAGGAATATTATCCTTGCTGCCAATTATATCCAGTCTCACATCATTCATTTTTATCATTTATCAGCGCTTGATTTTGTCGATATCGCCAAAATTGCCGCTTATACAGGAAAAGATCCGGCACTTCTGGAACTGAAAGACTGGGTAAACGCTCAGCTCTCATCAAAATCGCTTTACCCGGCAGCACCGTTTTTACCCCGATATGATTCGAATTATATTGAAAATACAGAGTTGAACATTCTGGCGATCAAGCATTATCTGGATGCGCTTTCCATGCGGGCTCTGGCCCATAAATTGGGAGCCATATTTGCCGGAAAGCTGCCCCATACAACGACTATTGTGCCCGGAGGTGTTACGGAAATTGTGACCGCTAAAAAGATCGCAGCCTGTCTTTCAATGATGAAAACCCTTCAATCTTTTATTGATCATTCATACGTCCCTGATGTGATAGCTGTGGCTTCCGCATTTCCGGAATATTTCAATATGGGGAAAGGATATGGGAATTTTTTGGGTTATGGCGTTTTTCCCGAAAATGATGGCAATTCAAATCATTTGTTTTCAAATGGCGCCATTATTGACGGCCAAATTTATGAACTGGACCCAATGAAGATTACTGAAGATGTGGCTTACTCCCTGTTTTCTTCTGAGTCCGGTCTGAGCCCTGATTTGGGAAGAACTGAACCTGCCCCGGAAAAACATAAGGCATATTCATGGATCAAGGCTCCCAGATATGGCGGCAAGGTTATGGAAGTCGGCTCTCTTGCCCGTTTAATGATTAGCCATAAGAAAGGCAGAAATCCTGTCGTAACCAAACATATCGATGCCCTGTTGGCAAGAACAGGATTGAAACCGGATGCCTTGATATCTGCCATGGGGCGTCATGCTGCCAGGGCTATTGAGAGTCAAATCCTTGCTGAAAGATGTATTGAATGGATAGAAAATTTAAATGTTGGCAAACCGGTTTTCAATGATTTTGAAATCTGCAAGACAGGCCGTGGTGTCGGATTGACAGAGGCGCCCAGAGGTGCTCTGGGACACTGGATAAATATTGAAAATTACAAAATAGCCAATTATCAGTGCGTGGTGCCGACAACATGGAATTGTTCTCCGCGGGATGATCGGGGAATCCCTGGAGCAGTTGAATTTGCATTGATCGGAACCCCTGTTACGGATGAAAAAAATCCTATGGCGGTTGCAAGGGTTGTTAGGTCGTTTGACCCTTGTATTGCCTGTGCTGTGCATTAAAATAAGGACATTGCATAAATGAAGGAGGCATAGATGGAAACAAAACCGGAAATCCGGGAAGAAGGCGACAATTATCATGTCATCATTCCAAAACAGCTGACAACACTTGATCATTTAAATGTGTTCATCGAGAACATCATAAAGTCCAAAACTGCAGCGGCCCAAACGTCTGATTTTGAGGGTGTTGTTGAGGCTCTTAAAAAGAGATGGCCGGAGCCGGAGGCGTCTTTGAAAACCAAATGGGAAGAGATGCGTGTGCTCGTGATTGATGATCAGTCCACAATAAGAGGCCTCATGAAAGGCGCTTTAAAGGATATCGGGTTTGTTTCCGCAAATATTGATGATGCGAACGACGGGAAACCTGCTATTCAGAAATTGAGAGACGTGCGTTATGATCTGATTATCTCCGACTGGAATATGCCCGAAATCACAGGACTCGATCTGCTGAAAATCGTTAAAGCCGTGCCAGGTCTTTCTAAGAGTCTGTTTGTGATGGTCACAAGCCAGGGCCATCAAAAAAGTGTCATGGAGGCCATCAATCATGGGATAAACGGATATATTATCAAGCCTTTTACAACAGCTCATGTGGAAAAAACGCTTCAAAAGATTGTTGTCGCTACATAACTTTTATTTTTATGACAAAATCAGGCAACAGAAAGTAGCCTCAGTCAGTTAACAAGGAGTATTATTATGTCGGCAAAAATTACCCGGAGAGAATTTCTGGAACTCAGTACCAGGTATGCGGCATTGATAGGACTATCCAGTCATATGATTCCTGATGTCGCAGATGCACTGGAACATCTTGTTTCAGGCCAGGTGAATGTCTTATGGCTGAGTGGTCAAAGTTGTTCGGGATGTTCAGTGTCTTTATTGAATTCAGCTGACCCGGGACCGGCTGAAATCTTGACGCGATATATTTCACTTTTATTCCATTCAACACTATCAACTGCAACAGGTCATGTGAGTATGGATCTGGTTGACAACGTCATCTCAAAGGGGGATTACATCCTGGTGGTTGAGGGCAGTGTGCCTTATGGCATGCCTGAGGCCTGCAAAATGGGAGGCAAGCCCGTTTCGGACCTTATATTAAGCGCGGCAACCCGATCAAAGGCCATTATTGCTGTGGGTACGTGCGCTTCTTTTGGAGGTATCCCTGCTGCCGAGAACAATCCCACCGGCGCCCTAAGCCTGAAAGAATTCCTTGAGAAAGAGCAATTGCCAAGACCCGTTATTTGCATACCCGGTTGTCCGGTCCATCCGGACTGGTTTGTGGGAACACTGGTTCATTTATTAAAATTTGGCCAGCCGGATATGGATGCATTGGGAAGGCCCAGGATGTTTTTTGATCGATTGATACATGACCAGTGCCCCCGGTTTTCGGATTATGAGCGGGAGAATTTCGCTGAAACATTTTCATCAAGCGGGTGCTTGTTTAAACTGGGATGTCTTGGAATCATTACCCATGGTGATTGTAATTTGAGATTATGGAACGACGGCACCAACTCCTGCATACCTGCAGGCGGTCCCTGCATTGGTTGCGCGTCAGAATCATTTGCTCGGCACGCATCTTTTTCTTTTTACAGAAAGAATGAAAAAATAAAGGAAAAGCTATGAAACTTCATACCAAACTTGTGCTTTCTCTTCTTGCCGGTCTTATAGCTGTGGTTTTGACGGCACAATGTTTTCAATACATCACCATTACAAAACTTGCGTCTGATTTATCAAGCACCAGCATCAGTATTCTGGAAAAAAGAGAATCCGAATTTGCCCATGATATGCACCGATCTGCAGAGCGAGCTGTTGCAGGCTCTTTAGAAAGGGGGGAAATGGAAAAGTTCAGTGATTTATTAACTGCCTTGAATGAAATTGAAGGATTGATTGAATTTTCCCTGTTCGATCGTGACGGTATCGTTAAATTTTCTTCCGATTCAAAAAGTATAGGGAACAAAATTCCAAAGAATGTCAAACAACTGATGGAAAATGAAAAAAAGGAAATATACGCGTTTGAATCGTCAGATGCCATTGAAATTTTTAAATCACAAAAAGTCAATCATGATTGCATTCGGTGTCATACAAGCTGGCAGCCAGGCGAATCCGGCGGAATAACCCATTTCAGATTTTCCAATGAGGCCCTGAAAAATGCAAACCGGAAAGCGTCTATTGCGATTTCACATATGAAGCGAATTATCCTTTTGAGTTCTTTTATCGTCGTTGTTTTTCTAATAATGGTAATGAGTATATCCACCTATGTGCTCGTTCGAAAATTCGTTTCGCTTCCCCTTGGAAAAACAGTTGAAATGCTGAAAGATATTGCTGAAGGTGAAGGCGATTTAACAAAAAAGCTGGAGATTAATTCAAATGATGAAGTGGGGGAAGTCGCCAAATGGTTTAATATTTTTGTAAGCAGACTTTCTGATATGATCGGAAAAGTCAGAGAGGACATTGAACGCTTGATTGTTTCTTCAACGCAATTGAAAACAATTTCGGATGATATGGCAGGAAAGTCCGATCAGATGGACGGTCAGTCAACTGTTGTGCAAACATCTTCTGAAAATGCTTCTGCAAGCATAAGAAATATCGCCACTGCGGCAGAAGAGGTCAGTGCCCAGGTATCAACGGTTTCCTCTGCTTCTGATGATCTTGCGGGAAATATGAACACGATTGGTTCAATTACCTCTGATGTGACAGAAACATTTCACTCAGTGGCAAGTGCTGCGGAACAAATGTCCGGATCGGTTAAAAGTGTGGCTGTTGCAATTGAAGAGATGTATTCCACATTGAATGAAGTGGCTAAAAATTCCGGAAGAGGCGCTGACATGACAAGTAATGCATCGGATAAGGCCGGTGAAACATCAGGTATAGTGAATGCTCTAGGAAATGCAGCCAGTGAAATTGGTGATGTGGTTGATCTGATCAAGGGAATTGCCGCACAAACCAATCTGCTTGCCCTGAATGCTACAATTGAGGCTGCCGGGGCAGGAGAGGCCGGTAAAGGATTTGCCGTGGTCGCAAACGAAGTGAAGGAACTGGCCCGGCAAACCGCAGGAGCCACAGAGGAAATCCGTGAAAAAGTTGAAGGCATGCAGAACAATACTGATTCTGCTGTTTTTGCAATCGAAGCTATTGTGAAGGCCATATCAGAAATAAATTCAATCATGAGTACCATTGCTTCAGCCGTTGAGCAGCAAACGGCAACCACAAATGAAATATCAAAAAGCGTTGGTGAAGCCGCAGACTCTGCGACATCTGTCTCGAAAATGGTCCAGGACGCCGCAAAAAGTGCTGATAAGGCCTCAGAAAATATTCAAGCTGCAATTAAATCCGGTGCTGAAGTGTCGCGAAATCTGGAAGATGTCACCAAAGCTGCCGTGGCAATTGCAAAAGATGCCGCACAGGCCTCAACTGAAACAGAAAATGTATTAAAGAATGTTTCTGACTTGAATGTGGCTATTAATGCAACGTCAGATGATGCCATAGACACGCAAAAACAAGCCGATGACCTTGCGAAACTGGCCAATCAACTGCAGAAAATTATCAGTCATTTTAAAATCTGACCCATACGGCATATAAGACCTTAAAAAAGGGAGAAGAATATGTTTGCAAGCATAAAATCAAGAATTTCATTGCTGTTGTTGATTGGTATTGTGCTGCTTTTTTTTATTTTTACAACCAATTTGATTATTGACGCTTCAAAAAATAAAAGAGCTGAAATGTCAGATTACAGCAAGAAAGTGGCCTTGAATATTTCCAAATGCATGATGCTTGAAGAACAGTTTATCAAGTTAAATGACGCTGGTTTGCTTGATCATATCCAGACAATAAGAAAGGAAATGGAAACCCTTTTGAAGCGGGTCGACGCCTTCTCCCTAAGAGAAGATGCTCGAAATATTTTAAACCAGATATCTGAAGCCAATGAAGAGCGATATAAGGTATTTGACAAAATCCTGGAAAATAAAAAGAAAACAAAGGAGAGTCTCAAAATTTTCTATGAAAAACTCGGTCAGGTTACACAGCAACTTTCAGGTATTGTTGGAATGATAAGTAATGAAGAATCTTTTTTATCTATGGAAGGCGAATCACTCTCCTCAAATGAATCTGCTTTCAGAGATCAGCTTGTTATTATGCAGGGAAAAATAGACAAGATCATTATTTTGCTTCAATCCCTTTTTGTTCAGCTTGATTTTGAGGCCTATTCCCAGAAAAGGGAGGAATCCGAGAAATTCATTTCTGCAGAGATTGTAAAAATGAACAATCTTGCACGGCTTATCAATAAGTCTGATTACCTCGGAAACTGGAACAAAGCCATGAGGGTATGGCCGGAAGTGAAAGACATTGAAGACGGCATTTCCATGAATCTGAAAAATAACGTTGACCTGAATAATGAATTAAAACAGACCGGCGATTTAATACAGCGTTTGACAACTGAAATTATTGATATCTCAAGTCAGGAGATCAAAAAAGTAACTGCCATCGGGCGTATATTCGGTATGATTATTCTGGCCATAGGGATTTCTGCATTGTTGATTATCGGTTTTTTTACCATTCGATCGACCCAGAACAGTATCAACATGGTGGTGAAAAGTTTGCGGGACATCGCAGAAGGCGAGGGAGATCTCACCAGTAGAATCGATGTTGTTGAAAAGACGGAGATAGGTGAGCTGGCAAAGTGGTTTAATCAGTTTGTCGATAAGTTACAGAATACGATAAAACGTGTCACTGAAGATGTGATTCTTTTAAATAATTCATCAAAAGAGCTGCTCGACATATCAGAAGACATGGGACAAAAGGCAATGACAATGAAAGGTCAATCCGACGATGCCGAACAAGCCACTGATAAAACGAATGAAAAAATAAAAAATATTGCAACAGCTATTGAACAGATTAGTGCGCAGGTGTCCTCGATTGCCTCTGCATCCCAAGGGCTTTCAAAAAATATGCGAGAAATAGGAGATGCTTCCGGTAATGTTTCTGATAATCTCAATTCTGTCGCCAGCGCGGCTGAACAGATGTCAAATGCGGTGAATACGGTTGCTGTGGCAATAGATGAGATGTACGCCACATTAAATGAAGTGGCGAGGAATTCTTCCCGAGGTGCAAATGTAACCAATGATGCATCAGAACAGGCTGGCGTGACGTCAGAATTGATGGTCACCCTGGGAGGGGCAGCCAGAGAAATAGGAGATGTTGTTGAGCTGATTCAAGGTATTGCCGCCCAAACGAATCTTCTGGCTTTAAATGCTACAATTGAAGCAGCGGGTGCGGGTGAGGCCGGGAAAGGATTTGCAGTTGTTGCAAATGAAGTCAAGGAACTGGCCCGCCAAACGTCAGGTGCTACTGAGGAAATTCGGGAAAAAGTGGAAGGTATGCAGAAAAACACAGAAGCTGCCGTTAAAGCAATTGAGGCAATTGTAAGCGTTATCTCGGAAATTAATTTGATTATGGGGAATATCGCAACAGCTGTTGAAGAACAGACGGCAACCACAAATGAAATATCAAAAAATATTGGTGATACAGCCAGTGCGGCCAAAACGGTTTCAAACAATGTGACAGAGGCGGCAAAAGGAGCAGAAGACGCTTCTCAAAACGTTCAGGAAGCCATCAATATGGAGCTTGAGATTTCAAGAAATTTAGGTGAAGTCGCGAGTGGTGCCCATACAATTTCCAAGGATACCGGAGAGGCAGCTGCTGAAACCAATATTGTGCTGGAGAATGTAAAAGGCGTTCATGAATCTGTTGGCGCCACATCCACGGGGGCGGCATCTACGAAAAAACAGGCTGAAGAGCTTGCAAGGATTTCTTCCCATTTAAAAGCCGTTATTGAGCAATTCAGAATTTAGGGATTATAAAAAATAATCAGAGGAAATGGACTGACAGGTAATGGATAATTTGGTAAAAATATTGGTTGTCGATGGCAATGTAATTCATCAGGAAATTATCTGGCGTGTCGCAGAAGAAATAGCCGATACGGAGATTGTTGGCGTCGTTTCAACCTGCGGTCTTGCCCTGTCAAAATTGAGGAGCATTGAAACGGATCTGGTTTTGGTTGATATGAAGCTGGCATCAACCGATGGTTTTAAAATTGTTAAAGAAGTCAGGGAAAATTATCCGGCAGTGAAAATCATTATGATTAACTGTGAGTCAGAAGATGACGGGACAGATTTTGAAAAGGCTTCCCGCCTTGGGGCCTCAGATTTTTTAGGAACAATTCGTGGTGATGAGAAACAGTTCAGGGCATTACGATTAAGATTTATTACAATGATCGCCCCGATCAAATCACAGAAAAATTTTAAATTGACCAGCTCTCCGGGGATACCCAGGGCGGTCCCTTTGGGCAATCCGGTTGAGCCTCCAAACGCGCAAAAAAAGGATTTGGGAAGCAAAAAAGATCAGGATGATATTATTTTACATAAAAAGGAATCCTCAAAAATTACATTGCTTCTTTCCAGGATTGATGTTGTTGTGATTGCATCATCCACGGGGGGGCCCAAATCATTGGAACAAGTGATACCCGGCTTGCCAGCCAACATTGGGGTCCCTGTTTTTCTTGTTCAGCATATGCCTTCTCATCTGACAAAGTCATTTATTGCAACCCTTAATAGTATTTCCGATATTCAGGTTGTTGAAGCAGTAGATGGCGATGAGATCCGATCCAACATCGTATATGTGGCGCCTGGCGGTAAACACATGATCGTAAAAAGTAATCCTCTTTTTGATAATAAAAAATATATCGGTTTAAATGAAGAACCACCGGAGAACAGTGTGCGGCCTGCTGCTGATGTGCTTTTCAGGTCAGTTGCACATGTTTATGGCGGGAATATACTCGCAGTTATCATGACGGGTATGGGGAAAGATGGCGTGGAAGGTGTCAGACAAATGAAAAAAGAAGGTTGCTTCTGCTTGTCTCAAACAGAGGATACATGTGTTGTTTACGGGATGTCACGAAGTATGGATGAGGCGGGGTTGTCAGATGAAAAAGTGCCCCTGGAACAGCTTGCCGAAAGAATCATATATCTTGTTCAGCAAAGACTTCCGCAAATGAAGCGAAGCTGATGTCGTTTATGCCCTTTTAATAGAGGCCTTTCAATTAAGGAACCCTGATGAAATTATCTATATCAACGAATGAATTCCTTTTAATAAGAGATATCATCCATGAAAAAACAGGAATTTTTCTCGCTGAAAATAAAAAATATCTGATAGAAACCCGTCTGTCACATCTTGTAAACGAATCTCACTGTAAATCCTTTACAGATTATTATTTTAAAATTAAAGAGGCAAAACGAACCAGTCCCCTGATAACGGATCTTGTCGATGCAATTACCACAAATGAAACCTTATGGTTCAGGGATACACATCCTTTCTCCATCCTTGAAAAAAAAATTTTTCCCGAACTCAATGAAGGTTTGCAATCAGGAGAAAATAAAAAAATTCACATTTGGTCTGCTGCATGTTCAACAGGACAAGAGCCGTATTCAATAGCCATGCTTGCCTTGGAATTAAGTGGCCGCCTTCAATTCAGCCAAACGTTTTATGAACATGTGAAGGTTTTTGCCACCGATGTTTCCACACGTGCTCTTTCAATTGCAGAATCGGGGAAATTTGATTCGATTGCCATTGGAAGAGGGTTGCCGTCATACTATATAGATAAGTATTTTACCAAAGAGGATAATGCCTGGACCATTTCTCCAGAAGTGAGACAAATGATCAAATTTAAAAATTTTAATTTAAAAGAGCCTGTTGCAGGGATCATGGGACCCTTTGATGTTATTTTTATCCGAAATGTAATGATATATTTTTCGGAAAATTTCAAAAAAGAACTGTTCCGGAGAATTGAAAGTGTATTAAAACCCTCGGGATTTTTAATTCTAGGGACGGGGGAGAGTGTTACAAGTTATTCCGAACGATTTGATATGATAAATTTTGAAGGGAGCATTTGCTACAGGCTTACACTTTGAGAACAGCGCAAGAAGAAAATGAAATACCTGTTTTATGAATTTTTGTCTTTTAGACCATCCTGGTATCTTTTTTCACCATATCGGTTGATTTGTTTTAACATGCCCCGCACCAACTTGACTTCTTTGGCTCTTATCGGAACTCTTGTGAAAAACTTCCTGAATCGGTTCAACCAGTAATCTGCGTTTTGAGGATTTTCAAATTTAATTTTTTCAAGAATATCTTTCAAGTGATTGTACATCCCCTCAAGCTCAATAACTTTTGCCAGTTTGGGGGTAAATATTTCAGTGGGGACAAAACTTTTTTTGAATAATTCGTAAGCAATCACGATTACAGCCTGTGAAAGATTCAACGAAGAAAATTGGGCTGTAGGGATATGGACAAGTGAATGGCAATATCTGATATCTTCGTTTGTAAGGCCTCTGTCTTCCGGTCCGAATAAAATGGCTGTTTTGTTGTTGTGCGTAACAGCGGTCAGTTTTTCTGCGAGTTCTTCCGGTGAATCAAATTCAAGCCTTTGTTTCCCCATCCGGGCCGAACTGCCGATAACATAGGTAAAATCACAAAGCGCGTCTTCCATATTTGACACGATCACTGCGTTGTCAACAATATGCGCTGCTTTATGGGTGGCCATTTTGTAAATTTTTTCCAGTTCATAGTTCTCGGGCATAACAACAGTCAAATGGCTCAAACCCATGTTGCTCATTGCCCGTGCTGTTGCCCCGATATTTTCAGGAAACCGGGGCTTTTTCAGCACGATAGTGATATTGTCGAGAATAAGGGTGTCAGACATCAACCGGTGATTTCAAAGCTATTGAAAAAGTAACCGATTTCAAAAGCAGCTGTTTCAGGCGCATCTGACCCGTGTACGACGTTTTTTTCAATGTCAGTTGCAAAATCTTTACGAATGGTTCCTTCTTCAGCCTCCTTAAAATTGGTTGCCCCCATCAGTTTTCGATTTTTGGCAATGACATCATTGCCTTTTAGCACCATAACGACAATGGGACCGGAACTCATGAATTCCGTAAGACTTTTAAAAAAAGGACGTTCTTTATGAACAGCGTAAAATCCTTCTGCCTGGGTCCTTGTCAGATGAACCATTTTCATGGCGGCTATTTTAATGTCATTTGCCTCAAAGCGTTTGATCACCTCGCCGATGACATTTTTTTTTACACCATCAGGTTTGATAATTGATAATGTCTTTTCCATAATCTGTTTTTCCTTTCCTTTTATTTTGAAAACCTCAAATAACAGAAGGTAATTATCAAGTCAACTCCTGGTGTATGAATTATGTATATCATTGATTTTATCGGTTCAGTACTCTATAAAAACAGGGTTAATGGTAAAAGGTGAAAGGTAAAGAGAGTTAAACAGTTGAGTAGATAAATAGTCTAATGGTTTTTAAGGAATTCTGCCCTTAATTTACAAAAGAATGGTTATCATTAGCCTTTAATGTTGTCTTTATTGCCCATTCAACCAATTCTCTATTTATTCAATCAACAATTTAACTATTCAACCAAGTAATCCAAGTAACTCAACAAACTCAAGTAACTCAACGAACCCAATAAACCGAGGGCCGGAGGAAGCGATGGAAACAGAAATCCGTGACAGGATTGATATCAAGCAGGGGGACATCACTTTACTGAAGGTGGATGCTATTGTAAATGCAGCAAATTCATCTCTTTTAGGCGGTGGCGGTGTGGATGGTGCCATTCATAGAGCTGCCGGACCGGACCTGCTTGCAGAATGCCGTAAAATAGGCGGATGTCCAACAGGTGAGGCCCGAATTACCCGAGGTCATATGTTGCCGGCCAAATATGTTATCCATACTGTTGGACCCATATATTCTGGCAAACTGGAAGACAGTAAATTTCTGGCATCATGTTACAGGAATTCCCTGTCTCTTGCAGTGGATTATCATGTGAGGCAAATTGCCTTTCCGGCAATCAGTTGTGGTGTATATGGTTATCCGGTTGAGGATGCATGCCAAATAGCAACAGATACATGCATCACGTTTCTTAAAAAGGATAAAACAATTGAGAAGATAATTTTTGTATTATTTTCAGTTGCACATGTGGATGTGTATACACGCGTTCTGAAATCAAAATAAATGGGAATCCCCCCGATTTTTTTACTGAAAAATGTATACATATCAACGGTTTGTTTTTTTAGTCATTGACATACCGGTTATCAGTGATAAAATTAATACTAAATTTATTGGTTATTTAATTTATCGATAACAAGGAGAACACTATGGTAGAAGTCACTCAGGCAGCCCAGGAGCAGGTTGCAGAATATTTTAAAGGCAAGGATGCCAAGCCTGTCCGGATTTTTCTTAACCAGGGCGGTTGAGGTGGGCCATCTCTGGCAATGGCTCTGGATGAGACAAAAGATACAGATGAAGTTTTTCAGTATGACGGACATGATTACATCGTTGATAAAGAATTTCTGAACATGGCAAAACCGATTAAGGTTGATTTTCTGTCAACAGGATTTTTTATTTCTTCAAGTATAGATTTGGGCGCTGGCTGTTCAAGTTGTGGTTCAGGTGGGGGCTGCGGGACAACATAATATCTGCCTCCATGGAGATACAGATTTAGAAAAGCAACACTTTGAAAGAGTGTTGCTTTTTTATTTTTATGTCAGTACTATGGGGCATCTTTTTCAAGAATCGTTTCAAGAAACGCCTTACAGTTTATCAAAAGATTGTTTTGAACAGCAACAAGAAAAGATAATATGGCAGCAATACCATGATAAATAAACAGGCTCAATTTTGTTGTGCTTTCCTTTCAGTTTTCTTTCTGATTAACCTGACCTTGTTAAGCGGGTGTAAAAGCGGACCAAAGGTAGAGGAATTTCTGCTTGGTTCCTGGCGAATGAACCAGGGCAAAGTGCATTCAATTTTGTCATTTCATGCCAATGGCTCCTGGATTCTTGAAAACAGGGTTGAGGGGAAATTATCCAAAATTGTTGCCAAAAAAGGCAAAATTTCAGGTGAATGGTTTTACACGGACGAGTTAGAAGGCGGTCTTCCTGAGGGCCAGGGTGAAAAGGAAAAGAAAGATGAGACCGGGAAAAAAAATGAGGCTGAAACAGAAGCTTCGAAACCGAAAATATTTCTGGTCATGAGCGTAATCGCGTCTGATGACGAGGAAACGGGCTGGCAAAAAGGGGTTACAAAACCTTTTGAAATTGTTGAGTTAAATAAAGACAGGCTTGTTTTGAAAGGTTTTGATGACATGGTGATGGAATGGATGCGTGTCAGCAGTTCCGGGAAAAATACAGACGAGGTCACGGGGGGGACGATAAAAGCAAGCCTGGGATCTATTATTGTTAATTTGAGCAGAACCCAAATACGGCATAAACGAAGATATCTTTGCCTTGATGTGGATATTATCCTTGAAGTCCCATATGAAGAGGGCACATTACCTCCGGCCCCTCCCAAGCTTCATCCTCGGGTAAGAGAAGCCGCTATTTTTTATTTAAGCTCAAAAACATATCAGGAATTACGAACGGTTGACAAGGCACAGGAAATCCTAAATGAATTAAAGGATGTGCTCAACCCTTATCTTGAAAACAAAATTCAAGAACTGGTGATCAATACCATTATCATAACAACTGAACGTAAAATTGTGGAAGATTATGAAAACCAGCTGCTAAAACCGCAAAAAGTGGAAGAAAGCCCTGAGGAAGTTGAGGAGGACAGCAAAGTTGATGCTGAAGCCTGAAGAACATACCCGCACAAAAAAAATAATGGATAGGATAAACGTCTGTAAATATTTATTGGAATGATTTTATTTGGGACACATGGAGATAATTATGGATTTGATAAATACGATCAAGGAACGACGAAGTGTAAGAAATTTTTCTGAAAAGAATATATCTGAGGATATTTTAAACCATCTTTTGGAATCTGTCAGATGGTCTCCTTCATGGGCAAATACCCAATGCTGGGAAATTATCATTATCAAGGACAGCACAATCAGAGAAAATCTGAAAAACGTTATCTCTCCCAAGAACCCGGCAACAAAATCCATTATATCGGCGCCTTTGCTTTTCGCTGTATGTGGAAAAAAGAACAGTGCCGGTTTTTATAAAGATATTGCGGTGACCCAATTGGGTGACTGGATGATGTTTGACCTTGGTATTGCGGTACAGAGTTTATGTCTGGCTGCGCATTCTTTGGGTCTGGGAACGGTGATTGTCGGATCATTTGATCATGCGGCGGCAGGAAAAATACTTCAGGTTCCATCAGGATATGAGACGATAGTACTGGTACCTGCCGGATATCCTGAGAAAATCCCTTCTCCACCAAAACGAAGAGAAATCATTGAATTTGTTCACCACGATGTTTTTTGAATTCATATTCAAGGCTTGGTTAATCGTTTAAAAATCAGGGTGACCCCTTGTTTCATATGGGGTGTACCTGCTATTTTAAATTCGTTCTTTTATAGGAGCAGGGGATACATAGCAAACCATGCGTATCTGAAGATACCATCCGCGTTGACATGGTCATTTCCCCACACAGACCGCATGGCTTTGATGGGGCCAAGGGCGCATAATCAGGCGGATGATAAGCGGTTTCTTCTGTTTTGAAGACAGCTTCAAACGGTTGTTCAATAAGATCAATAGCCTTCAAATATTTCTGGCGTTTTTTTTCCTCGATTGTTGCTGTGCCATCGGCAACTTTTTTTTCAAGCATTTGAAATTCGTGACTGTCAAGGCCTGTGTATGCATATGTTGTGGTTCGGGAAAAACGATAGGCTTTTTTTTCAGAACGCGAAAAAATGGTAAAGGCATTTTTGCCATAATTTTGGATAATCAGATTGCCTTTGCCTGAAGACGTGCCAAGGATAACCTGCAATGCATCAACTGCGCAGGAATCATTTTCACAGACAGCCACAATTTCTTCATCTTTTGATCGATTGATATGGAGCAGCTCACTGGCTTTTTGGGCTACCAGATAGCCATAAATTAATCCGGGGCACAAATGGCCGTGAAATGAAATACACTGATTTAATTCTTCAGAAAATTGTTTATTCATGTTAATCCTTTTTCTTTTTTAAGATAAACTGACATTGCCATACAATCATTCAAGGTGTACAGCTTCTTTTATGATTGAACAGATAACAAGTATTTTTTCAAGTTTTTGGGGAATTTTTTCTTTTTCCTTTATCGTGGCGCTCACCGGAGCCATGGCCCCGGGGCCGCTTTTGACCTACACCATCATTCAGGCAGCCCAGGAAAAGCGTTCAGGTTACCTGGTGGGGGTATTTGTCATCATCGGGCATGCACTGGTTGAAATGATTCTCATTCTTTTCATGTTACTTGGATTTTCATATATAGTTGAAAATCAGGCCGTTATAAAGGGTATTGGGGTTATCGGCGGGGGTGTTCTTGTTTTATTTGGTGTAACCCTCGTCAAAGACCTGATCAAAGGAAATATATCAACAGAATTTTTAAATGCCCCCAGAGATATGGATAATGGATGCATTCCACTGAAAAACAAAGGCGCGTCCCATACAATTTTGGGGGGAGCCATGGTATCCATGTCCAATCCTTACTGGTGGATCTGGTGGGCAACCATCGGACTTGCATTCATGACCCAAATTAATGTATCGCTGAAAAACTGGCCCCATTTGGCCGTTTTTTTTATCGGTCATGAAGCAGGGGATCTGGCATGGTATCTTTTGATATCTATGTTGGCTTTTTGGGGAATACGATATCTGAATAAAAAAGTTTATTACGGGATATTGGGTATCTGCGGGGCGTTTATGATTTTTTTCGGAATATACCTGGGCATGTCTCCATTATTCTTCTTGTCCTGAGCAAAGCAACTTGTCAATTTCGTTTCTGGCGATTATCAATTCCTCACTTGTCAGCTCAAGTTTTTTGGCCAGTTTGACCATGGTCAATTTCGCTTTGGTTTTAATAAGCTCTTGATTGGCAACTCTTAAACGGCTGGCCAGAATTTCGGCAAACAGTTTGTATAGAATGTACCCAAAGGTCACTTTATTATTACCTGACAAACGGTCAATATATGACGTGTCTGTGGCAAGACATACAGATTCTGTCACGGCGTAAACGGATGCTGACCTTGCGGAACCGTCAATCACGCCCATTTCACCAAAGACGTCTCCTGTCCGTTGCATGATGCCTATATCTTCATTTTCTTTTACAACTTTTACCTTGCCGGATATAAGGTAATAAATCCAGCTGTCATAACACCCTTCCTCTATAATGATTTCACCAGGTTCATATTTTCTGATTTTGCTTAACTTCATAAGGCCATGCAGGTCTTTGTCATCAAAAATTCCCAGCTCAGGAATTTTGCTCATTTTTTCAATAAGTTCTTCATTGTTTTTTAGATAGTCAGATTCGATCATTTTGTATTGATCCCTTTAGTGGCATGAAAAGAGGTGGACTTTGAATTATGTAAGTTATTATTAATATAAATCCGGTATCGGGTCAAAGGATAAAAATGCTTATGGTGTATTTTAGATTAAACCCGTTCACAATCAAATGCCTTTATTTGACACATTCCCGGAACATCAGTATAGTTTTCAAAATAAAATGTATTTGACATAAAGAACAGATTCTTTTAAGCGGTTATCTTTTTTGCTTTTAGTCACATGAAAAAATTTGAGGGGTTGGTATGGGGCTTTTTTCATTTTTATTTTCAGGGAAAAAATCGATTTGGGACGAGATAGATAATGGTATCAACCAGATCAAACATGGCATTTATATGCGACTTTCAACTGTGTACCTGGAAAAATATGGCAAGGATGTGTCAGGCCTTCTTGCTGCATCTGTGACCAATGAACTCTTTTCACTTCCACCCACCAATGATGAGAACCGGTCCTATTTAAAATCAAACAAGCGTCTGGTTGAAGATGAAGTCATGGTTTTGAGAAATAATGAGGATATTTTAACGGCAGCGACCCATGCAATGCGAATAAAGATGACAATTATTTTTAGGAATCAGAAATCCGGCACCTATGATAAAAATCTTAGCAAACCCTATTTAAAAATGGTTGAGCGTGGTCTGGCGCAAAAAGCCATAAAGGATCTTGGGTCCAAAGAGTTTTTGGTGATGGCTGAAAAATTCTATAAATTAAGCATTCAGCCCCGAAAATCCGGGAAATAGATTGCACGATTGATCTGCCATTTTGAGTTTAGGATTGACAAAAGGGGTGCTTCTCCGCTATATTCATATAAAAACAGGTAGTTCAATAGCTTTTTTTGATCTTTTTTCACTTTTCTTTTATTTTCACTTCGTTTTAAGGTGAACCGAAACGCCGGGTAGAATCTTATGCCACTCAAAAGGTAATTTTATTCAATGGCCGAAATGGATGCCGCAATACTTAAAAAGGCAGAAGAAAGAACGCAGAACAGATTCCGTTATACAGACAAAGATCACATTGTGATAGAGGAACTGGTAAGGCTCTGCGTTTCAAGAGAGTATGCGGCTTTATCCGGCGAGAATGATGCCGTATATTTTGCCGGTCCGTCAAAGCCAGAGGACAATGTGATTCATCTGGAGCAAAAAGATGAACCATTTGATCTGGCCGGAAAGAAAATCATGTTGCCTTCGCTCCCCATCATTTTCACCCAGATCGTTTCTTTGATGGGTAATTCCAATAGCAGTGCAAACGATTTTGCGGAAGTCATCAGAATGGATCCACCTCTTGCTGCAAGGCTTTTAAAACTGGTGAACAGTTCTTTTTATGGATTAAGGCATCGTGTGGATACTGTTTCAAGTGCTGTGTCAGTGGTTGGTACAAAAGCTCTGTACTCTTTGGTCTTAAGCATGTCGGTTATTAAAACGTTTAAGGACATCCCGGAGAATTTTGTTACGCTTCCTTCTTTTTGGTCGCATAGTATTGCCTGCGGTGTGATTGCAAAAAGAATTGCCGAGTATAAAAAAATACCAGAGACAGAACGGTTTTTTGTTGCCGGATTGCTTCATGATATTGGCCGGCTGGTCATTTTTAACTATTTACCGTTTCGTGCCAAGGAAGCGTTTGAAATGTCATGGGAAAATGATGAACCTCTCCATCAATCGGAAAAAAAAGTGTTAGAGCATGATCATGCAAAATTCGGCGGGTTATTGCTTAAATTCTGGAAACTTTCCGATATCCTGGTAGACATGGTCATGTTCCATCATTTACCGGGCCGGGCACGGCATCGAAAAGAAGTTTCCGTAATCCATTTTGCAGATATCATTACAAATGGCATGCAGATTGGAAGCAGTGGTGAGAGATTTGTGCCCCCCTTAAATTTTGATGCATGGAAATATATTGAATTACCTGTCCAATATTTTGAAAAGCTTTTTGAAATAGTCGGCAAGGAAGTTTCTGAAGTAACCCGTATCATAACACCATCAAAAAACAAACCGGGGAAAATATGAAGGCTGAGTATATCAATCCATTTATTAAGGCAGTTGTTGAGGTTTTGAAGATTATGGCATTTACAAAGGCCAAGGCGTCAAAACCTTACTTGAAGAAGGATGATCTTGCAACCGGTGATGTGAGTGCAATTGTGGGAATGACTGGTCAGTCAAACGGGACATTTTCACTCAGTTTTGATGAAAAAAGTGTTTTAACAATTGCGTCAAATATGTTTGGTGAAAAAATTACCAAACTTGACAGAGATGTAACAGAAGTCGTGGGTGAGATTGCAAATATGGTTTCAGGACAAGCAAGAAGAGAACTTGAGGCTATAGGTCTTGTGCTTGATGGGGCTATTCCTTCTGTTTTTGGCGGTTCCAACCATAATATCCTGCATTTTACCGAAGGGCCGAAAATTGCCATACCTTTCACATTGGAGGGAGGGGCATTTACAATGGAAGTGTGTTTTGAGTTTTAGGAAACCTGTTCTCACAGAATAGACACGTTTATTTTATGAATCCCAAACATTTTTTTCGATTCTGACCTGTTCTTGGTGCAATATGTCAATGATGACACGAAGAAATTTTTTTAAATATATGGCATCCCTTATGAGTACAGGCATCAGTTCGGCGGCTCTGGCAGATATTATTCAATTTTCCCAGTTTAAGTCCATTCAGGTATCAGTACCAGATGATTATTTAAAAGATTATCTCTACAAAATGAAATATTATCATGAGCAGCATAGAGATGATATTTTATTGACAGGTGAAAGACAAGAACGCCTTACATCAACAGTCATGCGTTTAAGAAGAATAGAGAAAACAGTCGGTAACGGTAATTTTTATCTTCTTGATTTTGATGATGCCGTTCATATCGCCAGGAGCTATGTCCGTGTGGGGGCCTTTAAAAAGGAGGAGCTTGATTTTATAGAAATGATTTTTTACAAGGATGCATCTGTTTACGGGTTCAGCGGGCAGAAACCATTTGTCGGCCTTACTGAAAAAATTGATCAGACCAAAGTGCAAAAGATACCTGATACCGGCAATTATTTGTACAGGGGATTGCCTGAAGAGACATATATAAAGCTTAAGAAGGATATCGGCGAAGACGTCATTCTGACTTCAGGTGTAAGGAGTATTACAAAGCAGTTAAGTCTTTTTTTAAATAAAGCTTACAGAAGTTATGGCAACCTTTCCCTGGCGTCAAGATCTCTGGCCCCTCCGGGATACTCGTTCCATGCGATTGGTGATTTTGATGTGGGGCAGGCGAATTTTGGTGTAGAAAATTTTACAGAACGATTTACCTATACATCTGTTTATCATAAGCTCGAAAATTTGGGTTATGTCAATTTTCGATACAACAGAAATAATATGCTTGGTGTCAGATTTGAGCCATGGCATATTAAATTGTATTCATGATCCTTTCCAAGATTTGTTCAGGGGCTCTTTGGGTTCAAAAACCAGGCAGTGATGGCCGGAATTTTTATAGACCGTTGTTGCCGGATACTCTCTGGATTTGAAATTCAACCCACGGCACCCATGAGGAAAACTTTTATCCCACGTTACATAATAGTGCCTGCACTTGTAACAATTTATTTTTTTATAATTACTCATCTTTTGTAGAATATCGCATCCTGAATTATTTGTGCAATTCATAATTAAAAATATTGAAAAAATAGCTGATGATCGTTACACAATTATATGTAGATTTGATGCGTTTTCAAGTATAATGGTTCAAGAAAATAACACCAAAACGTCGGACTGACCCAATAAAAAAGTGAAACACAGTGATTAGCCGGATTCTTTCCAACAATAAAAAGATTTTTGCTGAATATAATCAGTATAGAAAAAATGTTTTCTCCGAGTTTTCCCCCAGAGAGAGCGAAGCTGTTTTTTATCTTCTTCCCTGGCTATTGAGTATTAATCATCCATCATGTCCGGGTTATGTTGATGGTTTAAAGAAAAATTTCAGGGTTTTTAATATTGATAGCGACATTGAAATTCGTAAAAGGGAATCTGCCTTCAAGAGAATGTTTAAGGTATATGACAAGGAAACCATGCTGAAAGTCCCTGAAAAATTCTGCTGGATTGAAGGACTTTATACGATAGGGAGCGTGGGAACGGTGGCTCATACACCTTCATCTGATTGTGATATATGGATCTGTTATGACAAAGATGAATTTGATGCAAAATCCTGGGGGCAGTTTAACCAGAAGGTCAATCTGATTAAAGACTGGATGGATATCCATGTGAAACTGCCCATTTATTTTTTTCTGTGTGATGTGAATGATGTGAGGCAGGGAAATTTCGGAAATGTGGACATGGAAAGCTCCGGGAGCACACAGAAAAATGTCCTCAAAGAGGAATTTTACAGAACCTGTATTGTTATTATGGGAAAAATTCCTCTATGGTGGGTGGCGTATGACGAAAAAAAACCTTTTGATTATGATCAGGCTTTGCTCGCCATGTATAGCACCGAATACGGGGATTATGACCTGATTGATTTTGGCAATCTGGAAAAAATTGAACCCAGCGAGTATTTTGGCGCGGCGCTATGGCAACTGCAGAAATCATTGACCCGCCCGTTAAAATCCATCATCAAAATGTTTCTTTTGAAAATTCAATTGGATGCACCAGATGAAACATTGATTTGCCATCAGCTTCGACATCATGTTTTTACAGCCTCGTCGCCTACGGCAATCGATCCGATTGTATTCACGATGCAGTCCATTTTTGAGCATTATCAGGGGGCTAAAAACAAAAACAAGCTGGCCTTTCTTCAGGAGAGCTTTTTTTTAAGATGTGGTTTTAGATCGTACTACAGAAATCAACCCCTCAAGAAAAAACTGATCAGTGATTTTTTCAAAAAATATCCCATGAATAAAGATATTAAAAGCTGGCTCAATAGCTTTTCAAAGTGGGATCTGGATACCCAGATCGATTTCGGAAACCGTCTTTTCCAGTTCATGCTGAAAGTGTACAAGGAAATTGTAACCGCTCATGCAGGTATCGCCAGTGAAGTTGACAGACAGGACATGACGATTCTGGGCAGAAGAATTCATTCGTGTTACCAGCAAAAAACAGATAAGGTCCAGGTTATTCCAAAACCCCTGGATCACCTTAATCTGCCCGATCTCACAATCGTGCTGGACCGGAAAACCTGGAGAATATTTCCAAGAAATTCAATGCAGAAAGTTGTTGTATCCGGGACAGACATTATTTACACGCTTGCGTTTATCATATGGAACCAACTTTTGGATGACGCCAACAATATCAATATGGAACCGAATCCTTCGAGTGTCAGCATTCAGGAAATCATTAATTTATGTAAACAAATCAAAGAATTTTTTGGCACAAATGATGTGTTCAGTGTGGACAATTCTTTTTATCTTAAAAAGGAATTTATAACCAAACTCATGGTCATTGTCAGTTTTGAGAGGAATCCATGGGAAAAAAATATTAACGATCTGGGCGTGATATATAAAAACAGCTGGGGAGAACTTTACGTCAAACGATTCAGTTCCGGATATGACCTGGGAGCGTTTTTAAGAAACCTGGGTGAAAGAAGATGGGATATTGAAACCAGTTTTTATCTGCAGAGAAATTGTACGTACTATGAAAAAATAATTGAGCGAACCAAAAAAATTATGTTCCCGTCGATTGTCGGTTAAAAAATTGCATAGTCAGTTTGAGGCAATCGTTAATTCCCATCACTTTATTTATGCCTGTTACGACTTTTGACCGCGCTCAAAAATGATTTGGATTTCCACCCTTCGATTGGCTTTTCTTCCCTCGGATGTTTCGTTGCTTGCGATAGGATTCAGGGAACCCATGCCTGAAGCATTTACTCTTTTCTCATCAATTCCGTTTCCAATAATATAGGACTTCACAATATTTGCCCGGAATTCAGATAGTTTTTTATTGTACAATTCTGTTCCAACCGTGTCTGAATACCCTCTTATTGTAACCTTGCTTTCCGGTAGATTGTTTAAAATTTCCGTAATGATAGAGAGTTGTTTATAAGATTCTTTTGGGAGGTCATTTGAATTGCTGATGAATTGAATCGGAATCTTGTGCCCGGAAACAACCATAACGTAAAACCGCTGGTCTTCAGGGTTCAGGGTGTTCCAGTAGCTGGGTTCTTTTTTGGCAGTTGTTGATTTGGGTTCTTTTTGTTCCGGGTTACCCTGCGGGTTTACATCTTCATCTAATCGATTCTGAGCCAAGTCAATTTTTTTATCTGGGATCTCAACGGTTTCGGCAGCCATGTTTTCAGGTTTATCCATATTTTCTATCGGTATGGCAATGTCATGGGCAACCGACTCATTTGTATTATTTTCATGCATTTCCGGAACGGGAATGTCATATTTGTCCGTATTTATTTCTTCTGGCAGAGGACTTGTCTGTTTTGTCAGCTTGAACTGCTGATTATTGATATATGTTTTTATTTCATGAAAGCTTAGCATGTTATTCCGGCTATAGGCATAGAATCCGCCAATAATGGCAAAGAGGATAATAACCGTTGTCAAAACCAGATATCCCAACCCTGTGCTGCTCCTTACCTTCGTATTTCTTGCATAGGTTTTCCGGGCTGTTTCAGCCTGCTTTTGTAATGGCGTGGCATTATTTTCAAATAAGGTGTCATTTTCGATTTCAGCAGATACATATGTTGGCGAGTAATCCATTTTTGCAGGTGTAATTCTAAGCTCATCCACACATTCTTTTATGATATCATCGCCAATGGTTTTCCTTTCCCTGACATAAGCGGTTAAAAGGGCATGATCACATAAAATGTTAATCAGGCGCGGAAACCCCTTTGTATAATAGTATATTGTTCTCACAGCCCCTGCGTCAAAAATAGGTTGCCTGGCGCCCGCTATCATTAATCTGTGTTTGACATACAATTCTGTTTCGTGTTCTACCAGCGGATTGATATGATAATTTAACGAAATTCTCTGGCGAATGGCCCTGTTTTCTAATTTTAAAAGGGTGTCATTAAAATCATTTTGGCCAATCAGGAAAATATTCATCAACTTGGTCTGCTGTTTTTCGATATTTGAAAGCAGCCGGATATCTTCTAAAAGTGCATGATCCAATCTTTGGGCTTCATCAATGACCAAGAGTATCTTTTTATTGTTTTCATATGAATCATTCAGAAACCGTTTAAAATGAACAAGAAAGGTCGCCTTGTCCGTGAATTGCTGATGGATATTAAATTCATTTGCCAGAAAATTGTAAAATTCAAGTTTGCTCAAGCCCGGATCGGAAATGACCGCAACAATTGTATGATCCGCTATGCTGTTTATTAATGTATTAATAAGCGTTGTTTTTCCCGTTCCCACATCACCTGTCAACAGGAGGAAACCTCTGTTATCTGTAATTCCATATTTCAGGATAGCAAGCGCCTCTTTGTGTTTTTCACTCAGCCATAGAAATTTGGGATCGGAACTTATCTGGAAAGGTTTTTCAGTTAAACCGAAATGTGAAAGATACATGTTTTATAAGGCCTTAAGGGATTGTCAGGGTGATTTGCATTTTTAATACATTCATTATCTTTTTATAGACTGGATCAAAAGGAAAAGCAAGATCTTGGAAGGATGTTTCAGGAATGGGTGATGACTGTCCGTATGGTGCCCGGTTGATTAGTGAATTTTAAGCCGCATTGAGTGAAAAATGTCGAATTTTCAGGTATTTTAAATGATGAATGCTTGACAAATACAGCATTTTAAGTGCATATAGGGCTGTGATACAAATAGTTTTTTAACCGGTTTTGAGTTGCCATTCATTGATTAACGACAACAGCTTTAAAAACATAAGAAATACAATTCCAAAACGGATAATTTTATCTCAATTCATGGAAGGATAAAATATGAACCAGGAGAATGTTTAAAGCATAGAATTTTTCAGATTCATTAAATAAACGCCCATGCTTTTTTTTGATTGATTAAACATTTTGGATAACAAGGATTTCTCATATGGCAGATGCTCCTCACATGCCTTTAAAACCAGACCAGGTGATAGAAATTGTTTTAAGACGGCGCTGGTTTATTATAATTCCGTTTTGTTTGACAATGGTTGCAGGAATTTATCTGGCATTTACACTTCCCAAACTTTACAAGGCAAGCACGCTTATTCTTATTCAGCCTCAAAAGGTGCCGACCAGTTTTGTTCAGCCTATTGTCAGTTCAGATATGGATGCAAGGATCAGCACCATCTCCCAACAGATCATGAGCCGCTCCAATCTGGAAAAAATCATTGAGCAATTTGATCTGTTCCGCGGCCCGGAAGCAAGCAAAATGTTTTTTGAGGACAAGATCAATGCCCTTCGCGAAAGAATCAAGGTGGATGTTACACGGTCCCGCAAAGATGCAGACGCATTTTCAATATCATATACCGGGCAGGAGCCGGAGAAAGTCATGCGGATTGCAAACACCCTGGCGTCATTTTTTATTGATGAAAGCTTGAAATTAAGAGAAGAAACCGCGCTTGGAACCAGCAATTTTCTGGATGTCGAGCTGGATTCCATCAGAAAACGGCTTGAGGAAAACGAGGCGCTTTTAAAGACCTATCGGGAAAGTTTTATGGGCGGGCTTCCTGAACAATTGGATACCAACCTGAGAATCCTGGACAGGCTTCAGGAACAGTTAAGTGGTAAACAGGAAGGCATGAGAGACGCCCAGAACAGGCTGGAAGTCCTGAGTTCTCAGCTGGTTGAAATTGAAAGGCTAAAAGAAGCCATCTCCAAATCACCGGATGATATCATGAACAGTTCGGATACGGACAGCTATGTTAAACTGGCTCAGCTCAGGGAGCAGTTGGCCTATCTTTTGACCCGGTATACAGAGCGTCATCCTGATATCCAAAGGCTTCAGACCACGATTGCAAGATTAGAGAAAGATATTGCTGATAATAACAAGCCTGGGTCTCTGGATTCAACAGTCAGGGATACCAAACAGGCATGGCATCAAAAAAAGCGCCAGGAAGATATTTTATTCGAAATCCAGACATTTAAGGATGATATTGCGACGATTCAGAACCAGATTCAGGTTTATCAGAAAAGAGTGGAAGATACCCCCAAAAGAGAGCAGGAACTTCTGACAATTAAGAGAGATTATCAGAATGTAATGGATTCCTATAATTCACTTCTGGCAAGGAAGCTTGAGGCAGAACTGGCTGTGAATATGGAGAAAAAGCAGAAAGGCGAACAATTTAGAATCCTTGATTCTGCAAGGCTCCCTGAAAAACCGGTTTCACCCAACATGCAAAAGCTTTTTTTAATCATTCTTGCCATTGGCCTGGGAATTGGCGGGGGCTTTTCTTTTTTGCTTGAATTTTTTGATCAATCTTTCAGAAGACCGGATGATGTGGAAAATTTTCTGGGGATATCCGTGCTTGCCACTGTCCCGATTATTATTCGGCCGGCGCACATTATCAAACAACGGATAACTACTTTTATGAGTATCATCTCGGTTTTATTTTCAATGCTTTTATTTGCGGTTTTTTTTATCGTCACTTTGGTTGGATTTAGCAAGGCAATGGAGTTTATTCATCAGGTTATTTAATCGAATATCTGTTGCAATCAAACCCATTGAATCCTACCCGGCGTTGCCTGGATTTTATGGGGTATAAAGGAGACACATTGGGAAAAATTTCAGATGCGCTTGAAAAGTCGATCAGAGAACAAAATAAAAAAGAGGACGCATCTTTAAAAATCGGCAATAGGCCTCAAGCTGACATGGCACCGGATTTTGAAACCATCAAGCCCAGAAATGATGCAGGCGGTTTTTCCGATGATCCGGTTTCCATGGAAAAAGCGCCACCACCATTTGAAAAGCTTGACCGTCAATTGATTACAGGAGAGCTTCATCCAAACCTGATTACTTACTACAGTCCTCATACCGTTGAAGCAGAACAATTCAGAATTATCAAAACAAACATTATGTTTCCTGAAAAGGGAGACCCCCCAAAAACGATTATGGTGACAAGTGCCGTACCCGGTGAGGGAAAATCCTTTGTAGCCGGTAATCTGGCTATCAGCCTGGCTCAGAATATTGACAACCATGTTCTGTTGATAGACTGTGATATGAGGCTTCCCACCATTCATAAGCTTTTCGGATTTAAGGATAGTATTTCCGGTTTAAGCAGTTATCTTACCGGTGATGCATCCTTGCCGTCACTGTTTGTAAAGACGGTTATCGATAAACTGACCGTTCTGCCAGGAGGAAAGCCTCCTCATAATCCTTCGGAATTGTTATCATCCGAACGGATGGCACATTTGCTTGACGAGTTGAAGACAAGGTATAACGACCGATATGTGGTGATAGACACCCCGCCGCCTCAGCTCACAGCAGAGGCCAATGCGATTGCAAAGCGGGTGGATGGTATCATTCTGGTCATTAAATATGGATCTACGAGCAGATTGTACATTAAAGAGCTCGTAGAGATGTTTGGCAAAGACAAGATATTGGGCATTGTGTTTAATCAATTTGATACCAAAGCTTCTGTGGGGCATGGATATACCTATGGGCAATATGGCGCCTATGGGGGTTATTACGGCAATACAAAGAAAGATTAGGGGTACATCATTGGCTTATCAGGAGATTTAACATGCAAACCGCAATACATAAACAGAATAAAAACACTGGCTGAATCGATATGCTTAGATTATTTAAACAGAACTATCCGATTCGAAATATATTTTTTGTATCTGTTGAAGGACTGGTGATTTTTATATCCGTCCTTCTCGCGACCAGGATTCTGTATGGTGCTGATTTGTTTGATCAGGACAGTTACCTGACGTTCAAAGCAGTTTTAATCACGTTCGTGTTTTTGATTTGTTTATATTATAACGATTTATACGATTTTAAAGTCACTGATACGTTTACGGAGCTGGGTATACGGCTTTTTCAGGCACTGGGTGTGGCTGCCATATTTCTGGCAGGCGTTTACTATTTATTTCCTGAAATTATCATTGGTCGCGGCATTTTTGTGTTGAGTGTGGCCATCGTGATCGTCATGATTGTCTCATGGCGGTTATTCTATTCGGTGGTGCTGAAATACGGGTTGTTTGACCAGAAAATAATACTTCTTGGTTCAGGAAAACTCGCCCAGAATATTTACAATGAGATCATACAAAAAAGAGACTGCGGGTATACAATTTCAGCTGTGGTTACGGATAAGGACGGTCAGTTTCATATTTTGGCAGATCACAAACCGGAAATCGCCTGCAGCATTGTGGATTGCAATTTATGCATCCTTTCGCAAGAGTTGGGCATAGACAAAATTGTTGTCGCCATAAAAGAACGGCGCGGTGCGTTTCCCACAAAAGAACTGCTGGACTGCCGCGTTGCAGGAATTGATATTATTGAAGGAAACAGCTTTCATGAAATGTTGACCGGCAAATTGAGCGTAAAGGATATTAATCCTGCATGGCTTATTTTTTCAGATGGCTTCAAAAAACCCACACTGAGGAAATTCATTAAACGGACGGAAGATATTTTATTTTCCTTTCTTCTTCTGATCCTTTGTTTGCCCATAACGATATTTACCGCCTTTTTGATAAAGATTGACTCCAGGGGGCCGGTCTTTTTTTCGCAGGAACGTGTGGGAAGACGAAAAAAAACGTATATGGTTCATAAATTCAGATCCATGGTTACAGATGCTGAATCAGCAAGCGGTCCGGTCTGGGCGCAGAAAAACGACAGCCGTGTTACACGAGTGGGGAAATTTATCAGGAAGTGGCGTATTGATGAAATACCTCAGTTATGGAATGTGCTTAAAGGGGAGATGAGTTTTATAGGTCCGCGGCCTGAAAGGGAATTTTTTGTACATAAACTGGAGGCCATTATCCCTTATTATAAAGAACGGTTCACAGTCAAACCCGGGTTAACCGGTTGGGCCCAGGTATGCTACGGGTATGGGGATTCCATTGAAGATGCCATGGAAAAACTGAACTATGAATTGTTTTACATAAAGAATTATTCCATATTCATGGACTTTGTCATTGTGGTGCGCACGGTCAAGACCGTTCTTTTTGGTGTGGGGGCCCGTTAATTCAAGCCAAAATTTTGATAATATACGGAACTGGCCTTTCAAGTGCCCGGAAGGCAGTTTTTTTAATGATAATATAACAAAATTAACTTGTTATGCCTTGCTTTCCCATGTAACCCGAAAGGCGGAGCTATATCATATGCGTTTTTCTGACACATTGAAACTGACATTTAAAAAAGCGCTTGTAACCGGTGGCGCCGGATTTATCGGTTCCAATCTGGTGGACGCGATTCTTGAAAATGGCATCAATGTATCGGTGATTGACAACCTGTCAACCGGTCATCTGTCAAATCTTTCCAAAGTCATGGACCGTATCGCTTTTATTGAAGGCGATATTCAGGATGCCGATATTCTGAATGATATATCTAAAGGGTGTGATGTCATTTTTCATCAGGCTGCTGTCGTGTCCGTCCCTCAGACAGTTGAACATCCTGTTGAGTCATCCATGGTAAATGATATAGGCACCTTGCGCGTTCTTGAAGCTGCCCGGAAAAATGGGATAAAACGCGTGGTTATGGCAAGTTCATGTGCCGTTTATGGTGATGACCCTGGGCTGCCCAAAAAAGAAACCATGCCGGTGAAGCCTTTAAGCCCATATGCGGTACAGAAACTCACCGGTGAATATAATGCGAAACTGTATACAGACTTATACGGTATTGAAACGGTTTGCCTCAGATATTTCAATGTGTATGGTCCCAGGCAAGATCCGTCCTCCCCGTATTCAGGTGTGATTTCAATTTTTATGAAGAAGGCGATAGAAAGAAAGGCCCCTTTTATCTACGGTGATGGCAATCAATACAGGGACTTTGTGTTTGTCAGGGATGTGGTAAAAGCCAATCTGAAAGCCGCCGTTGCCGAAAAAGCGGCAGGCCGGGTTTTTAATATAGGGACAGGACAAGCCATCAGGGTCAATGATCTCTGGGAAATGATCAGGGCGTTGGCAGAAACAGATGTCACACCCGAATACAAAGAGCCAAGAAAAGGAGATATCAAGGAATCAAAAGCAGATATAAGCCTGGCAAAAAGTCTGCTTCGGTTTGAACCATCTTTTCCTTTTGAAACAGGCATAAAAGAAACATTCCGGTGGTATCAGAACAGTCAAATTTATGGAGATTAAATTATGAGAAAATGGATGATTATTTTTTTCTGCCACATGATGGTGTTGCCCCAGATCGCATTCGGGCAACCTGAAAAAGCGGCATCGCCAAACGCCAATCAGTATATCATTGGCAGTGGTGACATACTGGAAATAATAACATGGAAAGAAGCAGATTTCACACGTAACGATGTGTTGGTACGCCTGGACGGAAAAATTACTCTTCCGCTGTTAAATGATGTGCAGGCCGCAGGCAAGACACCCATGGAATTAAAGAAGATACTGGAAAAAATCTTGAAGGATTTTGTGGCGTCCCCTGTTGTAACCATCATTGTAAAGTCTGCAGGAAGCCAGAAATTCTATATCCTTGGTGAGGTAATGAATACCGGTGAATATCCCATTATGAAGGAGCTTACGGTTCTTCAGGCCTTTGCGCTGGCTGGTGGATTTACCCAGTGGGCGTCTAAAAAGGAGATTATTCTTCTTCGATATGAAGGCAATGAAGAAAAACGAATACGAATTGATTATAAGCGGATCATCCGTGGAAAAGATCTCGATTCGAACATGAAAATAAAAGCAAATGATACGATTATCGTTCCCTGATAAAAGGTGATAGCCGGTTTTATGCGCAGTCTTTTCCTTGCCCTGATCCTGTTTTTATCGTTTGCGTCATCCGTATATGGCGCGCAAGGTATATTTACGCCAGCTATAGGGGTTGGCGCCGAATATACGGACAATGTCTATTTAACAAATGATGAAAGAGAATCGGACATAATTCTATTCGTTGCGCCTCAGTTGACCGTGGACCTTTCGCGTGCCAGCAGAATAACGCGTTTTTTTTTCAGCCCGTCATTCCGGAACTATGTAAAAGGTGTTGAAGACAACGTTACACATTATAATGCGTCCTGCACTGTCTTTATGCCCATAACCCGGACCACGGTTTTCGAATTTTCTGATTTGTATTTCCTGACAGATGATCCGGCAGAAGATTTGAATGACACCACAATCAGAAATAGCCGGGAAATCTATTATAAAAATTCCACGAGTATAGGATTAAAAAGCCAGTTTGGTAGCTTTGATTCTGTTTATATGAGATGTGTCTATTCCGCATTGAGAAATGACGATCCCGCACGTGAGGACAGTGATCAGGTCATGCCTTCTGCAGGAATTGTTTACCGGTTTTTGCCGGAATGGATTTTGACTTTAAATACGTCATATACGTTTGGTGAATTTTTAAATAAGTCCACTGCCGACAATTCAGGTGATTTTGATAGTATCAATGCGACCATGAGGTTGAGTAAACAATTGACGCATTTTATGGATGCTTTTATGCAATATTCACAGACGTTCATGCGCTACAAGGGACAAAGCGAAGACTATGACATATTGAATCCTTCAATTGGGATATCGGTCTCAGTAGATGATGACCCCCTTTTTTCAATTCAGATCGGGTATTATTTACTGGATCGGCATGACACTGAAGATGAAAGCGGCTTAACCATTTCAGGAAACCTGGGCCAGAGATTCCGTTTTAGAAAAGGGGACTTTTCACTGTCAGGATCCAGCGGATACGATGAGTCCTATTTTGGTGCAGAGAATCTCGGATTTGAAATATATCATCAAGGCCAGGCCGCATTTAATTATGAACTGACGAAAAATATCAGATACCAGCTTTCCGGAAAAGTGAGGCACGGTGATTACAGAAATATTAGGAACAAAAGAATAGATATAACAAAACAGGTCAAAACAGGCTTCAATTGGTCATTCACGGAGTGGCTGGATGTGACATTTTCATATGAATATAAAAATGTTGATGTCAATGCGGCTGTGACCAAAGCGTCGGCTGTAAATGAGGATTATTACGAGAACCGTTTTTTGCTTGAAGCATTTTTTATACCATCGGCAGGAAGGACCAGGCGCTGACGGTTCAAGTGAACGGGCGTGAGTATACATTGAGTTGTAAAGAAAGCGTTTTCAAACAGTAAAAAATTAACAGGAAACATATGGATACATCATTGAAAGTTGCCGTTATCGGCCTGGGATATGTGGGATTGCCCCTGGCAGTCGCATTTGGGAAGAAATATAATACAATCGGATATGATTTGAATACCCGGATTATCGAGAGTTATAAAAAACATATCGATCCGACAGGGGAAGTAGATAAATCCGAGCTTGAAAAAGCCGTTTATCTTGAGCCCACATCTGATCCGTCAAGGTTGCATGAAGCGGATTTCATTATTGTTGCGGTACCCACCCCTATAGATAACGCCCATCAGCCGGATTTGGGGCCGGTAAAAAGTGCTGCTGAAACAGCAGGCAAACATATGAAAAAAGGTGTGGTGGTTGTGTTTGAATCCACGGTGTATCCGGGTGTGACAGAAGATGTGTGTGTGCCTATTCTGGGACGCGCATCCGGTTATGTCTGGAAAAAGGATTTTCATGTGGGGTACTCTCCGGAGAGAATCAATCCAGGGGATAAGGAACATACCCTGACGCGGATAAAAAAAGTCGTGTCCGGAGATGATCCTGAGACACTTAAAAAGGTTGAAGGCCTTTATCAGTCTATTATTCAGGCCGGTGTCTACCCAACCCGGACAATCAAGGAGGCAGAAGCTGCCAAAGTGATTGAAAATACCCAGCGAGACCTGAATATCGCCCTGATGAACGAGCTGGCCGTGATTTTTGACAAACTGGGTATTGATACAAAGAACGTGCTCGATGCCGCAGGCACAAAATGGAACTTCCTGCCATTTAAACCTGGCCTGGTCGGCGGTCATTGCATCGGGGTTGATCCGTATTATTTAACATACAAAGCAGAAACATTGGGATATCATCCGGAAGTGATTCTGGCTGGCAGGCGAATTAATGATAATATGGGGAAATTTATTGTTGAAAAGACCATCAAGTTAATGATTACTACCGGAAAAAATATCAAGGGGCAACGGGTGGGGGTTCTGGGTCTGACATTCAAGGAGGATTGCCCGGATTTGAGAAACACAAGAGTCGTGGATATCGTAAACGAGCTTAAATCGTATGGTACGGCCGTCATGGTTCATGACCCCATTGCTGCGCCTGAAGAAGCATTAAAATATTATGATATTTCCTTATGCAAATGGGATGACCTCAAAGACTTGGGCGCATTGATTATTGCTGTGCCGCATCGGGAGTATCGCGAGAAAACTCTCAAACACTTTACGGACAAACTTTTATCTAACGGGTGCCTTGTTGATGTAAAAGCGATCTTGAATCCAGAGGAAGTGGATAAAAAAGAGGTCAAGTTCTGGCGGTTGTAGCTGGTATGGATTTCATAGGGAAATGAGATAGATCGTATATGAAAAAAGCCTTGGTTAACAGTCTGACCAAAGAATTAAGAGAGAACATTCCAGAAATAGATTTTGCATTTCTTTTCGGGTCTGCCATGAAAAAGCCGATCGATCAGTGCCAGGACGTTGATATAGGTGCCTATCTGAATACAACAGTCTCTCTTGAGTTAATTGGCAAAATTTTAGAAAAAGTTGAAACCCTTACAAAATGCAGATGTGATTTAAGCATATTAAACACGGCATCGGAAATCCTTCGCTTTGAAGCATTGAAAGGCATCCTGCTTTTTGTCAGAGATAATAAACTGGAGGATTATTCTTCATTTTATTCACTGACATGCCGGGAATATGAGGACAAAATGTTCTGGATGAAGCGCCAGCTTTCCTACAGGGGGTATGTTTAATGGAAATGAATGGCGTCATTGAACGAAAATTAAGACTTCTTGAACAAAAAGTAGCTGATATCAGAGAATGGGACATTGCTCAATACAACAGTTTTAAAAACTCTTCCCTTCAAATAAGTGCAGTCGAGCGTGCGTTAACCGTCTGTGTGGAAATCATGATCGATGTGAGTGAAAGAATTCTATCCATTCAAAAGATTCCGCCTTGCGATTCGTCAGTTGAAAATTTTAAAGCACTTGAAAAGCTAAATGCCATTCAGTCTGTTGATAAATATGCAGATATGGTTCGGTTTCGCAATTTCGTGGTTCATCGATATGAAAGTATCGAACCTGAAATTTTATTTAACATCATCTCAAACAAACTGGATGATTTTTTAGCTTTTACAGATGAAATCAGGAGATTTTGCTTAAAAAAATGAAAACATATAAAGCGATTCAGGCAGACCTTTTGGAAAATCCACAAAAATGGCTGGTCACCGGTGTTGCAGGGTTTATCGGTTCCAATCTTCTTGAAACGCTATTGCAACTTGATCAGGAAGTCGTCGGCCTTGATAATTTTTCAACCGGCCATCCGTATAATCTTGATGAAGTGAAGTCTATGGTTTCTTCTGAAAAATGGCAACGGTTTACATTTATCGAAGGGGATATCACCGATTACGAAACATGCATGAAGGCCTCTATTAATATAGATTATTCTCTTCATCAGGCGGCCCTGGGTTCCGTTCCCCGATCCATAGAAAACCCCATCCGGACAAATGAAAGCAATATCACCGGCTTTTTGAATATGCTTGTTGCTGCCAAGGAAAATCGTGTCAAACGATTTGTCTATGCAGCCTCAAGTTCCACCTACGGTGATCATGAGGCACTGCCTAAAGTGGAAAACACAATCGGAAAACCGCTTTCTCCTTATGCGGTTACGAAATATGTGAATGAGCTTTATGCAGACGTTTTTGGAAGGACCTATGGCACCAAATCGATTGGCCTCAGATACTTTAACGTATTTGGCAGAAGACAGGACCCCAATGGCGCCTATGCAGCGGTTGTCCCGTTGTGGTTCGGCAGCCTTATCAAAGGAAAGCCTGCCTATATCAATGGCGATGGTAAAACGAGCAGGGATTTCTGTTATATTGACAACTGCGTTCAGGCCAATATCCTTGCAGCTTTAGCAGAATCAGAAGACGCGGTTAATCAGGTTTACAATGTGGCCTTTGGCGAACAAACAACGTTGACACAACTATTTTATTATATCAGAGAGAGACTTCTCCCCAATTATCCTCACATCTCAAATACAGAACCTGTGTACAGGGATTTTCGCAAAGGCGATGTCAGGCATTCTCTTGCCGATATAAGCAAAATTAAAAAATATCTGGGATATTCGCCGGAATACTCGGTTGAGACAGGGTTAGATCAGGCCTCGAAATGGTACATGGAGAATATGTAACAATGATAAACGATTTCAAGCATATCCTTGTGACCGGAGCTGCTGGTTTTATCGGTTTTTTCCTGTCCAAGCGTCTTCTTGAAGACGGGTTTCAGGTGACAGGTATTGATAATCTGAACGACTATTATGATGTCAGGTTAAAAGAATCCCGTTTGAACCTTCTAAAAGAGTATTCTGATTTTACATTTCATAAGACAGATATCGCAGATGAAGAGGCTTTATCTTCAATTTTTAAAGCCGCAGATATAGATGTGGTGGTGAATCTTGCCGCACAAGCCGGGGTCAGATATTCAATTGAAAACCCTCAGGCGTATATTCAGTCCAACCTTCAGGGGTTTGGCAATATTCTCGAGCAATGCCGTCATCACAAAATCAAACATCTGGTTTTTGCATCATCGAGCTCTGTCTACGGGGCCAATACCAAAATGCCATTTTCCGTGCATGATAACGTGGATCATCCGGTGTCCCTTTATGCAGCCACAAAAAAATCAAATGAATTGATGGCACACGCATACAGCCACCTTTACGGACTTCCCTGTACCGGTCTTCGGTTTTTTACCGTATATGGTCCCTGGGGGAGGCCGGATATGGCCTATTTTCTTTTTGTAAAGGCGATCCTTTCTGATCAACCCATAAAAATATTCAACCATGGCAACATGAAGCGGGATTTTACGTATATTGATGATATCATTGAAGGGGTTGTGCGCGTCATGGCAAAACCTCCCCTGCCTGATCCCGGATGGCATGGAAATACACCGGATCCCTCTTCTTCTTTTGCAAAATACAAAATATTTAACATTGGGAATAATACACCGGTAGAACTGCTTTCTTTTGTCCAGACGATAGAAGAGGCATTGGGGAAAAAAGCCAATAAGGTATTTCTGGAAATGCAGCCGGGTGATGTGGAGGCGACGTTTGCAGATATAGATGATCTTGCAAATCATGTGGGATTCAGGCCGGGCACGCCCATTGAAGACGGCCTTGGCCGGTTTGTGGCATGGTACAGGGAATATTATGGCGTATAAAGGTATTTGAACTTAACGGATACAGGAGCATAAGAATGAATATAACCGTTATTGGCACAGGATATGTCGGACTGGTCACTGGCGCTTGTTTTTCCGAAATGGGGAATTCCGTCATCTGTGTTGATGTGGATAAAAAAAAACTGGCGCTGCTGGAAAAGGGGATTATACCCATTTATGAGCCCGGTCTTGAAGCAATTGTCAAACGAAATCATGAATCAGGGGTTCTCAAATTTTCGGACAAACTGGCGGATGCCATGGATGAATCAGAGATTTATCTGATTGCGGTTGGCACCCCTCCAAATGAAGACGGCTCTGCAGATCTCAAGCACGTGCTTGGCGTTGCAAAAGAGATTGGCATGAATCTGAAAAGATATGCAATTATTATTAATAAATCAACCGTTCCTGTTGGCACAGCTGAAAAAGTGAAATTGGCCGTTAAGGAAGAACTTCAGAAACGACGGCTTGACATTGAATTTGATGTGGTAAGCAATCCGGAGTTTCTTAAAGAGGGCGATGCTGTCAGTGATTTCATGAGGCCGGACAGAATTATTGTGGGCACAGATTCAGAAAAAGCGCTTGAAGTGATGAAAAAGCTCTATGCGTCTTTTTCCCGGAACCGGGATAAATTGATTGCTATGGGAATACGCGATGCAGAATTGACCAAGTATGCGGCGAATTCTCTTCTGGCCACAAAGATATCTTTTATGAATGAAATTTCAAACCTTTGCGACCGGTTGAACGTGGATATCGAAAATGTAAGAAAAGGAATCGGGTCTGACCAGAGGATCGGTTATTCATTCATCTATCCGGGGTGCGGTTATGGGGGCTCCTGTTTTCCTAAAGATGTAAAAGCCCTGATACGAACCAGCCGGGAACTGGACTTTGATCCCAAATTGCTTCAGGCAGTGGAGGACCGGAATACTCAACAGAAGGAGCGGCTGTTTGAAAAGATAACAGCTCACTTCGGAACAGACCTTGCCGGGAAAAAATTCGGCATATGGGGCCTTTCCTTTAAGCCGGGTACAGATGACATGCGCGAAGCATCTTCTATTGTATTGATCAAACGGCTTATCGAGAATGGCGCTACAGTTCAGGCGTACGACCCGGTTGCCATGACAGAAGCCATAAAGCATTTTCCAAAAGCGTATATTGATGAAGAAAAACTACTGTTTTCAGATCACCAGTATGATGCCCTGAAGCAGGCAGATGCCATGGTTCTGGTTACAGAATGGAAGCCTTTCAGGCAACCTGATTTTGTCGCCATGAAAAAAATGATGCGAACACCTGTGATTTTTGATGGCAGAAACCAGTATCACCCTGACCAGATTCAAGGCAGTGGTTTTGTCTATTACGGAATCGGACGGAAATTTTAAGGGAATCCAGTCAATGGTTATTCATCTGATAGCAGCTGCCAGACCCAATTTTATGAAAATCGCCCCGCTTTACCATGCGCTTGGAAAAGAAGCCTGGGCTCACCCGGTAATTGTCCATACCGGTCAGCATTATGATCTGAATATGTCGGATGTGTTCTTCAGGGATTTCGGTCTTCCTGAGCCTGATATCCATCTGAATGTGGGAAGCGGAACCCATGCCGAGCAAACTGGAAAAGTGATGATCGCCTATGAAAAAGTCATTATGAAGGAAAAACCGGATCTGGTTATCGTTGTGGGGGATGTGAATTCTACGGCAGCTGCAACCCTTGCAGCTGTAAAGCTCGGAGTTAAAGTGGCGCATCTTGAAGCAGGGCTCCGTTCATTTGACCGGACCATGCCTGAAGAAATCAATCGGTTAGTCACAGATGCCATTGCGGATATCCTGTGGACACCCTCTCCGGATGGGGATGAGAATCTGCTGAAAGAAGGCGTATCCAAAGACAAGATACACCGTGTGGGGAATATCATGATTGATTCCCTTGTCATGATGAAAGACAGGATTGAATCGGAAACGCTTTTCGAGTCTTTAAATGTTTCAAAAGGTGGCTTTGGGCTGGTGACGCTTCACAGACCGGCCAATGTTGATCATCCGGAGAATCTAAAAAAGATTTGTGAAATATTATTGAATATCGCTGCCAAATTGCCCATTGTCTTCCCGGTTCACCCCCGGACCTTGAAGAATCTTGAAAAAACAAAACAGATGGATTCACTTCAAGCAGAACCCAATATCATGCTGATGGAGCCGTTGAGTTATGTCCGGTTCATGAATCTGGTGTTCAACAGTAAATTTTTATTGACAGATTCAGGAGGCGTTCAGGAAGAAACAACATACCTGGGAATTCCCTGCCTCACATTGCGGCCGAATACAGAGCGACCCGTAACCATCACACAAGGAACGAATTCACTCTGCACCACAGATGATGTGGAAATGATGGCAGATGAAATCGTTTCAGGAAAATATAAAAAGGGAACAGTCCCCGAGTTATGGGATGGTCAAACGGCTGCAAGGATTGTAAAAAATATTGTTGCCATGTTTCATTGATAGTGATGAAAAATCCATGTTTATGCTAAAGGAGCCGGTAATGAAACGTTTTCTTCATGCCATTTGTCTTTTTTTGAATACCCTGATTATTCTTTTAATGCCAGGCAGCCCGGCATTTGCAGAAACCGAGGTTTCAGGAATTATTTCAGGCAACACGACCTGGACGTCAGCAAACAGCCCCTATATTGTTACCGGTAATATCCAGGTAAAAGAGACTGTTTCATTAACCATAGAAAAAAATACTGTTGTCAAGTTCCGGTCTGGTCCCTTGTCAACAATAGGGTATTACATTCAGGTGGATGGGACATTAATTGCAGAAGGCGCCGTTAATGAATCCATCTTGTTTACATCAGAAAATAAAAGTGGATATTGGGGATGCATTGCGTTTACGGACATAAGTGAAGACTGGGATTCCGGCGCATCATCCGGAAGTATTATCAGAAATTGTATTATTGAATATGCAGGAAACAGTCAGGGGAGTGGCAACAGCAGGTATGGCGGGGCCTCGATAAAATGTTTTTCCGCTGTTCCCTTAATAAAGGACAATATTATCCGTTACAGCCAAGGAGACGGCATCTACACCAACTATGATTCCACAACATACTCCGGAGGTGCGGTGACGTCGGATGTGCATACCATTCAAAATAACCGTATCCATCATACGACAAATGGGGTGAATATCATTGTCAATGGCGTGAAACTTGAAAATAATTATTTTATTTATAATTCAAGAGCAATCAATTTCAGCACCAATCTGAATACCATAAATGTTTTACATAACACCATTATAAATGATCTGTCCGAAGCAACCGGAAATTGTCTTAATATACCGTTCTACTTCAAAGCCGGCGGATTTGTTGACAATACGATATCCATCACCGGAAATGAAATTATCAATAATCTTGAAAATTCAATAGCCATCGGAATCGCGGAAAGTGATTCCCAGGCAGATTATCGTTTTAACCTGACAGGAAACAACATACACGGCGCAGATGTGTTTACGGCGATTTTCCTTTATAATTGGAAGCATACAAATCCAGCTCAAATCGATATGACGGCGAACTGGTGGGGAACTGTCTCTGAATCAGAAATCGACGCAATGATTTACGATTATAGTAATGATTTTGAATTGCCTGAAATTGATTACAGCCAATATCTTGGCAGTGCCATTTCAGATGCAGGATCAACACTCTCCTATCCCCCCATTGCAGATGCCGGAGGCACACAGGTTGTCACAGGCGGCACAAAAATCACACTTGACGGTTCAGGCTCCTATGATCCGGACGATAAAATGATTTATGCCTGGGTACAGATAGAGCCAGCAGACCCCCTGGTGGAAATAACAGGCGCGGATAATAAAACCGCCACGTTTTCAGCGCCATACGTTGATGTGAATAACAAAATGAAATTTCAACTGACTGTAACCGATCCAAACGGTTTTTCGGACACCGATGACGTCACGGTGAATATTGATGAAAACATTGCCAATGCAGGACCGGATCAATTCGTGGGCGCTGATTCCCAGGTCAGGCTTGATGGGTCAAATACATATGACCCGGCCCAGACCATGACATATGCCTGGACCCAGATAGGCGGGCCTGCCGTCACATTGGAAACCCCCAATCATATCATTGCAAGTTTTTATGCCCCCTATTCAAGTGAAGGCAACAATGTGCTGGTATTCAGGCTTTATGTGAGCAATGCAAACGGGTTGGAAAGTACGGATGATGTGATTGTCACTGTAAATGACCCTGAAACCGTTGAGAGAAAAAAAGGAGATTGCTTTATTAGCTCTCTGTCCGGTTCACTATCTCAAGGGAAATCTATGCCTGGATTTAAACACGCTCTTGCAGGTTTTTTTGGGGTCCTGATTATCATTTTATGCAAAAATGCCTTTCGGTTGAAAGGGCAAACACGTAAGCCATATGTTAATTTTTTTTTACAGGTTATGGTAATCATACTTCTAACGCCTGGTGTGGGCCTGGCCGGATACTTTTCAATTGGAAATGGTGCTGGTGGCGATGCGGACGAGTATAGCCTGTCTATAGAAACCGGTGCTGTCCGGCTTGGTGGCGGAAATCTTAATTATCTGCTGGGCGGTGGCGTGTTGGGTATGTTTCATGGCTATAATGATTTTCCCTCAAATACAAGAGATTATCCATGTCCACATAAAGATTATGTGCGTATTGATAAAGTAACAGAAGGTGTCGAGTCAGGACTGTATGGGAAGGCCGGAATAGGGCTTTTCGACACAGATGTATATGTTTCAGTTCTGGCGGGAATATCCATGGTAACAGAGATTGAACTCGTTCAGTCAAATCTGTCTGATTTATATTATGAGCAATCTTCTGACCAGAAATTTTTTGGGATTTATGGTGGCGGTATCAGCTACTTTCCCGATCTCTTTCGCTGGGAATTCTGTCTTCAGCTTGACTATGACAACAGACGCGGTATTATTGGAAGTGTCGGATTCCATTGGTAAACCATCCGGATCGTTCTTGAGTTCCCATCCACAAGTCGGTCTTTTGTTCAATTTCAGTTGCGTGAACAAGGGCGATTACAACATAAAAAATGCTTGGCATTATCATTGCATTAATCATATCCCGGGAATTAAGAATTTTTTATTTTAATAAGGAGGGCGCCGAAAATCAGGACTGTGGGTTGATTGCTTATTTATCTTCTGTATCTTTTTTCATACCATAGTAACTTTTTATGCCTTATTTTCGGATAATCCGCATCGGGAGGTTTTAGATGACACATAAAACAAAACTGATTTTAATAGGACTTGTTGTTCTGTTTTTTTGCAGCTTCAATTTGTATGGCGCTGAATACAAATTGAAATGGGATGCTGTCAGTGGGGATGTAACCGGTTATAAAATTAATTATGGAACATCTGTTGGCAATTATACCAATACAAAGGATGTCGGGAAAGTCACTGAATATGCGTTATCCAATCTGCCATTAAGCGTTGGGACAACATATTATTTTGTGGTGCGTGCTTATAATGCCACATGTGAGAGCGAAGATTCGGATTATGTAACTTATAAGGTCACCGCCGTTTCCGACACAACACCACCGCTGAATCCCCAAGGTGCAACTGCCGTTATACAGGGTGATGGAATACGTATAAGCTGGCAGGCAGTTACGGCACAGGATCTATCGGGCTATAAGGTATATTATGGTGTTGAAAGCAGAAATTACAGCCCATCAGTTCCAGTGGGTAATGTAACTGGATATTCTCTTGGCGGTCTTGAAAAGGGTAGAAAATATTATGTTGCGGTGACCGCTGTCGATACATCCGAAAATGAAAGCGGATTTTCGCCGGAAACTTCCATTGAAATCCCTGCTGCAATAGATACACCTCCTGTGATCAATATTGCGTCTCCTGTATCAAGCGGATCATATACGGCGACAAACGCTACTATAAGTGTTTCAGGAACCGCCACGGATGATAAGGGAATATCCCAGGTAAAGTGGGCGAACTCCCTTGGCGGCATCGGCACGGCTATCGGAACTTCTAACTGGTCTGGTAGTATTACTTTGAAAGACGGCACAAATGTTGTCACGGTGACAGCATATGATACTGCCGGAAAAACAGCAGGCGCAAGCATTCAGATCATATACAAAACCCCGGATTCAATAAAACCGGTTATTGCATTGGCATCTCCCACAACGGGTGCAGCTTACAGTACGACTAACAGCTCGGTAAATGTAACAGGAACCGCTACGGACAATGTCAGCGTAAGCAAAGTCACATGGGCTAATTCAGCAACTGGAATTAATGGCACAGCAACCGGAACGTCCAACTGGTCTGTCAGCAATGTGTCCCTGATAGCCGGTACCAATGCGATAACAATTACCGCTTCCGATGGTGCCAGCAATACGGGCAGTGTTACATTAAATGTCATCTACAGCCCTGCAGATACAGAAAAACCGATAGTCAAATTAGTCTCACCCACAACGAATTCCTCTTATACTCAAAACCAGACCGTAATCAATTTATCCGGAACAGCCACTGATAATACCGCTGTAAGTAAAGTTACCTGGGCAAATTCAGCGTCAGGTGAAAGCGGCATTGCTTCAGGGACCAACACCTGGTCGATCAGTAATGTGCCATTAAAACCAGGCATGAATGCAGTAACGATTACTGCGTCCGATATTTCCGGCAATATGGGAAGTGTGATATTAAATGTTACGTGTAATGCAGCAGATACCACAAAACCGGTTGTCAAGATAGTCTTGCCGACAACGGCAACATCTTACACCGCCAATCAGGCTTTGGTAAATTTGTCCGGCACAGCCACAGATAATATCGGTATAAGTCAAGTTACCTGGCTGAATTCCACATCAGGCCAGAGCGGTACGGCTACAGGCACGGACAACTGGTCTGTCGGCAATGTATCATTGGTATCCGGCAGCAATCCAATAATCATTACGGCATATGATGCAACCGGCAACACAGGAAGTGTTACACTAAATGTTACCCGGAATATCCTGACCACATTAATAGATACGACAGATACAGCCAAACCCGTTATTACGCTGAGCTCACCCACAACAGGCACATCCTACACTGCCAATCAGGCTTCAATCAATTTGTCCGGCACAGCCACAGATAATATTGGCATAAGTAAAGTTACATGGTCAAATTCTTCGTCAGGCCAGAGCGGTACGGCTACAGGCACGGACAACTGGTCTGTCGGCAATGTATCATTGGTATCCGGCAGCAATCCAATAATCATTACGGCATATGATGCAACCGGCAACACAGGAAGTGTTACACT
>JAHIVH010000003.1 GCA_018816735.1 Pseudomonadota bacterium | reverse complement strand
GGCCCATGGCAGGCTCGGCCACCATTTTGTCCCAGATGATGGTGTCCGCATACCGGTCTTTCATCTTGTACAACAGTTCGATCAGGCCAACTTTGTTCCCGGCCACGCTCTGGATATTGCAAAAGACATTATCCCCAAAGGACAACGCCAGGGTGATGAATGAATATAAAAACGAAACGTAATCTTCTTGTTCAAGGTTGTCCGATGACCGGCCATATTTGGATTCATTCACGGTGCCGTTCTTGCCGTTTGGCGTCCGGCCCACATTATAGGGTGGGCTGGTAAAGCACATATCCGCCCGGTATTTTCCCATCAGGCGTTTAACATCCACCTCATGTGTCGCGTCACCGCAGAGAAGAAGGTTTTTCCCCAAACAGATCAGATCGCCCGGTCTTGTGATTGCTTCTTCCGGAAGTTCGGGGATCTCATCTTCATCGGTCAGGCCTTGGGGGTCTTCTTCCGTTTCCATGTATTCAGACATAAAGTTATCCATATCAAAGTCCGGAAGATTCAGATCACCAGCGATGTCATGGATATCGAGTTCGTTTGCAGACAGAAATTCAAACAGTCCATCCTCAGTGATCTTTGCGTAATGGGAATTCAAGATCAGGAGCTTCTCGGCAGCCTCGGATTTTGTGGAAGCCATAATTTCAACCACAGGGATAGGGTCTATGGTGTAGCCCTCTTTGATTAAATTCCTGACGGCAAACGTCCTCTGATGGCCATCGAGGATCGAATCGTTCCAGATGAACACCGGGAACGAAAAGCCGTGCTTCAAAATCGAACGCTTCAGCTTTTCGAGTTCGGATTCGGGAAGCGTTTTCAGGTTCCCCTGGAAGTTTTTCAACTGATCCAGGGGCATATATTTGGACCCTTTGCAGGTGATATTGATTTCAGGCATGTTTTAACCTTTTTTGACCATTTCTTTAACGGGTTGAAAGCGATATAAGTATTTAGAATAACGTGATATACATGGCTCACTTTTAACCCCCTTTTAACAACTTTTTTTGTCCTCTAACTACAGAATAAAAGCGCGGAGGCATAACCCTGTAGGTCTGACAAAAAGTAAGGACCCAAAAACTCAGTAATTACGGGGCCTGACAGCCGATTTTGTATACATTTATAACAAGCTGATATTATAGGATTATCGTTGCTCATTACTTTTTTTATCCCCTGAAGTTATCTTTTTTATCCTTGCCCGATAGTCCTCAGCTGTTGCAGCAATCCATTTGTCACGCGTGCTGATATAAAGCCTTCTAAATTCGTTTTGAGCTGCAGGCGCAAGGAAAAGACCTGCCAGCATGTATATTTCGTCATCAGCCTTCCTTGCCTCGTCTATTAGCCTGTCTATATCGCTCTTCATAGTCTTCACCATCTATCCTTTCCTTCTTGCTGTATAGGCCATTAGAAGCGCATCAGACCGTCCATGATGCTTCTTAAGATGTAGCTCAGCCTTCGGGAACAGACGCCGTGCCACGGTGAGGCTTCGCTGTTTTGGTTCATTACCATCGGTAGGCGTGACCAAACCCTTCTGCCACTGGCTGGGCGACAGCAGGGTAAAGGGGATGCTGAAAGCCGACAGGATACCGTGCCACACACCGTAGTTGGTCCCGAACTTAAACATGCTCACAGAGCCGTTCCCGGGCCTTGCAGATACCTTTTCGATAACGGCAAGGGATATGTGGTAGTCTTCCAGCCATCGGCCTATTTCCTTTGCTGCCTGGACAGAATCACCGGGCCAGTCGAAATAGTCTATAGCATCTTCCGAAAGGAGGGCTGCCGCACCATCTTTTCCGGGATCGATGCCGATCCATGCTTTTGGTTTTTCAGTTTCCATTTTGTCATCCTCCATGTCATTTAGCTATATGACAGATAGATATATAAAAAATATAATAATAATATATATTTATATATATGTGTCATGTGTCATACAGGGTTCACTAAATATTAAATCCCTTTTTGTGCGATACCTTATGACTTTATGACACATCATATATCTGCTTATATTCATTGGTTTTTTTCTCCTTTATCTGTCATATTCCTTTTATGACATGTCATATATTTTATATTTTCTTTTAGAGTGAATGACGCTTTTTTATGACACATAGCCCCAAAGTATTGATATTTCATAGAATTACCCCTGTTTATCTGTCATTTTGAGCGACATAATAGATTATGACAGTCTTCATTTTGGACTTTTCTTCTTTTGCTCCTATCTGTTCCGCAAGAAGCAAAGATTCCAAAATCCGCTCAACATCCTTTTTCAAAAGCCCCTGGCAGGGGCCACGCTGAATATCCCTTAACGTGGCGCCTTTATAGGTTCTCCTGATATTGGTCGCCTTCATCCAGCGGAGTATTTTCTGTTTCCAACGCTGGATGTCATTGTCGGCGATATTTTCTTTAATCTGCCGGACCATATGCTCACTTAAATGGTCCATGAGCTGGCAGGCCCAGTCGACAGATTCTTTTTTGATTGCTTCTACCTTATCCAGGTCTTTTGAAACCGCATGAACCAGAGAAAGCTTCATGGCGTGTTCTGCCACTCTCCCGTAAATGGAATAAAGGCCATGGGGATCGCCCTTAAAATCATTCCGCTTGTTGTGGTAGTAAATCCTCCAGGGATCAAATACGGCAATGGCCTCATCATCCATGGGAACGATCCGTGGTTTGGGTTTTCGGATCAGATCGGTTTTGGATGCGCTCTCGAACTCAACCGGGATATTGAATATTTTATTGGCTTTTTCGATCACATGGTCATATCCCGCAAGAGTTGTGGTAAGTGTCGGCAGAAGGGCATCATGGCGCGATTCAAAAAGCAGCATCCTTGCGATAAAGCCGTCGGTTATCTCTCCCGGTGAAAGGCTCTCCCAAAAACGTTCAGGCGTCGAAGCACCGAATAAAGACAAATGCTGCCATGACACGACCAGGTCATCGCCGTTGGCATAGGTTTTTGATTCCGGTGTGGTGGATGAAAACAGTTTGATGAGCACCCGGGGGATTTCACCGGCACTGCTGTTCGGGTTTTTAAGTCCTTTTAAAATCAGGCCCAGTTCATCCAGCATCATCAGGCTGATTTCACGGCCAGGTTTGGACAGTGATTTATAAATAGAGGCAGCTGACGTAAACTCCGTGATCCCCTTTGTCTGATTGGCATCGGATTTTAAAAGAATATTGTTGACCGGCTCAAAGGGAGCATTTTTCCCGGTGCCGGAATAGCCAATGACCACAATGTAAAAATTCGTCCGAAGCCCCGTTTGCGTTGCCACCTTCATTCCGGCCAGATTCCCAACCAAGGCGATGGCTGCACCCAGACTGAAAAACGGAACGGCGGCAGCGCTGTTCTGCTCGATGGCATCAACAATTTCTTCAAGGAGGCCTCCGGGATGAAGGAGTTTATCCGGAATGACAAAAGCCTGATTGTTATCTTCTTCCGGTGTGCTGTCCGACGAAAGAGTTATCATTTCAGCATCATTCGGCGGGTGCTTCCATGCCTGCTTTAATTTGACAAGCACTTCTTTTTCTGAAAATGGCGGTTTGCATCGATCGGCAAAGGCTTTTAAAACGACCCATGTTTCATCATAGGTCAGATTTTTTCCACGAAGCCTGCAGGCCTCTTTGTATAACAATACATCCCTGTTTCCTTCCTCGATGCCAAGAGCGATCGATTCGACATCGAGCTTTGGCGATACTTTGGAAAGATCAAGGTTCAATCTGCCTTTGCCGTTACCGTTGGGACTGTATTCGGCAAGATCGTCCCAGCCATCCATGATAAACTGCCACTTATACTGGTGCCCGCTTTCATGAATGGACGGGGGAACGATAAAATATCCTCCTTCTCCCCGGATATCCACTTCAGGAGCAAGCCTTACTGCATTTTTAATGGTGACGCCTTCAGGAATTTTGAAGACGGCATGGATGCCTTTGCCGGTTTTCGAATAAACACCGGTCTTGGGAAGGTTGGCGTTCATCCATTCGATCCCTTTTGGGCCATCCGCATCGATGACGAAGATGCCGGATATCTTTCCGCAGATGACGGCAATATTCGCGTCAGGCCATTTGGTCCACCACTGTTCGAGTTCATCGGGTGTCGGGTGCCGCTCCTGATATTCGGCCCATTTTATATAGGGACGCTTGTCGGATCGTTTGACCGGTATCAGGGAGAACCCCATCTCTAAATATTCGATGGCAGCGTTCAGCATTTGATTTCCTCGAGAGGGAGCCTTAATATATTCACCGGTTCCTTTTTGGTATCACTCAGCCAATCATCGCATTTGATCCCCCAGGTAAGAATTTTATAGGGGTGATCCGGATGCCTGCACACAGACGACAATCCTTTGAATCCCATGTAATAACAGGTGCCGCAGAATTGTTCGGTCACGATGCCCTCCTCCGGGAATTTGCAGTTGATTCTCTGATCACAATAATTACAGGTCATGCCATCCGGGATTCTTTCCGGTGGTCCGTTTGCTGTGATGATGTCGTAGGCCCTCTGGTGAAGGGACTGAAAGTCAAACGGATTAAAATGGATCCGTTCGGTGTATATTTCTGATGTGTCCTTGCACTGGACCACCACGAGTGCCCGTTCAAGGCCGGAATAGCCCATGTAACACTGGCACTGGCAGTAATAGATGGGGTATACCTTCCGGACGCCATAGGTTTTGAACTTTGCAAACTTTTTGGTGTTGGCCGATTTGCATTCGAGGATATGGGGCCTGAACGTCACGCCATGGATAATACCATCACAGTGCCCCTTGAAAAAACCGTTATGAGCTGAAAATGTCTGTTGGGAATCTTCCACCCGGTAACCGGCCAGCTTCAGGTGATGGATAATTTCTTCCTCGATCCGGTCCCCGAACCGGAACAGCATCTTTATTCTTCCATCTATAGGAACGGGCGTATATTTCCTGAAGTCGTACCAGAGCTTTCTTGGGCAATCGTGGCCGATCTGGGACATACCGAGATAGAAACGGTCCTTTTCTTTTGATTTTGCCGCTGCCTCATAGAGTTCATTGGCAATCCGGTTTTGTACAACTTCGGGTAGTTTAGACATTTTTCATATTCCACGGTTTTATTTGCCAGGAGTGCACCTTCATCCATCTGCCGTCTTCGATCACTTCGATCTGGCCGGGGATGGACATTTCAAGTTCACCAATTCGTTCCATGACCTCATCTGTTGACTCAGGCGGATCGGTCCCCACCAGTTTCAGCCAGGATTTCCTTGATCTTTGCCGGGCAAAAGGATGCATGTCCCGGTCGAACATGAAAAACTCGTTTATCTGCAAAGGTGCAAGGCCATCCGTATTGAGAGTCAGTTTGAGCATCCGGTTTCCGGAGTTGGATGTATAATCAGACACGGAATAATCACCGATATTGACCACAAAAGGTTCCGGGAGTTTCTTGATCCAGGACACATCGGTCATTTCAACCGAGCCGTTCTGTTCGTAGACTTCCTGGGGGAACTGATACCCGCATTCCGGACAGGTCTGACAGGCCCCCGGTATGATGGCCCGGCAGGACGGACAAGTTTTTTGAACCGCCAGTGAATTTACAGTCCTGCCGGGTATGGGGACAATGGGATTGTCCGGGTCACCGTGTTCCCTGCAGTTGCCGGAAAGATCCAGTATGAGGACATCTTTTTTACCCGGGTGCGGCCGAAGTCCTCTTCCCACCATCTGGACATAGAGGGCTGCTGATTTGGTGGGGCGGCACATGATAATGCAGTCGGTTGCCGGACAATCCCATCCTTCGGAGAGAACCATGACGTTTACTAAAATCTTTATACTTCCCTGTTCGAAGTGTTTTAAAATCAGCTCCCGCTGGAAGTTCGACAGTTTCGAATGGATACTGGCGGCATTGAATCCTTCCTTTTTAAATGCTTTCACCACCACTTCCGCATGTTCGATGGTGACACAAAAAACGACGATATGTTTCCTGTCTTCAGCATAGGTCTGATATGCTTTTACTGCCGATCCGATATGGATTTCTTTGCTCATCTCTTCGGACAGTTCTTTTACGTTATAATCCCCCGAGACTTTTATCCGTTTCAAGTCAGATGAAATATCTGAAATTTCCTTTGCCCGGAACTCGCACAAATATCCCTGTTTTTGAAGATCGTTGATTCCGATCCGGTAATTCAGGGCTGGGAACCAGTTTTCATGCTCGGGTTTTTTCACCGGGCCGTAAATGTAACCGTGACCTAAACGAAACGGTGTGGCCGTGACACCCAGTACGCGGGTGTTTTGATTGTATAAAAACATCGTCCTGAGGAACTCCTGATACTGGGACGCGATATTTTTCGGCCCCAGCCGGTGGACCTCATCGATGATGATCATATCAAACGGTTCGGTGGTTTCGATCCGGCCCACCAGGGTCTGGATCGTCCCGATTGTCACATTGGAATCCACATCAACCTTTTTGGCAACGCTGGCTGATGCGATTCCGATGGGGCAATCCGGCAATACGGACAGCATTTTTTCCTTTGCCTGTTTGACCAGGATGCCCCGGTGGGCAAGAACGGCAATTCTTAAGCTGGGCCATCTTTTCAGAAGCCTCTGGATAAGGGTGCAAAAGAAAATAGTTTTGCCCGCACCGGTCGCTGCCTGGATCAGGATAAAGGGTTCAAGAGGCATGGCATCCATCGTAATGGACACCATGTCCTCCTGATATGGACGGAGCATAACCATTATCCGGCAGCCTCCCAGGGCATGAGGGGTTTCTTCTGTTCTGAGGGAGGTGTGTCGGGTGCCTGTGAGGGCTGCTGAACCGGGCCGTTTCCGTCCATGCTTTTATAAGCGGATATCTTATTTTTCGGCTCGTACTGGCCGGATTCGTCCTTTTCGATTTTAAGCCGGACCATGCATTTTAAGCCGTGGAGTTCTTCCGTATCTGCAATGTAGTTCGGGTTCTTGTGACGGCAGCAGGTGGCGATGGTCTTCAGTTTTGAAAGGGAAATATCCCGGACAGTCGAGTTGTTTTTCGTAGGTGTCGGGGCAAGGGATAAATACTCCCAAACTTTGCCGGGTTTTCCGTCCTCGAGTTCGAATTCGAAGACGATGCACTGGTCTTTTCCTTCGTTGTGGGTGATGCTTGAATCACTGACTCTTGCCGGGTACCATCCGGGAGGGCGGATTTCAAAGCCTTCCTGGACATCATGGCCGGACAGATTGACATTTAATTGTGCCATATTCAGTTTCCTCCGTTCAATATCTTGTTTTTGATGGTTAATAGATTGGGCATTTCAATGGGATTGAGTTTTCCGGACCGGTCTTTGGCCGGGTATTCCTTCACCGGCTGGGTGTAAAATATCCGGTGGTCCTTGCCGTTGCTGTCCTGCTCGATGGTGAGGTAAAAGACTTCATCGAAAAAAGACGGGAGCTTTTCTTTGAGACCCTTTCCGGCCATCATGGGAGCGATATAACGTTTGTTATTTTCGTCCTTTTCAACGGTTTCGAGACAGGTGAACACCACGCTGTATTCCGGAAGGTCCCGGAAGGCCTTGATCAGGGTGGTCATGATTGAGGAGTAATCCCCCCACATTTTATAGGTGTCGGATGAATTGGGGTATTTGGCTTTCATCGCCTCTTCGCAGCGGGATGCGATTTCGGTCAGGGAATCGACGAAAATCCAGGAATACCGTTCTTTCATTTCTTTCGTGCTGGCAAGAAGCTGGTAGGCTTCCTTAAAATCCTCAAGGGAACCGATTTCATACCCTTCGACCTTGCCGTCTTTTACCAGATCCCGGACGGCAAGGAGGCCAGATTCTGCGGATATAACGACCACTTTATCCAGAGCGTCCGGGTCGGCTTTCTGCTGCCAGATGCCTTCGATGAATGCCTGGCCTAAAATGGTCCGAATAAGGGATGTTTTTCCCAGGCCATATTTACCGATGATTAGACAACATATCCGGTTGGCAGAATCCTGCGTAATGGGTTTAAGCATCGGCTACCTCCTCGATCAGTTCATAGGTGACCGATGGGGTATTATCTTTCACCTCCGATGCCCAGTCTATGGCTCGTTTAAATTCGGGATTGGCCGCACATGCCAGGTCAAGGGTCTTTTTAGAAACCGGTTTATATTCCGGTTTGAACACGTCGTGAAAATTCTGAAAGTGCGGCATGGCCTCTTTCAGTTTTTCCTGATCCCATTTTACGGTTGAAGAAAGGGAAATTTTGGCCTTGATTTTGTCCGACTCAAGGTATCCGGTTTTCTTGCCGTCTTTAAAACATGCAAGGGCTGCAATTTTTGAATTAATTTCCCTCAGCTTTTCGGTCCGTGATGTAATCCCCTGCTTCAGGTGCCAGCCCTGCTTGAGCAACTCATCTATTTCTGGTGTCATTCGTTTCTCTCCTTTTGGTTTATGTTATTTATGGATTTCCTTTCTGTTTTTCTGTTCCCAAATCAGCCTGCGCCGGAGCTTGTCCCTTTCCTGTTCTTCTTTCTCTTTGTCGTCATCAGGAAACTTTCTATGATTATTTGGCGTTTGAAAATGAGGTTTTTTATTATGGTTATTTTCAAATTCCATTTTTATTGCCCTCCAGATTTCTCGGGAAAAGAAGATCCGTTATTTTGAATTAGAGGCAAAGAGAACCTGCCTCTAATAGATATAAAACGCAAAAAATCAATTTTTGGCGGAACGAAATTAAAAAAGTTTTTCTCTTATAAATATCTGCTTGATATTATTAATTATTGTCCTAACGTTTGTTCTTTTAATTTTTTTATCTCGAGCCACTTGAGTGACAGTTCCATCTTTCAATGCAATGCAGATTTCTATTTGTTCGGGTTCTAATGTCAGAATTATTTTTTTAATGTCTATGTTTAAATCAAGTTGTTTTTGAGGAGAATATGATGGCTCGAATTCTTTGGAAGTTTCATCGTCCAATGTATAGTCGAGTAGATTTTCATTTCTTTTTGCTGCTGATCTGTATCTGATAATTTTATTTATTTTCAACTTAAGGACATATCTAATAAGACCTTTCAGTTCGTATTCATTTTCAAAATCCTTTTTGAAATAATTCCTTCTTTTATAAAGCTCGAACCTCAACTCATTGGCCATGTCATCTTTGTCGAATGACATCATCTTTCTCTTCCTTACCGTTTTATTCGTAAGTGACTTAATAATAGGTTCAGCAGTTTCAAGAAGTTCTTCAAATTGGATTGTTTTTTTCATCTGAGGCCCCTTTTTTTCGCTGATGCCAGCCAAAATGGAGGAGCCGCAGAGTGCCGACCAAAATAAAAAAGCGGAAGTCGAGATAATCACCTTAAGGTGACATCCGCGGCCTCCGCTTTTGCGGTCAGCAGTATTATTTATGTTTTATTTATATTGGCATTTCGATATGGACGATCCCTATTTTTCCATTTGCTACCTCAATTTTAAAAATCAAACCTTCACCGATTTTGTTTATCAATTGAGGCAACTGCAATCTAGCGTTAGTTATTTTTATTTTTTTTATGACTTTTTGAGGTTTTATCATCCTTCCGTTTTCTACTAAAATATTTTCGATTCTTCCAAAACCTACTTCTTGTATGAGTGATAACAGTTCATTTAAATCCAAATTCGAATGCGATGCTTTATCATCACAAACACTCCGGCATACTTGGCCTTCTTTCATTTTTTTCATCCTTTACAATTATGTGTATTTACCATTTACGCCAGCTGGCAAGATTCATGCCTTGTGTTTTCTATTTTGTAATTGAAATAGAAACATTATCCAAAGTACTTTTAAGAAAGGAATAGAATGTTTTTCAGGTTAAAAATATGAATGAAGTGTGAGAATTTTTGAAAAAATAGTTTTTTTCAATTGGGATATTTTGATACCAACCGCCATCCGGTTGCATAGACATTTTCAATTTCAATATCCGCTTCAATTTTTCTAAGCGCCTTACGGATTTGAATGACATACTGTCTGACATTATCTGTTTGACCTGTCTTTCGGTCGTCAGCGATTTTTGGGGGTGATATGTCCAACTCAGAATTGATAACATCGATACTTACCGGAGCGCCTCCATACCGAATAAGCAATTGCAGAAGATCAAATGGCAAAAAACCAAGATTCTCTTTTTTATGTTTGAATATGATTTTTCGGGTTTTACATTCTATTTGAACAAAAGAATCATCTTTTGATAAGACGGAAGTTGTTGGAATATCTTTAAAGATGAATTTGCTTGAATCAATACAAAGCCGCCACCCGACACGGCTTTTAGTTTCTATCACGGAATCAAAACCAATTTTGCTGAAACCTCTCCTAAGTTTTCGTATGTTTTGATTGATGTCGGTATATGTAATCGGTTTTTCAGCTCTCACATCCGTATCGTCTAACCAATTCAATATAGCAGGTCCTATATCTTTTCTTGAAATCCGCTCCAAAATAATTCTTGCGGTTTCACGGTCGAGAAATCCACCTCTTTTTTGCAGCAATGCCAGAAATATTTGAAACGGAACCCGGTCTAACACAGCTGATTTATTATTCGGGGATTGAATCGACCTATCATGATAGCTGACGATATATTTATCATTTTCTTTTTCAGTATATTTACAACAACCGGATAAAATTCTGGATTGAAGCTCAAGTATGGATGTTCCCGGAATCCCCTTAATTGCCATCAGTTCCAGATTTTTATTTTGAGCGTCTAAAAAAGGGGTGTTGTCCAAAATTGAACGAATTTGAAAAACTGCATTTATCATCGATGGCGCAATATTTGAAATATTTTTTATCAACAGATCACCGATATGCTTTCCCCAGTCTTTCATGCTGTGTGCCGAAAAATCAGAAGAACACCAAATATCAGCCCATTGTTTTTTGGATCTGTAAAAATAGGGTGTGAAATCCGTTTCAAAATTCTTTGCAATATTATGATACTCTTCACGCCAGATTTTGATTGCCGGTGAAAAAAGAATATCATTTAGAAAATTATCCAGAGGGATGTTGAGCAGATGATGGATGTTTACTCCAAGATTATTAAGAACATGACAAATGACAGATACATGATATGCATGCCAGTAGGGGGGAAATGACTGACTGTTTTTTTCACGGGTTGCAATGATAAATTCCGAAGGGTACATGACACAATGATTCCCAACCCATCCTTGCTGAAAATAAGAATTGTGAATAAACGCACCTATTTCATTTATATATGATGGTGGCGGACGATAACTCGGGTGATGGAGTAACGCAATCCAGTCATCACGGCTCGAAATCAAGCCGTTATCTTTTAGCCTTTCAACCCCGTGGGTAAATGATTTGGTGCCAGCTATTGATTTTTCATTCAGTGATTTTAAAAGATTAATTGCATTGTCACTAAAACCCCTTATTTGAATATTGTTGTTCCGGAAAAGAAAATAACCTTCGGTAATAACCTCTTTCAGCCCCAGTTTAGTGTTATTTTTATTACGATCCATAGCAGGTTCGATCCCGCCAGAAGAGTGCCGTATTTCATTTTCAATTTTTTCGTCAAAATAATCCCAAGGGTCTCTTTTATATTTTTCATCAATTGAAATCGAAATACAGCCATGCTCAAAAAGAGGTTTCAATTTTTTGAAAACTATCGGTGTAAAAAAATTTTGCAGCAGGTAACCTGGAGGGAATATGACGTGATGAAAAACCAAACAGAGAATTTTGACTTGGTTGATTGCATGATTTATAATTTTACTTGGCTCTGAACCTAACCATTTTCCTGCAAACGGGTCAAATTCAGAAAAATAGCATACATGCCTTCCATTATTATGAAGCCATAAAACATTACGATTATCGTCTTGAACCGGCATGTTTATCTGATCTCTTATAGTTAAAGTTCAATTGAAATTCGAACATTAAATATTTGAGATAGATATTCAAGAAAATTTTACATCGTTATTCTAAAGAGGTTGTTTTTATTGGAAAAATATTTTAAAGCTCCATAAAAAAAGAGCGAGTTTTACAGAACTCAGATTTTTCATCTAAATAGCCTGAGATAAGCCAGGATATCCACTCCATTATAAACGTCATGGCTTTTTCACTGAGGCAATATTTTGTAAATTCGACTGACTTCGGGCTACGCCCCACTGGTTGTAGATGGTCAAAACGGATAATCGATCCTTTATCGGTCCCCCCCAAAGGCAAATAGTCCCATAAAAACTGTGGGTATTCGCAACGTTGGACTCTCTCACAGAACTCGGGACTAAATGCGTCTCTAACACTATAAGAAGGGACGACTAAAACAGTGCGGTCTGTTCGCCATTTTGATTTATTTTTCGTCAAAGCTTTTTCTATGAACGTGCCACCTTTTGATATAATAATTGCAGGCCGCTTCTTCGTTCGATAAGCACAAAACATTTCATTTTTAAATACAGGCATTGCAGCTAAGGGGAGATTCTTTTTAATGGGAGGAGAACTTATTTCAAAACGCTTTATTTGTACCTTTCCGGTGGTGTGCTCAGTCGGTTCATCACGTCCAATTGGTTCTAATGTGTAGGGGATTTGCTCTACATGCGGTAAAAAAGCCCATATAAGCTTCCCCGGTTTGAAATCATCATCAGAATGTTCAATCCACCAAGGTTCAATTAAATTTTGAGGGGAGACATCAGGATAATTCGGAGTCATATCTTGATTTCGATTTCCAAACAGTTTCATTAAAATTTACAATGTATTCTCCTTCGATAGAAGGAAGCCCCTCATCTTCATCAAGCTGGGCAACTCCATCAAAAAAAACATCATCATATCGAGGGGGAAGAGGGCATACATCAGATTTTCTGGCGTTGATCTTTTCCTCAAGTCTTTGAGACAATTCTTCTTTAAAAGCTGCTAATGCTTGTTTTTGTTTTTTTCTTTGCCGGACTGTTATTTCTGTCCTTGAACTGTCATCGATGAAACTATCGCTTTTATCGGTAGACGGTTCAAAATTTAGTATTTCTTCCGGCGCTGCTTTTAACATAGGCGGTGTTTTATAAACAAAATCCAACAAACCAAAAGTGTCGTTTCCAAATTTTCGTACATTTTTTTGGACAGAACCGGCAATGATGAGGTCTATTTTTTCACTAAGATCATCAAATAACTCATCATCATCTGTATACCATTTTATGAAATCGCCATATTTATCGCTTTCAATTTTTTTAGAAATGGCATCGATTGACATTAATGCAGGTTCAATGCGATGGTAACATTCAACGGACCATGGTCCAAAATGATGAAAGACCCATGTTATACCTGTATATGTTTGGCCACCATGTTGCTCTGCATAGGCAAGATCAGCAAGATAAACGTATTTTATCAGGTGGATCATACCTAATTCTCGATTCCAACCAGACTCTTGGCCTGCCACTGCCAAAATATACTTAAGCAGAAGATCTGTTTTATGTTGATTGAAATTTGTCAACTTTTAATAATTCTCACGTTAAAATATAAAACTACGCATAATATGGCTGTGATTGTTAGTCAAATATTTAATTTAATATATATATCATAGCAGAATTTTAAAGATTTAGCCATAAATATGCTTTGATGACAAAAATTGAAGAAGTTAATATAATTGGGTATTTAGTTTCTTCCATTTGTATAGCAGCTTCCTTTGTATGGACCATTTTGGCAGACTCGCAATTTTTCTTATCTGTCTTTCGGTTATTGGGTCCGGGCCTTTTTTGACTTCAGGCAAAAATAGAATCTCCTCCTGGATATCAGGTGCCAGAAGGTTCAGGTTCATAATCTGTGTGAGTCTTGCCCGGCTGACGTAGCCAAGTTTGGCAATTTCAGAGTAATCCTGCAGATACCCTTTTTCGATCAGTTGATCAAAATGGATGGCAAGGGCCATAAGTTTGGTAATCCTAGGTATCCTGCCTTTTACTGGTTCTTCAGATGGTACCGTACCCCTGGCGTTTCTATTTAATTCAATTTTACATTCAACCGTAAAACCTGCCGAATTGATAGTCTTTCCCATTTTTTCCTCTTAATTTTCTGAAAATTCCCTGGCAAGACTTTGTATCCCTGCCGGTCTGAACGTGATGGCCATGGTGCCTCTTTCACCGTCATAACCGACCTGCTCGATCAGAAGGCGTATGATCCGTGCCTGCTCTTTTATAGTCAACGAATTCCATAGTGGATCAAAAACAGAAAAGGCGTTTTCCAGTTCCGTCTTATCTATCCTGATATTTTTCAGGTGCAATATTTCCCGTGTTTTTGCTTCAAGCCTGTTCTCGGCAGAAATGATCAGCTCCTGCAGATCTGCCATTCTGGATTTTACCGGTGAATTAATATCAGGGTCTGAAGGTAAATTTGTGACAAGCTGCTTCATTTCTTCGTTGTATTTTTTCAGTTGATTCCTGATGATGTTCCGTTCTTTTATCAAAGCCTCAAGCTGTGTTTCAATCTGGCTGTTTGCCTCCAGATAGGTTTGGTCCATCAGTTCAGAATCCCGGCCAATCCTTCGAATTTGCTCAACAACAAACTGCTCTATGGTTTGAGCTGATATCGATTTTGTCGGGCAAACATTCCAGCCTTCCTTCTGAGCCCTGCTGCAGACATAGTACCGGTACATTTTGTTCCCGGATTTTTTTGTATAGTTATGAAGCATGGCTGTTTGGCAAGACACGCATCGTATCAGCCCCCTTAATAAGGCCCGATATTTATTGACACCGTTATCTTGGCCGATCCGGCTGTTCCGTCTCAGAATTTTCTGAACATCCGTCCATTTTTTTCTGTCGATAATGGCTTCATGCTCACCCTCATGGAGTTCATCCCCGTTGGTGAGTTTCCCAAGATAGATGGGGTTGGTGAGGATTTTATGGACTTTTCCTTTATCAAAACGTTTCCCCTCTCTGGCCTTGCCTTTTTTAGTGGTCCAGGATTTTGTCGCAAGCCCGATATCGTTCAGCTCCCTTGCCGTTACAATCAGAGACTGGTGTGTCAGATACAGATCATATATTTTCTGAACCACAAGGGCTTCATCCGGATTGACAAGGAGACGCCCACCTTCTTCTGCCACATCATAACCAAGGACCGGCACACCACCCGTCCATTTTCCTTTTCGCCGGGCAGCTGACATTTTGTCACGGGTACGCTCAGAAATCAGCTCGCGCTCGAACTGTGAAAAGGACAGCAGGATATTTAAGGTAAGTCTTCCCATGGAAGAATTGGTGTCAAAGTGCTGAGTGATCGACACAAAAGAAACGTTTTTCCGGTCAAATACCTGGATGAGCTGAGAGAAATCAAGAAGGGAGCGGCTAATCCGATCCACCTTATATACAACGACACAGTTTATTTTTCCGGTTTCGATATCATCCAGGAGCCTTTTTAAGCCGGGCCGTTCCATGTTCCCACCGGTAAAACCGCCGTCATTATATTGATCCGGTAAGCACACCCACCCGTTACCCTTTTGGCTCGTAATATAAGCTTCTGCTGCTTCACGCTGGGCATCGAGGGAGTTGAACTCCTGTTCCAGACCTTCACTGGTGGATTTTCTGGTGTATATCGCGCAGTTGATCCTTGGTTTATCATTTTTCATATTTCGCCTTTTTACAAATTGAAAAATTTAAATCCGTTCCAGTTGGTACCGGTAATGTCTTTTGCTATTCTGGAGAGTGACCGATATTTTTTACTGTCATACTCAAATCCGTCCTCCAGAACCGTAACCATGATCATCTCACCTTTATATTTTCGGGTGATAACGGTTCCGGGCATCGGAACTCTCTGGTCTTTTTGATACGAATGGACCGTTGTTCGGTCAGGAGAAGGATCGATCGAAAACGACTTCGGTGCCCGGACTCTCAGATCTGCCTCATCAACGAGTTCTTTGGCCCTTCGTTTTGCTCTCTCTGAAAGGTCTCCCTCGATATTTGCCTGCAGGCGCCAGGCAATCTTTTTAATAAGGTATTGTTTGTTCCGGGCTTTGGTGCTTTCACTAAAAACTTCAACATACTTATGACGGAGTTCGTTCACCGTCATGTTTTTCAAAATGGCCAATTCTTTATTTAATTCCAGCATCTTAAATCCTCCTGCCTGAGACTGTTAACTTCGGTGTTCATGTGCGCTCTGGTCTTCAAAAGAGTCAAGAGAAACATCAGATTTTTCTTTAGTTTCAGATAGTTGACGCTGTTTTAGCCGGATGAATCCTTTTGACAGGATATTGGCTATTTCATTGAATATCTGTTCCGGGGCCATTTCATCAGGGTTATCTATGTGGTACATGCGTATCCTCCGTCATGTGCCACCATCAAAACCTCCAATTTTTATGGTCAGTGATTGACTGGTGGAATCAGGTTATAATTTTCTGGCTGAACTTTTGCCTTTATGAAGTATATAAAACGCAAAAAAATGAAATTTGGCGGAACTATTTTCAAATTTTAGGAATTAGTTTGTTTTGGGGTTCAAAAAAATTCTTGTGTTAACCGCTTTCGGGCCAAAAACAGAGAAACAGAGGTCTTTTGCTGATTTTTAAAAAAATTATGTCGGAAGGAAAAATTCAGGAAAAAAGTGAGAATTTTATAGTCGGAAGCAGGAAAGGGGATATCCGTCAAAACCCTTTAAATTGTTTGCCAAAACGACAAAACCCCGAAGGAACTGCCTTCAGGGTTTTGAGTAAACTATTCAGTCATCTAATTCCGACGAAATTTTTTTGGCTCCCCAGCACGGACTTGAACCGCGGACCCAGTGGTTAACAGCCACTTGCTCTGCCGACTGAGCTACTGGGGATCAGTTGGCGATTGTTAAGGTTTGCTGCCTTATGCCAATCGTTGGGACTATATAGGCCAAGACTGTTTGGATGTCAATTAAAAAGTAAAGTTTTTTGTTTAAAAAATAATCTGCTTAATATATAATAATTATTAAATAAATCAGCAGGTAATTCGATTTGTTAAATCCAGAAAAAGGAGCATTTAAATTTTTTTATCCCCTTAATATCTGATACGTATTAATGAAATGTCGGGCTTTAAATTTTTAGAAGGTTTTTATTTGTTGTTTTCATGGAAAAGCAGAAAAACTTTATGCAAACCACACTGACCGAAAAACAGTTCAAGAAGCTTGCCAGTCTTGTGTACAACGAATCTGGGATCAATCTGTCTGAAAATAAAGTCAGTCTGCTTCAAGCACGAATAGCAAAGCGTCTCAGAGCAACACGGATAAACTCTATTACAGAATATATTGAATATATTGCAAGAGACCAGGCAGAATATACAAATTTTATTGATGGAGTAACGACCAATCATACTTTTTTTTTCAGAGAGAACAAACATTGTGAATTTATATTAAAAACCATAGATAGAACAAAACATTTGAAGATATGGAGTGCCGCATCTTCCAGCGGAGAAGAAGCATATTCCATTGCTGTCCAGCTCCTTTCCGCGTCTTATTCATTTGAAATTATGGGTACGGATATTTCTGCAACCATGCTTTCCATAGCCCGGAAAGGTGTTTATCCCATAGAAAGAGCACAAGCAATACCTGCTGACATGCTTTATCGGTATTTTAAAAAAGGTATGAATGATTACCAGAATTATATCAAGGTCAAGGATGAGGTTAAAAAGCATGTGACGTTTACGAGATATAATTTAATCACAGATATCGCAGCAGATACGTATGATATTATTTTCTGCCGCAATGTCATGATTTACTTTGATCAACAGACAAAAATGAAAGTCGTGGCCAACCTCATCAAGGCATTGAAACCTTCAGGATATTTTATTATCGGTCAATCAGAAAACCTTTTAGGAATCAATCCAGGGTTATCTTCGGTAACGCCGAGTATTTACAGAAAAGGCAGCTAATGGCGAATGGTTAGCCCGGCTGCTACAGAAGAAATCTGTTTCAACCGGGCTCTATATAATAGAAAAGAAAAATGATAGGCTATTATTATTCATCATCCTGCTTGACAGAAGCAATGACCTTTTGTGCCAAATCTGATGGCACTTCGTCATAATGAGAAAATTCCATTGAAAATTCACCACGACTTCCGGTCATTGAAATCAGATCTGCGGCATACATCAGTATTTCTGAAAGCGGTACCTGGGCCTTGATAATCTGCATTCTTCCTTCAGAGTCCATTCCCAGAACACGGCCACGCCTTGAATTCATATCCCCCATGATATCGCCCATGTAGTCATCAGGGGTAATAATGGTTAGTTTCATGATAGGTTCAAGTAATATTGGATTTGCCTCAAGAACCGCTTTTTTGAAAGCCAGAGAACCTGCAACCTTAAAAGCCATTTCTGATGAGTCAACCGCATGGTAGGACCCGTCATCAAGTGTAACTTTGAAGTCAACCGTTGGAAATCCTGCAAGAACGCCTTTTTGCGAAGATTCGATAACACCTTTTTCAACAGCGGGTATATATTGTCTGGGTATAACACCGCCGACAACTGCGTCCACAAATTCAAACCCTTTTCCGCGGGGCATAGGTTCCATTTGAACCCAGCAATCGCCATATTGACCATGGCCACCTGACTGTTTTTTGTGTTTTCCCTGAACCCTGACTTTTTTCTTGATCGTTTCTTTATAAGGGACTTTGGGAACTTTATAATCAACTTCAACATTGAATTTTCGTTTCAGTTTCCCAATGGTGGCTTCAATATGGACCTGACCCCGGCCTGAGAGCACGGTCTCTTTTGTTTCTGTATTTCTGCTGATGGTGAGAGACGGATCTTCCTCGATCAGTTTTGATAAAGATGAAAACAGTTTGTCTTCATCTTTTTTGGTTTTTGCCGTAATTGCAAAGGAAATAACAGGCGAAAGCGGTGATGCACATTTGAATTGAACCGGGTTTCCTTCATCGCAAATGGTATCTCCGGTAGCCGTGTTTTTAAGTTTGGTAAATGCGACAATCGAACCGGGGCCTGCTTCTGTTATGGTTTTTTGGTCTTTTCCTTCAATGCATAAAAGTTGCGTGAACCGTTCTTTGGCATCTTTGGTGGCATTCAGGAATGTGCCATCTTTTCCGAGTTTTCCTGAAACGATTCTGAATATGGAAAGCTGTCCTGCGTAAGGGTCGATAATGGTTTTAAAAACAAATGCTGCAAAGGGCAGATTGGGATCTGGTGCTAAAGAGATTTCCTCATCTCCCTTGGATGCAGGAAACGCTCCCCGATCAACAGGTGAAGGCATATTTTCAACAATAAAATTGGCAAGGAGGTCAACGCCGATATTTTTTTTGGCTGAACCGCATAACACCGGAATGAACTGACGGTTTATAACTCCTTTTCGTAATGCGGATATCAATTCTTCCTGAGAGAGAGGCTCGCCTTCGAGATATCGCTCAAGCAGTTCATCGTCTGCTTCTGCGATATTTTCCACAAGGGATTCTCTTTCTGCTTCTACCATATCCAACATATCGGAAGGTATCTCTGTTTTGGTTGCCTTGCCGCTGGCATCATATTGATAGGCTTTTTTAGAAACCAGGTCCACAATACCGTTAAACCCGTCTTCCTTTCCAATTGGCAATTGTATCATAATGGGCTTGGGCTCAATTCGGTCGGTTGTTGACTCGAATGCTCGTGTAAAATCCGCTCTTTCCCGATCCATTTTGTTAATGAAAAGCGCACATGGCAAGTTGAATTCATTTGCAAAATTGATAGCCTGCTCTGTTCTCACTTCAAGGCCGCTTACTGCATCCATGATGGCTATGACGCCATCTGAAGCAGGCATACATGTTTTTGTTTCTGAAAAAAAGTTTTGATCACCGGGAGTATCAATGATGTTGACATAGTGGTTTTTCCAGAAATAGTGATGGATGGCAGTGCTCAGCGAAATTTTTCTTTTAACTTCTTCTTCATCATAGTCCAGCGTAGAGTTGCCGTCATCAACGCTCCCCAGACGATTGGTGGAACCGCCTATAAATAACATCACTTCTGAAAGGGATGTTTTACCGCAGCCACCATGGCCGGCCATAAGTATGTTTCTCAATTTTTCTATCGCATCACTCATTGAATTTTATCTCCCTGTTATTAAGTTGATATCCAGATAGGCAAAATATATTGTTTGACTCTTAAACCGTATTACTCCTATCAATCGTCATTATGTTATATGGAAAAAGCCTTAAATTATTTCAATGGCTAAAACAGATTAAGCCTATTGGGTTCATCCGCTTGATGTCAATCCGAATGATAATTAAGGATTTTGTTTTCCTTGTCAAATATTTTCTTATTTAATTGGATAAGTTTTTGTTAATATTTTCAATATGTCCGGGAGGCTTGTCCCTATCCGGAAACAGATTGAAAAATTATTTATAAAGGCCTGATTTTCTGTGATTTTATTAAATTGGCACTGATAGCATAAATGACAGAGGCCTTGACCGTCATTATGCTTTGATGTATATTCCACAACTTATAGTGTGATGAAAGGATGAAGATATATTGATAATTATTATCAGGAAAGCGGTAATAAGCCACACGGAAACATTTGAGCGTAAAATTGTACAAGGTGAATTATGAGTGAGTTTGTAAAAGTAATTATTGAGGGAAAAACATATGAATTTCCAGTTATTATAGGGACAGAGGGTGAAAAGGCTTTTGACATTTCTCAGCTTAGGAAATTAACAGGCTATATCACTCATGATCCGGGGTTTGGCAGTACTGGCTGTTGCACAAGTGCTATTACATTCATGGATGGAGAAAAAGGCATTTTAAGATACCGGGGAATTCCGGTTGATCAGCTCGCAGAGCATTCTACGTTTGTTGAGACAGCTTATCTTTTAATAAATGGTCATCTTCCAAATCATGAACAGCTGACCAATATGCGCGTTTTATTAAATGATAGTTCGATGGTCCATGAGGATATGAAGATTTTTTATCAGAATTTTCCAAGAAATACACATCCCATGGGCATTCTTTCAGCCATGGTCAATGCGCTGAAGAGTTTTTACCCGGCCTATGACAATACGGAAGAAGAAGTGACCAAGATGACACTGAATCTGATTTCCAAGATTCGAACCATGTCTGCCATGTCCTACAGAATGTCAAGAGGACATATGGTCATTTATCCTAGGCCGGATTATTCTTATTGTGCCAATTTTTTGAATATGATGTTCGATAATCCAGTAAAACCCTATAAGCTTGACGAGGATCTTGTTAAAGCATTAAATGTTTTCTGGATTCTCCATGCAGATCATGAGCAAAACTGCTCTACAACCGCTGTAAGAGTCGTAGGCAGCGGTAAAGCGAATCTTTATGCCGCTATTTCAGCAGGAATAGCGGCATTATGGGGGCCGCTTCATGGTGGCGCAAATCAGGCCGTTATCGAGATGCTGACAAATATCCAGCAAAGCGGATACAGTATTCCCCAGGTGATCGAAAAGGCAAAAGATAAAAGTGATGATTTCAGGCTGATGGGGTTTGGACACAGGGTTTATAAAACCTACGATCCGCGCGCCAAAATCATGAAAAAAATGTGTGACGCCGTACTGGGCAAGCTGAAAAAGAAAGACCCGCTTCTTGATACCGCTAAAAAACTAGAAGAAGTGGCACTGACAGACTCCTATTTCATTGAAAAAAATCTGTATCCGAATGTCGATTTTTACAGTGGCATTGTTTTAAGGGCCATGGGTATTCCTTTAAATATGTTTACCGTCATGTTTGCCATTGGCCGACTGCCGGGGTGGATTGCCCAATGGCAGGAAGGTGTTGAAGATCCCAATGGCAAAATATGCCGTCCCCGGCAGATATACACAGGGGCCGGATTAACGAACTATGTACCTCTTGAAGAAAGATAGTATCTAATATTTAATAGGTTCGTTTCATAAAGAAGAAACATTTTTTTTGTTAGTCACATCTTGCCCATGTAAATGATTTCATAAGGAATCCCGGTTGGTTGACCGGGATTTTCTTTTAATAATAGTATCGGTAATCATCCTGAAAAATGCCAGCAGATAGTCATTCATATATAGGTGTTGTCGTTGCCCTGCCTGTAGAGCAGGTCTATACCTATCATGTCCCTGAGCATCTGGTTCATTTTGTCTCCATTGGGAAAAGAGTATTGGTTCCTTTTGGGAAACGTAAGGTGACCGGCTATGTATGGCAATTTCAAAGCGCTTGCCGAGGAAATGATGCTATAGACATCAAGTCCGTATTTGATGTCCTGGATGAAGAACCTCTTTTTCCGGATTCCATGGTCCCTTTTTTTGAGTGGATATCGGATTACTATATGTATCCGCTTGGAGAAGTGGTTAAATCCTCACTCCCGGGAGGTATAAATCCGATCGACATTTCTTTTATAAAAATCACTGAAAAAGGTGTCTTATTCCTTAAATCCCAGAAAAAACCAGCGTCAACGGTTTCAATTGAATTGGAAATTTTAAACCAGGTGGTTTCTGAGCCGCTGACATTAAAGAAAATTTCTGAAAAAACCGGTAGGGTGATACCCAATTCTTATATTTACGGCATGGAAAAAAAGGAATTGGTCACCAGGCAGACATCCGTTTTAAAGGGCAGAATAAAAGAGAAAACAGAAAAATTTATTTGCCTGACACATCCGGATTTTGCGTTTGAGGGGTTGCCTGAAAAGAAAAAAGAAATTCTCTGGATGATTGCACATCAAAAAGAAATGGCTGCTATTGATCTCAGAAAATTGTTTCCTTCCTTTTCAAGTTATATGAGTGGGTTAGAGAAAAGCGGTTATATTTCTATCTATGAAAAAAAGATGTACCGCGATCCCTTTGGGGAAGCCATTTCTTCTGACCAGGCGCCTGTTTTATCGGAAGAACAGGCCAATGCTGTCATGGAAATAGAAAATTCCCTGGAAAAAGGATATGCCAATTTTCTGCTTTTTGGTGTCACGGGAAGCGGTAAGACTGAAGTCTACATGCATGTTTGTGAAACGGCTATAAAAAAAGGATTGTCCTCACTTGTTCTGGTACCGGAAATCGCACTGATATCACAGACAGAAAAACGTTTCAGGGCGCGATTTGGTGACAGGGTCGCTGTCTTGCACAGTGGCCTTTCGCCCGGAGAAAAATACGATCAATGGTTACGAATTATAAGAGATGAAACGCCTATTGTTATAGGTGCCAGATCTGCTGTCTTTGCACCATTGAAACGGCCTGGTATCATCATCGTTGATGAAGAGCATGACGTATCTTACAAGCAGGACAATAATTTAAGATATAATGCAAGGGATCTGGCCATTGTCCGGGCAAAACAAACCGATTGTATTGTTGTTTTAGGTTCAGCCACGCCATCTGTACAATCCTATTATAATTCAAGTATTGGAAAATCAAGCGTGCTTACCCTGGAAAGACGAATCAACAGATATCCGCTTCCGGATATCAAGATGGTGGATTTAAGAACCTACAGGGATGCAGATAGTGATAGCCGGTTGATTACACCGATATTGCGTAAGGCGATTCAGGAAACGCTTGACCGGAATGAACAGATCATTTTGTTTCTCAACAGAAGGGGGTTTGCCAACTTTCCTGTATGTGCGGCGTGCGGCGAATCGCTCCGATGCAGGAATTGTGATATCACACTGACACTTCATAAAAAAGCGAACGCTTATAGATGCCATTTCTGCGGGTTTTCAATGGCATCTGTTTCAAGCTGCCGTATTTGCGGATCATCCAATATTAAAATTCTGGGGCATGGGACGGAAAGGGTTGAAAAAATAATAAAATCAATTTTTCCAGGTGCAAATGTTGATCGCCTTGACCAGGATACGGTTTCTTATAAAGGTGCACTCATAAAGGTATTAAAGAAGGTAAAGGAAAAACGGACAGATATCCTTATCGGCACCCAGATGATTGCCAAAGGTCATGATTTTCCTGGAATTACTCTCGTGGGGATTATTTGCGCAGATCTTTCATTGAATTTTCCGGATTTCAGATCCGGGGTAAGGACATTCCAACTTATCGCACAGGTTGCCGGTAGAGCCGGGCGGGGAAATCGACCGGGCCGGGTCATTCTGCAAACCTATGCGCCAGAGCATTTCAGCATTGATGCGGCAAAAGAACAAGATTTTTTGAAATTTTACGACAAAGAGATTCTATTTCGAAAGAGTCTCGGATATCCTCCTTTTTCCAGAATGACCCAGTTGAGGATTTCCGCCAAAGACAAAAAGAACGGACAGGCATATACCCTGCTTTTAGGGGATTTCCTGAAGGATGCAAAAAACAGACATGCTGCCTATAAAAATACAATCATTATGCTGGGGCCGATTGAGGCGCCTCTTCATAAAATAGCCAATCGATACAGGTGGCAGATCCTATTGAAAAGTGTCAGTGTGAAATTAATGCATCAGTTTCTCGGTGATTTTTTAAACAGCGAGGTATACAGAAAAAGGCAAAAGGATCTCCGGGTGACAATTGATGTGGATCCTTTTTTTCTGATGTAAAAAATTATCAGGATATCCTATGAAAGACAGAAATGGATTATTTTTTGAAAAATGTTTAACTGCCTTGACATTCATGCCAAGTAGCACTAATTTTCTCTATGTTGTATTTCACTATACGGACCATGGAAATTGCATTTTTTTATTCTTCAAGGAAATATTAAATGAAACAGAATACCATCCCAGTTTTATTTATGCTTACTGTGATGTTCTTAGCAAGCACATGCCCTCTTCATGCGAATGAAAGTGCCGATAAAATGCCTTTGGCATTTGCGGTTGAGCCTGAATTTGAATTTCAACCTGTAGTTGCAGGAAAGGAAGTCCTGCATGATTTTATTATCAGGAATAAGGGGACTGATGTATTAAAAATAGAAAAAGTCAAACCCGGCTGAGGATGTACCGCTGCTTCCTATTCGGAGCAGATTCTTCCTGGTGAGGAAGGAAAAGTAACAATAAGAGTAAATACAAGCAGTTATGGCGGTAAAAAATTTAATAGACACATTGCTGTCTATACCAATGATCCAAAAAATCAGACTCTGGATCTAACCATCTCAGGAGATGTTGAAAAATTCGTAAGCATCATTCCAGACAGGGTAAGGTTGTCCGGTTATTCGGAAAACGAAATAAAAGCAACTGTAAAAATTATCCCTGAAAAAAAATATCCATTTACGGTCAAAGAGGTGAAGGCTGATAAAGGCGAGAATATTAGCTATACGCTGAAAGAAAACAAAAAGGGGGATTATATCGAGTATCTGTTGAATATTGAAAACATTTCCAAGAAAAAAGGCAGATATTTTGATACAATTACAATTGAAACCGACAGCAAAATAAGCCCAACACTGAAGATTAAGGTTTTTGGCAATATTATGGAAAAACAAGCGGAAAGTTCTGAGCCTGGTGACAACAACAAAGGTTAATCTTCAAGAGATAAAGGTTGTGGCATTTGACTGTGATGGTGTGATGTTTGACACCAGAAAAGCAAACAGAGCATATTATGATCGCATGCTCGATCACTTTCACCTTCCTGCCATGACGGATGAACAATTTGCCTATGTTCAACAACATACGGTTTATCGTTCAATCGAACATATTTTCCAAGATGAGACGTTGCGGGCCCAGGCGTTAAAACAACGGGAGGTTTTAAGCTATTTCGGTTTTATAAAGGACATGGAAATAGAGCCGGGCCTGATTTTACTTTTAAAAAAAATAAGACCGTTTTATCACACGGCTATTGCCACAAACCGGTCAAATACAATGAATGCCGTGTTGGAAGAACACCAGCTGGTGTCCTTTTTTGATTTGGTCGTGACTGCGCTTGACGTGGAAAACGCAAAACCCGCACCCGATCAGTTGATAAAACTTGGTTCATATTTTTCAGTGGAACATTCACAGATTTTTTATATTGGTGATTCAGAACTGGATGAACGCGCTGCCAACCAAGCAGATGTTGTCTTTGCGGCATACAGAAATAAAGGCTTAAAAGCGGATTTTCACATAGATAGTCTGAGTGAAGTCGAAAGCATTCTCAATCTGTCATAATGGTATCGGCATGAAAATTTTTCATTGATTTCCGAAGCCGTTTTGTGAACCGCAATCCGGACAATCCCAGGTTATTCCGTTACAGGACATGCCCCAGAAATTCTCTTCCATGCAATCCTGACATATGGCAAACCCGCATCTGCAGCGCCAGCAGAAAGGGGCACTGACATTGCATAAATGGCAGGGAGACGCTGTTGCCTTTTCCCGTTTCTGCCGGTAGGAACTTTTTGTTGAATCGTTTACCATCTGATTTCTATTTAAAATGCAGTTACCTTATATTGTTATTTCTATGACATCATGCTATTGAAGCTCTAACATTCACTTGCAATTTGCACCAACTGGTGATCAGATGCTTTAATCCAGGTACGACAAGTTGTCAACGTGTTAGATGCTAAAGAAATCGCGCCAGGTTAATTTAAATTAATGGACGTCCCATTTACCTTTGACAATGGATAAAAATCCATCAGACCCAATAATTTACTATGAAAAAAACACTTTTTCTTATTGACGGCAGTGCCTACATCTACAGAGGGTATCACGCGCTTCCCAGCTTATCCAATTCCAAAGGGTTGCCCACAAATGCGATTTTGGGATTCACCAATATCCTTTATAAGTTGATGAACGATAAAAAGCCGGAATATGCGGTGATGCTTTTTGATGAGAAAGGGCCAACCTTCAGGCATCATATTTACAAGGAATATAAAGCCAACAGGCCACCCATGCCCGAGGATCTGATAGTCCAGCTTCCATATATAAGAGAAGTTGTGAAGGGCTTTAATATACCTGTCATGGAAATGGTGGGCTATGAAGCAGATGATCTTATAGGTACGCTTGCAGCTCTTGGAGACAAAGACGGATTCTCCGTTGTTATGATATCAGGCGACAAGGATTTGATGCAGCTTATTACAGATAATGTCTCCATGTATGATCCGATGAAAGATATATGGATTGATAAAACCCATGTATTGCAAACGGTTGGGGTCGTCCCTGAAAAAGTTGTTGATGTGATGGGGCTAACAGGCGACACATCGGATAATATTCCGGGGGTTCCGGGAATAGGCAAAAAAACAGCACCTGCACTTATTCAGGAATATGGCAGTCTGGAAAATTTGTACGAACATATTTCCGACATCACAAAGAAAAAGTTGTATCAAAATCTTGTTGAGAATAGAGAAAAAGCATTTCTAAGCAGAGACCTTGCCACAATTAAAACAGATATACCCATGGATTTTCTGATGGAAGACTTTCGGTTATCTGAACCGAATTCATTATTCTTGGCCACGCTTTTCAGTGAGCTTGAATTCAGAAAATATCAGAAGGAATTCTCAGGTAGCAGAGATCATGGGGAAAAAAAATATTTGGCGGTTTTAGACAAAGAAACCCTTCTTGATCTGGCCGGTAAACTGACCAGTAGCGGCATATTCGCACTGGATACGGAAACAACATCAAAAGATCCCATGCGGGCAAAACTCGTGGGATTTTCATTTTCAATGGTGCCCAACGAAGCGTATTATATTCCCTGTGGTCATACCTATGATGGCGCACCGGAACAGCTGGATTTTTCCTATGTGTCAAACGTGTTAAAGCCTGTCCTTGAAAATCCTGATATCAAAAAGGTGGGACAGAATATTAAATATGACTGGATGGTACTTAAGCGGCATGGTATTTTTCTTGAAGGCGTAATCTTTGATACCATGATCGCCTCTTACCTGATTCATCCGTCAAGAAGATCTCACTCTCTGGACCAGATTGCCATGGATTTTCTCAATTATAAAATGGTCAGTTATGAGGAGGTGGCAGGCAAAGGAAAAAATGCCATCTGTTTTTCTCAGGTAGAACTGGACAAAGCCGTTTTTTATGCCAGTGAAGATGCTGATATCACCTTTAAATTGTATGATATCCTTTTAAGAGAACTGGACGCAGCAGGCCTTTATGAGCTGTTTAATCAAGCTGAAATGCCGCTTGTTCCTGTTCTTATGGATATGGAAATGGCCGGTATCCATATTGACGCCATCAAATTGGCCGAACTATCAAAGACATTTGCCAAAGAGTTGGAAACGCTTCAGGAAAGCATATTTGAGCTTGCCGGATCGGAATTTAACATTAATTCATCCCAACAGTTAGGGTATATCCTATTTGAAACATTGGGGCTTCCCGTACAGAAAAAAACGAAAATGAAAACCGGATATTCCACAGACGTGGATGTGTTGACCACCCTTTCCGGCATGCATGAATTGCCAAGATTTGTTTTAAGGCACCGTACCCTTTCAAAATTGAAATCAACCTATGCAGACAGCCTTGTGGAGCTGATTCATCCGGAAACAAGGCGCATTCATACATCTTTCAACCAGACAGTGACAGTTACGGGCCGGCTGAGCAGTTCAGACCCGAATCTGCAGAATATTCCTATTCGAACGGAGGAAGGAAGAAAAATTCGATCCGCATTTATACCAAGAGAGGGCTGGTTGCTCCTCTCCGCTGATTACTCGCAGATCGAACTCCGTATTCTGGCGCATTATGCCAATGACATCATTCTGATAGATGCCTTTAACAAGGATGAAGATATACATACTCGCACAGCATCAGAAGTGTTTCAAGTATTTCCGTCTTTTATTACCGAGGAGCTGAGACGGCAGGCAAAAGCGATTAACTTCGGGATTATCTACGGGATGAGCGCATTTGGCTTATCAAAGGAATTGGGTATCAGCAGAAAAATGGCTCAGGAGTATATTCATAATTATTTTTTACGGTATAAGGGGGTCAAGGCATTTATTGACCAGACGATAGAGAGAGCCAAGGCAACAGAAAAAACAAGTACGCTTCTTGGCCGCATCAGACGCTTGCCGGATATCAACAGTCCAAATTCAAGAATACAGCAGTTCGCCGAGCGGGCAGCAATCAATACGCCTATCCAGGGGTCGGCTGCGGACCTTGTTAAATTAGCCATGATTCGATGCGCATCTGTTATAAAAGAAAACGGGTTTGAATCAAAAATGCTTTTGTCCGTGCACGATGAGATTATTTTTGAAGTGCCACAAAACGAAATTGAATCTCTTTCTATCATTGTCAAGGAGGAGATGGAAGGTGTATGGTCTTTAAAGGTACCGTTAAAAGTAAACATCGGTATCGGGAAAAACTGGTCAGAGGCTCATTGACAGTACTTGTCAATCTTTTTTTGGATTACGGTCTTTGTCAGTGATATCCTCAGAACCTTTTACAGCATTATGGACCGTTTCATAAATTTCCCGAAAAGCGTCATGGAAACTGTTAGGTGATACTCTGCCAACCTCAATGAATTTAACGACAATTTCTTTAGCTGCCCTCAAAATTTGTTCATCAACAGAACCCATATGGTCTCCCCATCAACGAAGCCGTAAATATTTTATTAATAAAATTAGACCCTTACTATACGGATGGGGGGCATGTCAAGGGCGTTTTTAAAAAACTGATTCTGCGGGATCATTCAAAATGAGTTATTCTTTTTTGCTTTGCAAGAGGTTGGTTTATAAACAGGAGGATTACACATGGAATCACACTTGATGGATATGGATGAGCTAATGGAGATTATGGATAATGATAAAGAGCTTGTAAGAGAATGTTTTGATGATTTTATCGTCGATTCACCGGAAATGCTCAGAAAAATAAAAATGGCCATTGATATGAAAGATAGAGAACATCTTGAAAAAACAGCCCATGCCATTAAGGGGAGTTTGAGATATCTGGCTGCTCACAATGCCGCTGATATTGCATTTAAGTTAGAGAAAATGGGGGCACAAGCACATTCAGATGTTGAAACGGCAGAAGATGTATATCAGAGTCTTGCAAATGAATGTAAGAAATTAAGAAATTTTATGGAGAATTATGACGTTTAGAGAATACAGTCTCTCAGATCATTTTCAAATAATTACTGTTTTATATCAAGGACATCCCTGACTGTAGATACCAGATAATTCATTTCAAAAGGCTTGTGAATGAATCCCTTGATTCCGGTTTCCAGGAGAGAACCTGTACTGACTTTCCCCGTGAATCCACTGGCGATTAGTACTTTCAGGTCGGGTTTGCATTTCAAAAGTTCCTTAAGGCATTTTTCTCCTCCCATGCCAGGCATAATAATATCCAGAATAACAAGGTCGATGTCTATTTTTCGCTCCTGAAAAATTTTAATTGCTGTTTCGCCATCAGATGCCTTTAATACATTATACCCCAGTTTCGATAAAACAAGTTCACAAAGATTTCGTATTACAATTTCATCATCAACAAGCAGTATGGTTTCATCACCACCTTTAGGTGGGAATTCTTCATTTGTAATCTCATTCCATTCATTATGATGGTCTATGGCCGGGAAATATATGTCAAACGTACTACCTTTGTCTTTTTTTGAAGCGCAGAGGATCAGACTATTATGGCTTTTAACGATGCCATAAACCATTGAAAGCCCAAGCCCGGTTCCTTCACCGGAAATTTTGGTCGTAAAGAAGGGATCGAAAATTCTTTCTCGGGTTTCATTTGTCATTCCACATCCGGAATCTGCAACAGTCAGAAGGACATATTCGCCAGGTTCAAGGCCAGGGTAGGATTCACAAAAATGACCGTCCAGAACTATATTTTTTGTCTGGATATCCAGTCTGCCACCGTCAGGCATTGCATCTTTGGCATTCACGGCCAGATTGATCAATATCTGTTCAATCTGCATGGGATCGGCATTGATGATTCTCAGATTTTTTTCAACCTTTAAATTGATGGAAATCATTTTTGGAATGGTGCGTCTAAGGAGTTTAACAACCTGTTCAAGTTCTCTATTCAACCTTACAGGTCTCATTTTGCTTTCAACTTTCCTGCTGAATGTTAGCAGTTGCTGCGTGAGTTCTCCCGCCCGTCTTGCTGTGTGTACGATTTCTTTTAATTTCCGATAATCCGGGTCGGTTTCCTTTTTATGGTGAATTAAAAGTTCGGAATAGCCCTGAATGGCCTGAAGCAGATTATTAAAATCGTGCGCAATCCCGCCAGCAAGCGTTCCTACGGCTTCCATCTTTTGTGCATGACGCAATTGGGATTCAAGGTTTAACCGGACACTTATATCCCTTGATATTCCCATAATACCCAAAGGTGTGTTATCTTCATCACGAATAAATGAAATCCTTGCCTCTGTCCATATATTCTTCCCGTCTTTGCAGACCATTTTGAGATCAAGCACTCTTGAAGAATGAAGTCCTTTTTCTCCTTGGCTGTTTTGAATCAAGTCATCAGCCAAAGCTTTGACCGCCACTTCAAATGAAGAGTATGCCAGAACATCTTTCGCCCCTTTTCCCAATAAATCTTCAGCAACGTACCCAAGAAGGCGTTCGGATGACGGACTGATATAGGTAAATTGCATATCGAGGTCCATGGTCCATATGACATCACTCACATTTTCGGCAATCAGACGATATTTTTCTTCATTTTCACGTAAGGTTTCAAGGGCATGAGAGAGGCAAAGCCTTTTATATGCTTGCGAAATCAATATCTGTCCTAAATCAATATCTCTCGCTATAAAGGGAGGAGGGACTTTATTATGGAGAGATATCAGGGCAACCACATCTCCGGTTTCATCCTGGAGTGGGAATATGACGCTTGAGCCGTCCTTATATCCTTCCCATCCACTTTGGATAATTCCTGTGTTTTCGTTGATGTTATCAATAAAAACAGGTCTTCCTTTTTTCATCGCAATGCCAAAAACACTATTTTCTTTTAGCGGGAGCAGGATGGATTCCGGCACATGGTTTATATCCATAGAATAGGCGCAAACCAGCCTGTCGTCTTTTTTAAGAAACAGACTGCCTCCCTCAGCGGACATATTTTGTGCGATTGTCTTAAGAAAGGTTTGGCCCATTTGTGAACTGTTTGTCGAATCAATCAGTGCTTTGGATAATTTGACGATTTTATCGAAGCTATTTTTAATATCAGAAAGTTCAACGGTCTTTTCAGCCAATTGATGTGTCAGACTTGTGTTATTGCAGATTATTTCAAGGTGCCTGTCTAAACGGTTTAACATGGCAAAAATTTCAAGCTCGTCAAAAGGATAGGCAAGAATTTCGAATACTCCAAGGGTTATTGCATGATAGGCATCGTCTTTAATCTCTCTTGATACTATACAAACAATGATAATATGGGGATGTTGCCTTTTGATATCTGCGATCAATGCTTCCCATTCTTCATCATTTGAGGCTTCAACAATGACCATTTCCACCTTATTTTCTGTAATTTCTTTATAAAGTGTGCTTTGATCTCTGGCTTGAATCAGGGTATAGCCTTGGCGGGCTATTTTCTTTTCAAGGTCCTGGATTATTTTTTGGGATTTTATGTGAATGACAATATCAGGATGAGTGGCATGGCGGCCTTTATTTCCCGTACTATGGAGGGAGATGTTTTCATCAAATTCAGATTCTTTTACGGTCATTTTAATTATCTTTGAAGATGTTGATCAATTTTTCCCTAAAAAATTATTCTTATGCCATTTTTACCTGGAAATAAATATTTCATAATAATCCGTAGAATTATCAACATGAAGGATCTTATTGATATTACGTTACGTCATGGCTGTCAAGTTGAGAAAACAATAGAAGCCGAATTCTGAGATTTATATTAAAAATGGCTTTCGTCGGCTTGGCCCTGTAAACTGTTCCTTCATTTCAGTCTTGAAAATGGCATTTAACAATGGTAACCTTTTTTCGTCATTCAATAATTCAGGTCGACAGTATATGTATTCTTCTTGTCTGGTTTTCTTAGTGGTATAAACTATTCTTTTGTATGAATTAAAAATATATCTGACATGGTATGTTTTTTCCCTTGCCTTAAATAAGTATATACATTTGCCGCTATCAGGCAAGTTCTGTTAATAATAGCGATTTTATATTTTTGAGGTGTTTATGAAAATTTTACTGGTTGAAGATGATATTGTGAGTCGTTCCATAATGATGAAATTGCTTTCTGTGTATGGTGATATTGAAATCGCTCAAAATGGAGAAAAAGCACTCAATATGTTTTTTAAAGCTTTTGAGGAAAAGGCACCCTATAATTTGGTATCGCTTGATATTATGATGCCGGGCAAAGATGGACAGCAGGTGTTGAAGGAAATACGTGAATACGAGTACAGTAAAGGGATCATGGGAAATGATGGTGTAAAGATCATCATGACAACCGCTCTAGACGATAAAAAAAATATCCTTGAGGCCTTTAAGTCACAATGTGAGGCCTATTTGACAAAACCTATTAATGTAAAAAAATTACATGAAGAATTAAAAAAGCTTGGATTCCCCAAAAAAGCCTAAAAAAGGAAATTGGGTTAGGTGTCCGGTATTTTTCTAAAAAAAATTGAGGCCCCTTATAATCTGTTCCTATTAACGGTATTTGTTTTTAATCCGCCTATATGCAGCTCTGTGTGATGAAGGTTGGGATCTTTTCATCATGTGCTGAATGCCTTCAAGTGCCGTCTCAACTTGTTCAGAGCACATAAATTCATTCGCCCCAAAGTCAAATTGAATACCATATCTGAAGGTGTCTTCCTGTTCTTCCACATAGCAGACAAGTCCTATGACACCAGAAAGACGTTCGTTACGGTGGGATATATCTATGGAGATGTTCTCGCCAACATTAAATACCAAATTTGTTTCAATGGAAAGGCCCATGTTGTTGTAGTCTATAGCTTTTACCCGTTCAATACTGCGTAAACCTGTTGATTTGTCTTCATATGAAATGCTCACAGACATGGATCCGGCATTGTACCGGGCATTTTGCCTTCTTTCTTTTCCGGTGTACATAACTAGTGCCAACCTCCTTCAATCAATGGAACAGAAAATCATCGTGCCCTGGCAGACTATATTTCCTTAACTGCCCGGGAAATATAAAGAATTTCATAACTTCGTCTATATCATGGTCCCTGGAAAGATGATACTTTTGGGGGAAGAATAATTTTTAATGTTCTATCATCCTTTCCCATGGTCACCCACATTTTTTTTGATTGATATGCCTCATCATAATCAATTGATACTTCAAGAAGATATCGTCCAGGATCCAAAGCCATTCCCTGGTAAAAGTCTGATTTGATATTTACAAAACGGATACTGGCATTTGCCGGTTCGGTTTCCACAAATAGATGCCCTTGCTGTGCGACATTTATTTCGCTGGCCATGGCAAATCGTCTTTTCAACGATTCCCTGGTGATTGGCACAGATTCATAGAGCTTTAAATATATTTCCTTGTTGACAGATTGTTCCTGGCAGGAAAAATTGGGATAAAAATCATTTAAAGCCTTACATGTTTGAGCATCAAGTCTTCCTGAATATTGTACATAATGATATCCATGCATAAGCAACAATTCCTGGATTCGTGTGATACGCTGAATGTCACCCATCATGATATAGTCTTTTTCAATCGACTCAAGAACTACGGGATCGGGTTTGGCATCAGGCAGGAGTCGCCAGTAAGGCAGTTTCAGATATTTACCAATGATTTGAATCATGCTCAGTTCCACCATGATTCGAATTGCCCCATGTCTGCCCTGAATTTTTTTTACGGATCCCTTGAGGCCGAATGTCGGTCCAAACAGGGTGAAGGCCATTTCTTTGTCAGCAGTTGCTTTTGATACTTCTACAGTGTTGGATGCCTGTATTTTTTGAAGACCGGAGAGGGTGGCGAAATCCATAAGAATAAAATCCAGGGCAATACGGGCAATAGACTCCTTTTGAGCCCCCCAGTAGTCAAAACCAAACGTCTGAGGACCGAACCACATTTCCTGGCCATCGGCAAAGTCCTTTGTATCGAGGCTCATGTTGGTGTTTTTACCTCGAGTGACCAACCCTCTATCAAATTCTGAAATACCGCCTACCAAAACAATATCCGGAATAGATTTCTGTTCAAATCTTGAGTAACCAAGAGCTCTGTAATCACTCATAAAAATAGAGTCATGGGGAATGAGGACGACCTTCCCTCCAATACCGTTTAATGTGGATATGACCATTTGTGATATATCACGGGGTATCTCTCCGCCTGTAGACGTGGCAATACCCGTCTTGTCGACGATGTCTTTACTTAATATTTTGATTTGGGGGCAGCCGTAAATTTCAGTCATTAGCCCCAGATCGATCAGTGCCTGGCTGAAAACCGTGTATCGTTCCGCTGGGGGCGGTGTCTTCAGTTCAATATCCACAGTATGGGGATTGATCCTGCTACAGGCGAATACAAAAAAGGTTAGAAAAAATAATGTAAATAGTTTAACACGCTGTTTTTTAAGATTTTTTGAGAAAAAACGTTCTGTTTGTGTATTCATGTGATATTATCAATTATTCCATTCGTGGATTGCCAACACGATATTTTTATAGTGATTGGATATCAATGGGTATCTATTGCACTCAGTGTGTCTGCATCAATAATGATATAAATATCTCCTTCAACGAGTGTGCCAGGTGCCAAATTAACGTTTCCTATGCCTCCTGTCTGGGCATAATCACTGTAAATCGCTTCGACATCCTCTGAATACTCTTCGTTTGCTCCCAAAGTTTTTGCTTTTTGAATGGCATACCTTTTGATGAATGTATAGTTGATTTCTGGTGTGAGTGTGTCATCCGAGGAAATGCCATCATCAATTTCAATACTGCCTGTTTCGAATTCATCTGCGCTTAACAAACAGGGGGTCAGGATAAATATCGTTATCAAACAGATAAAGTTAATTAATAAATTCCTATTCATAATATCCTCCCGGAAAATTATTCAGATGATTTTGCCTTCAGTATTCGTCTAAATGTGGATTGCTCATATTGTTATTTTCAACATTATCTGAAACTTTAATATAACCATAAGGAATATTCAAGGACAAAACTTTTCGCTTGTATATAAATATTTGGCCCTTCAGTGTAAAAATGGTCTATTTGTTTATTTCTTGGCAGTTGGGCCCGTATTTTTTTCATCTTATATAGCGTTTGCTTGGCCCAAAAGCAGCAATAGAGATATCGAATAATGGCATTCCAGAATCGATATCTCTATTGCAGAAGAACTTAAGGTTAATAGTACCTATTTGATGACAACGCTTCCAATATGAGCGCGTGATCCAACACCAGCGGCGGTGTTGAGCATTGAGCCACCATGAACAAAGATATCTGCGTCACCAGACATGCTAGAACCATTTTTGATATTTACAGAACCCAGGTTTGCAAAAGCGCCAACGCCGAGAGCTGAGTTCAGAAGCATGTTAACAGCAGTAACTTCTGCAGAAACATCACCATCCATAATAGCATCATTTCTGAGAACAACTGAACCCACATGGGCTTCAGCATTTACAAAAGCAGCGGTGTTGAGCATCATTCCCTTAACGTCGGTATTAAGTACTGCATCACCGTCCATTGTTGATGGTCCCGCATTAACCATTGCTACACCCAGAAACATCACACATGCCATCAGTACAATCACTTTTCTCATCTCTTCTCTCCTTCTATTGTTTGGTTATTAAAAACGTTACAATTTCAGCACAACGTCAACCGTAGATTTTGTGCTTATTATTACCGAGCGACAACACTCCCGATTCCGGCGCGCGTGTTGTTGCCGATAGCCACATTAATTATACTCAGGCCTTTGACAGATATATTGATATCGCCTTTGACAGATGCGTTCCTGAGATTAACCGTACCCAGGTCTGCGTATGCATTAATACCAATTGCCGTATTGATTATGGTTAAAAGTCCCTCGACATGACTGGTAACATTACCTTCAAGTTGACTTGATTCCAAGATAACCGAACCCGTCATCGCCTCTGTACCCACGCCTGCTGCAATGTTGGTAATTAAAGCACCGATAACCGTACTGTTAACGTTACCGATAACCCTTGAATTATCAGCAAATGATTCGCTTGCGATAAATATCAAAACAGCAGAAATTAGTACTATTTTTATGAGCATGTTCATACGAATGCTCTCCTTATATTAAGCAATTGGCACCATTGGGGTGTCGAAGAGAAAACAGGACACACTTGAGCTTGCATGCAAGCATTTATGATTACCCAATTGATGTTTTTGCAGATTAACAATGTTTTTAAATTTGGTATCATTTTCAAAATCCAAAGTCAATAATAAAAAACAATATTTTTTTATCAATCCCAATGTTTTTAGACAAAACGCTGTTTTTATATTCGTTTTTTCCTGCTATGCCCATTAGTGCCATTTTGATTTGGATATTACCATTAAAATTATACGATGTCAACTGAAAAAAACAAACGTCTTGTTCAGTAACGATGTTTCTATGTATTAACTAAATTTAATATCATGGTTTAATTTGTGCAACTTTTTTTTATTTGTAGAATGATAGCACATGACTAATTCTTTATACACCTTGATCAAGGTGATCAAAATTAATTGCTTGAAAGATTGCTTATCCTGTGTTGAGCATTACGTCAATATGATTTTTAAATGTTTTTCCTGAGCTTTTTCTTGACGACGATTTTTTCAGTATTTAATAAACAGAATGATTAGCTTGGCTTAAATGTTAAAGCCAGCTAAGGTAAAAAAATAATTAAATATTATATGGAGGTGATATTTGAGTGCCCTGTCAACATATGCTGAGATTAATCTTAAATCGATCACACATAATTTTAAGGCAATCAAAAAGATTGTCCGGCCAAATACCCGAGTTATGGCAGTGGTTAAAGCAAACGCATATGGTCACGGAATTGTTGAAATCGCAAACGAAATGGCGAAAAGCGGTGCGGATTATCTGGGGGTTGCAAGGTTTGAAGAAGCCGTTATTCTGAGAGAAGCAGATGTGAGATTACCCATTCTGATCTTTGGCTATACATCGCGATCACAATTTGAAAAACTTTGCCATTATGATATTACGCAGACCATTTATAGCCTTGAAGACGCGAAAATACTCTCGGATTGTGCCTTGTCATTAGCCAAGTGTGCAAAAATTCACATAAAAATAGATACCGGGATGGGAAGGCTGGGAATGATTCCAGACAACCTGCATAAGCTTTCAAATGAGATCGCAGACATTGCAAGACTTAAGTGCTTGGACATAGAAGGTATTTTTACGCATTTTGCTTCGGCAGATGGGCTGGATAAATCATATACCCGGTATCAGTTTGATGTTTTTACCGATCTTCTGGAATCACTGGGTCAAAGAGGTATCACCATTCCTTTAAAACACGCCGCCAACAGTGCTGCAATAATAGATCTGCCGGAAACCCATCTTGATATGGTTCGACTTGGTATAAGTCTTTATGGCTTATACCCATCCCAACATGTTTTAAAAGATAAGGTGAATCTTTTGCCTGCGATGGAACTTAAATCGCATATCATTCATTTAAAAAACGTTTCTTCCGGATTTAAAATAAGCTATGGATCAACCTATGAAACCAGCCGACCAACAATCATTGCAACGGTGCCTGTTGGTTATGCAGATGGGTATAATCGCCTTTTATCATCAAAAGGGATTATGCTTGTAAATGGAAATCGTGTCCCGGTTGTTGGCCGGGTTTGCATGGATCTTGCGATGCTGGATGTTGGAGATCTGGGATCAGACATAAGGGTGGAAGATGAGGTGGTTGTCTTTGGCCATCAGGGAAACGCGTCTGTATCGATAGATGAGATAGCTGAATTATTGGATACAATAAATTATGAAATCGTTACATCCGTGACAAGTCGAGTTAAAAGGGTGTATATTTCATAATCCTTTTTTTAAAGTCTACCTTACCGGGTTTGTAAAAAGATATAAAGTAATATGGTGAATATATAGTAAAATATTTGTCTTGCCACTGCTCGTTGAATTCGTTAAACATATAGGCTATCGCAAATGAAACACATAAATAAAATGAATTATTGCTTTGAAAATAACTGACAGTGAATGGCAACAATGACCATGAATATTAGTGAAAAAACAAAAGAAGACCTGATCAATGAAGTTGCAGATCTAAAAAAGCAAATTAAAAACTTAAATGCTATCATCGATCAGCAAAAAGAAGACGAGCATCATGCCGAAAGCCGGGAAGATAAATATAAAACCATACTAGATAATATGGAAGAATTTTATTTTGAGGTTGATCTTGCGGGTAATTTTACATTTTTCAATGATCAGATCTGCAAAGTTTTCGGATACTCTCGCGATGAGTTAATGGGTATGAACAACCGTTCCTATACAACAAATGAAATTGCTTTACAGATGTTCAGGGACTTTAATGAAGTATTCAGGACAGGCAAACCCTTTAAAATTACCGATTATAGTATTGTCACTAAAGATGGAACCGCCAAAAATCTGGAGATTTCAGCGTCACTTAAGAAAAATAAAAATGGGAACCTTATTGGATTCTGCGGGATAGGCAGGGACATTACAGATCGAAAACAAAAAGAAATGGAAAGAGCACTTCTAATTGATCAACTCCAGCAATCTCAAAGATTAGAGGCGATTGCAACACTTGCAGGGGGCGTTGCTCATGATTTCAACAATATATTAATGGGTATGCAGGGCAATATTTCACTGATACTTCTCAAAGTTGATACGGACACGTTAACGTTTAAGCGATTAAAAAAAGTGGAAGAACTTATTGAGCGAGGCGCGCATCTTATTCAGCAGTTGTTAGGGTTTGCCAAAACAAAAACCAATGCTGCCAATCCGTTAAATATAAATAACGTGATCGAGAACACATCATATTTTTTTAGTCGAAGTAAAAAAAATATTGCTGTCCATACGGAACTGGAGAAAAATATCTGGCCGGTTGACATTGGTCAAGGGGCTGTTGAGCAAGTCCTTCTCAGTCTATATATGAATGCTGATCAGGCCATGCCTCAGGGTGGTGAGCTGTTTATCAAGACACGAAATGTTTTTCTGGACGATGCATTTGTCAATCCATACAATTTAACACCCGGCAGATATATTAATATTTCAATAAAAGACACAGGTATCGGGATGGATATGGCTACCCAAAAAAGAATATTTGATCCTTTTTTCACAACAAAAGACCTTGGCCAGGGGAATGGTTTGGGGCTGGCATCTGTATTCGGTATTGTCAGAAATCATGGGGGAATGATAAAGGTCGAAAGCGAGAAAGGAAAAGGTGCTGCTTTCAATATTTTTCTTTCAGCTTATCCTGATGAAAATGAGACATCTTATGCATATTTTTCCGGGAAAACCAGCATAGACCTGAATACCATTCTTCTGGTAAATGACGATGAATTGATGATAGACGTCTGCGAATCACTTTTGACGGAGTTGGGATATCGTGTCATATCGGTAAGAAGTATCAATGACGCATATGAAAAGTTTGTGCAAAATGTCAAAAAAATAAAGATCGTGATGATAGACATCACGCTTCCGGACATGACAGGTGATGACGTACTGATTCGTTTTAAAAAGATAAATCCTCTTGTGCCGGTTCTCCTGATAGATGGATACAGAGAGGGCGACACTCATCAGATTAGTGAAAAAAAAGTCTATATCATTCAGAAACCTTTCAGTTTAGGCCAGCTATCAGAGAAAATCAGAAAAATCATGAAAGAAGAACCCCAGGAAAGAGCCTCGTTTTAAAGGGTATTGGCAGATATCGGCGTAACAGCCCATCTTGTGAATTTTTTAAAAAGGCTTTTCCCCATACTTTTTATCGATCAAACACTTCTTAATTACTATTCTTGCCATACTTTCACCGAAGGGAAGAGTGACGCGTCTGTATTTGGGAAAAATTTTGCACCGCTGAACCTGATCATGAACTCCTGGTTGACGTTCAGCTCCAGATATGTGATGCAGTTTTGAATTTTATCTGCTTCATCAATCATTTCCGGATGGGTCAGTATGAGTGATGCGCCTCCAAGTGAACTGTTACCAAGAACTTTATATTTTTCTAACGGGATATCCGGCATCATGCCGATATTAATGGCCGATACAGGGTCGATGAATGAACCGAATGTCCCTGCGACATAGAAAGTCGAAAGGTCTTTGAATTCTATTCCCACAGATGATGTGATGGTGTTTAGTATGGTATACATGGCCGCTTTTGAACTGACAAAAAGATCCAGATCCACCTGGCTGAAAACGATATCCTTTTTTGTGCCTGATTCATGGGCAGGCACAATGATCAGGCATTGTATTCCATCTTGCTCGATTAATTTTTCTTCGCAGGCATCAGGTACGAATTTGCCTCTTACATCTACAAATCCTGCCAGAAATAACTGGGATACGAGATCGATAAGACCTGATCCGCATATGCCAAGGGCCGGTCTATTGTCAATCGTATGAATTTCAAATTGAATACTATCAGGATCAATGCGAACTTTGTCTATCACGCCAGGACCAGCCATCATGCCCATTTTAGTGACACCCCCTTCAAGGGCAGGACCTGCTGCGCCTGCACAGGCAATCAGCCAGCTCTTATTCCCCAGAACCACTTCCGCATTTGTTCCGACGTCCACAAGAATAGATGTCTCTTCATTTTTATGCATTCCGGAATAGAGAATGCCTGATATTAAATCTCCTCCAAAATAGCTGCCAATATTGGGGAAGATAAATATTCTGGCATATTTGTAGACGTCAATCCCCACTTCAGAAGCCTTTAGAACACCTGGTCTGTTAACAACAGGAATATAGGGCTCTCTGATAATCCAATACGGATCAAGACCCATAAAAAGATGAGTCATTGCTGTATTACCTGCAACAGAGACGATGAAGATATCTTCAGGGCTTATCCTGCATGAGTTACAAATGTGGTTTATCTCCGTGTTGCAACCGTCTATGATGAGACGGGTCAGTTCGCCAAGGCCTTCTTTGCTTGATGTATAATGAATTCGGCTTAAAATATCCGGGCCTATTTTAATCTGGGGATTATCAAAAGAGGATTCTGCCAATACTTTTTTTGAACAAAGATCGATGAGTCGCATGACAACCCTTGTTGTTCCCAGGTCCAAGGCAAGACCTGTTATTGGTTTTTTTTCGGCTGTATGGGTGAGGCCGGAAATGATCCATCCGGAAGAGTCTTTAAATAGAATGCATTGAACATGATAATCCCATTTTCTTAAAAGTTGGGGGACTTCCTTCATCAGGGAAAGATCCATATGAATGGAATTGGTATGCAGGATTTTTGACAGGCTGGTTTTCAGTCTGTCCGTGTCTCCCGTATTATCTTTTAGAGATGGTTTTTGCAGTTTGACAGAAAGAACCCAACAGTCTATTTTTTTTGGTGAGGTTTGGATCATGATCTTAAACCTTTGATAGCAGGATAAGGATAATTTTTCTTTTAAATATTCGGATGCATTACTTTCTATACGCTTTGAGATTATATCTGCACTCGATATAGTCTAATGGATTTAAAAGAGTTACCATATCAGGATTTGCCATGGTTTTCCAGTTCATATTCGTCTTGGATATCTGGGCTGGAAGATAGGCCATGGACAGGTGCAGATGATCGGTCATAGATGAACCGGCTTTTCTGAAATCAGCAACTTCGGCAATGATATCTGAGACATGGATCGCCGTTCCTTCAAGAATGCCTTCATAGGCCCTTGCGTGCGCATAGACAGTGCAGAGCGTATCGCCGCTGCAATTTTTAAATTGAGGATGAATGACGTAAATCGATTGACCGATAAAATCATCATCGCTTATGTTGTAGACGATGCCGTGATACATGGCAGCTATTTTCGTTGTCGGACCAATCCGATGCATTTTCCCTTTGAGGTCTTCATAATAGCAAATATCCAGGCCTTCATGAGGACCTGAGCGGTTACCGGTTTTTCCCCACCAGGTATCCATGCTGCCAAACAGCATGCCTGGATAAAAAATCCACTGATGAAAACTATCGGCTTTTAGATTGTTCATGTCTATCAGCCATTTGCTGAACATCGATTTGGGGATTTTATTAGCCATTAAATGCCGTTCCGCTCATAAGAAAGAACCCTGTGGCACGATTTTGCCACAGGGTTCATGTATAATGCTATCGTTTTGGTAAAAACAAATAATCAGCTTGCCAGTTTTACAGCACAAACCTTGTATTCAGGTATTTTGGCAATCGGGTCCAACCGTCCGTTTGTCAGTCTGTTTGCTGCGGCTTCCGCATAATGGAACGGAATAAACACAGTGCCATCAACTGCCTTGGGGGATATTTGAACAATGACTTCGATTTCACCTCGTCTTGAAATGACTCTAACTTTTTTCCCGTTTTTCACATTGTATTTGTCTGCATCTTTTTGGGTAATTTCAACAAAACTTTCAGGTGCACGTTCGTTCAATCCTTCTGTTTTTCTAGTCATTGTGCCTGTATGGTATTGGTAAATCACACGCCCGGTGGTCAGGTTTAACGGATATTCATTATCGGGTTCTTCAGCAGGCGGGATGAAATCAATGGCGTGGAACAGTCCCTTCCCCCTTGTAAACTGGGCGGAATGAAGTATGGGCGTACCAGGATGATCTATTGACGGGCAGGGCCAATGAATCCCTGTTTTATCGATACGATCATATGTGATACCGGCATACGATGGCGTTACTATCCGGATTTCTTCAAAAATGTCTTCACTGGAATTGTAAGACATGGGATATCCCATTCTGCTTGCAATATCGCACGTAATCGCCCAATCGATTTTTGCATCGCCAGGGCCTTCCACAGCCTTCCGGACACGCTGGACCCGTCTTTCCGTATTTGAGAATGTGCCGTCTTTTTCGGCAAAACATGTTGAGGGTAGGACCACATCCGCCTTTTGGGCGGTTTCAGTTAAGAACAGATCCTGGACCACAAGAAATTCAAGGTCTTCAAAACATTTTTCCGCATGGTTCAAATCCGGATCAGACACAAGCGGATTTTCTCCAATAATATAAAGCGATTTGATGATGCCATCATGGGCTTTGGGAATCATCTCTGTTGCTGTGAGTCCGGGAGAGGTGGATATTCCGGTTACGCCCCAGGCGTTCTCCATTTTTTTAACGGCATCCGGGTTGGAGACAGGCTGGTACGCTGTAAAAACAACCGGCAAACCGCCCATATCACAGGCACCTTGAACGTTATTCTGACCTCTTAGCGGGTTCACACCGGTACCGGGTTTTCCCATATGGCCACATAGCATGGAGAGGTTGGCCAATGATTTGACGTTGTCCGTACCGCAAATATGCTGCGTAATGCCCATGCAGTATAGAATGCTTGCGGCTTTGGCCGTGGCATACATCCGCGCGATTTCAATAATATCTTCTTTGGCGATACCCGTTATTTTTTCCACATGCTCAGGGGTAAATTTTTCGACTGTTTTTTTCAGTTCTTCAAAACCTTCAGTTCTGTCGTTCACAAAGGTTTTATTAAAGAGAGCTTCTTTGATGATGACATGCATCAGTCCGTTTATCCAGACCACATCTGTACCCACAGCCTGGCGAATCCATTTGTCCGCATATTCCACCAGCTTGATTTTCCTGGGATCCACAACCACCAGTTTTGCACTGCGGAATTTAACGGCTCTTTTTACAAAAGAGGATAATACCGGATGGTTTTCCGTTGTGTTTGATCCTGTAACAAGAATCATGTCAGCGGTTTCAATGTCTCCGATGGTATTTGTCATTGCGCCACTTCCAAATGCGGCAGCCAGACCGGCTACGGTGGAGCTATGTCAGAGGCGGGCGCAGTGATCAATGTTGTTTGTCTTGAGCACTGCTCTTGCAAATTTCTGAGCGATATAATTGTCCTCATTTGACATTCTGGCAGAGGTAAGCACGCCAATGCTGTCTGGGCCGTGATCTTTTTTGATCTGGGACAATTTGCTTGCCACAAGATCAAGTGCTTCGTCCCATTCAGCCTCTCTCAGTTTTCCATTTTCTTTGATAAGTGGTTTTGTAAGCCTTTCGGGTGATGATACAAAGTTAAACCCGAATCGTCCTTTTACACAGAGGCTGCCGTAGTTGGGTGCAACCCCTTCCACACCTGTGACCCTGGTAATTATATTGTCTTTAACATGAAGATATATCTGGCATCCCACACCGCAGTAAGTGCAGGTGGTTTTTATTTTCTTTTCCTGCCAGCCCCGATCAAAGCGTGCATCCTTTTCAACAAGCGCGCCGACCGGGCAGGCCTGGATACACTCGCCACAGAACACACATTCAGAGTCTTTCAGAGGTTTGTTGTCTCCGGCGATAATTTTCTTCGGCGCATCCGCATTGTCAAAGTCAATGGCGTCATTTACCTGAATTTCCCTGCAGGCTTTCACACATTTTCCACATAGAATACATCTGGACGAATCCCGGATGATAAAGGGATTAACGATCTCCATAGGATCTGTTTGATAAGGAGCAGCAGGTTTTTCACCTGTGACCTGATACCTGTATGCAAGATCCTGAAGCCTGCAATCCCCCCATGCCGGGCATAATTCCGCACTATTGTCATCGGCCTGGACTTTCATCTGAAAGTGGGTCCAGTCATTGCCTGAAGGTCTGCTGACCGCACAGTTATGATTCCCCATGGACAGAAATTCCTTGATGACTTTTTTCCGGGTATCCACAACAGCTTTTGATTCTGTGAAAACAATCATGCTATTTTCGGCTTTTGTGGCGCAAGCAGCCCTAAGGTTATCCATTCCCTGTATTTCTACAACACAGATGCCACATCTACCGGTTGGAACAGAACCCTTTAAGTGACATAACGTGGGAAGGTCAATGTTATATCTTTTAGCGACTTCAAGAATCGTTTCTCCAGATTTAAATGACAATTCATTATTGTTAATAATGATTTTATTTTGCTCACCCATCTTGTCCTTTTCTCCTTCAGATCAATATGCTTATTCATGACGTAATCTTTTTGATTACCGAAAGTCTGTAAATTTGTCAATGCGAGAAAATATATTTTACTGTTTGATAGTGTTGACATTTTTCAATAGTTGTAATTAATATACAATTTTTTTGCATGTGGCGTAACAATACGCAGAGTGGAAAAATGGGTTTGTCATAGCCTGAACATCGGCTATGGAATGATAACCCTTAATGATAATGATATTGATCCTAAACAGGAGTTATAAAAAAATGATACAAGCGCTTTTTCTAATGGGAGGCCTGGGGGTTATTATCGGTATAGTGCTGGCATTTGCCTCAAAAATTTTTTATGTTTACGTTGATCCTCTGGTGGAGAAGATTGAAGGTGCACTTCCTGGCGCCAATTGCGGCGGTTGTGGACTTCCGGGGTGTTCGGCCAATGCTGAAGCCATTGCTAAAGGAAAAGCGTCTCCGGATTCCTGCGTGGCTGGTGGTGACGACCTGGCAGGAATGATTGCTGCCATATTAGGTGTCAGTGTGGAAGCCAAAGAACCGGATTTTGCTTTTCCCGGCTGCACGTATAATAATGAGGAAGCGGAAACAAAATATATTTACAATGGTTTGACCGATTGCCGCGCGGCTTCCCTGATCAGTGGAGGGGTGAAAGTCTGCCATATCGGCTGCCTGGGTTTGGGAAGTTGCGTTAAAGCCTGTAAATTCGGTGCGCTTTCCATGGGACCGGATGGGCTTCCCAAGGTGGATAAAACCAGATGTATCGGTTGTGGCGCATGTGAAAAAGCCTGCCCCAAAAGTATCATCAATCTTTCTTCGGTTACAAGGCGAATCATCCGTGAATACACGACCAATAATTGCACGACTCCCTGTCAGAGAGCCTGCCCGGCAGGAATTGACATTCGCGAATACATTCAACACATTTCGATGGGTGACTACAGCAAAGCTGTTCAAGTCATAAAAGAGCGAAATCCATTTCCCACGGTTATCGGAAGAATCTGTCCCCGGCCGTGTGAACAGGACTGCAGGAGGCAGCTTGTTGATGAGCCGGTGGCCATCAATTTCCTGAAACGATATGCTGCGGATTATGAATATGAGAATGGAAAACGGTCCCAACCGTTCAAGGCGCCTGAAACCGGTCGCAAGATTGCTGTTATTGGTGGTGGTGTCGAAGGGTTGTCTACGGCGTTTTTTTCAGCACGTCTCGGACATTCGCCTACAATTTTTGAAGCCACAGATAAACTCGGGGGACTTTTAAGGAGCGCTATTGCCAGAAACAGATTGCCTTTGCATGTTCTGGACTGGGATATTGAAGGTGTTCTTGACATGGGGGTCACCGCGCAGACCAATAAAAGTCTGGGAAAGGATTTTACCATTTCCTCTTTACTGAATCAGGGATATGAGTCGGTTTTTACCGCTTCAGGCGGGTGGGACAACCGGTTGGCACGGAGTGCAGGTAAAGTGGTTGAATCGCTTGTGCCGGGAATGTTTTTAATGATCGACCTGAACCGCAATCTGATCAATCCCAATATGCTTGATATGAAATCCGGCGCGGTCATTGTGGGTGGTGGGGAACTTGTTATAGATGCCATTAAAAACTGCAAAAGCCTGGGGGCATCAAAAATTACGGTTTTTATCCGTGAAAGCGGTCTTGATTTAACCCTTCTGAAAACGATGAAAGAATCCGGTGCAACCGTTATTTTAAATTCGGGTATCACCCGCCTTTTGGGTAAAGGAGATCACCTGAAAGAAGTTGAGTACATGGATCTGCGTTCACAGAAGAAAGAAATTGTTCCGACAGGCGCTATTTTTATGGCGGCAGGTCGTTTTCCGGAATTGATTTTCATGAAACCGGAAGCTGAGAAAGATGCAGATTCAGGGAATGGCAGCCAAACGGATGATACATGGCAGGCATTTGAGAATTATAAAAAGCCTTTTACGAATGGTCAGGAAAAGGGACTGCTGTCGCAGGAAGACGTGATTACCGATTTCAGCGCGGCTATACGGGCCATTGGTTCAGGACGGCGTGCGGCTGCGACGATTCATCAGGCGATTTATAAAATTGAATTGTTTGTCCACGAAAATGTTATCGGATCCCAGACGATCGTTCAGAATGTGGATCATCTTGAGAATGTTAAACCTGCGCCACGTCAGATTATGCCACTCGCAGAGGAATCCGATGCTGTTGAAATTGAATTGGGATTTACGGAGGATATGGCCAGAAAAGAAGCGGAACGTTGCCTTAAATGTGGCGTCATCTGCTACAAAAAGAGTGATTTCCCCATGGCCAGCTGAGAAAGTCCACACTCACCTCCCTATCTTCGGGAGGTGAGTGGTATATAACGAAAAAATCGTTTAATTTTTAAGCACTTTTTCCATGATCGTATCTGTTGCATGAACAGATAATGCATTGTCCTTCATATCCATGAGGGATTTTCGTTCCATATCAAAGTCCATTAAATCACCATCATCCGGAATGGTTCCCCAGATGGGAAGCCCAATGTCTTCTACTTCAGCTAAAAATGCCTGGCCCAGCTTTTCCGGTGCTCGCGTGACGACGATGCCCATGCTTCCGATAGTCAATTTGAGTTCATCAAGAAGGCCATGTATGCGCTTGACCGCTCTTAAGCCTCTTAATGAATAGTCGGTGACCAGAAATAATAAATCCACGTTACCGCTTGTCCGGCGGCTTAAATGTTCCATTCCGGCTTCATTGTCGACAACAAGATATTTATAATCCTTTGAGAGTTCTTCCATGAACCGGTGCAGGATATTGTTGACCATGCAATAGCACCCCGTACCTTCCTGGCGGCCCATGACAATAAGATCATATTCTTTTTCTTCGATTAATACCTGATTCATCATCATTTCAATGTAATTGACCTTGTCCATACCCGAAGGCACGCCTTGCGGGTCTTTCATAAAATTTTCCCGAATATCGCCTACTGTTTTTGTGACCGGGTTTCCCAGCGTTTCACCCAGATTGCTGTTTGGGTCAGCATCAACTGCCAGTACGGGTGATAGATTGTTTTTGGTCAAATACCGGACCATGAGAGCGGCCAACGTGGTTTTCCCAACACCGCCTTTACCTGCAACTGCTATTACCTTGGACATCATTCCCTCCAAATGGAAAGTATGTTGGCATTTCCATATAAAATAAAAAAGAGGGCCTGCAATTGAACGGCCCCCTTTCATATTATTAAAAAAAAATATCAATAAATATATTATTTGCCTTCAATATGCTTCCAGGCAGATCGAACTGTATTTTTCATGAGCATGGTGATGGTCATGGGGCCTACACCGCCGGGCACAGGCGTGATTTTGCCACAGATTTTCTTTGCAGCCTCAAAATCAACATCACCTTTAAGAATCGCTTTACCTGTCTTTTCATTCATTCCCACCCGGTTTACACCAACATCGATAACGGTTGAGCCGGGTTTGATCCATTCCGGCTTTACAAGATCAGGAACACCGGCAGCCACGATTAATATGTCTGCTCTTTTGCAGTGCGAGGCAAGATCTTTTGTACGGGTGTGGACGATAGTGACTGTGCTGTTTGCGCCTTTGCCCTTTTGGGCCATCATGATGGCAATCGGTTTGCCAACGATATTGGAACGGCCCACCACGACTACTTCTGCACCTGAAGTTTCGGTTCCTGACCGGACGATCAGTTCCTGAATACCCGCAGGCGTGCATGGCGGATAAAGCACCTCATCGCCACCAATCATGAGGCGACCCACATTGACCGGATGGAAACCGTCAACGTCCTTGTCAGGATTGATGGCATTAAGGACTTTTTTGTCGTCAATATGTTTGGGAAGCGGCAGTTGAATTAATATACCATGAATATCAGGATCATTATTATATTTGTCAATAAGTGCAAGAAGATCTGCTTCTGAAATATCATCCGGCTGGTCATCCTGAATTTCATGAAAGCCGAGGCTTATAGCTGTTTTAACTTTCAAGGTCACATAACTGATTGAAGCCGGGCTTGAGCCCACGAGAATGGTTACAAGCCCCGGAACTTTTCCGGTTTTGGCTTTCATATCTTCTACTTCTGCCTTAAGTTCAGCAAGGATTTCCTTGCGAATATCGGTTCCGCTGATAAGTTCTGCTGTCATTTTTGAATCTCCTGTATAGCAAAAAGGCGCGGCGCACTGGGCACCGCGCCTTTTATTATCATCTGATCAAAAGAAAATGTCTTTTGATCTATGGATTAGAATACACCTTGAACCTTTCCGGTTTCAACATCGACATCAACACGGCGATAAGCCGGGTTAGAACTGGACCCTGGCATCAGGCTGATGGTTCCTGCAACCGGAACGATAAAGCCAGCACCGCTATAGGTCAGCACTTCACGAACGGAGAGTCTCCATCCTTTTGGAACGCCCTTCAATGCTGGATTGTCGGAAAGTGACAGATGGGTTTTAACCATGCAGAGACCCAGTTTGGAAAGCTTTGGATCATTTTCGATTCGTTTTAGTGAGTTTTTGGCTTCGTTAGAGAAATCCACGCCGTCTGCACCGTATACTTCTTTTGCAATCAGTTCGATTCTCTGGCTAACTGGCATATCAAGCTCATACAGGAATTTGAATTCTGTCTTTTCATTGCAGGCTTCCATAACTGCATCTGCAAATTCAAGCGCGCCGTCACCACCTTTTAGCCAATGCTCTGATAGAGCGACTTTTGCGCCTTCAGCTTCACACAATTCCCGGACTTTTTTGATTTCGTTCTTTGTATCCGAGTAGAACGCGTTGATACAAACAACCGGGCTGATACCTGCTTTTCGAACGTTTCTGATATGATGAATCAGGTTTGCACATCCTTTTTCAACCCATCCAACATTTTCACCGGAATATTCTGCGGGCATGGCTTTTCCGGGAACAGGAACAGGTGCGCCACCATGGCATTTAAGCGCACGAATGGTGGCAACAACGACAGCAGCATCCGGAACAAGACCGCTGTAACGGCATTTCAGGTTCCAGAATTTTTCAAATCCGATATCTGCACCAAAACCGGATTCGGTGACATGATAATCAGCCAGTTTCAGACCGATCTGGTCGGCGATAATGGAGCTCTGGCCGATGGCGATATTTGCAAACGGCCCGGCATGAACTAAGACTGGCTGACCCTCAATGGTCTGCATCAGGTTCGGGTTGAGCGCATCAACCATCCAGGCGGTCATGGCGCCAGCAACTTCCAGATCTTCCGTGGTGACGGGTGCGCCTTTTTTGTCATAGCCAACAACGATTCTGCCCATTCTTTCGCGCATGTCTTTCAGGCTGGTTGCCACAGCAAGAATAGCCATAACTTCTGATGATACGGCAATACCGAATTTGGATTTCATCATGAAACCATCTCGTTTACCGTTTACGCCGTCGATACCGATGATGATGTTACGAAGGGACTGGCAGCAGAAATCGATAATCCAGCCCATTTCAACATTGGTCGGATCCACATCAAGCCGTCTCATTTTGGTCAAACGGGCGAGCTGCTCGTCATTGTAGTTTCTTTCATGCTGCATACGGGAGGTCAACGCAACCATTGCAAGGTTGTGGGCGTTCATAATGGCGTTGATATCACCGGTGAAGCCTAAGGAGAACTGAGTCAGTGGAATGCATTGAGCAAGTCCGCCACCTGCAGCTGAACCTTTGATGTTCATGGTTGGTCCGCCGGAAGGCTGACGAATGGCAGCAGATACATTCTTGCCGCGTTTTCCTAATCCTTCTACAAGACCCATGGTTGATGTGGATTTACCTTCACCCAACGGGGTCGGGGTGATGGCGGTGACATCAATGTATTTTCCGTTGGGTTTGTCTTTGAGACGATCCAGAACTGCCCGGTAATCAATTTTCCCAAAGTAATGACCCTGAGGAAGGAGCTCGTCTTTTGTCAGCCCATATCCTTCGGCGATGTCATAAATTTTTCTCATTCTGGTTTCCGCTTCCTGGGCAATTTGCCAGTCCGCATGTTTGGTTGGATCTAATGCCATGAGATATCCTCTTCTAAGTTTAAGGGCTTGCGGGAAAGCCTGGGTAAAGTGAAAATATATGCTTCTTGCTCAAACAGTTTGCGTCCCGAATAAAATGCCACATACCCTGCCAGCTCCCGACCTGCCGGTCCAGGCATTGTTAAGCCAACTTGAGGGACTGCTTCAAATATGAAAAAAATATTGCCTGGGTTCATTACCGTTTTGAGAATTCAGGTTAATTCCGGCGATCATAATACCCCTGCACATAATTATTTATCTATATTACCTTTAGTATATAAAGTCGCTATGATGTACTAAAGCTGGTAACCAGTCAAGAATTTTTTGTATAATTTTATTTAACAGTTTTATACCTAAAAAAATTGACAGAAGCAGTATCCATCATTAATAGTATTTTTTTGGCCAAAATTAAAAAATTAAGGAACAGACGATGAATCGACACAGCATATTATTTCTTCCGCATAACAAGAAAATTGAGGTTGACGACGGCAGTCTTCTTATCCAGGCTGCCATGGATGCAGGCGTTCATATAAATGCGTCATGTGGTGGCGAAGGGGTATGTGGCAAATGCCGGGTACTTGTTGAACATGGTTCTTTAAGTCAGGGTATTTCGGAAAAGCTGAGCAAGGAAGACATCGAAAATGGCTATCGGCTTGCTTGTCTGGCACAGGTTGAAAAAGATGTGACCATAAGAATACCTGTTGAGTCAAATATTGATGCCAGCGTGTTAAACCTTCAAAGTGTTCCCAGAATAAAAGCGCGTATCAAACAGATGAATTTTGATGATTTGAAAGAACAGGGGCTTTTTTTGCCGCCGGTTGAAAAAATTTATCTGGAACTCCCGGAACCAAGTTCGGGCGATAATGGCTCTGATATATCCAGGTTGATGGAATATTTAAGAAATACACATGAAGAACACCAGCTTCAGATAACGTTAGGGACAATGAGAAAAGCCCCTGATGTCATGCGGGAACAAAATTTCAAGATAACGGTTACCATAGAAAGACCGGTAAGGGATGGGGGGAAAAGCAGGATTATCAACATCCAGTCCGGTGATACAACAGATAAAAATTATGCCATTGCCATAGATATCGGCACCACAACCGTCTATGGACAGCTGATCGATCTGATAACCGGAGAAGCCCTTGCGGAATACGGCGACTTCAATGGCCAGATCAGTTATGGTGAGGACGTGATTACCCGAATCATGTATGCGGAAAAACCTGAAGGGCTGAAAAGACTGCATACGGTCGTGGTGCTGACTATCAATAAGGTGATTGGAAAGATAGTCAAACAGGCCGGGGTGGACCTGGATGATGTGTCTTCGATGACCGTTGCCGGCAATACCACCATGACACAGCTTCTCATGGAAATAAATCCAAAATACATTCGCCGCTCGCCTTATGTTCCGACAGCCAGTCTTTATCCACCTTTCAGGGCAAGCGACATTGATATAGCGGTGGGAAAGCATGTCCCGTTGCTTGTGTATCCCCAAATATCAAGCTATGTGGGTGGGGATATTGTCGCCGGTGTAATGGGAGCGGGCATCTATCGTACGGATAAACTGACATTGTATCTTGATATCGGTACAAATGCTGAAATCGTTATCGGAAATAAAGAGTGGCTCACGTGCGCAGCCTGTTCAGCCGGTCCTGCGTTCGAAGGTGGCGGGGTGAAGTTCGGCATGAGAGCGGCAAAGGGGGCGATAGAGGATTTTTCAATCGATCCCATCAGCCTTGAACCCATGAATATCACTATTGGCAATGTCAGGCCAAAAGGGATCTGCGGATCGGGACTGATCAATATTGTCGCCACATTGTTCGAGATGGGCGTTATTGATAACCGGGGCAAGCTTAACAGGGAGCTTAATACAGATCGTATCCGGGAGGTTGAGGGTGTCTATGAATATGTTCTTGCGTGGAAAGACGTGACCCAGATTGACCGGGACATTGCAATAACGGAAACAGACATAGACAACCTGATTCGGGCAAAAGGTGCCATCTATAGCGGATGCATGACCCTCCTGGAAGAGGTCGGGCTTACCATGGACAGTGTTGAGCAGATTATTCTGGCCGGTGGATTCGGAAGCTATGTTGATCTTGAAAAATCGATAACCATAGGCCTTCTCCCGGAAATTGATTCGGACAGGTTCAGATTCATTGGCAACGGGTCTCTTCTGGGCGCAAAAATGAGCTCTCTTACGAACAGTATACGGAAAGATGTGGGGCGGGTTACATCCATGATGACAAATTTCGAGTTATCAGAAACAGCATCGTACATGGATAATTACATGGCAGCCCTTTTTCTGCCGCATACCGACATCAATCATTTTCCAAAGCTTAAAGATCGCATGCAGCAAAACAAAGCCATCTGGGATGCGCGTAAAAAAAGTCTGAACAAGGGCTATTGACAATTAAATAAATAACGTGTTACACAAACTTTTTTGTTTTGTATACACTGTATGGCATTGTTAATGAAATGAAGTGTTTTTAGGCAGACAAGCGGGAGATTATCTACGATAAGTAGATGTAAATATATATCAAAATTCAGGGAAACGGGGTTGCTACTACTGGTGAGACAGATTGCGTGTTTTTTATTTCTTCCTGACATTTAGCGATCTTGACAAAGAAATAACAACCCGAAACGCAAATTTTTTTTCGATAAGGAGGTAAAAGTGGGATTTGAAATCACAAAAGAATCCTATGCTGGCAGCATCAAGGAAATTACCCTTGGCTCCGGTAAAAATGCTATAACTGTCGGCGGTGAAACGAGTTATCCTTTTTACCTGTTTGAAGGAGACACACCCAATAGGCCTAAGATAGCTATGGAAATTTGGGATATGAAACCCGAAGACTGGCCGGAAGCTGCGCTTGTTCATTTTAAAGATGTTGTTTCTGATCCTGTGGCATGGGCGAAAAAATGTGTTGATAAGTTTGGGGCGGAAGCAATTGTTCTGCAGTTGAAAAGCGTTGATCCGAATGACAAGAATGCCAGCCCGGCAGATGCAGCAGCAACAGTCAAAAAAGTGCTTGCCGCAATCAATGTGCCTTTGATTGTCTGGGGATGTGCCAATCCTGCCAAAGATGAAGAGGTTTTGAAAAAGGTTGCTGAAGAGTGCCAGGGTAAAAATCTGATCATCGGCCCGGTAGAAGAAAAAAATCACAAAGGTGTTGGTGCTGCTGCCCTGGGATATGGCCATACGATCATCTCATCCTCTGCTATTGATGTAAACCTTGCAAAACAGTGTAACATTCTTCTTGAAAATCTGGGTGTTCCCACCAACAAGATTATTATGGATCCCACCACAAGCGGTCTGGGATATGGTTTGGAATACACCTACTCCGTTATGGAACGTCTACGCATGGCAGCTTTGTCTCAAGGTGATGACAAACTCCAGCTTCCCATGATTAACAACCTCGGAAATGAAGTCTGGAAATGCAAAGAAGCCAAACAGACGGCCAAGGATGCCCCGACTTTGGGTGATCCTGAAAGACGTGCCATCCTGATGGAAGCTGTGGGTGCAGTATGTTATCTGTTAAGCGGGTCTGATATTCTTATTATGAGACACCCGGAAGCCATTCGTCTGGTCAAGTCTTTTATTGATCTGGGCTTAAAAGGCGGTATGGCTACAGATGTTGCCGCAATTAAAAAAGAACTGAAAGATGTCGATATCGACTATGCATCACTTGCACCGGCAGCGGATTTAAAGATAGAAGAAGAGAAAAAAGCAGCAGCACCCAAAACAGCAGCAGCTAAAAAAGCAGCGCCAGCTGCCAAAAAAGCTGCACCGGCCAAGAAAGCAGCTTCAGCAGTAGCCCCTGCAGCCCCAAAAGCCGCGGTAGCCCCTGCTGTTGACCCTGCAGCTCAGGCAAAGGCTGAAGCTGAAGCAAAAGCTGCAGTAGAGATAGCCGCTAAAGCCAAGGCAGAGGCAGATGTTAAGGCCAAGGCCGCAGCCGAGGTTAAAGCCAAGGCTGATGCAGAAGCGAAAGTCAAAGCAGATGCTGAAGCTGCTAAAAAAGCGGAAGCAGAAGATAGGGCCAAACGTGACGCTGAAGAAAATGAAATAAGACTGAAAAGAGCTGCTGAAAGGGAAAAACACGCTGTAGAACGTAAAAAGACATCTATCACCGTAACTGCTGCTGCAACCCAAATGACGCAACAGGAAAAGATGATAGATAGCTTAATGCGAATTCACAGAAGAATTCCTTTATATTAGCATTATAAATAATTCTCGCGGAGTCAAATATCCATGATGATTCCGGAATTAATAATTATGAGGAGGAACCTCTAATGGCTGAAGTTACAAAAGAAAAAGAATCAAAACTGGCCGATCCGATTGCAGCATCCATTGATCCTGCAACACAGGAAATGATTCAACGCGCTCATGACCTGGGCATTGAAACGGTTTTTGACAGGGCTGTCAACATGAAACCCTGTGCGATTGGCATACAGGGAATTTGCTGTAAAAATTGTGCTATGGGTCCATGTCGGCTGCCCCTTCCCAAAGGTGGAATTATCGGCGAAGATACCAGAAAAGGTCTATGCGGTGCCACGGCAAACACCATCGCGGCCCGGAACTTTATCAGAATGATTGCTGGTGGCGCGGCTGCTCATTCCGATCATGGCCGTGGTGTTGCAGAAGTTTTTCTGTCTGTTGCAAGAAAAGAGACAGATACATACAAAATTAAAGATACAAAAAAACTGATTTCCATTGCGCCTCATTTAGATGTTGCCACCACCGTTGAAGTGGATGGTGAAGTCAAAGATAGAAATATTGATGAAATTGCTCTTGAAGTGGCTGAAAAAGCCCTTGCTGAATGGGGCAAACCAGAAGGTACACTTTATTATACAAAAAGAGCGCCTAAGCCGCTTTATGAAAAATGGAAAAAACAAGGCGTGCTTCCCAGAAACATTGATCGAGAGATTTGTGAAATCATGCACAGAACCCATATGGGGGTTGACCAGGATTATAAAAACTTGATCAAGCAAGGCACACGTGCCGCGCTTGGGGATGGTTGGGGCGGTTCCATGCTGGCCACCGATCTTCAGGATGTTCTTTTCGGCACCCCCACACCCCTTCAGGCTGAAGCAAACCTCGGCGTTATGAAAGAAGACCATGTAAATATTATCGTTCATGGCCATGAGCCTATCCTTTCGGAAATGATTGTTGCCACCTCTCAAAAACCTGAAATGATTGAATACGCAAAATCAAAAGGCGCAAAAGGTATTCAATTGGGCGGTATCTGCTGTACGGCCAATGAAATTTTCCAAAGACATGGCGTGCCACAAGCAGGAACCTTCCTGCAACAGGAACTGGCCATCATTACCGGCGCCTGTGATGCCATGGTTGTGGATATTCAATGTATATTCCAGGCAGTTGCTAACGTTGCCAAATGTTTCCATACCAAACTGATTACCACCCATCCCATCGCCAAGATGGAACAGAATAATGTCATTCATATTGAATTTGATGAACATCATGCCAAAGAAGATGCTGAAAAAATTGTCAGAATAGCAATTGACAATTATCAAAACAGAGGGGTGGAAGTCATGATCCCCAGGCACAAAGCATCTTCAATTGGTGGTTTCAGCGTCGAATCCATCGAATATCATCTGGGTGGAAGTTTCAGAGGTACTTATTATACCCTGAACGACAATATAATTAATGGCCGTATCCGCGGTGTTGCAGGTGTGGTTGGATGTAACAATGCCAGAACAAGACATAATGAAGCACATATTGCGGTTGTAAAAGAACTCATCAAAAATGACGTGCTTGTGCTCACCACCGGATGTAATGGTATTGCATGCGCCATGGAAGGGCTTTTGACACCGGAAAGTGCCGCTGTATATTGCGGTCCTGGCCTCGCCGAAGTATGTGAAGTTGTGGGTATCCCACCGGTCCTTCACATGGGATCATGCGTGGATAACAGTCGGTTGCTTCTCGCAGCAACAGAAGTGGTTAAAGCCGGCGGTCTTGGAAATGATATCTGCGATCTTCCTCTAGCGGGGAGTGCACCGGAATGGATGAGTGAAAAAGCCATCTCTATTGGTCACTATTTTGTGGCATCCGGTGTTTATACTGTATTTGGTCTGCATCTCCCCACAGAGGGTGCACCTGTTTTCCATAATTATCTTTCCAATGAGTTGGAAAAAATATATGGCGGGAAATGGGATCTTGAAGCAGACCCGATTAAACATGCGCATTTGATGATTGCCCATATTGATAAAAAACGAAAAGAGCTGGGCATCGATAAAGCAAGAGACAGAGTCTTGATGGATATGGCGGATCGTCAGGCACTTGGCGCTTAATTTTAATTTTTTACTATATCCTCAACGAAGGAGGACAAAATGTCAAAATTAGTAGCATTTGCCGGCATACAAGGCGGCTATAAAGTTGTTTCAGCGGCTGAAGGGTTATATAACAAAGCCCTTGCAACCTATAACGCGGATACGAAAATCGGTTTTCCGAATACCGCATATTATCTTCCGGTCATTTATTCTTTGACCGGCATGAAAGTAGAAACCCTCGAAGATTTGAAAAAACCGCTTGCATTTGCAAGAGGTCTTCTGCCACCGCATATTAAGGGAAAAAACCATCTGCCCTATCTGGGGCCTCTTCTTGACTCTGGTATGGCAGCCATTTTCTGCTATGAGATCATGGAAGCGCTCCGTATCCTCGATCAGCCGGATTTCTATCATCCGGAAGAGGATCCGGATCTGGAAGCAGGCAAAAAATGGGTTGGCCCTGCAGATGACGTTATTTTACGAAAACGTGGCGTGGAGTTCGTTGACGGTTCAGCACCCGGTTTCGCAGCTATTGTTGGTGCCTGCCCGAATGCTGAAATCGCAAAAATGATTGTTGAAGATTATCAGAAAAAGAACCTTTACATATTCTGCGCAGCCCATCACAACGGAACCACCGTTATCGATCAGCTGATCGAAGCCAAGGTTCAGATTGGCTGGAATACCCGTATTGTACCGTTTGGCCCGGATATCTCCTCTGCTGTGTTCGCCCTTGGCTTTGCAAACAGGGCAGCCATGGCATTTGGTGGTGTACAACCCGGTGATTTCAAAAAAATTCTTCACTATAATAAAGACCGTGTATTTGCTTTCGTAAACGCATTTGGTGATATCGGAACCGAATGGGGCGTTGCTGCGGCCGGTTGCGTAAACTGGGGCTTCCCGACACTTGCGGACACGGATATTCCTGAAATTCTGCCGACCGGTATTTGTACCTATGAGCATGTTGTCGCCAATGTGCCGCATAGTGAAATTTGCCAGAGATCAGTAGAAGTTCGTGGATTGAAGGTCAATGTAACTGAAATTGATATTCCGCTGTCTTTCGGTCCTGCCTATGAAGGTGAGAGAGTCCGTGGTGCTGATCTTCACTGCCAGTGCGGTGGTGGAAAGACCCAGTGCACCGAGCTTGTGAAAATGGCGGAAATGAATGAAATCGAAGATGGTAAGGTTGTCGTTGTGGGTCCGGATGTCATGGATCTTAAAGAAGGATCGACCTTCCCATTGGGTATCTATGTCCAGATTGCCGGCCGTGAATTCCAGACGGATTTCGAACCGATTATGGAACGTCAGATTCACCATCTCATCAATTATATTCAGGGGATCATGCATATCGGACAGAGGGATATTTCCTGGGTCCGTATCAGCAAATCGGCAATGGAAAAGGGCTTTTCACTTAAAAATATCGGTGTGGTGCTGCATGCCAAATTCCATCAGGATTTCAAGAAAATTGTCGACAAAGTTCAGGTCACACTTTACACCAAAAAAGAAGATGTGGACAAGCTTACCGACCGCGCGCGTGCTGAATACAAGACGCGTGACGAACGTGTTGACAAAATGACTGACGAAGATGTGGAGACCTATTACTCATGCACACTCTGCCAGTCATTTGCACCCAGCCATGTTTGTTCTGTCAGTCCGGAACGTACCGGTCTTTGCGGCGCATACAACTGGATGGATTGCAAAGCCTCTTTTGAAATTAATCCCACCGGTCCGAATCAGCCTATTGTCAAGGGTGAATGCCTTGATCCTGTTCTTGGCCAGTGGAAGGGCGTGAATGATTTTATTCAAAAAGCCTCCCGTGGCGCTGTTACCCATTATAATTTCTATTCAATGGTAATTGATCCCATGACAACCTGTGGTTGCTGCGAATGTATCGCAGCCATGCTTCCGGCTTGTAATGGCATCATGAGCGTTGGAAGGGATTATTCCGGGGAGACACCTTCAGGAATGAAATTCACCACACTTGCAGGTGTTATGGGCGGTGGTGCTTCTTCACCCGGATTTGTGGGTCATTCAAAATTCAACATTACCCAGAAAAAGTTTATTGCGGGTGACGGCGGTCTGCTTCGTTTGGTCTGGTTGCCAAAGATGTTGAAAGAAGAGCTTAAGGACCGGCTTGTAAAACGTGGTGAAGAGCTCGGCGTTCCAGGTTTTTATGACATGATCGCAGATGAAACCGTGGGTGTGACCGAAGAAGAAATTCTTCCCTTCCTCCAGGAAAAAGGACATCCGGCGCTTTCAATGGAGTCGATCGTTAGATAAATAATATGGTTCAAGGCGCAAAAGGACTTGTCCCAAAGCGCCTTGGCCTTATAATAACAAGGAGACGAAAATGGCATTAACCGGTATACAGATTTTCAAATTACTGCCAAAAACCAATTGTAAGGAATGTGGTGTTCCCACATGTCTTGCCTTTGCCATGAACTTGGCTTCGAGCAAGGCAGAACTGGACAGTTGCCCATATGTTTCTGATGAAGCAAGAGCACAACTCGCAGAAGCTGCTGCACCTCCGATTCGACCTGTTGTCGTAGGAAACGGTGTCAGAAAAGCAACCACCGGTGGTGAGACCGTATTGTACAGACACGAAAAAACTTTTTTTAACAAGACACTTCTTGCAGCGACCGTTTCTTCAGATATCTCAGACGCTGATCTTGAAAAGAAGCTAAAAATCTATAATGCCTTCCAGTATGAGCGTGTCGGTTTAAACCTCAGACCTGAACTGATTGCATTGAAAGATGCGGGTAAAGATGCGGCAGCTTACGCAAAAACCGCTAAAAAAATTGCTGAAACATCTGAGTTCAACCTCGTTCTGATGAGTGAAAATGTCGATGCGTTAAAAGCAGCAGCAGAAGCCTGCAGTTTCAAACGACCGCTTCTTTATGCAGCAACAGCAGCCAATGCCGATGCTTTGGGTGCGATTGCAAAAGACAACAACCTGCCACTTGCCGTAAAAGCCGATTCTGTTGATGGTCTTATTGCGCTTACTGAAAAGCTTACAGGTATGGGCCTGAAAGACCTGGTGATTGATTCCGGTTCCAGAGAAATCAAACAGGCACTTGCGGATCAGGTAGCTATCAGACGTGCAGCTCTCAAAACCGGAAATAAGGCATTGGGATTCCCCACAATTGCCTTTGCTTCAGAAATGGCGTCCAACACAGATATGGAAGCACTGGTGGCGGCCATGCTGGTTGCCAAATACGCTGGTATCGTGGTTCTTTCTGATTTTACCCCTGAAGTTGTTTTTCCGCTTCTTCTTGAAAGGCTGAATATTTATACTGATCCGCAAAGACCAATGACGGTAACAGAAGGTATTTACGAAATTGGTAATCCCAATGAAAATTCTCCGGTACTTGTCACCACGAACTTTGCATTGACCTACTTTATCGTGTCTGGTGAAATCGAAGGCAGCAAGGTTCCGTCATGGTTGCTTATCAAAGATTCCGAAGGGCTTTCCGTTCTTACAGCCTGGGCAGCAGGCAAGTTTGCAGGTGATGAAGTCGGCGCATTTGTAAAGAAAAGCGGTATCATGGATAAGGTAAAACATAAGGAACTGATTATCCCAGGCTACGCAGCAGCTATAGCCGGTGAAATTGAAGAAGAACTGCCAGGTTGGACAATTACCATCGGGCCTCGAGAAGCCGCTCATATTCCGGGCTTCTTAAGATCAAAATAATTGTCTGTAAACACTAACTTATATACCTAAATATGGTGATAACATGTATCTTATCGGTGAAAGTTTAAATGTCATATCTACCAAAATCGGTCGTGCATACAGAGAACGTGATCCAAAACCGATTCAGGCAGAAGCATTGGAACAGAAAAAACTGGGGATGGATTATATTGATATCAATCTTGGACCCGCCAAAAAAGACGGTCACGAGCTGATGCCATGGGTTGTTCAGGTTGTTCAGGAAGTTGTTCCTGATCTTCCTTTAGCTTTGGACACATCCAACATTGCTGCAATAGAAGCTGCCCTTAAAGTTTATAAGGAAACCCCTCAGCCTGTTCTCATTAACTCTATCATGGCGCGTCCGGAACGTTATGAAAAAATGATCCCGCTGGCTGCAGAGTACAATGCAGATTTTATCGCTTTGATGTGGGGTCCGGACGGACTCCCCAGAGACGAGAATGAAAGAGCCGCACTTGCAGTTGAACTGCTTTACGCTGCCAATGAGGCAGGTATCGCGAATGAACGCATCTGGGTGGACGGGATTGTAACACCTGTAAACATTCAGCAGCCTCAGTTGATGAGCCTGATGAATTTCCAGGCCATGATCCAGGATATTGCACCAGGTGCAAAAAGCACCTGTGGTTTGTCCAATATCTCAAACGGACCGCCTGTGCATCTTCGTCCCATTCTGAACACCACATACATGGTCATGCTTGAATATTACGGCATGTATTCCGTGATTTCAGACCCGCTCGACACCCGATTGACCGCAGTTGCAAAAGGTGAAAGACAGGACATCGTGGATCTCATTTATGGCATGATCGAAGGTAATGAACCGGATATGGCAAGCCTTTCCGGCGAGCTAAAGGAATTTGCAAAAACCTATAAGGTCATCATGGGCGAAACCCTTTACTCAGATTCATGGCTTGATATCTGATTTTCGTTTCCGCTCTTGTGAATTCATAAAGCCCCTCCCCTTGTCCGGGGCGGGGCTTTTTTATTTTTTGTCTGAATGGGCAAACACTTATTGCTTGTTCAGGAATAGGAACTAGCCGGGAGTTATTATGGCACGCATAGATGATTATATTGCGGCAAGAGGCTTGGCGGTTGCCGCGCTTTCCGAAGAAAGCATATTACACATCGCAAAAAGATCCGGGTTCGGGCTTGAAGGAGAACACGCATTTCGTGTTCCCTTTCTTAATAGAATATACAAGGTGAGCTATCCTGGGTTTGATTTTACGGACGTAAACGATAATGAAAAAGAGGTGCCCATTCAGGAACAGGTTCTTATTCTTCATTATATGCAGGGTGGAGAAAGACAGAATCCCCTTTCTGCAGACCGTATTGCTTACAGGGAAATAAAAGGAGCTTCCTTTTATTTCAGTTCTTTTGTCAAACGGGCGATTGATCCTCTGAAAAAAGTGTTCGGGAATACTGTTTCCGGATTTAAAAAAGTTGCAGGCATATTGGGAGGGGAACCTGTTGCCAATGGTGATGCGGGGTTTAATTTCCAACTCTTGCCCAAAATATCCTTGCAGATCATTCTCTGGGAAGGAGATGACGAATTCCCACCTGAAGCGAATATTCTTTTTGAAGACTCGATCGGTGAATTTTTATCTCCTGAAGATGTGGCGTGGCTTTCCGGGATGCTTGTGTACAGACTTATTTCAATTTCATACCAAAAATAGGGACTATCTGATGAACATTTCAATATCCAATGATACATGGGTGTTTGCAATTATTAAACATCCGGGTGGCAGTGAACAGCTTACCGGTTTTCAGGATGAAGCAGGCGTAAAATATATCCCTGTACTGAAGACCAGAAAGGCAGCGGAAGTATTTTTAAGTTATATGAATCGTGAACCGGGTGTCCGATATGAAATCCAGGCAATTATCTTCGAAGATATCCTTAAGTATTCCAGAGAAAATCAATTCTGCACATGTATTGTAGATGAAAAAGGTGTGGTTCAGGAAAAGGTTGCCCTGTAAAAATAACAATTTTACCATTTATTTCAATTGATGGGCTTGCGAATATCTACGAGAATACGTCAAAAAAAATAATTGAGTGCATTGCCTGAAATGATAACGCGCTTATATTGGATCTATAACAATGGATTTTATGTCGCATATTGATTTTTCGGCATATGTTTTCAATAATTATATATAAAGGAAAACCATTTTGAGTTTAAAATTAGCGATAGGTGGCAAAGGCGGTGTTGGTAAGACAACGGTTACAGGCCTTCTGGCAAGAATCCTGGCAAAAAAAAATGCGGCGGGACGCGTGATCGCCATTGACGCAGACCCGGTGACAAACCTTGCCGCCGCACTTGGCATTCCTGAAGATAAACCGATTACGCCGATTTCTCAGCTGTCAGATCTGATTGCAGAAAGAACCGGAGCCAAACCCGGTACCATGGGCGGCTTTTTTACATTGAATCCCAAGGTGGATGACATCCCGGATCGTTTTTCACTGGAACGGGATGGTGTCAAACTCCTTGTCATGGGCACGGTTCAGCAGGGTGGTTCCGGATGTATCTGCCCGGAAAGCACGATTTTAAAAGCCCTCATGATGCATCTTGTTCTGATTCGCGATGAAATCGTACTCATGGATATGGAGGCAGGCGTCGAGCATCTGGGACGTGCGACAACAGCCTCTGTGGACGCACTTCTGATTGTGGTGAATCCCGGTGCAAGAAGCCGGAATGCGGCATTGAGAATCAGAAAACTCGGTGCTGATGTAGGAATAAAGCGGTTTCTCGTTCTTGGCAATCGGGTCAGAGGAAAAGAGGACGAGGACCTGATCAGAAAGGATCTGGCTGATTTTGATATACTCGGTTTTATTCCAGAGATGGACGAGATCGTCGGCGCGGATCGAAATGGTGTTCGACCGTTTGAAAACATTGATGAAGCGCCCGAATCCCTGAAACAAATGGCGGACCATCTGCTGGCACTGGCCAACAAGAAAAGCTGAAAACTATTTTTACTGCAGCGTTGTGTGAAAAAGACACGGATATGGATTGCTCATCAAACACCCATATCAAGCCTTAAGGGTTTCAGGTCCATTGACTGATTGACTGGAAGCGAGATCAACACCCATGCTGATTATTGTTTCACCTGTACTCATTTTCACTGGTATTTATGCGGCCATAGGATCGTACTTTCTGTTTTTGTACTATCGTATTCCACACCTTCGATCCCCCCATATGTTATGGTTTATTGCAACCTGTTTTGTATCTGCCGTTTACAATGGCACCCGGGTCGGCATGTACACGTCAACTGCTCCGGATTCCTTGTATGCCTGGGTTCGGATAGCCCATGTCATGATTGCCATTTTATCCATCACTATCGCAGGTTTTTTAAGCCATTATGTCAAGGATGAACAAAAATGGATAATGAAGTATTTCTATATGATTTTCGGCATATTTGCCTTGGCTGTTCTTTTTGGGGGCAAATCTGCATTTATTGCTCAAGACGCAATTGACGGCTCCATAGGGATTTTTAATGCTTCCGTTCCTCGTCTCAAAGGGGATGCCGGCATCATTCTTGTTTCTTTATATGGTTTTTTGTTGTTTTCCATTCTGTACTGTTTGTTTCATGTGATTGTTTGGGGCGTCACAGGAGAAAAAAAAGAAGTGGTGGCCATGATGTGCGGTGCTTCTGTCCTGTTTGTCACGGCTATCTCTGATATTGCTATGAGTTATAAACTGATATCTTTTATATTTATCGGCGAATATGGCTTTTTTTTCCTCATGATAGCCATGTGCTACGCAACAATCAATCAAATCGCATCGCAGTGGAGAGATCGATCGAATCGAACAAAAACAGTCAATTCAGACGATCTGTTAAAAGATGTGGATACGGAGTCCATAAAGAACAAGTTATTAACACTGATGCATGAGGAGAAGGTATTCACCGATGAAAATATATCGTTGGATGTTATGGCGAGGCATTTGTCATTGCCTCCTTCCAAGTTTTCACGATTCATGAACGTCTTCATGGATAGTGATTTCAGAAATTATATTAACAAGTTCCGGGTCGAAGAAGCAAAAAGGCTGTTAAAAGCGGAGCCGGACTTGGGCATCAAGCATATTTGTTATGAAGTCGGTTTTCAATCGGCTTCAACATTTCATGATGCATTTAAAAAGTTTACAGGAACATCCCCCGCAAAATACAGAAAACAGATGTCCGAATAATTCCTTCCCGTCCTCAACACGCTGATCCATACTTCAAAAAATGGTTTTTTTCGGAAAAAAGATTACAGATACGAATTCCGGACTTTTTTCAATTCCGGAAAAACGGTTTCCGGACGACTGCCATGTATTTTTTTGACTTGGTTCAGTCAGAGCAAATATAACCATCAAAAAAAGGGGAGGATTATGAACAAAAAATGGCAATTGGTTTTGGTGTTCATCATAGGGGTAATATCTGTCACCACAATGGGGTGTGATAAAGATAAAATTGAATGGCCCCAAGGTCTGGAAAATAAATATTATGTGTCAGAACTTGATCCTGTTGCAGGGAAAAAAATGATTCATGTCGAAGGAACAGCCTATGAAAGAGGATTTGCCATTGGCTATGAATTTCCCGAAGAAACAATCCGCAACTGTTCAAAAGAGTATTATATTGCAGTCGTTCGTGGCATGTTGGGCGAATGGATTGATTTATTTACAGATATTGATCCGATGGTCGATTTCATCATAGGGGGTGTACTTGAACTGACAAAGGTTCATAAAAAAAATATACCCCCTGAGTTTATGGATGAGATGAAAGGGATGGTGGATGGTGTGAACTATGCCATGCCGGACGCTGGATTTAAGTTGAATGATATCTTGATGCTGAATTTATCCGTGGATGTTATTTCAAGTCTATCCGGTGATTTTTTGGCATCTTTAGGCTTAAATATGGAAGATTTCTCCGGTTTATTGCCGCACACTTGCCAAGGGTTTGTTGCAACAGGCAATGCCACGGCAGATGGCGGCACGATCATGGGACGGCATTTTATGTTTCCATATGAGGTCTTTCATGAAACATGCCTCATTATTGAATATGTGCCGGATAACGGGTACCCGTTTGTATCCATTACACCCCCAGGGTATGTGGGTGTAACGGCTGCCATGAACAATCAGGGGATCGGTATCGGTCAGGATATGCTGATGGGCGCACCCACCGATTATGCTCAAGTCGGTATGGGACGGCTGCTGCTTGCGAGAAATGCCGTTCAGTACGCAAGTTCTCTTGATGAAGCGGTTGCCATGTTTCAGCAGGCAGATATCGCTGACGGAAATATTTTTGTTATTGGGGACGGCAAAGGCGACGGTGCGATAGTTGAGTGTAACGCAGATACGATTGCCATAAGATACATGGATTCGACATACGATAGTGCCGAGTATACAAAGACGGTCCACCAGGAGCAAATCGAGAGTAAGGACGATCTTGTTCTTGTGGCCAATCATGCGGTCATTCCGGAGATAGCAAATACGTCAACCGGTTCCGAAGACTCTATTATGAGATATCAAGAGCTTTGTGGCCTGTTACTGAACGATTATGGCAATCTGGATGTATCAAACGGCCGGGATATCATCGATTTTCTCCATCCGCCAAGCTGGTATTATGGAGATGATATCCATCAGCCTGTTGCCGCCAGCATTACCCTCTTTGATCTCACTCATCTGCGACTCTGGTCTCTTTACGGACGCTACAGTGATGATTGGGTATTCCATCAGCTGAATTATTAATTTCGCCTCAAGACATCCGGTTTGAAAAATTGCCTGAAGCCGGATGTCAAAAATTTTTTTATATCAGCATATTACATACTACCTGTTTATGGCTTCCAACTTAAAATCTGTAAAAGAACCCGGCCTGGCATGACGTGCCGCCAAAATCTATTTCACTGTCTCCAAAGTAATTGATGTTTGAGTAAACGACTTCCAACTGGAGGCCAGTATCCTCATAAAAATCAGCAGCCGTGAAAATATAGGCAATGCCGGCTTTTACATGATATCCTGCCACATTCCGATGCAATTTATCCTTGGTACCCTCGATGGTTGATTTTTCGTAAAATTGCCATAAGTCTGGGCCTGCACCCAAATAGCCATATATCTGCTGGTTAAAAAAAAGCTTGTAACCAATGGATAAGGACGCTGGAAAGATATCGATTTTTGATTGAATGGTTGTGGGTTGATTCGATTCTGTTAAAATTTCACCATCAAGCCTCAGGAAACCAGCTTCGATATCCGTAAAAAATCCGCTTGATATCATTCTTTCATAATAAAATAAAAGGGGGACCGGATAGTCATCTTCATAAGTATCTTCTATCAGTTTTTCGGTATAAAAGAAGTAACCCACCTTTACACCAGCGGTATTGAATTTGTTTTTGGCTGTCCCTGCATTCAGGTTTCCTGCGTTGATGGCGATAAAGACACAAGTAATAAGAAAAATTTTCATTCTGCGTGTACCTGTAATTAATATTAAAAGAATGCCTGTGATGAAGATCAATCCTTTACCATAAACCATTCCAAAGGTATCCAAGGAAGATATAAAACAACTCGATTTTATATTTTCATTGTCAACAAGAATATTCTGGATGTCTTCAATGAAAATGGACTGGGAAATGGATTTATTGCTTTCATTTTCATTATAATCATATGCGCTTATTGAAATGCTGTAAGTTGTATTTTCGATTAATGAGATTTGTGAATAGGCTGTGCGGTTTCCCACGCTCACAGATGTTGTATCCCCAATATCTATAGACAGTTCTGATGCATCATTTGAATTTGTAATATAAACCATATATCCATTTAAGTCCGCCATATTTGAATTATTACCGGAAAAGGTGATAAGAATTTTTTGCGGACCTGCCAACATGATTGTCGGTTGAGCCGGCGTGTTTGGCACAGCCACATCCGGCAACGTATCTACAATCAATTCGTCGGATGCTACAGATTCTTTTCCGTCTATATCAAAGGATGTTATTGTCAAGTAATACCTGGACGATGCATCGAGTCCGCTGATGGCATAGGTGTCGGTTGTTTTAGAAAGCCCTTCTATGACAGTTGGATAGTTGCCAGTTGATATGCCATAATAGATTTTATAGCCTGAAAGGTCATTATCTGAAACGGCATCCCAGGTAACAACAATTTGATCTTCGGTTAAACCGGTTATCCCGTTGCTGTCTCTTGTAACATCAAAATAGGAGGGTGGGGAAATGGATGAAAGTGTCTTGGTTGATACAATACCCGTGCTTTCAGAGTTACCTATGGAATCGTACGCTGTTATTTTAACGTAATAGGTGGTATTGGTTTTTAACCCTTTAATAACATAACTTTCTGTATCTTCATCTTCGATCGTGTGGGAGCTATTTAATTGATTTTGGGATACTCCCCACATAATCACATAGTAATCAGTATCGTCATTATTCGTAGTCCAGGTGACAGTAATTGAATCATAACTCGGGCTGAGTTCAATATTTTTGGGTTTGCTCAGGCTGGCATAACCCATACCTGGTAACAAGGCGAATACAGTTACTATACAAAATAATAATGCTTTATTGAACATTTTTATCTCCCCTGAAAAAGCACAGTCTGTTGAGTGATCGAAAGATCCCCTAAATGGTCATTCAGGGCTTTTTATAATAATTTTGTGGGCCATGAGATTGATTTCATCAATTTGGCCTTTCACTTCCATGCTTTCTCCAAGAAGCCCTCGTAAAAGAAATCTACCTCCTTTCTGGGGAAGGATGGCAGCCACATTTTCCATGATCAGGGATTCAGTATTTCCCTTCTTGATAAAAACAGATGATTCACACATAACACAATTGTCCTTATAGTTTTTTTTGATACATCAACATGCATCAGGTTTTGTTGTCTATGTTCCCGTGCTTAACGTGCTCCCAGATAATACACATGGATCTGAATTTGCAATAAAGCTTGGGGTCGCTGCATTTCATGCATTCTTCGCAATAATGGCGGGCGTATTTGATACAGAAGAATTTCCCTTCCCGTCTGGTATGATTTTCACAACTCATATCAAAGAAAATACCCGGCTTTATCCTTTATCTGTATCACGGCTGCGCCCCACTTCTTATAAACGTATCCGCGATCTGTTCCGGAAATATTTTTTCTTTAACGGAAAGGCCTACAAGGTAGTGATCTTTATAGCGCCCTGAGTTTTCTCTGGTAATGTGTTTAATTTCAGTTTTCAGATGTTCTGTGGGACCCAAAAGCTTGATCGGATAATATTTCATGTCAAAAACATCACCGACCTTCAATTTATCGAGTACAGCTGAATTTTCCTTAATCAGAATACAGATGCCACGTTGGGAAATGTCGTAAATGATAAATTGATAGATTGAATCAAGTCCTTCTAAAGAAAACTCAACGCTATAATAAAGATCGACTAGTGTCCTCGGTTCTGTTCTTCTGGTGGGATTTTCATTACCAGCATTGTTTTCCATTGGCTTTCACACCTCCGATCTTTGTAATAAAAAAATCCTTGAATATTTTATACTAATTTTTACAAAACAACAAGTTATATAAAAAAGAATTCATGGCGATCACCTGATTTTGGCAATTGCCAGGCACAAAGACGATAGCAACATATGAATTTTGGGCTTGACAGCGATTTAAAATCGTTTAATAGATAAGCAGTCATGTCTATATTTTATTTGCAATTAATATAATTACTAAACAATAGAAGGCAGATACTCTTTTCATCTGTCACAGGTTTTCTTGGTTTTTTTTAAAGAACAATTTATTTGACGATTATTTTTTAAAAACCTTTTCATACTGGCCGTTTAAAAGCATATTCACTATATTGTTATCAATTAATCCCGGTTTTGCGGGATTTTTTGACATATAGGTTGGCTGAGCATTAACTCTTGCCGGCTACAACTTGCCGTTCAAAAAAATTATCTTATTACAAGGAGCCAATTATTATGACAGCAGCCCTTGCATTTAAGCCGGAAAAAGCCCGAACATTCGCGAAGGAAGTGATGGAAAGATCCGGACAGAATCTTGTTGCGTGTTATCAATGCAGGCGTTGTGCCGGTGCGTGTTCAGTCGGGGAAGAAACCGGTTATATCACACCCGATCGTCTTATCCGGATGATTTTGACAGGGGACCAGGAAAATGCGCTGAATAATGAACTGGTATGGAAATGTGTGTCCTGCTACACCTGTGGTACGCGTTGCCCCAATGAAATTCAGACCGGAAGAATTACAGAAACGCTTAAAAAAATGGCAAAGGAAGCGCATCAAGCGCCCCTTCAACCCCAAATCGCCCACTTTCATGATGCATTTGTCCATTCCGGCTTAAGATGGGGGCGTGTCAATGAAATGGAGTTCATGGCTTTCTATGAACTTCGAAACATGATTGATCATGTGAAGGGCAAGAAGTTTGGGGCGATATTTAATGAGATCAAGACTCAGTCAACCCTTGCCTTGTCGATGATGAGGCTTAAAAGAATGCATTTCGGTTTCTTATCTGCAAAAGGCCGCCAGGAAATCAAGCGCCTTTATAAAAAGAAGAAAAAATAGATACCAATGATGAATTGAAAAGAGGTTAATGATGGACATAGCATATTATCCGGGGTGCTCGTTAAAGCAATCTTCATCACTGTATGATCATCAAAACAGATTGATTTTTGAACGGCTGGGCATTCATTTAAGGGAAATTGACGATTGGAACTGCTGTGGTGCAACATCTGCAGGAAAAACAGATGATTTTCTGGCGATGGCCATGCCAGCAAGAAACCTTGGTATTGCCATGTCCACCGGGTTAAAGGAAATGGTCATTCCCTGTTCTGCCTGTTATTCCAGAACCCTTGTCGCCCAGAAATATCTGGACCATCATGAAGATTTAAAGGAAGAGATTAATTCAGGCCTCGCCCAAAAAATAAAAGGTGAATTTAAGGTGTCTTCCATACTGGAGGTCCTTTTGAAGACGCTTGAGACGGGGACGCTTTTGGAAAAGGCCGTTAAAAAGCCTTCGTTATTGAAACCTGTTTGTTACTATGGCTGTATGATGACACGGTTTCCTTTTGATGTACCGGTGCCGGATGATGCTGAAAATCCGCAAGGAATGGAGACCCTGCTTAAAGCCATCGGTTTGCAGCCGATTGACTGGAATTATAAAACAAACTGTTGTGGTGCTTCAGCCGCAGTCAATGAACCTGAAACAGCCATGAACCTGATGGGAAAAATTATGAAGGATGCCGTGTCAATGGGCGCCAACTGTATGGTTGTAACCTGCCCCATGTGTCAGCTCAACCTTGATGCGCATCAGAATACATTTTGCAGAGATCAGGGTATCATGGAACGTTTGCCGGTTTTGTTTATCACTGAGGTCCTTGGCATGGCAATGAACTTCAGTGTGGAAGACCTTCAGATTGACCGGCATTTTGTTGATGCGACGGGACTCTTCAGGGAGCTTGAAGAAACAGGAGCGGAGAAAAAATCATGACAAGCAAAAAAATCGGTTCGGTAATGATTGTTGGTGGAGGGATTGGAAGCATGCAGGCTGCCCTCGATCTTGGTGACAGCGGATACAAGGTCTATCTGATTCAGAAGGATTCCTCCATGGGCGGCACCATGGTCATGCTGGATAAGACGTTTCCTACGGGAGACTGCGCCATGTGTATGATTTCGCCAAAGATGGTGGAGATCGCACGTCACCCGAATGTTGACATCCGCACATTTGCCGAAGTGACCCATATTGAAGGAGAACCGGGAAATTTTAGTGTAAAAGTCAAGCAGCAACCCCGGTATGTTGATCCGGAAAAGTGCACCGGCTGCGGGTTGTGCGAAAAGAAATGTCCCAAGCTGGTCGTAAGCGAATTCGAACAGCAGCTCACCAAACGAAAAGCCATCTATTCCATGTTGAACCAGGCCGTTCCCAATACCCGTGTGATTGATTATGACAACTGCCTTTATTTCCAGAGAGGCAGATGCCGGGCATGTGAAAAGTTGTGCCCGTTCGGAGCCATCAATTTTGAAGATACGGCAAAGGAAATTGAATTAAAAACCGGCGCCGTGATACTGGCGCCGGGACTGGATCGTCACAACCCCGGTATCCATCAGGAATTGGGATTCGGACGCTGGCCCAATGTGGTGTCGTCCATACAATTTGAAAGAATTCTGTCTGCATCCGGTCCGTTTATGGGAGAGATCAAACGGCCGGGAGACAATAAGCATCCTGAGAAAGTCGCCTGGATTCAATGCGTGGGATCAAGAGACCCGCACCATGCCAATCCCTGGTGCTCATCTGTTTGCTGCATGTATGCAACCAAACAGGCGGTGATTGCCAAGGAACATGACGCCCATATCCAACCTACCATTTTTTATATGGAAATGCGGGCCTTTGGAAAAGATTTTGACAAATATGTGGACCGCGCCAAAAATGATTATGGTGTGCGGTATCAGCGGGGAATGGTGTCTGCCGTGCATGAAGAGGCTGGCACAGGCAATCTCATTATGCGGTATGCAGATACGGATGGGACGATAAAAGAAGAAAAATTTGACATGGTCATCCTTTCTGTGGGTATCGAGCCGCATAAGGACGCATTGGCATTTGCCAGTATTTTTGGTGTGGAACCCAATGGATACGGATTTGCCAAAACCACCCAATTTAAGCCGGTTGAGACATCAAGGCCTGGAATTTATGTGACCGGTACCTATCAGGGACCGAAGGATATTCCGGAAACCGTTATTCAGGGAAGTGCTGTGGCAGGCAGTGCCATGGCTCTTTTGAGTGAGGCAAGAGGAACGGAAGTGGTTGAAAAACAACTGCCACCGGAAAGGGATATTACCGGGGAAGACTGCCGGATTGGTGTTCTCGTGTGTCACTGCGGGATAAATATCTCCCAGACCGTGGATGTGAAACAGGTCGCGGCAGTCGCCAGCGAACAGGAGAATGTGGTGTTTGCAGACGACATGATGTATGCCTGCGCCCAGGACAGCCAGGATAAAATAAAGGCGCTTGTCAAAGAGCATAATCTGAACCGGCTGATTGTCGCATCCTGTACGCCCAGAACCCATCAACCCTTATTCCAGGAAACCATACGGGATGCAGGGTTGAATAAATATCTCTTTGAACTGGCGGATATCAGGGAACAATGCTCCTGGTGCCATATGGGGCAGAAAGAGGAGGCCACGAAAAAAGCGATTGATATCGTGAAAATGAATATTGCCAAGGTTCGATATCTTGAGCCGGTTAAAACCGATTCTGTGGCGGTGACCCCTTCTGCCCTCGTCATAGGCGGCGGGATTGCAGGAATGACCACAGCGCTTGCCATTGGTGATCAGGGGTTTGATGTTCACCTGATCGAAAAAGAAGATGCATTGGGTGGACTCGTGAGGAATCTTTACAGAACATTGGATGGCAGTGATGTTCAGACGTTTTTGAAAACCACGATGGATTCGGTTCTGAACCACCCGAGAATTCATGTGCATCTGGGAAAGGAAATCAGAAAAACAGATGGTTTTGTAGGCAATTTTAAAACAGTTCTGTCAGATGACAGCGGTATCGACCACGGCGCTATTGTCGTGGCATCGGGAGGCATAGAATATGAACCTTCCGAGTACGGATTTGGTGAAAGTGAGAGGATCATCACCCAGCGAACGCTTGAAAGAGAACTTGAACAGAACTTACCAAAGCCGGGTACCCATTATGTCATGATCCAATGTGTGGGTTCTCGCGAGGAACCTGAAAATTACTGCTCGCGAATCTGCTGCCAGGATGCAGTGAAAAACGCCATTTCTATCAAGAAAAAGACGCCGGATGCGAATGTGACTATATTCTACCGGGATATAAGGACTTACGGTTTAAGAGAAGACTTCTACCGGGAAGCGCGGAATCTGGGAGTCTTGTTTGTTCGGTTTGAGCCGGACAGGAAACCTGAAGTGATTTCCAGAGGAAACAGGATAGAAATAAAGGCATTTGATTTTATGCTTCAAAAAGAGCTTGCGATGGAGGCAGACTGGATAGTGCTTTCTACGGGTTTAAAACCCCATCCGTCTACAGAGAAAACAGGAAAGATGTATAAACTGACCCGAAACCCGGATGGGTATTTTCTGGAGGCCCATGTAAAGCTCAGGCCTGTTGATTTCCCCAGTGAAGGCATATTTGTGGCCGGGTTGGCCCATGCGCCCAAAAATCTTGATGAAACCATCAGCCAGGCCTTGGCAGCCGCAGGCCGGGCGGGTGTCTTATTATCTCATGACAGATTGGCGGTCTCCGGGATTATAGCCAAACATAACCGGGATATCTGTATGTCATGCCTGGCATGTGTCAGGGTTTGTCCGTTTGACTCGCCCTATATCGATCCGGAAGACGGGCGCGTGAGCCATAATGAAGTGAAGTGCATGGGATGCGGAATTTGCGCGGGCATTTGTCCTGCAAAGGCATTTCAGGTGAATAATTTCAGGGATGATCAGATCATTGCCATGATTGATGCGGTGACCTGAAGCGGTTTTTTTGTTTTCCATTGACCAAAGGAGGATTAAAGAATGGGTGAACAAGCTGTTGCTGTAAAGGAGGACGTGATCTCCACCGTGGAAAAACCAGGTGAGATCCCGCCGGAATGGGAGCCCAAAATTCTGGCATTTGCCTGTCATTACTGTGCATTTGCGGCAGCGGATCTGGCAGGGGTCATGCGCCTTTCCTATCCGATGAATGTGAAAATCATTCGTTTGCCCTGCACAGGAAAACTGGATCATTATCATATTTTAAGAGCGTTCGAAAGAGGAGTTGACGGTGTTTTTGTGGCTGGCTGACTGGAGGGACAATGTCATTTCCTGGAAGGAAATGCGTGGGCCAGAAAACGAGTAGAGTACCTGAAAACCATCATTCCAAAGGTGAATATCGACCCTTCTAGAGTTGAAATGTTTAACCTGTCTGCGGCCATGGGCCCCAGATGGGCTGAAATATGCACAGAATTTACAGACAGAATAAAAAAGCTGGGACCATCACCGGTAGTCTTGGCAGATCGAAATATGTCTAAACAAGGAGCGTAAAACTATGATTGTAGGTGACCAAAAGCCATTGGAAGAGATATGGGAAATGATCAAGAATCAGAAAAAAGTTCTGGTTTTTGGCTGTAACACCTGTGTCGCTGTCTGTCATACAGGTGGAAACAAGGAAGCAGAGATCTTAGGTTCCATGCTGCGCATGAAGGCCAAGCAGGAAGGTGTTGATATTGACATCAAGGACTCCGGTATTGAAAGACAGTGCGAACATGAGTTTTATGAAAAAGCAATGGAAACCCTTGAATGGCCGGATGTAGTGCTATCAATCGCATGCGGGGTAGGGGTGCAGTTTACGGCTGAGAAACTGGGAAACAAACCGGTTCTCCCCGGATTGAACACGACATTTATGGGTTCTGTAGACAGTCCGGGTCTTTTTACAGAAAAATGTCAGGGCTGCGGGCAATGTATTCTGGCAGAAACGGGTGGGATCTGCCCGGTTTCCAGATGCGCCAAACGCGTCATGAACGGGCCTTGTGGCGGGTCAACCAAAGGAAAATGCGAAATAAACAAGGAGCTGGATTGTGCGTGGCAACTCATTGTTGATCGGTTGAAGGCATTGGGGAGACTCGATGATTATGAAAAGCTTGCCCCCATAAAAGACTGGTCCAATGAGAGATCTGGCGGGCCTCGAAAAATTGTCAGGGAGGATTTACAGGTATGAGTGTAAAAACACCGAGCAAACTGGAAATGATTCTTTCTAAAGGACATCTTGCAGTGACATCCGAATGTGGCCCTCCCCGGGGGAGTGATCCTGAGGCGATTACGAAAAAGGCTGAACTGATAAAGGATTATGTCGATGCAATCAATATCACGGACAATCAGACATCCATGACGCGAATGTGCAGTCTGGCGGCATGTATCCGTCTGAAGCAGATGGGACTTGAACCGGTTCTCCAGATGGTTACCCGGGATAGAAACCGGATTGCTCTTCAAAGTGATATCCTAGGCGCAGCATCGTTTGATATTAATAACATTCTCTGCCTGTCAGGTGACCATCAAAGTTTTGGTGATTGTGCAAAGGGCCAGAATGTTCATGATATTGACTCCATGCAACTCATTCAGACTGTGAGAAGAATGAGGGATGATGGCAAATTCTTAGGGGGGGATGACATCGCAAGGCCACCCCGGATGTTCGTGGGGGCCGCTGCCAACCCATTTGCCGATCCTTTTGAAATTCGTGTGCCAAGGCTTGCCAAAAAAGTCAATGCCGGTGCTGAATTTATTCAGACCCAGTGTATCTACAACCTTGATAAATTCGAAGAATGGATGAAAGGTGTCAGAGACAGGGGCCTTCATGAAAAAGTGGCGATCCTTGCGGGACTTACACCCATGAAATCTGCGGGAATGGCCAAATACATGAAAAACAGGGTGCCTGGCATGGATGTCCCTGATGCAATTGTGAAACGGCTTTCAGATACACCCAAGGAAAAACAGGCAGACGAAGGCATTAAAATCTGTGTGGAATCCATTCAGCGTTTAAAGGAAGTTCCCGGTGTCAAGGGGTTTCATATCATGGCCATTGAATGGGAAGAAAAAGTTCCTGAAATTGTTGAAAAAGCAGGGCTTTATCCAAGACCTGAGGTTTAGGAGGAACCATGAAAACATTTCTCGATCTGATAGAAGACGTTCAGAAACCCGGGTTGTGCCATCACTGCGGGGGATGCGTGACATTCTGTACATCGATCAACTATGGCGCCCTTGAGCTTGGCCCAAGCGGTATGCCACAGTTTGGTGAGAAGGATAAATGCATTGAGTGCGGGCTGTGTTATTCCATTTGTCCGGAAGTGAATGAACTGGAAGATGAAACACGGAAAAAAGTTTCCTGGGAGCCTCCAATAGGCAAGGTGATTGAAACCACAACCGCACGGGCAATTGATTCGAATATCAGGAAAAATGCAACAGATGGTGGTGTGGTTACGGCGATTCTTTTGCATCTTTTCAATGCAGGCCGTATTGATGGTGCGATTGTCACCCAACAGACCGGTCCCTTCAGCAGGCAACCGCACCTGGCCACGACCAAAGACGATATTCTGTTGTCAGCCGGTTTTTATTTTGATACATCCCATGGCATCAACCATTTCAGCAGCGATTATTCAACCTATTCCCCGTCTGTCCAGGAATTCCGACCCATGATCGAAAAAGGGCTCACTCGGATCGCCCTGGTAGGTACCCCCTGCCAGATCAGAGCTGTCAGAAAGATTGAAACCCTTGGTATCGTCCCTTCGGATTCAATTAAATTCTGCCTGGGGCTTTTCTGTTCAGGGAATTTTCTTTTCAGTGAAGCAGAAAAGGCAAAACTGGAGGAAATCGGCAAATTCAAAATAGATGATTTAAAAAAGATTAACGTCAAAGATGAATTTATCGTTCATTTGAAAAATGGTAAAATCATCACTATCCCTTTAAACAAGCTTGATTTCATGAAACGATATGCGTGTCGGTTCTGTAAAGATTATTCTTCCGAATATGCAGATATTTCTTTTGGCGGAATCGGTGCCAAAGAGGGCTGGACAACAGTGATAACACGGTCGCCACTCGGGCGGGCCGTTTTCGCAGATGCAAAGGGAAAAACCATAGAGGTTTCATCGCCGACATCCGGTTTTGAAGAGAATGCTTCAAAAACCCTTGAAAAAGTAAAAAAAGCGTCTTCCCTCAAGCTTAAAAATGCTGAAGATAACCGGAAGAAGATGGACAAGAAAAAAAAATAACAAGATAACATCGACATAAACCCTTACGCATGTTATATTCAGGTTAAACCGATGATTGATAATCTTAAAAGGAGAATCTTATGAGCAAGAAAAGAATCCTTGTTGTGGATGATGAGCCGGATCTTGTAACCATGGTCAAAAAAAATCTCGAGAGGGAAGGCTACAAAGTTGAAGTCGCTTATAATGGCGTTGAAGCCATGGAAAAAGTGAAGGCTAATCCGCCGGATGCGATTGTGCTAGATGTTATGATGCCGGAAAAAGACGGATATGCGGTATGTGCTGAGCTTAAAAATGATGACAAATATGCAGATATCCCCATCGTCATGTTGACTGCTGTGGCTGATCATGTCAGTTCAACGCGGTATTCACATGCGGATGGCATGAACATGGAGGCAGATGATTATCTCCCCAAACCGGCATCTCCTGAACAAATAGCGGAAAGTATCAAAAACCTTCTTGGCTGATTTTAAAATAAAAAAAGAAAAAGCCCTTTCATGGTGGCATCCATGTAAAGGGCTTTCTCATTATATTGACAATATCTTCTTGTGAATTGATTGGGGGTATTAACGAGCCGCCTGCAGATTCAACTGAACTCAGGTCTCCCTGATGGCAACTTATTCATCCATTTCAGGATGCCTTTCCCTGACAAACGCCTGCTGAAGATAAAATTGGGCCTTTTCATCCTCTTTGATCATGGCTTCAATCTCTTGTCCGCTTAATTTGTTGAGTTTGTCTGTTACCGTTTCCCTGATTTCGATTAAAGCATCGTATTTTTCCCGAATGAGTGAAAAATCATCAAAAGGTTTCATTTTTCTGAGCTCTTCGGTGAGCATCATATAGGCATTATTGATGGTTTTTTCATCACCTTTTTCGATTTTTTTAATTGCCTCTAATGAAATCAATTGGTTCCTCCATAAAATAATAAATAGGTTTAAATCACATTTTTTTAAAACTTATATATATATACCTAATTTGACCATTCGGTCAATGCTGATTTGATCCGATACCTGTTTTTCATGCAACTGGAAGAAGTATGGTGAAAGTTGTTCCCTTATTCACCTCGCTGTGCACAGAAATGGTTCCCTGTAACGCCTCCACAAGGCTTTTCACAATTGGCAGTCCAAGGCCTGTGCCTGTAATAAAACGGGTGTTATCGTCTTTAACTCTGTAAAATTTTTCAAAAATTCGCGTGAGATGTTTTGTTTCCATACCATAACCATTGTCTTTTACGGAAATGGATATGGTTTTGTTATCCGTTTCAATAGCCACGATAATTTTCCCATTTTCAGGCGTATATTTAATGGCGTTTGTGATAATATTGCCAAAAATACTTTCAAGTGCCATGGGGTCAGCCAGAATTGAGGGAACAGGGATCGCCGGACGGGTAAAGGTGAGGGACTGGTTTTTTCTTTTGGCTTGTACGATGAGGAATTCAACAACTTTTTCAACAATTTCATCCGCCTGAACGGGAATGGGTTGCTGCCCTTCGTTTCCTGATTCGATCCTGGAGAGGTCCAAAAGATCACCAATGAGAGAAATAAGCCCCTGGGTTTTTTCTTTTGCACGTCCAAGCATGTATTGGCTGTCTTCTGAGTGTTCAAGGGAATTATCCTTGATAACCATTGCCAGTTGTTCATGGATGGTGGAAAGCGGTGATCTGAGTTCATGGGATACTTTTGCAACAAATTCGGATTTAAGCCGGTCAAAGACTTTCATCGCTGTAATATCTGAAAGATTGACAACTGCGCCCAGGCATTCGTTGCCTGCTCCGAGTACAGGCCTGCTCTGAACAAGTACATACCTTTCTTCCGGAAGGACCAGTTCATAAGAAGGGATATCGTCCGTGACCTTGTATTTCCCCTTTGAAATATCCATGATATAGTCGCACAAACCCTGGTCACGAATGTATGTATCGATTTTATCACCGGTTTTTCTGGATGCATCAAGCCCCAGGTATTTAATGGCAACCGGATTCAAAAGCACAACCTGACCCATTATATTGGTAACCAGGACACCATTGGGAAGGGTTTCGATAATTGTCCGGATACGGCTTTGCTCTGTTCCGAGATCAGCAAGATTTCTTTCTCTTTCCAGCCGCAGGGTTTCTGTTTCCTGGGTCAGTCTCAGTTTTTCAATGGCTCTTTTTACAACGATTCTTAGCTGGTCCGGCGTAAATGGTTTTGATACAAAATCATATGCACCGCGTTTCATGGCTTCAATAGCGGTTTCTACTGTGGCAAACCCTGTGATCATGATGACCAGAACGTTGTTGTTGCTCTCCCTGATTCGGGAAAGCACTTCAATGCCGTCAATTCCGGGCATTTTAATATCACAAAGAACAATGGAGATGTCTTTGGTATTGATTATTTCAAGGCCATCTAACCCGTTTACTGCTGTAAAAACCTTGCAATCCATTCGGGAAAGTATTCTTTCACACCCATCCCGGATATCTCTTTCATCATCAATGACAAGTATCTGGGTCGTTAAACTCGGATTATCCACTCTTTGTTCCTCCTCCGGAAGGGGGATCAAGCAACAGTTCAATGATAAATTTGGTTCCTATACCAACTGTACTTTCTGCCCTGATATGTCCCCCGTGATCTTCTATGATGCCGTAGACCAGACTGAGTCCCAGTCCTGTGCCTTTACCCTGTTCTTTTGTCGTGAAGAACGGGTCAAATATTTTGGGCAATATGTTTTCAGGTATACCCGGACCTGTGTCGGAAATTTTTATGCAGACCCTGTTTTTTTCAGGAAGAAATGATGTGGATAGTGAAAGTGTGCCCCTTCCTTCCATGGCATCTGCTGCATTTAAAATAATATTCATAAATACATGGTTGATCTGTTGTTTGTCTATGGGGACAAGTGGCAGGGAAGGATTGAAATCCTTTTCAATGACAATATCATGAAAAATGGTCTGGTTTTCAAGAAGAAATAAGGTTTGCGACAATGCATGATTGATATCTTGAGGTCGCATTTCGTTGCTTGTTTGTCTGGAAAATTCTAGAAGTTCTTTAACGATATTGCTGCATCTCTGGGCATCATGGAGAATCCTTTCAAGGTCTTTTCTGGCGCCTTCCGGGAGTTCGTAGTCTTCCATGATCAGTTGGGAGAAAAGGGTGATGCCGCCAAGAGGATTGTTTAATTGGTGCGCCACGCCAGCGGCAAGTTTGCCCAGGGAAGACATTTTTTCAGCCTGCAACAGCTGAACTTGCGTTTTTTCAAGTTCTGCCTCGATTTTCAGGGTGTCGCGCAAATCATGAAAAAATCCCAGCGTGGCCACTTCACTTTCCCCATCATATACGATGGCAGCATTAAGACTTATGGGAATAATTTCTCCTGTTTTTCTTTTAATATCTACCCGGTAGGATCGAAGTGTCCCTTTGTCGCCATACTCATTACATCTCAGCATTCGCATGACATTTCTTGCACCGTCACCCGGATAGATTTCTCGAATGCTCATTATGTTAATCACTTCATCTACATCATATCCGGATATTTCACAGGCCGCATCATTGAAAATCAGAATTTTTCCTGTCATGTCAGCGGCAATAATTCCATCAACCGCACTTTTGATCAAGTTACTTAAAAAACCGTTTGACCGGTGTATTCTTTCTTCCATTCTCTCCAACGTTGACATTGCAAAATCCATAATCACAAGAGAATGAATTTCTTCTCCTGAAAAAATAGGATAGGAATACAGGCAAGACACTTTTTCAAGTGCCATGATTCCCTCCCGACCTGGCCTTAATGCTGCTTTCCTGGTTTTTATCACTTCAAGCGCCAGGCAATTGGTACATGGTGTGCTTCGGCTGTAAAGCGCCTGGTAGCACAGATCTCCGACTTTGACCTGAGCCTCGTTCGGTGACTCAGTATGATTTGCCGCTAAAATTTTAAAGTCGGTTGATATTATAATTATTGATCGCTTAAATGCATCAATCGCATTAACCAGATACTCCTTTTCCATATCCGTTCGCATAGGCTGCCTTTCATTAAAAAAACATAACGTTTAACGGTGATAAAGATAAAGAATTGGTCAATCATGCTTGGTATATCTATATATGGATACCTGCCAAATTTCAACTGAAAAACCGGATAGGGAACAAGAGGCTCAAAATTGGAAACGTGAGACGGGATTTTTTAAAAATAAAAAAAGGCAACCTGCCTGTAAATAATGGCAGGTTGCCCATAACAGTTTACATCAAAAAAGGTTCAGCTTAAATTCGCTTTTATACCTGGGGACGCGGCAGAACTTTTGCTCTTTCGGCAATTTCAGGAACTTTATGTTCCCACTCAATGGCCATCAGATGAACACCTGCGACACCTTTCATTGTCTTGAACTCTTCTATCTGTTCGCAGGCAATATTGATTCCTTCATCTGCGACCTTCTTTTTATCAACGCCCTGCAATCTCTTGATAATTTCATCCGGAACGTCCATGCCAGGCACTTTGCTCTTCATATATTTTGCCATACCGATACTTTTCATAGGAGTTACGCCTGGAAGAATATAGACTTTTTCCGTAAGCCCCATATCATTGGCCATTTTTATCCATTCTCTCATTTTTTTCATATTGAATACACATTGAGTCTGAATAAAATCGGCACCAGCTTCCACTTTTTTGGCAAGACGGTGAATTCGCCATTCAAACGGATCGGCAAACGGGTTTGCGGCAGCGCCTATGAACATTTTAGGGGGTTCATCAATGTCTGCGCCACCCAAAAATTTGCCTTCATCACGCATTTTTTTAATCGTGGCCACGAGCTGAATGGAATCGATGTCAAAGACACCTTTGGCTTGCGGGTGATCTCCAAATTGTTGATGGTCACCGGAAAGGCAAAGAATATTTCTGAGTCCGTGCGCATAGGCCCCCAGGATGTCGGATTGCATGGCCAGTCGGTTTCTGTCCCGGCATACCATCTGGTAATTGGGTTCAAGGCCTTCCTGCATGACAAACATGGCTGCGGCCCAGCTGGACATTCGAACCATGGCTGTCTGGTTGTCCGTAATGTTCACCATGTCGACATTACCTTTCAAGGGTGCGGCTTTTTCCTTGATCACTTGGATATTTGCACCACGGGGTGGTCCCAGCTCACCTGTAAACGCAAAGTGTCCGGCCTTTAAAATTTTTTCAAAATTACTTCCTGATTTCATATTAATCGATCCCCTTCGAATTCTTTAATCATATATTCAGGCTATGCCAATTAATTAAAACAAGCTGGCCTAACTATTCCTGGTCATATCTTGGATAAACACCCTGGCTCCGGCAAACGCGCCTGGCCAGTGCAATCATTTCCGGGATATCAATACCCATGGGGCAATAGCATCTTGTACATAGAACACATCTTTCCCATACAATATCCCTGATCTCGCCCAGATCAAGTTTGTCCACATTTCCCTTATTCTTATATAAAACGCCTATAGAGTTTATAAATTTATAAGAAGGCATATACTTTGGATCTTTATCCCGACCCATAAATAAAAAGCAGCTTTCTGCGCAGAGCGTGCAATGGGCGCATGCTTTTAAAGACAGTTTCATTTTTGTCTTTTTTTCATCCAGGATTTCCCGGATCGCGTCGCTGTCTACTCCTGCGGTATTTTTCTTTCTGAACATTTGATGCTCCAAAATTTAATAAAAATGACCTTATCGTTTAAGCGCCTGCTGACAGGTTACCAGACTCTGTCACCCTGCCCCAGGCTGTATTCGCTTTTCACCGTAAGCCTTATAATGACCAGATAAAACATATGAATAAATTTTGTAAACGGGATTGCCATCAGCATCAGCTCTCCGGATAGAATATGCAGGGTGATGATCAGTCTGTAATGTTCGGAAAAGGTCTGATGAAAGGCAAAATATCCTGTAATAAATGGTGCGGCAGCCAGAAGAAGAAACAGATAATCCTTCCAGTCTGTGATGGCTTTGACACGATCGACAAACAACCGCCTGTAAAGGAAAATCATTGCACAGATGATAACGATCTGGGTCAGTACATCCGCTGTTTTTTCGGGAAAAGCAAAGAGGCTGATGCCAAATGCATTATCGAGGAGGATATTGTGTCCCAGTACGAAAATCGGCATGATCACAAGAAGAACATGAAACAGGGTTGTAACGACAATCAGGAATGGATTCACCCCGAAAATAGAGAGTCTGGCACGCAACCCCCAGTCTGTTTTTTCTTTTTCTGATCGTTTGGGAAGGAAACTTCCAGGACCTGATTTCAGTTTTACGGTCTCTTCAACTCGGGTCAGTGACAGCAATCTGAATACCTGGAAGATTGTGCCCAGAATGAATATGATAAAGGAGATCCATACAAGCGGTCCTCTCACAAAATCATATACACATGTTCCGGATAAAATATTTGACAGTTCCATAATATACCAAATTTGTATGTTGTGCCGTATCGGGCAGGCACGTTTAATTAAAAATTAATTGCCAGTTTTCTTCCTGAAACAGGAATGCTTTTTCAGCATAAAATACCGGGCATGAAATACGATTTTAAGCCCGGTACCTGTTTTCATAAGGTTCCTGAATAATGGTTCTTGGCGTCTGGTTTTGCCACTCCATCGGGGGCTGAACTTTCAGGATATCATCCAGTCGGTTCTGCGCTTTCAATCGGTTATATATATCGTACCAGGCACAGGGCACTTCATTGCTGATTTCACAATTTCCATTGTTGGTTCCACCGCACGGACCGTTGAACAATCCTTTTGAACATCTTGTAACCGGGCATATACCGCCAGTATATCCAAGGACGCAGTGACCACAGGCTCTGCATTTCTCCTCATACATGCCAAGGTTTCTGTCAATCCCGATGGAAACCGTATTGACTAAAGGAAAGACAGGAATTCCCGGAAAGCGTTCAGCCATATTTTGCACGCCAGCACCGCAAGCCATGGAAATGATGCAGTCATACTTGGTGGCCATCGGGTCGAGTTCATCCAGGAATTTGACATTGCACTGACGTTCAACCGTATACCCGTCGATGCTTTTCTGCACATTGTCTTTACTCATATGAAGTTTAAGAACGGCATTCAGTTCATTGACTTCACGCTGACCTCCTGCCAGGCAAACGGAAACACATCCGCCGCACCCGACATTCAGAATATTTTTATATCCTGCGATAGCTTCTTTTATCTCTTCAATGGGTTTTCTTTTTGCTTTAACCACTTATGGCCTCCATTTATATTTGCGTATTACTTTTCCAACGTGTGACATTCACCGCAAAGGTTAGGACCTTTCTTGCTGTTATCATGGCATCCCATGCACTGGCGATGGAATGCTTCCCGTGTTTCGATTTTTGATTCGGTATTATGGCAGGTTGAGCACTTGGCGCTGGGATTGCCTTCTTCCAGATTACCTTCATCCAGAACATTTTCTCCGTTTTGTATATCATGGTGACAATCCAGGCATTCATGGTCTCCCATGTGTGATTCGTGGGGAAACATGACCGGTCCACGCTCTTTATCCTTGCAGAATTCTATTTCTTCAGGCTGTGCGTGGAGAGATGCTGAAAAAAAGCCACCTCCTGTAATTAAGACGACCGTAAAAAGTACCCAACCGAGTTTCTGAATAGCGCTCATTTCCGCAGATGCTCCTCAACAATTGTTTCTTCATATTTCATGAAGGAAATGCATGTTTGATTTCCTTGTCAAAACTTAAAATTCATCAAATAGACGTACATATTGGAATTAACCCCGTCTGTCAAGGGGCTAAATTTTATTTTTCAAATCACCCACACTTGTGTCTTACCATAAATCAATTTGACACCCCTTGTCTTTTGACCTATACTCCCACGAATTTAAAACGGTGTCAGACAGTAATATGATTTGGTAAATAATTCGGAGGTATATCATACCATGCCCCAGCGTTTTTTTGTTATTCCCGAAAGATCAGAAAACCACGGAATCCTCTTCCCGTTCAGGCGGATTGTATGGCTGTGTTCTTTACTTATTTTGATATTGAATGCCGGTTGCGGAAGTGACAAATCAGGCGATCCGATCCGGCATGGCGAGTTTACGGCCTTTACCATTACAGGGTTGGAATATTCCTGTTATCAAAGTGGCCGCTTGACCCGTCAGGGCGCCACAAATGATGACGGCCGGTTTTATTACCGGGTGTATGAGGGTGACGAGGGCACAGAGGTTCAGGAAGACATTCAGTTTATGATAGGTGGTATAGAGATAGGGAAACGGTTGACGCCAACCTATAAAATGTCGCCTCTCGATTTTGATACAGACGAACTCATGAGTGATGAAACCATCAATATTGCCTCTTTTTTACAGACTTTGGACGAGGAGAGGCCGGTCACCCGAAAATCCGAACTGGATCTTTCGGATTTTAACTGCCCGGATAATGATGATTTTGACTGTAACTGCTCGGATGATGACTGTGATGTCAGTAATTTCCCGAACGGCATTAAGATCACAAAGCCGGTCAGAGATGCCATTGCCCGAAAAAAAGCCGAAGGGTTCACCATTAATTTCAAGCAATCGACAGATGCTTTTCAGAAAGACGAAACCGTGCTTGCGATTATAAATTACCTGAATGAACAAGGTGTGTTTAATGAAAGCGAACCCAGAACCCTGGTCAGTACCGAGCAGGCGACCCGGAACCTGAAAGAAGCGCTGGCCTTAAACAATGCACTTCCGGTGATTATCATCAACCTGGGAGATGATTTTACCTGCGGTACGCAGAGCGGCAAAGGAAATGTCCATGAATACACCCAGAAAAACAGCTTCCCAAAACAACTGGCAAACTATGCTGCTTATGCCAGTGATTTTTTAAGCTGGTACCAGCCGAATATTGACTTGAAGGCGTTTTACAGTCGTGGTGAATACAACCGGCAGCATATGACCCTACTACAAGAGGATCTGGATACCTACAAGAATGACAACATGATGCTCAAGGATATTCCGCGTTCTGATAATGTGGATGAGTTGATAGACAATGACGATAAATATATCGATTATATTTATGTTCCCACCAATTTGGGTGCAGACGGCGCGACCACAGAAACGCTTATATCGGAAAAAACCGGACAAGGGGATTCCCTTCTTGACGCGCTGATGGAACCGATCCCTGAAGAAAAGAATGAGGTGGTGAGTCAGCTCGAAGCCGCCGAATATGTGGGTACAATGCATCCGGACAAGCAGAAAATTTTTACACTCTGGATCGGATTGAATGATGTTCTGGGAGCGATCACTGAAAATGGGGGTACGGAAATGACCACAGATGCCATTACAGCATTTCTTTCAGACACTGGCAGCAAGCATGACCTGACATCTGTCACGGCAAATATCAAAACAATCGTTGACAGGTTGACAGCTATTCCCGACAGTCATGTCTTTATCGGAAATCTTCCCCATGTTACATCTTTTGCCGTCCTTTTCAATGAGACAGATCTGGAGCATCTGGCAACATTTGCCACGAGCGAAGTGCCTGCCGATGTAACCACATTAAATAGTGGTCAGTATATAGGGCTTTTCCCTTTCATTAACCGCACATCAACAGAGGAACCAGCAGACAGCGGCAGATATACCCACCTGATAGCCGATCTGGAAGTATCCATCGCTTCTGCACTGGGGAAATATTATAGTTATACGGATGACACTGTTTACACCCTGAACGATAATACAACCTTGAACACGGCTATCAGCCAGACGGTTGCCGCAAGTGACGGGTATACCCTATCAAATGAAGAAGCCAGGCTTTTAAACGACCACATCGATGCAATCAACCTGTATATAGAGGCCCTGGCAGCGGAAAATGCCAATGTCACGGTGGTTGATCTCAAGAAGACCATTTTTGACAAACTGGACGTGGATTACAACAAAATTCTGGATGCAGATGGTGACCTCAGGGAAGATAAGGAAACCAAGCAGTTTGTCCTTGGGAATTATGTTTATATTACCACAAAAGGTGACCCGGAAGATGAAGAAGATCCTGATCTTAACGACTGGGAATACCGGGTGCTTTCAAGGACCTTTGGCGGCGGTTTTTACAGCCTGGACGGCGTCCATCCCTCAAATACCGGATATCTGGTTATTGCAAATGAATTTATTAAATCGATTAATGAGGCAATGCTGGGCATTGACATCTCAGAAACGACAGCTACATTTTTTTATTCAACATACAAAGCAGATCCTTACCAGGATGATGATAAAGACGGATTTGCGCCAGGACCTGGATCGGTCAGTGACCGGTCTGATTACTATTCTGATGAAAGCAGTTTAAGCTGTTTGATCATCGATTCATTTTATTCGGGCCTGGCCGACTGCTCGGACAGCAAAAAGAAAACGTATCCGCCCTATATATCCGGCAAGGATTTATGTTCGGATTAAATGGCGTTCCCGGTTGATTATAACGACCCCTTAGCTTTGAGGATAGTATGAAAACAAATGTTTATGTCAGTATTGGATTGCTGGTTATCTTGATCTTTTCTGCCAATCAGGGCAGGGCGGAAGACTTCAACCGTTTTGGTGTAGGATTCCGTCTATCCGGAATGAATATCGGCACGACCAATTTTGAAACCGGTGATGCCGGGGATCTTGATGCCAAGTTTGATAATTCCGTGACATATAGCCTGACATTTACCTATTTTCTTCATCAGCGGTTTTCTGTGGAATTGAGTGCAGACAGTTTTAATTCGGATCTTGAAGTTCACCACGATTCAAATTCCGGTGTGCTTGGTGAATTTACCCAGAGGCCTTTTCTTTTAACCGGGAGAATGCATTTCAGGATAAATGAGCGAAACGGTAATTTTTTTCTGGGTGCTGGCGTGGGATATTATAACAATGACTTTGATAACCATAACCGTACCGGCACAGAAGATTTTTTTGCCTTGAATCTTACTACGGATGTCAAAGACTCTTTTGGCATGCATTTGTGTGCAGGTGCAGAGTATTTCCTGTCCAAACATATCGCCCTGAATTTTGATGTGAAAATGATCGTGAACCAGGCGGAATTCAAGTTCCGGCCAGACAATTCCTCGACATCCGTCACAAGGGATGTCTCCATGAATGCATCGTTTGTCGGTATAGGGTTTAAATATTATTATTAATCAGTAACAGCTTGGTATCAATTCCCGGAAAGTAACATGAAAAGAAGCAGGCATCATTAATCTGTGTCTTTTAGATTTTTTTAGGGCAGACGGTTGAAAATACCATCTGCCCTTTTTTATGGGGAGAGGAGCGTGTTTGTCGGGCGGCTTATGGCTTTTAGTGTGGCGACGAGGTGAATCACGCCACCCGTTCTGCCACCATGTCACCGATTTCAGATGTGGAATAGCCCATCTTTCCGGCGTCAAGGCTTTTCATTTTATTTGCGGTGATTTCCATGACTGCCTGTTCGATTTCATCAGAAGCCGTTGTTTCACCCAGGGTATCCAGCATCATGGCGCCTGAACAGATTGCAGCCAGGGGATTTATCACATTTTTTCCTGTGTATTTGGGTGCTGAACCGCCAATCGGTTCAAACATGCTGACGCCTTCGGGGTTGATATTGCCACCTGCGGCAATGCCCATACCCCCTTGAGTGATCGCACCCAGATCGGTGATGATATCACCAAAAAGATTTCCGGTAACAAGGACGTCGAACCATTCCGGATTTTTTACCATCCACATGCAGGTGGCATCCACGTGATAGTATTCGCGTTTGATGTCCGGATAGTCGGCCTTTCCGATTTCATGAAAGGCCCGTTCCCAGAGATCATATACAAAGGTAAGCACATTGGTTTTGCCGACCAGGGCGAGGGTGTTGTTTTTGTTCCGTTTCCGGGTCAGCTCAAAGGCATATCTCAGGCATCGTTCCACCTGAAAACGGTTATAGACCATGCTCTGAATGGCGACTTCATTTTGGGTGCCTTTCATGGAAATGCCACCTATGCCCGTATAGATGCCACCGGTGTTTTCGCGGACAACCACGTAGTCGATATCTTGAGGCCCCTTGTTTTTAAGCGGCGTTTCAACGCCGGGATAGAGTTTGACCGGCCTCAGATTAATATACTGATCCAGTTCAAATCTCAGTTTCAACAGGATTCCTTTTTCAAGAATACCGGGTTTGACATCCGGATGGCCAATGGCGCCTAAATATATGGCATTAAATTTTTTTAAGTCATCTGCGGCAGTCTCCGGAAGAACTTCACCGGTTTTCAGGTACCTGTCTCCGCCATAGTCAAATTCGGTCATGTCCAGTTTGAACCCGTGCTTTTTTGCGGACGCATTCAGCACTTTTATCCCTTCACGGACCACTTCCGGGCCTGTGCCGTCACCGGGAATAATCGCGATTTTATAAGTGTTTCCCATGATTGACTCCTTTTAATTGATATCGAGCAGTATCATCCCAGTCCTGTTTTGGAACTGGCCCTGCTGCCAATGATGATAATTTTCGCCTTTTTCGTTGACTCAGAAAGGCTTTGTCAGGTTTCTATCAGACCTGAAATGTTTATTGGCAAATAGAATCCGACTTAACTTATACTAAACTTTCTGTAGTATTTATAAAGATTGATCGGGAAATGTCAAGTATTTTTCTCTCAGAGTAACCGCATCAAGAGCGGAAGGCCAGGATACGGGGCAGACTCGTAAATAGGTTGTGGATGTTCCCGTACATATCTAAATGCCGCCCGGTTGAAAAATAACTTGCCCGGATCTTTATAAAAACGATACAACATGGGAAATTTACGGGCATGTTGCCCTTTTTTGAATGATGCGGACCTATAAAAGAAAACAGATTGTGTGTCCCCGTAACCAATGAATTGTCATTTAAACAACATAACGGATGAAGCGCTTCTTGCCCTGTCAGAACATGATCAGGACAGTTTTTATGCGCTTATGAAACGATATGAAAAAAAACTTTTTGCTTATATCAGAAGGATGACCCCCATGAGCCGGGAGGATGCCGAGGATATTCTGCAGGAAGTCTATATTAAGGTATATAAGCATCAGAAAGGGTTTGATCCGGATTTGAAGTTTTCAAGCTGGATATATCGAATTACACATAATGAGGTGGTAAATATGCTCAGAAAACGAAAAATCCGATCCGGCACAGTGAGTATTGACAACACGGAAAGTGATTCTGGTGCATTTCTGGCTTTATTGGCAGATACGATGGATATTCAGGAAACCTATATTTCCGAAGAAAGAGGTGTTAAAATCAGAAAAGCCCTGTTTCATCTGCCGGAAAAATACCGGGAGGTGCTTGTGCTTCGTTATTTTGAAGAAAAGAGCTATGGCGAGATAGGTGATATTCTGAAAATTCCTCAGGGGACGGTTGCCACCATGGTAAACAGGGCCAAGAAAAGGTTTGAAAAGGCTTCGAGACAATTAAACCTAACTTTCCAGGAAAGACAGCAGTGATGAAAGATATCGGCAAACATGTTCTTGAAAAAATAAAAGAAGAGGGGGTTAAACCCTATCCCAAATGGCATTTTGTCATAAGGCAGGCGTTTGTGTGGACGTTTTTCGGCTTGGCGATTTTTCTTGGCGGTATGGCCACAGGTGTTGCCATATTTCAGCTCAGGCATATAGAGTGGGATATTTATCAACATATCACCCATAGCCTGTTTGAGTTTTTACTCCTAGCCGCGCCCTACTTCTGGATTGCGTTTATCGTTCTATTTGCCGGTTTTGCATGCTACTATTTCAGAAAAACAGAAAAAGGGTATAAGTTCAGCACCCTTTTTGTGGCGGGCATAAGCTTTTTCCTGTCCATGATCCTGGGGGGGATACTTGCAGTGACTGTGCTTCCGGGAAAACTGGACACGGCTTTTGAAGATAACCTGGAATTTTACAGATGGGTAGAGGCCCACCGTCATCAAATGTGGATGGCACCTGAGAGAGGTTTCCTTGCCGGTACAATAAAGAGTGTATCATCAGAAGACAGGCTGGAAATCGAAGACCTGAATGGCCACCTCTGGCAGGTGGTTATATCGGAAGCTGTTTTCAAAGGAAACATTGAACCGGTAAAAAATCAGAGAATTAAACTGATCGGTCATATGGACGGGCGTGGTCAGTTTACGGCGAAAGAAATAAGGCCCTTTAGTGGAATATGCCCGGAAGATGAAAGATGCTGCCGGTCCGGGAGAAAACCGGGGCAAGGCCGACGGTTCCATGGCCAGGCCAATCCGGATTGCCCGTTTGGTCCGCCTGATAACAAAAATTGATTTTATTTAAAAAAAAGTGAAAGAAAATTTTCATGCCATGCGTATTGTTACATAAATGCATAGGATATCCTGAAATCGATTAATAAACGAAACGTATGTCAAAAAGGAGCAAGAGATGAAAAAAAAAATGATAAAAGCAGGTCTTATTTTTACTGTCCTTCTGAGTGCCACATATGCGCTGGCTTTTCGTGGCGCAGGCGCAGGTGCCGGCTGCATGGGGTTTCAAGGCAATGGTTTCTGCACAGCCGTCCTTTCGATCCCTGATCTTACAGCAGACCAGAAATCAACCATCACCAGCCTGAAAGACGATTTTTATAAGGATTCACAAACCCTTCGAGATGAGATTGATTCGAAACAGCTTGAACTTAAGAATTTGATGGAAGCAGAAACTCTGGACAAAAACAAAATCTTTGCAACCCAGGAAGACCTTTCAGAACTCAACCAGAAGCTTCAGAAAAGCGCATTGACTTTCCATGTCAGCGTATCAGAAATCCTTACGCCAGACCAAAGAAAAACTATCGGCCCTGCAAACTGTCCACTGATGGGCGGTGCTGGCGGTCAGGGATATGGTTGTGGCAAAGGATATCATGGCGGCCCTGGAAAAGGTGCTGGTATGGGAACCAAATGCCCCAGACTATAACACGGGTTACTTGGGTTTAACGGGTTCGTTGTGTTTATTGAGTTGATAGGGTTCTACCATTAATTGCAAACAGTCTTGAACCCTATAAAATATGTACGCTTAACGATGAATCCAGGCTTTCTTCTCCTCCCTGAATAGACTTGCCTGACTGCCCACAGGTGTCATGCGAATGCGCGTGGCACCTGTGGTGCTTTCATGGCAGGACTAATTCTTTCTTCTTTTGTAGATATTGCAAAAGAGATTGCGGGATGTCGCGTTAACATTAAAATGAATACTCAAAAAAGAAGCCTATCGATTGTGTGTCTGTCCATTCTGCAGCTTTGGTGTCACTCAGTAAATCCTGTATTGGCGAAAGTGTGACTCCGTTCATGTTCTGGGGAGTATTTAAATACAGGAGTACGAGGTCGATAGTCATATCTGCAGCTGCTTCGGAGAATCCGTTTTCTGCCATCAATTTATTTTTTAGCCGCTCTGAAATCTGACCGGTGATAAATGTTTCATTGTTTATTGTGGGATCATTAACAGCTTTCAGTTTAAAAAAGAATATGCCTGCCTTAACGGATTTGTTAAGGGATATGCAGTATTCCGCATTTAAAACATAATCGATATCAGAAAACTTGTTGACGGTCGAGCTGAATCCGGATATCGACGTCTCCGACCAGTTGTTATCCGGAAACAGAAAATCTACTGCAGGTTGAATATATCGATCCACAGCCCCCTTTTTTAAACCATCGATTCCATTAAAATCATCCATTCCCGCATCTGTGTATTCAATACAGAAAATATTTGTCCTGCCGAACAATTCACTTTTGATTTTAAGCCCAAGAGTTTTAAGCTCCCCTTTAACTTCTCGGGGTCCATATGGCACATAGTCAAACCCCTGAATGGTCGATTCCTCATTCGCGTAATCAGGCAGCGGGGTTTCATCACCTTTAAGAGTCTGATAACCCACAAAAGGAGTTATCATGAATTGGTCAATGTTAAACGTGCAGGCAACGGTGGAATTGAAAAGATGGTGTTTGAATCCATCATCACCAAATTCGCTGTATGTGTTTCCATTATCCGTTTCAACGGTTTCAGTACTTCCCCTGTGTCCTTCCACATTTTGATATGCGCCCGAGAGAATGATATTACGCCATTTCCCTCTGGCCCAGAAGGCTAATGTTTTTGCACTGTCCTTGTGCATGAACGTGCCCACTTCCGAGATATGGCTGCACCCTCTGGCATAGGTGAAACCGATGCCCGTATTTTCATCCACATGAAAATCGAATGTAATTGCCGGAACATTAATCAGTCCGGAGACAAGATTGGCAGGAAAATCAAGATCCACATCGCCCTTGAAAAGGTAAGTTGTGAAACCATTCATGGTTGAAGGGATGGTTTGAATGCCTGCTGTGATTCCAAAAGGCCTGCCGCCTTTCATCTCAACGGGACGATACATTAAAACCAGATCCCCCAGTTCGACGAATGACTCATTGTATTCTCCGGTTTCCGTGTCCGGATCATTTGCATCGAGAAGGATTTGGGCACCACCAAACCATTCTGATTTGCCCAAATCACCAAAGTAAAAATCAATTTCTCCTGTGCCTCTTACAGGCTGATCAGACCGGTGACTGGCACCGGATTTCAGGTCATACCCGTACTCCGGATGATCAAATGGTGTTTTGTAGGAGTTCTGGTCCTTGAATACTGTTTTGAACTTTCCACGAATTTTGATGCCGTAAGAATCCGATCTCGTTTCTGTAGCGATTGAGTTTACGTGAAGCATCAAAAGAAGTAACATGAGTAATATCTGTCTCATTTTTTTACTAATTTGGTTTTGAAAAACGTTTTTGGAAAAATTCTACTGCTCTATAAAACATCCTTGCGCTTTTAATTTGAAATAGAATAAATCTATTTTTTAGTATATTATACTTAAAGCTATTTGCTTTTAGATGTTCCTCATGCATTTTCATGAAAAGTTGTGCGGCTGATTTTTCTAATTCAAAAGTTCTTCCATTTTTTATCATTTGAATTGCTTTAGTTGGGCAGGTTGTGACACACAATCCGCAGCCGATGCATCGATCGAAGTCTACCTTAAAGGGTTCTTTGTTTATAGCTTTCATATTGCATCTTTTTATACAGATACCGCATTGATTGCATTTATCTGGATCGATTTCAGCCCGATAAGATGCTTCTACTTGCATCGCAGGTTTTGGATCTGAACCAATTATTCGAAGCCATGTGCAGCAGCAATCACAACACAGGCAAAAGCCAATGGAATCCTTCATATTTGATGGCGATATCACAAGACCTTTCTTTTCAGCCATAATTAGTAATTCTTTTAATTCTTGTTCTGTGATCTGTCGGCCAATACCCGTATCGATGTAGTGTTCTGCAAACCAGTCAAATGTTATGCATCGTTCAAGCTGGGCTTTGCAATCTTGTCCCAGCATCTTTTTTTCTTTCATACAGATACATTCGGCTACGGAAATAATTTTATGACCTTTTATGATTTCGTCAATTTTATCATATGGCCAGACACCTTTCTGTTGTTTTATGGAACTTTCAACAGGGACGACTCTCAGTTGTTTTGTTGGAATTTTATTCCACCATTTAGCAACATCTTTAACATATTCATGGCATAAACTTGCTAATTCTTTATCAATAGTTTTTAGACTAAACTCATATAATCCAACAATAAAAGCAGGTGGAAAATAAAATGGTTCATCGGGTTTACTATCGTATTTTTGGCGAAATAAAAGACCTTGCTGGGCCATGGCTTCCATTTTTTTAGATAGCTGTTCCTGGGTCATTTTAAGCTTTTTTTGTAACCGTTTGCTTGATGGTTTGCCAGGAATGGGTAGCAAAGGATAAGTTGATGCAATTTGGCAGTAGATTTCAGCCTGTTCTTCAGTAAATAATTTTTTTAATATTTTAATTTCAACACCATTACTAGTTTCAGGAAATCCATGTGCAAAAGATTCTATTTGTTTTTTCAGCTTATGATAAGCATTATTGTTCAATTTTTTCTCCTTTATTTTGTTTTAGGGGTAAATAAATTATAAAAACAGTGCCTACCCTTTTTTCAGATATATTTCCTATAAAGCTATACTCTTTAGGTAATGGGCTTACATAGGTAATACTACCGTTATGATCCTCAATAATTTTTTGACTGATAGACAGTCCGATGCCTAAACCACCGGCTGAATCTTTAAGTAAATCAGATCGGTAGAAAGCCATAAAAATATTTTTAGGATTTTCTGTTTGAATGCCATAGCCGTTGTCTATTACTCTTATTAAAAGATTATTTGATAATTTTTTTAAATTTATAATGATCTTACCAAAAGATGGGGTGTATTTTATGGCGTTCAGGATTATATTTGATAAGGCCTGTTCAATTAAATTTTTATCTATTTCTGCTGTATGTTCTTCTTCTTTGCTATTTGCAAAAATTACTTCATGTCTATATTCAGATATAAATGTAGAAAGACTGGCAATCACATTATTAATAAGATGATTGATGTTAACTTTTTCAAATTTTAAAACGACTTGATAGTTTTTAGATTGCGCCTTTTTAATAAAATTTTTAGTTAAAAAAGATAATTTTTTTATAGATAATTCTAAGCGATCGGCAATCTTTTTGATATCTTCATTTTTTGCATATCGGTATAATTTATCTAATGCGTACTCAGCTGTTTGTATAGGTGTTCCTAATTCATGACATAATGCGGTTACAAATTTTTCTTCAATTTCTTCACTTTTTTTGATTGCTATCTTTAAATTATTCACTGAATCATCTTGATCCTTCAGGTGTAATGATGTGGCATTGACAACACCAAGACCCCAACACATAATAGCCATTACAGATATACTTGAAGGTATATGATTTACTAAATAGAAATCACTATTAATATAGATCGTCAAAAAATGGATGGTTGTTTCTGATAATATGGCAAATAAAGCTAGATAATATCCAGTTGTTGCTAAGAAATAGGGCTTGCGCAAACCAAAAAGACGCATGAGAAAAATACAACCTATCAAATAGGTAAAACTAAAGGTGCTATAAATGATTGTTTTAGCAGTTCGGAAGTCTAAAATAAAAATGAGAATTCCGCATATAAAATTAAATATTATTACTGTCTTAATAAAGCGTTTCCATATATTTTTTAATGATTGGTGCTGATTAACGGGAAAACAATTCACAACAATAAGGGTTAACGTAGAACCAATTAATAAAGTTGGTAGAACTGAATAATCATCAATTAGAGGATGTTTATTCCAGAAATACTTAAAGGCTAATCCGTGAGTTTGTAAAAGATAGTAAAGTTCGCAGCATATTGAGAGAAAAAGAGAAATCAAAATGGTTTTTTTAGAATATAGAGCAAGAATTGCAAAAAAGGCCCATAAAAGAAAAGTAAAACCTATTAATATGCCTACAATAAACGAACTGCTACTATGTTGTGTCAAGTAATTCTGTTCAGAATAAATATACAAAGGAACTCTAATGGGGCTTGTGCTTTGTAATTTAAAATACAAAACATTATGCCCTTTTTTCAATTCAAACGGAAATGTAAAATTATGATCAAATTTCACCGGCCTATAGTCGAAAGGAAGTCGATCCCCAGTATGATATTCAACGAGCCCATTACCATTTGGGTTATGGTAGTAAAAGTCAATATAGTCTATAGCAGGTGAGCGAATAACCAGAAAAAGGGACTTGGATTTTGACTTGTTCAGTATGGTGAAACGAAACCAGTAATTCGAGTCTTCTTTTAACAATCCTTTTATAGTGGACAACTCCTTCATGTTCATAAAGTCATCCAAAGTGATCGTTTTTTCCTTATCCTCATAATATTCAAGGTATCGGTAAAGAGCGATTCCATCGGGTTCGTCATCGGTCAGCACACAGGTTTTGGCCCATGACAGGTTAGAAGAAAAAATAAGGATGGCAATCATCAGAATTGGTTTCATGGTCTGGATTTTATATACTCCACACCGTTTTTAACCGCAGACATCAGAACATCGATGCGTGCCGGTTTTTCAATGTAGGCATCTACAAAAGATGCTATGGTCTGGCCCTCCCTGGAATCTTTGGTGATGATGGTGTTTGCAATGATATAAATATTTTTGGTGCGTTTTGTCTGTTTGAGTTTGCGGATCACCTCCATGCCTGTGATTCCTTCCATCATAATGTCCAGAATCAATATATCCGGAATCGATTTTTTTATCTGATCCAGGCAGGATTGACCATTCTCAGTCGTACAGATGTTGTATCCTCTTTCTTCCAGTTCTTCCTTTATATGTTCTCTAATGAGTTCGTTGTCTTCTGTAACTAAAATCTGACATGTCATTTGGGGGATTCCTTTTTAACTTTTGAAATGAATCTTGTAATCTGATTCAGGAGATTTTCAGCATCTTTAGATGTGGCATAGCTTTCTATCATAGGAATCATTATGTCGCCGTGCGTCTTAAAAAAGGTCAGGATGGGCGCAACAATTTTGGCAACAATTTCTATAGGTTTTATATCATCTGAGGTTTGAATATCCGGACCAAAAATGTCTTTGAGCCATTTGAGGAGTCTTGCGATCTCCGCATCTTTTTTAATGGTTTCGATTTCTTTTAATGCAGCCTTTTTTTCAAATTTCAGTTTCCTGTCATTCAGGTACAGTTCTTCCTGAAGTGTTTCCCGTTCAGCATCCATTAATGAATGGCCTGTCTTTTGAAAAGAGGCAGGTTCTTCATCGTCTAAAAATTTTGGACCATGCCCCAGAAACAGCCAGTTGGCAGACGCGCCTGAAAGTTCACATACCTTCAGGACATAATCCATTGACGGGACGTTCCCCTGGTGCCATCCCCAGATGAGATTGGCCTGTGCGCCCAGATTTTCCATCCAGAATTTTTTCCCTTTAAGATCGATCAGGGTCAGAAATCGAACGTGAAACTCTTTATATTCTGGTGATAATTGTTTTTTTACTGCCATATGCCCTCTTTTTATTAAAATGATGGGTTGGTATATAACAGAATTTCATGCATTGAAAAATATTTTTTTTTCAATTAATCGAAAAAAGTCTTTACAACGGGTTTTTTTCAATTTATAGATATTTCCACATCGAAAAAAATACTTTTTTCGATGTATCGAATAAGGTATATACCAAACAAAAAATGAATTTGTAACGGAAAATTTGAATGACCTGATCTGTTCAACATGGGGTTGAGGGGCATTCACTGAAAAAAAAAGGCCATTAACCGGGACTTTGGGGAGAGCAGGTTAACAGCCTTTGGCTGAGGATTGGGTTAGTCCTCATGGGGAACCTTTCTAACTTAATTCTTTTTAATTATCAATTATTTTCCATTATCTGAAAAATTGTTTCCGCCTCAGGGGAATAATCTGTCTGTGATGCGGAGAAAATTCAGATCTATGTAAAAAGGGGGAAAGGGAAATGGAATTTTCAGTTGACAGAAAACCGCCATCCAAAGGTGACATTGACAAGGAACAACATAACATTAAAAAAGAAATGATTTTATTTTCAATACAGTTTTTTCTACCTCTTCTCTTGTATATATGCGCAAATATAAGGTTTGCGCAAAACTATGTCCATAATATACCGATAGCACTTGGTATTTTTATGTTTATGATTTTCAGTGTGACGATTATGGTGCACGTTATTTTTGAAAAACGGATCGCTTGTTTCCAAAAGAGCCTGCATGGGTTATCCGCCATATCCAGCACCGCGGTATATTATACATTGTCCATGTGCCGGCACTACAGCCCGCTCGATGAATACCGGAAAAAAGTGGAAGCGTCGCGGGATCTCACCTTCGGCGAATATGTGATGATGAAAAAATGGACGGAAGATTTATGCAAAAAGGCTATCGAACCATTTTGGGCTGTTGAAGCAGTTAAAAAAGAGCATGTTAAAATTGACGGCTCATACTGCTCTTTTCAACCTGTCCACAATAATCCGGTATCAGAGACAATCGCCATGATAGGTACAGCGGGTTTTGAAGCCGGATTCCTTCAGGGTGATATGGCATACTGACAACAAAACGATGTGTTATGGAAAAAGAGATTACAAAAGATATTCATATGGGTAATGAGCGGATTCTTGTTGTGGATGACGATGAGATGATTCTGAAAATGGTAAACATGATTTTAACACGGTTGGGTTACACCGTGACCTGTGAATCAGAACCGTTAAACGCGTTGTCCGTTTTTCAGTCAAATCCGTTTGATTTTGATCTGGTTATTACAGATGTGAACATGCCTGACATAAGAGGCGACGAACTGACACAGAAGATGATGGCTGTGAGGCCAGACATACCGATTATTATTTATACCGGCCATAGTGATGTTGTAACCGAAAAGACAAGTGTCCAGACAGGCGCCAAGGCGTTTATAAAAAAGCCATTTGATTTTTTTTCCTTTGCAAACCACATCCGGCAAGTGCTGGACGCCAGTTCTTTCTCTCACGATGAATACCACACGGTAAATGATGCATTGAACAAAGGGGGAGACAGATAAAGCCGGGCATATGCCCGGCTTTATCAAAATGGCTTTAGCCTGTATGATATTTTCTGACATCTGGGCAAGATCGCCATACATTTCAAATCGTGTATTATGAGCCCGTGCGATGCCCGGACGACCTTCCCTTGCTATCCATTTCGGGGTGGGCGCATATGGCCCTGTTGCATCCATATACATGGGAACGTTTGTATCTGCCAGCACGGCAATTATAGTGCCATTTATGTTTTTGATGACAGGTGTGTGGGCCTTATCAAAATCAAGGCCGCCACCAGCGTGATCAATTCCGGCATCTTCCAGTCTTTCAAAGGAATCGGTCATGCCTTCGAAATCATAGTCGCCTATATGGTTATTGGCCACACTGACGATGTCAAATCCGGCATAGGTAAGGCCGTTCACTGCATCAGGTTCGGCTCTCAATGTAACGCCCAGTTTTTTTTGGTGCTTGTGCCTTTATCGGTGATAATGCTTTCCAGATTGCCTATTGTTAAATCAGCCTCGCGCAGATAATTCCCAAGATACTGAAAAGGGAACGTATAGTCGCTATTTTCCTGTTCTTCGATAAGTTCTCCCACTTTATTTCCCAGATTGATGTCTCCGGTTACAATAACCTTTATCTGTCCATTGCCGCCAAATAAATCCCCAAAGAGGTTTGGGATTAGAAAGACGTTTCATTGTGCTCTATCCTTTCCTGAACCATTTATGATGGTATGGCCTCAGGTAGTTTCAATGTCTCGAAAAATGTTTTTTCACACATTATTGTGGCTTATAAAAAAATATTTTTCACTCAAGTTCTTCCCGGGTGTTTTCTATGGAAAAGCATTATATTGAATAAATGGCGTTTATTGTTTGAGAGCTGATCCGTACCCAAATGGCGTTGATTTTAAAAAAAGAAACCATAGCCGTGATGATAGAAACCAATTTATTAAATATATTGACAGTATGCCACATCAATAACGTTTCCGGTTTCAAGTTTTTTTGAGCTTGACAGCGTTCAGGCCATTATTTAGATTCAATCCGGCTATTGTGCTCCTGGCTGAGCCATATACTTTCTCCTGTGCCGGAGCAAAATCCCGTCCATATCCTTAAAGAAAGGATTTTATCCTATGACACGGCTTACTGTATCGGCAGCCATATTATTTCAACTGGTATTCACCTCGTATGCGTTTTGTTCGCTTAGAACAACCGAGGCTGTCGAGTGGCCAAGTGTCGTAAAAGGAGTCATTGCGGTTAATCCGGATGATCAGGTCATCTATTATGCAGAAGAAAATGTTATCACCACACTTGATAGCGCGTTAACGGTTTTACCCGGTACTCTGATGGTTAATACAACAGAGATGATCCAGTCTCTTTGTTATAAGGATCACAAGCTTTTTGCAGCCATGGGAAGTGACGGAATCCGTATGTTTAAGACAGATGATAACGGATATATTCAGGAAAGCCCCATAGGCTCATATGCGCCTTCGGCATTGTCCGCGTCCGGTGAAACAAGGGACTGGGCCAGTGATATTTTTGCCTTCAAATTAAATGTGGGAGACGGGCATGTCTATCTGGCAGACACCCTCTACGGGATTCGTGTATTAACCCTGACTGAAGATTTGTTGAATGCCGGACAGTATATTCTGGAAGAAGACGGGATTTATGAAAAATCCGAATTTCCGGAAGGCATTCTGGGCATATCCGTAGGTTCTTTGACTGAATCATCAACCCGATACGCCTATGCATTGGACGCTTTTTCCGGAGTCATTTTTTTTGATATATCCGAGCCTGTTGCCGGTGAAAATATCGGGATCGATGAGACCATTTCAGTCCTGGGCGCAAACCTGTTATATGATAATTATGCCCGCGCAAAAGATGTTTTTGTCGATGACAAAGGGTTTCTTTATATACCACATGTGGATTACGTTGACGTGTCTGCAGGAAATGGAGCGATTGAAAGCCGTCTGGGTATATACAGAACAGACGAAGCGGAAAGCGGTGCCACACTGACGCAGATAGGCCTTAACGCCATACCTGGCGGATATGTGACCGCCATGGACATGTCGGAGGACGGATATGCGTATGTTGCAGACACCATAGGGTTACAGATCGTGGATGTCAGTGACGTTGCTGTCCCGGTTATCAAGGGTGCCTATCCGGAAAGAGGAGAGGTTGAAGATCCGGCAGAAAACGCCCTTGGCTCCCATGCCGTGAAGTATATGGCGGGCTCTGTATATCTGGCGTCCTATGCCAATACGCCTGATAATGGTCTTGTCAAGGGGATCAAGAAGATAGATGTCTCTGATCCTGAAAGCCCGGCAGAGGTCGGGGAATATCGGAAAAAATTGGATGTCAGGGGGCTTTGCCTGTCCAATGAAAAAACAGAGGATGGTGTTTCCATAAGATATCTGTTCGCTGCAGACCGGGGAGAAGACGGAGGCCTTCTGGTTTTCAGGCTGGTAGACAGCAACTCCTTGACAAGGATGGCTGCCCTTGACTTTCTTGCGGTTCATGACACTTCCGGCCCGGTAAGCGATGTGGCTGTTTCAGGGAATTATCTGTTCCTGGTTTTGGCAGAAGGCGGGTTAGAAGTATGGGATTCCTCGACGCCATCCGTCTCCTTTGACAAGATCGCCGCCCTTGATACCGAAGCGTTCAGCGATGCAGAAAAACTTTTTCTTTCAGGTCAATATGGGTATGTGGCAGGAGGTGAAAACGGGTTGATCATCACCGATGTTGCATCGCCTGCCGCACCTTCAGTCAAAAGTGTATATGATACACCGGGAATGGCCATGGATGTTTATGTGGCAGATGGTTATGCCTATATGGCAGACGGAGAAAACGGGCTGTTGATTTTAAATGTCAGTGACCCATTAAATCCTTTTCCCCAAGGATCGTTCAATACGGATGGCACTGCAAGAGGGGTATATGTTGAAAACGGCTACGCCTATGTGGCAGACGGAGAAAACGGGCTTAATGTTATTGATGTGTCTGCTCCGGCCAGGCCGGTTTTAAAGGGAAAATTTGACACGCCTGGAAATGCCGGCAGTGTGGTTGTATCTGATCAAATTGCCTACGTTGCCGATGGGGTGGACGGCATGGTGGCCGTGAATATTAAAAAACCGGCCGACATGGAAGGAGTGACATTTCCCTCTTACCAGACCTATGGCGTATGTCAGGATATCCGCCTGTCTTCAAAAATCACCAGCCTCGATAATGAAAAACAATATGCCCGATATGCATTTATTGCCGATGGTACTGGCGGCGTTCTGGCTGTAAGGCTTTATGAAAACGGTGTCGCGAATCAATCAGGTGATATTGATAACGATGTGGTCAGTTGTTTTATTGAAACCTTAAATCCCCCAGCAACAGACTGGACCGCGTTATTTCTTTTTCTGTCAGGTGTATGTTTCTGTGCCGTTGCCCTGAGCATAAAGAAATTTTGGTCATGATAGCGAAGCCGTTTTTTGGTGTCAGGCAATTCTTCCGGTAATCAGCAAAAGATTTAGCCCGCCATGTAAAAACGGATGGCGGCTGGATGGAAAAGGAATTTTTTTATCCTTGTTTACCCCTGCGGCAATGATGATGACCTTCCAGCCTTTGTAGTCCCTGACGAGTTTTTGGAGAATAGAATCGAAAATTTCATCACTTTCTTTTTCCGTGCCGATTCTGATGCCATAGGGCGGGTTGATGGTTACAAATCCTTTTTGACCGGTCAACCGGGATGGTGTGAACGAAAAAAAATCCTTGCAGGACACCTGAATGTCTTGCGAGAGATCGAAGGTCTGACATGTGCCGCTTAATTGCAGACAGGCGGTTTCATCTTTGTCAGACGCAAAAATAAAAGGGTTTCCGGTGGGCTGTATCCGCTTTTCTGCCTCACGTTTTTCATGGGCCCATCTGCCTGGCTGAAAAGAGGGCCAGTCCATAAAGGCGAAATCCCTGAACCATCCCGGAGGAATACTTTTTTTTATCATCGCACTCTCAATTGAAAAGGTGCCTGCCCCGCACATGGGATCAATCAGAGGAAGGCTGCCATCATACCCGGCGATTTTAAGGGCTGCGGCAGCAATCGTTTCCCGGATGGGGGCTTTTCCCTTGAGTGTTTTAATCCCTCGTTTATACAGGAGATCGCCACTGCTATCTATGGACAATGTCAGAATATCGTCAACCAGTCTCACAAACAATTGCTGAGGCATGCGGGAGTCAGGGGAGAACGTATCCGGTAAACGATTGCCCCATATTTCCCCGATACCTGAAAGAATCGTTTCATTGATTGCCTCTTTGTGAAAAAGCCTGGATCGTTTTGACGTGGTATTCAGCATGGGCAAATGCCCATTTTGGAGATAAAGTTCCCATGGGAAATCTTCTATTTTTTTCAAAAGCTGTCTGAAGTTGGTGACTTTAAATTCAGCGATACGCATGAGAATGCGGCTTGCAGTCCGTAAATGAAGATTGGCATGGTAACTGTGATGAACACGCCCCTTGAACTCAATACCGCCTTTTTTTAAGGAGATGTCCCTGATGTCGGTTTCAAGCGCTTTCAGCTCCTGTTCACATATTTTTTCAAGACCCGGGGAAACGACGGTAAAGAATGTTTGCTCCTGGCCGGTGATATGCCGTTTGATCCGTTTTTCTATAGAACTTTTCATAATCGTAAAACATCAGCAATAAACTGCCGAACTCCTTTGGGCAACCCCGGATGTATTGGACGCATCACCTCTTGCGAACCAGTCTTGGAATGAATGTAAATTGATAGTGATATAAATGATTTCTTGCATTTTTACAAGATAGATGAATCCCAAACAGGGATAGAAAAATGAGGGTCGGTTTTGATAGGAACGTTTAAGATGTTATTTTTAAAGTTGCCATCTCCTGTTAAAAAAGATAAGTTTTAAACCACATTTGAAAATGACTCATGATGAGGGCCATGAGTACAACACATTGACAATCTTGAATAATAAATCCGGAGGAAAAAATGGCAGGTGTTAATAAAGTGATTCTTGTGGGAAGGCTCGGACGTGATCCTGAAATGACCTATACACCCAGCGGGATGGCTGTATGTAAATTTTCTATTGCAACATCAAAAAAGAGGAAGGATGGCAACGAGGTGACTGCCTGGCATCGTTGCACGGCATTCGGCAAATCGGGTGAAATCATTGGCCAGTATATGAGTAAAGGACGAGAGCTTTATGTGGAAGGAGAAATTCAGTACGGCCAGTATGAAAAAGACGGTATTACACGATATACCACAGATATCATCGTGAACCAGTTTACATTTATCGGTGGGCGAGGTGGCGGTCAGGACAGTTCATCTCAGGATGATTCCTATCAGAATTATGATTCGGGGCAGGGCAATAGTAATTATCAGAATACACCTCAGCAGGGGCCTCCTCCGCAACATCAGATGCCGCCGGATGATGATATCCCATTTTAGTGCCATATCTCGTTCGGATGTCTGTTCAGCCCATAATTCTTGATGAGGCAAAAGATACATTTAAGTTGCCGGTAAGGCCATTTTTTATCAGAGATTTCTTTTCAAAAACGAAATTGTTTTAAAGGCGTTCTTGCGGAGCATCTATGAGAAGACCTTTTAGTATCTCGGCTCGAATCTGGCTGAGTATGAGTATCCTCGTCCTCGGGTATTTTGCCTCCATGATTTATGGCGTCTACCAGGGGCGATATGCGGAATCTCATTTTTCGGAAATTTCAGATCTTTTTTTTCCGGCAACAAGACAAAGCCAACTCGCCATAAATGCATTCAACGAACAGATACAATTATATCGAACCGCGCTTTTGATGAAGGATGAGTCCCTGTTTGAACGAGCCAGGGAAAAAGCAGATGTGACAGCGCGTTCCCTTCAATATCTTATTGACATTTATGGCCAGCCGGAAAAAAACAAAGCCCGGATTAAAACACTCCTCGAACAGCATTCGGTTTATACGAAAACAGCACAAAAAACCTACTGGCAGATGAGCTTTACATGGAATAAACTGTCTGAAAAAGAGTTGGAAGTTCTTGAGTCGAAAACCACGGACCTTTCCGAACAAACACGTGTGCTGCAGAATCAAATGACAGACGTCCTTGCCATTTTGACAGAAGATCTGAATAAGCATCTGGCCGTTCTTTCAAGGACTACAAAAAATCAGTGGGTCATCAATGTTATCGTATTTGTTTGTACGATGGTGATTACCCTGATCTTTTTTTCAATTGTGATGGTCCGGTCCGTCAGCCGGCCCTTAAGAAAGACCCATATTCTGGAAAAAGCTGTGGAGCAGGCTGTTGAAGGAATTGCCGTGACAGATATGGATGGCACCTTGATTTTTAATAATTACGCATGGGCCGGTATGCACGGCTATGATGTTTTCGAGCTTGTTGGAAAAAATATCTTCGAATTGTTTGGAAATGCGGATATCCCGGACAAGGACAATACGAAGCGTAAATTTTTTAATGGTGAAGTGTCCCATGCAAGGAAAGATGGTACATATATTCCTGTAATGAAGACCACTCACCTCATAGAAGACGATATGGGAGAATTCCTCTGCATTATGGTGCGGGATATTTCCGCAAGAAAAATGACCGAGGAGGCGCTCAAAAAAGCCCATGACGAACTGGAGATTCATGTGGCGGAGCGAACCCGTGAATTGATGATTGCCAAGGAAGAAGCTGAAAAGGCAAGCGCACAGGCAAAAAAGGCCATGGATGCTGCTGAAAAAGCCAATACAGCCAAAAGCGAATTCCTGGCCAATATGAGTCATGAAATTCGTACGCCTTTAAACGGGATCATCGGTATGACAGAGATTGCCGGTCAGACCGATCTGGATGAAAACCAGAGAAATATATTTAATCTGATCGATGCAGAGGCTATAGCCCTTCTAGGTATTATCAATGATATTCTCGATTATTCGAAGATAGAAGCCGGTATGCTCGAGATAGAAGAGATCCCGTTTGATTTAAGGTCACTGATGGAGGACGTTGCTGGCGGGACATCTGTGAGGGCTGCCAAAAAGGGTATCGAATTCATCCTGTTTCTTCCTCCGGGTATCCCTACACATCTGATAGGTGATCCCGGCCGGTTAAGACAGATTCTGGTGAATTTGACAGGGAATTCTGTAAAGTTCACCCATAAGGGAGAGATCGTTGTCAGGGTTGAAACCGTAACCGTTTCAGGGAACCGAGTCGTGCTGAAATTTATTGTTCAGGATACCGGTATTGGTATACCTGTTGAAAAACAGGACGTGATATTCAAAAGCTTCACCCAGGTCGATGGATCCACGACCCGAAAATACGGCGGAACAGGCCTTGGGACGACCATATGCAAGAAACTGGTAGAATTGATGGGTGGTGAAATCTGGTTTTCAAGCGAAGAACAAAAAGGGACGTCTTTCTTTTTCACGCTCGATTTTAAAACCCAGGATCCCAAGGATATTATCCATGTGGATGATCATGTGGATGTGTCCGGTTTAAGTGTGCTTGTGGTGGATGATATTTCCCTGAACAGGGATATCATTACAGAATATCTGAAATCATGGCAGTGTTCGTCCATTGAAGCCAGAGATGCCTTGGGTGCGATTAATCAGTTAAACATATCCATGGTGTCGGGAAACAGGTTTGATCTTGTGATCACCGACCTGCAGATGGCCGGGATGGATGGATTTGAATTGGCCAGAACGATCAGGGGGATGACATTTTACAGAGAACTTCCTATTATTGTTTTGACGTCTGTAGGTCACCTTGGTGACGGAAAAAATTGCCGTGAAATAGGCGTAAACGCCTATTTGACAAAACCGGTTAAAAGCGGTGACCTCAAACGGGTGATTGAGTCGACTCTGGTCAGCATTGAAGCGGAACATAATGATAAAAAACCGGCTCTGATTACCCGGCATACGATCTTAGAAAATCAGCAGAAGAATATCCGTATCCTGCTTGTGGAGGACTACCCGACCAATCAGCAGGTAACCATGCGCAATCTGTCTTCCGTTGGTTATGATGCCGAACTGGCTGAAAACGGACTTGAAGCTGTAAACGCGTTTAGAAAAAAACGTTTTGACCTCATTTTAATGGATATGCAGATGCCTGTGATGGACGGATATGAAGCCACCTGCAAAATCCGGGAAATTGAGGCAAGATATCGTCTGGAAACGGGCGGGGATGAATCCTCCCTTAAACGAATCCCAATTATTGCCGTGACAGCCCATGCCATGAAAGGGGACGAGGAAAAATGTCTTGAGGCCGGGGCAGATGATTATCTGACCAAACCCTTGCGGAAAAATAAGCTTATCGCCATTATTGAGAAATGGATATGGCGGCAACCGGAAAAAGAAACCTTATCCGCCTTTACCGAAAGTGACAGGCACCATAAGGAATCAATCGCAGATGACGGCTCAACACCACCTGTGATATATGAAAAAATTCTTGAAGAATTTGATAATGACCAGGCATTTCTAACAGACATTATTGATGGTTTCCTGAAAAACGTCAGGCGCCAGCTTCAAGTGATTTCCGAGGCCATAGGTAAAAAAGATGCTGAGGTCATCCGGAAAGAATCACATGCAATTAAAGGGGGCGCCGCCAACCTCACCGCCCTTGATCTCTCGCAAGCAGCCTCACAAATCGAAAATATGGCAAAAACGGGTATGTTCGATCAGAGTGACATGTTATATCAAAAGCTTGAAAAAGAATTTGAGCGATTTGAAAATTATGTTATAACAAGGATATATAAAAACGATTAGAGAATTTTTTTTTGGCAAGCCCTTAGCCATTCCGATTTGCTGCACAACGTCGATACGCTGTCAGGTTTTAAGTGACATTGAATTAATATTGAAACGGGGTTGAGTTTGACCTTGATTGGCCCACCGGATGCCATCAAACGAAAATGAACCGCCAAAAAGGTTCCGGGCATATTTATATGAGAGGAGGTTTTATGAGGATACTCGTTGTTGACGATGAGCTTGTAAGCAGGAAAAAAATGCAGAAGATCATGGAGCAGGCCGGAGAGTGTGAATCTTATGAAAATGGAACTGATGCGCTTGAGGCATTCACGAATGCTTTGGAATCAGGAACGCCGTTTAATCTGATTTCTCTGGATATCGCCATGCCTGGCATGAGCGGCATTGAGGTCCTGACAAAAATCCGGGCGTTGGAGTATGCAAAAAAGATTGACCGTCAAGACAGTGTGAGAATCATGATGGTGACCTCCCATTCTGATCAGGAAAATGTTGTGGCAAGCCTGAAAGCCGGATGTAATAATTATATTGTAAAACCTTTTGATAAGGAAAGGGTGTTCAGCAAGCTCGAAAGTCTCGGGTTTAGTGTTGGATAGTCTTTTACAAATGATTCGAGCATAAGGAAAATATGACCAAAGATATCATGATAAAGGCGATATGCCCATCTTGCGGGGCTATAAATGGTGTTTCCCTGTCCTTTATCGGAAAAAAGATAATCTGTCAGCAGTGTGAGGATATTTTTGTCGTTGCGGATTCTGAAGAAAATATGCCGGCAGGCAGTAATCGTGAATCGATAGATGCCGTTCCGGAACCGATCTCCCCGGAACCTGAAATACTCCAGACTGTCAGATCAAATCCCGCAGCTCAAGCTGGCAACACCCGGCAAATTCCTGTGATCGCCAAACTGGCGCTGATTTATAAATTCATAGATAAGAATCAGTGCATGCAGGTACTATCCAGGTGGAAACAGGAGATCTCAAACGGGAAGAAGATTACGCTTGAAGATATATTTAAAATTACAGGCATGCTAACCCCCTCACAAATAGATCATCTAAATGCTTCAAAAGACTATCTGGAAATTAAAAAAGCAGATAAACTTATATGTTCGCTTGCCCTGGAAAAAGGTTTTATTCTGCCTTCCGAAGCAACCTGGGCCATGGAAACACAGGCCAGAACATTTCGGGAAAGCAAGAATTGCATCAGGGTAGGGGATATCCTCTTGAAGGCCGAAGCCCTGACGGAAAACGAGTATCAGCTTTTGATAAGAGAATACGATGAGTACGCCGGGCAAGATCCGGAGCTTTCCATATCCAATAGTGATCAAGTCTCTGATAGTTTCATCCGCAACGAGGAAGACATTAAAAAATCAATTCAAATAAAGGTTTCAGATGATTGCCTTCGCGCTTTTCTGAGTTTATCGAAGATGACAAAAGGTGTCACATTGGATGATGTCAAAAAAATAATGTCAGAGAGCATGGTTAATTATGGAATTGTTGAAGACACGCTTATTGAGAATTTCATTAATGACTGGGCTGGCCCGGACAAACAGCTTAAAATTGCGGAAGGTATTTATCCTGTTCAGGGCGAAAATGCCTTTATCCGTTTTTTATTTGAAGTGGATCACCTGAAAGCAGGTACCTTGTCCGAGGACGGAGTAATTGACTATAAAAACAGAGGCGCGATTCCCTTTGTCAGAAAAGGGGAACTTCTTGCGGAAAAAATTCCCGTGAAACAGGGAAAAACCGGTGTGGATGTATATGGGTATCCGGTTGAAGTGGAAGAAATGTCGGATATCGAACTTATGGCAGGAGACGGGGTCCATCTTTCGGAAGACAAAAATCAAATTTACGCGGATATTGACGGCTATCCCAATGCAAGGCTGGGGCAGGTTGTCTCTGTCTATCCGGGCCTTGATATCAAGGGGGATGTTGGCTACGAAACCGGACATGTGGTGTTTGATGGCCATATCAAGGTCGAGGGGATTGTCAAGGAAGGATTTAAAGTCAAGGGAACGAGCCTTAGCGCCCAGGAAATTGTCGGTGGAGAGATTGATGTATCCGGTGATGTTGTTGTATATGGCGGGATTATCGGTTCTACCATTAAGGCCCAGGGCAATGTGGATGCCATGTATTTAAGGAATTCCAAAGTTGCAGTCTATGGCAATGTCATTATCGGTAAACAGATATCTGACTCGACTATTTTATCAAGCGGTGCATGTCATGTGTTAAATGGCCTGATTGTTTCTTCCGATATTTCTGCGAAAAAAGGGATCAGGGCCAAAGATATCGGGACAGATATGTCCTCACCAAACCGTTTGAGGGTGGGGGTTGACCGGCATGTTGAAATGGAAATTGAACGGATCAGGCAGGCTATTTCTGAAAAAAAGAACTTGAGGGAAGCGCTTGCCCAGGAACTTCAGAAAATAGATACCAACCTGAACAGTGTCTATAACGTCATTGCCGAAATGGCACATTTCCAGGATCGTATTCTTCATAAAAAGGAAGCGATCATGGAAACAATAGACAAGTTCAATCAAAAATCAAAAAACAGAAAACTCGTTCATGCTGAAAAAGCATTGCAGGAGATCGAAGATCAGGTCAAGGCCAATGACGAAACCATGGACAGGCTGTTTGCCACCCAGAATGCCTATCAGGACAAGATCGCTGCAATAAACGAGAAAATAAAAGCTGTTGATAACGAGATACTTGAACGTGATGTCGAGAAAAAAGCCATCTTGCAATGGTCTTCCAGGGACAAGGGGGATACAACCATTCAGGTGACAGGCGCTATCTCTGAGAAAACAACGATATTTGGCGTGCATTCTTCAAAAATTTTACCAGATACTTATAAAAACGTTCGCATAAAAGAAGCCCGTATCCATGATCCGGACTCAACATCCACATGGGAGATCCGGATTTATGAAAGCGGGTGGCGCTAAATTGAAAGAAAATCAGCTTTTGTTCTTGTCATCTTCTATTTTCTCTGCTTTCTCCTGATCCACTTCAGTCGTTGCTTTTTTGAAATTTTTGATCCCTTTTCCCAGTCCGGCGCCAATTTCCGGAAGTTTGCCCGCACCGAAAATAATGAGAATGATGACCAGTATAATGATTAACTCGGGCATTCCGATTCCAAACATATAACCCCTCCACATATTTTTCTGCCGGTTTTATCCGGCTGTTATTGATCATTGACCCTGCATATCCGGGAAATTATCACCGGGAATTCAATTAGTCAATTCTTTTAAAAAACCTGATCTCTGCCGGGAAAAAAACTTGTTTACAGGAACCGTATCGCATATCTGTAATAGAAAGGCTATTGAGATGAACATGTTTATCGGGTATATATTAATTTAAAAACAGCAAATGCCTTCAGAAAAGAGATGGTATACACAATAAGGAGATAGTGTTATGGAAATATTTAAAGGCGATTGCCTGCCGGCATTGATAGGGAGTCTTCCCATGAAAGATCATGCTGAGGCAACCCGGCTGGTTTTGAAATATGTTCCGGAAATTCCCCTATGGGTTCAGCTTCCGGTTTATGGTGAGGAAGGCATGATCCCCCAGTTTCTTGAGGGATTGCCGGGTGTAAGTAAAACCGGTGGAAAAATATGTGTGGATACCTCCCAGCCGGATTTTGAAAACGACCTGCTTCAGTTTTATGATGCGTATGTGGATATTACCGAAGGCGAGGGTGATCTGTCGCATTCCCTGTTTGCCCTTACAAAAAATACCGCAAAAGGATTTTTCGAGCTGATTGATCAGGTGAGAGAATTACCTGAATCTCCAAAAGCGATAAAAGGTCAGATTACAGGGCCCATCACCATGGGAACCGGACTGGTCAATCAGGATGGCCGGGCGGTTTTTTATGATGCCCAGCTAAGGGATGCGGTTTTAAAATTATTGGCATTGAAGGCAAAATGGCAGGTCCGGATACTGAAGCAGACCGGCTGCCCGGTGATTATGTTTTTTGATGAACCTGCATTGGCCGGATATGGGTCTTCGGCATTCCTGTCGATTACAAAAGAGGATATTGCCGCATGTTTTGATGAGGTCGTGGGTGCAGTGCATGACGAAGGCGGTCTTGCCGGTGTTCATGTGTGTGCCAATACGGACTGGTCCCTGATACTCGATTCCCAGGCAGACATTGTGAGTTTTGATGCATTTTCCTATTTCGACAATTTTATCCTGTATCCGGAACAGATCAGGGCCTTTATGGCACGCGGGGGAATGCTTGCCTGGGGAATTGTCCCGACTTCAAAAGAGGATTTGGCAAACGTCTCAACGGATATGCTTGTTTCAAAATGGCAAAGCGATCATAAAAAGCTGGTGGAGATCGGGATTCCCTCTGATACGATTATTGCCCGGTCCCTGATCACACCCAGTTGCGGCACAGGATCATTAAGCCTTGAAGAGGCCAAAAAAGTACTTAGGTTAACCAGGGACGTTTCGACTGCGTTAAGACATTGGAAAAAAATATAGAATGATGAGGTTCAAATGACAACAGATACAAACCGTTTTGAAGGCGCCAGAAAATATGTTCTGGACAGTGAGCTTGCAAAAATCGTGAATATTTCCATGGCCCTTGAAATGCCGCTCCTTCTCAAGGGGGAGCCGGGAACCGGAAAAACCATGCTGGCCCATGCCATTGCCGAAAACTTAAGCATGCCTCTTATTGTACTCAACGTGAAATCGAGCATGAAGCTGATTGATGCACTTTATCAGTATGACACCCTGACCCGGCTGAATGACAGCAGGTTCGGGGATTCCAAAAGGGATGTCAGCAATATTGAAGACTATATTAAAATGGGGAAAATCGGCCAGTCATTTGTGACAGAAGACCGTGTGGTTCTCTTGATCGATGAAATTGACAAGGCAGATACGGATTTTCAGGATGATATGCTGGATGTTCTCGATCAGATGCAGTTTGACATTATTGAGATTGATAAAACCGTTTCAGCCAAAGTCAGGCCCGTGATTATTATTACATCCAATGCCAAGAAAGACCTGTCCGACCCGTTTCTGGGCCGATGCAATTTCCATCATATTGCTTTCCCTGATCCCAAAATGATGCGAAAAATTATCAAAGTCCATTTCCCGAAAATGGAAGAAACGCTTGCGGAAAATGCCATAGCCGCGTTTTACAAACTGCGTGAGATTGATGGCATAGAAAAAAAGCCTGCCACAAGGGAACTCATCAACTGGATAAGGGCACTTGAAGCAGACCCGGAATTCAATGCCAAAGATCTGATAAAAGGGGAAATCCCCTATCTTGGGGTGTTGTTTAAAAAGAGTCCGGATTACAGTAGAGTGACCATGAATGTGGGGCGTCGTAAAATGTTTTAATGAATCATTTTGGTGTGTTATGTTTATACAGTTTTTTTATAAATTAAAGGATGTCGGGATTCCTGTGAGTCCAACGTCATTTCTGACGCTTCAAAAAGCCTTGAAAATCGGTCTCGTCAGTTCAATGGATGATTTTTATACGGCATCGAGAGCGATTCTTGTCAAGAGTGAGCGGTATTTTGATCTTTACGACCAGGTCTTTGCCCATCAGTTTGAGGGCGTGGAATTGTCCGACCTTGATGGGTTTGAACTGGACGATGTGGCCAGGGCGCTTCTGGATGAATGGTTGAAGAATCCCGAGGAGATTGCCCAAGCCCTCGGACTGGACCCAGATGAATTGAAGAAGTTGTCTCCGGATGAACTGATCGAGTATTTCAAGGAGCGACTGAAGGAGCAGACAGAACAACATCATGGCGGAAACAAGTGGATAGGGACCAAGGGGACATCGCCTGTTGGCCACTCCGGCACGCATCCGGGAGGCATGCGTGTGGGAGGAGAGTCCCGGAACAAGTCCGCCGTAAAAGTGGCCAATGAAAGACGGTACCGGGATTATTCCGGGGATGGCCCGTTGACCCAGGGAATGATCGGGGAGGCCTTGAAACGTCTTCGGAATCTGGTGCCGGCCGGCCCCAAAGACCGCATCAATATCGATGAAACCATCTATCAGACCATGAAAAACGCCGGTGAAATTGAAATTATTTTTGATCAGGATTTAAGAGACCGGCTGAAGGTGATCCTGGCCATCGATAATGGCGGATGGTCCATGGACCCCTATATTGCCGTGGTCCAGACCATGTTCGATTATGCAAGGGCTCAGTTCAAGGATATCAAGACATATTTTTTCCATAACACCATTTATGGCTGCATGTGGGAAGATCCCCAAAGACGAAGAAAACCACAAATCGTTTCGGATTTTTCGCGATTCGATCCGGATACCCGGTTGATCATCGTGGGGGATGCCAGCATGGCGCCTTATGAGTTGATGGCCCAGAACGGGTCCATTTATATGGAAGAGAGAAGTGGCAAATCCAGTATTCAGCAGTTGCGGTTTCTGGCAGAGACATTCCCCCATTCGGTATGGCTGAACCCGGTATCAGAGGACATGTGGGATTTTACGCGAACCATACTGGAGATCGGCCAGATTTTCCCCATGTTCGAACTGTCATTAGATGGCCTGGAAAAGGCCGTGGCCCAACTGATGATGAAATGATACTGGCTATTTTTTGAGATAGGCGTAAAATGTATGAATTGTTTACATGAGCCGGGGAAAAAATAGTAATGATGACCAAATGCCCCAGATGCCGTATTGAACAAGAAAAAACAGATATCTGCAAATATTGTGATTACGATATGAGCAACCTGGACCGGGAACCGTCTGTCCCGATGTCTCAACGAAAAGCCGTTGGTATCGTCATCCTGGTTTTTTTTATTGCCATTGCCCTGGGAGTGGACGCCTTTCAGAAACGCGGTGAAGAGAAACGCATACCGGATTCTTCAACAGCACAAAAAAAAATCGATGGCATCAATTTGCCTGGCCTTAATATTCTGATGAAAGATATGGCCAAGGGTAGCGGATTCTCCGGAGGCAGCATTATTGCCGCCCTGTTTTTCAGTATTGTCGGAATGGCGTATTTTGGATATGGCAAAAAAACAAACCAGTATCTTATGCTTTTTTCCGGTATTGCCCTGATGGGGTATTCGTATTTTATTTATGATATCATTATGGTTATCATTGTCGGTGTCGAGCTTTGCTGTATGCCGTTTGTCATGGCGATGATTTTTGAGTGACACCGTCCCTGATACGTATTTTATCAAATTAATACTCCAAGCGTAAATTGGATATTATTAAACCCTATACCTGCATCACAATCCCACCTATTGCACACACAGATTCCATGTGGTGAAGTTGTGGATTATCCGATCCCCACTTTCCACAACGATGAGAGAACTCCTTCAGCACTTTCTCCCTTATTGCCATAGGCATATCTTTTCTCTCTTTGCTCATTTGAGTTCCTTTGAAGTGACTGCAATCAGATATAGCGGCCTGCTTGATGGGATTTTGGGGAGCGATAGCGTAGCAAAAGTCCTTCTCAAAGCAGATGTTAGGATGTTGTACTTTCTTCAATTACGATATCAGAGCGTGTACATACTGCATGAAGAAGTGTTAACGAATACCTCAGGGCCTCTGGGTCGTCCTTAAATGGGTGACCCCGTTGGAATCTTACCCCTATTTCTCTTTTTTCATACTACTCCCTTTTGGTCATCAAAAATATCCCTTTGTGTTGACCATCTGTTAGGCGACAGGCCTGCTTTTTAATTCATCAAACATGACCTTGTAATCTCTGAGCATTTCCGGGACTGGCAGACTGTAGGCGCATTTTTCAACGCATTCACCGCATTCGGTACAGTTGTCCACTGTAGCCATCGCCTTCTCCGCGAACAGGAGGGCGATATCTCTCGCCAATCGCCTGTTCAAAGATGGAAACATCATCACCTCGGTAATATTGACACCCTGCGCACATGGCATACAATACCCGCACCGATGGCAGAACCTTTTGCCAAGCTGGGAACGGATATCGTCAATCTCCTTTTTATCCTTCGCGGTTAATGGGGATGGAGAGCGATAAAGCTCAAGAATCTGGTCCAGTTCTTCCCTGGACTGGACACCGGGAATGGGGAGCACATTCGGATAAAGCTGCAAAAATTTAAAACACAGATCTGCCCGGTCAAGAAGCCCACCCCCCAGTGGTTTCATCGCGATAATACCCATATCCAGCTTCTCGGCAACCTTGAACAATTCATCTGCCGGCTCTTTTTCGATAAAATTGAACGGAAACTGAACCGTGGAAAAAAGGTCTGTACGGCACATCTGAATCGCTGTTTTCAAATCATGGGACGAAAACCCGATATGGGATATTTTTCCTTGGGATTTCGCCTGCTGAATCGCTTCAAGGGCGCCGCCTGCAGCAAAAATGTTGTCGATGTCCTCCTGTTTGCTGACATTATGAAGCTGGTACAAATCGATCACATCGGTTTTCAGATTCAAAAGGCTTGTATCGATATGGCTTGCTGCCGTCATCGCATCACGCGCAAGCGTTTTGGTGGCATACACAACCTTGTTCCTGACATCTCTCAAGGCCGCACCGATCTTTTTCTCACTGTCTCCATACATATTCGCCGTATCAAAAAAAGTGATCTTCTGCGCATAGCAATACCGGACAGTGGAAATCGCATCTTCTTCGCTTAAGGGAATGATCGGAATGCCCCCAAATCCCACCTCAGACACAACAAGCCCTGTTTTTCCAAGCGTTCTGGTTTTCATGGATGATCCTCCTTGAATTCAAGGTTAAATTTAAAAAAATGATTGTGTTTAATGCCCGCAGTCTGACAAAAATAAGAAATAAGTGACAGACAAACTATATATTATGGAATAGATAGTTTGTAAATATTGCATTACTTGCCGTACTTTCAGGCAAAGCTCCTGGAAATAATTTCCAGATGACACTGGCAACAGATAAAATTGAATGGTAATTGATGGAATTTTGAATTGGGGTGAATACTTTCCGGATTAAAGTGCAGCGGCAGAATAGAAGATCGCAATAAAGGCCAAATATTCTGAATGAAACAGCCTATATGGTTTCAGATAGTTTTTTCAGGGAGAACATCCCG